>NZ_JANCPR020000001.1 GCF_028657195.3 Streptomyces iconiensis
ACCGTGGCGTCAGTTGCTGGTCACTTGATCTCGACGCGGGTGTCCTGGCGGACCTTCGCCGTCGTGGCGCCGGCCTCCGCGACGGGGGTGTCAGCGCCGCTGATGACGGCGGCCGAGGAGGCCACGACCACGAAGCCGACGGTGCTGTTGTCGCCCCACATGCAGAACGGCATGGTGAAGCCCTTCATCCCGGAGGTGGCGCCCGCTGCCGGGGTGAACTTCACCTTCTGGCACTTCATCACGGCGTCGTCCCCGAGCCCCGCGGGCTTCACCGTCTCGGCCTCACCGTCCAGTTCGGCCTTGCCGCCGCCGCCCGTGTTCGGGTCCTTCTTGGCCTCGTTGGCGACCATCATGAGCGCCGCGTCGACGACGGCCTCCGGGTTCTTGATGTCGCCGTAGACACCGCCGAACTGGAGCTGCTTCGTGTCGACGCCCTCGCCGCTCTTGTAGGCGGCGGACACCTGCTTCGGGTTCTGCACGCCGAACTTCTCGAACTGGGCGACGTCGCTCTGACTGAAGCCGCCCGAAGAGCCCTTGCCCGGTACCTTGTCGAACTCTCCCGCGACCGTCTGCGGCGTCGTCAGCTTGTACTTCTTGCCGTCCGAAGCGACGGTTCCGCCGCCCTTGCCGTCGTCGTCGCCCGTGAAGTAGAGGACGCCGCCGATGACGGCGCCGACCAGCACGAGAGCGCCGACGACGATGCCTATCGTCTTGCCCTTGCCGCCGCCGCTGTTCTGCGGCGGCATCGGCATCCCGGGCTGCTGCTGACCATAGGGGCCCGGCTGACCCGGCTGGCCCGGGTACCCGTATCCGGGCTGGCCCTGCGGCGGCGGCATACCGGGCTGGCCCTGCGGGGGCGGCGGCATGCCGGGCTGGCCGGGCTGCTGCGGGGGGTATCCGTATCCGGGCTGACCCTGGGCGCCGCCGTACGGGTTGGGACCGCCCGGCTGCTGCGGGGGCTGCCCGTACGGGCCCGGCTGCCCGTAAGGACCGGGCTGTTGCGGCTGTTGGCCGTAAGGTCCGGGCTGGTTGTCACTCATGGCGGCGCTTCCCCTCCGTGAAGTCTCCTCGAATGCGCACCGCTCATCCTGACGGATGGCACAGGGGAGCGCTGCACCGGTCCATAAACCGATTCGAGACCGCTACATTCCCGCCCGTACACTGGCCGTCGTGACCGACAACTCTCAGCAGAGCCCGGAACCAAACGGGCCGCACACAGCATCCCCCGCCAACCTGCCGACCCAGTACGCGCCGGCCGAGGTAGAGGAGACGCTGTACGAGCGCTGGGTGGAGCGGGGCTACTTCGCGGCGGACACGAAGAGCGACAGGACGCCGTACACGATCGTCATCCCCCCGCCGAACGTCACGGGCTCGCTCCACCTGGGGCACGCCTTCCAGCACACGATGATGGACGCGCTCACGCGCCGTAAGCGCATGCAGGGCTACGAAGCGCTGTGGCTGCCCGGCATGGACCACGCCGGTATCGCGACGCAGAACAAGGTCGAGCAGCAGCTCGCCGAGGAGGGCAAGTCCCGTCAGGACCTCGGCAGGGAGGCGTTCGTCGAGCGCGTCTGGCAGTGGAAGGAAGAGTACGGCGGCAAGATCCTCGGCCAGATGCGCCGCCTCGGCGACGGCGTCGACTGGAGCCGCGAGCGCTTCACCATGGACGCCGGCCTCTCCCGCGCGGTCCAGACCGTCTTCAAGAAGATGTACGAGGACGGGCTGATCTACCGCGCCGAGCGGATCATCAACTGGTGCCCGCGCTGCCTGACCGCGATCTCCGACATCGAGGTCGAGTACCAGGAGGACGACGGCGAGCTGGTCTCGCTGAAGTACGGCGAGGGCGACCAGACCGTCGTCGTCGCCACGACGCGCGCTGAGACGATGCTCGGGGACACCGCGGTGGCCGTCCACCCGGACGACGAGCGCTACGCGCACCTCATCGGCAAGCGCATCAAGCTGCCGCTCACCGACCGTACGATCCCCGTCGTCGCCGACGCGCACGTCGACCCGGAGTTCGGCACAGGCGCCGTCAAGGTCACCCCGGCACACGACCCGAACGACTTCGAGATCGGCCGCCGCCACGACCTGCCGTTCCTGTCCGTCCTCGACGAGCGCGGCGTGATCACGGCGCACGGCCCCTTCGAGGGCCTGGACCGCTTCGAGGCGCGTTCCGCCATCGTGGCCGCGCTGCGCGAGCAGGGCAGGATCGTCGCGGAGAAGCGGCCCTACGTGCACAGCGTCGGGCACTGCTCGCGCTGCAAGACGACCATCGAGCCCCGGCTGTCCATGCAGTGGTGGGTCAAGGTCGCGCCGCTGGCCAAGAAGGCGGGCGACGCGGTCCGCGACGGACGTACGCGGATCCATCCCGCCGACATGTCGTCCCGGTACTTCGACTGGGTCGACAACATGCACGACTGGACGATCTCCCGCCAGCTGTGGTGGGGCCACCGGATCCCGGTCTGGTACGGCCCCGAGGGCGAGGTCGTGTGCGTCGGCCCCGACGAGGAGCCGCCCGGCGGCGAGGGCTGGCACCAGGACCCCGATGTCCTGGACACCTGGTTCTCCTCGGGCCTGTGGCCCTTCTCCACGCTGGGCTGGCCGGAGCGCACCCCGGATCTGGAGAAGTTCTATCCGACGGATGTCCTGGTCACGGGGTACGACATCATCTTCTTCTGGGTCGCCAGGATGATGATGTTCGGCACGTACGTCATGGACGAGCCGCCCTTCCACACCATCCAGCTCACCGGCCTGGTCCGCGACGAGCACGGCAAGAAGATGTCGAAGTCCTTCGGCAACGTCGTCGACCCCCTGGAGTGGATGGAGGCGTACGGCTCCGACGCGCTGCGCTTCACGCTGGCCAACGGCGCCAACCCCGGTACCGACGTGCCGATCGGTGAGGACTGGGTCAAGGCGTCACGTAACTTCGCCAACAAGATCTGGAACGCCACCCGGTTCGCGCTCATGAACGGCGCGACCGTCGAGGGCCCGCTGCCCGGGCAGGACGAGATGGCGGCGACGGACCGCTGGATCCTCTCGCGGCTGAACGCGGTCGTCGCCGAGGCCGACGGGTACTACGACGACTTCCAGTTCGCGAAGCTCTCCGACGCGCTGTACCACTTCGCGTGGGACGAGGTCTTCGACTGGTACGTCGAGCTGGCCAAGACCACCTTCGGCAAGGGCGGCAGGCCGGCCGAGGTCTCCCGCCGCGTGCTGGGCGAGGTCCTCGACGTCGTGCTGCGGCTGCTGCACCCGGTCATCCCCTTCGTCACCGAGACGCTGTGGACGGCGCTGACCGGCGGGGAGTCCGTCGTCATCGCCGACTGGCCGAAGGACTCCGGCTTCCGCGACGAGGCGGCCGAGCAGGAGATCGCCACCGTCCAGCGCGCCGTCACCGAGGTCCGCAGGTTCCGCGCCGACCAGGGGCTCCAGCCCGGCCAGAAGGTCCGCGCCGAACTCACCCTGGACGGCACCTCGTTGGTGGCACACGAGGACGCCATCCGGCAGCTCCTGCGGCTCCAGCCCGCGGGCGAGGACTTCCATGCCACGGCCTCGCTGCCGGTCGCCGGCGCGACCGTCGCGCTGGACCTGTCGGGCGCGATCGACGTCGAGGCCGAGCGCAAGCGCCTGTCCAAGGACCTGGCCGCTGCGGAGAAGGAGCTGGCGCAGACGACGGGCAAGCTGGGGAACGAGGCGTTCCTCGCCAAGGCGCCGGACCACGTCGTGGAGAAGATTCGGGGCCGGCGGGGTGTGGCTGAGGTGGACATCGCGCGGATTCGCGCGCAGTTGGCGGCTTTGCCGCCGGGCTGAGCGGTTCGCTTCGCGCGGTCGCGCTTCGCGGGGTTCGCTGTGTGTTGGCTGCGGCTTGGTCGTGGCTGGGCGCGCAGTTCCCCGCGCCCCTTTGGGGCTCTGCCCCTGTTCGTGGGTTGTCCATCTGTCCGTTCGTTGTGGTTGATCGCGCAGTTCCCCGCGCCCCTTTCGGGGCGTTGACCGGCGGTGTCGTAGTGGCCTTGGCCATGTGGCGCCGTCGGTTTCGTTGCGGCGGGGAGCGCTTCGGTTACGTACGGGGATCCTTGCGTCGCGCCTGGTCACGGCGGTCTGAGGGGTCTTGTCAAATATCCAGGATTCTGGTTACTGTCGATTCGTGAACGTTTTCGACGATCGTTTCCTCACTCGCAACGGACTGGCGGCCCGCCAGCTCGCGGCCCTCTTGCTGGGGTCCGAGCCGGACAGTCGTCTGCCCCGGGTCAGGGACCTCGCCGAACAGCTTGGCTGCGGGAACGGCACCGTTCAGGCGGCGCTGCGGCTGCTGGAGGAGTCCGGCGCCATCGAGACCGCGGCGCGCGGTCACCTCGGTACCTTCCTCGTCCACTCGGACAGGTCCGTGCTCTGGCGGCTGTCCGGGCTGGGCACGCTGCTCGCCGCGATGCCGCTGCCGTACTCGCGGCGGTACGAGGGCCTGGCCACCGGGCTGCGCACCGCCTTCGACGAGGCGGGAACGCCGTTCGCGCTCACCTTCATGCGAGGCGCGGGGACCAGGACCACGGCGCTGCTGGAGGGCAAGACCGACCTCGTCGTGCTCTCCCGGTTCGCCGCCGACCGGCTGATCGAGGAGCACCCCGGAGAGCTGAGCCTGGTGGTCGACCTCGGGCCCGCCACGTACGTGGGTGCACACGGACTGCTGCTGCGGAAGGGCGCCGACCTGGGGAAGCCGGGACTCCGGGTCGCCGTCGACCACGCCTCGGAGGACCAGCACATTCTCGCCGAACGGGCCTTCGTCGGCCGTGCGGACATCGAGTGGGTGGAGTCCTCGTACATGCAGCTGCGGGACCTGTTCGCGCAGGACCGGGTCGATGTCACCCTCTGGAACCTCGACGAGGTGCAGGGCAGGGTCGGAATGAACGTGGACGTGCTGCCGCTCGGGGACGAGATAACCCGTGACCTCGCGCTGCGGAACTCCAGCGCCGCCGTCATCGGCCGCTCGGCGAGCGACAACGCGCTGAACGCCGTGCGGGACGCGCTCGATCTCTCCCGGGTGACGGCTCTGCAGACCGAAGTGCTTCGAGGTGACCGGATGCCGTCGTACTGACCTCCTTCGTACGGACGCCGCGCGCGTCGCTTTCCGGTTCAGGCCCTTTGATGACGGCCCTTCCGTGCGGCGGCCCGCTCCGTCCCGAGAATCCAGAATCCCGATTTCTGTGGAGGGTTGCCGCGAGGCCACCCTTCCCGATCCGCCAGGAGACAGGAGCCCGCCGTGGACGACCAGCTCGCACAACGTATTCAGCTCTTCCGCGAGGGCGGCCAAGTGCGGCCGGAAGCCGTGGACTTCGTCGTCGAGGAGCTGGCCGCGCTCGCCGACGAGGGGCGCCCGGTCACCGAGAAGACCGCGGGGATGCTCACCAGCCATCTGATGATGGCGCTCACCCGGCTGCTCGCGGGCGAGGCCATCGAGCAGTTCCTGACCGACGAGGAAGTGGCCGCCGAACTGGCCGGTCACCCCGAGGCCGTTGAGCGCGCCCGGCGTACGGCGCGCAGGGCGCGGTCCGAACTCGGCGCCGAACTGCCGGAATCCGAGATCAACTTCCTGGCGATGCACCTGGCCGTACTCGGCCGGCGCGTCGCCGGCTGACCGCACGTGCCACCCGGTCGCCTCCGCGACCGGTGTTGAACGCGCACCGCGAGACCACCCACATCAGAGCCGAAAGAGGAAACCAGCCATGACGAAGATCCTTACCGGTGGAGTCGGCAAGAGCGAGACGGCGAACGCCATCAAGGAGCTGGGGATCGACGGCATCGACGTCGTCGTCTCCAGCGACATGGACGCCGCGATGAAGCTGCGCGCCGGCCAGGCCGACTACTACCTGGGCACCTGCCACACCGGCGCGGGCGCCTCCCTCGGGGTGCTCGTCGGCCTGATGGGGCAGCCCGCCTGCCACACCTTCGGCCGCGGTGTTCCGTCCGAGGAGGAGGTCGACGCGCTGCTCGCCGAGGGCAAGAAGGTCTTCGGCTTCTCGATGGACCAGATCGACGCCGTCGCCCCGCTCATCGCCCGCGCCGCCGCGCGGCAAGCCGCGTAACCGGGAATCCCCGCCCGGGCCTGAGGAAGTGACCCCGTGAGCACCATGACCTCACTGGCAGCAGGAGCCACCCTGGACTTCTCGCTGCCGCAGCAGTTGCTCGTCATCGCCCTGTGCGCGCTGACCGCGTTCGTCGCGCACATGGCACTGGCCGTCTTCAACGACGGCACGCGCCCCTTCATGCTGGACTTCATCCAGGGGCGCTCCACCCGTACGGCCGCCACGGCGGTGTCCTTCGGGCTCTCGGCCGGGTTCATCTTCGGCCTGGGTGCGCCGATGGCGCTCTCCACCGGCGTACTGAACCCGTGGCTGCTGTTCCTGCCCACCGACATCCTGGGGCTGCTGTCACCCAAGAAGTGGCTCGCGCCGATCCTGGGCGCGGCCTGGGGAGCGGTGGTCGTCTTCGCGCTGGGCGGCGCCAACAACCTGGCGCACGACCTGCCCGTGGACTTCCTGACGGCCATGCAGGAGATGTCCACGCCGATCCTGTTCCTGTTCACGCTGTTTCCTGTGCTGGCCATCACCAAGCAGTTCGGCCGCAAGTGGGGCGGCGTCGCGGGCGTGCTCGAACTCGCCCTGGTCGTCCTGACGATGAAGGTGTGGCCGGACATGTTCGCCGGCGCGCTGGCGATGGCCGCAGGTGTCCTGATGCTCATCGGGCTCGCCGTCTCCCAGGACCTCAGGCAGCGCAAGGCCGACCTGGCCGCTGCGCTCACCAAGAAGTCGGACGGTACGGCCGAAGCGGACGGAGCGGGCGGTACGGGCGGAGCGAGTGGTACGGGCGGAGCCGGTGAGGCGGAGGCCGCCGAGGATCCGATGGCCTCGCTCTTCAGCGCGAGCGCCGCCCGGCTGCGGCGGTACCTGCCGCTGTTCATGCTGCTCGGCGCGGGAGTCTGTGTCCTCGCCCAGATGCATATCTTCGGCGGCGGCGAAGCCACCAGCTTCCTCATCGCCAAGGGGCACATCTCCGAGGCGGCGCAGGTGGACTTCTACCGCGTGTTCGGCTTCATCCCGCTGATCGCGACGACGGCGCTGGCCTCCGGTGCGTACGGCATCGCCGGCTTCACGCTCGTCTACCCCATCGGCTACCTGATGCCGAACCCCGTGCTGGCCGCGGTCGTCGGCGCTGCCGTCTTCGCGCTGGAGGTGCTGGCGCTCTCGTGGATCGGCAAGATCCTCGGCAGGCTGCCCAGCGTCCGCGACTCCTCCGAGCACCTGCGGAACGCGATCTCCGACTCCCTCCAGCTGGCCATCCTGTTCGGCTCGCTGATGGCGGCCAACGCGATGGGTGGCGGCCTGGGCATTCTCATCGTCGGCGGGCTGTATCTCCTCAACGAGGCGATGGGACGCCCCGTCGTCCGGATGGCAGCCGCTCCCGCCGCGGTGATCGTCGGCGGCGTGCTGCTCAACATCCTGTACTGGCTCGATCTGTTCACCCCCATCAAGGGCTGAGCCGCCGGAACGGGACCTGCCGGGCCCGCACACAGGAAATCCTCGCCAGAAGGGCACCGCACCATGAGTACTCCGCACACCACCGAGCCCCTCGTGCGGACCGTCACCGGGCCGCTGTCCCCCGCCACCGTGCGGGGGCCGGCGCTCGCCCACGAACACCTGGTCCTCGACCTGGACCTCAAGGGCGACGGCGCCGCCGTACTCGGTGCCGACCGGCACGGTGCGGCGGTGACGGGCGAACTGGCCGCGCTGCGCGAGGAGTTCGGGCTCTCGCTGGTCATCGAGCTGACGTGCAGAGGCATGGGCAGGGACCCGGGCGCTCTCGCCCGGATCTCGCGCGAGAGCGGGGTACCGGTCGTCGCGGCCACCGGCTGGTACTACGAGCCGTTCCACACCCCCGAGCTGGCCGGCGCCTCCGTCGAACAGCTCACCCGCACACTCGTCGGCGAGGCCGAGCAGGACGGCGGCGGCCTGGACGGTACCGGCATCCTGCCCGGCGTACTCGGCGAGGTCGGCAGCCACGGTGAGACGCCCAGCGAGCCCGAGGCGCGCTCGCTGCGCGCTGCGGCGCGCGCCGCCGTGGCGACCGGGCTGTCCGTCTCCACACACGCCCAGCTCGGCAGGGGCGGGCTCGCTCAGCTCGACCTGCTGACCGGCGAGGGCCTCGCCCCGCACCGCGTCGCCGTCGGGCACCAGGACCTGCTCGACGACCCCGCCGTGCACCGTGCGCTGGCCGCGGCCGGCGCGTATGTCGCCTTCGACACCGTCGGCAAGGAGAGCTACCAGAGCGACGAGGTACGCCTGCGGCTGCTGCTGGCGCTGCTGGAGGCCGGGTACGCGGACCGGGTCCTGCTCAGCTGCGACATCTCACGCCATGGCTACCTGCGTACCGAGGGCGGTCAGGGATATGGGCATCTGTTCCGCTCGTTCCTGCCCCGGGCGCGCGCAGCGGGCGTCGACGAGGACCTGATCGACCTGATGACCCGGCGCAACCCCCTGCGCTTTCTGACCGGCGCGAGCCCGGAGGAGATCTGACATGGCCGCCCCTACGCCACCCCCTTCAGCCGTCCCTTCCGAGTCCTCGTCCGGGTCCGTTTCCCCGTCCGGGTCCGCTTCCTCTTCCGGTGACGTGCCTCCCGTCCTCCCCGTCACGTTCCCGCTGCCGACCGTGCGGGTCGAGGACGCGGTGACGCGCCAGTTCCGGCTCCTGGAATGCGTGGCGGCGCACTTCGAGGGCCAGGAACTGTTCGCCTCGGACGCCGGCGTGGTCCCGGGGCTCGGCAGGCCCCGCAGCACGGCCCGCGTCGAGGCCGTACTCGCCGCCTACTTCGGTACCGAGGACGCCGCACTGGTACAGGGAGCGGGCACCGGCGCCATCCGGGCCGCACTGAGCGCCGCCGTCAGCCCCGGCGAACCGCTGCTCATCCACCGTGCTCCCGTCTACCGGAGCACCGCCGTCACCCTGCGCGGGCTGGGCGTGGAGACCGTGGAGGCCGACTTCAACGACCCGGACGAGCTACGCGCGGCGCTCGCCTCCGGCCGGTTCAGGTGGGCGTACGTCCAGCACACCCGGCAGCGGCTCACGGACTCCTACGACCCCGCCGAGGTGCTGGCCGCCTGCGCCGACGCGGGTGTGCGCACCCTCGTGGACGACAACTACGCCGTCTTCCGCGTGCCCGAATCCGGTGTCGAACTCGGCGCGGACGCGTCCTGCTTCTCCCTGTTCAAGCTGCACGGACCCGAGGGCGTTGGCGTGGTCACCGGCACCGCCGACCTGGTCGCGCGCATCCGGGCCGACAACTACTCGGGCGGCGGCCAGGTCCAGGGCCACCAGGCGCTCGACGCGCTGCGTGCCCTCACCCACGTACCGGTGCTGTGGGCCGTCCAGTCCCGCGTGGGCGAGGAGGCAGCGGCACGGCTCGCAGCGGGCGAGGTGCCCGGCGTCGCCGAGGCGCGGCTGGCCAACGTCCAGGACCGGTGCCTGCTCGTACGGCTGACCGAGCCCGTGGCGGCCCGGCTCCCCGCGGTCGCCGCCTGCTACGGCGCGGCGCCCTACCCGGTCGGCTCCAACTCCCGCTACGAGATCGCCCCGCTCTTCTACCGGATGTCCAGCTCCACCCTCGACGACCGCCCTGAACTGGCCGACTGGGTGGTCCGCGTCAACCCCATGCGCGCAGGCGCCGACCAGGTCCTCGACATCCTGCGCCGCTCCCTGACCGCACTGCGGAACGAGCAGGACGGCCCGGAACCGGGCCACAGGCCGGAACCGGGCCATGAGCCGGACGGGCCGGAACCGGGCCACGACGCGAGTCAGGCCGCGGGTCAGGCCACGGGTCCCGACGCGGGTCCCGATGCGAGTCAGGCCGCGGGTCAGGCCACGGGTCCCGACGCGAGTCAGGCCACGGGTCCCGACGCGGGGCGGGCCACCGGCCCTGACACCCGATCGGCCACCGGCCCGGCCCCCGCCGACCGCGCGCGGCCGTACCCCGCCCCCCACGCACCGCAGCACCACGCAAAGGACTGACGTGTTCCTCGACAGCCTTCTCGCCCGTAACCCGCGGCTCGCCGATGTCGCGGCCGATCTTCACCGGCGCGGTGAGATCCCACCCGACACCTACGTCATGGACCTCGACGCCGTCGGTGAGAACGCCGCCGTCCTCGCGGGGGAGGCCGAACGGCTCGGTCTGGGGCTGTGGTTCGTCGTCAAGCAGATCGGCCGTAACCCGGAGCTGATCAGAGCCATCGCGCGCAGCATCCCCGCGTACGCGGCCATCGACGCCGACGAGGCACGCACCCTGCACGCGGCGGGCGCACGCGCGGGGAACCTGGGCCACCTCGTGCAGATCCCGCACCGCGCGCTGCCCGAACTGCTCGCGCTGCGCCCCGAGACCGTCACCGTCTACGACCTCGACAACGCGCGCGCCGTGTCCGAACAGGCCCGCGCCCTCGGTTTCACACAGGACATCCTGATCCGGCTCGAAGGGGCCGAGGGAGCGGTCTACCCGGGGCAGGAAGGCGGCGTTCCGCTCGACGGGCTCGACGCGTTCGCGCACGAGGCCGAGGCGCTGCCCAGCGTACGTATCGCCGGGGTCACCGCGTTCCCCTGCGTACTGTGCGATCCCGCGACCGGAGCGCCGGAGCCCACGCCCAACTTCGACATCGCGCTCAAGGCCCGCGATCTGCTGGCGGCGCGCGGTCACCGCGACCTCAAGCTGAGCGCCCCCAGCGCCACTTCGGCGGCCTCGCTCCCGCTGCTGGCCCGGCTCGGCGCCACGCACGGCGAACCGGGGCACGCGCTGACCGGCACCACACCGCTGCACGCGCGCGACCTGTCCCAGCCGGAGCGGCCCGCGTACGTGTACGTCACCGAGGTCGCGCACACCCTGGCCGACGGGCGCCCCGCTGTCTTCGGCGGCGGCTTCTACCCGCGGTCGCACATCCGCTCGGCGCTGCTGCCGCGCACCGGGCAGCGGCTGGCCGTCGCCGAGGCGCCCGCCGAGAACATCGACTACTACCGGTTGCTCGAAGCCCCCGCTTCCGGCGCGCGCGTCAGCGCGGGCGAGACCGCGCTGCTGGCGTTCCGTACCCAGGTCTTCGTCACGCGTTCGACGGTCGCCGTGGTCGAGGGACTGTCGTCCGGCACACCCCGGCTGACGGGGCTGTACGACTCCCGCGGCCTTCCCCGGAACGGCGCACCTCCCGGGGGCGGCGCCCGGCCCGGGGACGGCACACAGCACAGGAACGGAGCACTGTGATGAGCAGGACCGTCATCGTCGTCCTCGACGGCTTCGGGATCGGCGCCATGCCGGACGCGGGCGCGCTGCGCCCCGGCGACGTGGCGGCCGACACCTGCGGGCACGTACTCGACCGCGCCCGCGAGGAGTTGGGGCGCCCGCTGCGGCTGCCCGTGCTGGGTGCGCTCGGCCTCGGGCTCGTGCACCCGCACCCCGATCTGGCCCGCCGCACCCACCTGCCCGTCGCCGCAGGACGTGTCGGACTCGGCTACCCGGGAGCCGACACCTTCGCGGGGCACCAGACCATGATGGGCGCCGACTTCAGCCGGGTGACCGTGGCGCGGCTCGCCGACCGCCTCGACGAGGTCACAGCGGCACTGCGCGCCGCGGGCCACCAGGTCGAACCGCTCGACGGCAGGCCGCTGCTCGTGGTCGACGGCAGTGTCCTCGTCCACGACAACCTGGAGGCCGACCCGGGCATCAACTGGAACGCCACGGGCCGCCTGACGGACCTCCCGTTCGACGGCATCCTCGCCGTCGCGCGCACGGTGCGTGCCGTGGCGCCCGTCGCCCGGGTGATCGCGGTGGGCGGCAACGCCGACGGGCCGCTGGCCGGTTTCGTACGGGAGGGCGACGGCGGAACGGTCGGCCTGGACACCCCGGCAACCGGCGTCTACCGCAACGGCGGTCTCCAGGTGCAGCACCTGGGCGCGCACATCGACCACGCGCGCCAGCTTCCCGACCTGGCAGTACGCGCCGGAATCCCCGTCACGCTGGTGGGCAAGGCGGCGGACATCCTGGAGTGCGAGGCGGCCGTGCGCCGCCCCGCCGTGCCGACGGCCGACGTGTTCGCGCACACCCTGGAGGCGGCACGGGCCCCCGGCGACGCGCTCGTCGTCGCCAACGTCCAGGAGACCGACCTCGCCGGGCACCAGCAGGACACCGCACGGTTCGCGCAGGTGCTGGAGCAGGCGGACGCGGGTCTGGCGGGCGTGCTCTCGCTGCTGGACCGGCCTGGCGACCGGCTCGTGGTCACCGCCGACCACGGCAACGACCCGACGATCGGCCACGCCAACCACACCCGCGAGTACGTACCGGTTCTCATCCACAGGGCGGGCGAGGCCGCCTGCGAACTCCTGCCCGACGCCGCCTCGCTGGCGGACATCGGCGCCACGGCGGCCGTCTCCCTGGGCCTCGACCCGGCCGGCCTCGCCAACGGCACCCGCCTCCGGCACGCGGAGGACGCAGCCTGAACGGTTCGCCCTGGACGGACCCGGCCTGGACGGACCCGGCCTGAACGGACCCGGCCTGAACGGACCCGGCCTGAACGGACGCGCCCCGCGCCACCCGCCACCCCGCCGCTCCACGAAGGAAACCGGCGCCGCCCGCAGGAACCGGGCGGGCGGCGGCGGGCGCAGGAACCGGGCGGGCGCAGGGACGCGGCCTACTGGCCCATCACGTACTTGACCGTCGGACCCGTGGTCCAGCCGCCGTCGACGGCCAGTTCGGCGCCGGTGACGTAGGAGGCCCCGTCCGAGAGAAGGAAGCAGACGGCCGAGGCGATCTCGTGGGGTTCGCCGACGCGGCCCATGGGGGTGTTGGGGTAGTTGCCCTCGCCCTGCTGGATGCCGACCTCGGCCGTCATGGGCGTGTACGTCATCCCGGGGTGCACGGAGTTGACCCGGATGCGGTCGGTGCCCAGCTCCACGGCGCCGATCTTGCTGAGGCCGCGTACGCCCCACTTCGAGGCCCCGTATCCGGCGGTCAGCGCCAGGCCCATCAGCCCGGCCGCCGAGGAGATGTTGACGACGGAGCCGCCCCCGGCCTGCCGCATCGCGGGGATGACGGTCTTGAGGCCGATGAAGACGCCGGTGAGGTTGATGTCGAGGACCTTACGGAAGAACTCGACGGAGACGGTCTCCAGGGGAGCGCCCGTGGAGATGCCGGCGTTGTTGACGAGGCCGTCGAGGGAGCCGAACTCGCCGACCGCGTACTCCGCGACCCGCTGCCACTCCTGCTCGGAGGTGACGTCGTGCCGCAGGAAGCGTGCGCGCTCGCCCAGTGCGGCGGCCGTGGCCTGGCCGTCCTCCTCCAGTACGTCCGTGAGGACGACGTTCGCGCCGCCCGCGACGGCCTGCCGCGCCGCCTCGGCGCCGATGCCGCGCGCCGCGCCGGTGACGAGGACGGTCTTGCCGGTGAGATCGGTCATGTGATGCTCCAGGGGGATGTGCTCAGGGATTCGATGCAGCGTGCCGCGAGCGCGGCGGGACCCTGCGGACCGTCGGCCGGCGCGTCCCCCGCTGCCCAGGTCTCGACGGCGACGCGTACGGCGGTGGCCGCCGTGCCCGCCGCCAGCCGCAGTCCGAGGGGCAGCGGGCGGCGCTCCGGGTCCTCGCCGGCGCGCTCGGCGAGCGCGCCGGCGAGTGCGACCTCGGACTGGTGGTAGGCGTCGTTCCAGACGGTCCGCAGTACGGGGTTGTCGTCGGCCAGCCGCAGGAGCGAGCGGACCCACTCCAGGGACTCCGCGTTCGCGGGGTCCTCGGGGGAGAGCGCTTCGCGGGTGCCGTGCACCAGTGCCTCGGGGAGCGGCAGCGCTGCCGGCGCCGCGCGGGTCGCGTCCACCCACAGCCGTGCGCCCGCGGCGAAGAGCGGTGCGACGGCCTCCTCCTTGGTCGCGAAGTACCGGTAGAAGGTGCGCGGTGCGACGCCCGCCGCGCGGGCGATGTCCTCGGCGCGGGTGTCACGTACGCCCCGCGCGACGAACAGCGCGGCTGCGGTGCGGGCGATGTCGGTCCGTGTCGCGGCCTTGCGCCGCTCGGTGAGCGAGGTACTGGTCACGGGCATGGTCAGCAGACTATGCCTGCATGGCACAATCTGTCAGCGGGGGTCGTCCGGCGCTGGTGCAACCGGGCTTGACCTCCCCTTTTGTGTGCCCGGGGCGCGGCTCGGAACCTCCGTGTCGCGCCACATCCATGCGGTCCGCATCCATGCGCGTCCGCGTCCGTGCGTATCCGCGGACGTCCGTTGCGTATCCGCGTCCGTGCGTATCCGCAGCGCCTCTGCGTGCGCGCCGCACCTGTACATGCCTGTGTTCAACCGTTGGGTGGCAAGAAGTTGCATCGACGCCAGTTCCTCCTCGGCGCCTCCGGCGTGGCCTCGGCTGCGGCCCTGGGGCTGACCTCCTGCGGCAGCGGGTCGGGCGGCGAGCGCCGGCTCAGCCTCCTCGCCGCGAGCTACGGCAAGAGCGTCGGCTCCGGTATCAACGAACAGTGGGACGGGTTCATCTCCGCGTTCGGCAAGAAGTACCCCGACATCAAGATCGACCTCGACCTGGTGCCTTTCACCCGTATCGACAAGGAGCTGGCCCGCCGCGTCAAGGAGGGCAAGGCGCCCGACCTGGCCCAGGGCAACGTCTTCGCGGGCTTCGCCGAGGACGGTGAGCTGTACCCGGCCGGCGAGTTGTTCCGGATTCCCGTACAGGCCGACTTCATCACCGCCTTCGCCAAGGCGGGCGAGGTCGACTTCGCGCAGTACGGCATACCGTTCCTCGCCAGCACCCCGCGCCTCTTCTACAACACCGCGCTCTTCAAGAAGGCCGGTATCAGCGGCCCGCCGCAGAGCTGGGACGAACTGCGCGAGGCGGCACTCGCGCTCAAGAAGTCCGGCGTCCCGACCCCCTACGGCCTCGCGCTGGGCCCCGAGGCCGCCGAGGACGAGGCCCTCGCCTGGATGCTGGCCGCCAACGGCGGCTACACCAGCACCGCCGGGTACGACTTCGTCAAGCCGGAGAACATCCACGCGCTCACCTGGCTGCGCACCCGCCTCGTCCAGGACGGACTCGCGGGCCCCGACCCCTCCTCGCTGACCCGCACCCGCGCCTACGAGGGCTTCCTCAAGGGCACCATCGGCATGATGAACGCCCACCCCGTGCTCCTGGGCACGGCGAAGAAGGCCAAGGTCCCCTTCGCGCACGCGCCCTTCCCCAAGGAGCACGGCGGCGCCGCGCCGCCCGTCGGGCTCTCCGACTGGCTGATGGCCTTCAGGAAGAACGGGCAGCGCGAGGAGTGCGCCACCTTCCTCAACTTCCTCTACGGGGTGAAATCGGCCCGCGAGTACGGCGGCGGCCAGGGCACCCTCCCGGTGACCACCTCGGCCTCCGAGGCACTGCGCACAGAGCCCTCGCAGCGTCCGCTGCGACCGTTCATCGACCAGATGCCGGACGCCGAATTCCAGCCACTGGGCCGCCGTACCTGGCCCGGGGTCAGGACCAGGATGCAGCGCTCCATCGGCAAGGCCGTCGCCAAGAAGGGCCCGGACCCCCGCTCCGTCCTCTCCTCCCTCCAGGTGGCGGCCGACACGGCGGAGAAGTCGGCCAACGCCGCCTAGAGCTCCGGGTGCGGGTGCCCGCCATGTGCCGATGGCGTCCTTACGTAGACTGGCCCGGTGAGCGACGAGCCCCAACCCCACGAACCCGATTCAGACCCGTTCGAGGAGATCGTCGGGGAGGAGACCGACCGAGACCCGGATCTTGCGGTGATCGAGGCCGGCAGCCGTACCCTGCGGGCCCAGGCGGGACCGCCTGACCCGGACGTGCCGGGCAGGCCCGAGGATCCCGAGGTGGACAGGGCGCTGCGGCAGGTCGAGGAGGAGCTGGCGACCCGCTGGGGCGAGACCAAGCTGGACCCGTCCGTCCAGCGCATCGCCGCGCTGGTCGACCTGCTGGGCGAGCCGCAGCGCGCCTATCCGTCGATCCACATCACGGGCACCAACGGAAAGACCACCACGGCCCGCATGATCGAGGCACTGCTGGGCGCCTTCGATCTGCGCGCGGGCCGCTACGCCTCGCCTCATGTGCAGTCGATCACCGAGCGGATCAGCGTCGACGGCGCCCCGCTGTCGGCCGAGCGGTTCATCGAGACGTACGAGGACATCAAGCCATACGTCGAGCTGGTGGACAGCCGCCAGGACTACCGCCTCTCCTTCTTCGAGGTGCTGACCGCGATGGCCTACGCGGCCTTCGCCGACGCGCCCGTCGACGTGGCCGTCGTCGAGGTCGGCATGGGCGGCACGTGGGACGCGACGAACGTCATCGACGCGTCCGTCGCCGTCGTCACCCCCATCTCCCTGGACCACACCGACCGGCTCGGCGAGACGCCCGAGGCGATCGCCGTCGAGAAGGCGGGCATCGTCAAGCCCGATGCCACGGTCGTGCTCGCACAGCAGCCGGTCGAGGCGGCCTCGGTGGTGCTGAAGAAGGCCGTCGAGGTGGACGCGACCGTCGCCCGCGAGGGCATGGAATTCGGCGTCACGGCAAGGGAGTTGGCCGTCGGCGGCCAGCAGCTCACCCTGCGCGGGCTCGGCGGCGAGTACACGGACATCTTCCTGCCGGTGCACGGTGCGCACATGGCACACAACGCCGCCGTGGCGCTCGCCGCCGTCGAGGCGTTCTTCGGCGTCGGCCAGCAGCACGCCCGCACCCTGGACGTGGACGTCGTACGCGAGGCGTTCGCCTCGGTCACCTCGCCGGGCCGCCTTGAACTTGTGCGCACCAGCCCCTCGGTGATCCTGGACGCGGCCCACAACCCGGGCGGCGCCCGCGCCACGGCCGAGGCACTCAGCGAGGCGTTCGGTTTCAGCCGTCTGATCGGCGTCGTCGCGCCGAGCAGCGACAAGGACGTAAGGGGCCTGCTGGAGGCGTTCGAACCGATCTTCCACGAACTCGTCGTCACCCGTAACTCCAGCCACCGCGCCATGGACGTGGACGAACTGGCCGGCATCGCCGTCGAGGTCTTCGGCGACGACCGCGTGCAGGTCGAGCCGCGGCTGGACGCGGCACTGGAGGAGGCGATCACGCTCTCCGAGCAGGAGAGCGAGTTCGCCGGGGCCGGGGTGCTGGTGACGGGTTCGGTCATCACGGTCGGTGAGGCCCGGATGCTGCTCGGAAGGGGAAGGAAGCGCTGATGCGGACCCTGTGCGCTTCCACGCTGATCGGGGAGTTCTTCGTCATCGGTTTCGCCGGACTGGTGGCGATGCAGACGAGTGATCTGTCCCAGGCCACGGTCTGGACGGTCAGCGGCATGGCCATGGCGCTGACCGTGCTGCTGTGCGGAATGATCACACGCCCCGGTGGCGTCCAGCTCGGCTGGGCGCTCCAGATCGCCCTGATCGCCAGCGGATTCGTCGTTCCGACGATGTTCTTCCTCGGCGCCTGCTTCGCCGGGCTGTGGTGGGCCAGCGTCCACTTCGGCAAGAAGATCGACGAGGCGAAGGCTCGCTTTGCCGCACAGGCCGCCGCCGAGAGCGGCCCTGAGCCGGACGCTGTGTGAACTGACCGCTCCTCACCCATGTAGCCTCTTCGCACCGCACGCATGCCCCCTTCACCGGAGTGGCACGGCGGTGGAGCGCCCGCAGTACACCCCAAGGAGCCCGCAACCATGAGCCAGCGCACCCTTGTCCTCCTGAAGCCCGACGCCGTACGCAGGGGTCTGATCGGCGAGATCGTCGGCCGTATCGAGAGCAAGGCGGACTGGCGTATCGCCGCGCTGGAGCTGCGTACGCTCGACAGGCCCACGCTGGAGCAGCACTACGCCGAGCACGAGGGCCGCCCGTTCTACGAACCGCTGATGGAGTTCATGGCCTCCGGCCCCTCCGTCGTGATGCTCGTCGAGGGCGAGCGCGTCATCGAGGGCGTCCGTACGCTGGCCGGCCCCACCGACCCGATCGCCGCCACCCCGGGCTCCATCCGCGGCGACTTCGGCACCATCGTGCGCGAGAACCTCATCCACGCCTCGGACTCCGAGGAGTCGGCCGAGCGGGAGACAAAGATTTTTTTCCCGGGTTTTGCCTGATCCCCGAACGACCGGGCGTGGGGCGCCTTCCGGTGCGAACCGGGGCAGGCGCTGACAGGATGTCACTCTCCGAGCGGGCCGTGGCCACGCATATGCGCGGCAGCTCGGGGGAACCCATCACTCCGACACGACGTCACCATTACGGGGGACGATCGGTGTTCCGCTGACAATGGCGGAGGAACCGTCTCTACGTGTTCGAGCAAGCGCGTCTACGATGGAACCCTCGCGCTCCTGCATACCGGCGCGTACACACCTCCTTCCGTAGCTCCACACCACATCGCCCCACTTGGAAGGCCAGACGCATCCATGGGAACCAACATGTCGTTCATCGGCCGTGATATGGCTGTCGACCTCGGGACCGCCAACACGCTGGTGTACGTCAGGGGTCGCGGGATCGTCCTCAACGAGCCGTCCGTCGTCGCGATCAACACCAACACGGGCGGAATCCTGGCGGTCGGCGCCGAGGCGAAGAAGATGATCGGCCGGACCCCCGGCAACATCGTGGCCGTACGCCCGCTGAAGGACGGCGTCATCGCCGACTTCGAAATCACGGAGCGCATGCTCCGCTACTTCATTCTCAAGATCCACAAGCGGCGCTATCTCGCCCGCCCCCGTGTGGTGGTGTGTGTTCCGTCCGGTATCACGGGCGTCGAGCGCCGTGCCGTCATCGAGGCGTCGACCCAGGCGGGTGCGCGGCAGGTGCACATCATCGAGGAACCGATGGCCGCCGCGATCGGCTCCGGGCTCCCGGTCCACGAGGCCACGGGCAACATGGTCGTGGACATCGGCGGTGGCACCACGGAGGTCGCCGTCATCTCGCTCGGCGGCATCGTCACGGCGCAGTCGATCCGGGTCGCGGGCGACGAGCTGGACAACGCGATCATCCAGCACATCAAGAAGGAGTACAGCCTTCTGCTCGGTGAGCGCAGCGCGGAGAGCATCAAGATCACCATCGGCTCGGCCCATGACATGGAGAAGGACGAGCACACCGAGATCCGCGGCCGTGACCTGGTCAGCGGGCTGCCCAAGACCGTGGTCATCTCGGCGGCCGAGGTACGCAAGGCCATCGAGGAGCCCGTCAACGCGATCGTCGACGCGGTCAAGACCACCCTCGACAAGTGCCCGCCCGAGCTGTCAGGCGATGTCATGGACCGTGGCATCGTGCTCACAGGCGGCGGCGCCCTGCTGCGCGGCCTGGACGAGCGGCTGCGCCGCGAGACCGGGATGCCCATCCACATCGCCGAGGATCCGCTGGACTCGGTGGCGCTCGGCTCGGGCAAGTGCGTCGAGGAGTTCGAGGCACTCCAGCAGGTTCTCGACGCCCAGCCGCGCCGCGGCTGAGCGGAACCCGCACCACCGGCGCCCCGGCAACGCCGGCGCCCGGCGCCTTCCGGCACCTGTACGGAGCACCTCGGCTGTACCGAAGCACACGACTGTACGGAAGAACACGACTTTCACGCGACGGGTCGTTCATCGCAGTGGCGGCCCCCGCCTTGCACCCCGCGGTCGCGGGGCTGCCCCACGAGAAAGGCACGGCCGCCGCACGTGAGGGACACACGAGAAAGCCGGCTGCTGCTCGTCCTGCTGATCGCCATCGCGTTCGCACTGATCACGGTGGATCTCAGAGGGGGCGAGCGGTCTCCGCTCGACGGTGCGCGGTCGGGGGCCGCCTCCGTACTGGGCCCGGTCGAGAACGGAGTGGCGTCGGCGGTCGATCCCGTCGGCAACGCGATCAGTGCCGTCCGCGACTCGGGTGAACGGCACAACAGGATCAGCAGTCTGGAACGGGAGAACGCGGCGCTCAAGCAGCAGCTCGGCTCCACCGACCGCAACCGCTCCCGCGCCAGGGAGCTGGACAAGCTCCTCAAGACCGCGGGCGCCGGGGGATACGGCGTCAAGGGCGCCCAGGTCGTCGCCATCGGCGCCGCACAGGGCTTCTCCTGGACCGTCACCCTCGACGCGGGCCGCGAGGACGGCATCAAGCGGGACATGACGGTGCTCAACGGCGAAGGACTCGTCGGCCGCGTCACCACCGTCGGCCCCTCCACCTCCACCGTCCTGCTCGCCAACGACCCCGACTTCACCGTCGGCACCCGTATGGAGGGGAGCAACGAGCTCGGCTTCGCCACCGGCAGGGGAGGCGGCGCGCTCAACGTCCAGCTGCTCAACGGCAAGGCCAAGGTGAAGAAGGGCGACCGGATGGTCACCTTCGGCTCCAGCGACGACAAGCCCTTCGTCCCCGGCGTCCCTGTCGGAGAGGTCACCAAGGTCAACCGGCACAAGGGCGACCTCACCAGGACCGTCAGCGTCCGCCCCTATGTCGGCTTCACCAAGCTCGACGTCGTCGGCATCGTCGTGCAGCCCCCGCGCAGCAACCCGCGCGACGAGGTCCTCCAGCCCAAGAAGCCGGCGAAGCCCAAACCCACCCCGACGGTGACTGTGACCGCCACCCCCGGCGGCGACCCGGCCGCCCCCAGGAGCTGACCGCCCGTGTACCTGAACCGGATCCTGCTCTCGGCCTCGCTCGTGGTCGTCGCCCTCATCGTCCAGGTCACCGTCCTCGCCAGACTCCAGCTCCCCGGTGCCGTACCCGATCTGCTGCTGCTCGTCGTGCTGGGCCTCGCGCTGGTGTACGGGCACACGGCGGGCGCGCTCATCGGCTTCTTCGCCGGGCTCCTCGCCGATATCGCGCCGCCCGCCGACCACGCCGTCGGCCGGTACGCGCTGGTGCTCTGCCTCGTCGGCTACGCCGCCGGGCTGACCCGCCCCGACAACGGCCAGCACCGGTCGGCGACCGTGCCCATGCTGGTCGTCGCCAGCGCCGCCATCAGCTCCACGCTGCTGTACGCGGGCGTCGGCGCGCTCGTCGGTGACACCGCGGCACGTCAGGTGGGGCTGACGGGGCTGCTGCTCACCGCGACGCTCTACGATCTGCTGCTCGCGCCGTTCACCGTGCCGGTGATCATGGCGCTCGCGCGGCGCTCCGAGAAGGATCCGCTGGCGGCCGAACCAGGGGGCGGAAGCGCCAGCGGCGGCGAACGCGCGAACAGCTGGCTCACCTCGGGAGTCACCCTTGGCTCCTCCGGCGGCACGATCTTCGGCAAGGGCAGGGTGGGCCGTACGGGGAAGCCGGGCCGCCTCGGCGGTCAGCGCGCCGGGCTGCTGGGCCGCTCGGCACGGAACAAGGCGGGCAGGATCAAGGGGGTAAAGCGCCTGTGACCAATATCCCGGAGACCGGCCGTACCCCCCGCGTCACCATCCGCCTGATCGCCATTCAGATCCTCGTGCTCTCGCTGCTGCTGACCCTGGGCGGACGGCTGTGGTACCTCCAGATCCGCAACGGTGACGAGTACGAGAAGGAGGCGGCGGGCAACCACGTCCAGCAGGTCGTCGAGCCCGCCGTACGCGGCTCCATCCTCGACGCCCGCGGCGTGCCGATCGCCGACAACGAGACCCGCCTGGTCGTCTCGGCCTCCCGTACCGAGCTGATGAAGATGGACGACGAGGGCAAGGCGGTGCTCGAACGGCTCGCCAAGGTCCTGGGCATGGCGCCCAAGACCGTCAAGGAGAAGGTCAGGCTCTGCGACGCCAAGACCCCGCAGCCCTGCTGGAACGGCTCCCCCTACCAGCCGATCCCGGTCACCGACGACGTCAAGCCCGAGCAGGCGCTCC
Source organism: Streptomyces iconiensis (assembly GCF_028657195.3). Taxonomy (GTDB): domain Bacteria; phylum Actinomycetota; class Actinomycetes; order Streptomycetales; family Streptomycetaceae; genus Streptomyces; species Streptomyces iconiensis. Next base: position 21,784 of record NZ_JANCPR020000001.1, read on the forward strand.
AGATCCGCGAGCGCTCCGAGGACTTCCCCGGCATCACGGCCGAGCCCGCCGCCGTGCGTCGTTACCCCGCGCCGAACAAAGCCAACACCTCGCAGGCGCTCGGCTACCTCTCGCCCGTCAGCGACGAGGAGATCGAGAAGGCCAAGGACACCGACTCGCCCTTCCTGCCCGCCGACGAGATCGGCCGCTCCGGCCTTGAACGCTCCTACGACGCCAAGCTGCGCGGCAGTTCGGGCGTGACGCGCTACGAGGTGGACAACCTCGGCCGCGTCATGGGCCGCGCCAAGAGCGACAAGGCCAAGCCGGGCGCGAACCTCGTCACCTCGCTCGACTCGCGCGTACAGGCCGTCTCCGAGAAGCAGCTGGACCAGGCGATGAAGGCCGCGCGCACGGAGTTCGACAAGAACACGGGGCGCAACTACAAGGCGGACGCGGGCGCCGTCGTCGTGATGGAGAACAAGACGGGCCGCGTCGTCTCCATGGCCTCCAACCCGGAGTACGACCCCAACGCCTGGGTCGGCGGCATCTCCGGCAAGGAGTACGCCAAGCTGACCGGCAAGAAGTCCAACTACCCGCTGCTGAACCGCTCCATCCAGGGCCTCGCGGCGCCCGGTTCGATCTTCAAGGTCATCCCGACGGCCGCCGCGGTCAAGGCGGGCTACGACTTCAACGGCGGCTACGACTGCGCCTCCTCGTACGAGGTCGGCGGCCAGGTCTTCAAGAACTTCGAGTCCAAGGGCTACGGCACCATCGACCTGGGCCGCGCGCTGGAGGTCTCCTGCGACACCGTGTTCTACGACCTCGCCTACAAGCAGTGGAAGAAGGACGGCGGAAACACGCCCAAGAAGGGCGCCAAGGACTGGTTCTACAAGACGGCGCACCAGTTCGGTCTGGGCAAGAAGACCGGCATCGACCTCCCCAACGAGGTCGAGGGCCGCGTCCCCGACCGCAAGTGGAAGAAGGAGTACTGGGAGGCCAACAAGGACGCCTGGTGCAAGCAGGCCAAGGACCCCTCGGACTACGCGGGGAAGATCGCCCGCGAGAACTGCGTCTCCGGCATGAAGATGCGCGCCGGTGACAGCGTCAACTACTCCATCGGACAGGGCGACACCCTCGTCACACCCATCCAGATGGCCACCATCTACGGGGCGCTCGGCAACGGCGGCACGATGTACGACCCCACGCTCGGCAAGGCGATCGTCAGCGCCGACGGCAAGTCCGTCAACGAGATCAAGCCTTCCCCGCACGGCAAGCTGCCCATGAGCGGCAAGACGCTCAAGCAGATGGACCAGGCGCTCCAGGGTGTTGCCACCCGGGGCTCGGCCGCCTGGCGGTTCGGCCAGGCCGGCTGGCCCCAGGACAAGATCAAGATGCGCGCCAAGACCGGTACGGCCGAGGTCGCGGGCAAGCAGACCACCTCCTGGCTCGCCACCTACACCGACGACTTCACGGTCGTGATGACGATCTCCCAGGGTGGTACCGGCTCCGGCGCCTCGGGACCCGCCGTGCGCAAGATCTACGACGCGCTCTACGGCGTCGGCAGCGACGGCAGCGTCGACAAGAAGAAGGCGCTGCTCAGCAAGCCGCAGACCAAGCTGCCGAAGATCGACAAGGACGGTGCCATCGAGGCGCAGCGCGACAAGAAGCCCGTGGCCGAGGGCGCCAGGCCCGAAGCGGGCGAGGCGAGCGGACAGCCTGCGCGCCGCGAGGGCGAGGGTGGCGACCAGCCGCCCGTACCCGATACCGGCGGCCCGCCGGGCAACGGCCAACCCGGCAACGGTGCGGCTCCCGGCGACGGCGCGACCCCCGCGCAGCACGTACGGGGCACGCGGGACGAGGCCGGTGAGCGCCCATGAGCACCCGTTCGTTCTCCCTGGCCGGCTACGGGCCGCGCCGGCGCTCCGCCTGGAGCAGGCTGACGGCCCGCGACTCCGTCGTCTGGCGGCTCGACTGGATCATGCTGCTGGCCGGGACGGCGCTGGCCGTCATCGGCTCGCTGCTCGTCTACTCAGCCACCCGTAACCGCACCGAGCTGAACCAGGGCGACCCGCACTACTTCCTGTTCCGGCACGTCGTCAGCCTCGTCATCGGCATCGCGCTGATGGGAGGCGTCGTCTGGCTCGGCCACCGCAGGCTGCGCAGCGTCGTGCCCGTGCTCTACAGCGTCGCCGTGCTGCTCGCCATCTGTGTGCTCACCCCGCTCGGCGCCACCATCAACGGCTCCCGCGCCTGGCTGAACCTGGGCGGCGGATTCACCATCCAGCCCGCCGAGTTCATCAAGATCACGGTGATCCTGGGCATGGCGATGCTGCTGGCGGCCAAGGTCGACGCCGGCGACCGTACGTACCCCGACCACCGCACCGTCGTGCACGCGCTCGGTATGGCCCTGCTGCCGATCGCGGTCATCATGCTGATGCCGGACCTCGGCTCCGTGATGGTGCTGGTCGTCATCGTGCTGGCCGTGCTGCTGGCCTCGGGCGCCTCCAACCGCTGGATCCTCGGCCTCGGCCTCGCGGGCACCCTCGGCGCCGTACTGATCTGGGCACTCGGGCTGCTCGACGAGTACCAGATCAACCGCTTCGCGGCCTTCGCCAACCCCGCGCTCGACCCCGCGGGCGTCGGCTACAACACCAACCAGGCACGCATCGCGATCGGCTCCGGCGGGCTCACGGGCAAGGGCCTCTTCGAAGGGACCCAGACCACGGGCCAGTTCGTCCCCGAACAGCAGACGGACTTCGTCTTCACGGTCGCGGGGGAGGAGCTGGGCTTCGTCGGCGGTGGGCTCATCCTCGTCCTGCTCGGCATCGTCATCTGGCGTGCCTGCCGCATCGCACGCGAGTCCACCGAGCTGTACAGCACCATCGTCGCCGCGGGCATCATCGCCTGGTTCGCCTTCCAGGCGTTCGAGAACATCGGGATGACCCTGGGCATCATGCCCGTCGCCGGCCTCCCGCTGCCCTTCGTCTCGTACGGAGGCACCTCGATGTTCGCGGTATGGATCGCGGTGGGGTTGCTCCAGTCGATCCGGACACAGAAACCCATAGCCGCATAGCCGCATAGCCGCGCAGCCGCACAGCCCGGCGGCCCGCGACGCATGACGCCGCGTGCCCGCCGGACGATGTGTTCGGTTCCGTTCCCATTGCCGGGAACGCGCAGGGGATTTACGTTCCCCGCATGGTGGACGTTGTGCGGGAGATCGAGCGCAAATACGAGCCAGAGGACGGCGGCCGTCCGGCAGCGCTGCCCGACCTCGACGGGCTGCCCGGCGTGGACTCCGTCGCCGAGGACGAGCCCGTCGCGCTGGACGCGACCTACTACGACACCGAGGACCAGCGGCTCGCCGCCACGGGCGTCACCCTCCGTCGCCGCACAGGCGGCGGCGACGAGGGCTGGCACCTCAAGCTGCCGGCCGATCCGGGCGACCCCGGCATCAGGGACGAGATCCAGGCGCCCCCGGCCGACGAACTCCCGCTCGCGCTCGCCGCACTCGTCCGCTCCCGCGTCCGCAGCGCGCCCCTCGTCCCCCTGCTGCGGCTGCGCCAGCGCCGTACCGTACGGCGTCTCCTGGACGCGGAAGGCGGCACGCTCGTCGAGGTCGGCCTCGACGAGGTGAGCGCCGAGCGCTACGGGCCGGGAGGGCGCACCGCCGAGTGGACCGAGGTCGAGGCCGAACTCGGCCAGGGCCGGGACCCCGCGCTCCTGGACGCCGTCGAGGCGCGGCTCACCGCTGACGGCAGCGGACTGCGCCGCTCCAGCTCACCGTCCAAGCTGCGCCGAGCCCTCACCGAGACGGCGCCAGGAGGCAACGGCGTGCCCGTCCCCGAGGTCACGCTCACCGCGGGAGACGTGGTGCTCCGCTACGTGCGGACGCAGGTGAGCGCGATCGTCGAGCTGGACCCGGCCGTACGGCGTGACGTGTACGACTCCGTGCACCGCATGCGCGTCGCCACCCGGCGGCTGCGCGGCGCCTTCCGCTCCTACGGGCGCGTCCTCGACCGCACCGTCACCGACCCGCTGGGCGAGGAACTGAAGTGGCTCGCCGGTGAACTGGGCGCCGACCGCGACCAGGAGGTGCTCACAGCGCGCCTCACCGAGCACCTGACCGTGCTCCCCAAGGTGCAGCAACTCGGGCCCGTACGCGGCAGGTTGCGCACCTTCACGCACGCCAGGCGCACCGGTTCGCGCCGCCACCTGCTGGCCGTACTCGACGGCGCCCGCTATCTCGCCCTGCTCGAAGCCCTCGCCGCGCTGCTCGCCCACCCGCCCCTGCGTGCCCCCGCCACGCGTGAGCCCGGAGCCGTGCTCGCCCGCGCGGTGCGGCGTGACCAAGACCGGCTCGCCCGGCACATCGGCGAGGCGCTCGCGGCGCCGCCGGGGCCGGGGCGCGATCTCGCCCTGCACGACGCGCGCAAGGCCGCGAAGCGTGTGCGGTACGCGGCGGAGGCGGCGAGGCCCGTGTTCGGCCGCGAGGCGAAGCGGTTCGCCTCGCGGATCACGGAGTTGCAGGAGCTGCTGGGCGACCACCAGGACAGCGTGCTGGCCCGTACGGCCCTGCGGGACCTGGCGCTCCAGGCCCATGAAGCGGGGGAACACTCCTTCACCTACGGCGTGCTGTACGCGTGGGAGTGCGAGCGTGCCGCCGCACGGGAGACGGAGCTGCCGGTGCTGTGGTCCGCGATCCTGCGCGAGCCGGCCCTCGGCGCCTGAGCACGAGCGCGAGCCGTTCTCCGCCGGGAGCGCCGGCCGGCCCCGTAAGCGGCGAACGGAAGCGGCGGGAAGGATCAGGCGCCCCGCGGGCCGCTGCGCCGGCCCTGAGGCGGTTACGCTGGAGGACTGCCCCCCGCCCTCGTACGAAAGCGCGCCGAAATGCCCGTCGAGTCGGTCTTCCCACAGCTTGAGGCCCTCCTCCCGCACGTTCAGAAGCCGATCCAGTACGTAGGTGGCGAGCTGAACTCCACCGTCAAGGACTGGGAGGAGACCGACGTCCGCTGGGCACTCATGTACCCGGACGCGTACGAGGTCGGTCTGCCCAACCAGGGCGTCATGATCCTGTACGAGGTGCTCAACGAGCGCGAGGGCGTCCTCGCGGAGCGTACGTACAGCGTCTGGCCCGACCTGGAGAAGCTGATGCGGGAGCACGGTGTCCCGCAGTTCACCGTGGACGCGCACCGCCCCGTCGGCGCCTTCGACGTGTTCGGCGTCTCCTTCTCCACGGAGCTGGGCTACACCAACCTGCTCACGGCCCTCGAACTCGCGGACATCCCGCTGGAGTCCAAGGACCGCACCGTCGACCATCCCATCGTCATGGCGGGCGGCCACGCGGCGTTCAACCCGGAACCTGTCGCCGACTTCATCGACGTCGCGGTCATCGGCGACGGCGAGCAGGCGGTACTGGAGGTCTCCGAGATCATCCGCGCCTGGAAGGCCGAGGGCCGGCCGGGCGGGCGCGACGAGTTGCTGCTGCGGCTGGCCAAGACCGGCGGCGTGTACGTACCGCGCTTCTACGACGTCGAGTACCTTCCCGACGGCCGGATCTCGCGCGTCATCCCCAACCGCAGCGGTGTGCCGTGGCGGGTCTCCAAGCACACCGTCATGGACCTGGACGAGTGGCCGTACCCGAAGCAGCCGCTCGTGCCGCTCGCCGAGACCGTGCACGAGCGGATGTCGGTGGAGATCTTCCGCGGCTGCACCCGCGGCTGCCGCTTCTGCCAGGCGGGAATGATCACGCGCCCGGTGCGCGAGCGGTCCATCACGGGCATCGGCGACATGGTCGACAAGGGGCTCAAGAACACCGGCTTCGAAGAGGTCGGACTGCTCTCGCTCTCCTCGGCCGACCACAGCGAGATCGGCGACATCGCCAAGGGCCTCGCCGACCGCTACGAAGAGGACAAGGTCGGTCTGTCCCTGCCCTCGACCCGCGTCGACGCGTTCAACATCGACCTCGCCAACGAGCTCACCCGCAACGGCCGCCGCTCAGGGCTCACCTTCGCTCCCGAGGGCGGCAGCGAGCGCATCCGTAAGGTCATCAACAAGATGGTCTCGGAAGAAGACCTGATCCGTACGGTCGCCACCGCGTACGGCAACGGCTGGCGGCAGGTGAAGCTCTACTTCATGTGCGGGCTGCCCACCGAGACCGACGAGGACGTCCTCCAGATCGGCGACATGGCCGTCAACGTCATCGCCAAGGGCCGCGAGGTCGCCCAGTCCAACGACATCCGCTGCACCGTCTCCATCGGCGGCTTCGTACCCAAGCCGCACACGCCCTTCCAGTGGGCGCCGCAGCTGTCGGCCGAGGAGACGGACGTACGGCTCGGGAAGCTGCGCGACAAGATCCGCGGCGACAAGAAGTACGGGCGCTCCATCGGCTTCCGCTACCACGACGGCAAGCCCGGCATCGTCGAGGGCCTTCTCTCGCGCGGCGACCGCCGCGTCGGCGCGGTCATCCGCGAGGTCTACGAGCGGGGCGGGCGCTTCGACGGCTGGCGCGAGTACTTCTCGTACGACCTGTGGATGCGGTCCGCCGCCGCGACCCTGCCGCAGCAGGGCGTCGACGTCGACTGGTACACCACGCGCGAGCGCACCTACGAGGAGGTCCTGCCCTGGGACCACCTCGACTCAGGGCTCGACAAGGACTGGCTCTGGGAGGACTGGCAGGACGCCCTCGACGAGACCGAGGTCCCCGACTGCCGCTGGGACCCCTGCTTCGACTGCGGCGTGTGCCCCCAGCTCGACCTGGACATCCAGGTCGGCCCGACCGGCAAGAAGCTGCTGCCGCTGACGGTCGTCAAGTAGCCGGGGGACGGTCCGCCGCCCGCCGGGTGTCATAGTTGCGGATGCCCACACTGATTGCCCCGACCATCGAAGTCCGGTCCTCCTTCCTCGCCGCGATGCGTGAGTTCGAGGCGGAGACCGGGGGCGCCGACAACGACAATTCGATGGTCGGCGAGGAGATGCGCGAGTACGCCGCCGCATGGGAGACCGAGGACGGGTTCCGCGCCTACCTTGCCCGGCTCAGAGAGGCGGAGGACGAACGCACGCCCTGGCAGGACGGCTCCGTCGGATGCACCACGCTGTGGTGGGTCGAGGACACCGAGTACGTCGGCCGTATCGCGATCCGCCACGAACTCTCGCCCGGGCTGCTGGAGGTCGGCGGCCACATCGGCTACGACGTACGCCCCTCGGCCCGCCGCAGGGGCCACGCCACGGCCCTCCTGCGCGCGGCGTTCCCGCACATCCGGGCGCTCGGCATCGACAAGGCCCTGATCACCTGCGACACCGGCAACGTCGCCTCGCGCAAGGTGATCGAGGCGTGCGGGGGCGTCCTGGAGGACGAACGCCACGGCAAGCTCCGCTACTGGGTCGACCCGTCCTGACCGGGACTTGAACCCGCTCCGGCCCGGCCCGGTCACTCGGGCGCCCCCCTGGCCGGTGCGGGGACGGATCGGGGTACGTGCTGCTTGACCCCGTTCGGGTGGGTACGGGCGGCGTGGAGCACCGCGCGGACCGCGCTGTCGCCCGGAAGCGCATCGGTTCGCGCCAGGCGGGCAGGGATACGCCGTGCCTTCTCCGGCGCGCCCCCCGCCCAGGAGCGGGAGCGGCAGCCGGAGGGCCGCCGCGTACCCTAGGCAGAAGGATCATCCGCACAAACGCACAACGCGTGCCGTGCCCGGCCCCGTCCCCGGGGGCATGGAGCCGGGACCGCTGCGGACTTCCGCCTTCGTACATGTCCTGTCAACGAAGGGCGGGCGCCATCCGAGCGTGCCGCCCGGCACCGAGGAGAGAACCACTGGGCAAGCGACAGCCCGAAGGCCCGCCGCCCGCACCCGCCGTGCAGCGCGTACGCCTGCGCTACACCAAGCGAGGCCGCCTTCGGTTCACCAGCCACCGCGACTTCCAGCGCGCCTTTGAACGGGCACTGCGCAGGGCCGAGGTCCCCATGGCGTACTCCGCAGGTTTCACACCCCACCCCAAGGTCTCGTACGCGAACGCGGCGCCCACAGGCACGGGCAGCGAGGCCGAGTATCTGGAGATCGCCCTGACTCAGCAGCGCGACCCGGAAGCGCTCCGCGCGCTCCTGGACGAGTGCATGCCGACAGGGCTCGACATCATCGACGCGGTCGAGGCACGGGGCTCCGACTTCAGCGACCGGCTCCAGGCTTCCGAGTGGGAGCTGAGATTCGAGGGAGTCAGCCCGCAGGAAGCCGCCCGAGCCGCCGACACCTTCCTCGCGGCCGAGTCCGTCGAGGTGAAACGCCAGACCAAGAAGGGCATCCGCGCCTTCGACGCACGCGCGGCCGTCCGTACGCTCGTACCCGCCGGCGGGACCGGACAGGGAGCCCCCGCGAACAGGGCCGATAGGCCCGGGGACGCTGCCTGTGCGATACTGCGCCTGGTAGTACGGCACGTGACACCCGCCGTACGACCCGACGACGTCCTGTCCGGTCTCCGCGCTACGGCCGACCTGGCGCCGCCGGTCCCCACAGCGGTGACCAGGCTGGCGCAGGGGCCGCTCGATGAGGAGACAGGCACGGTGACCGACCCGTTCGCGCCTGACCGCGACGCGCTCTCCGGGCCCACAGGCTCAGGGGATCTTCCCAGCGTCGCGACGGTGCGGGGCGGCACCGCGTAGGTCCGCCGCCGTAGGAAGCGCAGCCGCTGACGCACGCCAGGGAGCCACCCGGGTCGCTGTCCGGACGGCGAGCGCACAGACCAGCAGACTTTCGCCGTAGCCGGGCCGGGACTAGGCCCCGGAACCGGCGAGTGAGACAACAGCTCCCGCGCGGCGCCCGCGCCCCCGGAGAGTGTTCCGCCCCACATCAGGGCGGGACGCGCCGGAACGAACGAGGCGCGGCGCCCGGGAGCGTGACGGGAGAACCACCCGCATGCGCGAACCAACTGAATCCAACGAGGCCCAGGCCCACGTCGGAGCCACCAACGCAGCCGGATCCTCAGGGACCGCACCAGCAGCCGAGTCCGCTGAACCAGCGGCCTCCGGCCCCAGCGACACGCTTCCCCCGCGCCGCCGACGGCGCGCGGCCAGCCGCCCGGCGGGACCACCCGTGGCAGCAGCCGCGGGCTCTGAGCCCGCTTCCGCACAGGACAGCGCCCCGGCGTCCGCCGAGGTCAGGGACAGTGCGGGCGGCGGCGCGACGCCGCCTGGAGCGCCTGAGCCAGCCGCCGCGGTGAGCCCGGCGTCCCCGACGCCGGAGTCAGGCTCCGAGCCACCGGCCGAGAGCGCACCGGCGCCGGCGGCCCGTACGAGGCGCCGCGCCACCCGCAAGGCCACGGCTCCCGCAGGATCGCCTCCGCCGGCCGAGGCCCCGGACCCCGGGGCCCAGGCCACCGGGACACCCGCTGCCGGTACTCCGGCGGCCGAGCCCGAGACGGCGCCCGCCGAGGCTGAGGCCCCCGCACCCGCCGCCCGTACGCGCCGCCGCGCCGGCCGCAAGACCTCGGCGCCCGCAGCCGGGGAAGCGGCGCAGGACGAAGCGCCGCAGACCGCCTCGGCGCCCGAGAGCGAGACCGGGGCCGAGTCCCAGGCACCCTCGGTGCCGGAGGCCAAGTCGGAGGCGGGCGAGCAGGAAGCGCCCGCGCCCCGTACGCGCCGCCGTGCCACCCGTAAGGCCGCCGAGCCGGAGCCGCAGGGCGAGGGCGAGCAGAGCGCGCCGGAGGAGGAACAGGCCGCACCCGCGGCGCGTACCCGCCGCAGGGCCTCCCGTGCCACCTCGGCGCCGGCGGACGGGGAAGCCTCCGAGGCCGAAGCCAAGGGCGAAGCCCCCCGGGCCGAATCCGAGAGCACCGCCAAGAGCGCGGCCAAGAGCACCTCGAAGAGCGCGGCCAAGAAGGCGGCCAAGAGCGAGCCCGCGACCGAGGCCGCCGCCGAGCCCGTCGCTGAACCCGCCGCGGAGGCCACCGCCGAACCGGCCGCGGAGCCCCAGCAGGAGGCGCCGGTGGCCACCCGCCGCCGCGCCACCCGTAAGCCCGTTGAGGCGGCCAAGAGCGAGGCCGGTGAGGGCAGGGCCGCGTCCGGCCGTGCGCGCAAGCGGAACGCGCCGCCCGTGGCGATGTTCCAGGCACCCGTGTTCACCGAGCCCGCGTTCCAGACGCCCCAGAGCGCTGCCGCCGCGGCGGCAGCCGAGGCGGCCGAGCGGAACGCCGGGGTCGAGGAGCCCGAGGAAGAGACCGCGGTAGCGGAGCAGGAGCCGGCCGAGCCGGCGCAGGCCACCGAGGCCGAGACGGCCGGCGGGCCCTCGCGCCGCCGCCGTCGCCGCCGTGGTGAGGCCGCCCCCGAGACCGAGGCACCGGCCGACAGGTCCGGTTCCGCCGCCCAGGGCGGCGGCGCGGGCGAGGACGCGGCGCGCGCCGACGAGCAGGACGAGCGTGACGAGCAGGACGGTGCCGACGAGCAGGAAGGCTCGGGTCAGCCGGGCGACCGGCCCGCGCGCCGCCGCCGCAGGGGAGGCCGTCGCCGTCGCCGTGGCGAGGCCGACGAGCAGCACCCGCAGCCGGAGCACGCGGAGGCCGACGAGCAGCACCCGCACGCCGGGCACGCTGACAGCGCCTACGCCGCAGACATCGCGGACACCGCCCAGAACGAGTCGCCCGACGCCGGGCACGAGGACGAGGACGAGGCGGACGAGGACAGCTCGGCGGGCGGCAGCTCCAGCAGCAGCTCGCGCCGTCGCCGTCGGCGCCGTCGCCGGTCGGGTGACGGCGAGGGCCAGCAGTCCGGTGAGGCCGGCGGCACCGGTGGCGACGATCCGGAGCGCACCGTCGTCAAGGTCCGCGAGCCCCGCAAGAAGAAGGAGACCGAGCCCGGTACCTCCAGCGACGAGGTGCAGGCGATCAAGGGCTCCACACGCCTGGAGGCCAAGAAGCAGCGCCGCCGCGAGGGCCGCGAGCAGGGCCGCCGCCGGGTGCCGATCGTCACCGAGGCGGAGTTCCTGGCACGCCGCGAGGCCGTCAAGCGAGAGATGATCGTCCGCCAGAGCGGCGAGCGCACCCAGATCGGCATCCTTGAGGACGACGTGCTGGTCGAGCACTTCGTCAACAAGGAGCAGTCGACGTCGTACGTCGGCAACGTCTACCTCGGCAAGGTGCAGAACGTCCTGCCGTCGATGGAGGCCGCCTTCGTCGACATCGGCAAGGGCCGTAACGCCGTGCTGTACGCGGGCGAGGTCAACTTCGAGTCGCTCGGCATGGCCCACGGGCCGCGCCGCATCGAGACCGCGCTCAAGTCGGGCCAGTCCGTGCTCGTCCAGGTCACCAAGGACCCGATCGGCCACAAGGGCGCCCGCCTGACCAGCCAGGTCTCGCTGCCGGGCCGCTACCTCGTGTATGTGCCCGAGGGTTCGATGACGGGCATCAGCCGCAAGCTCCCCGACACCGAGCGCTCGCGGCTGAAGCAGATCCTGAAGAAGGTCGTCCCCGAGGACGCCGGCGTCATCGTCCGTACGGCGGCCGAGGGCGCCAGCGAGGACGAGCTGCGCCGCGACGTCGAGCGTCTCCAGGCGCAGTGGGAGGACATCCAGAAGAAGTCCCAGAAGGGCAACGCACCGACGCTGCTCTACGGCGAGCCCGACATGACCGTCCGCGTCGTGCGCGACATCTTCAACGAGGACTTCTCCAAGGTCATCGTCAGCGGCGACGGCGCCTGGGACACGATCCACGGCTATGTCTCGCACGTGGCGCCCGACCTCGTCGACCGGCTCCAGAAGTGGACCTCGGACGTCGACGTCTTCGCCTCGTACCGCATCGACGAGCAGCTGATGAAGGGGCTGGACCGCAAGGTCTGGCTGCCGAGCGGCGGCTCGCTGGTGATCGACAGGACCGAGGCGATGATCGTCGTCGACGTCAACACCGGCAAGTTCACGGGCCAGGGCGGAAACCTGGAGGAGACGGTCACCAGGAACAACCTGGAGGCGGCCGAGGAGATCGTGCGCCAGCTGCGGCTGCGCGACCTGGGCGGCATCATCGTGATCGACTTCATCGACATGGTGCTGGAGTCCAACCGGGACCTGGTGCTGCGCCGCCTGCTGGAGTGCCTGGGCCGCGACCGCACCAAGCACCAGGTCGCCGAGGTCACCTCGCTGGGCCTTGTGCAGATGACCCGTAAGCGGGTCGGGCAGGGGCTGCTGGAGGCGTTCTCCGAGCCGTGCGTCCACTGCAACGGGCGCGGCGTCCATGTGCACATGGAACAGCCGAGCGCCGGTGCGGGCGGCAAGAAGGGCAAGAAGAAGGGCAAGGGCGGCCAGCAGGCGCAGCCCGAGCCCGTGCCGTTCGAGTCCTCGCCCGCCACCGAGCCTGCGGCCGTCGCCGTCGAGCCCGTCGAGCGGGTCGCCGAGCCCGCCGAGGTGCCGGAGCCGGTCGAGTTCGTGCCGGACGCCGAGCTGTACAGCAGCGCGGCCGAGGCGGAGGCCGCGGCTTCCACCACGCGTGGCCGTTCGCGGCGGCGCGGAAGCCGCAAGGCGAGCGCGCCGGCGGGGTCGCCGAAGGCCGCCGAGGCGCAGGGCGCACCCGAGGCGGAGCCCGCACCCGCGGCCCGGCCCGCACCGGTTGCCGAGCCCGCGCCTTCGGCGCCTTCGGCGCCCGAGCCGGCCGCCGAGGCCGCACCGGAGCCCGAGCCCGCACCGGAGCCCGCGCCCGAGCCCGCCCCCGCGGCGGGGACCCGTACCCGGCGCAGGGCCTCCCGCAAGGCGAGCGCCCCCGCGGGTTCGCCCAGCGTGTCGGAGGACTCCGCCGCCGTGACGGTGGTCCCGTCCGAGGCGACCCCGGCCCCTGCGCCGGTGCAGGAGGTCGCTGAGGCAGCCGTGGAGGCAGCCGGGGCACCTTCCGAGGCGCCCGCCGAGGCGGCGCCAGCCAAGCCCAGGCGCCGGGCGACGCGCAAGGTCACCGCTCCCGCGGGGCCGCCCGCCGGGGACGGTCCGGGTGAGGAGGCCGGGGCCGAGGCTCCGGCGCCGGCGAAGAAGACGGCCAAGAAGACGGCGGCGAAGAAGGCAGCGGTCAAGAAGTCGGCCGCCGCCAAGAAGACACCGGCGAAGAAGGCCGCTGCGAAGAAGACGACGGCCAAGAAGGCGTCGGCTTCGAAGAAGACAGCGGCGGCGGAGCAGGAGGGCGGCTCCTCGGTTTCGGCTCCGGCCACCGAGGACTGACCGCCGCCGGAGGGCGGGGCAGGGGCCAGGAGCCCCGCCCCGCCCTCCGGCGCAGGTCGGGGCCCTTGCGCGGCGCTGCCCTGTCCCGTAAGGGGACGGGTGGGGCCGGGGGGCGAGGGCCCTTGCGAGTGGGGTAGTCTTGGTGGTCGGCGTGTCGGCTAGGCACGTCTGCCTCTGAGCAACTCCCTCCCGCTCCGTCGGGAGAGGCCGCTCAATCCTTCCGGATCCAGATCCGCGTCCTCGCGCGTGGCCGGGCGGCTGGCATCAGAGGCTCCGTATCGAGCGAAAGAGAGTTCCGCGTGTACGCGATCGTGCGCACCGGCGGGCGCCAGCAGAAGGTGTCTGTGGGCGACGTCATCGAGGTTGACCGTCTGTCTGAGAGCAAGGTCGGCGACAGCGTCGAGCTCTCGACCCTGCTCGTGGTCGACGGCGACGCCGTCACCAGCGACCCCTGGGTGCTGGCAGGCGTCAAGGTCCAGGCCGAGGTGGTTGACCACCACAAGGGCGACAAGATCCGGATCCAGAAGTACAAGAACAAGACCGGTTACAAGAAGCGCATCGGTCACCGTCAGCTGCACACCGCGCTGAAGGTCACCGGCATCCCCGCCCCGGCCAAGAAGTAAGGACTGAGGAGAGATGGCACACAAGAAGGGCGCATCGTCCACTCGGAACGGTCGCGATTCCAACGCGCAGTACCTCGGCGTGAAGCGCTTCGGCGGTCAGGTCGTCAACGCGGGTGAGATCCTGGTCCGCCAGCGTGGCACCCACTTCCACCCGGGCAAGGGCGTCGGCCGCGGCGGCGACGACACCCTGTTCGCGCTGGACGCCGGTGCGGTGAAGTTCGGTACGCACCGCGGCCGTAAGGTCGTGAACATCGTTCCTGCCGCTGCTGAGTAGTCAGCCAGGATCGATCACAGCTGTTCCGAGGGCGGACCTCCTCTTTCCGTTGGTGCGGGAAGAGGGGCCGCCCTCGGCGCGTTGAGGAACGAAACAACGCGATCCACTCTCAAGCACGCAAGAGCACATACGAGTACGTAAGAGCACGCCGGGAGGCACCCTCATGACCACCTTCGTGGACCGCGTCGAGCTGCATGTCGCCGCGGGTAACGGTGGCCACGGCTGTGCCTCCGTGCACCGGGAGAAGTTCAAGCCGCTGGGCGGGCCCGACGGCGGGAACGGCGGGCGCGGCGGCGATGTCGTCTTCGTCGTCGACCCGGACGTCACGACGCTGCTCGACTACCACCACGGCCCTCACCGCAAGGCCACCAACGGCCGGCCGGGCGAGGGCTCGCACAGGTCGGGCCCCGACGGTACGAACCTCGTGCTGTCCGTGCCCGACGGCACCGTCGTACTGGACCAGGACGGTGAGGTGCTGGCCGACATGGTCGGCGCGGGCACCACGTTCATCGCGGGCCAGGGCGGACGCGGGGGCCTGGGCAACGCGGCGCTCGCCTCGGCACGCCGCAAGGCGCCCGGCTTCGCGCTGCTGGGCGAGCCCGGCGAGGTGCGCGAGATCGTACTGGAGCTGAAGACCGTCGCGGACGTGGCGCTCGTCGGCTTCCCCAGCGCCGGCAAGTCCTCGCTGATCTCCGTGCTGTCGGCGGCCAAGCCCAAGATCGCCGACTACCCCTTCACGACGCTGGTGCCCAACCTGGGAGTCGTCACCGCAGGATCGACCGTCTTCACGATGGCCGACGTCCCCGGCCTGATCCCCGGCGCGAGCGAGGGCAAGGGGCTCGGTCTGGAGTTCCTCCGGCACGTCGAGCGCTGCTCCGTGCTGGTCCACGTACTCGACTGCGCCACCCTGGAGTCCTACCGCGACCCGCTCTCCGACCTGGACCTCATCGAGGAGGAGCTGACGAAGTACGGCGGTCTGGACGACAGGCCGCGCCTGGTCGTGCTCAACAAGACGGACATCCCCGAGGGCAAGGACCTGGCGGAGATGATCAGGCCCGACCTGGAGGAGCGGGGCCTGCCCGTCTTCGAGGTCTCGGCCATCACGCGGCAGGGCCTCAAGGAGCTGTCGTTCGCCGTCGCACGCATCGTGGAGGAGGCACGCGCCGCCCGTCCCCGCCAGGAGGCCACGCGGGTCGTCATCAGGCCCACGGCCGTGGACGACGCCGGCTTCACGGTCTCCCGCGAGGAGGACGGACTCTTCCGGGTGCGCGGCGAGAAGCCCGAACGCTGGGTGAACCAGACCGACTTCAGCAACGACGAGGCCGTCGGCTACCTCGCCGACCGCCTCAACCGCATCGGCATCGAGCAGGAACTGCGCAAGGCGGGCGCGCGCTCGGGCGACGGTGTCGCCATCGGCCGTGAGGACAACGCGGTCGTCTTCGACTGGGAGCCCGCCATGGACACCGGCGCCGAGATGCTCGGCCGCCGCGGCGAGGACCACCGGATGGAGGCACTCCGCCCCGCGACCCAGCGCCGCAGGGAGCGTGACGCGGAGCGCGACGAATCCCTGGGCGAGTACCAGGAGTTCGACCCGTTCGGCGAACGCTGAACCCGGAGCGGACAGCCCGGAGCGGACAGCACCGCGCCCCCGGCCGGAAGGCCGGGGGCGCAGTGCGTGCACGGGAGAGTGCGGTCGGCGGGGGAGTGCGGTCAGGTGGTGACCGCGTCCTCCGGGTCGCCGCCCGCTGAGGGCTCCATCTCCATCTCCTCGGCCGCGTCGTCCGCCTCGCGCTGGCCGGGGATCTCGGCCGTACGGCGTGCGACGCGCGCGTTGCGCGCCTCGGCCTCGGCCGCGAGGTCCAGCGTCGCCGCGTTGAAGCGGGAGAGCGACGGCGGGTCCGTCGGGCCCAGCAGGTGGAGCTTCAGCTCCTTGCGTGCCTGGGCGAGGCCGTCCTTGCCCGGGTTGCGCACGGACTCCAGCAGCTCGGGGACCTGTGCGGCGTCCGGTGAGAGCACGGTGCCCGCGCGTACGGTCGGGAAGGTCTGCCGGAACTCCTCCTCCTCCATGCCGCTGGTGTTGGCGACGGCGTAGGGCTTCTCGCTGCTGAGGTAGTCGGAGACGACGGAGGACACGTCGGAGATCAGCAGGTCGGCCTGGTTGAAGCAGGTGAAGATCGCCGGGCGGGGGCCCGTGACGATCTGGTGCTCCCACTCGGGGAAGGACGCCCAGTAGGCCGCCTCCCACGCCTCGGTGGCCACGCGCACCCGTTCTGCGCGGCCCTCCTCCGGCGTGCCCTGCATCTTCATCCGTTCCATTTCGTCCGCGCTGCCCGGGAAGGCGTTCGCCGTGATCCGGTCCAGCTCGGCCGTGGCACGCTCCAGGTCAGCCGCGGCTCCCGCGGGGGCGCCGGCGCCCGACCGTGCCGCGTTGGCCTGGGTGATCATGGCGCGGATGCGCTGGTCGGCCGCGCCGGCACGGGGATCGACGGAGCCCGTCATGGGGTGCGGCTTGTAGAGCAGCCGTACCTTCGGGTCCTCCAGCAGGGCGCGTACGACGTTCTCGCCGGCCAGCACCACGGAGGTGTTGCCCGGGTTGCCGTCCCAGCCCTCCCAGGTGGGCGCGTAGAGCACGGTCGTGTACGTGCCCGCGGGGGCGCCCTGGTACGGCTCGATGGGGGTGAGCTGCGGGCGGCCGACCTCGACCACGTCGCGGTCGTCGACCCCGACCTCGGCGAGCTGGTAGCGCTCGCGTGCTGCTTCGCCTGCGACCCATACCTGGTCGTATGCCTTGGCGTAGGGGTTGCAGGAGGAGAGTTTGTCGCTTTCTCCGTGGTTGATGAAGGCGTGTTTGAGGGTGGGGATGCGCAGGACCTGGCTGGTCTTGCCGGAGTTGGCGGGGTGGAGGAGCACCTTGAGTGTGGAGTGCTCCAGGTGCATCAGGTGGGCGACCTTGGGGATGCAGACGATGGGTACGTCGGTGGCGTCGATCTTCTGCACCATGAAGCGCTCACGCAGCACGATCAGCGGACGTCCCTCCAGCGCGGCGAGCGTGGAGAGCCACATGTTCGCCTGGTACGCCGAGGTGGTGCCGCCGGAGAAGTACATGCCCACGGTCGGCCTGTAGTCGGCCAGCCAGGTGTTCAGCCAGGCCAGCACCTCACGCTCGTTGGCGGAGCGCTTCTTCGGCAGCATCCAGGTGCCGAGATAGACGGCGCTGCCGAGGGAGAGGAGGAAGGTGACGCCGACGCCGATGAGGCCCCACTCCTCCGCCGAGAGACCGGCGCTCAGAACGAGACCGAGCGTGCCCGGAATGGAGAAGCGCAGCAGACGGCGGCTCGGCTGGCGGGCCAGCAGCCGGGGCGGGGCCCCGGTCAGGCGGAGCGCCGAAGCGTCGATGTTGCGCGTGATCACGGGCAGCGTCCTGGTGCGCCGCACGATCTGGGCGACTGCCTGGCACACGAAGTGCGCGGCGTAGGCCAGGAGCAGCAGCAGGGTGAGGGGACGCTCGATGTCCGGGGGGACATCGGGGATGCGCACGAGGCCGATGACGATCAGCATGTCGCGCAGCAGCTGACGCGTGGTGACGTCGAAGCGGACCTTGCCGAGCAGGGCCAACAGGCCGGGCTGCCGGTGGGTCAGGTACAGGTCGAGGGCGAGTCCCGCCAGCGAGGCGGTGACGAAGACGGGCACGTTCGGCAGCAGCGCGCCCGCGAGCTGAGCGGTGTAGAACACCGCCAGCGCGAGCAGCGCCGCCAGTTGGACGGCGCGTCGTGTGGAGAGTCCGGCAGAGGGCACGGGCTGGGCTCCTGGCATGGAGGTCGAGGGTGTTCAGATGTGGGGTGGCCTGCGGGGGGCCAGGGTTGACCACTGACCGTATGACGGTGAGTGGTCAAGTGACAATCTTCGACGGGCCGGGAACCGGGCTTACGGGGGCAAAGGTAATCATCCTCACGCGTCCGTTGCGCGGAACGGATGAGCGGCGCGGACCAGCGCTGACGTACATTGCGGACCGGAAGACCACGGCCGGTCCGCACAGCGCCCGGCCGGGCACGCACGGGGCCGCCGGGCCACGGACGCGCCGGGATGACACGGGTGCGAGGGGTACGTACGGGCGTGACAGGAGACACAGGGGAACAGCGCGGGACCGTGTCCGGCGAGGCGCCAGAACCCGGCACGGCGGCGAACCGCGACGGGGCCACGGAACGTGACCGTGCGCCCCGTGGTGACCGGGGCACACGGGAAGACGCCGGGCCCCGGCATGACGACGGGGCCCGGCATGGCGGCGGTGCGCGGGACGACGGTGGCACGCGAGGCGAGGGTGCCTCGCTGCGCGAGGCGGTGCGGGGGGCGCGCAGGATCGTCGTGAAGGTCGGCTCCTCCTCTCTCACCACGGCGGCCGGGGGCCTGGACGCCGACCGCGTGGACGCTCTCGTGGACGTGCTCGCCCAGCACGGCGGCAGGGCCGACCGCGAGATCGTGCTCGTCTCCTCGGGCGCCATCGCCGCGGGGCTCGCCCCGCTCGGACTGGCCAGGCGCCCCCGCGACCTCGCCAGGCAGCAGGCGGCTGCCAGCGTGGGCCAGGGGCTGCTCGTGGCCCGTTACACCGCGTCCTTCGCGCGCTACGGGCGCCGCGTCGGGCAGGTGCTCCTCACCTCCGACGACACCAGCCGCCGCGCGCACTACCGCAACGCGTACCGCACCCTCGACCAGCTGCTGACCATGGGCGCCGTGCCCGTGGTCAACGAGAACGACACGGTGGCGACCGACGAGATCCGCTTCGGTGACAACGACAGGCTCGCCGCGCTCGTGGCCCACCTCGTCCGCGCCGACCTCCTGGTTCTCCTCTCCGACGTGGACGGCCTCTACGACGGGAACCCCGCGACCCCCGGCGCCAGCCGGATCGCTGAGGTACACGGCGAGGCCGAGCTGGAGGGGATCGACATCGGCAGCGCAGGCCGCGCCGGGGTCGGCACGGGCGGCATGGTGACCAAGGTGGAGGCAGCGCGTATCGCCGCGGGAGCGGGCGTCCCCGTCGTGCTCACCTCGGCCGTCTTCGCGGCCGACGCGCTCGCCGGACGCGCCACGGGTACGTACTTCCACCCCACGGGGCGCCGCGCGGCGGGCAGGCTGCTCTGGCTCGCGCACGCGTCCACACCCCTGGGCGCGCTCACGCTCGACGAGGGAGCCGTCCAGGCCGTCGTCGAGCGGCGTACGTCCCTGCTGCCTGCCGGAATCGCGGGCGTGGAGGGCGACTTCTCGGCGGGCGACCCGGTGGAGCTGCGGGACGTGGGGGGCCGTGCCGTCGCGCGGGGTCTGGTGAACTTCGACGCCAAGGAACTGCCCCGGCTCCTGGGCCGCTCCACGCACGAGCTGGCCAGGGAGCTGGGCCCCGCCTACGAGCGCGAGGTCGTGCACCGCGACGACCTGGTGCTGCTGCGTCCGTGACAGTGGCTGACACGGAGGCGGCAGGGGTCCTGCGGATCCTTGCCGCCGTGCTCGCCTGACGGCCTTCATACGCGGGCGAGACCGGAAAAAGACCAGCCTTTCCACGGACACCTTCCGGAAAACCGCCCCGCGCGCGCTCCCGGACTGGTCAACTTTGACTCAGGGGCCGCTTCGCCAGGGGCGCGTGCACCGGCACGTGCGAGGGGCGGCAGAGCAGAAGCAGTACACCAGCACCGCCACTCAGGAGGCCACCGGTGAGACGACTGGCCAGCGTCGACATGGGGGTTTCGCCCCAGCCCGAGGAAGCGTCCGAGTCCAGGCTCTGGCACATCACCCTCAGCGTCGCCGGTGACGGGGCCCCGCTCGGTGACGTGCGGCGCGCACTGGAACAGCTCGCGCACGATCACCCGTTCCTCCTGACCAGCCGCTACGCCAACGACCACGCGGAGATCCGCTACTGGGAAGAGGCGCGTGACCTGCACGACGCGGCGGCCGTCGCGCTGCGGCTGTGGGGCGAGCACCGGGCTTCGGCGAACCTGCCCCCGTGGGAGATCGTCGGACTCGAAGTGATCGGCCGTGAGACCTACCACCAGCGGATCGCCGAGGGCTACGGCCGCCCGCCCGCCTCTCCCGTCGGCGTACACCCGTTCTGAGCGAGCCGGCGCAGCTCCGTGCGCGGTACGCGGACGCGCCCGTTCCGGGACCCCGGCCGTGCATCCGCTCTGAGAGACGGCCCGTACCGCGCACCGCTCGTCCGGCTACCATGCGCGGCATGAGCGCACCGCAGATCCCCGAGCAGGCCACGGAGCAGGCCACGGAGGCCGCCGAGCCGGCCACGGAGCAGGCTACGGAGCAGACCCAGGACACGCCCGTGCTCGCCACGGCACGACGTGCCAGGACGGCCTCGGCCGAGCTGGCCCCGGCGCCACGTGCGACGCGGGACGCGGCACTGCTCGCCGTCGCCGACGCGCTCCTGGCCCGTACGGACGAGATCGTCGCCGCCAACGCCGAGGACGTCGCCGCCGCACGCGCGGCCGGGACCCCAGCGTCGGTCGTCGACCGGCTCACGCTCACCCCCGAACGGATCGCGGGCATCGCCTCCGACGTGCGGGACGTCATCGCGCTCCCCGACCCCGTCGGGCAGGTCCAGCGCGGCTCGACGCTCCCCAACGGCCTGGAGCTGCGCCAGGTACGCGTCCCCCTCGGCGTCGTCGGCATCATCTACGAGGCACGCCCGAACGTGACCGTGGACGCCGCCGCGCTCTGCCTCAAGTCGGGCAACGCCGTGCTGCTGCGCGGCTCGTCCTCGGCGCGAGCCTCCAACACGGCACTCGTCGCCGTGCTGCGCGACGCGGTCGCCTCGGCCGGGCTCCCCGCCGACGCCGTCCAGTTGGTGCCGGGGGAGAGCCGCGAGAGCGTCAAGGAGCTGATGCGCGCACGCGGCCTCGTCGACGTACTGATCCCGCGCGGCGGCGCCTCCCTCATCAGGACCGTCGTCCAGGAGTCCACCGTGCCGGTCATCGAGACCGGCACGGGCAACTGCCATGTGTACGTGGACGAGAGCGCCGACATCGACACGGCGCTCGCGATCCTCGTCAACTCCAAGGCGCAGCGCCCCAGTGTGTGCAACGCGGCGGAGACCGTACTCGTGCACGCCGGGATCGCCGCCGACTTCCTCCCGCGCGCCCTCACCGCGCTCGCGGAGGCGGGGGTCACCGTCCACGGCGACGCGGCCTGGCAGGCGACCGGCGAGGGCGTGGTGCCGGCGACGGACGAGGACTGGGGCTGCGAGTACCTCTCGTACGACATCGCCGCAGCGGTCGTGCCCTCGCTGGACGCCGCCGTCGAGCACATCCGCACCTGGACCTCGGGGCACACCGAGGCGATCGTCACCCAGGACACCTCGGCCGCGCGCCGCTTCACCACGCTGGTGGACTCCGCCGCCGTCATGGTCAACGCCTCGACGCGGTTCACGGACGGTGCGCAGTTCGGCTTCGGCGCCGAGATCGGCATCTCCACCCAGAAGCTCCACGCGCGCGGTCCGATGGGCCTGCCCGAGCTGACCTCGACGAAGTACGTGGTGACGGGCGACGGCCATATCCGGCCTTGATCGGCGCGGACGGCCGCCGACCCCTGCTGAATTCCCGCTCTCCCTGCCCAAATTGACCGCATAGGTCTACGCTGGGACGCGTGCCGGACGACGTGGGGGGCCAGCCGTTCCCGGACGGTGAGGAGCCCGACAGCCGCGACCATGGGGCAGCGGACGAGGAGTTCGCCTCCGTGGTGCTCGACGAGGACTTCGTGCGGGCGGCGGAGGTGCACGAGCCGACGGCCACCGAGCGCATGCTCGCGGCGGCCCAGTCGCACGCGGAGAGCGACCTGCCCCGCATCCTCGAAGAGGGCTTCGGACACGGCGCAGGCGAGGGCGAGTTCCCGCATGACGGGGACTCCGAGGACGCGGAGGACGACCCCGAGGACGGGGAAGGCCGCTTCGACCGCTCGGACTACGACCTCGGATACGGCGTTCCCGCCGAACTGGCGGACGCCGACGACATGGACCTGGAGGGACGCCCCGGCGGCCCCTCAGCCTTCGGCCCCTTCCCCGCGCCCGGCATCCATGGCGAGGCGTACGCCGGTGGATTTCCGCCAGGACTCGACTCCGAGTACGAGCACGGGGCCGACTACGGCTACGCCTACGGCGCGTACGGCGCCTCGGGGCGTTTCGGAGGCCCCTACGGAGCGCACGGCGCGGCCTCGCGCCCGTACCGGGGCCACGGGAGCTGGCAGCGCCCGATCGCCTGGGTGCTGGCCGTGGTGATGGGCATCGGCATGGTCGCGCTGGCCTTCACGGCCGTCTACAGAGGCGCGTCGAACCAGCGCCAGGACCCCGCGCCGCCGCCCGCCACCACGGGCGTCGAGCCCACGGGCGCCGCCGTACCGGGCGCGCTGCCCTCGGTCTCGGCGGACACCGGAGCACCCACGGCCTCGGCCGAGCCACCCGACGGCTGAGCCGCCGGGACCCCTGAGCCGCCGTACGACCGCTGAGCCGCGGTGGCCCCCTCACCGGGCCGGGGGGCGTCCGTGCGGGCTCGCGTGTACGGCCCGCGTGGGGCCGCGCGCTTGGGACGTCCGTTCGAGGCGCCCTTCTGCGCCCGCGTCCCTCCGGAAGCGGGCGGGGGAGTCAGGAGCGGGAATCCGGCGCGTGAAAAGGCCCATAAGAATCCTGGAAGTTGACGCACACCAGGTCGTTTACCTCAGCCCCTTCGGTCCTACTCTGTTCTTATGTCCGGGCGAAAGGATCCTCCAGAGGGGACGCCTGAGGGTGTCCCCGGAGGCGGCGACGACGAGTACCGCTCCCTGGTGTTCGACGAGTCGTTCATCAAGGCTGCGCGGCTTGAGGAGTTCTCCGCACAGGAACGGATGGAGGACGAGGAGCACGCCGCGGTGCGCAGCAGGCCGGATGCTCCTGGCGGCGACAGGTCCGGGCTCGGCTTTTCCCGGCAGGGCCTCGTGCTGGTGCTGCTGATCGCCGTCGCCTTCGGCACCGCGATCTACATGGGCGTGCGGAATCCGTACCAGAGCCCGCCCAAGGCGGGCGCCGAGCCGATGCGCAACTCACTGCTGCCGCTCGCGCCCGACGGAGTCGTGCCAGGGGCCACCCCGGCCGACCTGTTCGAGCACAGCCCGGCGGCGCAGTTCCGTAACGGCGCCGACGGTGTGACCCTGCCGCCCGTGCGCCGCAGCGCGCACTTCTCCGAGAGCCAGGTGCTGTCGGCGCTCACGGACGCCAAGGACTACGTCGTCGAGAGTTCCCTGAATCCGAAGGTGTTGACGGGCGGCTCTGTGCGCTCGGTGCGGCTCCTGCTCAACGCGAGCCAGCAGGACCAGTTCGACCAGAGCGTCGAGAACTCGCGCAACGACGGACGGCACGCGGCGACCGCGTGGATGGTGCGCTTCGACCCGGCCAGGACCGCGCTGGCCGACCCCAGGGTGCGGGTCAACGGCACCCTCGCTGTCCAGGAGGCCGGCGCCAACGCGCTGGAGGTCACGGCCGACCACGTGTTCGTCTACGCCGTGCGGGCAGCGGACGCGGGCAAGGGCAAGGACGCCAAGCGCGCCGCCTCGCTCTTCTCCGTACGGCGTGAGGTGCGCTTCCACTTCGAGCGTGAGGACCTGCGCGACCACCAGTTGAGCGTGCGCCAGGTCTCCATGCGGGCCGGCCCGATGACGTGCGCCGAGGACCCCTCGGACGCGTTGACGCCGCTGCTGGCGGGGCAGCGTGCCAAGAACGAGGGGCCGGCGGGGACCGACCCCTTCGCACGGGGCCGGTCGACCGCTTCGATGTGCGGGGTGCTGGCGGCTAGCGCTCAGCCGAGCCCGGATCGTCCTTCCCATTAGCGCTGCCGTCCGGGCCGCTCTGGCCAGGACCGCCGCTCCTGCCACCGGTGAAGGTGTCGCGGAGCTTGCCGCCCAGGTCTCCCGCGCCGCCCGCGATGTCGCGGACGAGGCCCATCAGCGGGTCCTTGCTGTTCTTCATGGAGTCGGTGTAGTGGCTGGCCGACTGGCGGAAGGAGTCCGCGACCGAGGTCTCCTTGTCGTCCTCACGCTTCTCGTAGTGGCCGTCCATGATGCGCTGGTAGTCGCGGCTGGCCTCCCACTTCTTCAGCTCGGCCGCACGCACCGTGGTGAAGGGGTGGCTGCGCGGCAGCACGTTCATGATCTTCAGGACGGAGTCCCGCAGATCGCCGCCCGCCTCGTACTCCTCGGCCTGCGCCAGGAACGAGTCGACGTTCATCTCGTGCAGGTGGTTGCCGCCCGCCAGCTTCATCAGGCCGCGCATGGACGCCTGGAGGTCCTGGCCCACCAGCAGACCCGCACGGTCGGCTGAGAGTTCGGACTTGCGGAACCATTCGCGCAGAGCGGTCACGATCGCCAGGATCGCGACGTTGCCGAGCGGGATCCAGGCGACCTTGAGAGCGAGGTTGGTCAGGAACAGCAATATCGTCCGGTAGACGGCGTGACCGGAGAGCGCGTGCCCTGCCTCGTGCCCGATGACCGCCCGCATCTCCTCCTCGTCCAGCAGCTCGACGAGCCCGGTCGACACGACGATGATCGGCTCGTCGAGACCGATGCACATCGCGTTGGGCTGCGGGTCCTGATTGACGTACATCGGCGGGACCTTCTCCAGGTCCAGGATGTAACAGGCGTCCCTCAGCATCGAGTTGAGGTGGGCGAACTGCTGATCGCTGACCCGTACCGAGTCGGAGAGGAAGAGCAGCCGCAGGCTGCGCTCAGGAAGCAGCCCGCTCAGTGCCTTGAAGACCGTGTCGAACCCGCTCAGCTTGCGCAGCGCGACGAGCGCCGAGCGGTCGGCCGGGTGTTCGTATGCGCGGGAAGAGATCCCGGGAAAGCGCCGCCTGTCGCGGCCGGGCAGGCGCTCCGTGCCGCCTGTGCCGTCTGTGGCATCTACCATCGTGGTTATCCCCCTCTACGGCTGGACTGTCCAGACTAGAGGGTGGACGCCGGAACGGGTCCGTCCGTTGCGTGACCGTGAAAGGCGCGGGACGGACCGGGGATGCGCCGGAGACCTGAGTCGGGGTGAGCGACCCCGGGGCACACGCTTACGATGTGCCTGAACAGCCGTGTGCCGCACAGTCCACTCGTGCCGCACAAGCCCACTGTCCGCGCCTCACGGGATAGGTCCTGCCGACGATGACTCTGCCCAGCACCGCACATGACGCCCTGCTGACCCTCGCCTCCGGTGAGCACAGCGAGCGGCACGAGAGCCTCAGCCCGTTCGTCGTGGGCGGTGGCGCGCTGCTCGCCCTCTTTCTGCTCCTGTGGATCACGACCCGCTTCAACCGGGACCGCTGAGCCACCCGGCCACGCGCCGCCCGGTCACCTGGACAGAGGATAGGGTCCGCACGCATGGGAGAGAACGGCGAGGGCGGAACGCCCGCCACAGGTAAACGGCGGCTCGGTGTGATGGGTGGAACGTTCGACCCCATCCACCACGGCCACCTGGTGGCAGCGAGCGAGGTCGCGGCGCGCTTCCACCTGGACGAGGTCGTGTTCGTACCCGCGGGGCAGCCATGGCAGAAGAGCCACCAGACGGTGTCGCCCCCCGAGGACCGCTATCTGATGACGGTCAT
Source organism: Streptomyces iconiensis (assembly GCF_028657195.3). Taxonomy (GTDB): domain Bacteria; phylum Actinomycetota; class Actinomycetes; order Streptomycetales; family Streptomycetaceae; genus Streptomyces; species Streptomyces iconiensis. The sequence continues at coordinate 47,429 of NZ_JANCPR020000001.1, forward strand.
CGCGACCGCTTCGAACCCGCAGTTCTCGGTCAGCAGGATCGACATCGACCGCGGCGGCAAGACGTACACGATAGACACGTTGCGTGAGCTGGCCGAGATGAACCCGGACACCGACCTCTTCTTCATCACCGGTGCCGACGCGCTCTCGCAGATCCTCAGCTGGCGCAACACCGAAGAACTGTTCTCGCTCGCCCACTTCATCGGCGTGACGAGGCCCGGCCACGCGCTCGCGGACCCCGGACTGCCGCAGGGCGGCGTCTCGCTGGTGGAGGTCCCCGCGCTGGCCATCTCCTCCACCGACTGCCGCGCACGGGTGGAGCGCGGCGATCCGGTCTGGTACCTGGTCCCCGACGGTGTCGTGCGGTACATCAGCAAGCGCGTGCTGTACCGGGGGGACCGAACAGAGGGGCCGCAGGTGTGAACGACGGCTACGGACACGACCCGTACGGACAGCAGCCCGAGATCATCGGCTACGACGAGTACGGCAGGCCCGTCTACCGGCAGGAGGCGGCGCAGGGCGGACAGGAATACCCCGGCCGGCAGCACTACGCGGGCCAGGGCTACCCCGCGCAGGGGTACGCGCCGCAGGACCCGTACGCCGCCCCCGGCAGCTACGACCCCGCCGCCCCCGGCTCCTACGACCCCGTCACCCCCGGCGCCTACGACCCGTACGCGCAGCCCCAGCAGCCGCCGCAGGCCCCCGGTCAGCAGCAGCCTGGCTATGACCCGTACGCGGGCCACCCCGGCCAGGCCCAGCCGGGACAGCAGGACCCGTACGGCCCGTACGACCCGTACGGCCAGGCGCCGGGACAGCAGACCGCCGGCCAACAGCAGGCCGCGCAGCAGCAGTCGGCCGCGCCGCAGCAGTCCACGCAGCGACAGGAGTGGTTCCCGCAGCAGACCCCGCCCCCGCAGCAGGAGAGCTACGGGCAGCAGGAGCAGGGCGGACAGCCCGCCTACCAGGAGCGGGGGCAGGAGCAGGCGCAGCCCACCGTTCCCCGGCAGGCCGCTCGCGGGCCGGGGCAGGTCAGCGGCGAAGAGGAGTACCACACCGAGCAGTTCGCGTTCGTCGAGGAGCCCACGGACGACTCCGAGGACGTCATCGACTGGCTCAAGTTCTCCGAGAGCCGTACGGAGCGGCGCGAGGAGGCCAAGCGGCGCGGCAGGCACCGCATCGTCGCGCTCGTCGTCGCCCTCGTGCTCGTCGTGGCCGGCGGCGTCGGCTACCTCTGGTACGAGGGGATGCTGCCGGGACTCGGCGGCGCCAAGGACAAGGGTCCGGCCGCCGCCGGCAAGCAGCGGGACGTGATCCTCGTGCATCTGCGCGAGGCGGGCGGTGGCAGCTCAACGGCGCTCCTGGTCGACAACGCGAGCGCCGGCCAGGGCAGCACCGTCCTGCTGCCGAACTCCCTCGCGGTCTCCACGGAGGACGGCACCACGACCACGCTCGGCAAGTCCGTCGAGGACCAGGGCGCCTCGCCCACCCGCGACGCCCTGGACACGCTGCTCGGCTCCGACATCAAGGGCACCTGGCGGCTGGACACCCCGTATCTGGAGAACCTGGTCGAGCTGGTCGGCGGCATCGCGCTGGACACCGACACGTCCGTGCCCGGCGCCAAGAAGAGCGACAAGCCGCAGGTCGAGCGGGGCGAGGCCCAGGACCTGGACGGCCGTGCCGCCGTCGCTTACGCCACCTACAGGGCCCAGGGCGAGCCGCAGGGCAAGCAGCTCGCGCGGTTCGGGCAGGTGATGCAGGCCGCGCTGAAGAAGCTGTCGGGCGAGCCGGCCGCCGCGACCAAGACCGTCGAGTCCCTCGGCCAGATCCCCGACCCCTCACTCTCCGAGTCCCAGCTCGGCGCCTCGCTGGCCAAGCTGGCGGAGCGCGCCAAGGGCGGCGACTACCGCACCCAGGTGCTTCCCGTGCGCGCGAACGGCACCCTCAGCCGCCAGGCGGGCGAGGCCGTGGTCGAGAAGGTGCTCGGCGGCACCGTCAAGAACTCCGACCCCGAAGCCGCACTCCGCGTGAGCCTCAAGAACGGCACGGGCAAGCGCGGCATGGACAACGCCGCGTCCGCCGCGCTGGTCAACGGCGGCTACACGGTCGCCAAGGGCGGCGCTTCCGCCACCCGGCCCACCTCGCTGGTGACGTACGCCAAGCCGGAGCAGAAGGCCAAGGCCGAGGAGGTCGCCAAGACCCTCGGACTGCGGGGCACCTCCGTCCGCAAGGCCAAGGGCTCCGCGAACGCGGATGTCACCGTGCTGCTCGGCGGCGACTACAAGGCCGGCTGATCATCGCTGATCACCGCTGGTCGCTTCGGACGGCGAGCCCGTCCAGGCCGCAGGTCACAGGCACGACCCGCCGCGGCCCCGCTCCCCGGGGCGGGGCCGGCCGGGAGAGCCGGCGGGGACCGGCCGGGCACCTGAGGCGGAGGCTTTCCGCGCGGGACCGGCGCGGGAAGCGGCCGTGAGACCCTTGAACCTGATACGTACACGCCGTTCCCGACCCGAAAGCATCGCCTGTGACCGCCACGGACCGTTCAACCGAGCTGATCAACGCCGCCGCTCAGGCCGCCGCTGACAAGCTCGCGCACGACATCGTCGCCTACGACGTCAGCGATGTCCTCGCCATCACCGACGCCTTCCTCCTCGCCTCGGCACCCAATGACCGCCAGGTCAAGGGCATCGTCGACGGGATCGAGGAGCACCTGCTCAAGGAGCTGGGCGCCAAGCCCACGCGCCGCGAGGGTGAGCGCGACGGCCGCTGGGTGCTGCTCGACTACATCGACATCGTCGTCCACGTTCAGCACAGCGAGGAGCGCGTCTTCTACGCCCTGGAGCGGCTGTGGAAGGACTGCCCCGAGCTCGACCTGCCCGAAGAGGCGAAGGCCACCCGCGGCAAGGGGGCCGAACACGCGCGGGAGAGCGAGCTGGACGGAGAGCTGAACTGAACGGGAACACGGAAGCGGTCAAGGGCCGCAAGATCGTCCTGTGGCGCCACGGGCAGACCGCGTGGAACCTGGAGCGCCGCTTCCAGGGCACGACGGACATCGCGCTCACCGACGAGGGCCTCGCGCAGGCACGCCGCGCCGCCCGGCTGCTCGCGGCGCTGAGGCCGGACGCGATCATCGCCTCCGACCTCCAGCGCACGACGGCGACGGCGGCGGAGCTGGCCGCGCTCACGGGGCTCGACGTCGCGCACGACGAGTCGCTGCGCGAGACCTACGCGGGTGCCTGGCAGGGCCTCACCCACGAGAGGATCGTCGAGCTGTACGGCGACGAGTACGCCGCGTGGAAGCGGGGCGAGCCCGTGCGGCGCGGCGGCGGTGAGCTGGAGACCGAGGTGGCCGACCGGGCCGCTCCGGTCGTCGAGCGCAGCGTGGACAAGCTGCCCGACGGCGGCACGCTCGTCGTCGTCAGCCACGGCGGCACCATCCGCACCACCATCGGTCGGCTGATCGGACTCGCGCCGCACACCTGGGAGGCGCTGGGCGGGCTCTCGAACTGCTGCTGGTCCGTCCTGGGAGAGACACAGCGCGGCTGGCGGCTCCTGGAGCACAACGCGGGCAGCCTGCCCGAGCCCGTGCTCGGCGACGACGACTGACGGGCGACTGAGGGACGGCTGAGGCGCGGGACCGATTTCTCATTCCGCCTGGTCGCCGGTTAAGCTTCTTCTCGTTCGCGGCGCTCCGGCGCCCGGGCCCCGGGGCTATAGCTCAGTTGGTAGAGCGCTTGCATGGCATGCAAGAGGTCAGGAGTTCGATTCTCCTTAGCTCCACGGAGGCGAGAGGCGAGTTGTGTCCGCAGGTGTGCGGAGCGGCTCGCCTCCGTTGTTTTTGCGTGGCTTCGCCCCGCGTTCGTGGGGGCTTCGCCACCCACACCCCCCTTGCTGTGGCTGGGGTTCGTTGTCGAGTCTCCCCGTGGTTCGGGTCCGTGTCGGGTCTCCTCGCGGTCCGAGTCCGTGCCGAGTCTTCTCGCGGGCCGGGTTCGTTGTCGGGTCTTCTCGCGGGCCGGGTTCGTTGTTGGGCCTTCCCGTGGTTCGGGTTCGTTGTCGGCTGTTTCCGTGGTGGCCGGGGCGTGGTGACTCTTCTGGGGGCCGGTGGCGTGGTGGCTCTACTCGCCGCCGGGCCCGGGGGTCGGCTCGGGGGGTGGGATCTGGGTTGTGGCTCGGTGTCCGTTGCCGTTTCCGGTGTGCAGGTGTGCGGTGCGCAGCATGGTGGAGCGTATGTAGGACAGCGGGCGTGCGTGCACCGGGCAGCCGATCACCGGGTCCTCGATCTCCCGCAGCCGCGCCGTCCGGCTCTCGGTCTCCGTGTCGTGGGGCGAGTAGACGACGATCCGGGTCTCGGGGGCGCCGCTGATCTCCAACGAGGTGGAGGTCAGCCGCAGTTCACCGACCGAAGCGTGCTGCACCAGCTTCACGCGTGCGCCGGTTGGGGAGACATCGCCGCTGCGCCACAGTGCGGAGAACTCGCCGCTCGCCGCGCACAGCTCGTCGACGAAGCCCTCCCAGGCCGGCTCGCCCACATGCCGGCCGTAGGTGCCGCGCAGCGTGGCCACCAGGAGGGGCAGTTCCTCCTTCCGGTTCAGGATCGCGCAGCAGCACGGCCGCATCGTCACGAACAGCTGCCACAGCACGTTCCGTTCGGGCCCTCCGACGATGTCCAGGACCGGAAAGATGTGGCGGTAGGCGGAGTTGGCTGCCAGTACGTCGTACCGGCCGTTGTAGACCACGGCGGGCAGTGGGTCCATCGACTCGATGATGCGGTGCACCTCGGGGTCGATCTCCTCGGCTGTGCGCTCCCGTTCGGGAACGTAGGGCACCTCGGCCAGGTGGTACAGATGCTCGCGCTCGGTCTGGTCCAGCCGCAGCGTGCGGGCCACGGCGTCCAGCACCTGCACGCTGGCGTTGATCGGTCTGCCCTGTTCCAGCCACGTGTACCAGGTCACGCCCACACCGGAGAGCTGCGCGACCTCCTCGCGGCGCAGGCCAGGGGTGCGGCGCCGCAGGCCCGGTGGCATGCCGACGTCGGCGGGGGAGACCCGTGCACGGCGGGTGCGCAGGAAGGCGGACAGCGCGGGGCGCCGTCGGCGCGACGCCGCTTCCGCTCGGCTCTCGGCGATCGTGGTCACACCCTCCATGGTCGGGGCAGCCGCCAGAAGCTGCCAGGTGCTGTCAGTACCAGCATCAGCGGGCTCTCATAAGTCCGTGCGCCCGGCCCGCAGGCTCGGCGCATGACCACAGCCTCTTCGTCCTCCACCGCGCAGGACACCCCCTCGTTCCGTTCCCCTCCGCCAACTCCCGTGCTCAGTAAAGACGACGGCACTGACAATCCGGCCGCCGCCGGGGCCCATGTGCGGCGCGTGCCCCGGCCGGGGTGGCTGCTTGTCATCGTGCTGACGGGCCAGTTCATGTCGCTGCTGGACACCTTCATCGTGAATGTCGCGGCTCCCGAACTCCGGGCCGACCTGCACATCTCGGGCTCCGGGCTCCAGTTGGTCGTTGCCGGCTACTCCATCGCGTACGCCGTACTGCTGATCACAGGTGCCCGGCTGGGCGGACTGCTGGGCCACTCACGGGCTTTCCTCTGCGGGCTCGTCGTGTTCACCGGCGCCTCCCTGGCCTGCGGTCTGGCGTCCAGCGGCGGCCAGTTGACCGCCTTCCGGCTGGTGCAGGGCGCCGGGGCCGCGATGATGCTGCCGCAGGTCCTCAGCCTCATACAGCGCACGTTCACCGGTACGTCCAGGAGCCGCGCGCTCGGCGCGTACGCCGCTGTTCTCGGTGTGGGAGCAGCGGCGGGGCAGATTCTGGGCGGGGTACTGGTGGACGCGGACCTGTTCGGCTGGGGCTGGCGGCCGGTGTTCCTGATCAACGTCCCCGTAGGAGTGCTGTTGCTGGCTGTCGGCCCCTGGCTGATGGCCGCCCGGTACGACGGCCCTGACGAGGGGGCACGCCGTTCGCTCGACCTTTCGGGGCTGGTGCTGCTCGCCGCGGCGGTCCTGTTGTTCACCGTTCCCGTGGTGCTCGGGCGCGAACAGGGCTGGCCGGTATGGGGATGGGTCTCACTCGGCCTGTGCGCCGCGCTCTTCGCCCTGTTCGCGTGGTACGAGACACGGCTCGCGCGGCGCGGGGGCAGCCCGTTGATCTCGCCGCGTGTGTTGCGGGCGCCTGGTGTGCCGGTGGCCGTCTTCCGCATCTGCTGCATGATGGCCGTCAACTCGGGGTTCTTCTTCGTGCTGATGCTCCACTTCCAGGAGGGGCTGGGCCAGAGCGCGCTGCGTGCGGGGCTCACGCTGATCCCGACCGCCGTGGCCTTCGCCGTCACCGGAACGACCTGGCGCATGCTGCCGGCCACCTGGCATCCCGCGCTGTCGGCGACCGGTTTCCTCGTCGCCACCGGCGCCTTCCTGTGGCTGGGGGAACTGCTGTCCGGGCAAGGGGAGGGCGGACCGTGGCTCTACGTATGCCTGGCTTTCCTCGGTATGGGGCTCTCCCTTGCGTTCAACCCCGTTCTGACCCGGACGCTCGGGGGTATACGTCAGAGCGAAGCGGCCGACGCGAGTGGCCTGTTGGTCACCACGGCGCAGCTCGGACTGCTTCTTGGTGTGGCGGTTTTCGGAGCGCTCTTCCTGCAACGCGTGGACGGGGCGGCCCCTGCACCGGCGGCTTCCGCCGGTGCAGCCACGGCGACCTGCGCCGTCCTGGCGGCTGCGGCGCTGGCCGGAGGGCTCGTGGGACCGCTGAGCCGTGTGGTGCGCCGTGTACGGCGGGAGGATCGCTGACCGGGGCTCTGAGAGCGGGGCCGAACGTGGCAGAATCGACACGGCTGGAAGGGGGAAGGCCAAGGGGAGGGACGAGTGCGATGTCGGCGACAGCCCTCAGCGACGACGACCAAGGGCTCGCACTCCAGCTGGAGCGTTCGCCGGCTTCGCCCGATTCCCTCCAGTGCCCGTCCTGTGGTTCATCGAACGTCGCCCAAGTGCTCGGTGACAATGGAGGAGTTTCCTACGTGTGCACGGCTTGTGGCCACATCTGGAGCTGAGTGAGCGATGGGCGCGCACAGCAGAAAGTGCGACTGGTGCGGCAGCGGCACTCCGATCGTCCGCGACATGGAGCCGGTCAACACCGCGTTCCAGTACTGGTGCGAGGACTGCGCACGGGCGCTGATCATAAAGGGCGACCCGATCGAGACGTACCGCGAACTGGACGGCGAGCCCATCTACGGGCGCCTCCTGGACGCCCACTGCACGCTCAAACGCTTCTATTCCTTCGCCACGGCCTGACCCCGGCCTCTGCCCCGCGCCTGGTCACCCGCGTTCCCCGCGCGCCTCGTGTACCCGTGGTGCCTGGTGTACCCGTGCGCCCTGGGTCAAACTCCGCCGCCTGGCGATCGCCTGACCGCGCGGGCTCCCGCAGGTCCGGCGTACGCGCCGTATGCGGCATACCGGCGGGACGCGAGGTGCGGGCGGTTGGCGACTCGTACGGCGCCGGCTTGCGCAGCGCTCTTGCCGCCACGACCGCCGTGAGTACCAAGAAGGCGACCCCGACGGCCGGATAGATGCCGGAGAGCAGCATTTGACCGCCGTTCTGCCGCAGTTCAGGGGGATTGTCCGAGCCCGGAACGCGCGGTACCCACCACAGCGCGTACGAGCAGAAGAGCACCCCCGCCACCACCGTGCCGGCCAACCAGCGCCTACTTGCACGCCGTTGGGCCTCGGCGCCCAGCAGCACCACTACTGGCACGCACCACACCCAGTGGTGCGACCAGGAGATGGGGCTGATGAGCAGCGCCGTGACGGCGCAGGCCGAGGCGGCCCACGCGTGCGCGTGCGGAAGGCGGCGCTGCCCCGCGAGCATCGCGGCCACGGCCGAGCCCAGCCCGAGTACGGCCACCACGAGCGCGAGAGCCCCCCAGAGCCCGCCGGGATCGGCGGTGTGCAACAGGCGTGCCGCCACCCCGCTGAGGGACTGGTTGTCGGAGATCTCCGTGCGTCCCACCCTGCTCGACTGGAAGAGCGTCTCGCCCCAGAACGTCCGCGAGTCACGTGGCAGCACCAGCGCGGAGACGGCCACGGTGCCCAGGAAGGTCGCCGTGGCGACGGCGGCCTGGCGCAGCCTGGGGTTCCACGCGTCCGCCACGCTGCCCGTACGCCGCAGCCGCCGCCAGCCCTCCACGGCCCCGCACAGCGCCAGGAAGACGGCGAACAGCGCCGGTGTGAGCTTGATGCCGGCCGCGATCCCGATCCCGACGCCCGCGAGACGGTGCCCGGTGCGCCTGGAGAGGTCCCACAGGACCAGTACGGCGAGCAGCAGGTTGATCTGCCCGTAGCGCAGCGTCGTCCACACCGGCTCGCACCAGACCGCCACGGCGGCGAGCAGGAGCGTCACCGCCGGTCTGGGCACGTGCCGGGGCCTCCCGAGCAGCCGCAGTGTCAGATGGACGAGCACGACGAGCAGCGCGAGGTTCACGAAGGTGGCGGCGCCGCGCATGTCCCCGATGGTCAGCAGCGGAAGCGGGATGAACAGGAGCGCGGCGAAGGGCGGGTAGGTGGTCGGCAGATCGGCGTACGTGACGCGCATGGCGTACAGGTCGTGGCCGTTGCGTACAGTCCACCCCTCGGCGCGGTACACCAGCAGGTCGATCATGGAGACGTCGGCGGCGCGCTGCGCGACCCAGAAGCCGGTGAACGACACCAGGCACGCCGCCGCGGCGAGCAGGGTGGGACGGCGCAGCACATATGACTTGACCGCCAGGGGCCATTTGCTGTCGGCGGCCTGCTGCAACGTGCTCACGGGTTGTGGCTCCAGAAGTGCGGGTGGGGCCCGTGGGGGGCGCGAGAGGGGCGTCGCGCCAACGACAGTACCGGCCGATTCCCGAGGGGGAAGCGGGGGGCCGAGAGCGGCGCAAAAGCGATTTGGCAGAAGACGGCAGGGGGCGTGTAAGGTTGGCCAGGCCGCCGAGGGAAGACCCCGGGAAAGCCCCGGCGGACCAGAACATGGGGCTATAGCTCAGTTGGTAGAGCGCTTGCATGGCATGCAAGAGGTCAGGAGTTCGATTCTCCTTAGCTCCACGGAAGCGAGAGGCGAGCTGTGTCCGCAGATGTGCGGAGCGGCTCGCCTCCGTTGTTTTTGCGTGGCTTCGCCACGCGTTCGTGGGGGCTTCGCCACCCACACCCCCTTGTTGTGGCTGGGGTGGGTTGTTGGCTTTCCCCTGTGGCGCAGGTCGTTGTCGTCTTCGCACGTGGTCCGGGTTCGGTGTCCTGGATCTGTTCGCGGGGCGGGTGCTGGCGGGGGCTCGGTCTGGTTGTGGGTTCCCGTGGGCCGGGGGCTGTCTGAGGTTCGGCAGGGTGGCCTGATCCGGCTGGGAACGCGAGGGTCGTCCCCTCGCAAAGTCGGGGGTTCTTCTCTTCGGCGCTGAGGGCCGGTGCCGGGCGCTGGGCGGGGCTCTTGTGGGGCTCAAGAGAGGGGCTGGGGGGCCTTGCGGTACCCTGACGGCATGCGTGCTGTACGCCTTCTGCTTAGTGAGCCGCGCTGATCAGTCCCGACCCTTTGTGGATCGGAATCGGCGCGGCTTCCCCTCCTGTGCGAGGGGTTTTTTCGTTTGGTGACCGCTGAGCAGAGACGACCGATGGAGCTTTGAGGACGATGAGCGAGACGACCACCGCCGCCGAGACCGCGGCCCCCCATCGCTACACGGCGGCTCTCGCCGCCGACATCGAGGCACGCTGGCAGGACTTCTGGGAGAAGAACGGCACCTATGAGGCGCCGAATCCCGGGGACGGGCCGCTGGGCGGCGACCCGGAGCAGGCGGCGAAGCCCAAGAAGTTCATCATGGACATGTTTCCGTACCCCTCGGGTGCGGGGCTGCATGTGGGGCACCCCCTGGGCTACATCGCCACCGACGCGTACGCGCGCTACGAGCGGATGACGGGGCACAACGTCCTGCACACCCTGGGCTTCGACGCCTTTGGTCTGCCCGCGGAGCAGTACGCCGTGCAGACGGGCACCCACCCGCGCACCTCGACCGAGGCCAACATCATCCAGATGAAGGCGCAGCTGCGCCGCCTGGGTCTGGGCCACGACCAGCGCAGGTCCTTCGCCACCATTGATCCGCAGTACTACAGGTGGACCCAGTGGATCTTCCTGCAGATCTTCAACTCCTGGTACGACACCGATGCCGACAGGGCCCGTCCGATCGAGGACCTGGTCGCGCAGTTCGAGTCCGGCGAGCGGGAGACGCCGGACGCCTGGGGCCCGTGGAGCGGGCTGAGCGAGCGCGAGCGGGCCGATCTGCTGGGCGAGTACCGCCTGGCATACGCCTCGGACGCACCGGTCAACTGGAGCCCGGGCCTGGGCACCGTACTGGCCAACGAGGAGGTCACGGCCGACGGCAGGTCGGAGCGTGGGAACTTCCCCGTCTTCAAGGCCAAGCTGCGCCAGTGGAACATGCGGATCACGGCCTACGCCGACCGCCTGGTGAACGACCTGGACGGCCTGGACTGGCCCGAGGCCATCAAGCTCCAGCAGCGCAACTGGATCGGGCGGAGCGAGGGCGCACGGATCGCCTTCCCCCTGGACGGTGACACCGTCGATGTCTTCACCACCCGCCAGGACACGCTGTTCGGCGCCACCTACATGGTGCTGGCGCCCGAGCACCCCCTGGTCGGGAAGTTCGTCGCGGACGCCTGGCCGGAAGGCACCCATGAGGTGTGGACGGGCGGCTACGCCACCCCGGCCGAGGCCGTCGCCGCCTACAGGGCGCAGGCCGAGGCGAAGTCGGACGTCGAGCGCCAGGCCGAGGCCAAGGACAAGACGGGCGTCTTCATCGGCGCCTACGCCACCAACCCGGTCAGCGGTGAGCCGGCCCCGGTCTTCATCGCCGACTACGTGCTGATGGGTTACGGCACGGGCGCCATCATGGCCGTCCCCGCACACGACCACCGGGACTTCGCCTTCGCACGTGCCTTTGAGCTGCCGATGCGCTGTGTCGTTGAGCCCTCCGACGGGCGTGGCCCGGACCCCGCCACGTGGGACGACGCCTTCAGCTCGTACGACGCGAAGATCGTCAACTCGACCGACGAGAGCATCTCCCTGGACGGCCTGGGCGTCACCGAGGCCAAGGAGCGGATGACGGCCTGGCTGGAGGAGCACGGCTTCGGCGAGGGAACCGTCAACTACAGGCTGCGCGACTGGCTGTTCAGCCGTCAGCGCTACTGGGGCGAGCCCTTCCCGATCGTCTACGACGAGGAGGGCACCGCGCACGCGCTGCCCGAGTCGATGCTGCCCCTGGAACTGCCCGAGGTCGAGGACTACTCCCCGCGCACCTTCGAGCCGGACGATGCCGACACGTCCCCGGAGACGCCGCTGTCCCGCAACGAGGAGTGGGTCAACGTCACCCTGGACCTGGGCGACGGCAAGGGCCCCCGGCGCTTCCGCCGGGAGACCAACACCATGCCCAACTGGGCGGGTTCGTGCTGGTACGAGCTGCGCTACCTGGACCCCGAGAACGACCAGAAGCTGGTCGATCCGGATGTCGAGCGCTACTGGATGGGCCCCCGTGAAGGACAGCCCAGCGGCGGTGTCGACCTGTACGTGGGCGGCCAGGAGCATGCTGTGCTGCACCTGTTGTACGCGCGTTTCTGGTCCAAGGTGCTGCACGACCTGGGGCACATCTCGTCCTCCGAGCCGTTCCACAAGCTGTACAACCAGGGCATGATCCAGGCGTTCGTCTACCGTGACGTGCGCGGCATCGCCGTACCGGCCACCGAGGTGGAGGAGCGCGACGGCGCGTACTACTACAAGGGCGAAAAGGTCAGCCGCGTACTGGGCAAGATGGGCAAGTCCCTGAAGAACGCGGTCACCCCGGACGAGATCTCCGCCGAGTTCGGCGCCGACACCCTGCGCCTGTACGAGATGGCGATGGGTCCGCTGGACGTCTCGCGCCCCTGGGACACCCGCGCGGTCGTCGGCCAGTTCCGCCTGCTCCAGCGGCTGTGGCGGAACGTCGTCGACGAGGTGACCGGAGAGGTCGCCGTGGTCGCGGGAGAGCCGGACGAGGCGACGCTGCGCGCCCTGCACAAGGCGATCGACGGCATCGGCCAGGACATGTCGGCCCTGCGTTTCAACACCGCCATCGCCAAGATCACCGAGCTGAACAACCACGTCACCAAGCTGCCCGAGGTGCCGCGCTCCGTAGCCGAGACCATGGTGCTGCTGATCGCGCCGCTGGCCCCGCACATCGCCGAGGAGCTGTGGCGCAAGCTGGGTGGCGAGGACTCCGTCGTCCACCGGGACTTCCCGGTCGCCGACCCCGCTTACCTGGTGGACGAGTCCGTGACCTGCGTCGTTCAGATCAAGGGCAAGGTCAGGGCCAGGCTGGAGGTTCCGCCGTCCATCTCCGAGGCCGACCTGGAGGCCCAGGTCCTGGCCTCACCCGCGGTGATCGCGGCGCTGGGCGGTGCGGAGATCCGCAAGGTCATCGTCCGCGCGCCGAAGCTGGTCAACATCGTTCCGGCGTGAGCACGGGCCCGGCCGTCGCGTGAGTGACTGAGCGGCTGGCCGGGCCGTCGCGTGAGTGGGTGCCAGGGTCGTCTTACGGGTGCGTGGCCGGGCTGTCGCAGGGGTGCGTGGCCGGCGGTGGCCGCGTGAGCCTGTGAGGGCGTCACAGCGTGCCGGTGCGGGCTGAGTCGCTCTCCTCCGGCCGGTGTTGCCGGCACACCCCTACGGGGCGTTTGCGGGGACGGTCCGGGTCCTGACGGAACCCGGTGCCGTCCCCGGCCGTTTACGCTGGGCGGGAAAGGTAGTGGACGAACGGAGGAGCGACCCGTGGACGTGGGACTCGTCATCGGCCTGGTGCTCTTCCTGGCCTTCGTGACACTCGGAGCGATGGTCACCGTGCGTGCCGTGCGGACGGTGAAGCGCGGTGTGGAGCGCACAGGTGCCCAAGTCAGGCGCACCGTGGAGGAAACGACCCTCAAGGCGCGGGGCGTCCAGCCCGGCCCCGTCGGTGAAGTCGCGCGGGTGAGGCTGGAGTTGCGCTCCTCGTTCGACAGCACACGCAGGGTCCTGGAGACCGGTGCACAGGACGATCCTGCACTGAGGGAGGCGCTCAGCCTCCTGGACCGGCTTCACGACCACGCACGTCACCTGGACGGCGAACTGCGCATGCTGATGGAGGGCGAGCCCGACCGCGCGAGGGTCTCGGCCAGCCTCCCCGACGCACGGGACAGAATGCGGCGCCTCAAGGAGTCGGCCGACTCGCTCCGCTTCGCCGCGCAGGACCGGGCACGGCAGTTCGACCACGACGGCCTGGACTCGCTGCGCGAACAGATCGAGATCGAGACCGGGGCGCTGCGCCACTGGACCTCCGGATCGCCGGTGTCCGACCCTCTGGCGTCCGGTGCGCCGGCCGCCGACCCGTCGGCCGCTGACGCGCTCTCTGGGGAGCAGCAGCGCAGGGGCGGCCTGGGGCGGACCGGGAAGACGGGGCCTGCGCGTTCCGAGGAGCCCCGTGGAGCGCTTCCCGAGGCGTCTCGTACGGCGTTTTCCAAGGAGTCGGCCCCGGCGCGTGAGGAGCCTGTGGCCGAGCCGAAGCGTTCGGGGTCAGGGATCGACGAGCGCCGGCCACGGGGCGCCTCCTGAACAGCACGGTTCCCCCGCCCGATACCCTCCGTTCCATGCCTGGCCACGTCGCGATCGTCACCGATTCCACGGCATATCTGCCCCCGTCGGCTCTGCGCCGGCACGGTATCGACGCCGTACCGCTGACGGTCGTTCTGGGCGATCAGGCGCTGGAGGAGGGCACGGAGATCTCGGCACGTTCCCTGGAGACGGCCCTGCGGGAACGGCGGCCCGTCACCACCTCCCGGCCCAGCCCGGCGATGTTCGCGCGCGCCTACCGGGCAGCCGCCGCCGGGGGCGCGGAAGGGATCGTTTCGCTGCACCTGTCGGCGGAGTTCTCCGGGACGTACGACGCGGCTCTACTGGCGGCGAAGGAGTCGCCCGTACCGGTGCGGGTGGTGGACACCGGCGTGGTCGCCATGGCGCTGGGCTTCTGCGCGCTGGCAGCGGCGGAGTCGGCCGAGGCGGGGTGCTCCCTGGACGAGGCGGTGGCCGCGGCGGAGAAGCGGGCGGAAGGCACCTCGGCGCTCTTCTACGTGGACACCCTGGACTATCTGCGCAGGGGCGGACGCATCGGCGCCGCGCAGGCGCTGCTCGGGTCGGCGCTGGCCGTCAAACCGCTGCTCGAACTGGCCGACGGCCGGATCGGGATGCTGGAGAAGGTACGGACCGCCTCGCGCGCCATCGCGCGCCTGGAGGAGATCGTGGTGGAGCGCGCGGGGGAGGCGGGCGTGGACATCGCCGTGCACCACCTGGCGGCTGCGGACCGCGCCGAACTGCTCGCCGAACGCCTCCGCGAGAGGGTGCCGGGGCTGCGGGAACTGCATGTGAGCGAGGTCGGCGCGGTGATCGGTGCGCACACAGGGCCTGGACTGCTGGGGGCTGTGGTCTCACTGCGGTGAGGGGCGGTCGGGTACCGCCTCGCTGGGGTGGGGTGCTGCGGTCGGGCACGCGGGTTGCCTGGGGCGATGGGCACGTGTGTTGCCGGAGTGGTGCGGTCGGGCGTGAGCGTTGCCTCGCGGAGGCTCGGTCGGACGCGTCTGGCTGGGGCGAGGTGCGGTCGGACGCGCGCGCTGCCGCGATGAGGTGCGGTCGGACGTGGCTGGCTGGTGTGAGGTCGGGCTGGAGCGGTGGCGGCCGACTGTGATGGCGGGCCGACTGCCGTTGTGTGGCTCGCTGCGGCGGTGCTTTTCACCCGGAAGGGCGGTGGAGTTATCCACAACTCGCTGGTTTTCCACGGGAATTGAGCAAGATCATTCAAGTGGGTCGAGGATGCCTACTGTCGATCGGCATGAGCAACCGATCTGAAGCACGTGAGTCGATGGAGCCGTCCGAACCCTCTGTGCGCAGGCGTGATCGACCGCCTGGGCGGCGTGACACCGAACGCGGGTCTCCCCGTACCCGCCCGCCTCGCGGGCCTCGCAGCCATCCGGCGCCTGGTCGCCACGCCGCGTCCCGCCTGCGCCGCCGCTCCCGCCCGTTCCGCTCGGGGCCGTCCGGGGCGCCTGGGCCTTCCGGATCCGCCGGGCCTGGCTGGTCTGGCGGGCCGGCGGATCGTGCGGCTTCGCTCTTCGCCGATCCGGCGGGTGGGGCTGGTCCCGGGCTTGGAGTGCGCGACTTCGGGGCTGAGCCTGCGCCGGGAGTTGGCCCCGGGCCGGAGCCGGAGCCGGAGCCGGCGCCTGGGCCGGTGCCTGGGCTGGGGCCTGTGCCGGGGGCTGCTGGCGAGCCTCGTCCTGATCCGGGGCCATCTGCCTCGGGGCCCATTCCGGGGCCCGGTCCGGGGTCTGCTGCGAGGCCGGCTCCAGGGCTTGGGGACGGGTCCGGGCCTGTTCATGGGGGCGGGGCCGAGCAGAGGTTCGGGCCCGAGCATGTCGTCATGCCGCGCGCCGAGGCCATCGCGGTGGCTCGGGGTGCCGTCCGGGAGAGCCGCGAGCGCAGGCGGGGGAGCGTCGGCGACCCGTCGGGCTCGGGACCTTCGGGTGCTGGTGCGGGGCGGGGGCGCGATGGGTGGACAGCCACACCCTGGCGGTCAACTCCCCGCCCTGGGGCACGCATTGTGCCGGGGAGGCGAACCGGCGCAGGAGACGCGGGCGAGCCGTGGCCGGTCGCGGGTGGCCGGGCGCGGGGAGCGGAGCGGCCCGTTGTGGAGGAGAGGGAGCCACTTGGAGACGGGGCGCGAGCGGAACCGGACGAGACGGAGGAGCTGCCGCCGCCGTTCGGACGGGAAGAGGCGAGGACCGAGCCACCGGCGCGGGGCCGACGGGACGAACCGCTGACCGAGAGTGCCGGGTTGAGGGCGGGGGCGCGTGCGCGGCTTGCGGTGGGGGAGCGGCTGCCGACGTGGGTGCGGCTGCGGTGCGGGATGGAGCCGAAGACGCTGCTGGCCCTGCTGTTGGTGCTGGTGGTGGCGGTCGGGTTCGCCGTGCACCACTTCTGGGCGGGCAGGCCACAGAGCGTGGCCGTCCCGGGCGAGGAACGGCCGGACGGCCCGGTCGGTGCCCGCGCGAGCGCGGTACCGGTTGCCCCTGGCCCGGGACCGCCGGGCAAGCGCCTGGTGATCGATGTGGCGGGGAAGGTGCGCGAGCCGGGGGTGAAGAGGCTGAAGGCGGGGTCCCGGGTGGCGGACGCACTGGAGGCGGCGGGCGGGCTGCGCTCCGGGGCGGACACGAAAGGGTTGAACCGCGCGCGACTCCTCGTTGACGGCGAGCAGCTTGTGATCGGTGCGCCGGGGAAGGCGGGCGCGGCAGCGGGGCCGGCGCCCAGTCCCGGAGCCCCGCCCGGTGCCGGGACGGCTGCGGGCGGGGCGGCGGCGCCCCCTGCGGGAAGCCCGGTGAGCCTCAGTTCGGCGACGGTCGAGCAGTTGGAGACCCTGCCGGGCGTCGGCCCGGTGCTGGCGCAGCACATCATCGACTACCGCACCCAGCACGGCGGTTTCCGCTCCATCGACCAGCTGCAGGACGTCAACGGAATCGGGGAGAAGCGCTTCGCCGACATCAAGCCGCAGGTGACTCCATGAGCCCGGGGGAGGGGGTAAGGGCGAGGGCCGGGCCTCGGACGGGTGGCGGTGCCCGACCCGGGCGGGGCGATAGGACCGCGTCTCGGCTCCGGGCCGGTCCGGTCGGGGCGAGGGGGGCCTCGGGGGCGGCCGGCCCGGTGAGGGTGAGGACTGTGGGAGCGGGTGAGCCCCCTTGGCAGCCGGCACAGGATCTGCGGCTGATCCCGGCAGCGCTCGCCGCATGGGGCGCTGCGGCGCTCGCGCTGGGCGTGTCCGGTACGGCCGCGGTGGTCGGGGTCACCGTCTGTTGTCTCGCCGCGCTCGCACTGCTCGCGGCCGAGCGCGCAAGGGGGCGTGGGTGCGGCGGACAGGGGCGGAGGACGTTGCTGGTCGGAGCCGCTGTCTCGCTGCTGTGCGCGGGTGCGGCGGGGGCGAGCGCGGCCCTGCACGCGGCGGATCTGCGCAGGGGCCCGCTGCCCGGGCTGGCGCAGGAGCAGGCGCATGCCACGGTCGACGTCACCGTGACAGGGGACCCACGGGAGACGCGACCCCGGGTGCGCGGAGCCCAGCAGTCGGCGGGCGTGATCGTGGTGCGCGGCGAGGCGGTGCGGTTACGTACGGAGGACGGTGGGCGAGCGGCGATGCGTACGCCGGTGCTGCTGCTCGTCGCCCCGGGAGCGGACTCCAGTGGTGGGGGATCGGACGCCGGGGGACCTGGAGCGGACGCTGGTGGTGGTGGAGGCGCGAACGGCCTTGGTGGTAGGGGCGGTTCGGAAGGGGGCGCTTCAGCTGGGGTGAGCGCGAAGGACATGTGGCTACGGGTGCTGCCTTCGACCCGTGTGCGGGTGAACGGGCGGTTGGCGCAGCCCGCGACGGACGGTCCGTCGGGTCAGGACGTCGGCGCCGTGGTGCGGGTGGAGGCCGGGCCGCCGCAGGTCGTGCGGGCGCCGACGGTGGCACAGCGGTACGCGGGTGGGTTGCGGGCCGGGTTGAGGGAGGCGAGCGGCGGGCTCGGTGAGGACGCGCGAGGGCTGCTGCCGGGCCTTGTGGTCGGTGACACGTCGCGGTTGCGGGCCGAGCTTGAGGACGCGTTCCGGGCCACGGACATGACACACCTATTGGCTGTCAGCGGGGCCAACTTGTCCATTGTGTTGGTGCTGGTGATCGGTCCGCCGGGGCTGGCGAACCGTTCGGAGAGGAGGGGACTGGCGCCGAGGCTGGGGTTCTCGTTGCGGGGTACGGCGGTGCTGGGGGCGTTGCTCACGCTGGGCTTCGTCATCGTGTGCAGGCCCGAGCCGAGCGTGTTGCGTGCCGCGGCATGCGGGTTGATCACGATCCTCGCGCTTGCGACGGGCCGAAGGCGTTCGCTGTTGCCCGCGCTGGCCGCCGCCGTACTGCTACTGGTGCTGTACGACCCTTGGCTGGCACGGGACTTCGGGTTTCTGCTGTCGGTGCTTGCCACGGCGTCGCTGCTGACGGTGGCCCCGCGTTGGGCCGCCGCGCTGCGGAGACGGGGCTGGCCCGGGCGGCCGGCTGAGGCGCTGGCCGCTGCGGCTGCTGCGCAGGCCGCGTGTGCGCCGGTCGTGGCGGTGCTGGCGGCGCATGTGAGCCTGGTGGCGGTGCCGTGCAATCTGCTGGCGGAGTTCGCCGTGGCCCCGGCGACGGTGCTGGGGTTCGCGGCGCTGGCGTCGGCGCCCGTGACGATGGCGGGCGCGCGGGGGCTCGCCTGGCTGGCGAGTTGGCCGGTCGAGGGAATCGCGGGGATCGCGCGTGCGGGCGCTGCGATGCCTGGCGCGGAGATCGGCTGGCCGGGTTCGTGGGCGGGGGCGCTGCTGCTGGCGGTGGCGCTGGGTGCGCTGTTCCTGGTGGCTGTACGTCTTCGGCTGCCACACCGTCCATGGCTGTGCGCCGTGTGTGTGCTGGTGCTGCTCCTGGCGGTGACACGGCCCGCGCCGCTGGTGCGGCCCTTCACGGGGTGGCCGCCGACCGGCTGGCGGATGGTGGTGTGCGATGTGGGGCAGGGGGACGCGCTGGTTCTGGCTGTTGACGGTGGACGGGGAGGTGAGGGCGGAGCGGTTGTGGTGGACGCGGGGCCGGACCCCGTGGCGGTGGACCGGTGCCTGCGGGATGTGGGCGTCACGAGGATTCCGCTGGTCGTCCTGACGCACTTTCACGCCGATCATGTCGCCGGTCTGCCCGGGGTGTTGCGGGGACGTACGGTCGGCGGGATCCAGACGACCGGCCGGGCGGAACCCGCCGGACAGGCGGGCTTCGTACGGGGAGCAGCGAGGAGGGCCGGGGTGCCTGTGTTCGCGTCGCTCGCGGGAGAGAGACGCCGTGCGGGTGACCTGGAGTGGGAGGTGCTGTGGCCTCCTTCGCCCGAGGCGGGCGATGCGTTGGCCGGTGGATTGGCCGGTGGATTGGGCGGCGGGGAAGGGACAGGGACAGGCAGCGGGGGCGGGAGCGAAGGGGCCAATGATGCGAGCGTGACGCTCCTCCTGCGCACGGCCGGGCTCACCCTTCTTCTGCCCGGTGACCTCGAACCCCCGGCGCAGCGTGGCCTGTTGCAGGCACGGCCAGAGCTGGGGAGGGTGGATGTGCTCAAGGTCGCCCATCACGGTTCGCGTTACCAGGACGCCGGGTTGCTGGACAGACTCCGGCCGCGTGTGGCATTCGTATCGGCGGGGCGTGACAACCCGTACGGGCACCCGTCACCGCTGACGTTGAGAGCGCTGCTTGACGCGGGGGCGGTTGTGGCGCGCACCGACGAACAGGGCGCCCTCGCACTGACCCGGCGGCCCGATGGATCCCCTGCCGTGGTGACTGAGCGGGGCAGACCGCGGGGTGGGACGCGCCGGAGACCCCGCACCGTGGTGTCGCCCACGCCACATGGCCCGCGTCCCCCACAGCGATGCCCCGCCCCCGCCCCGCGCCTTCCGCCCTCCGCTCTGTCCGGGGTCTGCTGCGGGCACTCCGTGCTGCGGTGCGGACCTTCGTTGTCCTCCCGGGGCCGCACGCACCGCGGGGTGCGTGACCTCGGTGCCGGGATGGCGGGATGCCGGGACACGTCCGGAACATTCCGGAACCCCGGGTTCGGAGCGGGAAGGGGGGGGTGGGGCTGGGGCCGGGGCTGGGTTACTCGCGTTCGAGCCAGCCGTCGTAGCCGTCTGCGAGGGCGTCGAGGAGCGCGGGATCGTATGCGGCGTGCGGGTCCTCCAGGACCACGAGCCACTGCGCGTCCTCCGCGTCGTCCTCGCCCGCGAGGGCGTCGCGGACGAGCTGGGGTTCTTCTTGGAGGCCGAGTTTCCGTTCGAGTTCCTCGGCCACCTCTTCCGCCGCGTCCCTGTCGGGCAGGACCAGCACATGTCGTACGTCGCTCACCATGGCATTCTCTCAGCGGGGCAGGGGTGTCGGTGGCTCGTGGGATGCTGTGGGCGATGGCTGGTACGCGTAAGAAGACCTCGGACGATCCGCTCGCTCCCCTGACCCTCACGCTGGGACAGGAGGAGTTGCTCGTTGAGCGTGCCGTGCGGCGCGTGATCGATGCGGCACGGGCCGTTGACGCCGACACCGACGTCCGGGATCTGGCCCCCGGCGACCTCCAGCCCGGCACGCTGGACGAGCTGACCAGTCCCTCGCTCTTCGCCGAGCGCAAGGTCGTCGTCGTGCGCGGGGCACAGGATCTCGGCGCTGACACGGTCAAGGACGTGAAGGCGTATCTGGCGGCTCCGGCCGAGGAGATCACCCTGATCCTCGTGCACGCGGGCGCTGCCAAGGGCAAGGCGCTGCTCGACGCGGCCCGTAAGGCGGGCGCGCGCGAGGTCGAGTGCCCGAAGATGACGAAGCCGGCGGACCGGCTGGCTTTTGTGCGGGGCGAGTTCCGTACGATCGGGCGTTCGGCGACGCAGGAGGCGTGTCAGGCGCTGGTGGACTCCATCGGGAGCGACCTCCGCGAACTGGCGTCCGCGTGCAGGCAGTTGTCCGCCGATGTCGAGGGCACGATCGACGAGACGATCGTCGCGCGGTACTACACGGGCAGGGCGGAGGCGTCGAGCTTCACGGTCGCCGACCGTGCGGTCGAGGGCAGGGCGGCCGAGGCGCTGGAGACCTTGCGGTGGGCCGTCGCGACAGGTGTGGCGCCCGTGTTGATCACCAGCGCCCTCGCCCAGGGTGTCCGCGCCATCGGCAAGCTCGCGGGCGCCCCGCGCGGTGCCCGTCCCGGCGATCTGGCCCGTGAACTGGGCATGCCGCCGTGGAAGATCGACCGGGTCAGGCAGCAGATGCGCGGCTGGACCCCCGACGGTGTGTCCACGGCCCTCCGCGCCGTTGCCGAGGCGGACGCGGCGGTGAAGGGGGCGGGCACGGACCCGGAGTACGCCCTGGAGAAGGCGGTCGTCACCATCGCCGCAGCGGCCCGCTCCCGCTGAGCGCCCGGCTCTGCCCCCCGCGCCATCGGGCCTTCGGCCCGGTCCTGCGCCATCGAGCCTCCGGCCCGGTCCTGCGCTGTCGGGGTTCGATCCAGTTCCCGCGCCGGTGGGTTTCGGCCTGGCCCCTGCGCCGTGGAGCCTTCGGCTCTGCCCCTCCCCGCGCGCTATCGGGTTCCGGGCTGCCCCGGTCCGGCCTGCCCCTAGCCCTGCCTGGCCGGGGCTGCCCCGGTCCGGCCTGCCCCAAGTCCGGTCTGCCCCCAGCCTGGCCCGGGTCCGGCCCACCCTCGTCCGGTCCTGGTCTCCCGGTCTCGGGCTCGGGTGAGCAGTTGGCTTGTTCTTGTCCGCGTTCCCGGCTCTACGGGGTGGGGCTCGTTCTCTTGTCCCGCCTGACCGGTCGGCTTGGGCTCCGCCCATAGCGCCGCATGTCCGGTGGAGTCCCCGCTTCCCGTGCGGGACCGGCACCGAGCCAGGTTGGACCCGCTGGCGCGGCGGGCGGCGCTCAGCCCGCCGCTCGTCGCCGGGCTGCCTGTCCCTGCCGCCATCCCCAGGGCCACCTGCCGCCCGCCGCCTGACCCCCTACCGCCTGACCCCCTACCGCCTGTCTCTGCCGCCCGCCGCCGAGCCGCTGTCGCCAGGCCGCCGCCGCTGGGCCGTCCCGCTTTGCCTTGCTGCTCATGCCGCCCGCCGGGCCGCCAGGCCGCCCGCCGCTGGGCGTCCCGCCTGGCCCTGCCATTCGTCGCTGGCGCCGGGCCGCCCGCCGCCGCCCCGCCCCGCCTCGCCCTGCCGCTCATGCCGCCCGCCGCCCCCACACGTGACCCCGTCCACTCCGGCCGCCCGTGGCGCCCCACCCCTGGCGCCTCGTCCCGGGCCCGCCCCACCAGGTGCGCCCGCCTCCCCAAGCGGGCCTCGCACGAAGTGGCCCGCCTCGCCAAGCGGGCCCGCCCCACTGGGTGCGCCCCGCACGAAGTGCCCCGCCTCGCCAAGCGGGCCCCGCACCAAGCGGGCCCGCCCCGCCAAGTGCGCTTGCCAGAAGCCCCAGCACCGCCCAAGTGTGCACAGAAGTGCTTCGTATGCGACACTCATGTCTCATAGGAGACTGAGAGGTGTCATGCGGGCCTCTCTCAGCGCGACCCCGAACTGGATTCCCATGCATGCCGACACCGCGCACAACCAGGTGACCCAGGCCGCCCAGGCCCAGGCCCGGGCTTCGGCTCAGGGTGGGGGCCAGGGGCAGAGCCAGACCCAGGCTCAGGCGCAGGCCAGTGGGCGGGTTGTGAAGCAGCGGGGGCGGTGGGGGGTTCTGGCGATCCTTTCGGTGAGCCTGTTGCTGATCGCGATGGACACCACGATCCTCAACGTCGCGTTCCCCTCCCTCGTCGCCGATCTCCAGCCCAGCGCCGTACAGCAGTTGTGGATCATTGACATCTACGCGCTCGCGCTCTCCGGTCTGCTGGTGACGGCAGGGGCGCTCGGGGACAAGTGGGGGCGTAAGCGGCTGCTGCTGTTCGGGTTCGGCGTCTTCGCGGTTGCCTCTTTGCTGGCGGTGGCGGCCACCTCCTCGTGGCAGGTGATCGCCGCTCGTGCGCTGCTGGGTGCCGGTGGGGCCGCGATCATGCCGGCGACCCTGTCGATACTCCGGCACGTGTTCACCGACGCCAGGGAGCGTGCGTTCGCGTACTCCGTGTGGGCCGCGGTGCTCGGCGGCGGCATGGCGCTCGGGCCCGTGGTGGGCGGGCTGTTGGTGGAGCGGCAGGGGTGGCACTCCGCGTTCCTGCTGAACGTTCCGGTCGCGCTCGCCGTCATCGCCGTCGGCGCGAAGATGCTGCCGGAGTCCCGGGAGCCGCGTGAGGGGGGCTGGGACTGGTGGGGCGTCGCGCAGTCCATGGCCGGAATGTTCGCTCTCGTGGGCGGCATCAAACAGCTCGGCAAAGGCGGGCCCGCAGATCCGGTGGCCTGGGCGCTGCTGGCGGTCGCCGCGGTCGTGCTCACCGTCTTCGTGCGCCGCCAGGCCCGGCTGCCCCAACCGCTGCTCCAGGTGCGGCTGTTCACCAACCGGTCGTTCAGCATCGCCGCCGCCTCGATCTTCCTCGGCATGATCGCGATGGGTGCTGCGCTGTTCCTGATCACGCAGTGGTTCCAGTACGGGCAGGGGTACAGCCCGTTGGAGGCCGGTGTCCGGCTGATGCCGGCGCCGCTCGGGCTGGTGGCCACCTCGTTGGTGACGCCGACGCTGATGCACCGGCTCCCCATACGGCACGTGCTCGGCGGGGGACTGGTGCTGATGGCGGGCGGGCTGGCGGTCCCGTGGTTCTTCGAGCGCTCCGGGTCCCTCAGTTACGCCGCCGTCGCCCTCTCGCTCGCCGTCATCGGCTGCGGCGTCGGCATCGCCACCACCGCGGCGTCGGTGACGCTGATGGCCTCGGCGCCCGCACGCGATGTCAGCGGCGCCGCCGCGATCGACGAGACCAGCTACGAACTGGGGGCCGCCATGGGCGTCGCCGTACTCGGCAGCCTGGCCTCGGCGCTGTACCGCACGAACCTGCCTGACCTCGGCCTGGGCGGTTCAGACACGGCGGGCGTACGGGACTCCATAGGCGAGGCCGCCCATGTCGCGGGCGAGATCGGCGGCTCCGGAGGAACGGTGCTGCTCGGGCAGGTGTCCAGCGCGTTCACCTCGGGCATGACGCCGACGTTCCTGATCTCGGCGGCCCTGCCACTGGCCGCCGCCGCGCTGGCCTGGGCCCTGGTCCCCCACGACCTGCGGCCCACCGAGAACTCGCACTGACCTGAGCCGACGAGTACGTGCACTGACCGGAGCCGACGAGTACGCCCACCACTGGCGGGCGCCATCAAGGACGGGCGCCATCAAGGACGGGCGCCATCAAGGACGGGCGCCATCAAGTACGCGTACTGGCGAGCACAGCCCCAGTGGGTCAGGGCCTGGTGGGTCAGGGCCGGTCGCTCAGGGCCCTGGTCGTCCGGCCCTCGATGGGTCCGGCCCCTGCGGATCCGGGCCCACACCGGCGAGCCCCCCACGGAAGCCCCGCATGACGAAGGCGCCGTGCGTGACGAGGGCCCCGTGCACGACGAGGCCCCCACACGACGAAGGCGCCCCGCACGACGCAGGCGTCCCGCACGACGAAGGCCCCGTCTCCACCCCTGGGGAAGGGGCGGAGGCGGGGCCTCCGTGGTGTCTGTAGTGCGCCGCACCCGCGTGGCGAACGCAGGCCGCGTGCGGCGCTGTCTCTCAAGCGGTGGCTCGGTGGGGGCGGAGTAGAGAGGGCCCGCCGGGTCTACCGAGCCGGTGTGGAGAAGGTCAGCCCTTGAGGGTGCCGACGTGCTTGGCCAGCGCGGCCTTCTTGTTGGCGGCGTTGTTCTTGTGCAGGACGCCCTTGCTGGCGGCCTTGTCGAGCTTCTTGACGGCGACCTTCTGGGCCTCGGCGGCCTTGGCGGCGTCGCCGGTGGCGACGGCCTCGCGGGTGCGACGGATCGCGGTCTTCAGCTCGGACTTGACCGCCTTGTTGCGCTGGCGCGACTTCTCGTTGGTCTTGATCCGCTTGATCTGGGACTTGATGTTCGCCACGAATGAGCCTTTACGGTTCGGGGTTTTCGTATCAGTGCCAGAAGGCACAGTCGCCCAGGCTACCAGCCGGGCTCCGGCCCCTCCCAATCCGGCCAGTGCCCCGCGCGCATGGGACCATGGAGCCCGGCGACCCCCGCCGGCACACCCTCCGCAGCACCACGAGAGAACCAGCCGACCCAGCCGACCGACCCATCCGACAGGCCAGACCCGACAGGACACTGCGTGCCCGCGACCCCAACGAACGCGCCGGAGCCGAGCCGTACCGACCCGGCGCTGATCCGTAACTTCTGCATCATCGCGCACATCGACCACGGCAAGTCCACGCTTGCCGACCGGATGCTTCAGCTGACCGGCGTCGTGGACAAGCGGCAGATGCGCGCGCAGTACCTCGACCGCATGGACATCGAGCGCGAGCGGGGGATCACGATCAAGTCCCAGGCCGTGCGCATGCCCTGGTCGCCCACCGGGGACTCCTCGACGCCCCGCATCCTCAACATGATCGACACCCCCGGGCACGTGGACTTCACCTATGAGGTCTCGCGCTCGCTGGCGGCCTGTGAGGGCTGCATCCTGCTGGTGGACGCGGCCCAGGGCATAGAGGCGCAGACCCTCGCCAACCTCTATCTGGCGATGGAGCACGACCTCACGATCATCCCCGTGCTCAACAAGATCGACCTGCCCGCCGCGCAGCCCGAGAAGTTCGCGGCCGAGCTGGCGCACCTCATCGGCTGCGAGCTGGAGGACGTGCTGAAGGTCTCGGCGAAGACCGGCGAGGGCGTACGGGAGCTGCTGGACGAGGTCGTGCGCCTGGTCACCCCGCCCACGGGCGCGGCGGACGCACCGGCCCGCGCGATGATCTTCGACTCGGTCTACGACGCCTACCGCGGCGTGGTGACGTATGTGAAGGTCGTCGACGGCATGCTCAGCAAGCGCGAGCGCATCCGCATGATGTCGACCGGCGCGACCCACGAGCTGCTGGAGATCGGCGCGAGCTGCCCGGAGATGACGCCGGCCGACGGGCTCGGAGTCGGCGAGGTCGGCTATCTGATCACCGGCGTGAAGGACGTGCGGCAGTCCAAGGTGGGTGACACCGTCACACTGCTCTCCAAGGGAGCGGACAAGGCGCTGCCCGGGTACAAGGACCCCAAGCCGATGGTCTTCTCGGGGCTGTATCCGCTGGACGGTTCCGACTATCCGCTGTTGCGCGACGCGCTGGACAAGCTGCTGCTCAACGACGCCGCGCTGACGTACGAGCCGGAGACGTCGGCGGCGCTGGGCTTCGGTTTCCGTGTGGGCTTCCTCGGGCTGCTGCACCTGGAGGTCATCAGGGAGCGCCTGGAGCGCGAGTTCGGGCTCGACCTGATCGCGACGGCGCCGAACGTCGTCTACCGCGTGGACATGGAGGACGGCAGCGAGCACGTCGTCACCAACCCCAGCGAGTTCCCGACGGGGAAGATCGACCAGGTGCACGAGCCGATCGTGCGCGCGACGCTGCTCGCCCCCAGCGAGTTCATCGGCGCGATCATGGAGCTGTGCCAGACGCGCCGCGGCAGCCTCCAGGGCATGGACTACCTCTCCGAGGACCGCGTCGAGCTGCGCTACACGCTGCCGCTGGCCGAGATCGTCTTCGACTTCTTCGACGCGCTGAAGTCCAAGACCCGTGGCTACGCCTCGCTCGACTACGAGCCGAAGGGTGAGCAGTCGGCCGATCTCGTCAAGGTCGACATCCTGCTCCAGGGCGAGAAGGTGGACGCGTTCTCCGCGATCGTCCACAAGGACAAGGCGTACGCGTACGGCACCAAGATGGTCAACAAGCTGCGTGAGCTGATCCCCAGGCAGCAGTACGAGGTGCCCATCCAGGCCGCCATCGGCGCCCGCATCATCGCCCGCGAGACCATTCGCGCCATCCGCAAGGACGTCCTCGCCAAGTGCTACGGCGGCGACATCTCCCGTAAGCGCAAGCTGCTGGAGAAGCAGAAGGAGGGCAAGAAGCGGATGAAGGTCGTGGGGCGCGTGGAGGTGCCGCAGGAGGCGTTCATCGCCGCGCTCTCCTCGGACGAGGGCGGCGGCGAGGCCAAGCCGAAGAAGTGAGTGCCGCATGGCCGAAGAAGTAGGTGCCTCTTCGGCGCCCCGCGCTTCGGTGAGCGGCGGCACGGAAGGTCGCATTCCGTGCCGCGTGGGGCCACTGGGGCGTCCGCGCGCCGGTCCCTTCACCGGTGCCGACAGCCCCGCTACGTAGTGCCCGCAGCCCCCTTACGTAAGGGGGCTGCGGCCTTTAGTCTGATCACTGCTCAGTAGTTACTCGTGAGTCAACAAGCAGGATGCGGGCCCCGGAGGATGTCGTGAGCGACACACAGTCCCAGATCGAAAACCGGCCGCCGTCCGTGGCGACACTCTTCCTGGAGCGGGTCGAGGCGACCCCCGAGGCCGAGGCGTACAGGTATCCGGTGGCGCCCGTCTCGGGCGAGGGGCCCGACGAGTGGCGCTCGTACAACTGGGCGCAGGCGGGCGAGCGGGTCTTCGCCATCGCCGCCGGGCTTGCCGACCTGGGCGTACGCCCCGAGGAGCGCGTGGGCATCGCCTCCAGCACCCGCGTGGAGTGGATCCTCGCCGACTTCGGCATCCTGTGCGCCGGCGCCGCGACCACCACCGTCTACCCCAGCACCAACACCGAGGAGACGGTCTTCATCCTGGCCGACTCCGACAGCCGGGTGCTGATCGCCGAGGACGCCGCCCAGCTCGCCAAGGTGCGCGAGCACAGAGCCGAACTGCCCGGCCTGGCCCACGTGGTCCTCATCGACGAGGGGCCTGGAACGGACGGCGACGGAGCGGGGTCCGACGGTAAGGACGCCGACGGCGCGGGTGACGACGGGTGGGTGCTGTCGCTCGCCGAGCTGGAGCGGCGCGGCCGGGCCTATCTGGACAAGCACCCGGACGCCGTCAAGGAGACGGTGGGCGCGCTCCGTTCCGACCAGCTCGCCACGCTCATCTACACCTCCGGCACCACGGGCAAGCCCAAGGGCGTACGCCTCGCACACGACGCGTGGTCCTACATGGCCAAGGCCATCGCGCAGACCCGTCTGGTCACCGGGGACGATGTGCAGTACCTGTGGCTGCCGCTCGCGCACGTCTTCGGCAAGGTGCTGCTGGCGGGGCAGGTCGAGGTCGGGCATGTGACCGCGGTCGACGGCCGCATCGACAAGATCATCGAGAATTTGCCCGTCGTGCGGCCCACGAAGATGTGCGGCGTCCCGCGGATCTTCGAGAAGGTCTACAACGGCGTCGCACAGAAGGCGCGCGCCGGTGGCAGCGCGAAGTACAAGATCTTCCAGTGGGCCGCCGAAGTCGCCCGCGAATACGCGAGGGTCACCCAGGACAACCAGCGCCGCACCGGCGAGGCGACGGCACCGGCCGGGCTCAGGTTCAAGCACGCCGCGGCCGACAGGCTCGTCTACAGCAAGCTGCGCGAGGCGTTCGGCGGCAGGATGATCGGCTGCGTCTCCGGCTCGGCCGCGCTCGCACCCGACCTGGGCTACTTCTTCGCGGGTGCCGGTATCCCCGTCCTGGAGGGCTATGGGCTCACCGAGTCCTCCGCCGCCAGCTTCTGCAACCGCCAGGACAACTACCGCACAGGCACCGTCGGCAAGCCGTTCCCCGGCACCGAGGTGCGGGTCGCGGAGGACGGCGAGATCCTGCTGCGCGGGCCCGGCATCATGCAGGGCTACAACGGCCTGCCCGAGAAGACAGCCGAGGTGCTGGAGGACGACGGCTGGTTCCACACCGGCGACATCGGTGAGCTGTCCGACGACGGCTATCTACGGATCACCGACCGCAAGAAGGACCTGATCAAGACCTCGGGCGGCAAGTACGTCGCGCCCGCAGAGGTCGAGGGGCGGTTCAAGGCGATCTGCCCGTACGTCTCCAACATCCTCGTGCACGGCGCCGACCGGAACTACTGCACGGCCCTCATCGCGCTCGACGAGCCCTCGCTTCTGGCCTGGGCCGCCGACCAGGAGTCCCTCAAGGGCAAGCCGTACGACGAGGTCGTCGTCTCCGACGAGGTGCGCGGGCTGGTCGGCGAGTACGTGGACCAGCTCAACAGCGGGCTCCAGCGCTGGCAGGCCATCAAGAAGTTCCGGGTGCTGCCGCGCGACCTGGACATCGAACACGGCGAGTTGACCCCCAGCCTCAAGCTCAAGCGTCCTGTCGTGGAGCGGCAGTTCGGCGATCTGATCGAGGAGATGTACGAGGGCGCGCGCGAGCGGTAGCGCTCCGCCGGGCGTGTGCGTGCCGCTGCCTGTGCGTCGGCGGGTGCGGAGCCGCACATGTGTAGAACCCCGTGCCCTGTCGGGGCTTCAGGACTGCATCTCCCGTAGTGAGCGCACCAGTTCGGCCACGTCCCTCGCCAGGCCGGCCGTGTCGGGAGAGCCGTCGTCCAGGCGGCTCTCCACGGCCTCCAGGCGCCGCACGAAGTCGCCAAGACGGTGCTGCTCGTGATCGAGCAGCTCTCTCAACTGCTGGTTCTTCCGGTGCAGTTCGAGGAAGACGGCGACCTTGGTGCGCAGAACCCACGGGTCGAACGGTTTGGTCAGGTAGTCGACAGCGCCGGTCGCGTAGCCGCGGAACGCGTATCCCGCGTCGTACGCCGTCTCGGCTCCCGTGAGGAAGATGATCGGGATGTCCTTGGTCTGGTCGAGCCGCTTGATGTGCGCGGCGGTCTCGAACCCGTCCATGCCCGGCATCAGCACGTCGAGCAGCACCACGGCGAACTCCTGCCGCAGCAGCGCCTTCATCGCCTCCTCGCCCGAGCCGGCGCGCACCAGCGGCACCTGGAGCGCGGAGAGGACCGCTTCGAGCGCGACGAGGTTGTCCTCCATGTCGTCGACCAGGAGGATGCTCGCTTCGTGGTGTCCTGCGGAGGGACGCGCCGAGGTAACCGTGGTCATCACTGCCTCGCAGAAGGTTGCGGATCGAGCAGGGCGAGCACGGTACTCAGCAACAGGTCGATGTCAACAGGCTTGGGAACGTACGCCGAAGCGCCCGAGGCCAGCGACTGCTGATCGTCGCCCGGCATCGCCTGCGCCGTCAGCGCGACCACGGGGAGCCCGGCCAGGCGCGGGTCGCGGCGGAGCCTGCGTAGCGTCTCGTAGCCGTCCAGTTCCGGCATCATGATGTCCATCAGCACCAGATCAGCGCCCTCCTCGGCGAGCTTGGTCAGACCCTCGCAACCGTTCTCCGCGTACCGCACGGACATGCCGACACGGCCCAGCACGTGCGTCAGCGCGAAGACGTTGCGGATGTCGTCGTCGACGATCAGCACCCGTACGCCGGGCAGCACTTCAGCGGCGCGGCCCCGCTGCCAGGGCGCCAGACTGGGCGGTGGCGCCGCGCGGTCGGCCGGGGTTTCGGTGAGGTCCTTCAGCGGCTGGTGCCGCGCCCCGGCCCCGGTGTGACCGCCGGCGACGGACTCCACCGCGCGGCCCTGCCCCTCACCGAGCCCCACCGGCAGGGTGAGCGTGAAGTGGCTCCCCTGTCCCTCCGTGCTCTCCACGCGGATACGGCCGCCGAGCAGAGAAGCGATCTCCTGGCTGATGGACAGCCCGAGACCCGTGCCGCCGAACGTACGGTGCGTGGAGCCGTCACCCTGCTGGAACGCCTCGAAGATCCGGCTCAGGCGGTCGGGCGCGATGCCCGTACCGGTGTCGGAGACGGTGAAGTCCACCGCTGTCCTACCGTCCTCGGCCACCGGGGCCACCCGCAGTTCGATCCGTCCCTCCGCGGTGAACTTGAACGCGTTGGACAGCAGATTGCGCAGCACCTGCTGGACCCTGCGCTCGTCGGTGAACAGCTCCCGCGGGGTGGCGTCCGCGACGTGCACGGTGAAGCCGATGCCCCGGTCGGAGGCGAGCGGGCGGAACGTGTCGTGCACATAGGTCAGCAGCTTCAGCAGCGCCAGCCGCTGCGGGCGCACCGCCATCCGGCCGGCCTCGACGGTGGACAGGTCCAGTACGTCGTTGATGAGCTGGAGCAGATCGGTTCCCGAGCGGTGGATCGTCTGCGCGAACCTGACCTCCTCGTCGGAGAGGTTCCCCGACTCGTTGTCGGCGAGCAACTGCGCCAGTACGAGCAGGGAGTTGAGCGGCGTACGCAGCTCGTGCGACATGTTCGCCAGGAACTGCGTCTTGTACTCGGAGGACGCCGTGAGCAGCGCCGCCTTCTCCGACAGCTCGGTGTTGGCCCTGATGGTGTGCAGAGCCACCCCCATGGTGTGCATGAACTGGTCGAAGAACGCCAGATGGATGTCGCTGAACGGGCTGAAGGAGGCCAGCTCCAGCACTCCCAGGACCTGGTCCTCGTACAGCACGGGAAGGATCACCACACACGCGGGCGGTGCGGCGCCCAGCCCCGAGGCGATGGGCACATAGCCGGGCGGTACGTCCGTGAGCAGTAACCGCCGCTTCTGCGCCGCCACTTGCGCGACCAGGCCCTGGGCGGGCGAGCCAGGAGTGAGCGAGGCGGGGCTGTCCAGGGCCGCGGTACCGAAGCCGGCGACGTAGGACAGACCCGAGGTGTCGTACGACGGGGTCACAGGAGAGACGCCCTGGGCGTAGGCGGGCACGCCGGTGAGGAAGAGCGCGCCGTACTGCGCGCCGACCAGCGGGGGCAGCTCGTGCATGATCAGCTCCGCCACCTCCCTGATGTCGCGGCGGCCCTGCATCAGCGCTGCGAGGCGCGTCAGGTTCGACTCCAGCCACTCCTTGGCCCGGGTCGTCTCCCGCAGGTCGGAGACCATCTGGTTGACCGCCTCCGCCGCGTCCCGCCAACTGCCCGACAGGTTGCTCAGCGAGGTGTGCGGCGGCGCCGGACGTCCGTCGTCGCCCGCACCGCTGTCCTCCTCGGCGCCGGCGCGGGTCACCTCGCTCGTGAACAGCGCCAGTTGCCCCGTGACCCGGTTGACGGTGCGGCCCAGGCGGCGCAGCTCGCCGCGGAGGGGACGGCGGCCGTCGTCCTGCTCGATGCGCTGCGACAGGTCACCGTCCGCCACGGCCGTGAGCACTCGCGTCGCCTCCACCACCGGGTAAGTGAGCGTGTCGATGAGGGAGTTGGCCGCGGCCACCGTGTCCGCCCACGCGCCCTGCCCCGGACTCGCCCTGACCCGCTCGTCGATCCGCCCGTGCCGCGCCACCTCACGCTGCACACGCAGCAGTTCGGAACCAAGGTGCTCGACGCGGGCCGCGAGCCGGTTGACGGCCTCGGCCAGTACGGGGGCTTCGGCCGACCCGGGTGCCCCGGCCAGTACGGGCGCCTCGGCCGGCCCGGGTGTCCCGGCGAGCCCGGGTGTCCCGGCCGGTGCGGGGGCCTCGGCCGGCGTGCGGGCTGCGGCGAGGGCCTCGGTGGCGGCGCCGGAGTACGGGGAGCGGCCCTCGGCGTGAGGGGCGGCGCTCCTGGCGAGGGTGCCGCCCTCGGGGTCCGGGGCGCCAGGCGGGCCGGTGAGGAGGGGGACGCGGGCGCTGAAGTCTCCTTCGCACAGCGCCCATAGGGTCGTGACCACAGATCTCAGCCCGGACGAGGGGATTCCGGAACTCCCGGAAGGGCCGCAGCTCATGGCTCAATTCCCACCACTTCCGTGACTCGGTGCGTATGAGCGCGCCCAGTCTGTCACTCTTGCCCTACTGCGCTGAGCGCATTGACACAACTGCTGGGGCCGTGGTGGGACGGGGGAACCTCCCAACACCGGCCGGGGGAGGGCGCGATGGGGAACGCGGAGAACACACGGGCCGCGGACCCGGCCGGATCGGAACCGCGGGGCCAGCGGAAGGACCCGGCGAGAACCGGCCGCCGTACGGCGCTGTCCGCGCGCGAGTCGGCACCCGGACCACCGGGGATCGCCCGGCGGCCTGCCGACACGCAGCGCCAGGCCGATGCGCCACAGACCGTGAGGACCGTGCTGCCGGGCAACGCCCTCGCAGCAGCCGCGGCCCGCGGCTTCGTCCGTGCCGCACTCGACGACTGGGGCCTGCGGGGCGAGCTGATGGACGACGCGGTGCTGCTGGTCAGCGAGTTGGTCACCAACGCCGTCGTCCACGCGGGCACCTCGGTCGAGCTGGAATGCCGGTACGGTCCGGAGCTGGTGACGGCCGAGGTGTCCGACCGGCACCCGGCACGCACCGTCACCGACCGCACCGACGAGGGCCACGGCTACGGGCTGCGCCTCGTCGGGGCGCTCGCCCGCGAATGGGGCATCAGCTACCGCCGCGACCGCAAGACCGTCTGGTTCAGGCTCGGCCCCGCCGAGTCCCTCACGGGCCCGGCCGGTTCCCTCGCGGGCGCGGCGCCCGCGCACCTCCAGGCCCGCGGAGAACCCCGGCGGGCCGCCCCCGCCGACGGCCACAGGGGATGGGATGTCACCCCGGCGCACGCGGCGCCCGCGCCACGTCCCTTCCTCAGCCCCTACGCACACCGCGAGTGGACCAACCACGGCGCGCTCTCCTTCCTCGCCGAGGCGTCGGACCTCCTCGCGGGGCACACCGACGAGGACCAGGTCGCCTCCCTCGCGGGACAGCTCATGGTCCCCCGCTTCGCCGACTGGTGCGCCGTATGGCTGGAGGACACCGAACGCGGCCGGCCGCCCCGCCTCGCCCGCGTATGGCACGCGCAGGAGAACCGCATGGAGGAACTGCGCGCCGAGCTGGACAAGGAACCGCCCGTCCTCTCCCCACGCGCCCTGCCCGGCCAGGCGACCCCCTGGCGCTGGCCACTGGGAGCCGACTCGTACGGCGCCGGCGGGGCCTCCGTCCTGTGCAGGCTCGTCGTCGGCGGGCGTGCCGTCGGCACCCTGGTGATCGGGCGCGCGGGTCTCCTGCGGATCCCCGACGAAGTCGTCGGCCTCGTCGAGGACTTCGCCCGCCGCGTCGGCCTCGCCGTGCTCTCGGCACGCCGCTACACCCACCAGGCCAACATCAGCCAGATCCTCCAGCGCGGCCTGCTGCCCAACGAGGACATGACCGTGCCGGGGCTGGACACCGCGCTCGTCTACGAACCCGCGGGCGAGGGCGCCTGGGCAGGGGGCGACTTCTACGATCTGCTGCGCCTCGCCGACGACCGCTGGCGCTTCGCCCTGGGCGACGTGTGCGGGAACGGACCCGAGGCCGCCGTCGTCACGGGGCTCGCCCGCCCCGTGCTGCGCCTCCTCGCCCGCGAGGGGTACTCCGTACCCGAGACCCTCGACCGGCTCAACCGCGAGGTGGGAGAGCAGGCGAAGTTCCTCTCCCTCGTCTACGGCGAACTCACCTTCCGCAAGGGCGCCGTCGACTGCGTCGTCACCTGCGCGGGGCACCCCCTGCCGCTCGTGCGGAACGCGGCGGGGCAGGTGAGGGCGGCGGCCCTGCCGCAACTTCTGCTCGGGGTGATGCCCGAAGTCGTCTACGACAGCCAGTCCTTCACCCTGCGCCCCGGCGACACGCTGCTCTGTGTCACCGACGGGGTCACCGAACGGCGCTCAGGCAGGCGGCTGTTCGACGACGGTGACGGGCTCGCCGCGGTGCTCGCGGGCTGCGAGGGGCTGGACGCGGCCGGCACGGCGGAACGTGTGCACCGCGCGGTGCACGGATTCGCGCCCGGCGCCCCCACGGACGACCTGGCGATGCTGGTGCTGCGGTCCCCGCCGATGGTTGATCCGCCGGCCGATCCGCCGGCCGATCCGCCGGCCGAGCCGGTGGACTGAGAGTGCGCTGTGTGTGCGGGCGTGGTGCGTTCAGTCGACCAGGTCGCGTACCACCGCGTCGGCCAGCAGGCGCCCCCGCAGGGTGAGCACCGCGCGGCCCTCGTCATACGGAGCCCGCTCCAGCAGGCCGTCGTCACGGGCCTGTTGGGCCGCCTTCGCACCGTCAGGCGCGAGGAGGGCGAGGGGGCAGCCCTGTGCGAGGCGCAGCTCCAGGAGGATGCGTTCGACGCGGCGGTCCTCGGCGGAGAGCAGTTCGCGTCCCGCTCCGGGGGAGCGGCCCTCGGCGAGTGCCTGCGCGTAGGCGGCGGGGTGTTTCACGTTCCACCACCGCACCCCGCCCACGTGGCTGTGCGCGCCCGGGCCCGCGCCCCACCAGTCGGCGCCCGTCCAGTACAGCTCGTTGTGGCGGCAGCGGGCCGCCGGGTCGCCGGCGACCGCCCAGTTGGACACCTCGTACCAGTCCATACCCGCCGCCGACAGCAGCTCCTCCGCGATCAGGTACCGGTCGGCGTGCGCGTCGTCGTCCGTCATCGGCACCTCGCCGCGGCGGATACGGTGCGCCAGCCGCGTGCCCTCCTCCACGATCAGCGCGTACGCCGACACATGGTCGGGGCCCGCGCCCAGCGCCGCCTCCAGCGAGGCCCGCCAGTCGTCGTCGGACTCGCCGGGGGTGCCGTAGATCAGGTCGAGGTTCACATGTGAGAAGCCCGCGGCGCGCGCCTCCGCGACGCAGGCTTCCGGGCGGCCCGGCGTGTGCGTGCGGTCCAGCACCTTCAACACGTGCGGGCGTGCGCTCTGCATGCCGAACGAGATGCGGTTGAAGCCCGCCTCGCGCAGTGAGGCGAGGTACTCCGGGCCGACGGATTCGGGGTTCGCCTCCGTCGTGATCTCGGCGTCGGCCGCCAGGCCGAACTCCTCGCGGATCACGGCCAGCATGTGCGCCAGGTCCTTGGCCGGGAGCAGGGTCGGTGTCCCGCCGCCGACGAAGACGGTCTCGACCTTCCGCTGATCGTCACCCATGACGCGCCGAGCCATGCGGACTTCGTCGGCCAGGGTGCCCGCGTAGTTCTCCTGGGAGGCCAGCACTCCGTCCTTGCCGCCGCTGCGCAGCTCGGTTGCCGTGTACGTGTTGAAGTCGCAGTAGCCGCACCGGGTGGCGCAGTACGGGACGTGCAGATAGAAGCCGAGCGGGTGGGCGGACCGGTCGGCGAGCGCGGCGGGCGGCAGCGCGCCGTCCTGGGGCACGGCTTCGCCGTCGGGGAGTGCGGAGGGCATGCTCTCCATTGCACCACCTGTGGGCTCCCTGTCCGCATGCGCACTGTCACACCGGGCGGCTACGCTGAGTGCGTACTTGATCGCAGTGACCGCGAGGGGGCTGGCAATGACCGTCGTAGCAGAACGGATGGATGTTCCGATGACCGACTCCCGCGCGATAGACGCCTTTGAGGGGTTCGAAGCACCGGAGGGGTTCAGGGTCGAGTTGCTGCAGGGGGAAATCGTGATGATGGCGGGGCCTGACCTGGTCCACAACAGGATTGTGACGCGGGCGATGGATCAAATCCCCGCGGACAGGTGGGAGCGGGTCCAGACTCAGGATGTCGCGATCCTTGCCGAGAACAGCGAGCCTGTGCCGGACCTCGTCGTGATGTCGCTTGAGGACGCGCCGGTCTCCGGGCGCTTGCTGCCGTCAGAGACGATCAAGCTCGCCGTTGAGGTCGTCTCCAAGACGAGCGTGCACCGTGACTATGTGACCAAACGCATGCTCTACGCTGCGGGCGGTGTCTCCGGGTACTTGATCATCGACCCGTTCAAGGGGGAGTGCGTCCTGCTCACCGAGCCGTCCGGCAAGGGCGAGCAGGCCGACTACCGGGTCGAGCGCAGGACACGGTTCGGCGAGACGGTGCCGCTCGACCTGCTGGGGATGAAACTGGACACCGCGCAGTTCCAGACCTACCCGGTCAACCAGCCGGAGCCGTGACGAAGTCGATCAGCTCTTCCACGCGGCCCAGGAGCGCGGGCTCCAGGTCCTTGTAGGAGCGTACGGAGCCGAGGATGCGCTGCCAGGCTGCGCCGGTGTTCGGGGCCCAGCCGAGGCCGGTGCAGACGCCGGTCTTCCAGTCCTGGCCGCGCGGCACGGAGGGCCAGGCGGGGATGCCGACGGCGGCCGGCTTCACGGCCTCCCAGATGTCGATGTACGGGTGGCCGACGACCAGCACGTCGTCCCCGGTGACCTGGGCCGCGATCCGGGACTCCTTGGAGCCGGGCACGAGGTGGTCCACGAGCACGCCGAGGCGCGCGTCCGGCCCGGGGGAGAAGGCGTCGACGATGGCGGGAAGGTCGTCCACGCCCTCCAGGTATTCGACGACGACGCCCTCGATCCGCAGGTCGTCGCCCCACACCTTCTCGACCAGCTCGGCGTCGTGCCGCCCCTCGACGTAGATCCGTCCCGCGCGTGCGACCCGCGCGCGGGCATCGGGTACGGCGAGGGATCCCGAGGCGGTGAGCCGCCGCCCCTGCGGGGCCGACGGCGCCGTGCCGGGGCGTACGAGGGTGACGGTGCGGCCTTCCAGCAGGAAGCCGCGCGGTGTCATGGGGAAGACGCGGTGCTTGCCGAAGCGGTCCTCCAGGGTGACCGTCGGCCCCTCGGCCGTCTTCTCGCAGCGGATGACGGCCCCGCAGAACCCGGTCGTGACCTCCTCCACCACAAGATCCCGGTCGGCGGGCACCTCGGGAACGGGTGCCGACCGCTTCCACGGCGGGGTCAGATCAGGGCTGTCGTAGCGGCTGCGCATGGCGTCTTTCCGTGTCGGGCGGCGGGACATGTCCGGCTCGGGGCCGGGGTCGCCCCATTCTGCTACGGAGTCGCGCCTGTCACACGCCCCCTTCGGTGAACCTCTGCGCCAGCTCGTCGCGTTGGGCCCGTACGTACGCCGCGTCCACGAGCGCGCCGTGCCCGGGAACGTACACAGCGCGCTCGCCGCCCAGCGCGAGGACGCGGTCGAGGGCGGCGGGCCAGCGGGCGCGCTGGGCGTCGGGGCCCGCCTGCGGGGTGCCGGACTCCTCCACGAGGTCGCCGCAGAAGACGACATCGGGCGTACCCGGCACGAGCACCACGAGGTCGTGACCCGTGTGTCCTGGGCCCACGTTGGCGAGGACGACCTCGCGTCCGCCCAGCGGCACGGTGAGTTCGCCCGAGACGAGGTGGTGGGGGCGTACGAGCACATCGGCCGCCTCACCGGCCTCGTAAGCGGGCAGGCCGTGCCGCACGGCGTCGGCGTGGAGCGAGTCGGCGCAGCGGGCGAGCAGTTCGTCGATGCCCACGGCGCCGTACACCTGGGCCCCGGAGAACGCCGCAGCGCCGAAGACGTGGTCGAAGTGCGGGTGCGTCAGCGCGATCCTCGTCACAGGAGGCCCGAACAGCGCACGGGCCTCGCCGCGCAGCGCGGCGCCCTCGCGGAGAGAGGAGCCGGTGTCGATCATCAGGACACCGTCGTCCCCCGCGACCGCGCCCGCCGTCGCGTCCCACAGGGGCAGCCGGCGGCGTGCCACACCTGGCGCTATCCGCTCCCAGTGCCGCAGGTCACCTGGCGTGTTCTGTCGTGGGTCTTCCCCAAGCGGCTCCATACGACGACGCTAACGGCACGGCGCCGGGCATGCCCGCCTCGCCGCCGTGCGCGGTACGGTCGTGCCAGCTCGATCAGGCGGCCCTTGCCCTGGCCGTGGTGACCGGCCGTACACTGGCACAGGGATGCTGGCACTCACGCGCAGAGAGTGCCAGGGACGGGACTCCAGAAGAGCGGCCGGAACGGGAGGTGTGCGCCATGCTCAGCGAGCGCAGACTTGAGGTTCTCCGCGCCATCGTGCAGGACTACGTCGGCACGGAGGAGCCCGTCGGGTCCAAGGCCCTCACGGAGCGGCACAATCTGAAGGTTTCCCCCGCCACGATCCGTAACGACATGGCGGCGCTGGAGGACGAGGGGTTCATCGCACAGCCCCACACCAGCGCGGGCCGCATCCCGACCGACAAGGGGTACCGCCTCTTCGTCGACAAGCTCGCCGGGGTCAAGCCCCTCTCCTCGCCGGAGCGGCGGGCGATCACGAACTTCCTGGAC
Organism: Streptomyces iconiensis; assembly: GCF_028657195.3. Classification (GTDB taxonomy): domain Bacteria; phylum Actinomycetota; class Actinomycetes; order Streptomycetales; family Streptomycetaceae; genus Streptomyces; species Streptomyces iconiensis. The sequence continues at coordinate 85,888 of NZ_JANCPR020000001.1, forward strand.
GGCGCCGTCGACCTCGACGACGTCGTCGGGCGCACGGTACGGCTGCTCGCGCAGCTCACCCGGCAGGTCGCCGTGGTGCAGTACCCGTCGCTGACCCGCTCGACGGTGCGGCACGTGGAGCTGCTGGCGCTCGCGCCGGCGCGGCTGATGCTCGTACTGATCACCGACACCGGCCGGGTCGAACAGCGCATGATCGACTGCCCGGCGCCGATCGGGGACACCGTACTGGCCGACCTGCGCGCCCGGCTCAACAGCCGGGTCGTCGGCCAGCGCTTCACCGAGGTCCCCTCCCTGGTGCAGGACCTGCCCGAGGCCTTCGACGCCGACGACCGCGGCACCATCTCGGCCGTACTGGCCACGCTGCTGGAGACGTTGGTCGAGGAGACGGAGGAGCGGCTGATGATCGGCGGCACCTCCAACCTCACCCGCTTCGGGCACGACTTCCCGCTCACCATCCGCCCCGTACTGGAGGCGCTGGAGGAGCAGGTGGTGCTGCTCAAGCTGCTCGGGGAGGACTCGGGTATGACGGTACGAATCGGGCATGAGAACCACCATGAGGGACTGAGTTCCACATCGGTCGTCTCGGTCGGCTACGGTTCGGGCGACGAAGCGGTCGCCAAACTCGGCGTGGTCGGACCGACCCGCATGGACTACCCCGGAACGATGGGAGCTGTACGCGCAGTGGCACGGTACGTCGGACAGATCCTCGCGGAGTCGTAAGTGGCGACGGATTACTACGCGGTCCTCGGCGTGCAGCGCGACGCCTCGCAGGACGAGATCAAGAAAGCCTTCCGCAGGCTCGCGCGCGAGCTGCACCCTGACGTCAATCCTGACCCGAAGACCCAGGAGCGGTTCAAGGAGATCAACACCGCTTACGAGGTGCTCTCCGACCCGCAGAAGAAGCAGGTCTACGACCTCGGCGGGGACCCGGCCTCCGGGGCCGGGGGCGGCGCGGGCGGATTCGGCGCGGGATTCGGCAACTTCAGCGACATCATGGACGCCTTCTTCGGCACGGCATCGCAGCGCGGACCGCGCTCGCGTACCCGCCGGGGCCAGGACGCCATGATCCGGCTGGACATCGAGCTGGACGAGGCCGCCTTCGGCACCACCAAGGACATCCAGGTGGACACCGCCGTCGTCTGCGGTACGTGCAGCGGCGAGGGCGCGGCACCCGGCACCTCGGCCCAGACCTGCGACATGTGCCGCGGCCGGGGCGAGGTCTCCCAGGTCACGCGCTCCTTCCTGGGTCAGGTCATGACCTCGCGCCCCTGCCCCCAGTGCCAGGGCTTCGGCACCGTCGTACCCACCCCCTGCCCCGAGTGCGCGGGCGACGGGCGCGTGCGGTCGCGGCGCAGCCTCACCGTCAAGATTCCCGCGGGCGTCGACAACGGCACCCGCATCCAGCTCGCCGGAGAGGGCGAGGTCGGCCCCGGTGGCGGCCCGGCCGGCGACCTGTACGTCGAGATCCATGAGAACCCGCACCCCACCTTCCAGCGCCGCGGTGACGACCTGCACTGCACGGTCACCATCCCCATGACGGCCGCCTCCCTCGGCACGAAGGTGCCCCTGGAGACGCTGGACGGCATGGAGGAGATCGACATCCGCCCCGGCACACAGTCGGGTCAGTCGGTGCCCCTCCATGAACGCGGCATCACCCACCTGCGCGGCGGCGGCCGGGGCCAGCTCATCGTCCATGTCGAAGTGACCACTCCGACGAAACTGGAACCGGAACAGGAAGAGCTGCTGCGGCGGTTGGCGAAGCTCCGGGGTGAAGAGAGGCCCACGGGCACCTTTCAGCCGGGGCAGCAGGGTCTTTTCTCGCGGCTGAAGGACGCTTTCAACGGTCGGTAAAGGTTGTCCCTTGTCCGGCTCGGGGCCCGGGGGGAGTATCCCCCCGGGCGAGGCCGAAAACGGCAGGTGAGAGCCTCTTCTCCGACCGATCGTGCGCCGCTTCATGGCTGGTGACGGGGAGTGTGGGGAAGATGCGGGCCGTGACAGGATGAGCGCATGTCCACCTCGCTGCCTACGCTCTCCGAGCTGACCGAGCACCCTGTCGTCCAGGCGCCGATGGCAGGTGGCGTCTCCCGTCCCGAGCTGGCCGCCGCGGTCAGCGAGGCGGGCGGTCTGGGTTTCCTCGCCGCCGGGTACAAAACGCCCGAGGCGATGTACGAGGAGATAAGACAGCTGCGCCGGCTCACGGGGCGTGCCTTCGGTGTGAACCTCTTCATGCCGCAGCCGCCCACCGCCGACCCCGCAGCAGTCGAGGTCTACCGCGAGCAACTCGCCGGCGAGGCCACGTGGTACGAGACGGCGCTGGGTGACACCGACGGCGGCACGGACGACGCGTACGAGGCGAAGCTGGCGATCCTCTTCGACGACCCCGTTCCCGTCGTCACCTTCCACTTCGGCTGCCCCTCGCGCCGCGTGCTGGAACGCTTCGCCAAGCTCGGCACCTACACCATGGTCACGGCCACCTCCGTCGCCGAGGCGCAGACCGCGCAGTGGGCGGGTGCCCACGCCGTATGTGTGCAGGGCGTCGAGGCGGGCGGCCACCAGGGGACGCACCGCGACGACCCGCCCTCCGAGGCGACGGGGCTGGGCCTGCTGTCGCTCGTGACGCAGGTGAAGGAGGCCGTACAGCTGCCGATCGTCGCGGCCGGCGGGCTGATGCGCGGCGGTCAGATCGCCGCCGTACTCGCGGCAGGCGCGACAGCGGCGCAGTTGGGCACCGCGTTCCTCGTGACCACCGAATCCGGCGCCAACCCGGTCCACAAACAGGCCATGACCAACCCGCTGTTCACCCGCACCGAGCTGACCCGCGCCTTCTCGGGCCGCCCCGCACGCGGCCTCGTGAACCGGTTCATGCGTGAACACGGCCCCTACGCGCCCTCCGCCTACCCCCAGGTGCACTACCTCACCGCTGGGCTGCGCAAGGCGGCGGCCAAGGCGGGCGACCCCCAGGGCATGGCGCTGTGGGCGGGCCAGGGACACCGCTTGGCGCGCGAACTGCCCGCCGCGCAACTCGTCGAGGTACTGGCGGCCGAACTCTCCGTAGCCCGCGAGGGCATGGCCCCGCGCGGCGGCATGACGGAAGGGCAGCACCCGTGACAGCACCCGTCTTCCTCGCCGACAGCGCCCTGCTGCGCGAGGGCACGGTTGTACTGGAAGGCCCCGAGGGCCGGCACGCCGTCTCGGTACGGCGGCTGCACCCCGGCGAGGAGGTCGTCCTCACCGACGGTTCAGGAACCGGCGCCTATGGCACGGTCGTTGCCGCCGAGGGCAAGGACCACTTGAAGATCGCCGTAACCGCCGTACGCACCGAGCCCGAGCCCACCCCGAGGATCACCGTGGTCCAGGCGCTCCCCAAGGGAGACAGGGGAGAGCTGGCCGTGGAAACCATGACCGAGACCGGCGTGGACGCGATCGTCCCCTGGGACGCCGCACGCGGCATCACCCGCTGGAAAGGCGAGCGGGGCCTCAAATCCCTCACCAAGTGGCGCTCCACCGCCAGGGAAGCCGCCAAACAGGCCCGCCGCCTCCGCGTCCCCGAGGTCCACGACCTCGCCTCCACGAAACAGGTGGCCGCCCTCCTCAAGGACGCCTCCTTCGCCGCCATCCTCCACGAAGAGGGAAGCGAACCCCTGGCCACAACCCCCCTCCCAGACTCCGGCGACCTGATCCTCGTGGTGGGCCCCGAAGGCGGCATCTCCCCCGAAGAACTGGACCTGTTCACCACAGCAGGAGCGGGCGCCTTTCGGCTAGGCCCGAGCGTGTTGCGTACGTCCACCGCCGGTACGGCCGCCGTGGCCCTTCTCCTAGCCCGTTCGGGCCGATGGTCCTGAGCGGAGCCCTAGTTGCCCCTCACCTGACGGTCACCGCCCCCCAAGTGCCCCCCCACATCGCTGGCTACCACTACTCCGTGGCTTGTCGCGCAGTTCCCCGCGCCCCTTGCGGGGCCCCCTTCAACTCCAGGGCTGGTCCCGATACGGCCGGGGGAGTCCAGAGGGTGGGGGTCCCCCCGGACGAAGTCTGGGGGAGGAGCCCCTTTTGGCGGGGGGCCGTCGGGGGGCGGAGCCCCCAGACGCCCGGCCGGCGAGGCCAACGGGGAAAGGGGCGAAGCCCCATATACAGATTGAACGGACACACACGTCCGGGGCGCCGGGCCGCACACACCGAGACCCGGCGACCACACCGGTACGTCGCCAGCCTCCCCGGGAGGGGCGATAGCATCCGCACATGGCTGGAGAACCCCAGGCGGACTGCCTGTTCTGCAAGATCGTGGCCGGTGAGGTCCCGGCGACCGTGGTCAGGGAAACGGAGACGACGGTCGCGTTCCGCGACATCAACCCGCAGGCGCCCACCCACGTACTGGTGATCCCGAAGGCGCACCACGCGGACGCCGCCTCACTGGCAGCCGCGTCCCCCGAGGTGCTGGCCGACGTGATGTGCGAGGCGCGCGAGGTCGCCGTACAGGAGAAGCTCGCGGTAAGCCAGAACGACCCGACGACACACGGCGACAAGGGCACACACGGCGACCCGACGACACACGGCGGCCAGGGCGCACACGGCGACCAGGGCGCACACAGCGGCCAGGGCGCACACAGCGGCCAGGGCGCACACAGCGCCAAGGGCACACACGGCGGCGGCCCCGGCACGGGCTACCGCGTGGTGTTCAACACAGGCTCGGGCGCAGGCCAGACCGTCTTCCACGCGCACGCCCACGTCCTCGGCGGCCGTGGACTCGAATGGCCCCCCGGGTAACGGACGTTGTCAGCACGCGAGTTGGTGGTGCTGGGTACCGCGAGCCAGGTACCGACCCGGCACCGCAACCACAACGGCTACGTCCTGCTGTGGGACGGCGAGGGCATCCTCTTCGACCCCGGCGAGGGTACGCAGCGCCAGATGCTGCGTACCTCCGTCGCGGCGCACGACCTGACGCGGATCTGCCTGACGCACTTCCACGGCGACCACTGCCTGGGCCTGCCGGGCGTGATCCAGCATCTGAACCTGGACCGGGTGCCGCACCCGGTGACCGCCTACTACCCGGCGAGCGGGCAGCGTTACTTCGACCGGCTGCGCCATGCCACCCCGTACCACCGGACGGCGACGCTCAACGAGCACCCGGTCGAAGGCCCCGGCGTCCTGGCCGAGGCCGGCCAGGGGCGAGGGCTGCCGTTCACGCTGGAGGCACGCGAACTGTCGCACCGTATCGACACGTTCGGGTACCGCCTGGTCGAGCCGGACGCGCGCCGCATGCTGCCGGAGCGGCTGGCGGCGCACGGGATCTCGGGGCCTGACGTGGGCCGTATCCAGCGGGCAGGCGAACTGCGGGGCGTACGCCTTGAGGAGGTCAGCGAGCCGCGCAGGGGGCAGCGGTTCGCCTTCGTCATGGACACCCGGCTGTGCGACGGGGTCTACGCGCTGGCCGAGGGCTGCGACATGCTGGTGATCGAGTCGACGTTCCTGCACGAGGACGCGGAGCTGGCCGACTACTCGGGACACCTGACCGCGTTCCAGGCGGGCCGGGTGGCAGCCGAGTCCGGGGTGCGGCACCTGGTGCTCACCCACTTCTCGCAGCGTTACACCGACGCCTCCGTCTTCGGTACCGAGGCACGGGCCGCCGGTTTCGAGGGCGAGCTGACGGTGGCCGAGGACCTGACCCGCGTCCCCGTACCCAAGCGCGCGGACTGAGGGCCCGCACGGGCGCACGGCCTGGCACGAGCGGACGGCCGCACGGCGGCCCACGCAACGGCGCAGGTCAGAGGACCAGAGGGGGGCCGGAGGAGGGCCGGTAGGCCGAAACAGGGCACGCGCGCGGGGGGCGTACGATTCCCTGATGTCCCACTCCAGCCCCGCGCGGCCCCTCCCCAAGGCCGAACTCCACCTGCACATCGAAGGCACCCTCGAACCGGCTCTGGCCTTCGCCCTCGCCGAGCGCAACGGCATCACGCTTCCCTACGCCGACGAGGACGCACTGCGCCGTGCGTACGACTTCGAGGACCTCCAGTCCTTCCTGGACCTCTACTACGCGCTGATGGCGGTCCTGCGTACCGAGGACGACTTCGCCGAGCTGGCCGACGCCTACCTCGCGCGCGCCGCCGCGCAGGGCGTACGGCATGCGGAGATCTTCTTCGATCCGCAGGCGCACACCGCGCGCGGTGTCCCGGTCGGCACGGTGATCGAGGGGCTGGCGCGGGCGCTGGACGAGGCCGAGGAACGGCACGGCATCTCCACCCGGCTGATCCTGTGCTTCCTGCGTGACGAGTCGGCCGAGTCGGCGCTCGCCACGCTGGAGGCGGCACGCCCGTATCTGCACCGTGTCACCGCCGTCGGCCTGGACTCGGCAGAGGTGGGGCACCCGCCGTCGAAGTTCCGCGAGGTGTACGAGAAGGCGCACGAGCTGGGCCTGCGCAAGGTCGCACACGCGGGCGAGGAGGGGCCGCCCTCGTATGTGTGGGAGGCCCTGGACGTGCTCGGCGTCGAGCGGGTCGACCACGGGCTGCGCTGCGTGGAGGACCCGGAACTCGTGGACAGACTCGTACGCGACCGGATGCCGCTGACCCTCTGCCCGCTCTCCAACGTCCGCCTGCGCGCCGTGGACACGCTGGAGAAGCACCCGCTGCCCGACATGCTGCGCCGCGGCCTGATGGCCACCGTCAACTCCGACGACCCGGCCTACTTCGGCGGCTACGCGGACGACAACTTCACTGCCGTACGGGACGCGCTCCGGCTCGGCGAGGAGGAGTTGCGGACGCTGGCACGCAACTCCTTCCTCGCGGCCTTCCTCGACGACGAGGAGGAGCGCAGGGCGCGCTACCTCGCCGAGGTGGACGCGCACACCTTCGTGTGAGCCGGCGGGCCCTCGTGCGAGGGGCCGGGCGTCCCGGCGGTCACTGCGCGGCGGGGCTCCCCATGACCTCAAGGAAGCGCTCCAGGCCGATGTTGCCGCCGGAGATGATGACGCCCACGCGGTCGGGCAGATTCTCGACGCGGCCCGTGAGCAGCGCTGCCAGACCGGTGGCGCCGCTCGGCTCGACCAGCATCTTCAGCCGCTCGAAGGCGAACCGCATCGCCGCGCGCAGCTCGTCGTCGCTCACCAGCACCACGCTGTCCATGAGCCGCCGGTTGACGGCGAAGGTCAGCTCACCCGGTGTCACGGCGCCCTGCCCGTCCGCGAGGCTGTGGGGCACCGGGATGGTGACCCGGTGTCCTGCGGCCAGCGAGCGTGCCGTGTCGTCGCCCGCCTCCGGCTCGACGCCGATCATCCGGATGCCGGGCCGCAGCGCGGTTGCCGCGGTGGCGCAACCCGCCATCAGCCCGCCGCCGCCCACGGGTACGACCATCGCGCCGAGGTCGCCCACCTCCTCCAGCAGCTCCAGCGCCGCCGTGCCCTGGCCCGCCATGGTGGGCAGGTAGTCGTAGGGCGGGATGAGCGCGAGACCGCGCTCCCGTGCGATCTTCTCGCCGATCTCGACGCGGTCCTCGGTGTAGCGGTCGTAGGCGACGACCTCGGCTCCGTACCCTTCCGTCGCCGCCCGCTTGGCGGCCGGAGCGTCCTCGGGCATCACGATCACCGCGCGGCTGCCCAGTTCGCGCGCCGCGAGCGCGACGGCCTGCGCGTGGTTGCCCGACGAGTACGCGACGACGCCCCTGTCGAGCTGCTCGCGGGAGAGCTGGACCAGTGAGTTGTAGGCACCGCGGAACTTGAAGGCGCCCATCCGCTGGAGGTTCTCGCACTTGAGGAAGACCTCGGCGCCCACAGCCTCGTCCAGCGTCCGCGAGCGCACCACGGGGGTGTGGTGCGCGACGCCCTTGATGCGCGCGGCTGCGGCGCGTACGTCGTCGAGTGTGAGCCTGGCTTCCGTCGGTTCGGATGAACGGGTGCTGCTGGCGCGGTCGTTGCTCATCCGGCGAACGTACCCCACGGCTACCGGGCTCGCGCCGGGGCACCGAGCGCACCGGCCGGCCCGCCCCGTGATCGTGATCCGGCGGAAACGGGACCGTTCCTCACCCGCACGACGCGGACGAGGCGCCTGTGGTGCCGCGTCCTGCGCGTGCAGTACCGCGTCCCGCGCGCGCCTTACCAGTAGGAGTCAGAAGCCGAGGCGGCGTAGCTGCTTGGGGTCGCGCTGCCAGTCCTTGGCGACCTTCACATGCAGGTCGAGAAAGACCGGGGTGCCGAGCAGCGCCTCGATGTGCTTGCGCGACGTCGTGCCGACGTCCTTGAGCCGCTTGCCCTTGGGGCCGATGACGATGCCCTTCTGGCTGGGGCGTTCGATGAAAAGGTTGGCGTGCACGTCCAGGAGCGGGCGGTCGGCCGGGCGGTCCTCGCGCGGGACCATCTCCTCCACCACGACGGCGATCGAGTGCGGCAGCTCGTCCCGTACGCCCTCCAGCGCGGCCTCACGGATCAGTTCGGCGACCATGACCTGCTCGGGCTCGTCGGTGAGGTCGCCGTCCGGGTACAGCGGCGGGCCCTCGGGCAGATGCGGCACGAGCAGATCGGCCAGCAGCCCCACCTGGGAGCCCTCCGTCGCGGAGACGGGGATGATCTCCGCCCACTCGATACCCAGCTCCTTGCCGAGCTGGTCGACGGCGATGAGCTGCGCCGCGAGGGTGTCGCTCTCCACGAGGTCGGACTTGGTGATGACGGCGAACTTGGGCGTCTTCTTCTTCAGCCCGGCCAGTTCGCCCGCGATGAAGCGGTCTCCCGGGCCGAGCTTCTGGTCGGCCGGGATGCAGAAGCCGATGACGTCGACCTCGGACCATGTGGTGCGCACGACGTCGTTGAGCCGCTCGCCCAGGAGCGTACGGGGCTTGTGCAGCCCGGGGGTGTCCACGAGGACGAGCTGCGCCTCGGGCCTGTGCACGATGCCGCGCACCGTGTGCCGGGTGGTCTGGGGCCGGTTGGAGGTGATCGCGACCTTCGTGCCGACCAGCGCGTTGGTGAGCGTCGACTTGCCCGCGTTGGGGCGGCCGACGAAGCAGGCGAAGCCGGAACGGTGCGGGGTCCCGGGCTGTGCGTCTGCGATGGCGCCGGCGGCCTCGGAGGATGCGTTCATGACCACCATTCTCCCCGATGCGGGGAGGGCGCCGGTCCGGCGCCCTCCCGGAGCCTCCCGGGACCAGGGAGTGTGCGGCCAGTGGCACTGCGTGCGCGCCATGCGGGCTACCTACGCTCGCTGTGGCCTTCGGTGTTCCCTGCGCATGCGCTCTCCGCGGCGCTCTACGTGTGTGTCGTCGAGCGGTGCGTGCCGTCGGGGCCCGCGAGCAGTACGGAGGTCGCGGGGCCGCCCAGGTCGCGCACAGCGGCCAGGTCCTCGGCCGTCACCTCGTCCGCCTCGGAGACCACGGCAGCCGCCTCCAGCGAGGCCGCACCCGAGGCGACGGCCATCGCCACGGCCGTACGCAGCGCGGAGAGCTGGAGCGAGGGCAGCGCGACCGACCCGGCGACGTAGGTACGCCCCGTCTCGTCGCGTACCGCCGCGCCCTCCGGCACCGCGTTACGGGCCCGCGCGCTGCGCGCCAGGGTGAGGATCTTGCGGTCTTCCGGGTCCAGCGCCTGCTCGGCGGTGCTCTGGTCACTCATGGGCGCGAGCATATGTGGTCGGCGTACACGGCGTTCAGCCCACCGGTCCGTCGGCGTACCCGTCCCCGTCACGGTCGGCCGCCGCAGCGCCCGTACGCGATGACAGGCGCCGCTCCCGGTCGTCCCGCCCGTCCTCACCCGTTCCCTCGTCCGTCCTCAATCGTCCCGCGCCGCCGGGGCCTTGGGGGTGGGGGTCGCGCCATCTGTGGCCTGCTGGAGGCGGTCAGCCGACTTCTTCAGCAGGTCACCGGCGAGCTTGGGGTCCTTGCCGTCGACGTTGAGCGTGACCACTCCGGTCGTGCTCTGCCCCACCCGGGCCAGCGCCAGGTCCAGGGTGAGGGTGGAGCCGTCGGCCGGCCCGCCCTTGGCCTTGCCGCTCGCTCGTACGCCCGCGCTCTCGTCGCCGGCCGAGGGCAGCTTGAGCTTCGAGGTGGAGAAGTCAACGGTGACCTTGTTGTTGTGCGTGGTGAACTTGGTGCAGCTGTCGCTCATCTTCTTGAACATGCTGAATGCCTGCTTCGTCCCGGAGCCGTCGTACGAGGCGATCCGGTTCGAGGCGTAGGGCCCCTTGCTGCTCTTCTGGTAGGAGCGGGAGGCGTCCGTCTTCGCCTCCTGGCCGTCGATGTCGCCGCCGAACGCGTCGAGGAGCTGCTTGCAGTTCCTGTCGTGGGTGCTCAGGTCGTCCGGGGAGTCCCCGGCGGCCGTGGTGTCGTCCAGGTCGGCCTGCGACCAGCCCGAGGGCAGGTTCCCCTCCGCGAGCAGCGCCATGGTGGCCTGCTTCTCGGCCAGCGCCCGCCCGTTGCCCTGCGCGGGGGTCTTGGAGGCCGGCTTCGAGGCGGACTTCGACGGCGAGGGCGAGTCGTCGTCGGAGCCGCCGTATCCGCCCCCTTTCCCGTCGTCGCCGCACCCGGCGGCGAACAGCGCGAAGGCGGCCAGCAGGGCGGCGGAGGTACGGCGGACATGGAGCATGGTGGCTGCCTTTCCGGAACGGGGGTACGGAGGAACACGGCACGCGTACCCCGTATCCCTCCCAAGCCACCAGCCTCTGTACGAGTCCGCGACCCCACGGGCCCCGAACGGATGACGGGCGCCCCGCACCGGTGCGCCGCGCCGCTCACGGGCGGTCGAGCAACAGCCGTTCCGCGCGGGGGAGTCCGGCCACCACCAGGTCGTAGGAGTCCTCGATCATCTCGCGCACCGTCCGCTCGTCCAGGCTGCCGTCGAGCGTGACGGTGTTCCAGTGCCGCTTGTTGAGGTGCCAGCCAGGCGCGACCGCCGCATGCGCCTCCCGCAGCCGCAGCGCGATCTCCGGTTCGCACTTCAGGCTCACCGTCAGCGGCCGGGAGTCCAGCGAGCTGAACGCGAAGATCTTGGCGTTCACCTTGAACGTCGACAGCTCGGGATTCCCCGGGAAGGGGAAGTCCTCCCAGGCCCCGTTGAGTTCGATACAGCGCGCTCTGAGCTCCTCCGGCGTCATACGCCCAGCGTAGAGCGGCCGTCCCGGGCACCTGCCGGGCGGGCGCGGTGCGACGATGAGCCGTATGGGATCACAGGACGGCTACCTGCTCGACAACCGCCGGCGTGAGGCGGGCCAGCGCTTCGATACGTTCGCCGAACTGTTCGACCCGTGGACGTTCGCGCACCTCGACCGGGTGGGGCTCGGCGAGGGCCGGCGCTGCTGGGAGGTCGGTGCGGGTGGACCTTCCGTGCCGGCCGGGCTCGCGCGGAGCGTCGGGCCGACGGGGCGGGTCTGGGCGACGGACATCGACACCTCGTGGCTGACCGGCCCTGGTGCAGGCGCCGTCACCGATACCGCCACCGACGCGGGCCCGATCGAGGTGCTGCGGCACGACGTGACGCGGGACGAGCCGCCCGCGACCGGCCTCGATCTGGTCCACGCCCGGCTCGTGCTGGTGCACCTGCCGGACCGGGCCGCGGTGCTCGCGCGGCTCGCCTCGGCGCTGCGGCCCGGCGGCTGGCTGATCGTGGAGGACGCGGACCCCGGGCTGCAACCCCTCGCGTGCCCGGCCGACACCGGCGCTGCGGGGGAGCGTGCCGAACGGATCCGCAGGGGATTCCGCGCACTGCTCGCGCAGCGCGGCGCTGACCTGGAGTTCGGCCGTTCGCTGCCAGGACTGCTGCGCGGCGCGGGGCTCCAGGACGTACAGGCCGAGGGCTACTTCCCGTTCACCTCGCCCGCCGGCCGGGAGCTGGAGGCGGCGACGGTGCGGCAGGTACGCGGACAACTGGTCGACGCCGGGCCGGTGACGGACGCGGAGATCGACGCACACCTGGCATGCCTGGCGGAAGGCACCCTGGACGTCACCACGGCACCCCTGATCACCTGCTGGGGCCGCCGCGGGGCTGCGCCCTGAAGGGGCGCGAGGAACTGCGCGACAAGCCATGGGGGTGCCTCCCTGCTCGAAGAGCTTGGGGGAATACGGGCGGCCCGCGACGCACAGCAAGAGGCACCCCCTCCCGGCAGGTTCCGCCGGACAGGCCCTAGCTCTCGCGGGTCGCCGTGCTGCTCTCGCCGTCCGTGACCACCGGTTCGCGTACGGGCTCGACCAGTACGGTGACGATCTTGTTGCGGCGGCCGGCCGGGGACTCGGCGGTGAGCCGGAGCCCTGTGAGGGTCGGGTCGGAACGGTCCTCGGTGACGTCGACGACGGTCGCCGCACCCGCGATGGGCACCCGCCCGAGGGACTTGGCGAGCAGCCCGCCGACCGTCTCCACGTCCTCGTCGTCCAGCCCCGTCAGCCCGTACAGCTCGCCCAGGTCACCGATGTCCAGCCGCGCGGTGACGCGGTGGCTCCCGTCGCCGAGGTCCTCGACGGGCGGCAGCTCCCGGTCGTACTCGTCGGTGATCTCCCCGACGATCTCCTCCAGGATGTCCTCGATCGTGACGATCCCGGCGGTGCCGCCGTACTCGTCGATCACGACGGCGACATGGATACGGTCCTGCTGCATCTCCCGCAGCAGGTCACCCGCGTTCTTGGTGTCCGGAACGAAGGTCGCGGGCCGCATCGCCGTGGAGACCAGCTCGGACTCCGTCTCACGGTTGATGTGCACCTTGCGCGAGAGGTCCTTGAGATACACCATCCCCACGACGTCGTCCTCGTTCTCGCCGACCACGGGGATACGGGAGAAGCCCGAGCGCAGGGCCAGGGTCAGCGCCTGCCGGATCGTCTTGAAGCGCTCGATGGTGATCAGGTCCGTACGCGGGACCATCACCTCGCGCACCAGCCTGTCGCCGAGCTGGAAGACGGAGTGCACCATCTTCCGCTCGTCCGCCTCGATCAGCGATTCACGCTCCGCGAGGTCCACCATCGCGCGCAGCTCGGCCTCGCTCGCGAACGGGCCCTTGCGGAAGCCCTTGCCCGGGGTGAGCGCGTTGCCCAGCAGGATGAGGAGCTGCGGTACGGGCCCCAGGATGCGGGCCAGCGGAACGAGGACGTAGGCGGCGGCCGTCGCCGTGTTCAGCGGGTGCTGGCGGCCGATGGTGCGCGGCGAGACGCCGATGGCGACGTAACTGACGAAGACCATCACCCCTATGGCGATGACCAGCGCCTCCCAGTTGGGCTTGACCATCCGCAGGCACGCGTACGTCACCAGCGCGCCGGCCGCGACCTCGCAGGCCACACGCAGCAGCAGCGCCAGGTTCAGATAGCGCGTGGGATCGGCGGCCACGGCAGCCAGCTTGGCGCTGCCGCGCCGCCCCTGGCGTACCGCCTCCTCCGCGCGGTAGCTCGTCGTACGGGCGAGCCCCGCCTCGGCGCAGGCGGCCAGCCAGGCGACGACGACCAGGAGTACGGCGGCGGCGACCAGCTGGGTGTTCACGAGGTCGTCGTCGGGGCCGGAGAGGGCCCGGTCAGCCCGCGCTCCGCGCGCCAGCCGTCGACGATCGCGGACTGGAGCCCGAACATCTCGGCCTTCTCCCCAGGCTCCTCATGGTCGTAGCCCAGCAGGTGCAGCAGCCCATGGACGGTGAGCAGTTGCAGCTCCTCGTCCATGGAGTGCTGCGTCGGTGCATCGGCGCCCTGCTTCTCGGCGACCTCGGGGCACAGCACGATGTCCCCGAGGAGCCCCTGCGGGGGCTCCTCCTCGTCCCGGGAGGGCGGGCGCAGCTCGTCCATCGGGAAGGACATCACGTCGGTCGGCCCCGGAAGGTCCATCCACTGGACGTGCAGCCGCTCGATCGTCTCGCTGTCGACGACGATCACCGACAGCTCGGAGAGCGGATGGATACGCATCCTCGTCAGCCCGTATCTGGCGATGTCGAGGATGGCCTGCTCGTCGACCTCGCGGCCGGATTCATTGTTGACGTCGATCGACATGGTGCGGGTGGGTTACTTCCTCTTGCCGTTTCCCCGGCCATGGTTCTGGCCGGGGCTCTGCCCGGGGCCGGACGACTGGCCTGCTGCTTCGCCGGCCTTGCTGTTGTCATAGCGCTCGTACGCGTCGACGATACGGCCCACGAGCTTGTGCCGGACCACATCTGTGCTGGTGAGATGCGAGAAGTGCACATCGTCCACGCCGCCCAGGATGTCCTGGACCTGGCGCAGCCCGCTCTTGGTGCCGCCGGGGAGGTCGATCTGGGTGACATCGCCCGTGATCACGATCTTCGATTCGAAGCCGAGCCTGGTCAGGAACATCTTCATCTGCTCGGGGCTCGTGTTCTGCGCCTCGTCCAGGATGATGAACGCGTCGTTCAGGGTGTTGTGCGTGAGTAGATAGTCAGAGGTCACATAGAGCGAGTCCTCTGCGGCCACCTGGATGCACACGCACTCCTCGCGTCCTGCGGGCTCGATGGAATCGATGAACCGCATCGGACGTCCGCCGCCCCCGGCCGCGTGGTACGCGTCGCGCTTACGAGCGAGCCGGAACGGTTCGATGTCCTCGGGGAGGCGGATGTCGATGATGTGGGCGTCACGGCGGTACGACACGTCGCGCCCCCGGGCTCTGCCAGGCTTGCGGCCTTCGGCAGCGCGACGGCGTGCGGAGGCTGTTCCGCCAAGCGACCGGACCAGCGAGACGACGTCGTCCCGGAGCAGGATGGACGTGGTCGTGTACTGGATGCGGCATGTGCGCTCTGCCTGAGTGACAGGGCCGCCGTCCGAGTCCAGCAGCCCTTGGAGCAGGGCCAGTCGCACCTCGGCTGAGTTGTGGAGGTACTCGTCCGGCACGAACTTCGTGTGGGACCGGGAACCGAGCAGGTCCAGCGAACGGAGCGCTCCAGTGACGGGGTTCTCGGTCCGCATCGAATCGCCGGCACGCCGTACCCGGTTCAGGACGTAGTTCACCCCGCCCTTATGACGCACTGTGAACCCGGCCAGCGTTTCTCCCAGAGTCGTGACCAGCTCCGGGTCGGCCGTGGCGAACGACGGAGTGGTGGAGCCCGTCAGACAGCCGTCACCGAGCAGCAGTCCCAGAGCGTACGGGTCCATCGGGACCTCCCGCTCGGGGAAGCAGACCGGTGCGGTGAGCATGGGCAGCTCGTACCGGCGCGCGTGTGCGGCGCGCAGGTTGCCGATCATCTCCCGTGTTTCCAGGACCCGCCACGGCTTGTCGCGTCGCTTGTCCGAGGCCGTGCGAACCGTCCACAGGTGCTCGCCGCAGGCCAGGGTCCATGAGCCGTCCTGGGCCGTGACGCGGTAGATGTCCTTTTCGCCTTGCGGATAGACCCCGAGGACCGGCGTCGGCTCGCCGTTGGAGCCGATGACCAGGTCTCCGACGTCGAGATCTCCGATCGGTCGGAAGCCTTCCGGGGTGAGCACCTTGGTGAACGTGGGCTGGGCACGCCCGCGCATATATGCCAGCGGCGCGACCTCGATGGTGCCCGCCGCCATCAGGCGTGGGATCGAGTCGGGGTCGAGCATGTCGTGCAGCGCGTCGTAGAGCGGGCGCAGGTACGGGTCGATCTTCTCGTAGAGCGTTCCCGGCAGGAACCCGAGCCGCTCGCCCGCCTCGACGGCCGGCCGGGTCAGGATGATCCGCGTGACCTGCTTGGCCTGCAGCGCCTGCACGGCCTTGGCCATCGCGAGATACGTCTTGCCTGTGCCGGCGGGACCGATGCCGAACACGACCGTGTGCTTGTCGATCGCGTCCACATAGCGCTTCTGGTTGAGCGTCTTGGGGCGGATCGTGCGGCCACGGTTGGACAGGATGTTCTGTGTCAGCACCTCGGCGGGCGTCTCGTCGTCGGCGCCCGTGCCGTTCTCCTGGGCGCGCAGCATCGAGATCGACCGCTCCACGGCGTCCTCCGTCATCGGCTGGCCGGTGCGCAGCACCAGCATCATCTCGTCGAAAAGACGCTGGACGAGAGCGACCTCGTCGGCATCGCCGGTCGCGCTGATCTCGTTGCCCCGGACATGGATGTCCGTCCCCGGGAACGCTTCTTCGATCACGCGCAGCAGGGAGTCGCCAGAGCCCAGCACGGTCACCATGGGATGTTTCGCCGGCACGGTGAAGCGGGCGGTTTCCTGCCCGGATCCGGCCTTGGAATGAGTTGTCTGCGTCATGGGCGGCCTCTGGGGCCAGCTCATCTCCCTCTCTGCACCGCTTACCTCTGGACTCCCCAGGGTACGACGCCCCCCGCCCCCCGCCCCGATCTTTTTCCACCCCGGCCCCCGCCCCTTCCCGCCGGGACGGGCACTCCTTCCCGCCGCGACGCTGGGTAACGACGATGGTGAGGGTCCGGCGGGATCGCCGGGTGCGGGCGGCATGCGTGGGGAGGACGCGCGGGGCGCGTCGGCCCTAGCCCGCCGGGGGCCGGAAGCCGAGGGTGGGGACCGCACGCCGGGGTGGCGTGGACTGGGTGCAGGACGCCAGCAGATCGTCGAGGAACGTATAGCGCTTGCCCGTGCCCGCCGGGGCACCCGCGTGGCGCCACCAGGCGGCGATCTCCGGCCAGCCCGGGGCCGAGAGCGAGCCGCCGAACTCCTGGACCGAGAGCGCGGCGGTGAGGCCGGCGAAGGCGAGGCGGTCGGCCAGGGGCCACCCGGCAAGACTGCCGGTGACGAAGCCGGCTACGAAGACGTCGCCGGCGCCCGTCGTGTCCAGCGCGTCCACGGCGATCGCGGGCACGGCCGCCGTCTCGCCCGTGCCGCTGTCGACCGCGTACGCGCCCTCGGAGCCCATGGTCACCACGGCGAGCGGCACATACGCGGACAGTGCGTGCGCCGCGGCGCGCGGGCAGTCCGTACGGGTGTAGCGCATCGCCTCGACCGCGTTCGGCAGGAACGCCTCGCAGTCCGGCAGTTCGGCGAGGGACGCCAGGTCCCAGCGTTCGGTCTCGTCCCAGCCGACATCGGCGAAGATGCGGCTGCCGCGCCGCGCGGCCGTGGCGACCCACTCCTGGGGGCGGCCGGGAACGAGCGAGGAGACGCAGGCGTCGGCGGGCGGAGGGCACTCGGGCGCGTCCGGGTCGTAGGCGGTGGCCGCGCTCTTGGGCGGGGCCTCGTGGCCGTGCGAGATCATCGTGCGCTCGCCCTCGTACGCCATCGAGACGGTCACGGGCGAGTGCCAGCCGGGGACGGTGTGCGAGTGGGACAGGTCGATGCCCTCGCCGTGTTCCAGCGACTCGCGGCAGTAGTCGCCGTACATGTCGTCGCCGAAGGCGGCGGCGAGCGAGGTGCGCAGGCCGAGGCGGGCCAGCGCCGTGGCCATGTTGGCGATCCCGCCGGGGCTCGACCCCATGCCCCGCGCCCAGGACTCGGTGCCGCGTACGGGCGCCGAGTCCAGCCCGGTGAAGATGATGTCGAGGAAGACCGTCCCGGTCAGGTACACGTCGCAGCCGTTGGCCCCGGGCGTACGAACCTGGGCCAGCGGATCGAAGTTGCGTCCAGCGCGGACGTCCCGCGCGGCCGGCGACTGGCCGGGTGCGGGTACATGTCCTGGGCCTGCGCTCCTCCGCGTGCTCACCGAACTCACCGTGCCTTCTCCGTCGGGTGTGTGCCGCAGCAGCGGTGCTGCCGACCATAGTCGGTGCCCATATCGGGCCGTGCGGCCGTGTGAGGTACGTTCCGCCACATGAGGCTGACGATTCTCGGCGGGGGCGGTTTCCGCGTCCCCCTGGTCCACCGTGCGCTGCTCGCCGAGGCCCGGCTCGGCACCCCGGGGCGCTGTACGGAACTCGTGCTGCACGACACCGACCGTGAACGGCTGGCGGTCATCGCGCGGGTGCTGGCCGAACAGGCGCGTGACGTGCGGGGAGCGCCCACCGTCCGTATCGCTGACGACCTGGACGACGCGCTGCGCGGCACGGACTTCGTCTTCTCCGCGATCCGCGTCGGCGGTACGGAGGGGCGCGTGAAGGACGAGCGGATCCCGCTGTCCGAAGGTGTTCTCGGGCAGGAGACGGTCGGCGCCGGGGGAGTGCTGTACGCGCTGCGTACGGTGCCCGTCGCGGTGCGGATCGCCGAACGGGTACGGGAGCTGGCGCCGGACGCCTGGGTCATCAACTTCACCAACCCCGCCGGCATGGTCACCGAGGCGATGTCCCGGGTGCTGGGAGAGCGGGTCATCGGCATCTGCGACTCACCCGTGGGGCTGGTGCGCAGGGCGGCGCGCGCCGTGGGCGCCGACCCGGACGCCGTCGAGTACGACTACACGGGCCTCAACCACCTCGGCTGGCTGCGGTCGTTCAGGGAGCCCGGCGGGCCCGACCTGCTGCCGGGTCTGCTGGCCGACACGGAAGCGCTCACCTCGTTCGAGGAGGGCAAGCTGTTCGGCGCCGAGTGGCTGCGCGCGCTGGGCGAGCTGCCCAACGAGTACCTGCACTACTACTACTTCCGGCGCGAGACCCTCGCCGCCGTCCGTACGGCGCCCGAGACGCGGGGCGAGTTCCTCGACCAGCAGCAGGGCGGATTCTTCGACCGGGCGGCCCGCGCCACACAGGACGCCGCCTCGGCGTACGACCTGTGGGAGCGCACCAGGGCGGAACGCGAGGAGACCTACATGGCCGAGAGCCGCGAGGCCACGGGCGGCTGGCAGCGCGAGAGCTGCGACCTGGACGGCGGCGGCTACGACCAGGTCGCGCTCGCCCTCATGCGCGCCATCTCGCGCGGCGAGCGCACCCGGCTGGTCCTCAACGTCCCCAACGCCGGTACGCTGCCGTCCCTTTCACCCGGCGCGATCATCGAAACGGTCTGCGAGGTGGACGCCGCCGGTGCACACCCGCTGCCGGTCGCGCCGCTGGGCGAGGCCGAGTTGGGGCTGATGCTCCAGCTCAAGGCGGTCGAACTGGCCGCCGTTGAAGCCGCGACGACCGGCTCACACCGCGCGGCGCTGCGCGCCCTCGCCCTGCACCCGCTGGTCGACTCACCGGCCGTGGCCGAACGGATTCTGGAGCGGGCGGGGTACTGAGGCCCTGCCGCCCCGGGGTCCGGGGTCAGGCGACGCGTGCGGCTCACTCCCCGTCGAACTCGCCGTCCCTGGCGCCCAGGACGAACGCCTCCCACTCACCGGCGGTGTAGCGCAGCACCGTCCCGTCGGGATCGGCGGGATTGCGCAACGCCACTGCCCCTCCGGGGAGTTCCGCGATCTCGATCCGGTCGCCGGGGTCGCTCCCGGGGGCGCTCTTCCACGTGGCCTCGCTCAAATCGAGCGCGTACAGGTCGGCCTTCTCGTGCGCCTCGGACATCAGCTCTCGAAGGAGCCGTTCGCCACGGCCGCAACGAAAGCGTCCCAGGCGCCGCACGAGACGCGTGCTGCCGGAATGTGGGTGTTCTTGGAATCGCGGACGGCGGTCACATCTGCGCCGGGAACGCGGGCGACCTCGACGCAGTTGCTGTTGTTCGCCGTGTAGGAACTCTTCCGCCAGTCGGCACCATGGAGGTCCACGGTGTAGGGGGCGGTCAACTTGCTCATTCAGACCCGCCCCTTCTTGACGGCGTCGATGAACGTAGACCAGGAGCCGAACGAGAAGATCAGAGGGCGCAGGGACACGTCCTTGGAGTCGCGTACAGGGATGAAGGCCCTGTTGTCAGCGACCTCCACGCATGCACCGTTCCCCTGGCTGTAGCTGGACTTGCGCCATGTGACACGAGTGAGACCTCTGTCCGTGCAATTGCTGGTCTTCATGGGTCATTCACCATGTTCCGGATCAGCGTCAGCGTCTCGGGGGCGCTGGCAGCGGCAGCTCTGAGGTTGTCGAACACCACCTCATAGCGTTGCACATCATCCGGATACTGGTCGCTGTTGGCCTCTACATAGACCATGTCCGGGTCCTGCTGGTCAGGGAACCGCAGAATGACGAAGGGGCCTTCAAGTGTCCCGGGGCGGGCTTCGGACGAGAAACGAATCACCTGGAGAAGAACATGTGGCAATTCTGCGACCCCGTAAGGAACTGGGCGCGCGAGCCGGTAAGGGAGCTGGGTGGCGCGTTCCCGTAAGGGAGTCAACGGCCCGGCGTCAGCCGAGTTGGCCCGTGGGGCGCATGGTG
Organism: Streptomyces iconiensis; assembly: GCF_028657195.3. GTDB lineage: Bacteria > Actinomycetota > Actinomycetes > Streptomycetales > Streptomycetaceae > Streptomyces > Streptomyces iconiensis. The sequence continues at coordinate 105,921 of NZ_JANCPR020000001.1, forward strand.
ATGTGGTTGATGTCTACGCCCGGGGGCTGGTTGACGGCGAAGGCGATGGTGTCCGCGATCTGGTCGGGGGTCATTGCCGGTGCCGCCTCGGGGGTGCCGCCGCGTTCGGTCCAGAAGGGGGTGTCCACCACTCCGGGGGCGACGACGGTGACGCCGATCCCGTCCTTGCCGACCAGTAGCCGGGTGTTTTCGGCGAGCGCGTGCGCGGCCCACTTGGTGACCGAGTACAGGTTGCCGGGTGTGTTGCGGACCCCGGCGACCGAACCGATGATCACGATCCGGCCCTTGGACTCCCTGAGGTGGGGCAGGGTCTCGCGTACCAGTAGGGCGGGGCCCAGGACGTTGGTGAGGACCATGGCGCGCATGTCCTCGGGGGCGTGGCTCTCCAGGTTGCCCGGCAGTGAGAAGCCGGCGTTGGCGATGACGTTGTCGAGCCGGCCCCAGGTGTCCACCACGCCGCGCGTGGCGGCGGCGACGTCGTGTTCGTCGCTGGTGTCGCCGGTGAGCGTCAGCAGCCGTTCGTCCGCTCCGGCCGAAGCGGCGAAGGCGGACAGCTTGTCGGCGTCGCGTCCGGTGACGGCCACGCGGTGGCCCTGCTTGAGCAGGGCGCGGGCGGTGGCGGCGCCGATGCCGGTCGAGCCACCGGTGATCAGCGTGACGGGTTCCATGGACGGTCTCCTCGGTTGCGTGGTCATCCGGGTTCACCAGGGCGGCGGACGCCGGTGAACACGAGGTGGCGCGTTCATCGCCCCTCTCCGGCCGCCGCCGGTTACCCGGAGCGCCTGAACTGTACCCGGGGCTCCGCCACGGGCGCCGTTCAGCGGCCTGGCTCTCCCATAGGGCTCACCAGCGGGGCACCGTCGGGGTGACCCATTGCGGGTCAGCGACGCGCATGGCCGCCGCGTCGTCGCGGTCCCGTAGCCAGGGGTCGGCCGAGCGCCACCGTTCGTGGAGTGCGGCCAGGCGCGTGGGGTCCAGGGTGATGCCGAGGCCCGGCGCGTCGGAGACGCGGACGTGTCCCTCATGGAAGGGGATGCGGGAGGTGAGCACGTCCTCGGTCTGCCAGGGGTAATGGGTGTCGCAGGCGTAGTCGAGGTGGGGGACGGTCGCGGCCACGTGGGTCATGGCGGCGAGGCTGATGCCCAGGTGGGTGTTGGAGTGCATGGACAGTCCGACGCCGAACACGTGGCAGAGCGCGGCGAGTTCGCGGGTGGCGCGCAGGCCGCCCCAGTAGTGGTGGTCGCTGAGCACCACTTGCACGGCGCCGCGCGCGAACGCTTCGGGTATCTCGTCCACGGTGGTCACGCACATGTTCGTGGCCAGTGGTATCCCCGCTTCCTTCGCGACCTCGGCCATGGCGGGCGTTCCGCTGGTGGGGTCCTCCAGGTACTGGAGCACGTCGCGCAGCTCCTCCGCGACGCGCAGTGAGGTCTCCGCCGACCAGGCGCCGTTGGGGTCGAGGCGCACCGGTCGGCCGGGGAAGGCGGCGGCGAGGGCGCGTACGGCGGCGATCTCCTCGTCGGGCGGGAAGACGCCGCCCTTGAGCTTGAAGGAGCCGAAGCCGTACTCGTCGGCGAAGCGGCGGGCCTGCGTGACGATGCCGGCGGGGCCGGTGGCCTCGCCCCAGTCGTCGGGCTCGCCGGTACCGCCGGGGTGGGACGCCCAGCGGTAGAAGAGGTAGGCGCTGTATTCGACGCGGTCGCGCACGCGCCCGCCGAGCAGCGCGTGCACGGGCAGCCCCACGGCTTTGCCGAACGCGTCGAGGCAGGCGACCTCGAAGCCGGACAGGACGGAGAGCCGCAGCTTGTCGGCGCTCTGGGTGCCGCGCAGCCCGCCCACGTCGACACCGGTCTCCACATGGGCCTCGTCGATGGCGACGGAACGGGCCCGCTCGGCCAGGCTGTTCAGGTCGCTGACCCGGCTGCCCGGCAGCGCCTCGGCCAGTACGCGCGCGACGGCCAGGTACTTGCCGTCGCCGTAGGTCTCGCCGACGCCCGTGTGGCCGCCCGCCGTCTCGATCTCGACGATGAGCCGTGGTGTGTAGGGCTGGTGCACGCCCTGGGTGTTCAGCAGCGGCGGATCGGCGATGAGTACGGGGGTGAGGCGTACGTCGGTGACGGTCAGATCCTTCGCGGACGTGCTCATGCTGCGGCTCCCGCCTGCCGGTCCCGCGCTTGTCCATGTATACGCACGGAGGTTAGGTAGCTGAACAGTGAGGGGTCAAGAGGGCGTACAGGGCCGGGCGTTGGTGCGCGGGGTGTGGAGCGGGTACCGACGGACTTTGCCGACTGTTGAATCTCCGCGCGTAGATACGGCGTTGGCCGCGCTGTTACGTTCCCCGGGTTCCGTGCAGGCTCCATGTTGTTCATGTGCCGGGCGCGCTTCGTGCGCCCTTGTGCCGGTCGCTTCGTGCGTTCCGGGCGCCCTCGTGTCCGCATGGCGCCATGTCCCTGCCCACCAGCGCCGTCGAGCGAGGAGCCAGCCCCATGACCCGTCGCCTCAGAAGAACACTGCCCGTCGTCACCCTTGCCGCAGCCGCCGTCGCGGGCACCGCGCTGTTCGGTGTCGGCCAGGCGACCGCCGAACACTCGGTGCCCAGGAACGACAAGGAGATCCCCAACCTCGACCAGGTGAAGACCAAGATCGAGGCGTACTACGGGGACATCGAGACGGAGGACGGTCAGCACTACGCGTCCCCGAAGAGCAACTACGCCAAGCAGGTGCGCGGTATCGCGGCCGACGCGCGCAAGGATCTGGCACGCGACCTGAAGAAGCACCACGGGGGTCACGGGGGTCACGGGGGTCACGAGAAGGGGAAGACGGGGGGCGGCAAGAAGCCCGCCATCGTTCTGGACGTGGACGACACGACGCTGCTGACCTACAACTTCGAGCTGGACATCGGCTACAACTTCAGCCCCAAAGCACAGGACGACTACCTGCGTACCAAGGACATGGATGCCGTCTTCGGTATGCGCGAGCTGGTCAACTGGGCGCGCGACAAGGGCGTGACGGTCTTCTTCCTGACCGGGCGCAAGGAGTACCAGCGCGACTGGAGCGTCCGTAACCTCAAGAACGTCGGCTACAAGAACCCGGTCGACAAGAAGCACTTCTACTTGAAGGACGAGAAGAACCCGCCCGCCTACTTGGACTGCGGTACCGACTGCACGACCGTCGAGTACAAGGCGGGCACCCGTGCGCACATAGAGTCGCGCGGTTACGACATCCTCGCCAACTTCGGCGACCAGCACAGCGATCTGAAGGGCGGTCACGCCGCCAGGAAGGTCAAGCTGCCCAACCCGATGTACTACCTCCCCTGACGGCGCTCCGCCGGCTCAGGCTCCTTCCTTCAGCACCTTGGTGATCAGCGCCGACTGCGCCTCGGTGAGACGGGGATCGGCGCAGTGGGCCGTGCGGCCGTCCACGGTGATCTCGTAGTGGAAGCCGTCGGGCACTCCCATGGACCTCGTCGCCCTGCCCTGTGCGAGCGCTTCCTGGGCCAGCGAGGCGATCTCGGCCGCGTCGGGCCGCCCTTCGGTGTGCAGGGTGGCCCGGCGGGTCAGCCCGCCGAAGCCGCCCGTACGGATGACGGTGATGCGCATACGGCCATACTCCTGCTGATCGGCCCGTGCATCCAGGCACCGGACGCTTGCCCGCACTCGCGGTGGCGTCCGGCCCCGTACCGGACGCTTCCCCGTGGCCGGCGCTTCCCGCGTACCGCCACCTGGCACTCCCGGGCATCGGCGGTGACTCCTGGTGCCGGCGGTGTCCAGCTGCCGGGTCCCTAGCCCACCCGGACGCCCACCTCGCCCCAGGACTTGAGCACGGCCTCGTGCTCCGCGCTGCCGTCACCGTAGCGGCCCGTTGCCGCCTCGGACGTGGCACGCGCGAACGCGGCGAAGTCGGCGTCGGTGGTCAGCGAGCCCGAGGTCATCGTGTCGTACCAGATCTGCCCCGCGCGCTCCCACGCGTGCCCGCCCAGTTCCGTGGCCAGCTGGTAGAAGGCGTGGTTGGGGATGCCGGAGTTGATGTGCACCCCGCCGTTGTCGGTTCCGGTGTGCACGTAGTCGTCCATCGTGGCGGGCTGCGGGTCCTTGCCGAGTACGTCGTCGTCGTAGGCGGTGCCGGGCGCCTTCATCGAGCGCAGGGCCTCGCCCTCCACCCGCTCGGTGAACAGCCCGGCCCCGATCAGCCAGTCGGCCTGGTCCGAGGTCTGGCCGAGGCCGTACTGCTTGATGAGCGAGCCGAAGACGTCGGAGAGCGACTCGTTGAGCGCGCCGGACTGGCCGAAGTACTCCAGGTTGGCCGTGTACTGCGTGACGCCGTGGGTGAGTTCGTGGCCGATGACGTCGATGGGCAGCGTGAAGTCGCGGAAGATCTCCCCGTCCCCGTCGCCGAACACCATCTGTTCGCCGTTCCAGAAGGCGTTGGCGTACTCCTCGCCGTAGTGGACGGTCGCGTCCAGGGGCAGTCCCGCGTTGTCGATCGAATAGCGCGAGAAGACGGACAGGTACAGCTCGAAGGTGGCGCCGAGACCCGCGTAGGCGCGGTTGACGGTCGCGTCCTTGGACGGCTTGCTCTGCTCCTCGCGCACCTTCTTCCCGGGCAGTGTCTCCTTCTGCTTGGCGTCGTAGACGGTGCGCCGCGGCTTCTTCTCCTCGGCCGGAGCCTCCAGGGCCTCCGGTGCGGGGCCCATGCGCACGGTGGTGATCCGGCGCCGGGTGCGCTGGGACGCGTCGTGCTCAAGGGTGCGCCGTGCCGGGCGGGAGAGCGCGCTGTCCTCGGCTCGGGAGACGTGGTCGAGGACGTGCGGAGGCACGATCGCGCAGAAGACGGGATGGGGGACGGGGTGGACGGAGGGACGCGGGTGTGAGAGATGTGCGTTCATAGACGGCAATGTGGCACTACGTCATCGACCTGTCACCGGGCGGCGTCATGATCGGTGCAATGTGTTGAACACGGGCGTCCCTCCCGGGGCGCCGATACGGCATCCCGCATAGTGATACGCCCCCTGGCGGTGCACTGGTGCTCGGTTATGCTGCGGACATCATGCGTTTCGGGCTGCTTCTTCTTAGCTGCCGCGGCGAGGGCCTGTAGCCATCACGGCCGACCCCCTCCCCGCGGAGTTCGGTGCTGTTCGTCGGTCCCAGAAGCCCTTCGCCTCCCGCTCGTAGTGAGGCGCCCGCAGCGAGACTCATCACCTCGGCCGGGCCGTACGAGCCGTGCGAATCCGTCACAGGAGCCCCACGCGACATGAGCCCTTCCACGCCCCACGCCTCCGTCGGCCGCGCCACCCCCATCACGGCGAACGCCGTACGCCAGCGCCCCTCCGGTCTGCCCGTGCACCGGTACGGGCAGTACGAGGCCGTCGACATCCCCGACCGCACCTGGCCCGGGGCGCGCATCACGCAGGCGCCCCGCTGGCTGTCCACCGACCTGCGGGACGGCAACCAGGCACTGATCGACCCGATGTCCCCCGCGCGCAAGCGCGAGATGTTCGACCTGCTGGTACGCATGGGCTACAAGGAGATCGAGGTCGGCTTCCCCTCCTCGGGGCAGACGGACTTCGACTTCGTGCGCTCCATCATCGAGGAGGGCGCGATCCCCGAGGACGTGACGATCTCCGTCCTCACCCAGGCCCGTGAAGAGCTGATCGAGCGGACCGTCGAGTCCCTGATCGGCGCACACCGCGCCACCGTCCACCTCTACAACGCGACGGCGCCGACCTTCCGCGAGGTCGTCTTCCGCGGCACGCGCGAGCAGGTCAAGCAGATCGCCGTGGACGGCACCCGGCTGGTCATGGAGTACGCCGAGAAGCTGCTGGACGACCGGACCAGCTTCGGCTACCAGTACAGCCCCGAGATCTTCACCGACACCGAGCTGGACTTCGCGCTGGAGGTCTGCGAAGGCGTCATGGACGTATGGCAGCCGGAGGAGGGCCGGGAGATCATCCTGAACCTGCCCGCCACGGTCGAGCGTTCGACGCCCAGCACCCACGCCGACCGCTTCGAGTGGATGGGCCGCAACCTGTCGCGGCGCGAGCACGTGTGCCTGTCCGTACACCCGCACAACGACCGCGGTACCGCGGTGGCAGCCGCCGAGCTGGCCGTCATGGCGGGCGCCGACCGCGTGGAGGGCTGCCTGTTCGGGCAGGGCGAGCGCACCGGCAACGTCGACCTGGTCACCCTGGGCATGAACCTCTTCAGCCAGGGCGTCGACCCGATGATCGACTTCTCGCAGATCGACGAGATCCGCCGCACCTACGAGTACTGCAACCAGATGGAGGTGCACCCGCGCCACCCGTACGCGGGCGACCTCGTCTACACCGCCTTCTCCGGCTCCCACCAGGACGCCATCAAGAAGGGCTTCGAAGCGATGGAGGCCCGCGCGGCCGAGGCGGGCAAGAGCGTCGACGACATGGAGTGGGCCGTCCCGTACCTGCCCATCGACCCCAAGGACGTCGGCCGCTCCTACGAGGCCGTCATCCGCGTCAACTCCCAGTCGGGCAAGGGCGGCATCGCCTACGTGCTCAAGGGCGAGCACAGCCTGGACCTGCCCCGCCGGATGCAGGTGGAGTTCTCCAAGATCATCCAGGGGAAGACCGACACCGACGGCGGCGAGGTCACACCCGCGGCCATCTGGGCGGCCTTCCAGGACGAGTACCTGCCCACCGAATCCGGCTGGGGCCGCATCGCGCTCAAGGGCGCGCAGACCTCGGCCACCAGCGAGGGCCAGGACGCGCTGACCGTCGAGGCCGTCGTGGACGGCGAACCCGTCGTCCTCAGCGGCACGGGCAACGGCCCGCTCGCCGCGTTCTTCGACGCGCTGCACGCCATCGACGTCGACGTACGCCTCCTGGACTACGTGGAGCACACGATGAGCGAGGGCGCCGGCGCACAGGCCGCCGCCTACATCGAGTGCGCCGTGGGCGGCCAGGTGCTGTGGGGCGTCGGTATCGACGCGAACATCGTCCGCGCCTCGATCAAGGCCGTCGTCTCCGCGGTCAACCGCGCGGGGCGCTGAGCGCACCACGGGCGCCGGCACCACGGGCGTCGGCGTAACGGGGCCGGTTCGGATGCGGCTGGTTCGCACGGGGTCGGTCCTGATGGGGTCGGTCCGGATGGGGTCGGTCCGGTTGTGACAGGGCGAGGGTGGTGGAGCTGCGCGGCTCCACCACCCTCGCTGTCGCGGTTCGCGGGCCGGAACCGCCGCCTTCATCCGGCCCGGTTCAGGGGCGGCTTGGCGGGATCCGGCGGGGTCAGCGCACGCCGCGGGGTGCGCCGGGTGAGAGGCGGCGGCGCAGAGGGGCTGACGGCGCGGTGGGCATGTGGTTAACATCACGTCACCCGGCAGCGTTGCCGAATCGTGATGGAGGTGCGGTGCTATGCGTTCCCGTGACCGCCGGAGCCGCGCGGGCGAAGACGCGAAGCGCATCCGCCTCGCGGGTGTCCGCACGAGCTGGCGCACCCTCGACGACGGGGACTTCTTCTGCCCCGAGTGCGGTGGTGACCGCCGCTACAGACGCCGTACGGGCCGCCGCCGCTTCGTCGTACTCAATGTGCCGCTGGTGCCGCGCGGTCCCGCCGGGCCCGTCGTCGAGTGCGTTGCCTGCCGCGCGCACCTCCCCTCCGACGTGCTGGACCACCCCACCACCACCCGGCTGTCCACGATGCTGCGCGAGGCGGTGCACAGCGTGGCCCTCGCCGTGATGGCGGCGGGCGGGGCCGAGGCGCGCCCCGTGCGTACCGCGGCCGTCGAGACGATGTGCGCCGCCGGGTTCCCCGGGTGCACGGAGGACGAGCTGACGACGCTGCTCGCGGCGCTGACCGCCGAGGGCCAGGGCGGGGTGTCGCTGGAGATCGAGCTGCACGAGGTACTGGCGCCGCTCGCACCCCACCTGGCGGTGCCGGGACGGGAGAGCCTGCTGTTGCAGGGCGCCAGGATCGCGCTGGCCGACGGGGTCTACTGCTCGGCGGAGCGTGAGGTGCTGGCCACGGTCGGGCGCGCGCTGGGAATCGGCGCCGACGACGTGGACCGCCTGCTGGCGGAGGCCCGCACGCCCTCCTGAGCCGGGTACGCCGTTCTGAGCCGGGCCGTATGGCGTCCTGAGCCAGGCTGTACGACGTCCTGAGCCGGGCCGTACGGCATGAGGTGCGAGGCCGTACGGGCCCTGAGTCGAGGCGCGTACGGCTTGAGGCGCGAGGTGTGTACGGCGTTGAGGCGCGTTCGGCGCGAGGCACGTACGGCCATGAGTCGAGGCGCTTTCGGCGCGAGGCGCGTTCGGCGTGCGGGGTGGAGCCGGTGGCAGACTCGGTCTTATGAGGACGGACAAAAGGGGCGATCCGCTCGATGTGCGGCGCGGTGTTCCGCAGGGTGCCGAGGGGCGCGCGGCCGAACTGTACTGGGAGGCGTTCGCCGACAAGCTCGGGCCCGCGCTCAAGCCCCGTGCCAGGGGCGTCGCTTTCCTCGCGGCCCACATGAACCGCGACCGCGCCGTGTGCGCGCTGCGGGACGGCGCGCTGGTGGGCCTCGCGGGGCTCCAGTACGAGGGCCGCTCCCTCACCCGCGCGGGCCGGCGCGAGATGATCCGCGCCTATGGCCCGCTCAGGGGCCCCTACCGTTACGCGCTGCTCGCGACGTTCAAGGAGGCGCCGGGCAGGAGCGAGCTGAAGCTGGACGGCATCGCCGTGGACGCCGCCGCACGGGGGAGGGGGATCGGCGAGCTGCTGATCGAGGAGGTGTCGGAGCTGGCAGCCGAGACGGGGCACTCCGAGATCACGCTCGACGTGGTGGACAGCAACCCGCGCGCACGCGGCCTGTACGAGCGGCTCGGCTTCACCGCCGTGAGCACCAAGCGGACGCCTCACCTGCGCCGCGTGATGGGGTTCGGAGCCGTGACCCTGATGCGCAGGCCGGCCGGCGGCTGAGCACGCGGACCTCGGGGTCGGGGCGGGGGCCGCCTCGGGTTCGCCGCGGGGCCGCCTCGGTGTCTGTCGGGGCGCGTGGACCGCGAGGACCGGACGCAGGGGCCTCGGTGCAGGTGACCAGGGAGCACGGCACCGGCCCGCCCGCCCCGCCAACTCCGGGGTTACGCACGGGTATTGACTCCTGCCTGCCGCGTTGATGAGGTCCCGGCATGACGAGCCTGACCTCGAAGGTCCCTCCGAAGCCCGGGCCGCTGCCCCGTTTCCCCGACACGTTCCTGTGGGGTGTGTCGACCTCCGCGTTCCAGATCGAGGGCGCGCTGGACGAGGACGGACGCGGGCCCTCCGCCTGGGACGCCTTCATGGTCGAGCCCGGACGGGTCAAGGACGGCGGTACAGCGGCCACCGCCACGGGGCACTACCACCGCTGGCGCGAGGACCTCGCGCTGCTGAAGGAGCTGGGCGTCGGCGCTTACCGCTTCTCCGTCGCCTGGCCGCGCGTCCTGCCCTCCGGCGGCGGTGAGGTCAACGTGCGGGGGCTCGACTTCTACGACCGGCTCGTCGACGAGCTGTGCGCCGCAGGTATCCAGCCTGTGCCCACGCTCTTCCACTGGGACACGCCCCTGCCCGTCGAGGAGCGCGGTGGCTGGCTGGAGCGGGACACGGCACGGCTGTTCGCCGACTACGCCGACACCGTCGCCGCGCGTCTGGGCGACCGCGTGGCGCACTGGATCACGCTCAACGAGCCGGCCGAACTGACCCTCCTCGGCTACGGCCTGGGCGAACACGCCCCCGGCAGGCGGCTGTTGTTCGACGCGCTGCCCGCTGCGCACCATCAGCTGCTCGGGCACGGCCTCGCCGTACGGGCGCTGCGGGCGCGGGGTGCGCGGTCCATCGGTATCGCCAACTCGCACGGGCCCGTCTGGCCGCTGTCCGACAGCGAGGAGGACACCGGCGCAGCCGGCCTGTACGACCTGCTCACCAACCGGATGTTCGCCGACCCGCTGCTGCTCGGCCGGTACCCGGACGAGGGCCTGGCCGCGATGCTGCCAGGCCCCGTCGAGGACGATCTGAAGGTCATCTCCGAGCCCCTGGACTGGTACGGCGTCAACTACTACCAGCCCACCCTTGTCGGCGCGCCCGACCCCGCAGGCCGGGGCGGCGAGTTCGCCGGGATCGGGCTGCCCGCCGAACTGCCCTTCGGCATACGGGAGATACCCGGCAAGGAGCGCACCGGGTTCGGCTGGGCCGTCGTCCCCGAAGGGCTCTCGGAGACCCTGCGCACCTTTCGCGACCGCTACGGCGACCGGCTGCCCCCCATCATGATCACGGAGAACGGCTGCGCCTATCCCGAGGCGGCCGACGACGCGCGGCGCATCGCCTTCCTCGACGGGCACCTGCGCGAACTGCACGCCGCCGTCGCCGAAGGGATCGACGTACGCGGCTACTTCGTCTGGTCGCTGATGGACAACTTCGAGTGGGCCGAGGGCTACAGCCAGCGGTTCGGGCTCGTGCACGTCGACTACACCACCCTGGAACGCACTCCGAAGGACTCCTTCCGCTGGCTGCGGGACGCGCTGAGACAGCAGCGCGGCGGCGCGCGATGACCCTGCCGGCGCCGGACGCGGGCGCCCCGGACGCCGAACCACAGGGACCGGCACCCGCCGGCCCCGTACAGGACCCGCCGGGCGCCGGGGCCGATCCGTTCGCCGAGCCGACCGAGCGCGTCACGCCGCGCTGGACGGCGGCACTCTCGCTCGCCAACGGCTCGGTGTGGGTGGGCTGGTACGGGCCCATCCAGGTGCTGCTCGCGCTCCAGGCGGCCGAACTCGCCCCGGCAGGCTGGAGCAAGGAGTCCGTGCTCGCCTGGGTCACCGGCATCGGGGCAGCCGTCTCCCTCGTCGCCAACCCCCTCTTCGGCGCGCTCTCCGACCGCACCGTCTCCCGCTTCGGGCGGCGTACGCCCTGGGTGGTGGCGGGCGTTCTGGGCGGTGCGGCGGGGCTCGTACTGCTCGCGCTTGCACGTGACGTCACCACGATGGTGCTGGGCTGGTGCGTGGTGCAGCTGGCGCTCAACGCCACGTTCGCCGCCGTCGTCGCCGCTGTGCCCGACCGGGTACCGGTGCGTCAGCGCGGCGGTGTCGGCGGCTGGCTGGGCGTCTCGCAGACCCTCGGCATCGTCCTCGGTACGGGCCTGGCCATGGCCGCCGGCGGTATCACCGCCGGGTACCTCGCGTGCGCGCTGTTCACGGTGCTCGCCGTCGCGCCGTACGTCCTGCTGCGCCAGGACACCCCGCTGCCCGCCGCGCGGCGGCCCCCGTTCAGCTGGCGGGGGTTCGCGGCCGGGTTCTGGATCGACCCGCGCGTGCACCGCGACTTCGGCTGGGCCTGGCTGACCCGCTTCCTGATCAACCTGGGCAACGCCCTCGCGCTGCTCTACCTCCTGTACTACTTCCGCGACGTGCTGTACGCGGGGGACGGTGAGAAGGCGGCGAGCGGCGTGCTCGTCGTGACGGCACTCAACGCCGTGCTGCTGCTGGCCACCGTCGTCGTCGGCGGCGTCTGGTCCGACCGGGTCGGGCGGCGCAAGCCGTTCGTACTGTGGGCGGGCGTGGTGATGGCCTTCGCTGCCGGGATCATGGCGTTCTGGCAGAGCTGGACCGGCGTCCTCGTCGCCGCCGCGCTGCTCGGCATCGGCTTCGGCGTCTTCACCTCCGTCGACTTCGCGCTCATGGCCGACGTACTGCCGGCGGCAGCGCACCGGGGCAAGGACCTGGGTGTCATCAACATCGCCAACTCCCTTCCCCAGGTGGCTGCTCCTGCGCTGGCCGCGCCCCTGGTCAACCACCTGGGCGGCTACCCGGTCCTCTACCTCGTCTCCGCCGGGGTGGGACTTCTCGGGGCCGTACTGGTGGGGCGTATCCGGGGCGTCGCATAGCGGCAGGGAACCTGCCCGACAGCGCCCGCGTTCCGGGTCCCGTGGCCTGAGCCGGGGCCCCGGCCCGGAACCGTCTCCGACGGCTCGAACGTCTACGCTGGTGCCTTCCACGTCAGGGACTTGACGGGCAGTTACGGGACGGAGTGTGCGGGTGGGTCCGGGGGAGGCGAACGGCGGAGAGCTGATCGGCAAGGTGCTCGGGGAGCGTTACCGGGTGACCTCGGTTGTCGGGCGCGGCGGTATGGGCGTGGTCGCCCGCGCCGTGGACGAAGTGCTGGGCAGAGAGGTCGCGGTCAAGATCCTGCGGGCCTTCACCGACACCTCCGCCTTCGAACTGAGCGACCTGCGCGACCGGATGAAGCGGGAGGCCCAGGCGGCGGCCCGTATCCGGCACGGCGGCGTGGTGACCGTGCACGACGTGACCGAGGACGGGGGCCTGCCGGTCATCGTCATGGAACTCGTCGACGGGCCCTCGCTCGACGACGTGCTCAGCGAGCGCGGCACCCTGGAGCCGCGGGAAGCCGCCGCCATCGGCGCGAAGCTGATGGACGCGCTCGACGCCGCGCACCAGGTCGGGGTGCTGCACCGGGACGTGAAGCCGGGAAACGTGCTGCTGGAGCGCGGCGGCCGGGTGGTCCTCACGGACTTCGGCATCGCGAGCATGGGCGCCCAGGGCGACGACGCGGTGACCAAGCTGACGCGCAGCGGCGACCTCGTCGGCTCGCTCGACTTCCTGCCGCCCGAGCGCGCGCAGGGCAGGGAACCCGGACCTGCCTCGGACATCTGGTCGCTCGGTATGACCCTGTACGCGGCCGTCGAGGGCACCTGGCCGTTCCGGCGCACCTCCGTGTGGTCCACGCTGGCGGCGATCGTCACCGAACCCCTCACGGAGCCGCGCCAGGCCGGCGCTCTCACGCCTGTGCTGCACGCGCTGATGGCCAAGGACCCGGCGAACCGCCCCGACGCCGGGCAGGCCCGCGAGATGCTGGAGCAGATAGCGGCGGGCGGCACGCTGAACCTCTCCGCGCCGCCCCCGGCCCCGTCTCCGTCCACGTCCGCCACTCCGGGCGCCCCGGCGTCCCCGGCGACCCCCGCTTTCGGGCCGCCTCCGGCTTCGGCGTACGGGCAGGAACCTCCCGCTTACGGGCAGGAAGCCCCCGCGTACGGGCGGGAAACCCCCGCGTACGGACCCGCCGCCGGGCCGGTTCCAGGACCCGCGGCGTCCGCCTTCGGCCCGCCGCCCCCACCGCACACCGCCTCGCAGCCGGGTGGCCCGTACCCGGGCGGCCGGCAGCTGGCCGGTCAACAGCACCCCGGACAGCCGCCCGTCGGCCCGCCGGGAGCCGCCGACGGCGCTGCCCGCTCCGCACCCGACCGCGCGCGGCGGCGCAGCCGTACGCTCATCGCCGCTGCGGTGGCCGCCGTGCTGCTAGCCGGCGGCGGTGTCACGTACGCGCTGACGGGCAACCAGGGCGGGACGGACGACGACCCGAAGGCGCCGCAGGCCGCCGCCCCTTCCGGCAAGGGGTCCGGCGAGCCCGACCAGGACAAGAAAGACGCGCGCAAGAAGTCACCGAGCGCCTCACCGTCCCACGACGTCCACAAGAAGCCCTCCAGCGCGCCCCCGCAGCGGCCGAGCAGGCCGGGCGAGGAGCGGCCCGGGGACAAGAAGCCCGACCGCAAGCCCCGGCCGGGCGACAAGGACGGCACGACAGGCCCGTCCCAGGCCCCGCCGCCCAAGCCCCGCCCCATCTCGAAGAGTTGCACCGGCTGGACCCACAAGAACCCGAAACCGGGCACCTACGGCATCATGTCCGGCAGCTACCACCTCACCACCGGCCCCTACCAGCGCTGCTCCGCCGTCACCCTGGCCAAGTCCGGCGCGAAGCTCTGGTACCACTGCTCCGTCGTCAACGCCCGCGGCAACAACTGGACCTACGTCCGCATAGCCGGCACCAACACAACGGGCTGGATGTCCAACGACAACCTCACCCGCCAAAGCGGCCCCTCGACCCGCTGTTGAGGCCACCGCGTAGGTAAGGGCGCCCCGAAGGGGGTGCGGGTCTGTGTCATGTGCGGCTCCGCCGCGTGGGCGCGCCAAGCCACAGGCTGAGGGCGCCACGTCAGGCGCCCCGAAGGGGCGCGGGGAACTGCGCGCCAAGCCACAACTCACGGGGCAGCCCGCAACGCACAGCAAGCAGCACCCCCTCCCTCGGCAAAGCGCCCAAGGCAGCCCGCAAGGGCCGGGCACGGCACAGGGAGTACGCCCCCAGGAGTACGAGTCGCCTTCACACACCCCGGGCGGTAACGCCCACCTCGCCCCCGCGAGCGACGCACGCGGGCGCCGTCGCCGGAAGTCTGGTGGTGACCGGACATCCCGACGGAGTGAGGGGGCCCCGATGGGACCCGTGACGACACGGACACAGACCGACAGACCGGAGGAACACCCGGCGCCACCGGGTGAAGGTGGCGGTCACGGAGGCGACGGCGGCCACAAGGGGCGCGGTGGACAAGAAGGACGCGGTAGCCCCGTACGGGGGTCGGGGCGCCGCAGGAGCCTGCCCTGGGCGGTGATCGGCCTGTGGCTCGTGGTGCTCGCGCTGGCCCTGCCGTTCAGCGGAAAGCTGGGTGACTCCACCCGCGACCAGCCCACCGACTACCTCCCGGCGAGCGCCGACTCGACCCGTGTGCACAAGCTCCTCGACCAGCTCCCCGGGGGCAACACCACCGACCTGCTCCTGGTGCACCACCGCGACGGCGGCCTCACGGCGGCCGACAGGGAAACGGCCCAGCGGCAGGCGCGGGCGATCACAGGGGAGTACGAGAGCACGGGCGGCAAGGCCGTTCCGCGTTCGGTGCCTGCCAAGGACGGCAAGACGCTGCTGACCGCTTTCTCGCTCACCGGCATGGAGGAGGAGGCCCGCGACAAGGCCGTCGGCGACATCCGCGAGTCGCTCGCCGATCCGCCGAGCGGGCTCCAGGTCGAACTCGGCGGCCCCGGGGCGCTGGAGGCCGACAGCAGCGCGATCTTCGATTCGGCCGACTCGACGCTGATGCTGGGAACGGCGACGGTCGTCGCCATCCTGCTGATCCTCACCTACCGCAGCCCGGTGCTGTGGCTGGTCCCGTTGACGGTGGTCGGCTTCGCCGCGCTCTCCTCGATGGCGCTGGTCTACGGGCTTGTGCAGGCGTTCGACCTCACGGTCACGACCATGAACACCTCCGTGATGACGGTGCTCATCTTCGGCGCCGGCACCGACTACGCGCTGCTGCTCGTCTCCCGCTACCGGGAGGAACTGCGGCGCCACGAGCGGCCGTTCGACGCCATGTCCGCCGCGCTGCGCGGCTGCGGGCCGGCGGTACTCGCCTCCTCGGCGACGGTCGCGGCGGGGCTGCTGTGCCTGCTCGCCGCCGACCTCAACAGCGTCAGCGGCCTCGGACCCGTCGGCGCCATCGGCGTCCTGTGCGCACTGGTCGCCATGGGCACGCTGCTGCCCGCGCTGCTGGTGCTGCTGGGGCGGCGCGTCTTCTGGCCGCTGATCCCCGCTTACGGCAGCCAACTCGTCGCGCGGCGCTCGCTGTTCACCTTCATGGGCACCTCGGCGGGACGCCGCCCGGTCGCCGTCCTGGCGGGCGGGGCCGCGCTGCTGGGCGCGCTCGCGCTGGGTTCGGTCGCGCTTCCGGGCGACCTGCGCCCGCAGGACACCTTCACCGACAAGCCCGAGTCCGTCTCCGCCATGGAGACCGTGCAGACCTCCTTCCCCGAGCGGAGCCGTCAGCCCGTGACCGTGCTGGCGCGCACAGGAGAGGCCGCACGCGTGGAGAGCACCGCCAAGTCCGGCGACGGCGTGGCGCGCGTGGAGCGCGGGCGCAGTGGAGGCGGCTGGACCGAGTTCGCGGTCTTCGCCGAGGGCGGCCCCGGCTCCGAACGGGAGAAGGACACGATCCACGACCTGCGCGGCGAACTCGGCTCCCTGGAGGGCGCAGGCGCGCTCGTCGGCGGGCCCAGCGCCGAGCAGATCGACCTGGAGGAGGCCAACGCCGACGACCGCGCCGTGGTCATCCCCCTCGTGCTGGCAGCCGTGCTGATCATCCTGATCGCGCTGCTGCGCAGCCTCGTCGCGCCGCTCATCCTCGCCGCGGCCGTCGTCGCCTCGTGGGGCGCGGCGATGGGCCTGGGCGGGCTGGTGTTCGGGCCCGTTCTGGGCTTCGAGGGCCTGGATCCGGGCGTTCCGCTGCTGTCGTTCGTCTTCCTGGTCGCACTCGGCGTCGACTACGGCATCTTCCTGATGCACCGCATGCGGGAGGAGTCCCTGCGCGGCGCTCCCGTGGCCGAGGCCGCGCTCACCGCGCTGCGGACGACCGGCGGCGTCATCGCCTCAGCGGGGATCGTGCTGGCCGCCACCTTCTGCGTCCTGGCGACCATGCCGATGGTGATGATGGCCGAGCTGGGCTTCGTCATCGCCGTGGGCGTCCTGCTGGACACGTTCCTGGTCCGTACGTATCTGGTCACCTCAGCGAGCCAGTTGCTCAGGCGCTGGATGTGGTGGCCGGGGCGGCTGTTCCGGGAGGAGGGTGCGGCGAAGGCGCGGCAGGGCGAGTGAGCTACGGGGAGCGGGCACCTGTCTGCCGGACCACGCCCCGGCAGACAGGCACCCGCTCCCGCCCCACACCCCCGGCTCCCGCCCGCACTCCGCCGGCTCCCACCCGCCCCGGCTCCCCGCCGCTGTTCCAGCCCTCAGGGGCCGAACTCCCCTCCCATGCAGCAGGATTGGAGGCGTGAAGATGCCCCGGGATCCGCTCACCTCGGTCATGACCCGCCCCCTGCGCTCCCCGCAGGAGGAGAGGGTGCCGGTCTCCCGGCGCGACCTTCTCCTCGCGCTCGCCGTCACCGTCGCGCAGACGGTGACGGCGCTGCTCGCGGGGCCGGGCGACGGACACCCGCCCACCGCACTCGGCTGGGCCCTGCTCACCCTCTCGGGTGCGGCACTGACCTTCAGGCGCCGCGCGCCCTGGCTCACGATCGTGGCCATCGTCCTGTGTGTCGGCCCGTACCACGCCCAGGACTTCACCCACTCCGCCGCCGTTCCCGCCGCGCTGATCGCGCTCTACTCCATGGCGGCTGCCGGGCCGCCGCTGCGCTCGTTCGCCACCATCGGCGTCATCGTCGGGGTCATGGCGATGGTCATGGGAGGCGCGGGCGCCACCCACCAGCTCACCGAGATGCTGCGCACCTCGGGCTGGCTCGTCGTGTGTGTGCTGTTCGGCGAGACCATACGCATCCACCGCAACTACGTACGCGCCGTCGTCGAACGGGCCGAACGGGCCGAGCGCACCCGCGAGGAGGAGGCGGCGCGGCGCGTGGCGCAGGAAAGGCTGCGCATCGCGCGCGATTTGCACGACCTGCTCGCGCACAGCATCACCCTCATCGGCGTCCAGACCTCCGTCGCCGCACACGTGCTCGTCGCCGACCCGGAGCGCCTCGACAAGGAGGCCGTCGCCAAGGCGCTCGACGGCATCTCCGACACCTGCCGCTCGGCACGCGCCGAACTGCGTACGACGCTGGAGGTGCTGCGCGCCGACGACGCGGGCCGCGCGGGGCCGCTGCCCGGACTCTCCGGGCTGCCCGACCTGGCACGGGCCGCCTCGGGCGCGGGCGCGCGCGTCGAACTCGCCGTCCGCGACTCGGCGTTGGAGGCCGAGCCGGCACCGGCCGTCGGTGCCGCCGCCTACCGCATCGTGCAGGAGGCCATGACCAACGCCGTGCGGCACGCGGGCGCCTCGGTGGCGATACGGGCCGTGGTGGAGGGCGCCGAGGGGATGCTGCGCGTCAGCGTCGTCGACGACGGCGGTGAAGAGGAGCCCGAACCCGAACCCGAACCCGATCCGGAACCGGCGCCCGACGCCCCCGCTCCCGTCACCCGCGTGCCCGGATTCGGCATCGCGGGCATGCGCGAACGGGCCCGCAGCGTCGGCGGCACGCTGGAGGCCGGCCCGCGCCTGCGCGCCCCCGGCTTCGCCGTCACCGCGCTCCTGCCGGTGGGCGGCCCCGGCTGACCGCCGCCCGGCCGACCGCGCCCTGGCCTGCGGCCCGTCGCGCACCACTCCCCGTAACTCCCTCCGCGCACCGGGACCTCCTGGGCGCCCCGGAACACCCGAGCCGCCCGAGACCGACTCATCGAGACCCACCGAACCTGCGAACCGAACCCGCGAAACGCGCGAAACACCGAGAGGCTTCTCATGACCGCAGCGCCGCCCATCCGGATCGTTCTCGCCGACGACCAGACCCTCGTGCGCGCCGCCTTCGCGATGCTCGTCGCCTCGGCACCGGACATGTCCGTCGTCGGGGAGGCCGGCACGGGGCGGGAGGCCGTGGCGGTGACCCGTTCGGCACGGGCCGACGTGGTGGTGATGGACATTCGCATGCCCGACCTGGACGGCATCGAGGCGACCCGGCTCATCGCGGCGGACGAGGACCTCAGCGGCGTGCGGATTCTCGTGCTCACCACGTACGACACCGACGAGCACGTCGTCGAGGCACTGCGCGCCGGGGCCTCCGGGTTCCTGGTCAAGGACACCAAGCCGGCGGATCTTCTCGATGCCATACGGACCGTCGCAGCCGGTGACTCGCTGCTCTCGCCAGGGCCCACGGCCCGGCTGATCGCGCGCGTCCTGCGCGCGCCGGAGGCACCCGCTCCGGGCGAGCACGGCCCGGACGCACTGCACGTACTGTCCGTACGCGAACGCCAGGTACTCTCCCTGGTCGCGCGCGGCCTGAACAACACCGAGATCGCAGAGGCCCTCGGCCTCTCGCCGCTCACCGCCAAGACCCACGTGAGCCGCATCATGGGCAAACTCTCCGTACGCGACCGCGCACAACTGGTCATCGCCGCGTACGAGTCCGGCCTGGTCACCCCGGGAACCCCCACCTGACCCGCCGGTACGGGACAATGCGCGTATGAGTCAGTCCCATGCCGCGAAGCCGCGCCGCGAGGCGGTGGCCTCGTGAGCCTGTTCCGCGACGACGGCATCGTGCTGCGCACACAGCTGTTGTCTTCCGGGGGGCGACCCCCGTACCCCCGGCCGGAGCGCGAGGCGGTGGTCTCGTGAGCTTGTTCCGCGACGACGGCATCGTGCTGCGCACTCAGAAGCTGGGTGAGGCGGACCGCATCATCACTGTGCTTACGCGGGGTCACGGGCGGGTGCGGGCCGTGGCGCGGGGGGTGCGGCGGACGAAGTCGAAGTTCGGGGCGCGGCTGGAGCCGTTCAGCCATGTGGATGTGCAGTTCTTCGCGCGGGGCAGCGAACTGGTGGGGCGGGGCCTGCCCCTGTGCACGCAGACGGAGACGATCGCCGCGTACGGCCAGGGCATCGTGGCGGACTACGACAGGTACACCGCAGGTACGGCCATGCTGGAGACCGCCGAGCGGTTCACGGACCACGAGGGCCAGCCCAATGTGCAGCAGTATCTGCTGCTGGTGGGCGGGTTGCGCACGCTGGCCTCGGGCGAGCACGGGCCTGGGCTCGTGCTGGACGCGTTCTTGCTGCGCTCCCTCGCCATGGGCGGCTACGCGCCCAGTTTCGGCGACTGCGCGAAGTGCGGGCTGCCGGGACCGAACCGGTTCTTCTCCGTGGGCTCCGGCGGCGTGGTGTGCGGCGACTGCCGGGTGCCGGGCAGCGTGGTGCCCTCGCCGGAGGCGCTGCGGTTGCTGGGGGCCCTGCTGACCGGGGACTGGGCGACGGCTGACGCCGCCGAGGCGCGGCACTGCCGCGAGGGGTCGGGGCTGGTTTCGGCGTATCTGCACTGGCACATGGAGCGCGGTCTGCGCTCCCTGCGGTACGTCCGGCAGGCGCCGAGCCGTTAGGCTCAGCCGGGTCCCTGCCGTAGGCCCCGCTGGAGATGAGTACCGAGATGGCACGCCGCGGAATGCTGTCCTGGCAGCAGCAACGCGAGTACGCAAGGCCCGAGCCGCACCCCTCGGGTGCCCGCCCGCCCAAGATCCCCGGTGAGCTGGTCCCGAACCATGTGGCGGTCGTCATGGACGGCAACGGCCGGTGGGCCAAGGAGCGTGGCCTGCCCCGTACGGAGGGGCACAAGGTCGGCGAGGGCGTCGTCATGGACGTGCTCAAGGGCTGCCTGGAGATGGGCGTCAAGAATCTCTCCCTGTACGCGTTCTCGACGGAGAACTGGAAGCGCTCACCCGAAGAGGTCCGCTTCCTCATGAACTTCAACCGCGACGTGATCCGCCGCCGCCGTGACGAGATGGACGCGCTCGGCATCCGTATCCGCTGGGTCGGCCGGATGCCCAAGCTGTGGAAGTCGGTCGTGCAGGAGCTGCAGATAGCGCAGGAGCAGACGACGCGCAACGACGCGATGACGCTCTACTTCTGCGTCAACTACGGCGGCAGGGCCGAGCTGGCCGACGCGGCGCAGGCCCTCGCCGAGGACGTGCGCGCGGGCAAGCTCGACCCGTCGAAGGTGAACGAGAAGACGTTCGCGAAGTACCTCTACTACAGCGACATGCCGGACGTCGATCTCTTCCTGCGCCCCTCCGGCGAGCAGCGCACCTCCAACTACCTGATCTGGCAGAGTGCTTACGCCGAGATGGTCTACCAGGACGTACTGTGGCCGGACTTCGACCGGCGCGACCTGTGGCGTGCGTGCCTGGAGTACGCGCAGCGCGACCGCAGGTTCGGCGGCGCGCGGCCCGAGGGCAAGCAGAAGTAGGTCAGCCGGCGAAGTTCCAGCTCACGGTGCCGTTGGCGGTGACCGTGACGGCGAGCACGACGAGGTCGGCAGCGCCGAGTGCCGTGCCGAACAGGGCGCGGCCTCGGCGCGTGGTGTTCCGGGCGAGCGCGAGACCGCCCAGGACCAGGGCGCAGGGTCCGAGGAAGAGGTTGAAGACCAGCAGCCCGACCAGCCCCATGACGAACGAGGCGACGGCCATGCTGTCGGCGTTCTCCACCCCTTCGGGCTTGGTACGCGCCCTCCCAGCACCGCTGTCCCCGCCGTTGTCCGTGCCGGCGCGGCCCGTGGCGCCGGCGTCCACCGCGGTGCTGTCCGCGGGTGTGGTGTCGGTGGCGCTGTCCACGGCGGTGGTGGCTGTGGTGTCGGTGGCGACGTCCATGGCTGTGGTGTCGGTGGCTGTGTCCGTGGTGGAGGTGCTCACTGGGATCAACTCCCGTGCCGGTGACGGCGGTTGCGCTCTCGGACGGCGAAGACGAGCAGCCAGACGCCGATGACGGCGGCTGCCGTGAGGGTGACGGGCGGCGGCAGCTGGGCCGGTGGGCCAACGAGGAGGCCCAGCAGGAGGAACGCCGCGACAAGGAAGATCATCTGTTTCGCTCTCCCCACTCGTTGCGTGGTAACGGGCTTCCGGTTTCAGTGAACAGTTGTGATTACAACTGTTCACTGAGTTCGAGCGTACAGCATTGCCAGCAGTGGGCGCACAACTGTTTACTGAAGTACATGAGCAGCACCCAGGTCCGCCCCTCGCAGCGCGAGGCCCAGAAGGCCAGAACCCGCCGCGCCCTCCTGGATGCCGGGCTGTCGCTACTGGAGCACCAGAGCCTCAGCAGCCTCGGACTGCGCGAGATCACCCGCGCCGTAGGGGTGTCGCCCGCCGCCTTCTACCGGCACTTCCGCGATGTCGCCGACCTGGGTGTGGCGCTGGTCGAGGACTCGCTCGGTGCTCTCCACGGAGTCGTCACCTCCGGTCTGGCCGAGCGCAGCGAGGACGGCGACCGTATCGACCACTCGGTGGAGGCCATCGCCGCCTTCGTTCGCGAACACCCTGAGCACATCCGCTTCGTGGTCCGCGAACGGCGCGGGGGAGTGGCCGCCGTACGTGTCGCCATAGGCGCCCAGCTCGACCGGTTCGCCGACGAGGTGGCGCAGGTGCTCGCGGACGACGAGATCTCGCGGGACTGGAGCGCGGACGATCTGCGCATGCTCGGCGAGACCTATGTCGACCACATGGTGATGACCGCCTCCGCCTTCCTGGAGGCGGCCCAGGGCGAGGGTCCCGACGAGGCCGCCGTGGCGCGCACCGCACGCCGCCAGCTCCGGCTGATCAGCCTCGGCCGCAGGCACTGGACCTCGACCGACTGACCGGGAGCCCCCCTCCGGCCCGTGGCTCTCACCGCGTACGCCGCCACCGGTCTCACCGCGTACGCCAGCGGAAGAGCATGCCGCACAGCGGCAGCGCCACGGCGAGCAGCCCGACACACCAGGCGAGGGCATGCCAGTGGCTGTCGCCCAGTGGCTTGTCCAGCAGCAGTCCGCGCATCGACTCGATGACGGGCGTGACGGGCTGGTTCTCCGCGAAGCCGTGCAGCCAGCTCGGCATGGTGTCGATCGGCACGAACGCGCTGCTGGGGTAGGGCAGGAACAGCGTGAAGAACGTGAAACCCCCTGCCGCCTCAGGCGATTTGGCCAGCAGTCCTGCCGCCGCGGCCAGCCAGGAGAGCGCCGAGATGTAGAGCACGAGGATCACCAGCGCCGCCAGCCACGCGGCGGGACCCGCCTGCGGGCGGAAGCCGATGGCGAAGGCGACCGCGAGGACGGCGGCGGTCGCCACCGCGTTCCGCACCACGCTCGCCACCACATGCCCGGTCAGCAGGGCCGTACCGCTGGTGTCCATGGAGCGGAAGCGGTCGATGATGCCGGTGGTCATGTCGTTGCTGATGGTGGTCGCGGTCATCGAGGCGCCGTAGCCGGCGCACATCACCAGGACGCCGGGCGCCACATAGGTGACGTAGGTGCCCGTGCTGGTCTCTATCGCGCCCCCGAAGAAGTAGACGAACACCAGCATGAGCAGCACGGGCAGCACCAGCGAGGTGATCACCGCGTCGAGGTTGCGCCTGCTCAGCCGGATGCTGCGGGTGGCCATCACGGCGTAGTCACTCATGGGTCAGCTCCAGGAACACGTCGTCGAGGGTGGCGCTGTGCACGGCGAAGCGGGAGATCTCCACCCTGGCCGGGTCCAGTTCGTCCAGCAGGGCGCGTACCTGCGGCGCCGAACCGTCGGACGCCACCCCGAGCATCAGCTCCCCGGGCGCCTCGTGCACGGCGCGCCCGCCGAGCCGCCGGGCCATCGCGTCGTAGGCGTGCCGGTCGGTCATGGTCAGGTCGAGGCGCTGCGCCGCGACGCGCTTCTTCAGCTCGTCAGGAGTGCCCTCGGCGATGGCCGCGCCCCGGTCCAGGACGACGATGTGGTCGGCCAGCATGTCGGCCTCCTCCAGGTACTGCGTGGTGAGGAAGACCGTCACGCCCGCCTCGCCCAGCGACGCCACGACCTCCCACATCGTGCGCCGGCTGCGCGGATCGAGCCCGGTGGTGGGCTCGTCGAGGAAGACGACCTCGGGATCGCCGGTGAGCCCGGCGGCGATGTCGAGGCGCCGCCGCATGCCACCGGAGTACGTGGACACGCGGCGGCGCGCGGCGTCGGTGAGCGCGAAGCGCTCCAGCAACTCGCGTGCGGTGTGCGCGGCCTGGCAGCGTGAACGCCCGCGCAGCCGGGCCATCATGCGCAGGTTCTCCTCGCCGGTCTGCTCTTCGTCGAGCGCCGCGTACTGCCCCGTGAGGCTGATCGCGCTGCGTACGGCGGCCCGTTCGGCGATCACGTCGTGCCCGGCGACCCGGGCCTCGCCCGCGTCGGCCCGGGTGAGTGTCGTGAGGATGCGCACGGTGGTGGTCTTGCCCGCGCCGTTGGGCCCGAGCATCGCGAAGACGCTGCCACGCCGCACGCGCAGATCCAGCCCGCCGAGCACCCGCACGGCACCGTACGCCTTGGCCAGCCCGCGCGCCTCGATCGCCCAACTCCCCTGTGCTGACACAGCCTTCACGGTCACTCCCCCTCTTCTGCGTAGCCCGCACACGCCATTGCGTATGTCGTACACGCTACTGCGTATGTTATACACACCACCAGGGGGCGAGCGAAAGGGAACACCGGAAATGGCGAAGGAAGAGCAAGCGGGAACGGGCCTGCCGCCAGGTGTCGAGATCGCCTGGGGCCTGCGCGAGCGCCCCGGCAAGGGCCCGGCGCGCGGCCTGGACGTGGAGCGGATCGTCGCGGCGGCCATCGCGATCGCCGACAAGGAAGGGCTGGCCGCGGTCTCCATGAGCCGCGTCGCCTCGGACGTCGGCGTCTCGACGATGGCGCTGTACCGCTACGTCGCACGCAAGGACGACCTCCTGATGCTGATGGAGGACGCCGCAGCGGGCACACCCGTGCCGGGCCCGCCCCCCGAGGACGGCTGGCGTGCCGGCATCGCCCACTGGGCCCGCGCATACCACGACGTGCTGCGCAGGCACCTGTGGATCGTCCGCATCCCCATCAGCACGCCCCCGCTCTCACCCCACGGCGTCGAATGGATGGAACAGGCGCTCAGCTACCTACGCGGCACGACCCTGCACTCCGGGGAGCGCCTGGCAACGCTGATGATGCTCAGCGGCTACGTACGCAGCCACGTCGCCCTCCTGGCGGACATTGAGGAGGCGACCCGCGCGGCCAACAACTCCTGGGAAGACGTCGAACGCCACTACTGGACCCTCCTCGCCCAATTCACCGACCCCCACCGCTTCCCCGCCATCACCGAGATGCTCCACTCCGGCGAACTGGAAGAACTGGAAGGCGAGGCCGGCGCCAACGACGACTCCGACTTCGAATACGGCCTGACAGTCATGCTCAACGGCATCCAATCCCGCACCCAATAACCCCAGGGGGCTCCTGGGACACCCAGCGGGAGAGGGGCACGATCGCAGGGGCGCGGGGAACGGCGCGCTCAGCGCGAACGTACGGATGCCCGCGAGCAAAGCCCAGCCCCGACGGCGAGTTGGGCGCGCCAGCGGGAGAGGGGCACGATCGCAGGGGCGCGGGGAACGGCGCGCTCAGCGCGAACGTACGGATGCCTGCGAGCAAGGCTCAGCCCCGACGGCGAGTTGGGCGCGCCAGCGGGAGAGGGGCACGATCGCAGGGGCGCGGGGAACGGCGCGCTCAGCGCGAACGTACGGATGTCCGCGAGCAAGGCCCAGCCCCGATGGCGAGTTGAGCGCAGCAGCGCGAGGCCACAAGCGCGGGCCCGAGGGGCAAGGCTCAGCCCCAACGCCGAAGCGGGCGCGGCAACGCGCGAGGGCACAAACGCGGGGGCGCAAGGCAAAGCGCAAAGCGACCTAGCGCTGCGCGCAATCCCCGCAGGTCCCAAAAATCTCCACGGTATGGCCGACATTGACGAACCCGTGCTCGGCCGCCACAGAGGCGGCCCACTTCTCCACGGCCGGCCCCTCGACCTCGACCGCCTTGCCGCAGGACCGGCACACCAGGTGATGGTGGTGGTCATCGCTGTGGCACCGCCGGTACACCGCCTCGCCCTCGTCCGTGCGCAGCACGTCCACCTCGCCGGCGTCGGCGAGGGACTGCAGGGTGCGGTAGACCGTGGTCAGCCCGACCGAGTCGCCGCGGTGTTTGAGCATGTCGTGCAGTTCCTGCGCACTGCGGAACTCTTCGACCTCGGCGAGGGCCGCCGAGACGGCGGCGCGCTGCCGGGTGGACCGGCCGCGCACTGGGGGACCTGCGGTGGTCACTCGCTGGCTCCTTACGTTCGTCGGCTCCGGGGAGTTGAAGCGTTCGCGTCGGCCCATTGTGCCAGGCGCTCCCCCGGAGCGGTCATTACACCCTGGTGGGGCGCTCGGCGGCACCTTCCTGCCGGCGCTCCTCCCCGTCCGCTACCAGGGTGCCCCCTTCCTCCCCTCTCGCGACAGCCTTCCCCCGTCGCCGCGCCAGCGGCGCCGCCAGCGCCGTGACGAGCGCGAAGAGCGCGATGGCGAGCACGACGATGCTGGCGCCCGGGGGGACGTCGGCGTAGTACGAGGTCACGGTGCCCGACAGGGTCACCAGGACGCCGAAGCCGACCGACAGTCCGAGGGTCGCGGCGAAGCCGCGGGTGGCCTGCTGTGCCGCCGCGACGGGGATCACCATCAGCGCGCTGACCAGCAGCAGTCCGACGACCCGCATCGCGACCGTCACGGTCACGGCTGCCGTGACGGCGAGCAGCAGGTTCAGCAGCCGCACCGGCAGTCCTGTGACCCGCGCGAACTCCTCGTCCTGGCAGATCGCGAACAGCTGCCGCCGCAGTCCCAGCGAGACGGCCAGCACGAAGACGGACAGGCACACGATCGCCACGATGTCGGAGGCCGCGACGGTGGTGACCGAGCCGAACAGATACGTGGTGAGGTTCGCGTTGGAACCGTTCGGCGCCAAGTTGATGATCATGACGCCGCCCGCCATACCGCCGTAGAACAGCATGGCGAGCGCCAGATCGCCCCGCGCCTTGCCGTACCAGCGGATCAGCTCCATGACGACGGCGCCGATCGAGGAGACGAGCACCGCCATCCACACCGGGTTGGTGCTCAGCAGGAAGCCGAGCGCGACACCGGTGAGCGCCACGTGTCCGATTCCGTCGCCCATGATCGCCTGGCGGCGCTGGACGAGGTAGATCCCGACGGCGGGCGCCGCGATCCCCACGAGCAGCGCTGACAGCAGCGCCCGCTGCATGAAGGCGAAGCTCAGCATCTCGGTCATACCCGTGCTCCCGGTGTCGGTTCGCCCATGGACAGGCCCGTCTCGATCTTCGCCGCGCCCTCCCGCTGCGGTACCGAGCCGTGCGGGTGGCAGGCCAGGTCGTGCAGCTGGTCGGGGTTGTCCACCCGTTCCACGCGCCCGTCCCTGAGCACCACGGCCCGGTCGATCAGCGGCGCCAGCGGGCCGAGTTCGTGCAGGACGAGCAGGACGGAGCTGCCCTGTGCGACCTGTTCACGCAGCGTGCGGGCCAGCACCTCCTGGCTGACGACGTCCACGCCGGCCAACGGCTCGTCCATGATCAGCAGTTCCGGGTCGCTCGCCAGCGCGCGGGCGATCAGCACCCGCTGGTGCTGTCCGCCGGAGAGCGCGTCGACCGGGTCCTTGGCACGGTCCGCCATGCCCACCAGCTCCAGTGCCCTGCGTACGGCCGCCTTGTCGGCGGCGCTCAGCGGCCGGAACCTGCGCCGCGCCAGCCGCCCCGCCGAGACGACCTCGCGCACCGTGGCGGGCACCCCGGCAGCCGCCGTCGAGCGCTGCGGTACGTAGCCGAGCCGCCGCCACTGGCGGAAGCGCGCCAACGGCGTGCCGAACAGCTCCAGTTCGCCCCCGGTCAGCGGCACCTGTCCCAGTACGGCCTTGACCGTCGTGGACTTGCCCGAGCCGTTGGCGCCCAGCAGCGCGACGGTCTCGCCCGGTCCCACGGTCAGATCCACCCCGCGCAGCACGGGCCGCCCGCCGAGTGTGGCGTAGGCCCGGCGCAGAGAGACGGCCGGAGCCGTCTGTGCGTCCGTCTCCGCGCCCGCGCCGGGTGCCGGCGCCCCGGCTATCGCGGGTTCGGAGTCCTGTGCGCCTGCGGGCGCCTGTGCCTTCCTCACGTGTACGTCCTCACTGTGCGCCGAGCGCGGTCTTGAGCGCGGTCAGGTTCTGGTGCATCACGGAGAAGTAGTCCTGCTTCTTGGGGTCCTTCAGGCTCTCCAGCGGGCTGAGGACGGAGGTCTTCAGCCGCAGATCCTTCGCGAGCGTCTTCGCGGTCTTGTCGCTGGCGTTGTCCTCGAAGAAGACGGTGTCGACGTCGTCCTTCTT
Source organism: Streptomyces iconiensis (assembly GCF_028657195.3). Lineage (GTDB taxonomy): Bacteria > Actinomycetota > Actinomycetes > Streptomycetales > Streptomycetaceae > Streptomyces > Streptomyces iconiensis. The sequence continues at coordinate 133,445 of NZ_JANCPR020000001.1, forward strand.
GGCGACGGCGTGCAGGTCCTTCATCCGGGAGGCGCTGGGCTCCGACTCGGGGTCGATGCCGGAGACGGCTTCCTCGTGCAGGCCGTAGCGCTCCGCGAGATAGCCGAAGGCGGCGTGCGTGGTGATGAAGGTGTCGGTCTTCTTGCTCTTCAGGCCCTTTTCGAAGTCCCCGTTCAGTTTGTCGATCCGGGAGACGAGTGCCTCGGTGTTCTTCTTGTACTCGGCCTTGTGGTCGGGGTCGGCCTTCTGGAGCTGCTTGCCGACGCCCTTGGCGATCTGCGCGTAGCGCACCGGGTCCAGCCACACGTGGGGGTCGGCACCGGCCTCGTCGCCGTGGTCATGCCCCTCATGGCCGTGCTCGTCCCCGTGCTCGCCCTCATGGTCACCGCCGCCCTTGTGGCCCTTCTCGCCGTGCACCTCGTTCCCGTGCTTCTCCAGGCTGGTGAAGGAGGTGGCCTCGGCGACGTTCTTGACCCCGGACTGCTTGACGGCCTCGTCGACGGCCGGCTGGAGCCCCTTGAGGTAGACGATCATGTCGACCTCGCTCAGTTCCCCGGTCTGCTTCGGGCTGAGTTCCAGGTCGTGCGGCTCGACGCCGGGCTTGGTCAGGTTCTGCACCTGGACGCGGTCGCCGCCGATCTCCTGGGCGAGGAACGCCATCGGATAGAACGAGGCGGCGACGCTCACCTTGCCGTTCGCCGTGCCGGAGTCGTCACCGCAGGCGGCGAGGGTGAGTGCACCGACACCGAGTGCGGTGAGGGCAGCGCTTGCGCGTATGAGCCGACGAGGGCCAGGACCATTGTTCATGACACTCATTTTCACCCTTGATGGAAACGATTGTCAACTAAAGCTTCGCTCTCCGTGATCACCCGGACGGGTGGCCCGGCTCCGGGCGCCGGGAACCGGAACCGATTTGATTCCGACCCCTCGCCCCTCGGTAATCTGGGGTATTCCGTCGTCGTAATGAAGAGAGCACCGTGGCCGCCGACAAGATCGACAGCATCGTCAGCCTGAGCAAGCGCCGTGGCTTCGTTTACCCGTGCAGTGAGATCTACGGTGGCCAGCGCGCCGCCTGGGACTACGGGCCGCTGGGCGTTGAGCTCAAGGAGAACATCAAGCGCCAGTGGTGGCGTGCCATGGTCACCTCGCGCGACGACGTGGTCGGGCTCGACTCGTCGGTGATTCTGGCCCCCGAGGTCTGGGAGGCTTCGGGCCATGTCTCCACCTTCACCGATCCGCTCACCGAGTGCACCTCGTGCCACAAGCGCTTCCGTGCCGACCACCTGATCGAGGCGTACGAGGCCAAGCACGGCCGCGAGCCCTCCAACGGCCTCGCGGACATCAACTGCCCGCACTGCGGCAACAAGGGCGGCTTCACCGAGCCCAAGCAGTTCTCGGGCCTGCTCTCGACGCACCTCGGTCCCACCCAGGACTCGGGTGCCGTCACTTATCTGCGTCCCGAGACAGCCCAGGGCATCTTCACCAACTTCGCCCAGGTGCAGCAGACTTCGCGCAAGAAGCCGCCGTTCGGCATCGCGCAGATGGGCAAGTCCTTCCGGAACGAGATCACGCCGGGCAACTTCATCTTCCGTACCCGCGAGTTCGAGCAGATGGAGATGGAGTTCTTCGTCAAGCCGGGCGAGGACGAGGAGTGGCAGCAGTACTGGATGGAGCAGCGCTGGGCCTGGTACCGGGGTCTCGGCATCCGCGAGGAGAACATCCGGTGGTACGAGCACCCGAAGGAGAAGCTCTCCCACTACTCCAAGCGCACGGCCGACATCGAGTACCGCTTCCAGTTCGGCGGCAGCGAGTTCGGTGAGCTGGAGGGCGTCGCCAACCGCACCGACTTCGACCTCACCGCGCACTCCAAGGCGTCGGGTCACGACCTGTCGTACTTCGACCAGGAGGCCGGCGAGCGCTGGGTGCCGTACGTGATCGAGCCCGCCGCCGGTGTGAACCGCGCGATGCTCGCCTTCATGCTCGACGCCTACATCGAGGACGAGGCGCCCAACGCCAAGGGCAAGATGGAGAAGCGCACCGTCATGCGCCTCGACCCGCGGCTGTCGCCCGTCAAGGTCGCGGTCCTGCCGCTGTCCCGCAACGAGAAGCTCTCGCCCAAGGCCCGCGGCCTGGCCGAGGCGCTGCGCCAGCACTGGAACATCGAGTTCGACGACGCGGGTGCCATCGGCCGCCGCTACCGCCGCCAGGACGAGATCGGTACGCCGTTCTGCGTCACCGTCGACTTCGACACCCTTGACGACAACGCCGTCACGGTGCGTGAGCGCGACACGATGAAGCAGGAGCGGGTCTCCCTCGACCAGATCGAGGGCTACCTCGGCAGCCGCCTCCTGGGCTGCTGACGCTCACCCTTCACGCCCGTACGCGCGAGGGCCCGGCTCCCCAGGGGGCCGGGCCCTCGCGCGTATGCGGAAGCGCGCTGTGCTCAGCGCTTCGTGCGCTCAGCTCTCCGTGCGTGCGCTCAGCTCTCCGTGCGGCGCAGCACCAGGCTGACGAAGCCGAAGCTGTCGCGGTAGCCGTGCAGCCACTCCTCCCTGTGCACATCGGCTGCCTTCAACGCCTGGGCACTGTCCGGGTGTTCGGGATGGTCCAGTGCCCAGCGGGAGAGCGAACCGGTCCAGCGCCACTCGTAGTCGTCCAGCTCGTGACGGGTGCTGGCGTGCGCGTATACGGGGGTCCAGCCGGCGGTGCGCACCTTGTCGACGGTGGTCGGCAGGTCTTCGTACTCGCCCAGGATCTCCCGCGTGTGCGCGCTGGGCTCGGCGCGCCAGTATGCGTCGCCCACCAGTACGCAGCCGCCCGGCGCCAGGTGTTCACGCGCGGCGTCCAGGGTCGGCACCAGCCCGCCGAAGGCGTGCGAGGCGCCCACGATGAGCACCAGGTCGAACGGCTCCGCGGTGCTGAACGCCTCCGCCTCCGTACGGTGCAGCGTCAGCCGCTCCGCTACCCCCGCCTCCTCCGCATGCGCCCGTGCCCGCTCCAGCGCTCCGGCGGAGATGTCGACGCCCTCCGCCTTCGCCTCCGGATGCGCCGCCAGCACCCGCGTCAGCCAGGCACCCTCCCCGCACCCCAGGTCGAGCACCCGCGCGTCGGCGCGGGGGACCCCGGCTGCCAACAGCCGCCGTACGGACTCGTCTTCGAGGGGTGCGGCGATGGGGTGGTCGGCGTGCGCGAGCAGGGAGATCAGCTGTCTGTCCATGCGCGGCATCCTCGCAGGGGCCCGCGCCTCCGCACAGTTATTTACTTCTCGCCCTGCCGCTCGCCGTCTTCCGGCTCGTACCCGAACCCGATCGTCTCCAGTGCGAACCCGAACGGCTCGGGAAGGGGCACCTCCTCGCCGAACCCGACCGTCCTGCGCTCGGCATAGCCCAGCGGGGTCGGTGTGGAGAAGACGGAGACCGTGTGGTCCTCCATGTCCAGCAGCAGATACACCGGGACACCCGCCTTGCCGTACACCGGGAGCTTGTCCGTCCAGTCCACGGTCCTGATGGAGCCGGAGGTCAACTCGGCTACGAGGGTGAGGGCTTCGCCGTCGATGTAGCGGCTGGTGGTGCGGAATGCCTTCGCCGAGGCCACGAACACATCGGGCCCGTAAGCACGTTCTTGCCCGGGGAACGTGAAGAGATACCGGGAGCTCTCCACGAGCTGGCCTGGCCGCAGACGCGGTTCGAGCTGGGTTCGCAGGGAGCGCATAACGGCGAGGTAATACCCCTTCGACCATGGCGACATGACGATGCTTCCCCCGATGATCTCCGCCCGGTATCCCTCGGGCACCTTCATGGTCAAGAGCGTCCGGAACAGGGCCTGGAAACGGGCCTGGCCTTCGGGGGTCTCTATGGGTGTCGGTCGTTCGAGGTCCACAGTCATGACGCGCCCTCTTCGCCTGGTGAGCTGGTCGGCACCCACCGTAACCGCGCGCACCGACAGTGTGATCGGCTCACCGGGTCGGTTCACCGGAAAGCGGTCAAACGTTCCGGGCGGCGTTCAGTACGGCGTCGAGAAGGCCGGGGAAGAGGGGGTCGAGGTCGGTGCGGCGGAGGCAGCTGATCTTGGAGGTGCCTCGGTAGCACTGGTTGATGACGCCGGACTCACGCAGGACGCGGAAGTGGTGCGTGAGGGTGGAGGCGGAGACGGGGACGTCGACCTGGGAGCAGGTGGCGCCGAGTCCTTCGCCCTCGCCGAACGTGTCCAGCGTGGTCACGATGCGCAGCCGCGTCGGGTCCGCGAGCGCGTGCAGCACGGTCTCCAGGCGGATCTCCTCCCGTGCGGGGTGCGGGAGTTCGCGTACAGCCGTAGTCGTCGTCACGTCCTCCATAGTACGGGAACCATCGAAGTTTGACAGTTCCCGTAGTACGGCGGTTATCGTACTAGGCGTACCCCGGCCTTCTGTGCCACCGACTGATTGGGAGAGCGCTGTGAGCGCACTGTTCGAGCCCCTGACCCTGCGGTCCGTGACCGTGCCGAACCGCGTGTGGATGGCGTCGATGTGCCAGTACTCGGCGGCGCCCGAGGGTCCGGAACAGGGCGTGCCGACCGACTGGCACCTCGCCCACCTCGGCGCCCGTGCGGTCGGCGGCGTCGGCCTGGCGCTCTTCGAGGCGACGGCGGTCTCAGCCGACGGCCGTATCAGCCCTTACGACCTGGGCCTGTGGAACGACCGCCAGCAGGAAGCGTTCGCGCGGATCAACCAGTTCCTGAGCGCGCACGGCACCGTTCCCGGCGTCCAGATCGCCCACGCGGGGCGCAAGGCGTCCACCGAGCGCACCTGGGTGCGGCGCGGCGCCCCGCTGGCCCCCGGTGAGGGCCACGGCTGGCAGCCGGTCGGACCCAGCCCGCTCCCGTTCGACGAAGCCTCCACCACGCCGACCGAGCTGAGCAGGGACGAAATCCAGGCCCTCGTACGGCAGTTCGCCGACACCGCGCGGCGTGCGCACGCGGCCGGGTTCAAGACCGTCGAGGTACACGGCGCACACGGCTACCTCATCAACGAGTTCCTCTCGCCCTACTCCAACCACCGCACCGACGAGTACGGCGGCTCCTTCGAGGGCCGTACGCGCTTCGCGCTGGAGGTCGTCGAGGCCGTACGCGAGGTGTGGCCCGACGAACTGCCGCTGCTCTTCCGCATCTCGGCGACCGACTGGCTCACCGAGAACCCGGACGACGGCCGCGAGGGCTGGACCGGCGACGACACCGTCCGCTTCGCCAAGGAGCTGCACGCGCGCGGCGTCGACCTGCTGGACACCTCGACCGGCGGCAACGCGCCCGGCGCGCGGATCACGGCCGAGCCCAACTACCAGGTGCCGATCGCCGAGCGGGTCAAGAAGGAGACGGATCTGCCGGTGGGCGCCGTCGGGCTCATCACCGACCCGCACCAGGCCGAGGAGATCGTCGCCTCGGGCCGCGCCGACGCGGTCCTTCTCGCCCGCGAGCTGCTGCGCAGCCCGTACTGGGCCAACGAGGCCGCCAAGGTTCTCGGCGCCGAGCCCCGCTGGCCGAACCCGTACCACCGCGCGGTCTGACGCCACCCGGCCCGTCAGGACTCCCGGACACCCCGTCAGGACCCCCGGACACGCAGTCGTCCGGCGGTCCCGGCGGGCTCCGGCCGTCCGCTGCCGCGTCCCCGTCCCCGTCCCCGTTCCCGTTCCCGCCGTCCCCGTTCAGACGGCGGGGCTCGCGGGTTCGGGTGCGGTCTCGGAGGCGGGCGGTGGCGGTTGCGCCGTTTCGCGGCGGGCCCTGTGCTCCGTCAGCACCTCGCGCGCCAGCAGCATCAGCCGTTCCGCGTGCGGGTGCGCGCCCTGGAGCGGGCGTACGAGCCGCAGTGGCACGGGGTCGACGCCCGTCAGCGGTACGAAGTCGACGGCGGGGTGCGGGCGGCGGCGGCTCAGCAGCGCGGGGCCCACTCCGATGCCCTTGCCCGCGGCGATCAGCTCCAGCCACTCGTCGAAGTTGCGGCAGTTCACCACCGTCGCGGGACGGTGGCCTGCGGGCCAGCACTCCCCGCGCACCGTTCCGCTGACCGTATTGGCGACGATGGGGTGACGCGCCAGCTCCGTCCACTCCAGCGTGCTCAGCCGCGCCAGCGGCGAGGTCCGTGCCACAGCGGCGACCTGGTGCTCTCTGCCCAGCTCCAGCGCGCGCAGCCCGCGCGGCACCTCTTTCGTCCGCAGCAGCGCCACGTCGACGGACCGCTGGGTCACCCCGGCGTGCAGTTCGTCCCTGCGGGACAGTTCGACGGCCGTGCCCGTGTCCCGCTCGAACCGTTCGATCGCCTCGTGCAGCCAGTCGCCCGGCAGCAGCCAGGTGAAGCCCAGCCGCAGTGTGCGGGCCCCGGCGGGGGCGAGCGCCGCCTCCAGCCTGGGCAGTACGTCCGCCAGCTCGTTCCGCAGCCTGGCGCCCTCCTCGGTGAGCGCCACGTGCCGGGTGCTCCGCTCCAGCAGCCGTACGCCCAGCTCCTCCTCCAGGCGGTGGACGGAACGTGAGAGCGTCGGCTGCGAGACCCCCAACTCCGCTGCGGCTTCCGTGAAGTTGAGGGTCGCCGCGAGGGTGCGGAACGCCTGTAGTTGCCGCAGCCCTATGTTCCTGTCGAGCACCGCCCGTCACTCCCTGCCGCTGTCACCGTGGCCTTTGCCGGGTCCGTTCCCGACGCGGCCGTTCCCACCCGGGCTTCTCCCGTCGGGCGTTCTCCCGACCGGGCTTCCGTCGGCGTGGCTTCTCCCGCCGGGGCTTCTTCCGCCGGTGTGCCAGCGTAGAGCGGTCCCCGGCGCCCCCACGCCACGTGCACCAGCAGCCCGGCCAGCGCGAACCCGGCCGCGCACCAGGGCAGCACCGAGGCGTCCCAGCCGAGGCCGAACGCGAGCCCGCCCAGGCCGGAGCCCACCGCGCTGCCCAGGTAGAGAGCGGACTCGTTCAGCGCGACGGCGGTCGCCCCGTCCCGCGCACCGCGTGCGGCGAGCAGACCGTGCTGCTGCGGCACCTGTAGCGCCCACCCGACAGCGCCCCATACCGCGAGCGGGGCCAGCGCGACCAGCGGCGAGAGCCCGGCGGCCGGCCGCAGCGCGACCAGCGCCACCACGAGCAGCGCCATGATCCCCGTGACCAGTACATGCGGCCTGCGCACGCGGTCGACCCATTGCCCGACCAGCACGCTTCCCAGCACGCCGCCGACACCCCATGCCCACAGGTACGGGGTGATCCCCTCGACCCCGCCCATGGCGGGCGACGCCATCAGCGGCGCCAGATACGTGTAGAGCCCGAGGCTCGCGACCGCCGCGAGGAACGACACCCCCACGACGGCCGCGACCCGGCGGTCGGCCAGCACGGACAGGCGCTGCCGTACGGACAGGCGCTGTCGTTCGGTCATGCACTGCCGTTCGGCGACGGGCTGCCGTTCGGTGGCTGCTCCCCTCCCTCCCGTATAGCAGGCTTCCGGCCCTGTGCCCCGTGCGCCCGGTCCCGGGGCCGTCGCAGCGCCGGACCGGAGGTGGGGCAGCCATCCCGCCAGGCCCGCCAGCGCAGCCGCGCCCAGTGCCGCGACCATCCATAGCGTCGCCCGCCACCCGGTGTGCTCGGCGACGAGGACGCCCACCGGCACTCCGATCACGGTTCCGCTGCTCATGCCGCCCATCAGCAGCGCCAGCGCGCGCCCCCGCCGTTCGGGCCCCACCAGCGCGGCAGCCGCCGCTGCCGCCAGCGCCAGGTACAGCCCGGCGCCCGCACCCGCCACGGCCCTGGTGGCCAGCAAGGCGCCGAGCGAGGGCGCGAGCGCGCTACCGGCGTTGGCCAGCGCGAATACGGCCAAAGCGGCCAGCAGCGCGCGTCGTTGGCGCCGCTCGGAGCCGGCCGAAGACAGCGCGGCCAGTAGCGGTGAAGCGAGCGCGTACGCCAGGGTGAAGGCGGTGACCATCTGCCCCGTGGCGGCGATCGAGGCCCCGAGATCACCGGCGACCTCGGGCAGCAGCCCCGCTGTGACGTAGGCATCCAGCCCGAGGGCGAACGCCCCGACGGCCAGGAGAGAAACAAGACGCACGGAATGTCCTTCGCGTGAGCGTGAGCGTGGTTGTGGCGCTGGTTGTGGCGGTGGCCGTGGGGGTGGGGGAGCGGCGTGGTGCCACGCGTCGGAATGTAGGAACGGCGGGCCCTCGCACGGAAATGCGTGCGAGGGCCCGCCTGTACGGGATGCGTATAAGTGGCCGCGTGACCAGCGCCGTTGCCGCGCTACCAGCCCGGTACGACCAGCAGAGCCCACGTGGTCGCGGGCACGATCAGGACGAGGCTGAAGCCCCAGATCATCAAGCGGCGGAAGACGGTGTCGCGTTCGTCGTCGGTGGCGTTCGCTGTCACCAGGGCGCCGCTGGTCGAGAACGGCGAGGCGTCCACGACGGAGGAGGAGATGGCCAGCGCCGCGACCAGCGCGACCGCGCCGACCTCACCGCTCAGCAGGAACGGAACGGCCAGCGGGATCAGGGCACCGAGGATGCCGGTGGTGGAGGCGAAGGCGGTGACCAGAGCGCCGATGAGGCAGATCAGCAGCGCTGCCAGCAGCGGTGCCTCGATCGAGGTCACCTTCTCGCCGAGGAAGTCGATGGTGCCGATGCGGTCCATCAGATTGACGTACGTGACGATGCCGCACACCAGCAGCACGGTCGTCCAGGCGCACTTGTCGGCCGCGCCCTTTGCCGACTCCGGGGAGGCGAGGGAGAGGACGACGGCCACGCTGAGCGCCATCAGCCCGACGTCGAGGTCGAAGAAGAGGGCGCCGACGACGACGCCGAGCAGGCCGAGGAGGGTGAGGGTGCGGGGCAGGTCGAGGCCGATCGGCTGCTGCCGCCGGTCGGTGGGGACGCTGTCCGTCTTCCCGGCATCGCCGGTGTCCCCGGTGTCCCCGGTGCCTCCGGTGACGCTCAACGTGCTGGCGGGGGAGGCGGGTTGGGGTGGGGCCGACGCAGGGGTGCTCGGCGCCGGTTCGCCGGTGGGGGGCCGCGTCCGGTTCGGGCCCGTCACAGGTCGGCCCGTACCCGGTCGGCCCGTACTCGACTGCGACGCCCCCGAGCCGCCCCTCGGGGGAGCCGTCGCATCTGCCGTGCCCGTCACATCTGCCGTGGCCGGTGCGTCCGCCGTATCCCGCGCGTCCGCCGCGCCCGCCGCGCCTGGTGTGTCCGTCCCGCGTCGCCGGAGCAGTCCCCGGCCGCCGAACACGAAGAACGCGGCGATGTTCAGCAGGATGTTGAAGAGGAGGGAGAGGAGGAAGAGGGTTCCCGGGCTTCCGGGGAGGTCGTTGCGGGAGACGACGCCGTTGGTGATCGTGCCGTATACGCCGATGGGCGAGAAACCGCCGGCGCTGCCTCCGTTGATGATGAAGACGCCCATCAGCAGAGGGCTCATCCCGTAGCGCCGTGCGACGCTCATGCCGATGGGCGCGATGATGCCGACGGCGGCGGGAGTCACCGCTCCGACGCCCGCCAGCAAGGCGGTGACCAGGAACATCACCCAGGGCATCAGGGCCGCTCTGCCTCCCGTGGCTTGTATGCACCTGTGGACGAGCCAGTCCACGGTGCCGTTGTTCCCTGCGATGGCGAACAGGAAGGTCACGCCGACCAGGACCACGAAGAGGTCTCCGGGAAAACCGGCGAAGATCTGATCGGTCGACTGCGAGGCGAACGCGGTTCCCACGACGAAGGCCGCCACAAGGGCGAGGACCCCCATGTGGACGGAGAACACGGTGGCGACGGCGAACACCAGCACCAGGCCGATGATGGATATGACGTGATCTGACACGAGGCTTCCCTGCCTTCGGCCGATGGTCATGTGGGGGCCGGCCGGCGAGGCGGGCGCGTAGACGCGTAGACAGGGGAACCGTCCGGCTCGCGGGCAGCGCTGAGCGACCGCGCCCGCTCGGCAGCCGTGATGCGAGGTGCCCAGCGGGCAGCACGGATTCCGCGATACGGAATCCGTATTTCATCCCGGAAGTATTGAGATTCGCGTCACGTCACGTCAAGGGGTGGGACGCGGGAGGCGTTCCGCGGCCCGCGTGCCCCCGAGCGCGGCGCTGATCCCGGCCGCCGCCTCGCACACCAACGCCCCGTGTGCGGCCCGGGTTTCACTGGTCACGCGGCTGCTCGGTACGTTGACGCTGATGCTGGCCACCGGCCGTCCCGCCTTGCCGAGGACGGCGGCGGCGGTGGCGGAGACATCCGTGCGCCACTCGCCGTCATTGGTCGCGTAACCCCGTTCGCGGATACGCGCCAACTCGGCGCGCAGGCCGTCAGCCTCCGTGAGCGTCGTGTCGGTGAACCGAGGCAGGCCCTCGGCCAGGTGGCGTTCCAGCGCCTCGGGCCCACTGGCCGCCAGCACCGCCTTGCCGTTGGCTGAGGCGTGCAGGGGGAGGTTCTTGCCCAGCGGCAGGATGATGCGCACCGGCTGCGAGGTCTCCAGCCGCTCGATCAGCACCACCTTGCCGCCCTCGGGCACCGCCAGATGAACGGTCTCGTCGCACCGCCCGCGCAGCTCCTCCATCACCGGTACGGCCACGTCGCGCAGGCTCAGATCGCCGGTTGCGCCGCGGCTCACGAGCAGCGGCTTCGTCGTCAGTACCCAGCGAGTGGCCCCGCCGCCGTCGGCCTGGCGAATCCAGCCAGCGGTGTGCAGGGTCAACAGGGCGCGCTGGACCGTGCTCTTGGGGATCTCCAGGCCGCGTGCGAGATCGCCGACCCCTGCCGGCTGGCGGGCCGCGACCTCTTCCAGGACGCGCAGCGCGTTGAGGACGTTCTGCATCCGTTGACTCCCTCGACCGGCGCTCTCTATGCTCCCCGTGCCATGTTACGTCACACCGTGCCGTGAACCGGCACAATATGCAAGGGGGTTGGCCCACTTGACCCTTCACACCGGCCGCCACTTCCTCCAGATACCGGGCCCCACCAACGTCCCCGACCAGGTGCTCCGCGCCATGGCAGCGCCCACGATCGACCACCGCGGACCCGAGTTCGCCTCGCTGACGCTGCGTCTGCTGGAGGCGCTCAAGCCGGTGTTCGGCACCTCGGGTCCCGTCCTGATCTACCCCGCCTCCGGCACCGGCGCCTGGGAGGCCGCACTCGTCAACACCCTCAGCCCCGGTGACCGCGTGCTGTGCTTCGAGACCGGGCACTTCGCGACGCTCTGGCAGCGGATGGCCGGCGAACTGGGCCTGGACACCGAACTCGTCCCCGGCGACTGGCGGCACGGCGCCGACCCCGCACAGCTGGCCGAACGGCTCGCTGACGACAGCGCACACCGCATCAAGGCCGTCTGCGTCGTCCACAACGAGACCTCGACCGGCGTCACCAGCAGAATCCCCGAGATCAGGCGCGTACTCGACGAGGCGGACCACCCCGCGCTCCTGCTGGTCGACACCATCTCCTCACTCGGCTCGATCGACTACCGGCACGACGAGTGGGGCGTGGACGTCACCGTCGCGGGCTCGCAGAAAGGGCTCATGCTGCCGCCGGGGCTCAGTTTCAACGCCGTCAGCCAGAAGGCGCTGACCGCCTCCCGCAACGCCTTTCTGCGCAGGTCCTTCTGGGACTGGCGGCCGGTACTGGAGGCGAACCAGCGCGGCTACTTCCCGTACACCCCCGCCACCAACCTGCTCTACGGGCTCGACGAGGCGCTGCGCATGCTCGCGGCCGAGGGCCTGCCCGCCGTCTTCGCGCGCCACGCACGGCACGCGCGCGCCACCCGGGCCGCCGTACGCGGCTGGGGACTTGAGGTGCTGTGCGCCGACGAGCGCGAACACTCCGGCTCGCTCACCGCCGTACTGATGCCGTCCGGGCACGACGCCGACAAGGTCAGGAAGATCGTTCTGGAGCGGTACGACATGTCGCTCGGCGCAGGGCTGGGCAAGCTCGCCGGCAGGGTCTTCCGCATCGGCCACCTCGGCCACCTCGGCGACCTCACCCTCGCCGGAACCCTCGCCGGGGTGCAGATGGGCCTGGAGCGGGCCGGAGTCCCCCTCGCCCAGGGCGGCTTGCCCGCGACGCTGGACGTACTGCGCGGAGAGTGACGCCGCGTCGCCGTGATGCCGTGACGCCGCGTCGCCGTGATGCCGTGACGCTTCGCGGGCCCCCAGCGACCTAGGGAGTACGCGCCAACGGCAAAGGGAGTACGCGCCAACGACCAAGGAAGTACGCGTCAACGATCAGGGGAGTACGCGCACATGACAGCCAGCAGCAGTACAGGTGCAGCCGCTCCGGATGCGGGCGCAGGTGGCACCACTTCCGCCCCGGGGTCCGAACCGGCAACCGAGCCGGCATCCGAACAGGCCCGCGCGGCAGCGGACCTGGCACACCGGCTGCGCCGTGACCTGGAGGGCGAGGTCAGGTTCGACGACTACACCCGGCATCTGTTCGCGCGGGACGCCAGCATGTACGCGATCACGCCCGTCGGTGTCGCCTTCCCCCGGCACGCCGGGGACGTCCAGGCCGCCACCGCGGCAGCGGCCGAGTACGGCGTACCGCTGGTGCCGCGCGGCGCCGGTACCAGCCTCGCCGGGCAGACCGTAGGTCCAGGGCTGGTGCTGGACATGTCCCGGCACATGAACCACATCCTGGAGCTGGACCCGGAGGCGCGCACCGCACTCGTGGAGCCAGGGGTGGTGCAGGACCAGCTCAACCGCGCGGCCGGGCGCTCCGGGCTGATGTTCGGGCCCGACACCTCCACCAGCAACCGCGCCACCCTCGGCGGGATGATCGGCAACAACTCCGCGGGCAGCGGCTCCCTGCGCTACGGCATGACCATCGACCACGTACGCGCCCTCGACATCGTGCTCTCCGACGCGAGCCTCGCCCACCTCGCCCCCGTCGACCAGGCCGAGGCCGCACGCCGGGCCCGGGACCGCACCCTGGAGGGCGCGCTCTACCGTGAACTGCCGCGGATCGTAAGGGAGAACGGTGCGGCCATCGCCGAGGGCTTCCCCGCCTTCTGGCGCCGCGCCTGCGGCTACCGGCTGGACCGGCTCGCCGGGCTCACCGGACGCTCTGGGCTCCCCGACCTTTCCGGCACCTCCGACCTCTCCGGTACCTCCGACATCCCTGGGCGTTCCGGGCTCGCTCCCGCGGCCGGGTCCGTCGACCTGGCGAAGTTCGTCGTCGGTTCCGAGGGCACGCTCGTCCTGGCCACCCGTGCGCTGGTCGACCTGGTGCCCAAGCCGTCCCGTACGGTCATCGCCGTCGGCCACTTCACCTCCGTACCCGCCGCCATCGCCGCCACCGAGTCAGCGCTGAGCTGCGATCCGGCCGGTGTCGAACTGATGGACAGGACGATCCTCGAACTGTCCAGGCAGCGGATCGAGTACGCCTCACTGGGCGCCCTCCTCGAAGGGGACCCCGAGGCGCTGCTGTTCGTCAGCTTCACCGGGGACGACGAGCGGGAGCTGACCGGGCAGTTGGAGCGGCTGACCCGGTTGTGGGCCCGGCACGGTCACGGTTACCACACGCTCCAGGCGGTCACCCCGGCCCAGCAGTCGGCCCTGCTCAAGGTGCGCAAGTCCAGCCTCGGCCTGCTGATGGCCGCCAGCGAGGGCACCCGCCGCCCCCTCGCCTTCGTCGAGGACACCGCCGTGCCACCCGCCCATCTGGCCGAGTACACACGGCGGTTCAAACGGGTACTCGACCGGCACGGCCTGACCGCCGGCTTCTACGGGCACTGCTCCGTCGGCTGCCTCCACGTGCGGCCCTTCGTCGACCTCGCGGACCCGGCCCAGCAGCGGACCATGCGCGCGGTGGCCGAGGAGATCAGGGACCTCGTCGGCGAGTACGGCGGCGTCAACTCCAGCGAACACGGGGACGGGCTGGCCCGCAGCGAGTTCAACAGGCAGGTCTTCGGCGAGCCGCTCTACGAGGCCATGCGCGAGGTCAAAGGGCTCTTCGACCCGGACAACCTGTTGAATCCCGGCAAGATCGTGGACGCGCCCCCGATGACGGACAACCTGCGCGACGCCGCGCTGCCGGCCCCGGGACCGCTGCGCACCCGGCTCTCGTTCGAGGTCGTCGGCGGTATGCGGGGCGCAGCCGACCGGTGCATGAACATCGGGCTGTGCCGCAAGAGCGGCAGCGGCGTCATGTGCCCCTCCTACATGGCCACCCGCAAGGAGGAGGACTCCACGCGGGGCCGGGCCGGAGCGCTGGTCAAGGCACTCTCCGAACCCGATCCCCGGCAGGCCCTCGGTGACGAGCGGCTGCACGAGATCCTCGACCTGTGCCTCATGTGCAAGGCGTGCAAGAGCGAGTGCCCGCTCGGCGTCGACATGGCCACCCTCAAGAGCGAGGCGCTCTCCCACCACCACGACCTGCACGGCACCCCGCTCCGTTCCCGGATCTTCGGCGCGATCCGCCTGCTGAACCGGCTGGGCTCGGCGACCGCCCCCCTCTCCAACCTCCCCGGCCGCATACGCGCCCTGCGCCGCCTCATGGAACGCACCCTGGGCATCACCGCGGAACGCCCGCTTCCGGTGTTCGCCCGTACGAACCTGACGCGCTGGTTCCGGCGCCGTGGCGCGGCGGGGCGCGCGGTGCGCCGGGTTCGCACGACGGAGGCGGGCCTCCGGCCGGGAACGGCCACGTGGGCGGAGGCGGACCCCCGGGCGGAGGCTGGCCACCGGGCGGAAGCGGGTCCCCGGGGTGAGGCGACCCACTCGGCCTCCCACCCGCAGGGCGAAGTGACCTTCCTGGCCGACTCGTTCACCACGTACACCGAACCGGACATCGGCCGCGCCGCGATCGAACTGCTGGAGCGTGCGGGCTGGCGCGTCCGCCTGGAGAGCCGGGGCTGCTGCGGACGCTCCAGCCTCTCGAAGGGGCTCGTGGACGACGCAAAGACCAAGGCGGCCAAGCTCGCCCACCTGCTGGCCGAGGAGACCGAACCCGGCTCACCCGTAGTCGGCTGCGAGCCCTCCTGCCTGATGACCCTGCGCGACGAGCACCGCGCGCTGCTGCCGGACGATCCCGCCGTACGCGACATCGCCGGCCGCGTACGCCAGGTCGAGGAGCTGCTCGTCGAGGCCATCGACGACGGCCGCCTCCCGCTCCGCGCCGACTCCGCAGCGGCTGGCCGCCGCCTCCTTTACCACGGCCACTGCCACCAGAAGGCCGAGGTCGGCACCGCCGCCACGGTGGAGCTGCTCTCGCGCCTCCCCGGCGCCCACGTCGAAGAGGTCGACGCGGGCTGCTGCGGAATGGCGGGCTCCTTCGGCTTCGAGTCCGAGCACTACGACGTGTCCCTGACCGTAGGCGGGGACCGCCTGTTCCCCGCCGTCGAAGCGGAGCCATCCGACACGGTCATCGTCGCCACCGGCGTTTCCTGCCGCCAGCAGATCGCCCACGGCACCAGCCGGGAGGCGGTCCATCCCCTCCAACTGGTGCGGGAGGCACTGGATTCGGCATGAGCGCCGCGGCCGGTCAGCGCCCGGCCCGCCGCCCGGCGTCCGCTCGCCTAGAAACGGGCGAGCGGCGCGGCGGCGTGGCTGACGGGAACGGTGTGGGTGATCCAGGTCGACGTGCCGCTGCGCAGGTGGAGGAGGAAGGACGTCGGCTCCGGCAGATAGTGCGGCACGTCGCCGCGCAGCGCCAGCCCGCTTTGCAGGTATGTACTGGGCGCCGTGGCCAGGATCGTTCCCCCGAAGGCGGCGGTGACGGGCCGGTGCACATGGCCCGCCAGAACCCGTGCGACATGGGGATGCCGGGCGAGTACGTCGGCCAGGTCCTCGCCGTCGTCCAGACGCATCCCGTCCAGGAACGGGACACCGATCGCCAGCGGAGGGTGGTGCAGGCAGACGACCGCCGGAACCTCGGGCCGGCGGCCGAGCAGCGCGTCCAGCCAAGCCAGTTGCGCTGCGCCCAGGTGACCGCCGGGAGAGCCGCGCACCGTCGAGTCCAGCACGACGAGCGTGAACGCGGCATGGTCCACCGCGTACCGTGCCCCCGCCCCGTCGTCGCCCAGAAAACGCGTCCCGGCGAACTCGTGCAGCAGCGCCTGCGGATCGTCATGGTTGCCCGCCACCAAGTGCAGCGGCAACGGGAATCGAGCGATCACCTCATGCAGCGCCCGATACGCCTCCGGGTCACCCCCGTCGACCAGATCGCCGGTGACCACCACGCAGTCCGGCCTCGGATCGAGCGTCAGCACCCGCCCGAGCGCCCGGTCCAGTCCCTCCGCCGGAGCACCGCCGAGCGGGCCCGTCGTGAGGTGCGGATCACTGAGATGCGCAACGGATACACCGGATATGGTCACCCCCATACGCTCCCCGCCCATCCCACGCGCGGCAACCGGTCTCGCCCATGGCGAACTACGCCTTCCTGTCCGGCCGTTGACGAGCACGCGCCGCCCGGTCACGGTCGCCACGTCAGCTCAGCAGTGAACGTCCGCCACGCACCCGCACTGAAGTGCTGCGTCCCGCGTGCGGGGACCTTGCTGTCCCGTACGGCGCGGCCTCCGTCGGCGGTATGCGCTACTTCGACGCAGTCGCCCGTGCTCCGCTGCGGAGTACGTGGACTTACGGAAGGGGGTGGTAATGGCTGGGCGGTCACGGTCTTACAGCTCCTTACCGAGGGATTCCAGCGTGTTTCGGAGAAAGGACTGACTGAGTTTGGGAGTCAGTGCGTTGCGTTGCAGTTCTTCAAGGCGTGCGCGTACAGCGCGATCTGTTCGGGCCCTTCGGCGATGGCGATGTTGCCGGAGGTGTCCTGGCTAGCAGTTGTAGGCGACCAACCGCCATCGAACGAGAGCATGATGAATGCCGGAGCACATCGGGTGGTCGCCCACTCCGAGGACGGGAGCACCTGGACCGTGGTGGCGCGGACTTCTACTCGTTGACGCGCTGGCGCAGGGGTGGGGCGTGCGGCAGCGCGCGAGCGCTGGGAAAATGGTGTGGGCGCACCTGCCCGTGAGCGGCACGTGGTGAGTTCGTCCTGAATAAGCCGCCGCGACAGGTCATGGTGCGGCATCATGCCGCATGAGTGAACTGCCACGCGAGGAGTTCTCTACTTTTCTGTTAAGAGGCTCAACACACCTGTCTGCGCCGTGAATCCGGGGTGCGTACACTCCGCGTGCGTTGAGCGCGCTGTCCGGAAAAATTCGTGCCGAATGCGCCCCCGGCTCTCGGTATCAGGTCCACGCCGGTTATGTAATCCCGTGCATACCACTCGTTTCCGCTGCACATCGCGAGCCGGGGCGTGAACGGTTTATTCGCCGGGTGGCCCGAAAGTGCCTGACGAGGCCTTGCCATCTACCGAGCGGCTCGCGAGCATGAAAGTCAGGCACGGGAGTTAGTGCAGGTAGAAGGATGATTCGCGACTGCACCTTCCGTTCTCCGCTGCACAAAATTGCCGGTTTCTGACTACTCCTTCGGAAGCCCCGAGTGCCGCCGAGCGCCGGCATCTCAGGGGCTTGCCAGTCGAAAGGTCGGCGGCTGTTCGTCTCTCGATGGCAGATTCAGCTTGCCTGTTGGCTCGTTTGGGGTATCGGCCGCGGCACCGGGATTGAAAGCGAAGGTGATCGGTGTGAGTGTTTCTGAGGATCTTATGGCGGCGTCTGTCACTCAGCCGACCGCGGTGTCGCTACAGGCGGGGCTGTACGACTTCGGGTCCTTCATCGACGGTGAAGTCGCCCGGGACGATGACGCTTGGACCTACTCGGTCCGGGCTTCGGCGCTCGTTGACGATCCGCTGGGAGCCACCGCCTATAAGCGGTCCCTTGATCAGGGAAAGATGTCGCCCGAGGAGTATCCGGAGATCGTGCTGGGCCGCTGTGCCCTGGCCCGGCCGGAGATGATGGAGAAGGCCGTTCTTGCTGCTTCCGGGGCTGCTGCTCGGTGGGCGATGGTTCCGTTCGAGCAGCGGCTGACCTTCGCTGACAGGTTCCGTCGGCGCGTCAAGGAGCATGCCGGGCAGTTGATCGATCTCTTGGTGGGAGAGGGACATCCGCTGCGGCTGGCCAGGTCGGAGATCTCCAATGTTCTGGCGTTCTTCGGTCCGGAGACTACCCGGTGGTGTGCCGAGCAGATGCAGACCAACGTGGAGAGCGGGCAGCGTCGGCTCATGCTGCGCCGGCGGCCGGATGGTGTGGTGTGTGTGCAGCCACCTCAGAACACGCCGCTGATCAGCGTCGCCGCGGCGCTACAGGCGACGATCGCGGGCAACTGCCTCGTGATGAGGCTGTCGCGTCAGGCTCCACTGACGGCGATGTATCTGGTGCAGCGCGTGGCCGCTCCCGCTCTGGCGGAGGCAGGAGCACCTGCCGGGGCTCTGTCGGTGCTGTGTGCCGAGCCCGCGGCCACCATGAAGACGTGGCTGGCCAGTCCGCTGGTCGATGACATCTTCTACTTCGGTGACAGCACCCGGGGGATGCGGCTGCAGTCGGACTGCCTGAGGCGTGGAAAGAAGCCGGTACTGGAATTGGCGGGCAACGACATCGTCGTCGTCTGGAAGGACACGGAACTACCGTTGGTGATCGAGGCACTGTCCGAGTCGTTCTACGCGGCAGGGCAGATCTGCTGTGCGCCCAACGTCGTGATCGCACACCCCGAAGTGGCGGACGATCTGCTCGACCGGCTCCAGGCATCGGCACGGGCACTGCGCCCAGGGCCCCCCGACGACCCGGAAGTCGTACTGACCCCCACGCCCAGTGGACCGGGTTATGACGCGGCGCTCGCCGATGCGCGCGCGCAGGGCGCGCAGGTGCTGTGCGGAGGAAGGCATCTGGACGTACACGGTGAAGAGCGGGACACCGGCATCTTCCTGGAACCGGCCGTGGTGCGGGCGGACGGTCTCAGGCGCGCGAGCCGACTGCGCTCAGTGCGCCAGGAAACGTTCTTTCCCCTGCTCACCGTTGTGGTGCCCGACGCGAACGAGGACGAGCCGCTTCTCGACAGGGTCCTGGAATTCGCCAACGCCAGTTCCTACGGTCTGCGCTGCTCCCTGTGGGCGCGGGACGCGCACGTGACCGAGCAATTCCTGGGAGGGATCAGCTCTTTCGGGCAGTTGCGCGTCAATGACTCCCACCTGGCGCCGACCCCTTATCTGCCGAATCATGGCGGGACCGGGCTGAGTGGTGGCGCATTCGGGGAAGCGAACTATCCGATGCTGCGCACCAGTCACCTTCAGACGGTGTCGGTGGCGGAGGCGGTCTCACCGCGCGAGGCCCTCTCCGAGGTCTTCGACCGGGAGGTCGGCCTCAGCGGCGTCGCTCTCGGGCCCAGGCCGGTGGCGCGTGCGACGGGGGCG
The DNA here is from genome assembly GCF_028657195.3 of Streptomyces iconiensis. Taxonomy (GTDB): domain Bacteria; phylum Actinomycetota; class Actinomycetes; order Streptomycetales; family Streptomycetaceae; genus Streptomyces; species Streptomyces iconiensis. Next base: position 152,710 of record NZ_JANCPR020000001.1, read on the forward strand.
CATCCCGCCGGGTGGCCCCCGCCGGACCTCCCGGGAGGTCTGCCGGCCCCGTTCACCCCACGGTTCCAGCAGGACCCTCATCCCACGCTGCGGTGGCTGCGCGAGAACCGGCCGGTGAGCCGCATCGTCGCCCCGGACGGTGCGGGCTGGCTGCTGACCCGCTACGACGATGTGCGCCAAGCCCACCGTGACAAACGGATCAGCTGCGACAGCAAACGCACTCCGGCCGGCATCCTGTGGGGCGGAGAGTGGCCCGATGAGCTGCGCAAACGTCTGTTCACCCACCTCCTTGACACCGACGATCCGCGCCACGGTGAACTACGACGTCTGATGAGTCCGCTGTTCACCGCCAGCCGGCAGGGGCAGTGGCAAACGAAGATCAGCGAAATCGTCAACGCGCGGATCGACCGCATGGCGCCCCGCGGCCGGGGAGACCTCATGAGCGAGGTCGCCTACCCCCTGGGAGCGCATGTTCTGTTCTCCGTTCTCGGAGCTCCGGTCCCCGACCTCCCGGTCCTGCGAGCTCTCACCTGGCGCCTGGTCGACTGGAACACCACGGTGCCCTATTTCCGGGCCCTGACCTATCAGGCCGACGCGATGATGGCCGACGTCCTGGCCGACAAGCGACGCCGCCCCGGCCACGACCTCTTGTCCCTGCTGGTACGCGCATGCGACGAGGAGGGCCTCATTACCGCGGACGAACTCGAAGGCATGTTCCTCCTGATGCTCGTAGCGGGGCAGGACCCCAGCATCAACAGCGTCGGCAACAGCATGCACACACTGCTCACCCACCCCGAACAGGCGGACCTGTTGCGCGCAGACCCGGCCCTGCTCACCACGGGAACCGACGAGCTGCTGCGCTTCAACAGCCCGCTCACGTTCACGAGTTGGCGCGGCACCCTGGAGCCTGTCGAGTTCAGCGGGGTCACCGTCCCCGCCGACGAGTCACTGATCGTCTCCCTCGGGTCCGCCAACCGCGACGCGGCCCATTTTGACCAGCCCGACGCACTCAACCTGAGCCGTACGCCCAATCACCATCTCGCCTATGGCCACGGCATCCACTACTGCCTCGGCGCCCAGATCGGCCGGCTCACCGCGGAGACCGCCATCAGCACCCTCCTGCGCCGCCTGCCGGATCTGCGGCTTGCGGGCCCGGTGCGCTGGAGGCCGGGCCAGTTCGAACGCGGCCTGGAAGCCCTGCCCGTGACGTGGGATCCGTGCAAGGTCCAACCGAGTTGACAGTTCTGCGGGCGCGGCTGCGCTGAATCGGTCGTGGCCGAGGGCATCGCCGCGCGGCACGGACGATACGACCGTCCTGCCCTGTCGGGATCCGCTGGGAGAGAGGGAGGAACGCATCCGTGACCAGAGAAGAGATCGTGCGGGGCTTGAGCGACATCCTCCGCGACGTCACCGACTTGGCGCCCGCACGAATCGACGAGGACCAATCCTTCATCGCTGATCTGGAGATCGACTCACTGCGCATGGTGCAGATCGTCGTGACGGCTGAGGACAGGTTCGGCGTCACCATCACCGACGAAGAGGCCTGGGAGCTACGGACGGTCGCCGATGCGGTGACGTTCATCCAGCTCGCGCTGGCTGCCGAAGTCGAAGCGCATCTCACCGGCGACGGAGCGCCTGGCTCCGCACACAGGTGACGCTGCTTCCACCGGAAGGGAGTGACGTATGGACAGCTTCGTGCAACGCCTGCAAGAACAATCGGCAAAATACGGCAACGGCCGATGGTTCGCGTTCGTTGAAGACCGCCGGGGCGCTGTGACGGAAACGGGGCGCCTGTCTTACGCGGGGCTTGAGCAAAGGGCCCGGGGCCTGGGCGCGTGGCTGGCGGAAGCGGGGATGACCGACAGCCCGGTGCTTCTTCTCTACCCGGCCGGTCTGGAGTTCTTGAATGCCTTCTTCGGTTGCCTCTACGCACGGTCTGTTGCCGTTCCAGGTCCGCTGCCGGCCACTGATCCGCGTGCCCTGGAACGGGCTGAGAAAATCATCCGCGATGCGGGTATCCGTCTGATCCTGACCGACGCCTCCAACGAGGACTGTCTGCGGCAATGGCTGCGACGGATCGGCTTGGACGGACGTGTGGGGTGTGCCAGCACTGAAGGAGCCCGGTTGCCGGTCCATCGCAACTGGTCCGATCCTGCGGTGAATGGGCAGACCACTGCCTATCTGCAATACACCTCGGGCTCCACAAGTGAACCGAAGGGAGTGGAGATCAAGCATGCCAACCTGATGCACAACTCCCGTCAGATCAACACTGTTCTCGGCTCCCCCCGCACCGGGACAGGTGCGGGATGGCTGCCCCACTACCACGACATGGGCCTCGTGGGGCAATTTCTTCAGCCGCTCTACTCGGGCGGGAACTTGGTCTTCTCCTCTCCCATCACCTTTGTCGCGCGACCGGTGATCTGGCTACAGATGATCAGCCGGTACCGCGCCGGGTTCACGATGGGCCCCAACTTCGCCTACGAGTGGCTGGTGCGGGGAGCCCGTGAGGAAGACCTCGCCTCTCTGGACATCTCCTGTCTGGAATGGGCGCTGAACGGCGCAGAGCCGGTCCGCGCCTCCACCCTGCGCAAAGTCTCCGAACGGTTCGGGCCCATCGGATTCCGCCCCCGGACGTGGGCGCCGGCTTACGGCATGGCCGAGTCAACCGTGCTGGTGACCGGAAACCGTCGTGGACAAGGGCCACGCACCGGCCACTTCGACCCCACCATGCTCGAACGCCATCGCGCGGTGCCCGTGCGCGGCGGACCCGGGAGCGGGGTCGAGCTTGTCTCCAGTGGCTCAGCTGTGGACGCCGATCTGCGCATCGTGGACCACGAATCCCGAGCGGTGCTTCAGGACGGGCAGGTCGGTGAGATCTGGGTGGCCAGTGAAAGCGTCGCCCAGGGGTACTGGAAAAATGAAGCTGCCACCGAGGAGACGTTCCAGGCATGTCTTGCTGACGGCACAGGCCCGTTTCTGCGCACCGGTGACCTCGGATTCCTGGACGACGGCAGCCTTTTCATCACCGGCCGCCTCAAAGAGCTCATTATCTTCAACGGCAGGAATCTCTATCCCCAGGACATCGAAGAAGCCGGGCGCGGTGCGCACCCTGCTGCCGGGCCTGCTGCGGCTTTCGGGGTGGACACCGGTCGCGAACACATCGTGCTCGTACAGGAAATCTACGACCAAAAACTCGACGGCCTCTCCTGTGGAGCAGTGGCTTCGCAGATCAGGAGAGCTGCCGAGATCGCAGCCGGCGCCCCGGTCAGCCTTTTCCTGGTACCGCGCAACAGCGTACTGAGGACCACCAGCGGCAAAATCCGGCGCCAGCGGATCCGGGAGCTGCTCCTCAGCCGGAAAATCAAGCCTCTCCGGGTGGAGGCACCCCCGAGTATCCGCTCGCTCACCCCTGAATGTTCCGGCTCCGGAACAAGCACCGGTCGACCGGAATAAGCCCGGAGCATGGACCACTCCACGCTCCGGTGCATCATCGCACAACGACCGTGAGGACGGTAAACATGGCACATAACCACCGCCGTGGATACGGCCTGTCACGCTATCTGCGTGACATCACCGAGGGCACGAAGGATTTCGTGGACAACACCATCGGTGACTTCGACGGCTGGGACCGTGACGGGGACGACACCCGCTCCACCGCCAATACGGCCTCGCGCCAGGAAGGCCGTAACACCAGCCGAACCGCACCTCAACTCCCCGCTCAGGGGCGGACCCCTGAGCGGGAACAGCTCGAATCACAGCTCACGGATCTGACGGCGGAACTGAGCCGCCTGGTGGGGGCTTTGGAGCAGCAGAAATCCGGCTCAGCACCAGGGGATGCAGGGGACAAGTAACAGCCCCGGCGGCGCAGCGGTCGCTGCGGCCACTGCGCCGCAAGATCGGGCCGCTGAGGCCGCGTCCCGTCGCGGTATGAGACAGGAAGGATTCCGTGCACATTCACAGCGATCAGTGGCGCTCGGGCGACCCTGAACAGCACCGGAAGAATCCGTTGGAAGCGCCGACTCCCTCGCCGCACACCACCGTTTTGCCGGTGCACGAAGTGATCAGAAGGGATGGGGCCTTCTACGACGGGGCGGGCAAAGGGCCGTTGTGTCTGGAGGACTTGATGGCCGACCTGCGGTCCGGCCGGTGCTTCCGTGTGACGGACCTGCCAGGTGAACGGGACTGCACCCTGGAGATGTTGCTGGATGTCGTATCCGTCGCGCTCACGGGGGAAGAGGCAGTACCGGCGCCCACGTGCGACAGCAGCCGCGCGGGCGGGAAACGGCCCAGGGAGCAGCAGGGGTGATCGGCTCGCGCGCCCGGCTGCTGTGCAAGGTGCTGGCTCAGACGACCGCACAGGAGCTTCCGGCATGTCGCCCTGCACGTCCGCGCGGCGAGGCGGATCCACCCCCCGCCCAGCGGCGGGCAGTGGAGATACGTAAGGCCCTGGAACAGCTCGGGCCGCTCTACATCAAGGTCGGCCAGATCCTCTCCACGCGACAAGACCTGATTCCGCAGACGTTGGCCGCCGAGCTGGAAGGTCTGCACGACCAGGTCACGGTCCAGCCATTCACCGAGATGGAAGCCGTACTGGAAGGAGATTTGGGGTCGGCCTGGGCCGGGCGCTTCCGTGACTTCAACATGCGTGCACCGCTGGGCGCGGCGTCATTGGCCCAGGCATACGAAGCGGTACTCACCACCGGCGAGCGCGTCGTGGTGAAGATCCAGCGTCCTGGTGTCAACGAGATCATCAGCCACGACATGCGCCTGCTCAAGATGGCCGCACGGTTCGGTGCCCGACGTGCCCCACTCTTCAACATGACCATTGATGTGGAGGCCATGCTGGGTGTCGTCTTCGATGCCATGCGGCCGGAGTGCGACTTCACCCTCGAAGCGGCCAACATGGATTTCGCCCGCCGGTCGGCGGCTCGTTTCGACAACCTGAGCGTCCCGGAAGTCCTTCACGCGACTCCTCGCGTCCTGATCCAGAGCATGGCACCGGGGACGAGTATCCGGGACGCGGATCCCAGCGCCTTCAAACCGGAGGAGCGAGAGGCCATCGGGACCAATCTGCTGGCCTTCATGTACCACGAGTACTTCACCGACCGCAGGTTCCATGCCGATCCGCATCCGGGAAACGTCTTCGTTTGCCCGGGCGGGCCGACCACGTTGATCGACTGGGGCATGGTCGGTCACATCGACCGGCGGGTCAGCATGAGTGTCGTACTCATTCTGCTCGGGCTGGCACGGAATGACGGGTCCGCGGTCGCGGGCGGCTGGCTGGAGATGGGGAGGCCCACGCCGTGGGCCGATGTGTCCGGATTCGGCCAGGACATGGCATCCCTGGTCCCCAAAATCCATGCCTCGTCCCTGGAGACCCTGAATTTCGGTGCCTCTCTCGGAAACGTTCTCCAGTGCTCCACCAAACGCGGTATTCAGACCAACCCGATGATCTCCGTCCTGGCGAAGTCCTTCTCCAATATCGAAGGCTCCGCCCGCTACCTCGCGCCTGAGCTGTCCGTCACCGACATCTTCACCCAGAACATGCGCGGCATCCTGTTCGCCTACGCGAAAGAAGCGGTGTCCGAAGAGCAGATTGCCACCCAACTGATGCAGGTCATCGCCGCGTCTGGATCCGTTCCTGGCGAACTGCGCGGAATCGCCAGAGCGCTTTCGCAGGGAGATCTGAGGATCCAGGTGGGCGAAGGCCAGGGGAGAACCTCCCTCGTCGAAATACGGAAGGACGCCCGAACCCGGCACGTGGCGCGCACCCTCCTGGCAGCCGGCGCTCTCGCCTGGTGGACGAACTCGCGCTCCCGTAGACGCGATTGACCGGCCAGTCCACAGTCCGACTCCGTGCCGGCGCCGTCCACTCACCTTTCGTTTCTGTCCCACATCAAGGAGCAACGTCCCACGGCAAGGAGCAACGTTCATGACCGACATCAACGAGGTCCTCACGCGGTGTCTCACCGACGGTCTGGGCCTCCCAGCCGACGGCCTGCACCCCGAAGCCACTTTCGACGACCTGGGTCTGGACTCACTCGCTCTTCTGGAGCTGGCTGTCATCTACGAGGACAAGACCGGCCATGAACCGACCGGTCTGACCGCCTTGTCGACACTGGCTCAGGCAACTGCCTTGCTGGCCTCGCACCAGGCCGACAGCACAACCGAGGCAGGGACATGACGGCCGAAGGGGCAGCTATTACCGGTATCGGGATGGTCACCCCATCGGGCGTGGGCGTCCAGGCATCCTGGGCGGGAATCCTCTCAGGGAAGCCCACGGCGGAGGTGGACGACGAACTGGCCGGCCTCCCGGTCGCCTTCTCCTGCCGCGTCCCCGACCTCGACGCGTGCGCGCGGCTGACCTCCCGCCTGGCGCTGCGCCTGGACCGCTTCACCCAGATGGCGCTCATTGCCGCCCATGAGGCCGTCGCCGACGCCGGCCTCAACTCCGAGGCGTGGCACGGCGAACGCGTGGCCGTCGTCATGGGCGTCGGCACCGCAAGCTTCGACCGGTTGGAAGCAGAGGTCATGAAACTGGCCTCCGACCAGGTACGCAAGATCTCCCCCCTCATGATCCCCCGCAGTATCCCGAACATGGCCTCCGGTGAAATCTCCCTCGCTCTCAAAGCCCGCGGCCCCAGCTTCGCCACCAGCACCGCCTGCGCCTCCGGCGCCACCGCGCTGGGCACGGCCTTGCTCCTGCTCCGCGCCGGCGCCTGCGACATCGCGATCGCCGGTGGTGCCGAATCCGTCCGCAACCGCATCTCTGCGGTCGGCTTCTCCCAGCTGGGAGCGCTCTCCACCCGTTCGGGCTCCCCCGCCGCGGCTTCCCGCCCTTTCGACACGGGCCGGGACGGATTCGTCCTCTCGGAAGGCGCCGCCGTACTCGTACTGGAACGTCCTGCCCACGCCCGCGGCCGTGGCGCCCGAACAAGAGCGATCCTGTCCGGCTACGGCGCCACCTGCGACGCACACCACCCCACCGCGCCTCCTGTCGACGGCCGCGGAGCCGCGGCAGCACTGCGCATGGCCCTGGCGGACGCCTCTCTGACGGCCGACGACATCGGCCACATCAACGCCCACGGCACCAGTACCCCCCTCAACGACGCCGCTGAATGCCAGGCCCTGCAGGCCGTTTTCCCCCAGCCACCCCCCACGACGTCGAACAAGGGCGTCTGGGGGCACTCGATCGGCGCCGCGGGTGCCATCGAGGCGGCCGTCACAGCCCTCACCCTGGAACACCAGCTCCTGCCACCCACCGCGAACCACACACAGCAGGACCCGGCCTTCGACCTCGACATCGTCACCGGCAGCGGACGGCACCACCAAGTGAGAGCCGCGGTCAGCAATTCCTTCGGATTCGGCGGGCACAACGCGGTACTGATCCTCACCGTCGGGTGACGCCGTCCACCGGCAGGGGCCCGCCCGGCGGAGGCGTCAGTGGGCGGTGAGGCTGCCATCGACGACCAGTTCGGTGCCGGTGACGAAGGAGGACTCGTCGCCGGCGAGGAAGGGGATCGGGGGAGCGGCCTCCTCGGCACTGCCCGCGCGGCGCATCGGGGTGCGGGCGATGTCCTGCTGCTGGCCGCGTTCCTCGTCCAGGACCTCCAGGACCTCCTGGACGAGAAAGGCGATGATGCCGGGGTGGAGGGAGTTGACCCGTACGCCCTGAAGCGCATACAGCGACGGCTGTGGTCTTGGTGAGCAGGCGCACGGCGCCCTTGGCCGCCTGGTACGCCGCGGACCCGCTTCCCACGAGGCCCAGCACGGACGAGGTGTGGATCACCGAGGCGTTGCCGACGACGCGCAGCAGGGGCATGGCTGCTTCATTCCGAGCCAGGTGCCCTTCTGGTCGATGGCGATGACGCGGTTCCGCGCGTCTTAGTCGGTGTCCTCGATGCCCGGCCAGTCCACGATGTCGGCGAAGTTGACGAGGACGTCCAGGGTGCCGAACCGTTCGCGTACGGTGCCGATCACCTCGTTCCACTGCCGTGCGGAGGAGACGTCCAGGCGCGGCGAGCACGTCTGCGCCGGTCGCGGCGATCTCCTCCGCCAGCGCGTGAAGGGGTTCCTCGGCGATGTCGGTGAAGGTCAGCCGGACGCCTTTGCGGGCGAAGAGGCGGGCGGTCGCCGCGCCCATGCCCCTGTCGCACCGGTGATCAGTGCGGTCTTGCGGTCGAGCCGCTGTCCCGTCATGGCGGTGTTGCCTTCTTTCTTGGTCGTGTGGCCGGGATGTCCGCTCACGCGGCGGTGAAGCCGCTGTCGGCGGCGACGGCGCCGGTCATGAAGCTGGAACGTGCGGAGGCGAGGAAGCCGATGACCTCGTTGAGTTCTTCCGGCTGCGCAACGCGGCCCAGCGGATGCGCGTCAGCGAAGGAGCGCAGACAGGCGCGACTGTCGTCGAGCATGTCGGTCTCGATCACGCCCGGTGCCACGACGTTGGCGCGGATGCTGTGAGGCCCGCCCCCCAGCGCGATGACCTTGGTCAGATGGGCGAGGGTCCCCTTGGACGCCGCGTAGGCCGAGCCCTCGGGCAGGGCGACGGTGCAGGGAGGCGCCGAACTGGGCCACGCCCATGGGGACGAGTGCGAGTCCGGCGGTCAGGGGGCCGAGGCGCAGTCCTTCCTGGAGGGCGAGGGACATTACGAACATCCATGAGCTGAAGCCGAGGAAGATCGGCAGTCTGACCGTCAGCCCCTGTCGCACGCCCCGTTCCCTTCTGTCTCAGGCGCCGGCTCCTTCCCGTCTTAAGCGCCGGTCCGGGGCTCCGCATCATCCGATCGGTTGACTTCGGCATGGCCCTGCGGAGGCATCGCACCGTAACCGCGTGGAGGAACGCCGATCTCCCCGCAGGCACCGAGGCTTCTGGTAGCACCGCGGAACGGCGGGAGCACTCGCTCGCGCAACCCCGCTTCCGCGGAACGCGAGACAGCAGACGGCGCGTGCGCGCGCCCCGGAAAAACCCGTGAGGAAACGTCATGCCTGCCAAAAACGTTGAGGTCAACCGAGCGTCCCTGGGACACCGCGTCGGCTACGCGCTGCGCCACCCCCGCCGGGTGCCGCGCTATCTGAAGCGGTCAGCGCGCGACACCTGGCTGCGCTTGCGCTGGCCGGACCACGTCGGCTATTACCGCGTCGTGATGCGGTCCGACACCCGCGCGGACCCCGACGCGGCGGTCGGCAGCCTCAGCCGTGAACGCTGGCTGGCCCTGGGCGCTATGCAGTTCGACTATCTCCACGGCCACGGACTGCGCCCCGGTCACCGGATGCTGGAGATCGGATGCGGCAATCTGCGTGCGGGGTGGCGGTTCATTGAGTACCTGGACCCCGGTCATTACCACGGCATTGACATCTCCCCTGACATTCTCATCGCCGCGCAGGACACCCTGGAGCGACAGGGGCTCCAGGACAGGCTGCCCACGCTGACTCCAGTCCGTGATCTCACGCTGCGCTTCCTGCCGACCGCCCACTTCGACGTCATACACGCCCACAGCGTCTTCTCGCACTCCCCGCTGTCGGTGATCGAGGAGTGTCTGGCCCACGTCGGGCGGGTGTTGGCACTGGACGGCTGGTTCGACTTCACCTTCGACCGCACCGAGGGAGCGGAACACCAGGTGCTGCGCGAGGACTTCTACTACCGCACCGAGACCCTCGTCGCGCTGGCGGCGAAGCACGGACTCGCCGCCCGCTTCATGGACGACTGGGAAGAACTCCCGCACGGCCAGTCCAAGATCCGCGTCACCCACGCCACGTCGGGCGCAGCCCACGGGACCTCGGGTACGGCCGAGCGCTAGCCGGGTCCCGGCGCCGGTCGCGTTACCCCGCCCTGTGCCGGGGCAACGCCCGTCCGCCACGTCGGGCCACCGCGTCCGGCATATGCCCGAGGTGACGCGTCCGACACCTGCCCCCCGGGGCCACGTCCGACGCGGGAAGCCGCCGAACACGGGGACGGGAGCGTCTGGTCGCCGGCGTGGAACGGCGGCCGTCCCGTCCCTACCGGTCGCCTCGGACCCGCTCGGCGAGGAAGTCCTCCCAGGTGCGGGTGCCCACCGCGCGGTCGGGGTTGAGGTTGGCGCCCTTGCGGTAGGCGCGTGCCGCCCGGCCGGGCGCTCCTACCCGCACGAGCGGTCGGCGCTTGCCGCGTGCCCGCAGATAGTCACGTATCAACTCGTCCATGCCGTACACATAGGGTCCTGCGATGTCGGGCACGCGTCCGGCGGGCTTGTCGAGCGCCAACTCCACCAATTGCGCCGCCACTTCACGGGCATCCACCGGCTGGAATTTCACCCCCTTCGGGACAGGGACGACCGGCATCTTCGTCAGCTGCTGGGCCGCCGTCAGAACGAAGTCGTGGAACTGGGTGGCGCGCAGGACCGTCCACGGCACCCCCGAATCCGCGACCACGGCCTCGGCGGCGCGCTGCGCGGCGAAGTAGCCGAACATGGCGCGGTCGATGCCGCTGACCACCGGTATCCGGTCAGCTCCTACGACGGAGATGTGCACCAGATGCTCGACACCGGCCGCTGAGGCTGCGTGTACCAGATGTCGCGCCTTGCCCTCGTCGCCCTTCGCGCTGCCCGCACAGTGCACGATCGTCCCGATACTGTCCAGGGCGGCGTCCAGGCCCTCGCCCGTGGCCAGGTCGCCGGTCACGTACTCGGTGCCGTTCCCGGACGAGTGGGGCTGCCTGCTGAGCACCCGCACCGGCTGGCCCGCGTCCCGCAAGAGCGGCGCGACAAGGCTGCCCAGCGTGCCTGTGCCGCCGGTGAGGAGGACGGGTGACGTCATGGCTGCTCCCAACTCGTCCGGGACGGGAGCACTCGCGGCCTCCCGCCGCACCCGCTGCTTCCGGGTGCTACCTCTATGACTCCTCGGACGGCAGGAATGTGACAGCGGGCGTGCGCCGCGTGCGGAGGGAGCTCAGGCGGTGGTGAAGCGCAGCTCCGGGCGCTCCCAGGAGATCTTCGGCGGCGACGGAGGGACGGTGCCGATCCGTTCTGCCCCCAGGCGCCGGTAGAACCTCTCGGCCGGGGGATGGGAGACGACGCGCACCTCGTCCAGCCCGTGCGCACCGGCCTGGCCGATCATGTGCTCCACCAGCAGCCGCCCGACGCCGGAGCCCTGCGTCTCGTCGGCCACGAAGATCAGGTCGAGTTCAGGCGGGTCCAGCACGAGGGAGTAGAACCCCTGGAGCCGGCCCTCTCCAGGCCCGCCGTCGCCTCTGCCGGACTCCCCGCCTCTGCCGGGCTCTCCGCCTCTGCCGGTCTCCGGGTCTCTGCCGGGCTCCCTGCCTGTGCCGGTCTCCCCGTCTCCGAATCCCCCGTCACTGCCGGATCCCCCGTCTCCGTATCCGGCGTCCTCGCCTCCGCCGACAGCGGCGAAGACCTGGTGGCGGGCTATGTACGCGGACGTGACCCGGTACCCCGAGAGGATCGTGGCGTAGTGGCCCCGGTAGGCGCTGGAGGCGTGCATCAGCGCGGTGAGACGGTCCGCCTCGTGCGGCGCCGCGCGTCTGATCGTCGTCGAGAACATGCGCCCGCAGTATAGTACCGAGAGTCCTAGTGGTCCTTACCTGTCAGGGTGCCGTCGGCCCGCAGCTCCGCGAGCCGGTCGAGGGCGTCGCGCGCCGAATCCCGTTGTCCGTCCGTCAGGGGGAGGGCGCTGGCCCGGGTCAGCGCGCCGGCCGCCGTCGCGTCGTCCCCCAGGCGGCCGGCGACATCGGCGCGCAGGACGAGCAGGCGCAGCAGCTCCTCGGGTGCGGGCTGCTCGTCGGTCAGGTTCAGCGCGCGGTCGAGGACCTTCGCCGCGCTCGTCGCGTCGTCCTTCGAGTCGGCGAAGAGCGCCGCGTGGTGCAGGGCGCGCGCGAACGTCCCACGGGGTGGCGGTCGGTGGTGCTGCTCCTCGCTGAGGGGCTGTGCGATGCGCAGGCAGTTGCCTCCCGGGTCGGACATGAGGAACTGCCGCATTCCGTGCGAGGTGTCGGCCAGCGCGCCGATCCTGGGCAGCCCCCGCGTCGGTATCCGCCCGTACGCCGCCTTGAGCCCGGCCCGGAACGCGGTGTGCAGTGCGTCCACGTTGTCGGTCTGGACGCAACAGGTGCTGTACGAGGCGCTGGGGTCGTAGTGCTTCATCCCGAAGAAGTGGAGTTGGATGCCGCCGCGTTCGACCACGGCGTACGGGTTGGGGCTCTTTTGCTGGAAGGTCACCTCGAACGCGAGGGCCCTGTAGAAGTCGAGAACGGGCTGAAGGGTCGGGCAGGGCAGGATCGGCACGGTTTTCTCGCTCATGCGCCCACTCTAGTCAAATTTGAATAGAAAGGGAGGGGTGGAACGGGAGCGAGCTTGCGCGGGGCCGCCACGCACCGGGGGCAGATGGACGAGGCCGCCGTGTGTCGGGCGCGGAACCCCGGTCCGCCCCCGTGGCGCGGCACAGGATGGGACTCATGGCGACACAGATGAGCAAGGACGAATGGCAGCGCTTCCTCTCCGTGGGCACCCGCACGGCAAAACTCTCGACGGTACGCGCCGACGGCCGGCCGCACATCGCCCCCGTGTGGTTCGTGCTGGACGGCGACGACGTCGTCTTCAACACCGGCACCGACACCGTCAAGGGCCGCAATCTGATCCGCGACGGACACATCGCGATGTGCGTCGACAACGAGCACCCACCGTTCGACTTCGTCGTCCTGGAGGGCACGGTGCGGGTCAGCGAGGACCTGACCGAGCTGCGCGACTGGGCCACGCGCATCGCGGCCCGCTACATGGGCGCCGAACTGGCGGAACAGTTCGGCGCCCGTAACGGCGTCCCCGGCGAGATGCTCGTACGCTGCCGGCCCGACAAGGTCATCGCGCTGTCCGGCATCGCGGACTGACCCGCTGCGGCGCCGCGGCGTACGGCGGTGCGGCGGCGTACGGCGCTGGGGTGGCACCTCGGCCGCTCCCGGCCCGGCGGCGTACGACTACGGGCGTTCCGGGCCCACCACCCGGCGGGAACGTGGCCACTCCCGCCGGGCACTGGAAATCGCGGCACTACTTGCGCTCACCTTGCGCTCACCGCAGCACCTTGGGCAGCCGGAACGCGAGTACGGCCAGTACGCCGAGCCCCGCCGTCTGGACGGCGAGCGCCGTCAGCAGCGCGTCGCGCATGCCGACCGAGGGGACGAGGGCGAGGAAGAGCGAGCCGAGGGTGGCGACACCCAGGGCGAGGCAGGACTGCTGGGCCGTCGAGGCCAGTCCGCTGCCGGCGCCTGCGCGTTCGTGCGGTACCGAGCCGAGAACGACCCGGAAGAACACGGGGAGTTGGAGCCCCTGGCCGAGCCCGCACAGGACCATGCCGGGCGCGAGCCACGCGGGGGAGAGGCCGGGCCAGCTTGCGAGCACGGTGAGTGCGAGGGTGACCAGGCCCGTGGCGTGCACGGCGGCGCTCAGCGCCAGGGTGCGGCTGCCGAGGCGCGTGGCGACGCGCGGTGCGAGCAGGGAGGCGCCGAACTGGGCCACTCCCATGGGAACGAGCGCGAGCCCGGCGGCCAGGGGGCCGAGGCGCAGCCCTTCCTGGAGGACGAGGGACATCACGAACATCCACGAGCTGAAGCCGAGGAAGATCGGCAGCCCGACCGTCAGCCCCTGCCGCACGCCCCGTTCACGCAGCAGTGAAGGCGGCAGCAACGGGCTGCGTCCCGCGCGCTCGTGGTGACGTTCGAGCGCGTAGAAGGCCCACCCGAGCAGGGGCGCCGCCGCGAGTGACAGCACGGACCACCAGGGCCACCCCGCCGAGCGCCCTTCGGTGAGGGGCAGCAGCAGCGCGGAGAGCGCGGCGGCGAGCAGTACGGTCCCGCCGATGTCGCCCCGCGCGGGAGCCGGGGAGCGGCTGTCGGGAACGAGCCGGACGCCCAGGAGGAGGGCGAGCGCGACGACGGGGACGTTGACGAGGAAGACCGCGCGCCAGCCGGTGCCGGCCACGTCGGCGCTGACCAGGACGCCACCGAGCACCTGCCCGAGCACCATGGAGATTCCGCCGACGGAGCCGAACAGGCCGATGGCACGCGATCTGCGCTCGCCCGTCGTCGTGGCGTGGATGGTGGCGAGAACCTGCGGGAACATCAGCGCGGAGGCGGCACCCTGCGCGAGCCGCGCCAGGATCAGCCACCACACGCCCGGCGCGAGCCCGCATGCGAGCGAGGTGATCCCGAAGGCGGCGGCTCCCCACAGGAAGAGACGGCGGCGCCCGTAGCTGTCACCGAGGCGCCCGCCGAGCACGAGGAGCGCGGCGTAGGCGATGGCGTAGCTGGCGACGACCATCTCCAGTGCGGCGGGCGAGGCCCGTAGTTCGCGGGAGATGTCGGGGAAGGCGACGTTGACGACGAAGAAGTCGATCATCGGGAGCGCGGCACCGAGCAGCAGCACGAAAAGGCCGAGCGGGCGGAGTGCCGATTCGGGGGACGGCGGCGACGGTCGGGGAGACGGTGCGGGGCCGGGCGCGGGCGCGGAATCAGAGACCGGAGGCCGGGGGGCCACGGCGGTAGGGGGCGCGGTGTGATTGCTCATCGGGCCGACTGTCCACGCTCTCCCAGACGGGTACCAGACGCTCTTCATCCTGGTACCAGGACTACCTGGCAACAGGCTCCCCACAGGGCGCAAGCTGGACCCATGAGCACAGCCGAAACGCCCTCGACGCCTCTCATGGAGACCGGGCCTGTCACGGAGGCCGCCGAACTCGCGGGGACCGGCCCTCTCGCGGAGACCGGGCTTCTTGCGGCGGAACCCGCTTCCCCGGCCGGTGACCGTATCCGGCGTGGGGAGCTGGCCGCGTTCCTGCGTAGCCGCCGCGAGCGGACCAGCCCCGAGCAGGTGGGCCTCCCGCGTGGCCGGCGCCGGCGTACTCCGGGGCTGCGGCGCGAGGAGGTCGCGCACCTCTCGGCGGTCGGGGTGACCTGGTACACGTGGTTGGAGCAGGCCCGCGACATCCAGGTGTCGGCGCAGGTGCTGGACGCGCTGGCGCGGGCGCTGATGCTGGACGCCAGCGAGCGCGCGCACCTGTTCGCACTGGGCGGTACGGCAGACCCGATGCCTACGGGTGACACGACGCTGCTGCCTTCCGGGGTGCTCGCGACGCTCACACAGCTCGAACCGTTCCCGGCCTGTGTCCAGAATGCGCGCTACGACATCCTCGCCTACAACCGCGTCTACGGGCGCCTGCTCGGCGACCTCGACGCGATCAGCCCGTGCGAGCGCAACTGCATGTGGCTGTCGTTCACCGACCCGGCGTGGGCGGCGGCCATGCCCGACAGGCAGGAGACGATCCGCCTCATGGTGGCCCGCTTCCGCTCCCGGATGGCGGGGCACCTCGCGGAGCCCGCGTGGAAGGCGCTGCTGCGGAAGATGGAGCGGCACGCGCCGGGGTTCCGTGAGCTGTGGGAGCGCCACGAGGTGATGGGCGCCGTCGACAGGAGCAAGCGCTTCCGCAATCCGGAGGTCGGCATGCTCAGCTTCACGTACCACGGCCTGTGGCTCAGCCCGGCCGAGGGAGCGCGCCTGGGCGTGTACGTGCCGGCGGACGAACGCACTCAGGAACGGGTGGAACGACTCCACGGACTCGTCACCCGCGACGACGGCCCGTCGGCCGGCGTCGGAACCGAAACCGGCACCGGATGAGCGCCGTGGACCTACGGGCCCGACGGCGCCCCGCGCGGATGGGGGACAATGGCGGGCGGTACCCCTGCCCGCACACGACCCCGAGGACCCTCGCGCCATGACCCAGCCGCCGCTCCACATCGGACCGCACGCCGTCCAGCCGCCCGTGGTGCTGGCACCGATGGCCGGGATCACCAACGCTCCGTTCCGCACCCTGTGCAGGGAGTTCTCCGGGGGCCAGGGCCTCTTCGTCAGCGAAATGATCACCACGCGCGCCCTGGTCGAGCGCAATGAGAAGACCATGCAGCTCGTGCACTTCGACGCGAGCGAGAAGCCGCGCTCCATCCAGCTGTACGGCGTGGACCCGGTCACCGTCGGCAAGGCGGTCCGCATGATCGCGGACGAGGACCTGGCCGACCACATCGACCTCAACTTCGGCTGCCCCGTACCCAAGGTGACCCGCAAGGGGGGCGGCTCGGCGCTCCCGTACAAGCGCCCGCTCCTGCGCTCCCTGCTGCACGAGGCGGTGGGCAACGCGGGCGGGCTGCCCGTGACGATGAAGATGCGCAAGGGCATCGACGACGACCACCTCACCTACCTGGACGCCGGGCGTATCGCCGTCGAAGAGGGCATCACCGCGATCGCCCTGCACGGCCGCACGGCGGCCCAGCACTACGGCGGTACCGCCGACTGGGACGCCATCGCGCGCCTCAAGGAGTCCGTGCCCGAGATCCCCGTACTGGGCAACGGCGACATCTGGTCGGCCGACGAAGCGGTCAGGATGATGCGCGAGACCGGCTGTGACGGCGTCGTCGTGGGACGCGGCTGCCTGGGCCGGCCCTGGCTGTTCGGAGACCTGGTCGCCGCGCTCTCCGGTGAGGGCGGCGAGTACGCGCGGCCCTCGCTGCGCGAGGTCGCCGATGTCATGGTGCGGCACGCGCGGCTACTGGGGGAGTGGCTGGGCGACGAGGCACGCGGCGTGATTGATTTCCGCAAGCACGTCGCGTGGTATACCAAGGGCTTCTCCGTGGGCTCCGAGATGCGCAAGCGGCTGGCCGTCTCCGCCTCACTCGAAGAACTGCGCGGCCTCCTGGACGACCTCGACCTGGAACAGCCCTGGCCCGGCGCCGCCGCCGACGGCCCCCGTGGCCGCACCAGCTCCCGCAACCGCGTCGTCCTCCCCGACGGCTGGCTGAACAACCCCTGGGACTGCGGCGACGTCACCGCCGAGGCAGAACTGGACACCTCCGGCGGTTAGTCCGGTACGGAGCGGTCGAGTACCGGAGCCCGAGGCGTCCGGCAATCACCATCCGCGCGGTTGGCACACTTCTCCGATGGACGAGGCAACGGCAGCGTGGCGCAACACGACACACGACTGGGCGGGCACCGTGGACGCCGGCCACCTCACGCGCATCCGGAACGATCCGGCGGAGTTCGCTCCCGGTGGCGTACGGCACCTGGTGCTGGAGGTCATGGCCTACGCGGCCGACGAGGCTGAGGCACGGGGCGGGGGACACTGCACGGTCGCCTTCCACACCGACGGCTCCGTGTCCGTCGCGGACGACGGGCGGGGCACGGACACCCGCTTCGACGGCCAGGGCCGGCCCGTGAAGAAGCCGGTCATGGCGACGAAGGATCTCCGGTTCTTCGGCCGTCCCGTCGCGCGGCTGCTTCCCGACGGATGTCCGCGCCGGGGGATGTCCGTGGTCGCGGCGCTCAGCGAGTGGCTCGTCCACACCAACCGCCGCGCGGGAGGAGCGTGGGTTCAGCGCTACGAGCACGGCATTCCCACGACCGATCTGATACCGGTCGCCGATGACGGCACGACCGGGACCGTCGTCCACTTCCGCCCCGGCGAACCCCTGCGCGCGGCAGCCGGACCGGTGGCGGCGGAGACGGCCCGGCTCGGCGCCGCGTGGCCCTGCTTGTCGGTCGAAGTCGAAACTCACCGCGCGGACTGAAGCGCACCGGAGTGCCCAGGAGCAACGGAGCGGCCGGGTGCCGTGTGCCCGTCAGGTGGTGGGCAGTTGGCGGAGGAGTTCCGCTTCCCGTTCGGGTGCCAGGCCGACCTGGGGTCTGTCGGGGCGGTGGGGGGCCTGGCCGTGGAGTGCGTGCAGCCACTGCCAGGTGGCGGCGACGGTTTCGGCGGCGGGGCGGCAACGCAGGCCCTCGGCATGGGCCTTGGAGACATCGGCTCCGTGCAGGGTGTCGTGCAGTTCGCCGGGTGGTACCCAGATGGGCAGCTCCGACCAGGGCTCGACGCCTGCCAGCAGGAGTGTGTCCGGGGCCGTCCATTGGGGCTCGGCGCGGTTGCCGGTGGCGGAGACCACGGCGTCCAGCAGGGCGCCCATGGTGGTGTGGCCGCGCTCGCTGACGGTGTTGTAGGCGCCTCCTAGGCCCCGTTCGAGCGCGTCGAGTGTCCAGGTGGCGAGGTCACGCGCGTCGATGTACTGGAGCGGCAGCGAGCGGGGGCCGGGTGCCAGCATGGGGCCTCCGCGTGCCGCGCGGTTGAGCCACCACGGCAGGCGTCCTATGTTCTCGCCGGGGCCGATCACCAGTCCTGGGCGCGGCAGCAGTGCCCGTTCACCGAAGGCCGCCGTCGCGGCCAGTTCGCCGCCGCGCTTGGCCCGCGCGTAGTCGCCGTCCTCCTTGTCGTCCGGGTCCCCGTCCACGAGCGGCGCGCTCTCATCGGCGCCCGGCGCCGTGGGGTGGCTGTGCACCGAGCGGCTGGAGACGTACACATAGTGCTCAGCGCGCGAGGCCAGCGCAGCCGCCGCGTCCCGTACGGCCACAGGCGCCCCGGTCCATGTGTCGATGACGGCGTCCCAGTAGGGGCCGGCGGCCTGCCCTGACGCGCCACTGTTGAGCGCAAGTAGTCCGTCGGGGGCCGTACGGTCGCCGTGCAGCACGGTCACGCCGGGCGGCGCGGGGTGCCGGCCGCGGTGGAAGACCGTCACCTCCCAGCCGCGCGCCAGCGCCTCGTCCACGAGGGCACGTCCCACGAACTCCGTTCCGCCCAGCACCAGTAGTCGCATGTGTCGACTCTGCGTGGTGTGTGCGGGTGTGGCCAGCGGATCGGCTCGGCTGAGTGCGTGTTCAGCCGAGGGCTGACTCCAGGCGCGCGGCGTAGGCGTCGAGTTGGTGTGCGGCGAAGTCCTCGGCCTCCCATGTGTGCGCACGCACCTCGCCGGGGCTGACCCACACGTACGCCCACGCCTCCGGAGGAAGGCGTTCCGCTGCGGGGCGCGGGGGAGCGGCGTCGAGGGTGAGGGTGCGCAGGGCGTACTGGTCGTCCTCGAAGTCGTCCAGTAGGCGCCACTCACGGGCGCTCAGCCCGGCCAGCAGCAGCCCTTCGGCGTTCTTGCCGTCCGCGCGGACGAGCCCGGGGTAGGGCCTGTTCCTGAGCGCGGCGGTGCGCCAGCCGGTGACGGTGGCGGGGGTCAGCGCGGGCACGTGGCCGAGCAGCGCGGTGAGGATGCGGGGGAAGCGCAGGGTGCCGTAGACGAAGAGTGCCGCGGTCCCCGGGACGACGGGACCGAGGCGCGGCGGGACATCCGGGTCGGTCATATGGAGTCATTCACCTCGGAGTTGGGATGTGGTGGCGGGTGCGGCACTGTCCGGCCGTAAGGGAAATCTACTGGGCGCAACTGCGTCCGCATCGTGAGACGTGCGGCCATGTGAGCGCGTGATTCGCGCCACCTTGATCAGGGTGCCGCTCATGTGAGCGCTCACATGTGAGGTGTAGGACTCCAAGGAGCGCGCCGGGGTTTTACCGGCCCTTGGTTCGTTCCTCGAAGCCAACTCTCGCTCTGCGTAAGAAGAAGTGGGTGCCAGTGGAGCGAGAAGTAGTTGTCCGTTCGGAGCCTGTATGGAGGCGGCAACCAGCGCACAGGGGGCCAGACTTTCGATCTCTCGGCACACGGGTGGTTACGGCCGTGTGACATGCCGCTGGACGTACCTCAAAGCCTTTGATCTGGGTACGCTCCCCGCCGTCAGGGCAACCGACCACGAGGAGCCGAGTCCGGTGCCGGTTCACACAGAAAACGCTGAGAAAGCGAAGACCGCGAAGACCGCGCAGAGTGCCGTGCGCGCGGAACAGCGGAAGTTCGTCTACGACTTCAGCGAGGGCAACAAGGACCTCAAGGATCTCCTCGGCGGGAAGGGGGCCAACCTCGCCGAGATGACCAACCTCGGTCTCCCCGTCCCTCCCGGGTTCACCATCACGACCGAGGCGTGCAAGGCGTACCTCGACGACGGTGCCGCACCCGAGGCGCTGCGCGACGAGGTCAGCGTCCATCTGGAGGCGCTGGAGCGGCGCATGGGCAAGAAGCTCGGCCAGACCGACGACCCGCTGCTGGTCTCCGTCCGCTCGGGCGCGAAGTTCTCGATGCCCGGAATGATGGACACCGTCCTCAACATCGGCCTGTCCGACGAGTCCGTACAGGGGCTGGCGGCCCAGTCGGGCGACGAGCGCTTCGCCTGGGACTCCTACCGCCGCCTCATCCAGATGTTCGGGGACACGGTGCTCGGCATCAAGGGCGAGCTGTTCGCCGAGGCGCTGGACGAGGCCAAGAAGTCACGCGGTGCGGCGACCGACGTGGACCTGTGCGCGGCCGATCTCCAGGAACTGGTCGAGCAGTTCAAGGGCATCGTCTCCAAGGAGACGGGCCGCGACTTCCCGCAGGAGCCCCGCGAGCAGATGGATCTGGCCATCCGCGCGGTCTTCGATTCGTGGAACGGCGACCGCGCGAGGCTCTACCGCCGCCAGGAGCGCATCCCGCACGACCTGGGCACCGCCGTCAATGTGTGTTCCATGGTGTTCGGAAACCTCGGGCCCGACTCCGGCACGGGGGTCGCCTTCACCCGCGACCCCGCCAGTGGACAACAGGGCGTCTATGGCGACTACCTCCAGAACGCGCAGGGTGAGGACGTCGTCGCCGGCATCAGGAACACCGTTCCGCTCGCCGATCTCGAAGGGCTCGACAAGGCGTCCTACGACGAGCTGATGCGCACCATGGAGACCCTGGAGACGCACTACAAGGACCTGTGCGACATCGAGTTCACCATTGAGCGCGGCAAGTTGTGGATGCTCCAGACCCGGGTCGGCAAGCGCACGGCGGCGGCGGCCTTCCGTATCGCCACACAACTGGTCGACCAGGGCCTCATCGACGAGGCCGAGGCGCTGCGGCGGGTCACGGGCAGCCAGTTGGCGCAGCTGATGTTCCCCCGCTTCGACGGGGACGCCACGTCCGACCAGTTGGGCTGGGGCATCGCCGCCTCTCCCGGCGCCGCCGTCGGCAAGGCGGTCTTCGACTCGTACACCGCCATCAAGTGGTCGCGTTCGGGCGAGAAGGTCATCCTCATCCGGCGTGAGACCAACCCCGACGACCTCGACGGAATGATCGCGGCCGAGGGCATCCTCACCTCGCGCGGCGGCAAGACCTCGCACGCGGCCGTCGTCGCACGCGGCATGGGCAAGACCTGTGTGTGCGGCGCCGAGGAGCTGGAGGTCGACACCAAGCGGCGGCGCATGACGGCGCCCGGCGGTGTGGTGATCGAGGAGGGCGACACCGTCTCCATCGACGGGTCGAGCGGCAAGGTGTACCTGGGTGAGGTGCCGGTCGTGCCCTCGCCCGTCGTCGAGTACTTCGAGGGCCGGATGCACGCGGGCGCCGACGACGCCGACGAACTCGTCAAGGCCGTACACCGGATCATGGCCTACGCGGACCGCGTGCGCAGGCTGCGGGTGCGGGCCAACGCCGACAACGCCGAGGACGCCTCGCGCGCACGGCGCTTCGGCGCGCAGGGCATCGGGCTGTGCAGGACCGAGCACATGTTCCTGGGCGAGCGGCGTGAACTGGTCGAGCGGCTGATCCTCGCCGACACCAGTGAGGAGCGCGAGACCGCGCTGCGCGGGCTCCTGCCGCACCAGAAGGACGACTTCGTCGAGCTGTTCGAGTCGATGGACGGGCTGCCGGTGACCGTACGGCTGCTGGACCCGCCGCTGCATGAGTTCCTGCCCGACATCACCGAGCTGTCCGTACGCGTCGCGCTCGCCGAGTCGCGCAAGGACCACAACGAGAACGACCTGCGGCTGCTCCAGGCGGTTCACAGGCTGCACGAGCAGAACCCGATGCTGGGTCTGCGCGGTGTGCGCCTGGGGCTGGTCATTCCCGGCCTGTTCACGATGCAGGTACGGGCCATCGCCGAGGCGGCGGCCGAGCGGATCGAGGCCAAGGGCGACCCGCGCGCGGAGATCATGATTCCGCTGGTGGGAACCGTGCAGGAGCTGGAGATCGTGCGCGAGGAGGCCGAACAGGTCATCGCCGATGTCGAGCGCGAGCACGGACTCGAACTGAAGGTTGCGCTCGGCACCATGATCGAGCTGCCGCGCGCGGCGCTCACGGCCGGGCAGATCGCCGAGTGCGCCGACTTCTTCTCCTTCGGCACCAACGACCTGACGCAGACCGTGTGGGGCTTCTCCCGGGACGACGTGGAGGCCAGCTTCTTCACCGCGTACCTGGAGAAGGGCATCTTCGGGGTCTCGCCGTTCGAGACGATCGACAAGGACGGCGTCGGCGCCCTCGTACGGTCGGCGGCCGAGGCGGGCCGGGCCACCCGGCCCGACCTGAAGCTGGGCGTGTGCGGCGAGCACGGCGGCGACCCCGAGTCGGTGCACTTCTTCCACGAGGTGGGGCTGGACTACGTGTCCTGTTCGCCGTTCCGTATCCCGGTCGCGCGTCTGGAGGCGGGCCGCGCCGCGGCGTCCGAGACCACCAACGGCCGCTGACCGACCGGCTTCCGGGCCTTCGCCTCCGCTTCCCACCCTCACCGGCGGGAGCGGGGCCCGGGACCCCAGGAGGGGGCGGCGCCCGTGCGGGGACGCCGCCCCCTCCGTCATGCGGGCCGCGGGTGCGTTGTGGCAGCCCTCGTGCTCCTCCGGTCCGTGGATGGATGGGGTCAGATGACGTCTTCGAACTCCTGGAGCAGGCGCCGCTTGGGGCGGGCGCCCACCACCGAGCGTTGGGGTTCGCCGTTGCGGAAGACCATGAGGGTCGGCATGGACAGAACGGCGTAGGCCGCCTGGGTCTGCGGATTCGCGTCGACGTCCAGCGAGACGACCTTCAGCTCGCCCTCCTTCTCCGCGGCGATCTCCGCCAGTACGGGCGCGATCATGCGGCACGGCGCGCACCAACTGGCGGTGAAGTCGACCAGTACGGGCACGTCGGAGCCCAGCACCTCCCGTGCGAACGTCTCGTCGGTCACCTCCGTCACTCGTGCGGCGGTGCGCGGCCGTGCGGTGGTGCTGGGCGGTGCGGTGGTGCTGGGCGGTGCGGTGGTGCTCGGCCGTGCGGTGGTGCTGCCTGTCGGTGTCATCCGGTTTCTCCGTCCGGTGGATGGGACCCGCCTGTCACAGGGGCCAGCTCGCAGCGTGGCTCGGGTGCGGGGTGCGACCGTGCGGCGGCCTCCACCTCGGCCCGTGCCAGCCGCTCCCTGACCCCGTTCCGTACGCTGGTCAACTCCGCGATGCACGCGTCCAGTTCGGTGAGCTTGCTGCGGTAGACCGCGAGGGAGTCGGGGCAGGAGTCGCCCTCCGGATGCCCGGCGCGCAGGCACTCCACGAACGGACGGGTCTCCTCCAGATCGAAGCCGGTCTCCCGCAGCATCCGGATCTGCCGCAGCAGCCGGAGATCGTCCTCGCCGAACGTGCGGTACCCCCTCGCGTCGCGCCGCACGGACAGCAGCCCGCGTGACTCGTAGTAGCGCAGCGTCCTGGTGGTCGTCCCCGCCCGCTCGGCCAGCTCCCCGATACGCATCCGGCGCTCCATTCCGCGCTCCCTTCGTACGGTCGTTCCGACGCTAAGCGTTGACCCTGACGTCAAGGCAAAGCACGCAGCGGGGTGTTCCCGCGGGGAGTGCGACTGGTAGATACCACTGGGAGACGTGGATTTCCGTTGGTTCCTGTTTCTTCCAGGAGGCTGTGATGACAGAAATCGAGAGATTCCGACCCAGCAGGCGGGCGCTGACCGCCGGAATCGCGGCGCTCGCGGCAGGTGGCCTCGCCGGCCCGCTGGCCGGACCGGCTTCGGCCGCCGCACGGCAGAGCCGTGCCGCAGCGCAGGACGCGCCACCCGTGGTGCCCGCGCTCCAGCAATGGGCGGGCGGAGAAGGGGAGTTCCGGCTCACACCCGCCACCCGCGTCGTCGTACCGCCTGGCGACAAACGGCTGCGCCGCCTCGCCAGGACGCTCACGGACGAACTGGAGGAGGTGACCGGCATCCGGATACGCCCCCCGCGTCCCGCCGCCCCGCACACGGGCGGTGGTCGCCCGCGAAGAGGCGAGATCCGGCTGACCGTCGACCGTTCCGACAGCCATGCGCCGGGCGGTGCGCGCTACCGCGAGGAGGGCTCCAGGACGACCGTCACGCACGGCGGCATCAGCGTTGTCGGGCCCGCCTACGCGGGCGTCTTCCACGCGACGCGCAGCCTCCTGCAGATCCTCGTACGGTCCTCCCGCCGTGCCGTTCCCGCCGGGACGGCCGTCGACTGGCCCGACTACGCGCGGCGCGGCTTCATGCTCGACGTCGGACGGCGGTACTTCACGCCCGGGTTCATCCGCGACTACATCCGCCTCATGAGCTGGTTCAAGTTCAACGACTTCCAGATCCACCTCAACGACAACGAGATCAAGCCGCCCGAAGGGGACTGGGGCAAGGCGCAGTCCGCGTTCAGGCTCGCCAGCGAGGCCCCGGAGTGGGCGGGCCTCGCGGCGCGTGACGGCGCCTACGACAGGGCGACCTGGGACTCCTTCGAGGACCTGGCCGAGGCGTGCGCTGTGCGCCTCACACCGGAGATCGACGCTCCAGCCCACTCGCGTGCCTTCGTGAAGTTCCGCCCCGACATCGGCCTGGACGGCGGCAACTCCGACCACTTGGACCTGGCCAAGCCCGCCTCGACGGCGTTCATGAAGGACCTCTTCACCCACTTCACGCCCTGGTTCCGCAGCCCCGTCGTGCACTACGGGGCCGACGAGTACGGCGGCCCCGTCGCGCAGTACCGGGGCTACTTCAACGACCTGGCGGCCCACTTGAGGACCCTGGGCAAACAGCCAGCGGCGTGGGGCAGCCTGAGCGAGATCGGGGGCACGGCGGAGGGCTACGACAGGGGTGTACGCATCCACAGCTGGAACAACGGCTGGTACGGGCCGCAGGCCATCAAGAGGGACGGCTACGAGTTCGTCAACATGAACGACGCCACCCTCTACATCGTCCCCTTCGCCGACTACTACCACGGCCAGGGCCTGGACGGGCGCTACCTCTACGAGCAGTGGGCGCCCCACGTCTTCCCCGAAGGCCAGAGCGTCGAACCGTACGATCCGGCGCTGCACGGTGCCCTCTTCGCCGTCTGGAACGACCTGGTGCACGAGGACTACACCGAACGCGACGTCCACGGCCTCGTCAACAAGACGCTGGGCGTGCTCGCACAGAAGATGTGGAGCCCCCGCGCGGAAGGGCCCGGTTACGACGCCTTCCAGAAGGGCGTATCGGCCCTCGGGCTCGGCCCCGGCCTGGAACTGCTCGGCTAGGGATGGCTGAACGCACGTAGTGCGCGCGCACGGACGGAGCGCAAGTAGCGCGCCGGAACGAAGTGAGCGCCAGTAGTGCGCACTTGGGAGTGAGCACATGTGGCGCGTACCGCGGTATGAGCCGCACGCGGTACGTCACACGCGCCGCTCACAGCGGGTGGTAGCGGCGCTCCGGGCGGCCCGTCGTGCCGTACCGGAGCGTCACCCTGGCCCCGCCGGTGGTGACGAAGTGCTCCAAGTAGCGCCGCGCGCTCACCCGGGAGAGCCCGCTCTTCTCCGCGCACTCCGAAGCGGACAGCCCTTCGGCGTCCCGGCACGCGGTGAGCGTCTCGCGCACCAGGGCAGCGGTCTGCTCGCTCAGGCCCTTCGGCAGCGTGGCGGGTACGGCGGGGCGCGCGGCCACCGCGACCTCCGTGGCGGCGCCACCGCCCGCGGCGGCGCCGGAGACGCCGAACACCTGGTCAAGCTCGTCCTGTCCCGGCGCCGTCAGCCGTCCGAACTCCTGGCTGTCGTGCGCGTACCGCTCCAGCCGCTCGGTCAGCAGCCGTCCCTCGAAAGGCTTGACGACGTACTGGACCGCACCGCCGTGCCGCGCTGCCCGTACGCTCTCGGCGTCCCTGGCAGCCGTGATCACCAGGACATCGGGACCCCCGCCAGGGGCACCGTCGCCCCGCAGCAGCCGCAGCACCTCCAGGCCGCTCACATCCGGCAGGTACAGGTCCAGCAGCACCAGATCGGGAGCCAGTTCGCGCACCTGGGACAGCGCCTCGGCACCCGTGTGCGCCACCCCCGCCACCTCGAATCCGGGTACGCGGGCGACCAGCGTGCTGTGCAGCCTGGCCACCATGAAGTCGTCGTCGACGACCAGTACGCGGATCACGGCGCTGCCCCGTAGCCGACGCCCGTCAGCTGTTCCGAGGCCACCCACAGCCGCTCGGCCGCCGCGTCGCTGCGCGTCCATGGCGCCCGCCACGTGGGCCCTGGGGCGCCCCGCCAGCCCAGCACCCGGGGGCCGGTGTAGGAGTCGGGTGCCACGCCGGGCGCCGTGGCGGCGTAGAGCGACGGCAGGGCACCCGCCTCGGCCGACTGCGCGACGATCCGGTTGCCGGTCTCCATGAAGCGCTCGACGCCCTTCCTGCCCTCCATCCGGGCACCGGCGGTCTGCAGGTTGGTCGACGCGTAGCCGGGGTGCGAGGAGGCGGCGACGAGCACGGTGCCCGCCGTCCGCCGCGCCAGCTCACGCGTGAACAGGAGGTTGGCCGTCTTGGAGCGCCCGTAGGCGATCCAACGCCGGTAGGTGCGCTCGCTGTTGAGGTCCCCGATGTCGATGTTCGACAGCACATGAAGCTCGCTGGCGACGGTCACCACGCGCGGCGCGGGAGCGGCCAGGAGCCGGTCCAGGAGGAGCCCCGTCAGCGCGAAGTGCCCCAGGTGGTTCACGCCGAACTGGGTCTCGAAGCCGTCCACCGTCCTGCGGTACGGCAGTGCCATGACACCCGCGTTGTTGATCAGAAGGTCGAGCCGCTCGTCGGGGAACTCCTTGGCGAAGGCGCGCACCGAGGCCAGGTCGCCGAGGTCGAGGGGGCGCAGCTCGGTGCGGGCTCCCGCCTCGGGCAGCTCCAGCAGCAGCCGCTCACGCGCTGCCATGCCGCGCTCCTCGTTCCGGCACGCGAGGATGACCCGCGCGCCCCGCCTGGCCAGCTCTCTGGCCGTCACGAAGCCGAGTCCGCTGTTGGCGCCGGTCACGACCGCCGTGCGCCCGCTCTGGTCAGGGATGTTCCGCGCTGTCCAGCCCATGCTCGCGTGCCCCTCGACTCGTTCCTGACCCGTCAGTAGTCCCACGGGGGAGGCTAGCTCCGCGCGCCGTAACGGTCGAGGCCGGAGCGGCTCCTGACCGGGCCGGCGCGTTCACAGGGCGGGCCGATGGACCTCCGGCCCGGGTAAGGCAGCACCGCGCGGGCAGCGGCCCCGCTCTAGGCTGCCTCCATGAACGCGATCACCGCATCCACCACAGCGCCGCGCGTCCTGCTGCTGCACGGGCCCAACCTCAACCTCCTGGGCGAGCGCGACCCCGCCGTCTACGGCAGCACCACCCTCCGTGACATCGAGGAGCGCACCACGGCGCTCGGCCGGGAGCTGGGCGCCGAGGTGCACTGCGCGCAGAGCAACAGCGAGGGCGCGCTCATCGACCACGTACACGGCACGAGGAACAGGGACAGCGGCATCGTCTTCAACCCGGGCGCCTACGCGCACTACAGCTACGCGCTGCGCGACGCGCTCGAAGCGGTCGCCGGGCTGGGCGTCCCGTGTGTGGAGGTGCACATCTCCAACGTCCACGCACGCGAGCCGTTCCGGCACACCTCGGTGACGGCGCCCGTCTGCCAGGGCATGGTCTCCGGGCACGGCGTCTTCGGGTACGAACTGGCCCTGCGCTCCGTACTGCACCGCGCGGCGGAGTGGAAGACGGCAGCCGGTTCCGGCGCGTAGCCGCGCGCACGGTCCCTGCCTGAGGTGCCCTGCTCGGGCCGACGAGGCGGTACTCCGGCCGACGAGGCGGTACTTGGGCCGACGGCCCGCTAAGTGAGCCGATTGAGCCGGGGGTCGGCTCCGTACGGGAGCGGTGGGGTCCCGGCCTTCAGCGGTGTGACGCGTGATGCGACCTTTGTGTACATGGCATACGAGGGGGGACAGCCGGGTCACGGACCCGGACAGGCCGGGCCGCGGCACAACGGACCGCCCAAGATCGACGCACGTGAACTGCGCCCGAAACGCTTCTGGTACGTCGTCGCCGGTCTGATCGCGGCCGTACTTGTCGGCCTCGGCGTCGCGGGCTTCGTCAGCACGCTCACGGGGGTGATCGACTCCGTCGACAAGGAGGGCCGCTTCCGCAGCGGCGAGTCGCTGAAGATGAACCTGGAGGACGGCGACGAGCGGGCCGTCTCCGTCGACCTGGTGGACGGTTCACGCTTCCGCTACCGCTGTCAGGCGCAGGGCCCCTCCGACCCGTCACTGAGCCGCCCGAGCAGCTCGTTCAAGGTGACCGCCGGAGGCCACACCTGGCAGCGGGTCCTCATGCTCAAAGCGCACGGTACGGGCGAGCACACCGTGACATGCCAGGCCGCCAGGGACACGGAGTTCGCGGTCGGTGAGAAGCCGGAGATGGGCGGCTTCCTCGGCGGACTGCTGCTCACGTTCGGGTTGCCGGCACTGGGCGTGATCGCCGGCACTCTCATCGCGGTCATCACAGCGATACGGCGCAGCCGGCACCGCAACAGGCTGCTCGCCGAGCGTTACCCGCCCTGGTACGGAGGTCCCGGACCGTACGGGCCGCCGTATGCGCCTCCGCACGCCCCGCCGTACGCGGGGCCCCCGCAGCAGGGCGGCCCACCGCCCTACGGGGTGCCGCCGCAGGGCGGGCCGCCCCAGGGCGGGTTCCCAGGCGGGCCCCCGGAGCAGGGCGGGCCTCCGCGTACCTGGTGAGGGCGGCTGGTGACGGTCGGGGCGGCGGGGGAGGGGCCGGTCAGTCCGTGGCCGTCACGGCGGTCAGCAGGAAGACCGAGTCCTCCAGGGCGCGTACGCCGTGCCGTACGGGTGGCACCCGCTGGATCTGTCCTGGGCCGATGTCCTGGTCCGCCGTGATCTCGGTGAGCCGTACACGGCCCTGGAGCACATAGATGCTCGCGGCGGGCGGGGTGTTGTGCTCGTCCAGCTCGGAGCCCTCCGTCAGCGCGATCACGGACTGGCGCAGCGGCCCGTCGTGCAGGAAGAGGTACGCGCTGCGGCCGTGCGGGTCGTCCCTGGCGAGCGCCAGATGTTCGGCTGCCAGTGCGGTGACGTCATCCATGCCCCCATGGTCTCCCGCACGGCACACGACGCAACCGGACGCCAGGATTCCAGTGCCGGTCGCGGTGCGCGCGTGGCCGTGGCTGCCGGTGGCTGTCGGTGGCGCCCGCGCGGGTCCGTGCGCGCGTCTAAGCTGACGCGCGTGGACGCATACGGGGCACATGGCGACCCACTGTCCGAGGCGCTCGCCGATGTGCTCAGTGGTGCACGCGCCAGGGGAGGGCTCTTCCACCGGGCCGTACTCGCGCCGCCCTGGGGCGTGCGCGTACAGGACGGGGCTCCGCTCGCGCTGGCCTCCATGACGCGCGGCGAGGGCTGGGCGCTGCACCCGGACGCCGACCCCGTGCGGCTGGCCCCGGGCGACGTGGTCGTCCTGCGCGGTCCTGAACCGTACGTACTGGCCGACCACCCGGACACCGAGCCCCAGTTGGTGATCCACCCCGGCGACTGCTGCACGACACCCGAAGGTGTCGACATGTGCGAGCGGTTGGGGCTCGGCGTACGCACATGGGGGCGCAGCCAGGACGATCCGGTCGTGCTGCTGAGCGGCAACTACCAGTTGCGTGGCGATCTGAGCGGGCGGCTCCTGGACGCGCTGCCGCCCGTACTGGTGCTGCGGGAACGCGAGTGGGACTCCGGGCTGCTGTCCCTGGTGGCGGCCGAGGTCGTCAAGGAGGCGCCCGGCCAGCAGATGGTGCTCGACCGGCTGCTCGACCTGCTGCTGATCTCGGTGCTGCGCGCGTGGTTCGCGCGTCCGGAGGCACGGGCACCCGTCTGGTACCGCGCGCAGGGCGACCCCGTGGTGGGCGTGGCGCTGCGGCTGCTGCACGAACAGCCCGCGCACGCCTGGACGGTGGCCGCGCTCGCCGCGAAGGCCGGGGTGTCCCGCGCGAGCCTCGCGCGGCGCTTCACGGAGCTGGTGGGCGAGCCGCCCATGGCGTATCTGACCCGCTGGCGCATCGACCTGGCGGCACGCCTGCTGCGCGAACCCGAGGCGACGGTCGCCTCGGTGGCCCGCCGCGTGGGCTACGCGGACGGGTTCGCGCTCAGTGCGGCGTTCAAACGGGTACGGGGAGTGAGCCCGAGCGCCGCACGCTGAGCCCGAGCACTGCAGCTGAGGACGGGACGCCGGGGGCGGGACGCGGGGGCGGGGCGCTTCAGCGCCGACGGTGCGGGGCGGTGGCGCCGTCGGCGGCGGCGGCGGTGGGTGCCGTGCGGCGCTGTCAGTGGTCGGAGGCATGCTGGAGGCATGTACGTGGAACGGGGCTCACGGGTGGCCGGGGCCGTGGTGTGGTCACGGGAGGCGGCGCACGGCGGCGGGGAGGCACGCGTGCTGCCCGACGGCTGCATGGACCTGCTGCTGTGGGACGGCGAGCCCTTCATCGCCGGACCCGACACCCGCGCGCACCTGGTCACCGACCGTAGGGGCCTGCGGATCACGGGGCTGCGGCTGCCGCCCGGCACAGGGCCCCGTGTCTTCGGCGTGCGCGCCCACGAACTGCGCGACCAGCGCGTGCCGCTCGGCGCCGTGTGGGCGGCGCCCGCCGTGCGCGAGCTGATGGACAGAGCGGGCGGGGCGCGGGACCCCGGGGCCGTGCTGGAGGAGGTGGCCGCGCTGCGGCTGGCCGAGGAGCGTGCGGTGGCGAAGGACCCGCACGGAGTGCCGGTGGTGGAGGAGATCGTGGCCGCGCTGCGTGCCGGGGCGAGTGTGGCGGCCACGGCGCGGCGTGCGGGGCTCAGTGAGCGGCAACTGCACCGCCGCTGCCTGGACGCTTTCGGGTACGGCGCCAAGACGCTGGCCCGTGTCCTGCGCATGCGCGGCGCGCTCCGCCTCGCCCGCGACCGCACGCCGCTGTCGGAGACGGCGGCCCGCGCGGGCTACGCCGACCAGGCCCACCTGGCACGCGAGATCAAGGCACTGGCGGGGGTACCGATGACCGAGCTGATACGGCCGTCCTCGTAGCGCGCGGGATGCTCCTGTACGTGCACGGGTCGCCCGTAGCGTGCCGTAGGCCGCTCGTAGCGTTCACGTTTCAGGCGGTCCTGGGCCCCGTGTTTCAGGACGGGTTGGGCGCGAACAGGTCGACGGAGTTGCCGTCCGGGTCGAGGACGACGGCGTAACGCTGGCCCCAGAAGGCGTCCCAGGGCGCCTTGTGGCCCTCGTGACCCGCGTCGGTCAGCTCGGCGTAGACCTTGTCGACCTCGGCGGGTGAGTCGCACAGGAACGCCATGCCGATCCGGCTCATGCCGCGTGGGGGCGCGGTCCAGTCCGGTTCGAAGGAGCGCACGGTCTCCTCGGTGTCCCACGCGATCCGCACGCCGCCGACGGCCGCCTCCACGTGGGGAAGGCTGTCCGCCTCGGCAGGGAGGTCCAGGCCGAGACGGCGGTAGAAGGCGAGCGAAGCGGCCATGTCCGAGGTGACGATGCCGATGAGGTCGAAGCGTGGTGTCATGCGCCTCACGGTAGGAGGCCATGGCCGCCCGGGTCTTGAACGAATCGGCCGTTCCCGCCGCCGTTACGGTGTGCCCATGGCCGAGATCCTGACCGTACTGACGACTACAGGCACCGAAGAGCTGGCCCGTACGCTCGCCGCCGGCGCCGTCGACCGCAGGGTCGCGGCGTGTGCCCAGATCAACGGGCCCGTCACCTCCGTCTACCGCTGGGAGGACGAGATCCAGAACGACCCCGAGTGGCAGGTGCTGTTCAAGACGAGCGCCGCGCGGTACGACGCGCTGGAGGCGTACATCCGCGCCGCGCACGACTACGACGTACCGGAGATCATCGCCACCCCCGTAGTACGCGGCGCCGCCGACTACCTGGCGTGGGTGGAACGCGAGACGGCCTGACCGCGGACCGTACGGACGCGGACGGGCCTGACCCCGGACGGTACGAACGCGTACGGGCCCTAACTCCCACCCGGCTGAGCGCGGACCGCCGTACGGACGCGGACCGCCTGACCGCGGCACGTACGCACGTGGACCGTACGGACGCGAACTGACGCACGCGGGGCGTGCGCACGCGGACCGTACGAACGTGAAACAGCCCCAGGGCGGACCGGCCCGACCGTGCCGCGGAGCCGCTCCATGCGGCCTCCGGTTACGGTCGGCGTATGCACGGCACGCACGGCACACACGCCCCGGACGGCGCAGAGGGGTTGCCCGGGCCCTGCTACGCGCCCTCCGACACCGAGCGCTGGGTGCCGGAGCCCGACAAGCGGCCGGGGCGTACGGCGTTCCAGCGGGACCGGGCGCGGGTGCTGCACTCGGCCGCGCTGCGCAGGCTCGCCGGTAAGACGCAGGTGGTCGCGCCGGGGTCCAGCAGCCCGGCCTGGGACGCCACGCCGCGTACCCGGCTCACGCACTCCCTCGAATGCGCCCAGGTCGGCCGGGAGCTGGGCGCCGCGCTCGGCTGCGATCCTGACCTCGTCGAGGTGGCCTGCCTGGCGCATGACCTCGGGCACCCGCCCTTCGGGCACAACGGTGAGGCCGCGCTCAGTGAGATCGCGGCGGATGCCGGGGGCTTCGAGGGGAACGCGCAGTCTTTGCGCCTGCTCTCGCGGCTGGAGCCCAAGCGGTTCTCCGACGTGCCGGGTGCTCAGGCGCACGTGGGCCTCAACCTGACCCGCGCCGCGCTGGACGCCGCGACGAAGTACCCCTGGCGCCGGGGCGAGTGCCCGTATCCGCCGGACTCGCGGAAGTTCGGGGTCTACGAGGACGACCTGCCGGTCTTCCGCTGGTTCCGCAGCGGTGCTCCCGAGGGCCGCCGGTGCTTCGAGGCGCAGGTCATGGACTGGGCGGACGATGTCGCCTACTCCGTGCACGACGTCGAGGACGGCATGCGCGCCGGCCACCTGGACCCCCGGCTGCTGCTCGCGCCGCCCGAGCGCCGCGACATCTTCGCCGTCGCCGTGTCCCGTTACGCGCCCGGTGCTACGGCGGACGAACTCTCCGCCGCGCTCGACAGGTTGCTCGCGCAGGACTGGTGGCCGCACCGCTACGACGGCACGGCCCTGGCGCAGGCCAGGCTCAAGGACGCCACCAGCCAGCTCATCGGCCGCTTCTGCCTCGCGGCCGAGGCGGCGACGCGTGCGGCGTTCGGTAGGGGACGGCTGACCCGTTACGCGGCGGAACTGATCGTCCCGGCGGACATCAGGCTGGAATGCGCGGTGCTCAAGGCCGTCGCCGACCGCTATGTGATGCAGCGGCCCGACCTGGAGCGGCTCCGCGCCGAGCAGCGCGTGGTCATCGGCGAGCTGGCTGCCGCGCTGCTGGAGCGCGCGCCCGAGGGCCTGGACGCGCAGTACGGCGCACTGTTCGCCGAGGCGGCGGACGAGGCCGGGCGGCTGCGCGTGGTCGTCGACCAGATCTCGTCGCTCACCGATGTCTCAGCGCGTTCGCTGCACAGGGCACTGACCGCGTCATGAGCGCGGCGAACCCCACTGGGCAGGCGCACGCCACCACTGGGAACGCGCCGTGGCGTGCGCCCGTCCCTTCTTCCCCCTGCCCCTTCCCGCGCATGCGCCGATGCGGGACGCTCACGTGTGGACGACGGGGGGATCGCACCAAGAGCACGGCCCACAGCGGGCAGCGCCAGCGAGGAGGCATCAAGTGGTCGACGCACATCGGACGTTCGTCATCATCGGCGGGGGACTGGCGGGGGCGAAGGCCGCCGAGACCCTGCGCGCGGAGGGGTTCACCGGCCGCGTCATCCTGATCGGCGACGAGCGCGACCATCCCTACGAACGCCCCCCACTGTCCAAGGGCTACCTCACCGGTTCGGACGAGCGCGACAGCGTGTTCGTGCACGAGCCCGCCTGGTACGCGGGCGCCGACATCGAACTGCACCTGGGCCAGCCCGCCGTGCAGCTCGACCGCGAGAACAAGTCCGTACGCCTGGGCGACGGCACCCGCGTCCACTACGACCGGCTGCTGCTCGCCACGGGAGCCGAACCGCGCCGCCTGGACATTCCCGGTACGGGCCTCGCCGGCGTGCACCACCTGCGCCGCCTCGCGCACGCCGACCGGCTGCGCGGCGTCCTGTCGGCGCTCGGCCAGGAGAACGGGCACCTGGTCATCGCGGGCGCCGGCTGGATCGGCCTGGAGGTCGCTGCCGCGGCGCGCTCGTACGGCGCCGAGGTGACCGTGATCGAGCCGGAACCCACCCCGCTGCACACCGTCCTCGGCCCCGAACTGGGCGCCCTCTTCGCCGACCTGCACCGCGAACACGGGGTGCGCTTCCACTTCGGCGCCCGGCTGACCGAGATCACCGGCGAGGGCGGCATGGTGCGCGCTGTGCGTACGGACGACGGGGACGAGCACCCCGCGCACGACGTGCTCGCCGCCATCGGAGCGGCGCCGCGCACCGCGCTCGCCGAGTCGGCCGGGCTGGAACTGGCCGAGGGCCCCGGCGGCGGCATCGCGGTCGACGCCTCGCTGTGCACTTCGGACCCGGACATCTTCGCCGCCGGGGACGCGGCGGCCGTGCAGCACCCCCTGATCGGCGAGAGGCTGCGTGTGGAGCACTGGGCCAACGCGCTCAACAGCGGTCCCGCAGCGGCCCGCGCGATGCTCGGCAAGGACGTCTCCTACGACCGTGTGCCGTACTTCTTCTCCGACCAGTACGACGTCGGCATGGAGTACTCGGGCTACGCGCCGCCCGGCTCCTACGACCAGGTGGTGTGCAGGGGGGATGTCGGCAAGCGCGAGTTCGTCGCCTTCTGGATGCACGACAACCGCGTACTGGCCGGGCTCAACGCCAACGTCTGGGACGTCACGGGCCCCATCCAGGACCTGATCCGCTCCGGCGCCCAGGTCGATCCGCACGCCCTGGCCGACCCCGGTGTGCCGCTGCCGTCGCTGGGCACCACGAACGAGGCGCCCAGCGCCTGAGTGGGGTGCCGGGACCCGCGTGATGCCCGTATGGGGTGTACGGGATAAATTGCCCCTGACGTCACGACGCGCACGGCGAGCTAAGGACGAGTGAGCAATGGCGAAGCAGACGGTGGCCGAGCAGTACGTCGACACGCTGGTGCGGTCGGGCGTGAAGCGCCTCTACGGGGTCGTGGGGGACAGTCTCAACCCCATCGTCGACGCCATCCGGCGCAACTCCGCCATCGACTGGATCCAGGTGCGCCACGAGGAGACCGCGGCCTTCGCCGCGGGCGCCGAGGCCCAGCTCACCGGAAAGCTCGCCGCCTGCGCAGGCTCCTGCGGGCCCGGCAACCTGCACCTGATCAACGGTCTGTTCGACGCGCACCGTTCGATGGCACCCGTGCTGGCGCTCGCCTCGCAGATCCCCAGCAGCGAGATCGGCACCAGCTTCTTCCAGGAGACCCACCCCGACCGGCTGTTCTCGGAGTGCAGCCACTACAGCGAGCTGATCTCCAGCGAGAAGCAGATGCCGCGCGTCCTGCAGACGGCGATCCAGCACGCGGTCGGCCAGCAGGGCGTCAGCGTCGTCGCGCTCCCGGGCGACATCGCCTCCGAGGAGGCACCGGACAGCCCGGAGGAGCACGCGCTGGTCACCTCCCGGCCCACCGTGCGCCCGGGAGACGCGGAGATCGAGGCGCTCGTCCGCATGGTCGACGCCTCGGAGAAGGTCACGCTCTTCTGCGGAGCGGGGACGGCGGGCGCACACCAGGAGGTCATGGAGTTCGCCGAGCGGCTCAAGTCCCCCGTGGGGCACGCGCTGCGCGGCAAGGAGTGGATCCAGTACGACAACCCGTACGACGTGGGCATGAGCGGGCTCCTCGGGTACGGCGCCTGCTACGAGGCCACCCACGAGTGCGACCTGCTGATCCTGCTGGGCACCGACTTCCCTTACAACGCCTTCCTGCCCAAGAACTGCAAGATCGTCCAGGTCGATGTGCGGCCCGAGCACCTGGGCCGCCGCACCCAGCTCGACCTGGCGATCTGGGGCGACGTACGCGAGACGCTGCGCTGTCTCACCCCGCAGGTGCGCGAGAAGACCAGCCGCAAGTTCCTCGACCGGATGCTCAAGAAGCACGCGGACACCCTTGAGGGCGTCGTCAAGGCGTACACCCGCAACGTCGAGAAGCACACCCCCATCCACCCCGAGTACGTCGCCTCGATCCTGGACGAGGAGGCGGCCGAGGACGCCGTCTTCACCGTGGACACCGGCATGTGCAACGTGTGGGCGGCCCGCTACCTCACACCGAACGGGCGCCGCAGGGTGATCGGGTCCTTCAGCCACGGCTCCATGGCCAACGCCATGCCGCAGGCCATCGGCGCGCAGTTCATCGACAGGGGCCGCCAGGTCGTGTCCATGTCGGGCGACGGCGGCTTCAGCATGCTCATGGGCGACTTCCTGACGCTCGTGCAGTACGACCTGCCGGTCAAGGTCGTGCTGTTCAACAACTCCTCGCTCGGGATGGTCGAGCTGGAGATGATGGTCGACGGGATGCCCGCCTACGGGACGAGCTACCGCGACACGGACTTCGCGGCGATGGCCCAGGCGCTCGGGGCGCACGCGGTGCGCGTCGAGAAGCCGAAGCATTTGCGCGGCGCGCTCCGTGACGTGCTCAAGCACAAGGGGCCGGCGCTCATCGACGTCGTCACCGACGCCAACGCGCTTTCCCTTCCGCCCAAGATCACGCGTGAGCAGGTCAGCGGGTTTGCGCTCTCGGCCAGCCGGACCGTTCTCGACGGGGGTGTGGGGCGGATGGTTCAGATGGCCCGCTCCAATCTGCGTAACGTTCCGCGGCCGTAGGGGGCGTACGTTCTGCGCGTGCCCGCGCTGCGTGTGTGCCTGCGCTCTGTGCGTGCGTGCCCCCTCGTGTGTGTGCTGTGTTCGGGGTGCCCCTGTGGGTGCGTCGCAGTCCGCGGGGGCGTCGTGGTTGTTCGCGCAGTTCCCCGCGCCCCTTTCGGGGGCGTGGCCCCTCACTGGTGAGGGTGTCGGCGTGGCGCCGTAGACTTCCTTTGTGGCTGGGAGGATCAACGACGAGGACGTGAAGGCGGTCAGGGACGCGGTCCCGATCGACTCCGTGGTGTCGGAGTATCTCCAGCTCCGTAACGCGGGGGGTGGCAACCTCAAGGGGCTGTGTCCCTTCCATGACGAGAAGTCGCCTTCCTTCCACGTCAGCCCCAGCAAGGGCTTCTTCCACTGCTTCGGCTGCCAGGAGGGCGGGGACACTCTCGACTTCGTGATGAAGGTCGACCACCTGTCCTTCTCCGAGTCCGTCGAGCGGCTCGCCGCGCGTGCCGGAATCACGCTGCGGTACGAGGAGGGCGGGTACGGCAGGGCCTCCCAGCAGGGGGAGCGCACCCGGCTGGTCGAGGCACACAAGATCGCGGCGCGGTTCTACGCCGAGCAGCTCGACGGGCCCGAGGCCGAGATCGGGCGCCGCTTCCTGGCCGAGCGCGGCTTCGACCAGGCGTCGGCGCAGCACTTCGGTGTCGGCTACGCGCCCGCCGGCTGGGACCACCTGGTGCGGTACCTGCGCGGGCAGGGCTTCAGCGACAAGGAGCTGACCCTCTCGGGGCTGGCCCAGGAGGCACGTAACGGGCGGCCGATCGACCGGTTCCGCGGGCGGCTGATGTGGCCCATCAGGGACATCACGGGTGACGTGGTCGGCTTCGGCGCGCGCAAGCTGCGCGAGGACGACCAGGGCCCCAAGTACCTCAACACCCCCGAGACGCCCATCTACCGCAAATCACAGGTGCTCTACGGCATCGACCTGGCCAAGCGCGAGATCGCCAAGGCCAACCGCGCGGTCGTCGTCGAGGGGTACACCGACGTGATGGCCTGCCACCTCGCCGGGGTGACGACTGCCATCGCCACCTGCGGTACGGCGTTCGGCGGCGAGCACGTGAAGATCCTGCGCCGGGTGCTGATGGACAACTCCCAGTCCGAGGTCGTCTTCACCTTCGACGGCGACGCGGCGGGCCAGAAGGCCGCGCTGCGTGCCTTCGAGGACGACCAGAAGTTCGCCGCGCGTACCTCGATCGCCATCACACCCGGCGGTATGGACCCGTGCGACCTGCGGCTCGCCGAGGGTGACGACGCGGTCAGCAAGGTCGTCGAGAGCCGTGCGCCCCTCTTCAGGTTCGCGATGCAGTCGATCGTGGACCGGCACAACCTCGATACGGCGGGCGGCCGTTCGGCCGCGCTGGAGGAGGCGGCGCCGGTCATCGCACAGATCAAGGACGGCGGCGTCCAGCACGAGAGCGCCGTCGAGCTGGCCGGTCTGCTGGGCATCGTGGACGAACAGTTCGTGGTGCGCCGGGTCGGCAAGCTCGCGCGGTGGGCGCGCGAGCGGGGCCAGCAGGCGCCCCGCGGCGCCCGTAATCCCCGGGCCACCGAGGCGCCGCCCATGGAGGCACCGGCCGTGCCGCGCGGGCCCGCGCTCAATCTGCGCAGCCCCGCGCACCGCGTCGAACGGGAGCTGCTGAAGCTGGCGCTCCAGCGGCCCGAACTGGTCTCGCCGGCGTTCGACGCCTACGGGGCCGACGAGTTCACGGCGCCGCCGTACGCTGTCGTGCGCCAGACCATCGAGGTGGCGGGTGGCGCTGAGGCGGGCGTCTCCGACAGCGGTTTCCTCGCACGGGTGCGGGACGCGGCGACGGACGACGCGGTGCGTTCCCTCGTGACCGAGCTGGCCGTCGAGCCGCTGCTCGCCGCGCGCAACAGGCAGCCCGACGAGGCGTACGCCGGCGAGCAGTTGGTCGCCGTGCGCCGGGCAGCGGTGAACACCCGTATCGCCGACCTGGAGGGCACGGCACGCCGTCTGGAGGCCCGCCAGGACTTCGTGCAGTCGGCGG
Source organism: Streptomyces iconiensis (assembly GCF_028657195.3). GTDB lineage: Bacteria > Actinomycetota > Actinomycetes > Streptomycetales > Streptomycetaceae > Streptomyces > Streptomyces iconiensis. Next base: position 191,551 of record NZ_JANCPR020000001.1, read on the forward strand.
CGGTGCGCCAGCAGATCTGGACGCTCCAGCAGTACGGCACGGCGCTGGGCGAGCGGGGCGCAGCCGCGCTCTGAGGCTGACCGCCTCCCCCTCCCGGGCCCCCGAGCCGCCGCCCCCGGACTGCCCCGAAGCCCCTGCGGATCGTCTGCGGATTGCCGGCGGATCGTCCGAGGAGTCCGCGCGGATCGTCCGGGGAGACACTGCGGAGATCGCCCGCAGGTGCCCGCAGACGCCTGCGGACCGCCCTGTGGGATCCCCGCGGATCGCCTCCTGTGCCCCTCGTACCCCCGTGAACTCGCCTGTTCGTAATGGCGCGTGCGCGCTGGGTCACGCTCAGCGGAAAAACTGCCCGCACGACCCTCGTGGCGGGAGTGTGTCGTACTCCACACTGGTTTGCGGTGCCTGAGTCCTCGGAGCGGGGCGGTGCTGGCCAGGAGGGGCCGGAGTCCCCCGCGGATCCGCACACAACGTACGGGATGGAGCGCGGCCCGGCCGCAGCCGTCCCCGTCTCGCACGCCGCCCCCGAACCGGCAGCGATCACACTGGAGGTCGCCCCCGTGCAGACCCAGACCCTGACAACTGCGGCCCCGGCCGCCACGACAGTCCCTGCGGCTCCCGAGCAGCCCGTTTCGGCGGCGCCGCCCGCGCACACCCCGCCGCCCCCCGCGCACACTTCGCCCCCGACCGCCGAGGCCGTGCCCGCGCAACCGGGGCCGCCGGAGGTCGAGTCGGAGGTGCCCCTGCGGCAGGAACTGCCCGGGAGCGGCCCCTCGGCCGACCTGTTCCGGCAGTACCTGCGCGAGATCGGCCGTATCCCGCTGCTGTCGGCCGCCGAAGAGGTCGAACTGGCCCGCAGCGTCGAGGCGGGCCTGTTCGCCGAGGAGAAGCTGACCCGCACGCCCGATCTCGGCGGACAGCTGGCGCTGGATCTGGACCAGCTCGTGGTGAAGGGCCGGATGGCCAAACGGCGTCTGATCGAGGCCAATCTGCGGCTGGTCGTCTCGGTGGCCAAGCGCTACGTCGGCCGCGGGCTGACCATGCTCGACCTGGTGCAGGAGGGCAACCTCGGGCTGATCCGCGCGGTCGAGAAGTTCGACTACGCGCGTGGCTACAAGTTCTCCACGTACGCGACATGGTGGATCCGTCAGGCCATGTCGCGGGCGCTCGCCGACCAGGCACGCACGATCCGGGTTCCGGTGCACGTCGTCGAGCTGATCAACCGCGTCGTACGGGTGCAGCGCCGGATGCTTCAGGAGCGCGGGTACGAGCCCACGTCCGAAGAGGTCGCCGTACACCTCGATCTGACGGAGGAGCGGGTGACAGAGGTGCTGCGGCTGGCGCAGGAGCCGGTGTCGCTGCACGCGCCCGTGGGTGAGGAGGACGACGTCAACCTCGGTGACCTCATCGAGGACGGCGACGCGCCCTCGCCCGTCGAGTCGGCCGCCTTCCTGCTGCTGCGCGAGCACCTGGAGGCCGTGCTCTCGACGCTGGGCGAGCGCGAGCGGAAGGTCGTACAGCTGCGCTACGGGCTGATCGACGGCCGCCCGCGCACGCTGGAGGAGATAGGCCGGCTCTTCGGCGTCACGCGTGAGCGGATACGCCAGATCGAGTCCAAGACCCTCAACAAGCTGCGCGACCACGCCTTCGCCGACCAGCTGCGGGGCTACCTGGACTGAGCCGTTCCTTTCAAGCGCCGCCGTGGTGACCGCAGTTCGCCGCGGCGGCGCTGCGCGTGGCGGAACGGCGGCATGGTGCGGAGCCATGGGCGGCGGCCTGGCGCCGAGCCGTGTGCGGGCAGTGCGGCGGCCTGGTGCGGAGGTGTGGGCGGCGTGGTGGGGGCCGTGGTGTGCGGCGCCGGGGTCGCGCGGCGTGGTGTTACGGCGCGGTAGGCACTCTTGTCACAGCGTTCGCTTCCTCACCATAATCGCGGCAGCATTTCGCGGACCCACCCCCCTGTGACAGGACGTCTTACGGCGCACTGCCGCCTTTTGCTTGACATGGGCCCGTCAAAATGTCAACCCCCCACGAGAGGAAGCACGTTGAAGAACACGACCAGGCACCTCAAGAGAGTCACCGCCGCCGCTGCCGTCACGCTGGCCGCCTTCAGCCTGAGCCCCTCGGCGGCCTCCGCGCTGCCGGGCGGCGGCTCCGGCGGGCCCGCCGGGGAGCCCGGCACGCAGGTCGTCGGCGGCACACCCGCCGAGCAGGGCGAGTTCCCGTTCATGGTCCGGCTGTCCATGGGCTGCGGTGGCTCCCTGCTCACCCAGGACATCGTGCTGACCGCGGCGCACTGCGTCGACGGCAGCGGCGAGAACACCGGTATCACCGCCACGGCAGGCGTCGTCGACCTGGAGGACTCGGCCGCCGTCGAGGTCAACTCCACCGAGGTGCTCCAGGCGCCCGGCTACGACGGAACGGGCAAGGACTGGGCCCTCATCAAGCTGGAGAAGCCGATCGACCAGCCCACCCTTCCGATAGCCGGGGACGACTCGCTCAACAACGGCGACTTCACCATCGCCGGCTGGGGTGCCGACAAGGAGAACGGCGACCAGCAGCGCTACCTCCTCAAGGCCCAGGTGCCCTTCATCGACGACGCCACCTGCAAGAGCGCCTACCCCAACCTGGTCGAGGGCGAGGAACTGTGCGCGGGCAAGCTCGACACCGGCGGCGTCGACACCTGCCAGGGCGACTCCGGCGGCCCGATGTTCCGCAAGGACGACGCCGACAAGTGGGTCCAGGTCGGCATCGTCAGCTGGGGCGATGGCTGTGCCCGGCCCGGCAAGCCGGGCGTGTACACCGAGGTCGGCACGTTCGCGGCGGACATCAAGAAGGCCGCGGACAGCCTGGGCGGCTGAGCCACTGAGCCACTGGGCGGCTGAGAGCGGCTGGGCCGCCGGGCGGCTGGGCAGCTCGGGGTAGGGCGCCCTCTCTCCGCCGCGAAGGCGGGCGGCCACCGCGTAGGTGATCCGGCGGTGCCGGGCCGGCCGTGGCCGGTGGGCGGTAGCGCTCACCGGCCACGGCTGGAACAGGGAGGCACAGCCCGGGCCAGGCCGCGGACGGATACAGGGCGGAGATGGCTCAGTCCACCTCAGCCACCGCCTCAGCGAACTGGGCCTTGTACAGGCGGGCGTAGGCACCCTTCGCCTCCAGCAGGGCGTCGTGGGTGCCCTGTTCGACGATCGAGCCGTTCTCCATCACCAGGATCACGTCGGCGTCCCGGATCGTGGAGAGGCGGTGGGCGATCACGAAACTGGTGCGTTCCGAGGCGAGCCGTTCCATCGCCCGCTGGATGAGCACCTCCGTACGGGTGTCCACCGAGCTGGTCGCCTCGTCCAGCACCAGGATCACCGGGTCGGAGAGGAAGGCGCGCGCGATGGTGATGAGCTGCTTCTCGCCCTCGCTCACCCCCGTGCCCTCGTCGTCCAGCACCGTGTCGTAGCCGTCGGGGAGGGTGCGGATGAACCGGTCGGCGTGCGCGGCACGCGCGGCCTCCTCCACCTGCTCGCGGGTGGCGTCCTGTGTGCCGTACGCGATGTTCTCGGCGATGGTGCCGCCGAAGAGCCAGGAGTCCTGGAGCACCATGCCGATGCCCGAGCGCAGTTCCTCGCGGGACATGGCGGCGACATCGACGCCGTCCAGCAGGATCCGGCCCTCGCGCACCTCGTAGAACCGCAGCAGCAGATTGACCAGCGTGGTCTTGCCCGCGCCCGTCGGGCCGACGATGGCCACGGTCTGCCCCGGCTCGACCGACAGCGACAGGTCGTCGATGAGCGGCTTGTCGTCGGTGTAGCGGAACGAGACGTTCTTCAGCTCCACGCGCCCGGTGAGTTCGGTCGGGCGCTCGGCGTGTGCCGTGTCCGGGTCGGGTGACTGCTCTTCCGCGTCGAGGAGTTCGAAGACCCGCTCGGCCGAGGCGACCCCGGACTGGATCAGGTTCGCCATGGAGGCGACCTGGGTGAGCGGCTGGCTGAACTGCCGCGAGTACTGCACGAATGCCTGTACGTCCCCGATGGACAGCGTGCCCGAGGCGACCCGCAGCCCGCCGACCACGGCGACCATCACGTAGTTGAGGTTGCCGACGAACATCATCGCGGGCTGCATGATCCCGCTGATGAACTGGGCCTTGAAGACCGCCTTGTGGAGGGCGTCGTTCTGCTCCTTGAACGTTTCCGCCGACTCGCGCTGCCGCCCGAAAACCTTCACGAGGGCGTGCCCCGTGTACATCTCCTCGACATGCGCGTTCAGCTTGCCCGTCGTCTTCCACTGCTTGACGAACTGGGGCTGTGCCCGTTTGCCCACACGCATGGCGACCAGCGCCGACAGCGGCACCGTCACCAGTGCGACCAGTGCCAGCAGCGGGGAGATCCAGAACATCACGACGAGCACACCGACGATCGTCAGCAGTGAGTTGATGAGCTGGCCCAGGGTCTGCTGGAGGGTCTGGCCGAGGTTGTCGATGTCGTTGGTGACCTTGCTGAGCACCTCGCCGCGCGACTGCTTGTCGAGGTACGACAGCGGCAGCCGGGACAGCTTCGCCTCCACGTCCTCGCGCAGTCTGAAGACGGTGTTGGTGATCGCGCGCGCCGATATCCGCCCCGACCACAGCATCAGCAGCCCCGTGCCCGCGTACACCGCGACGACGGTCAGCAGCACCGTGCCGACGGCACCGAAGTCGATGCCCTGGCCCGGCGTGAACTCCATCCCCGACAGCATGTCAGCGACGCCGCCGTCCCCCGACGTGCGCAGCCCCTCCAGGGCCTGTTCCCGGGTGAGCCCGTCGGGGAGCTTCTGTCCGATGAACCCGCCGAAGACCAGGTCGGTCGCATGCCCCAGGATCTTCGGGCCCAGCACGCTCAGGCCGACGCTGACGACGAGCACCAGCAGCATCACCAGCAGCCAGCCGCGCTCGGGCCCGAAGCGCCGGATCAGCCGCTTGGCCGACCCGGCGAAGTCCATGGACCGCTGGTGCGGCGCACCCGCCATCCCTCCTGGCCCGCTCATGCGGCTGCCTCGCTTTCGGTGAGCTGCGAGAGAACGATCTCCCGGTATGTCTCGTTGTCCTCCATCAGCTCCCGGTGCCGTCCGACGCCCGCTATCCGCCCCTCGTCCAGGACGAGGATGCGGTCGGCGTCCCTGATGGTGGCCACCCGCTGCGCGACGATCACGACGGTCGCCTCCGCCGTCTCCCTGCCGAGCGCGGCACGCAGCGCGGCATCGGTGGCGTAGTCGAGCGCGGAGAAGGAGTCGTCGAACAGATAGATCTCGGGGCGGTGCACGAGAACCCGGGCTATGGCGAGCCGCTGGCGCTGCCCGCCCGAGACATTGCTGCCGCCCTGGACGATCTCGGCCTCCAGGCCGCCCTCCATGCGCTCGACGAAGTCCCTGGCCTGGGCGACCTCCAGGGCCTTCCACAGTTCCTCGTCGCTGGCGTCGGGCCGCCCGTAGCGCAGGTTGGAGGCGATGGTCCCGGCGAAGAGATACGGGTGCTGCGGCACCAGTCCGACCGTGCGGGCCAGCACCGCGGGGTCCAGGGCGCGGACGTTCTCGCCGTCCACGAGGACCTCGCCCTCGGTGGCGTCGAACAGCCGGGGGACGAGCCCCAGCAGCGTCGACTTGCCGCTGCCCGTCGAGCCGATCACGGCCGTCGTCTCGCCGGGCCTGGCCACCAGGCCGATGTCCCGCAGCACGGGGTCCTCGGCGCCGGGGTAGCCGAACCCGGCGCCGCGCAGCTCCAGATGCCCGTGCCGGCGCAGCTCCCGTACGGGATCGGCGGGCGGTACGACGCTGGAGTCGGTGTCCAGCACCTCCTGTATGCGCTCGGCACAGACCTGGGCGCGCGGCACCATCATGAACATGAAGGTGGCCATCATCACGGACATGACGATCTGCATCAGATAGGCGAGGAAGGCCGTCAGCGAGCCGATCTCCATGTGCCCGCCGTCGATACGGTGCGCGCCGAACCAGACCACGGCGACGCTGGAGACGTTCACGACCGTCATCACGACCGGGAACATCAGGGCCATCAGCTGGCCGGTGCGCAACTGCACTTGGGTCAGCTCGGAGTTGGCGCCCTGGAAGCGCCGGCGCTCGTAGTCGTCCTTGACGAAGGCGCGTATGACGCGGACACCGGTGATCTGCTCGCGCAGCACCCGGTTCACGTTGTCAAGACGCTCCTGCATGGTGCGGAAGAGCGGTCCCATCCGGCGCACGACCAGTCCGACGGCGATGGCCAGCACCGGCACCACGCCGAGCAGCACGGCGGAGAGCGGTACGTCCTGGCCGAGGGCCATGAAGATGCCGCCGAAGCACATGATCGGCGCTGTGACCATCAGCGTGAAGGACATCAGCACGACGAGCTGCACCTGCTGCACGTCGTTGGTGGTGCGGGTGATGAGGGTGGGTGCCCCGAACTGTCCGACCTCGCGGGCCGAGAAGGACTGGACACGGTCGAACACATCGCCCCTGATGTCGCGCCCGAGCGCGGAGGCGGTACGGGCGCCGAGGAAGACGGCGCCGATGTTGCAGACGACCTGCACGACGGAGACGGCCAGCATCAGGCCGCCGAAGCGCAGGATGTATCCGGTGTCACCCCGCACGACACCCTGGTCGATGATGTCGGCGTTGAGCGTGGGCAGATAGAGCGTGGCGCAGGTCTGTACGAGCTGGAGCAGTACGAGGAGCCCGATCGGCTTTCGGTATGGGCCGAGCCGGGCGCGGAGAAGACGGATCAGCACACGGAGTTCCTCGGAGAATCAGGGAGGGCGATGGAAGAACGAAAGGTAGACCCCCATTTTCGATTGTCGTCCTGGTTTTCTCGGCCAAAGCCAGGCAAAGGGAGGGGCGATCGCTGCGAGCGGAAACCAGGAAAGCGTTGCCAACCCGGCCATACGCCGCGCTGGTTGGACCCCGCACGCGCGGCCCCTCACTGAATATGACCCCGCGGAGCCGGAGAATGTGACAGGGAACACGGCGGTCGGCCACCCCGGCCGGCGGCACGGAAGTCACCCGGGCCGATGGCCGCGGAAGCCACCCGGCCGACGGCGACGGAAGCCACCCCGGCCGACGGCCGCAGAAGCGGGCGTACGGGGCCCGGCGCACGGGCCCGCAGCAGGAGGGCCCCGTCGGCTCAGGCGGGGAAGGCCCCCGGGTACGTCTCCTCCCGTACCGTCACGTACTGCTGCCGCACGGCCTGGCCCATCGCCTGTTCCTCGCCCGCCTCGAACACCTGGCACGCGGCGGCCGGCCACTGCGGTGGCTGCCCGTTCCCCGAGAGCGCCCACGCGGCTTGGCGGGCGGCGCCGATCGCGGCGTAGTCGGCGGGCTCGGGCACCACGACCTGCGCGCCGAGCAGCCCGGGAGCCGCCGCGCGTACGGCGCCGAGACCGGCGGCCTGGCCCAGCAGGAAGACGCGCCGCACCTGCGCTCCCCGCCTGCGCAGCACGTCCAGCGCGTCGGCGAGCCCGCACAGCATGCCCTCGACGGCGGCCCGAGCGAGGAACTCGGGCCTCATGCTCTCGCGCCGCAGCCCGTGCAACGAGCCCGCCGTGTGCGGCAGTTCGGGCGTCTGTTCGCCCTCCAGATAGGGCAGCAGCACCAGTCCCGAGGACCCGGGCGTCGAGCGCAGCGCCAGCTCGGACAGCCCTTCCAGGTCGGTGTTCAGCATCTCGGCCGTACCGCGCAGCACCCGCGTCGCGTTCAGCGTCCGCACGACCGGCAGGTGCATACCGGTCGCATCGGCGTACGAGGTGATCGTGCCCGTCGGATCGTTCAGCGCCTCATGGTGCACCGCGCACACGGAACCGCTCGCGCCGAGCGAGATGACCGCGTCCCCGACGCCGACACCGAGCCCGAACGCCGCCGCCATCGTCTGCCCCGTACCGGCCGAGATCAGCAGCCCCTCAGGTGTCTGCCCGGCAGGCTCGGCGGGGCCGATCACCTCGGGAAGTCCCACCTGGTGCCCGAGCGCCAGCTCGACCAGGTCCATGCGGTACGACCCGGTCGCCGCCGACCAGTACCCGGTGCCGGAGGCGTCGCCCCGGTCGGTCACGCGCCGTGCGGGGCGTCCCAGAAGCTGCCAGACCAGCCAGTCGTGCGGCTGCATCACCTCGGCCACATGGCGCGCGGCCTCGGGCTGTTCGCGCGCCAGCCAGCGCAGCTTGGCGACGGGGTGGGCGGCCTGCGGCACCGTGCCGACGGCCTGCGCCCATGCCTCCCGGCCGCCGAGCGCGTCCACGAGGTCGGCCGCCGCGGTCTGCGCGCGGCGGTCGTTGCCCAGGAGCGCGGGCCCGACGGGGGTGCCCGTGCTGTCGAGCGCCACCAGTCCCTGCTGCTGTGCCGAGACCCCGATGGCCTGGACGTCGGCGAGCTGCCCTGTGCTGGCGGCCTTGCCGAGGGAGATCAGCCAGGACTGCGGATCGTCGCGCTCACCGGAGTGTTCCGCGTGCCCGTGCTTGACCACGGTGCCCGTGTCCGCGTCGCAGACGACGATGCTTGTGTACTCGGCTGAGCTGTCCAGTCCGGCGACTATCCCCATGGCCGGAATGATGCCTCATACGTCCCCGCACCGGGACCCGCCCCCCGTCCCCGGTTCCCCTCAGCACAGCCCCCGAGGCCCTCCTGCGCGGGGAAGCTGCGGCATCTAGCGTGGGAGCGCGAACACCCGTGCGTGAGTGCGCGCCGCGCGCGGGACCGCACCGTTCACGTCACGTCCCGCCCCGCAGGGACAGGAAAGAAGGTCAGTTGCGAATCCCCGATCCGGACGGCGCCGACGGCTCCCGCACATCCGCGCCCGGCCGGCCGCCGAACCCGCTGCGCCAGTGCTCCCTGGAGGACCTGCGCCGCCGTACGAGCATGAAGTGGCGGGCCTACGAACCCGACGTGCTGCCCCTGTGGGTGGCCGAGATGGACGTACAGCTCGCCGAACCCGTCGCCGACGCGGTACGCGAGGCGCTGCGGCTGGGCGACACCGGCTACCCCGCCGGCACCGTCTACGCCGACGCGCTGAGCGGCTTCGCGCGCGACCGCTGGGGCTGGGACCTCGACGTGGAGCGTACGGCGATCGTCCCCGACGTGATGCTGGGCATCGTCGAGGTGCTCAAACTGGTCACGGGCCCCGGCGACGCCGTCGTGGTCAACTCCCCGGTCTATACGCCCTTCTACCAGTTCGTGACCCACATGGACCGGCGCGTGATCGAGGCGCCGCTGGACGCCGGAGGCCGGCTGGACCCGGCCACGCTGGAGACCGCGTTCACCCGCGCGGTCGAGGGCGGTGGCCGCGCCGCCTACCTGCTGTGCAGCCCGCACAATCCCACGGGCACCGTCCATACGGCCGACGAGCTGGCCCATGCCGCCGAGTTGGCCAACGCGCGGGGCGTCCGCGTCGTCGCGGACGAGATCCACGCGCCCGTGGTCCTGCCGGGCGCGCGCCATGTGCCGTTCCTCACGGTTCCGGGCAGCGGGAGCGGCTTCTCGCTGATGTCCGCGTCCAAGGCGTGGAACCTGGCGGGGCTCAAGGCGGCGCTCGCGGTCGCCGGCAGCGAGGCGGCGGCCGACCTCGCCGCCATGCCGGAGGAGGTCAGCCACGGGCCGAGCCACGTCGGCATCATCGCGCACGCCGCCGCGCTGCGGCACGCGACCGGTTGGCTCGACAGCCTGCTCGAAGGACTGGACGAGAACAGGAAGTTGCTCTCCGGGCTCCTGGACAAGCACCTGCCGGGAGTGCGCTACCGCCCGGGCGGAGGCACCTTCCTGGCCTGGCTGGACTGCCGGGCGCTGGGCCTGGGGGACGACCCGGCGGCGGCTTTCCTGGAGCGGGGCCGTGTGGCCCTCAACTCCGGCCCCTCGTTCGGCACCGGGGGAGCCGGCCATGTGCGCCTCAACCTCGCGACGTCCCCGGAGATCCTGGAGGAGGCGGTCCGCCGCATGGCGGGCTCCGTGTGACGGACCGCCGCGCGCACGCGGAAAGCGCGCATGCGGAAAACCCGTACGCGAAAGGGGCCCGGACCGCGTGTGCGGTCCCAGGCCCCTTTCGGCGATTTCGGCGATTCCGGCGATCCTCAGTGGTGCGAGGTCAGCAGCGCACCGAGGAGTGGGCGAAGCTCTGCTTGGTGTCGCCCGGAACGCGCAGGGCGCCGCGCGCGGTGGTGCAGTGGCGCACGGTGTCGGCCGGGTTCGACCAGAACGAGCGCTTCGTGGTGTTGTGCCAGGTGCGCAGACCCACCAGCTCCGAGGTGCGGACCTTGTGGACCGCGACGTTGGCGTACATGCGCGGATGCGCCCTGTGGAAGCTCGCCCACTTGTACATGTAGGCGTAGTTGCGGTGGCAGTTCGGAGAGTAGAACTGCTTGACCGAGGCTGCCGTGTGACCACGCCACTTGATGTAGCCGGTCTTGCCGATCTGGTACGCGTCGTTGCAGACCCCGGCGGCCTGGGCTGCCCGGCTCGACGGGTTGCCCTCGGGGGTGGCCCGGGTGTGCGTGACCTGGGCATGGTCCTTCGGCGGCGGACCGTCGCCGGCCTGCGCGGCACCAGTGGGAAGCACGGCCAGCGCGCAGGCCGCAGCTACGAGAGCCCCCACCGACGACAGGGAAGTGCGCATAGATCTCCTCCTTAAGGGATGACGAAACTACTGTTTCGGGCATAGAGGGTCATACCGGTAGATCACAGTAGGATCCTTCCGTGTTTCAGGTGGGATTTCGCGCCCGGCGGCGAGTCGCACGGCAAAGGGGCCCGGCACCGCCAACACGGTGCCGGGCCCCGGCTGCTGAGGGTTTGTCAGCGAAGGCTCACGCCGCACCCCGCAGATCGGCCCGGATCAGCTCCTGAACGTCCGTGGGTACGATGCCGAGCCGGTCGAGCACCGAGAGCGTGATCTTGTCGTCCATGCGCAGCAGCCCGAGCACCACATGCTCCGTTCCGATGCGCCGGTCGTTGCGTGCCGTCGTCTCGCGCAGCGACAGTTCCAGCACCTTCTTCGCCCGCGCCGCGAACGGGATGTGCCCGCTGCGGCCACGCCGGGGCGCGTCCAACGCGCCGGAGCCGAAGGAGGAGTCGGCCCGCCGCCTGATCTCCTCCAGGTCGATCCCGAGGGTGCGCAGCGCCTCCGCGTCCTCGGGCCCGAGTTCGCCACCTTCCCCGGCCACGACGGCTGCCACGGCCGCCCTGCACGACGTGACGGTGACCCCGAGCCTGACGAGCGTCGCCGGGCCCGGCTGTGCGGGGTGCCGCAGCGCCGCGAGCAGCAGGTGTTCGGTACCGATCCGCTCGTGCCCCAGCGACCTGGCCTCCTCCTGGGCCCCGATCACGATCGCCCGCGCTTCCTTGCTGAACCGTTCGAACATCGCCCCTACCTCCGCGTCCGCTTCGCGTGCTTCTTGTGTACGGCCTGCCGGCTGACCCCGAGCGCCGTGCCGATCTCGTCCCAGGACCAGCCCCTGGTGCGGGCGCTGTCCACCTGGAGCGCTTCAAGCCGCTCGGCCAACCGCCGCAGCGCCGCGACGGCCCGCAGTCCCACGGCCGGATCCCGGTCCATGGCGGCCTCGGCCGCCGCCGTCGTCTCGTTCGTCTCCGCTCCTGCCATGCTGTCAATTTAGGTTGACGCATCGCTCATGTCAACCATCATTGACGGGAGGGGACGGGTCCCAGCGTCCGGTCGACAAAAGGACCCGGCCCCTGGGCGGGGGCCGGGGTGGTGCGAGCGTGTCAGCGGCGGACCGGTCGGAACCGGTCTCCCGGCGTCATCCAGAGGGGCGGGGGCCTGGTGCGACGCTCTGTGGATCTCCTGAACTGCCGTCCGGCGGGCGCTCCTCCAGGTGTACGTGGAGGGCTTCCGGCGGGCCGCCCTTCCGGCCTCTGCCCGCTGTGGCCGGTGCCCGGCCTTCGAACTGACGGCCCACCATCGCGGCGGTGACGATGAGAGCCCCGCCGATCCCCTGCACCAGCCCCAGGGACTCCCCGCCGGCCACGAGGGCGAACAGGGTGGCGAAGAAGGGTTCGGTCGCCAGGATGAGCCCGACCCTGGTCGAACTCGAACGCCGGGCCGCCTGGAGCTGGATGAAGAAGGCGTAGGACGTGCCGAGGACACCGAGGTAGGCGATCAGGAGCCAGTTCTGCCCGCTGACCTCCCCCGCGGCCTGCCAGACGGGAGAGGAGGTGAAGCCCGATGTCGCGGTCGCCAGCACGGCGACGACAACGAACTCGACGAGCGTCAGGTTCGACAGTGACTGCGTACCGCTCTTGCCGTGGCGTCCGAAGAGCGTGATCTGGGTGGCCCGGACCAGCGCCGCGGCGAGGATGATGAAGTCGCCCGTGTGCGGATGCAGGCCGCTCGCCAGGAGCAGCATGCCGCAGCCGATCAAGGCCACCACCGTCGCGGCGTAGACCATGCCGGGCTGCGAGCGGCGGCTGATGAGGCGTTCCAGGGCGGGGATCAGCACGACGGAGACGGTGATGATGAAGCCCGCGTTCGCTGCCGAGGTGTGCTTCACCCCGACCGTCTCCAGGATGAGGATGCCGTAGAGCATCGTGCCGAAGACGCAGCCAGAGATGATCTCTGACCGCGTGATCCTCGACAGGGTCGGTGCGGCCATCAGAGCGATGATGGGGATCGCCGTGGCAAAGCGCAGTGCGAGGAAGCTGGCCGCCGAGACGGACTCGCCCACGTCCTGCATCACGACGTAGCTGGAGCCCCAGATCACCGCGACCAGGAGTACGGACAGGTCGACCGTGGCCGCGGGCCGCCTGCGGGCTCCCCCTGCCTCACCTGCGGAATTGCTTAAACTCACACGGTCCTCCCGGGTCGGCTGACAGACAGCGCTCTCGCGCGAGGAGCCGCCTGCGGCGCTCATTAAACTGACTTAAGTGTCACTGTAGCGAACGCCGCAGCCAGAAAAATGCCACGCCGCGGCAGCCTCCAGAGGCCCGGGGGTCAGCTCGCGCGCGTGGCGATGTGCTCCGTGCGCGGCGAGGTGATCGCCGCGTAGTCCTTGCCCCGCAGGGCCATCGAGCGATCGAGTCGTGCCGCGTTGAAGAAGAGTTCCTCCTTTTCCAGGATCTCCGGGTCCACGATCAGCTCCAGGTCGTCATGGAAGGAGAAGGGCAGGATGGTGCCCGCCACGCTTCCCGCCAGCCGCTCGGCGGCTTCGGAGTCCGCGAACGCGACGTAGGTGCCGCCCAGCAGACGCTTGATCCCGTTCAGGTCCACCCGGGCGTCACCGGGGACCACCGCCAGCACCCACTTGGTGACCTTCTTGCCGAGCTTCACCATCACGACGATGCACTTCGCCGCGTCGGCGACCTCGTTGCCCCGCATCGGACTGACGAGGTCGGTACGCCCCTCGGGCTCGTGGTCGATCAACCGGTACTGGGCCTCGTGGCGGTCGAGCAACGCCAGCAGCCTGTCGTACATCGTCTCTTCCAACGTCTCTTCTTCGCGCATGGAACGTCCCTCGGGGAGTCGGGTCAGAGTGGGTCACGCTACTCGCGTGACTCGCTCAAGCAACAGGGAAGGTACCGGCTCCCCCGCCGCCCCGGACACGAGTTGACTGTCAGTCAACAAAGCGTTGTCCAGGGCGCGGTGGCATGGGCACGGGCCGGGCTGCGACTGCTCCACGTACCGCCTGACGATGCGCTGTGCCGCATCGACGTTGGACGCCATCACCTCGGCCACACTGCGTGCGTCGACCGCGTCGTGACCAGGGTGCCAGCAGTCGTAGTCGGTGACGAGCGCCAGTCCCGCGTAGCAGAGTTCCGCCTCGCGGGCGAGCCTCGCCTCGGGCAGGGCCGTCATGCCGATCACGTCCATGCCCCACGAGCGGTACAGCTCGGACTCGGCGCGGGTGGAGAACTGGGGCCCTTCTATGCAGCAGTACGTACCGGGCTCGTGCACGGCGGGGTGCTCCCGTGCCGCCGCACGCCCCAGCGTGCTGCGCACCCGGCCGCAGTAGGGGTCGGCCAGCGACACATGCGCCACCAGTCCGTCGCCGAAGAACGAGGCAGGACGTGTTCCCCGGGTGTGGTCGATGAGTTGGTCGAGGATGACGATGTCACCCGGCGCGATGTCGCCGCGCAGGCTCCCCACGGCGCCCACGCTGATGACCTCCTGGACTCCCAGGTACTTCAGCGCGTAGAGGTTCGCGCGTGCCGGAATGTCGGAGGGTGCGATGCGATGTCCCGCGCCGTGCCGCGCGAGAAAGGCGACGCTGCGGTCTCCCAGTTTTCCGAGGACCAGCGGATCGCTCGGGGCTCCGTAGGGGGTGTTCAACGTGACTTTCTGCACGTCCTTCAGACCCTCGAATTCATAGAGCCCGCTGCCGCCGATGATGCCGATGTCGGCCGAATGAAGGGTCGTGCTTTCTGCATTTCGCACACCGTCCCCTTTCTTTGCGCTCCTTCTCGTGCCCGGGTGCATGACCCTAGCAGCGGCCTCCGTACGCTCGTACGGAACAAAAGGGGAAAGCGGTACTACACCCTTCGGCACAGCAGGTGTTCACCCTATGGGCAATTTCAGGGTTCTGGTCGTCTGCCTACTGTGGAGACACGAGATCACCGGCTCGCACTCAGGAGGGAAACGTGGCCGCAAACGAAACGCAGCGCCCGATCATCGCTTTTATGAGCGACCTTGGGACGACGGACGATTCGGTGGCGCAGTGCAAGGGGCTCATGCACAGCATCTGCCCCGGTGTCACGGTGATAGATATCTGCCACTCCATGACGCCGTTCGACGTTCAGGAAGGGGCGCGGTACATCGTCGACCTGCCTCGGTTCTACCCCGAGGGCACGGTCTTCGCCACCACCACGTATCCGGCGACCGGGACCACGACGCGCTCCGTCGCGGTGCGCATCAAGCAGGCTGCCCTGGGCGGTGCCCGCGGCCAGTGGGCAGGATCCGGCGCCGGATTCGAGCGCAGCGAAGGGTCCTACATATACGTCGCGCCCAACAACGGCCTGCTGACCTCCGTCCTGGAGGAGCACGGCTACCTGGAGGCGTACGAGGTCAGCTCGACCGAGGTCATTCCCGAGCGGCCCGAACCCACCTTCTACAGCCGTGAAATGGTCGCCATCCCCTCGGCCCACATCGCCGCCGGATTCCCGCTGTCCGAGGTCGGACGGCCGCTCAAGGACGACGAAATCGTCCGCTTCAAGAAGCCGGAGGTGACCTCCGCTGACGGTGCGCTCGCCGGGATCGTCTCGGCCATCGACCACCCGTTCGGCAACGTGTGGACGAACATCCACCGCACCGACCTGGAGAAGAACGGGATCAGCTACGGGACGACCATCCGCATCATCCTGGACGACGTGCTGCCCTTCGAACTGCCCCTGACCCCGACGTTCGCCGACGCGGGCGGCATCGGCAAGGTGGCGGCCTACCTCAACAGCCGCGGCTACCTGTCGCTGGCCCGCAACGCCGCGAGCCTGGCCTACCCCTACCACCTGGAGGCCGGTCTCAAGGTCCGCGTGGAGAAGCGCTGACACACACCCGTACCGGGGCCGGAGGCCGGCGTTGTCATCAGCCGGCGTCCGGCCCTCCGGCACGACCAAGAGGCAGTTCCCTCTGAACGAATGAGCATTGACCATGCATCCCACTCAGCACATTCAGCACGCTGACGTTCCCCTTTCCCTGCAGACCATCGCGGAGCTGATCGACGAGGAGGAGAAGGAACAGACAGAGGTTCTCCACCTCACCGCGAACGAGACCGTTCTTTCTCCGCTGGCACAGCGGGTGCTCTCCAGCCCGCTGTCGGAGAGATATCTGCTGGAGCACCTCGAAATGCGGGAGTCGTCCCCCGCGCGCCTCAACAATCTGCTGCTCCGCGGACTGAACCGAATCAGCATGATCGAGAATTCGGCCACCGAGGTGTGCAGGCAACTCTTCGGAAGCCGGTTCGCCGAGTTCCGCTGTCTGTCAGGACTGCACGCGATGCAGACCACTTTCGCGGCCCTCACGGAGCCGGGCGACACGGTCATGCGGGTGGCTACCAAAGACGGTGGGCACTTTCTTACCGAGCTCATCTGCCGCACCTTCGGGCGGCAGAGCTGCACCTATGTGTACAACGACGACATGTCGATCGACATGGACAGGACGCGGGAAGTCTTCAAGAAGGAGCGGCCGTCCCTGCTGTACGTGGACGCGATGAACTATCTCTTCCCGTTCCCGCTCGGCGACCTGAAGGAGATCGCCGGGGACACCCCGCTCGTCTTCGACGCGTCCCACACCCTCGGACTGATCGCGGGCGGCCGGTTCCAGGACCCGCTCCGCGAAGGCGCCGACATCCTTCAGGCGAACACCCACAAAACACTGTTCGGGCCCCAGAAAGGCATCATCCTGGGGAACGACCGCGCGCTGATGGAGAACGTGGGCTACACGCTGTCCTCCGGCATGGTGAGCAGCCAGCACACGGCTCCGACCATCGCGCTGTTCATCGCGCTCCACGAGATGCGGCAGGAAGGGGAGCGGTACGCGGACCGGGTCCTGGAGAACGCCAGGTACCTCGCCGGGGAACTCCACCGGCGCGGCGTACAGGTGCTCGCCGAGTCCCGGGGATTCACCGCGAACCATATGTTCTTCGTCGACACCCGGGACATCGGAAGTGGCCCCGAGGTCCTGGACCGGGTGGTGCGCGCCAACATATCCGCCAACCGCGTGGTGGCCTTCCACCACCGGGACACCCTCAGGTTCGGCGTCCAGGAGATCACCCGGAGGGGATTCGGGAAACCGGAACTGGACGAGATCGCCTCGCTGCTCGCCTCCGTGCTCCTGAACAAGGAGGAGCCGGAGCAGGTACGCCCCCGGGTGCGGGAGCTGGCCAGGCGGCACCAACAGGTGTACTACACGGGCCAGGAAGAGCGGCAGCACACCCCGCCCCGGGAACCTGCCCGGGAGCCCGCCGGGGAGCCCGCCCGTGAGTCCGTCCGGCTGTCCGGCCAGGAGACACCGGTACGGCGACCGCGCTGGATCGGCATTCACCTGGCTCCCTCAGGTATCACTCCGCGCAAGGAGGCATACGTACGGGCGCGCGAACTCGGCGCCCTGGCAGGTGAGTTCCCGCACCAGATCGACTCGGCGGGCAACATCAGCTGTACGGACCAGGACGGTCGGCTGTTCGTGACCGGCAGTGGCGTCTACATCAAGGACCTGGCCCCGGACGACTTCGTCGAGATCACCGGGCGGGACGGCTGGACACTCCAGTGCCAGGGAGACGGACCGCCGTCGGCCGAGGCCCACCTGCACCAGCTGCTGCGGGAACGGACCAACGCCAGGTACGTCGTGCACAACCACTGCATCGTCAGCAGGCAGATGGAAGAGAACGAGGGGTTGCTGGTGCTGCCCCCGCAGGAGTACGGCAGTGTCGCCCTGGCCGAGGCCGTGGCCGAGGGCGCCGCACAGAGCCAGGTGATGTACGTCCGCCGCCATGGTCTGGTGTTCTGGTCGCCGGACTTCGAGGAGTGCAGGGATCTCGTACGGAAGTTCGGGGCGCGCACACTGCGCCGCCGGTGACGTGCGGTGGAGCCCGTGCCCGGCCGCACGGGTTCCGGTCCACCGCCTTACTCTCTGTATCAGGAACAGCGGCACCCCGCAGGGAGTAAGGCGAGATGGACAACATGGACGGGCAGGCGCCGGCGAACGGCGTGGGAGCGACGGTGGGCGTACAGGTCCGCCGCTCGCGGCAGTTCCGCGGTCTCTCGCTCGCGGAACTGTCACGGCTCTCCGGAGTCAGCCGCGCGACGCTCTCCGGAATCGAGTCCCGGCAGGGCAATCCGACCATCGAGACCATCTCGGCCATCGCCGTCGCGCTGCGGCTGCCTCTCGGTGACCTCCTGACCGACTCCTCCCCTCAGCCCACCGTGGTACGTGCGGGGACGGCGGCTCCGGACACCAGCAAGCAGGAACTCCTGGACCGGCTGGGTGCCGGAGGACTGAGCGAGATCTGGCGGCTGCGCATCGCGGAGACCGGCAGGCGCATCGACAGCCCGCCGCACAGCGGGGGCACGGTCGAGCGCGTCGTCGTGCTGCGCGGCGCGCTGCGCCTGGGTCCTCTCGACTCACCCGCCGAGCTGGCCGAGGGCGACTTCGTCACCTTCTCCGCCGACGTGGGGCACTTCTACGAGTCCCTGGAGCCCGGTGTCGACGCGGTGCTCGTGATGACGTATCCGGCGACGCCGTGACCTGACCGCGATCCTCCGCCCGTGGGCTGTACCGGAGCCAATCCCGGTGGGGCGTGCTCGGCTGTCGCGCCGGGGATCAGGCCGCGGTCCGCCGCCCTGCACACCGCGTCTGTGCGGCATGTCGCGCCCAACTTCGCGTAGACGTTGGACAGATGACGCTTTACGGTGCCCTCCGTGATGAACAGGTGCCGTGCGATCTGGGAGTTGCGCAGCCCGCCGGCGACCAGTTCGACGATCTCCACCTCCCGCGCGGTGAGCAGGCCGGGTGCCGTCGTCTCCTGCAGTCCGTCGAGTGTCCGGGAGGACAGGGACAGCACAAGGCGGTCGGACCCGCACGCGACGACCCGGACGGCGCCCGCGAGTTCCTGGGGACTGACATGCCGGGGGAGCACCGCGTGCACCCCGGCGCCGAGCATGCCGCGTACGGCGAACGGATCGTCCCGCGCCAGCAGGACGACGACGCGGGTGTCCGGCGTGCACGCACGCAGCCGGGCCACGTCCTGCGGAGCCCCCGCGTCCGTGTGCGCGACCCCGACCAGGACCACGTCGGGCCGGAGCGCGGGGAGTGCGGCCTCCGCCTCGGCGGTGGTCCCCGACTGGGTCACGACGGTGAAGGACTCCTCGGCGGAGAGGAAGTGCACGAGGCCCGCCCGGAAGAACTCGTTCTCGTCGACCACGGCGATGCTGACAGCGGTCGCCGCCTCCCGGGGAGGTGCCACGGCGACGCTTTCCTGACCCAGCGTCATGGAGTGTCTGCCTTCCGGTCGTTCTTCTCGTTCTTCAGGTCGATGAGAGGTGCACCTTCGGTGTGCTCGCCCGGCGCTCCCGCGTCCGTCCCCGCGTCCGTCCCCAGGACCGTTCCCGTGTCCGCGTGCGTGTCAGCGTCCAGCAGCTCGGCGCCTTCCGGCGGTTGAGGTCCGTCCGGCGGCCGGACACCGTTCGGCGGGCCTGCGCCTGCGGGCGGTTCCGGGCCGTCCAGCGGCCTGGGGCCGGCCAGTGGTGGCGGCTCCTCCAGCGGCTTGGGGCCGTCCCGTGGCTCGGGACCGTCCTGCGCGGTCAGCGGGTTACCCCGGTCGAGCGTCCTGGTGAGCCAGACCCCCGCCATCTGGGAGGTGACGATCGACAGGACGACGAGCGCGGAGAAGAAGTCCTCGCTGATGATCCCGGCGCCGAAGGTGACCGAGGCCAGCACGATTCCCGGTCCGCCCCGCGCGTTCATGGCGGCTGCCAGGTTCGAGGCGGAGCGGTTGTTCTGCCCCCCGATCCTGGCGCCGAGCCATACGCTGCTGAACTTCACCACGCAGGCGAAGACGAGGAACCAGGCGAAGAACACGATGTCGAAGTGGTGTATGAGATCCAGCTTCACCCCGACGAGTGCGAAGTAGACGGGAATGAAGAAGGAGTACGAGATCCCGCGCAGCGTTTCCCGCGCGTCCTCAGCACGCCCCGACCTGGCATCGCACACACCGGCGACAAGGGCTCCGAATATCGGGTCTATACCAAGTCCTATACAGGCCAGGCACAGCGCGAAGATGAACACCATCAAATAGGCGGCCGGGCTGCGCCGGGACAGTATGTTCCAGCGCGCGTCCATGAGGAGGCCGAAGATTCGTCCCCCGTACTTGAGAAGCAACGCCAGGAAAATGCAGGGGGCGATGGTGTAGTAGAGGACGGCCCAGTGGAGAGGCGCTTCACTGACCAGTGCGCCAAATCCTTGCGCGTCCCCTGAAGTTGCTCCTGAAATCCCCATGACCACGGCCAGTGTCACGTAGAGGACCACATCTTCGAGGACCGCGACAGAGAGCACCATACGGGCGAAGTGGGTGCCGAGAATACCGAGGTCCAGCATGATGCGGGAGATCACAGGGATGCTGGTGATGGCGATGGCCATACCGAATATGAGCACGATGGACGTGCTCGACCCCTGGGCCCCCGAGAGCCCGTCGAGCCCCGCTGTTCCGGAGAGTGTGATCCCTGCGGCGAAGGGGATCAGCAGCCCCAGGAGCGACATGGACATGATGCTGCGGCGCTCGGTCCCCGTGGTGGACTGGCCGCGCAGCTCGGTCCCCGTCAGATACACCAGCAGCAGCAGCCCCAACTGGTAGATGAGGCTCAGCGCGTGCGCCGTCGGCC
This sequence comes from Streptomyces iconiensis, assembly GCF_028657195.3. Lineage (GTDB taxonomy): Bacteria > Actinomycetota > Actinomycetes > Streptomycetales > Streptomycetaceae > Streptomyces > Streptomyces iconiensis. The sequence goes on from NZ_JANCPR020000001.1 coordinate 211,846, forward strand.
CGTCCGGCGGGATGAGGTCCGCCTGCACCCCCGGTGCGAAGAAGCCGAGAACGGTGGGCCCGAGCAGCAGGCCCCCGAGGATCTCACCGATGACCGGCGGCTGCTTCACGATCTGGAACAGATATGCCGCGCCGTGCGCTGTAATGACCAGAAAGGCTAGAGCGATAAGTATGCGCGCGACTTCACCGGTGCCCAGGAACATTCTCAGCCCTCCGCTCCAACGGGAGCTGCACAACTCCCGGGATATTGTTACCTGAACGATAAATGACCTGTCCAGGGGCACGGAGAAAATCAACCTTCTCGCCGTTCGCCTGCATCGGAAGGATTCATCCTGTTAGGGGAGCCCCCGCATTTCTGCACCTGAAGGTGGACCCAAAATATCAGCAGCCAGGCGGTTGTTGAACAGGGAGCCGCATGCAGACAATGCTCGGGCCGGCCGATTGGCGACGGCGTCATGAGAGGGGCATGTCAGGTGGCTGTGGTCCCAGGAAAGAATGATCTACACATCCCCGCATTCAAGGTGGCTGATCTTTCGCTGGCGGAATTCGGCCGCCAGGAGATCGACCTCGCCGAGCATGAGATGCCAGGGCTCATGGCGCTGCGCCGCGAGTACGCCGACACCGCTCCGCTGCGCGGGGCACGTATATCGGGGTCGCTGCACATGACCGTGCAGACCGCCGTCCTGATCGAGACCCTGGTGGCGCTCGGTGCCGAGGTGCGCTGGGCGAGCTGCAACATCTTCTCCACCCAGGACCACGCGGCAGCCGCGGTCGCGGTCGGCCCCGCGGGAACGGAGCACGAGCCCCGCGGCGTACCGGTGTTCGCATGGAAGGGCGAGTCCCTGCGCGAGTACTGGTGGTGCACCCAACAGGCGCTCAGCTGGCCCGGCGGAGGGCCTGATCTGATCGTCGACGACGGGGGAGACGCCACCTCGCTGCTGCACAGGGGCGTCGAGTGCGAGCGGGCCGGCACGGTGCCGCCGCCCTCAGCTGCCGACTCGGAGGAGGAGGCCGTCGTACGCGAACTCCTGGCCCGTTCACTGGAGATGTCGCCCGGCCGCTGGCAGGAAGCGGTGCGGAGCGTCCGGGGGGTCTCTGAGGAGACGACGACCGGCGTGCTCCGGCTGTACGACATGGAGCGTGAAGGGGGCCTGCTCTTCCCCGCGATCAACGTCAACGACTCGGTGACCAAGTCCAAGTTCGACAACCGCTACGGCGTCCGCCACTCCCTCATCGACGGGATCAACCGCGCCACCGATGTGCTGATCGGCGGGAAGACGGCCGTGGTCTGCGGATACGGCGACGTCGGAAAGGGGTGCGCCGAGTCGCTGCGCGGGCAGGGCGCGAAGGTGACCGTGACCGAGATCGACCCGATCTGCGCGCTCCAGGCGGCGATGGACGGGTACCCCGTCGCCACGCTGGAGGAGATGCTCCCCTCGGCCGACCTCGTCGTCACGGCGACCGGCAACCGGGACATCATCAGGGCCGAGCACATGGCGCTCATGAAGCATCAGGCCGTGGTCGGCAACATCGGCCACTTCGACAACGAGATCGACATGGCCGGCCTGAGTGCGTTTCCCGGCATCCGCAGAACGCGGGTGAAGCCTCAGGTCGATCTGTGGACCTTCCCCGACGGGCACGCCATCATCGTGCTGAGCGAGGGGCGCCTCCTCAACCTCGGAAACGCCACGGGACACCCCAGCTTCGTCATGTCCACGAGCTTCGCCAACCAAGTGATCGCCCAGATCGAGCTGTTCACCGGGGCCCAGAAGTACCCGGTCGGCGTGCACCGGCTCCCCAAGCACCTGGACGAACGGGTGGCCCGCCTCCATCTCGACGCGCTCGGCGTCCATCTGACCGAGCTGGACCAGCGGCAGGCCGACTACATCGGCGTGCCCGTCGAGGGCCCCTACAAGCCGGAGCACTACCGGTACTGAGGGCAGTACGCGCGGCATCCGAGCGTCCGCCGTGCCGCAGGCACCACCGATACCACCGGTACCACCGGCACAACGGGCGCCGGCCCGGGCACCGCACCGCGCCGCGTCCGCCGCGCCCACGAGAGGAGACCGTCCATGGAGCACACCAGCCCCGACGCCAACGCAGCGGTTCTGTCGACCATCCGGGACGTACCGGGATTCCCCGATCCCGGCATCACCTTCAAGGACATCACCCCCTTACTGGCCGACCCCGTGGCCTTCGCAGCCGCCGTCGCCGCGATGGCCGAGCCCTTCGCGGGGCGCACGGACAAGGTCGCGGGCATCGAGGCACGCGGCTTCCTGTTCGGTGTCTCCCTGGCAGCGCGCCTCGGCCTCGGCTTCGTGCCGCTCCGCAAGGCCGGCAAGCTGCCGGGGCGCACCCTCGCGGAGAGCTACGCGCTGGAGTACGGGGAGGCGACGCTGGAGGTGCACCAGGACGCCTTCCAGCCGACGGACAGGGTGCTTGTGGTCGACGACATCCTCGCGACAGGCGGTACGGCGGCGGCAGCCGTGCGGCTGGTACGCCGCACAGGCGCCTCGGTCGCGGGATTCACCGCGCTCCTGGCTCTCGATCTGCTGCCGGAGTGGCCGGGACTCGCCGATGTCACCACCCATTTCGTCCTGCCCCGCAGTGCGGGCTGAGCCGTGGAGCCTCCAGCGGGGCCGTACGCGGCAACCGAGGCGGGCACCCTGCACCGCGTGACCGTCTACGTACGGAGCACGGACAGGTCAGGGCATGTGCCGCTGTACGTGGAACTCGTACGGCGCGCACGGCGCGAAGGCGTAATGGGAGCCTCCGCACTGCCCTGCGTGGCCGGCTTCGGAAGAGCCGGGGTCCTCCATGGCGCCGGGCGGCACGGCGTCCCGCGTGACCGTCCCGTCATGGTCCTCGTCGTCGACACCCCGGAACGGGTCGCGCGGTTCGTCCGCGTACTGGCGCAGATCGCTCCGGAGAGCTTCGCCGTACTGGACGAGGTCACCGGCGGCGTGCTCTCGGCACGGACCGGCGCTGACGAGTGACCAACTCGCGCCTCCCGACGGCGGAATGAGCCGTACGTCCTGGCGACAGGCGGAAGCCGGCAGACACCAGGCCGGCAGGCATCAGGCACCAGGCCAAGTGGCCGGCAGACGGAGGGGAAGCTCGTGCCTCGTTCACAGGAAGACGCACAGATGTCCATGTCAGACGCCCCGCGCGGCACGGCGGCCGGGGGACGGGAGGCGCGGGACACCGCGACGCCGCCCGTCATCGGCTGGCAGGACGGCGCCGTCGTGGTGCTCGATCAGACCCAACTGCCGCAGCACGTCGTTGCGCTCACGCTCAGGACCGTGGACGAACTGATCGACGCCGTCCGGCGGCTGGCGGTGCGCGGTGCCCCCGTACTGGGCGCAGCGGGAGCGCTGGGAGTGGCACTGGCGGCCCGGCAGGCTCAACTGGGCGGCTGGTCCGCCACGTTTCTCGGCGAGCAGGTGGAGCGCCTGCGTGCGGCCCGTCCCACGGCCGTCGACCTCGGTGTGGGCGTCTCGGCCGTGCTGCCCGCACTGCGCCAGGGCCCCGAGGCGGCCAGGGTCTCCGCGCTGGCGTATCTCGCACGGGTGGTGGAGGCCAGCCACCGCATCGGTGAGCGGGGCGCCGACTTCGTGGCCGAAGCCTGCGGGACCGGGCCGCTCACCGTGCAGACGCACTGCAACACCGGGGCGCTGGCGTGTGTCGAGTGGGGCACGGCGCTGGGAGTGATCCGCTCGCTGCACGCCAGACACCTGATGAGCCGGGTCATCGTCGACGAAACGCGCCCTCTGCTCCAGGGCGCCCGGCTCACCTGCTGGGAGTTGGGCCGCGCCGGCATCGACTACCGCCTGGTCTGCGACGGCGCCGGCCCCTTCGTGCTCGCCAGGGAGCAGGTGGACGCCGTGGTGGTCGGGGCGGACCGGATAGCGGCGAACGGGGACACCGCGAACAAGATCGGAACCTTCGGCCTCGCACTGGCCGCCCGGCACGCGGGGATCCCCTTTGTCGTGGCGGCTCCTGAGACGACGCTCGACGGTTCGCTGCCCGACGGCTCGGCCATACCGGTCGAAAGCCGCTCCGAAGACGAGGTCACGCACGCGGGCGGCCGTCGGGTGGCTCCCGATGACGCCCGGGCGCTCAACTACGCGTTCGACATCACTCCGGCCGGGCTCATCTCCGCCATCGTCACGGACCGCAGGCTCATCACCTCCCCCGCGGGACCCTCGGCCTGGTGACATCGCGTGACGAGAAGCGGAACTCGCCCTTCGCTCAACTGCTCGCGTACGCAGAAGGACTGGGGATCAGGCCCCCGGCGTACGCCTGGGCCACGGCCTGCGATCTGTTGCGCAGGCCCAGCTTGGACAGGAGCCGGGAGACGTGCGACTTGACGGTGGCTTCTCCCAGGGAGAGCGTCTTGGCGATCTCGCGGTTCGCCATGCCCGCCGCTATCAGCCGGAGCACCTCCAGCTCCCGTGCCGTCAGCGTGCTGAACATGTCGGCGACGCGGGTCGTGGAGAGCGAGAGCGCGCCCCATGGTTCCAGCGCGGAGACGGTGTCAGGGGGCAGCACCGTATAGCCCGCGGCGACCGCGTGCACCGCGGCGATCAGATGCCGCGGGGGATCGCTTTTGGCCAGGAAAGCGCGGGCACCTGCCAGCAGTCCGCGCAGGGCCACCGTGGGGTCGAACGACTGGGTGATGAAGGCCAGCCCGATGGAAGATGCCTCGCCGTCCTTGGAGAGGGCATGGCTCATGCGCAGCCCTTCCCCGTACGGCATGTTGAGTTCGACGAACGCCACATCCGGCCTGTGTTGCTCAGCCAACTTGAGCACTTCCGAAATGTTGCCGGTTTCTGCGACGACCCTGAGTCCCTCGTCATCTTCCAGAATTTTACGCAGTCCCTTCCTGATCAGGATATTTTCCGCACACAGAAGAATCGTGGTCACGGTTTCCTCCTCCTACCTCGCGTCGGCGGCGCCAGGGGGCAGAGCGCATCACTCCGGCCACATGCCGGGGCGTTGCATATGCGGGGCATATGTCATTCGGCCTTGCTTGCCATCGCACTTCTACCGGAAAACATTTCCCGTCCAGGGAATTTCGACAAGATCGGTACGGAAGAAATTGCATGTGGCACATAGAAAACGGGCCGATACATATGGGCTCACTGAACTGGTTTCATCGATTGCCATGGACAGCCAGGGACCGTCAGCGGTGCTAGCCGCGGTTTCGGTGAGCCCCATCACCGTTGGACACACAAGACTCCCCAGTATGCAGTTTCGAACCCTTGTCCGGACCCCACTCTTCAGCCGTCACCCCATGCGGTCACCCGTGTACCGTGCGTCTATGGAGGCTGCATCAGTCGCTGCCGCATATGCACAATTCGGGCACCCGGCACGGCAGCTACTTGGCGTCACTCCACGAAAATATTTCCGTGGGTGCGCATTTCAAGTGTAATAACTGTACAAATTTTACGTTGTGCACGAGATTTCTCCCGCTGGTGCCCCGAATTGGGTCCCGTCCTTCCGCTTCCGCGCTCCCCGCCTCCGTGGCCAGCCCTCACCGCACACGAGGGGCCTGTGAGAGGTGGGTCGCCCAGGAGTGGCTGATTCCACCTAATTCAACATCGTTGCCCAACGCCCCACGGGCCTGGTCGCCGTGGTCGCGTTCGCCTGGTTGACCTCCGTGGTCCGTCCCGGCACCGTTGTGTGTCCACAGGGCCGGAGAAGAAGGAGAAACCCGATGAGGGACGGACTACTGGTCGACGAGGAGTTCACCCATCGCTACCTTGTCCCGCAGAACAAGACGGTGCGTCACCTCTACGCGGAATCGCAGGAATTCTCCACGTTCCCCGAGGTCTTCGCCACCGGCTTTATGGTCGGGCTCATGGAGTGGGCCTGCGTCCGTGCGATGGCTCCTTTCCTCGAACCCGGAGAAGGCAGTGTCGGCACCGCGATCCGTGTGACACACACGGCCGCCACCCCTCCCGGTCTCACGATTCAGGTGACCGTAAGGCTGCTGGAGCGTCAGGGAAAGGCGCTGACATGGAACGTGACGGCCCATGACGGCGTCGACGAGATCGGCGCCGGCACTCACGAGCGCATGGTGATCGACGTCGACCGTTTCAACAAGCGCGTGGAGAAGAAGCGGCTCCAGGCGCTGGCAACGCAGAAAGCGCAGGAAGCGCAGGACGCAGCCGAGGTATAGCCGCGTCTCCTTGTCCTTCGTCCCCGGGAAACGGAGACAGCACATGCGAGTCAGCGGTGTGGGAGTGCGCGCGACGGTCTTCCTTTCGGAGAGCGACACCTGGCACGGGAAGTCCCTGTGCCACCATGTCGTCGGCGAGGCACAGCGGTTGGGCCTGGCGGGCGCCACCGTTTCCCGGGCGGTCGAGGGCTATGGCGCCTCCACCGTCCTGCACACCGACCGGCTGCTGTCCGCCAGCGACGACCTGCCCCTGGTGGTCACGGTCATCGACAGCGAGCACCGGATACGGCATCTGCTGCGCGAACTCCAACGCCCCCTGGACGGCAGGATGGTCGTTCTCGACACCGTCACCGTGCTGCGCGGCCCGGCCGGCTGACCCGCCACACTGGCAGCGCGCCCCGAGCCCCGAAGTCCTCGCGCCCGCGCGGTGGAATACGGCGGCAGCGGGTGGCCTTACGTATGTGCCAACTTCTCAGAGTGCCAACCTGCCTACGGAGCGAATCATGCGAATCGGAGAGCTAGCTGAGCGCGTCGGTGTCAGCCCCCGCTCCTTGCGCTACTACGAGCAGCAGGGGCTCTTGTCGCCTTCCAGGGACATCAACGGGCACCGGGAGTACGACGAAGTCACCCTCGACCGGGCACGCAACATCAAGGACCTGCTCGTCGCCGGACTGACCACCGAAGACGTCCTGCTCTACCTCTCCGCCGGCTGCCTCGAACACCGCCTGACCGACTCACCCCGCTGTTCCGCCGAACTGGACGCGGCGCAGCGGCGGTTGATGGGGCTTGAGGACAGGATCGCCCGGCTGCAACAGATCAGGGACCGACTGGTCCAGCACAGCGCCGACCTGGAGGACGCGATCGTCTCCCAGCACGCGAGCCCGGCCGCGTCCGGCGCCGTGTCCTAGGGCGGCGGAACGCGGAGGTACCGCTCGACCGTCCGGCTGTGGGCCCCTCCGGCCGTGGTGGGGCCCTTCGGCTGTTGAGCCCTACGGCCGTGGGGCCGGGGCTCGGGCGGAGCGGGACATGGGTGCCGGGAGGCCGAGGGGTGGGTGCCGCCACACGGAACTCGCGAAAGGCCCCCGGGGCGCGGTGCCGGCCCGGGGGCGTTCGAGGGCGCGGGCCCCCTTCGGTCCGACGCGGCTACCGGTCGCTCTCCCCGGCGGGCCCGGCCTCATCGCTCAGCGCGCGGTCGACGAGCAGGCTTGCCGCGCCCAGATAGGCGTCGGGGGCGCAGAGCGCTTCGACTTCGGCCGGGGGCATGGCGCCGCCGGGGGACGGCAGGGCAGCCAGTCCGGCGGACAGCACGGCCGACAGCGGGCGGCCGGTCAGCGCCGCCTCGCGCGTGCACGTGGTGAGCAGTTCCTGAGCCGTCGCCCGGCCCAGCCGTGGCGTCAGCACCGCCACGAGCCGCTCACTGGCCATGCCGCTCGATGTCAGTCGCAGATTCGCCGCCATCCGTTCCGGTTTCGCCTCCAGGCCGGCGGCGAGTTCGGAGAGGGTGTGTGTCGCTCCACCGGTGAGCCGGAGGCATTCGCGCAGCATGGCCCACTCGGCCTGCCAGGTACCGCCCGAGCGCTCGTCGTCGGCGGTCAGGCTCTGGGTCAACCCGGCCGCGAGGACGGGCACATGGAGGGAGACGCCGCGGATCATGGCCGCGAGAACCGGGTTCCGTTTGTGGGGCATCGCGGAGGAGGCCCCGCGCCCCGGCGGCCCGGGCTCCGCCACCTCGCCGATCTCGGTACGGGACAGAGTGAGCACATCGACCGCGATCTTGCCGAGTGCGCCTGCGGTGAAGCCCAGTACCGCCCCCAGGTCGGCGATCGGGGTGCGCAGCGCGTGCCAGGGGAGGGTCTGCCGCGCCAGCCCGGTCTCCAGCGCGAACGCCCGCTCAAGGCGGTCGGCGTAGTCCTCACGACCGCCGTCGGCCCCCGGTGCCGCGTCCACGGTGGCGTACGCGAGGTAGCCGGCCAGGGTGCCTGCCGCGCCGCCCAGCGAGACCGGCAGGCCCCCGGCGAGCAGCCTTCCCATGCGCTGGTCGGCGTCCAGGACCAGGCGGCGCCAGCCCGCGACCTTGAGCCCGAAGGTGATGGGCACGGCCTGGAGCGCGAGGGTGCGCCCCGCCATGGGGGTGTGGTGGTGCCGGCGTGCCAGGGCGCCCAGGGAGCCGGCGGCCGAACGCAGGTCCGTGCTCATCATCGAGACCGCGCGCCGGGCGACCAGCATCGCGCCCGTGTCGAAGATGTCCTGGCTGGTCGATCCGCGGTGCACATAGCCGGCGGCCCGGGGGTCGCGCGCCGCGACGGCGCGCGTGAACTCCCTGACCAACGCGACCACGGGGTTGGCGTTCTCCCTGGCGGCGCGCGCGACGGTGCGCAGATCCACGCGGTCTTCCCGGGAGACCTCGGCGATGGTCCTGGCGGCCCACTGAGGCACGGTGCCCAGCCGGGCCTGGGCGCGGACGAGAGCGACCTCGGCCTCGATCATGGCCCGCAGCCAGGCGGCGTCCGACACCACGGCTTCCACGGGGGCCCCGGCCCGCACCGGGGACAGCAGCCCCGCATCGATCAGGTGGTCCTGGTCTTCCAGGTGGTCCTGCTCTTCGCTCATACGATCACCCCTGGCACGTCGGCGGTGACGGCGGGCGGCCACTCCGTGGATGTCTGCGCGGCCGGAGCCAGGGCGAGCACAGCCCGCGCCATCGCGTCGGCGTCCCCCAGCGTGACCGAGTCGACTCCGGGGCGGGTGCCCGCCGCTGTGGCCCAGTGCACCGCCTCGGTGGGCACCCCGTAGGCGAACCGCCGGGGGTGTGCACGCCCGTAGGCGTCGACGATCCTGTAGGGCCGCCCGGTGACGGCGAGTCCTCCTGTCTCGTAGTGCGAGCCGCGGTCCCCGGTGACCTGGTAGGGAGCGGCCTGGTCGCTGTTCAGGAGATGGGAGAGGAGAGGATCGGTGGTCCGGCGCAGGTCGGGTACGGGCAGCCTGGCCTCGATCAGGGCCGTCGAGTGCACCGGTTCTCCCGGTACTTGGGCCGAAGCGGCGACGAAACCCGGTGCCGCGGCGTCGAAGCGCACTTCGGTGCCGGGGCCGAGTATGTCCACGACCCCTGCCTCGATCAGGGCGATCAGCTCCCGGATGCGGGACGCGGGCGGGCCGATGGACAGGTAGGCGTTGAGGGGCGTGTACCAGCCCTCCAGCTCGTCCCGGTGCGAGTCGTCCCGTAACCCGTTGTGGTCGACGGCGAGCCTGACCTCGTTGCGCAGATCGCGCAGCACGTCCAGCGCGGCCTTGAGCGGGCCGTCCACGTTGCCGGCCTCGGCCTCCCGTACGTCGCGCTCCAGGTGGCGGAGCAGCCAGGAACGGAAAGCCGCGCGGTCGGCGAAGTGGCGTCCCGCGCAAGGCCGGTGGAGACGTTCCCAGTCCCAGCGGTCCGGTGGGGCGATGCGGTACGCGTCCAGCAGCGCCGGGGAATCGGCCTGGCCGGCCGCGAGGTAGCGCTCGGTGAAGGTGTCCCTCTCCGCGCCCCGCCCCTGGCGCTCCAAGAAGGCGGCGTAGTAGACGCTTTCGACCTCCTTGGCGATCAGAGGCCACAGGTCGGTGGAGAACCGCAGCCCTGCCGGTGCCTCTCCGCGCATCCGCTGGATCGTCTCAGGGGTCAGCAGCCGCGAGTGGTAACGGCCGGTGGTGCCCTTCTGGTTACGGCCGCGCGCGTGGTACGGGACACCGCGCCGGGAGAAGGCGTACAGCGTCGGTTCCTTGTCGGAGGGGCGGTAGACGAGCTTGCCTTCGCACTCCTCGTAGCGGCCACCGCGCCCTTCGGTGAGGAGCGCCATGTGGTCGAAGAAGTTCAGGCCCAGGCCGCGCAGCAGGACGGGGCGGCCAGGTTCCATCACGTCGGTGTCCATGTCGGCGGGGTTTCCCGGGGTGAGGTAGGTGAGGTGGTGGATACGCGCCAGTCCCGCTGTCCTGGCCTGCTGCGCCGAGAGGCGCGCTGGCAGGTGCCCTTGGGCCAGTACCACCGCGTCCAGGTGCACCAGGCCGTCGCCGTGTTCGAGGCGCAGCGTCTGCTGACCGTAGGGGACTCCCAGGGCGTCATCCATGGCGACGGCCCGGGTCGAACGCCGGTGCACCCTGATGTGGCGGGGCGCACCCGCGACGATCCGGTCGAAGCAGGCCCGCAGGTAGTGGCCGTAGAGGACGCGTGTCGGGTACGCGTCGGGGCCCAGGCCGCGGGCTTCTGCCAGGTCCTCCTCGTCGTAACCGTCGAACTCACCGAGCAGCGCCACCGTCCTGGCCCACTCGTACAGACTGGGTCCCGGCTCGATCGGCCCGGCGATCTCCACGCTCGCGTCGGTGAAGACGGTGATCTGCGAGGCCACGGTGTTCATCAGCAGCAGCCGGGACTGGTCGGTGCGCCATACCCGCCCGGCCCCGGCGAGAAAGGGGTCCACGAGGTGGACCACCATCTCGTGGTGAGAGGGCGCCGCCCGCTCGTTGGCGCACAGACGTTCCAGCACGGACAGTCCGCGTGGCCCCGCACCGACGACACCGACTTCGAAGGGGCGCCCCTCGCCGGTTGCGCCGTCTGTCTCCTCCCGCCCTCGCGCGGGGAACCTGTCAGGCATTCCGTCACGACCTCCCGTTCCGCGATACGGCAAGCGGCCAGCTGTGTCAGTGCCGCGTGATCAACTCGGTGTCAGTGCCACGGGGCCGGCGGTGCCGGACTCCGCTCCGAACGTGACGGACGGGTGGACGACTTCGGCCACCCGGCGGGCTGCCTTGCCGGGGTCGGAAGCCTGGAAGACGTTCCGGCCCATGGCCACGCCCGCTGTACCGCCGTCCAGCATCCGCGAGACATGGGCGAGCACCTCGGAGGTGTCCCGTCCGGCAGGACCGCCGGCGGTGATCACCGGGATGGCGCTCTGGCGCACCACATCGGTCATCTCGTCGGCGCTGTGCGCCCAGGGGAGCTTGACGATGTCGGCGCCCAGGTCCGTTGCGAGGGAGGCGGCATGCGCCAGCAGGACGGGATCGCGCGGGTCGGAGACGCGCGGACCGCGCGGATACATCATGGCCAGGAGCGGAATGCTCCACGCCGCGCAGGCGTCGGCGACCGCTCCCAGATCCGCGATCTGCCTCGCCTCGTCGTCCGAGCCCAGGTTCACATGCACGCTCACCGCGTCGGCTGCCAGCCGTACGGCGGTCTCGACGCTTGCGATCAGGTACTTGGCGTCGGGGTCCTGAGCGTGCATGGTGCTGGCGCTCAGGTGGACGATGAGGCCGATGCCGGCGAAGCGGCGGGGGTCGACGAAAGGTACGCGGCCCTTGTGCAGAACGACGGCGTCGACGCCGTTCTCGGCGAACGTCCCGATGAGCGGGTCCAATTGGTCCCCCGGGAGGATCGGCCCGTCGGCGACCGAGTGGTCCAGGGGGACGATGAACAGCCGGTCGTCCCCGTAACGGTGGAGACGGCGCATCCGCATAAGAGCGGCAGAAGTACGGTGGTTGCGCATTCTTCGCGTCCTTCCTGGGCGTTTTCGGTGCACTGAAGCAAGGGGTGACGCAGGACCTGGAAATTGCGCGAGTGCTGGCGGGCGTGCGGTACGGGAAATGCGGGACGGGCGCGGTGAACTCCGCCTCACCGGTGGTTACTTGCCCTCCGTGAAGTCTCACTCATGTGCACCGGCCGAGCCATCCCGTGTTTGTGCGGTTCTCGGAAACCGGAGCCTTCAGTTTCCCTGTGCATTCCGCGAGAGGTCGCTCCATTCCTCCCAGGTGGCCAGGCGCTGCGCGTACTGCTCTTTGGCGATCTCCAGCGGCATGGCACCCAGGAAAAGCCGCAGTGGCGGGTTTTCCGCGTCCACGAGGCGGAGGATGGCAGGTCCCGTGGCAGCGGGGTCGCCTCCCGGGATCGATTCCCAGATCTTTGTGACCTTTTCGCGCATGCCGTCATAGGCAGGCAGGGGATCGGTGTGTACGGCGGAGTTCCCGTTCCAGTCGGTCGCGTAGTCGCCCGGCTCCACCAGCGTCACGTGGATGCCGAACTCGGCGACTTCCTGTGCCATGGACTCGCTGAAGCCCTCCAGCGCCCACTTGGAGGCGTGGTAGAGCCCGAGGTTCGGCAGGGTGACGACACCACCGATGCTGGACGTCTGGATGAGGTGGCCGCCGCCTTGCGTACGCAGATGAGGCAGCGCCGCCTGGGTCACCCACAACGCGCCGAAGACATTGGTCTCCAGCTGTGCCCTGGCCTGTTCCTCGGTGGTCTCCTCAAGGGCGCCGAACAGGCCGTAGCCCGCGTTGTTGACGATGACGTCCAGACGGCCGAAGTGCCGGTGCGCCCGGTCAACGGTGGCGAACGCCGCCTCCCGGTCGGTGACATCGAGCGGGAGTGCCAGCACCGCTTCGCCGTAGGTGTCGACCAGGCCGGCGAGTGCCTCGGGGTCGCGGGCCGTGGCGGCGACCCTGTCGCCGCGCTTGAGTGCCGCTTCGGCCCAGACACGGCCGAAGCCGCGGGAGGAGCCTGTGATGAACCACGTCTTCGAAGCCACGGGGTTTTCCCTCTTTCCGGGTGGATGTTCTCGCGGTGCCGGGCCGCCGCGGCCAGGACCCGAAGCCGGGTCCCGGCCGCGGAGCCCGGAGCCGTGCACCGGCGCACCGGGAGAGGTGCGGTCAGCTTTCGCCGAGTTCGGTCGGCCGGACGATCAGATAGCCGTTCTCCGGCGCGCAACGGAATGAGGAATCCCGCCGGCAGAGCTGATCGGTGATCGGAGTGAGCATGTGGTAACAGACCACAGAGGAACGGACATCGAAGATCGAGGGGGAATCCACGAACAGGGGTGCCTCAGCCTGCAGATAACTCAGGCCCGCCTCGATGTGCGCCTTGGTCATGACGTTTCCGTCTCCGGTACTGCGGTGCCCGACCACCTGGCGCACCATCTTCTCGCAGGTGGCTGCGAATTCCGGGTCTTCGCGCATGGCCAGGTCCGTGCTGAGGCGTACCTTCTGGTACTCGGGAAGGTCCATGACCTCGGTCAGTGACCGTACGCGTAATCGGACGCCGTCCGGGTCCACCAATTCGACGGACCTGCGGATCCTGCGGCGCAGGTCCTTGATCGTGGACCGGGAGGACTTGGCAGCGTGGAGCGGGGCGCGTCCGTCCGCGATGAGCATCGTGTCCAAGTGGGTGTCCACGTACACCACATCGATTTCGGCGAAGCTGTGTCCCGCCCATTTCAGCAGCTTCGTCAGGCGCTCCTGGTTGAAATAACTGTTTCCCGCGCTCACTCCTATGAGGGCATGGTCACCGCGCTGCCAAATGCGTCTGCATTCCGCGCCGAGTGGCTTCACGTACATGCCGTGTGATAACTCTTCCAGGTGACTTGGCTGCATGCTTGGACTCCTGGTCGGTGTGCAGGGTTTTACTCACTTCTTCAGCGCGGAAGCCATTTTTCCGCACAGCTCGTCCAGGGTCTCGGCGAGATTCACCTCGCTTCCCATCGGGGTGAACATGATGTCGTCGAGGCTTTTTCGGACGGCCGTCAGCTCGGCGTTCCCGCCACCGGCCTGTTCCAGGATTTCCAGCGTGCGGCGGGCGGCGTCCGTACAACGGAAAACGCCGTAGTCCGCCGGCTCGTCCAGCAGTCCGCGACCGCTGCTCAGCAGGTAGACGGCCAGCAGGGCGATTTCTTCACGCAGTCGGTCAGGCGACAGGACCGTGTCCCCAGATTTCATGGCTGATTACCTCGTTCATATCGCGGCGATCGGACGGAGTGGGAGCTTGTGCGGGGTACCCGATGGGAACGACGAGCAGCGGCTCGATATGGTCAGGGATGCCCAGCAGTGCACACACCTGGGTCTCCCGGAAACTGCTCACAGGGCAGCCGCCGAGCCCCAGGACGTGGGCGGAGAGCAGGAGGTTCTCAACGGCCATGCCGACGCAGAGCTTGCTGGTCTGGTAGATCTTCTGCGAGACATTTCCCGGCAGGCGGTCGGTGCGGGACCTGTCGACGCACGCCACGACGATCAGGGCCGGAGTTCCGATGATTCCGGGCGAGAAAGCGCGCAGCAGTCGTACGCTCTCGGGCTTCTGCACCACGACGAAAGACCATGCCTGTTTGTTCGACGCGCTGGGTGCGGAAATCATTGTTTCCAGCATTTCGCCCACCACGTCGCCGGGAACCGGCTCCCGTGCGTAGTTACGGAGCACGCTTCTTGTGCGTATGACTTTCAGAGTGTCCGGCGAATAGGTTTCGGACATCCAGCCTTTCCCTTCCGTGGTTTCGGTGATGCGGCGTCCCGGATCTCCCCAGGTCGATGAGGACGGCGATCCGCCGTCTCGGTGCCGCGGTTTCGGTGCCGCGCTTTCAGGGGCGCGGTCTCAGGGGGTGCGGTCTCAGGGGCCCGGGGCCGTGGCCGCAGGTCTCGGGCCCGTGGTCCCGGGGCTCAGGCGGGGGAGGCGACGAGCAAGCTCGTCTCCAGTGGCAAGGGCTCCAGCGATTCCAGGCGGAGTCCCGCCCGTGCCAGCAGCGACCGGTACTCGGGCAGGGTCCGCTCACGCCCGCCGGCGATCAGCATGAGGTGCACGTCCCACAGCACGGGGAGGGCGGTCGAGCGGTCCTCCGCCACGACCCGCTCCAGGATGAACAGGCGGCCCGAACTGCCCATCGCCCGGCGGCAGTTGACCAGCAGCCGCACGCAGTCGGCGTCGTCCCAGTCCTGCAGCACGCGGGAGAGCAGATAGGCGTCCCCACCGGGTGGCACCTCCTCGAAGACATCGCCCGTCACGATCTCGTAGCGGCCCGGGTCCACGGCGTCGGCGAGGTGTTCGTGCGCGAGAGGTGCCATGTGAGGGAGGTCGAAGAGCACTCCGCGCAGGCCGGGGTTCCCGCGCAGTACGAGCGAGAGGAGCGTGCCGTATCCGCCGCCCACGTCGACCACCGTGTGGTGCCGCGAGAAGTCGATCGCGCGGGAGACCGTGGCGAAGGGGGCACTCCCCACGCTCATGGCGCGCTGGAACTTGGGCCCTGCCCCCGGTGTGTCCCTCAGGTAGTCGCCCAGCGAGCTGCCGAACGCCTCCTCGAAACCGGTCCCTCCGGTGCGCAGCGCGGGCAGCACGGCGCCCCAGGCCCGGTGGAACTCCTCGCCGTAGATGAGGCACATGTCGCGCATGGACCCGGACACGTCGCTGCGCAGCAGCGTGCTCACCGCGTTGAGGCGGTATCCGGCCGTCTCCGTGCCCTCGAACACCCCCATGGTGGCGAGCAGACGCATCAGCCGGCGGACCGCGTCCTCGCCCGTACCCGTCAGTGCGGCCAGTGCCTCACAGGAGACGGCGCCCCCGGCGATATGGTCCGGGATCCGCAGTGCAGCCGCCGCGTACAGCGCCTGGGCCCGCCAGGTCCCCGTCGCGATGTCGATGACCTCTCGGGCGGCTCGGTGGTCCGCGGGGTCCGCCTCCCGCGCGGCTTGATCGCCCGCCTTATGGGCGGCATGGGGGTCCGCCTTGTGCGTGGCCTTATGGGCGGCATGAGCGTCCGCCTCATGGGCGGCATGGGAGTCCGCCTCACGTGTGACCTCATGGACGGTGTGACGGTCCGCGTCACGCGTGCCCTCATGGGCGGCATGGGAGTCCGCCTCACGGGTGACCTCATGGACGGCATGACGGTCCACGTCACGCGTGCCTTCATGGGCGGCATGAGGCTCCGCCGTCAGGTCCTCTCCCTGGGCAGCGTGCGCGGCCTTCACCTGGTGCTCCCGTTCCGGGTCGGTGCGACCGTCGGCTCAGCGCGTGCCACGGCGCCCTCCGCGATGCCTTCCGTGGCGCCGTCGGTGAGCAGGTGCTGATGGCGTTCCCGCAGGCTGCGCTTGAGTGCCTTGCCCGTCGGGCCGACCGGAAGGCCCTCACGGCCGGTGGCGACGACCAGCGCCCGCAGGGCCGGCAGCCCCTTGCGCAGCAGGCCCGCGTTGCAGCGCTCCAGGAGGTCGTCCGGGCCGGCCGTGGACCCGTCGTCGGTGAGTACCACGGCGACCGGGCACGACGCCCGCGGGCTGCCGGGGTCGTCGGCCGCGAAGACGGCGCAGTCCGTCGCGCCGGTCTCCAGCAGGACGACCTCTTCCAGCGGCAGGCTGTAGACGGGCCCGTCGGCGGAGTGGATCACATCGGGCTCGCGGTCCAGGTGGTACCAGAGGCCCTGTGTGTCGCGTCGGACGATGTCGCCGGTCAGGAAGTGGCCGTCGAGCAGGGAACGTTCGGTCAGGCCCGGGTCGTCCCAGTAACCGGGGGTGACGCTCGGCGCGCGCACACCGAGCCTGCCCGGCTGCCCCGGTGGCAGTTCTCTGCCGTCGTCGCCGAAGACCGCCGCCCTTTTCACCACGCTCGTCGGCAGTCCGACGAGACGCCCCTCGACCGGCGCCTGCGGGGTGTGGACCTGGGTGAAGAGCACCATGCCCATCTCGGAGGAGCCGAGACCGTCCCGGTAGGCGGAGCCCCCGGCCGGTCCTTCGGGGGTGCTGTGCGCTCCCACAGCGACCAGGTCGCGTATGTGGTGCTCGTGCGAGGCGTCCCCCATGCCGGACCAGGTGTGGAGGGTGCGCGCCGCCTCCGGTGAGATGTCGGAGGTCGGGAGGCCCGCCAGGGCGATCGGGAACCC
Organism: Streptomyces iconiensis; assembly: GCF_028657195.3. Lineage (GTDB taxonomy): Bacteria > Actinomycetota > Actinomycetes > Streptomycetales > Streptomycetaceae > Streptomyces > Streptomyces iconiensis. Next base: position 228,681 of record NZ_JANCPR020000001.1, read on the forward strand.
GAGCACCATCGTCGGAAGGAACGTGTTGATCGCGCGCACCACGGCGGCACCGGAGATGTCGTCCAGGATCAGGGTGGGCAGCCCGAGCGTGATCGTCATGCTCAGGTGCGCGAGGCCGGCGGAGTGACTGGCCGGGAGCGCCGAGAGCACGCGGTCGGAGCGCAGCGAGGGAAACGCCCAGAGCCGCTCCCACCGGCCGGCGAAGAACGACCTGTGCAGGAACATGGGCGCCTTGGGGCGGCCGGTCGTCCCGGAGGAGTGGGAGATCAGCACCAGGTCGCCGGCGGCGTGACGGTACGGGAAGTCCGCCATCGGCCGGGGCGGCTTGGGGGCCGTCTCACGCAGTACCGCGATGTCCTGCACGGTGACGGTCTCCGCCTGCCGCTGCCCTGAGGGTGCCTCCTTCCACACGGCCGCGCAGGCGTCGATCAGATCGCGGTCGCCCACCAGCACCGAGACCCTCGTACGCGTGAAGTAGTCGGCCGCGACGTCGAGTCGCATCTGCGCGTTGGCGTGCACGGGAACCGCGCCGAGGCTGGTGACGGCGATGTAGTGCAGCAGGTTCTCCAGGCCGTCGCGGGTGTGGACGCCCACATGGCTCCGGGGCCCGATGCCCTGGGTGCGGTACCAGTGCGCGTAGCGGATGACCCTGACCCTCATGTCGTTCAGTGACAGTTCCGACAGCTCGCCCTCGGCGCCGTCGGGGCCTTCGGCGCCGCGGTGGAAGATGATCGGCCGGTCGGGGTCGGTCGCGACTGCCCACGTGTGCCAGAAGAAGTTGCCGGCGCCGAGTCGGGGATCGAGGTACAGCCGCATGCGCTGCACCGCCGATCGGTGTGTGCCGAATATGTGCGTCATTCGCCTCTCCTGCATCCGGAATGCACACTCTTGTAGGTCTTTGCAGAGCGCTGAGTCGGGGTGTGTGTGGGGGGGGGTGCCGGTGTGGGGTGGGGGAGTGGCGGCGGACGGTGGTGATCCCGAGGAGGGCGCGGTCAGGCGCTGGTCACCAGCGCGTGCAGAGGTGTCACCTCGGGCTGTCCGAGCGTCATCACCTCGGCGATCGCCGCGTACATCCCGGAGTCGCGCACCGGCTGCCGTGGGCTCGACGACAGCACCGCCAGGCTCTGCTGGAGCTGCTGGAACCGCTCCACGTACGGCCTCCGTAGCGCTTCGTACGCCGCGAGCGGCTCCGGAAAGCCCTTCTCCGCCGCGCTGTTGAGCACGTCGGACAGGACGACGGCGTCTCCCAGCGCCAGGTTGAGGCCCTGTGCCCCGAACGAGTGCACACCGTGGGCGCTGTCCCCGAGGAGCCCGAGGTTCCCGCGGTGCCAGTGGGCGGGCCTGACCACGTGGTGGTGCACCTCGATGACCTGTTCCCAGGTGCTGAGGTTCGCCGCCAGGAGATCCGTCAGGGCCGGCACAGCGTGGGCCAGCCGGGAGCGGAGTGCGCCGATGCCCGATTCCTTGATCCGCCTGTACGCGTCGGGATCGGCGGCCCACAGGACCGTCAGCTTGCCCTCGGCGACGGGCATCGTCGCCACGAGGGCGCCCTCGTGGTCGCGGTGGGCGGTGATCCGTTCAGGAGTTCCCTCGGGCAGGGGGAGTTCGACCATGACCGCGGGGCGATCGAAGGCGAACACCTCGGTCTCGATGCCGGCCATGTCACGCAGCGCGGAGAACTTCCCGTCGCTGCCGATCACGAAGCGGCTCTCCACCCGCACCGGGGTGTCGCCCCGCCGCAGGTCCAGCCCGTAACCGGTGGCGGGCTCTCCGGTCAGCCCCTGTACGGACGTGCCCGTCATGATCCTGACCGTCGGCTCCCGCAGCAGCGCGTCCTGCAGCGCGCCTGCCATCGCACGGAGCGGGACGCTGAGCGCGTACGGGTAACTGCCTCCCGGCACCGACGCGTAGTCGAGGGTGGAGTGCCCGCCCATGGTGTCGTACTCCCTGACCTGCCGGACGCGCTGGCCGTACGGCTCCAACGCGTCGAGCAGGCCCATGTGCTGGAGCAGGTCGAGGGAGGGCGGCGAGAGAAACGGAGCGTGCGCTGGGCCGCCCTGTGCCAGGTGCTCCCGCCGGTCGACGACGGTCACGTCGCGCCCCCGGCGTGCGAGCAGCAGGGCGAGGACCAGTCCCGCCGGGCCACCGCCGACGATGCAGCAGTCGGCCTGTGAGGTCTCGTCACCCATCTGCGTGCTCCTTCTTTTCGGGCTTCTCGGGCTGCCCGGCCTGCCGGACAGTGGTGAACGTGCCCTGGTACGAGACCTGGGGCGGCGCGAGGACCGGGTTGAGCCGGGCGGCGGTGACCCGGCCGATCACCAGCACGTGGTCCTCGACGGGGACCGCGCGCTGGAGCACGCATTCGATCGTGGCCGAGGCGCCTGCCGCGAAGGGAACCCCGCTGTCCTTGAGCACCCCGCCGAGCACATTCACCGCCATGGCGCCGACCGGGCGGTCGGCGGCGGCGAAGGTACGGGTCAGGCCCGTCTGTTCGGCCGTCAGGAAACTCAGCGCGAAGACGCGGTCGTCGAGCAGCCGCCGGTTGATCCGCGCCGCGTGGTGCACGGAGACGAGGACCAGGGGCGGGGTGAGCGAGACGCTGATGACCGAGTTGACCGACATGCCGGTCGCGGACTCGCCGCTGCCTGCCGTGAGCAGGGCGACCCCGGTGGGGAACAGCCGCATGCACGCCCGCAGGCCCTCGGTACCGACGGTTCCGGGCGCCGCTCCTGGCGGGCTCACCAGTAACTCACCGCCTTGCCCCAGTCCTCGTCGGCGCCGAAGAGGTTCCGGGGCTTGACGAAGTCGTGCGTCCTGGTGAGCGCCTCGATCGGGACGAGGGACCCGGGAGCCACGCCGGTCGTCCGGCTTGTCACGCCCAGCTCCTCCCGTACGGCGGAGGTCAGTTCGGCTGCGGCCTCGCGGCGCCGGTCGGCCACTTCGAACTCGATCTCCAGGTGGTCCTCGCGTGCCCTCGCCCGCCAGAACATGACCCCGTAGGGCTCAAGCCGGCCGAACACCAGCTCTTCGAGCCGGGACTGGGTCACGCGGGTGCCGCCCACGACGCAGCTCGTGGCGTCGCGCCCGAGCACCTCCAGCACCGGCAGCCGCCAGCCGCAGGCGCAGTCCTCGTCGGAGATCCGCACCTGGTCCTCGATGTTGTAGCGCAGCAGCGGCATCGCCTCCCGGTAGAGGGTGGTGACGGTGAGTTCGCCGGTACCTGTGAGGCTGCTGCGTCCGGTCTGCGGGTCGTACACCTGAGGGATGAAGCGGTCGGCCCACAGGTGCAGCCGCCCCTGGGAGCACTCGCCTGCCAGGCTGCCGGTCTCGGTCGAGCCGTAGTCCTGGACCACCGGCACGCCGCCCCACACCCGCTGGATGAGGTCGCGCCGCGCCGGGCTGAGGGGTTCGCCCACCGCCATCAGGCCGCGCAGCGAAGGGAAGTCCCGGTCAGGGCTGAGACCTGCCGCGCGGGCCGCCGCTGCCCACAACAGGCACTCGGTCGGCATGCACCAGGCCAGCGTGATGTCCAGGTCGTGCAGGAGCTGCACCACACGGGAGTGGGTGACCACGAGCGAGCGGTTGTCGGCGGGGACCACGGTGGCGCCCTTGTAGAGCGCGCCCTGGTGCGCCTGGTGGCCCGTGGGCAGCATCGCGTACGGCGTGCGGACCAGCATCGTGTCCGAAGGCGCGATACCGATCGCGCTCCGGGTGAAGCGGTCGACCACGTCGTGCCAGTCATCCGCGGTGAAGAACGACGACGTCGGCTTCCCCGAGGTGCCGCTGGACTCGTGGTAGGTGGCCAGGTGTTCACGCTCGACGGCCAGCAGCCCGAAGGGGTAGGCCCTGCGCAGGTCCCGCTTGGTGATCACAGGAAGCCCGTCGAGATCGCCGACGGTCTTCACCCGTGTGAGGTCGCCGAACGGTTCGCGGTAGTACGGAGAGCGGGCCGCCCATTCCATTGCCGCGGGCAGGCGGTCTTCCTGGAGTTCTCCCAGCTCTGTCAGGTCACGCCATTGACCGAGCTGTGGCACCTCTGCGAGGGGCGCTTTCTTCATGGCGTTTCTCCAATGAGCCGCATGGTGTTCTCCCAGGCGATGAGCCGCCACTGGTCCGCCGGAAGACCGAGCGCCTTGAATTTGGCGAGTTCGACCTCCGGGGCCTGGAGCGGGTATTCACTGCCGAACAGAACCCGTTCAGCGCCCAGGCGTTCGATCGCGGCGCTGACGACGCTGGTGTATCCGCCGGACGTCTCGAAGACGATGTTGCCGCTGTCCGTGATGAGATCTATTCCGTACAGGTCGAGGTCGCCCACTCCCGCGTGACCGAGCACGAACGTGACCGCGGGGAACCGCCGCGCGAGTCCCACCAGGTCCCGCACCCCGAATCCCTCGCGGTGCAGACAGTGCAGATAGACGTTGTGCCCCAGTTCGGCCGCCGCGCTCACCAGGGCCTGCGTCCGCTCGTCCGCCAGCGGCACGCCGTGCACGCCGGGGGCGAGTTTGAGTCCCCTGAACTCCGTGCCACGGGAGCGGTATTCGCCGGCCTCCCGGTGCGGGTTGGCGAAGAAGAAGGGCACCAGCCGGCCGGGCGCACCGGCGCAGCCTTCAAGGACCGCTGTGTTGTCGGCGTCCTTTTCTATGTGGCCCCCTACGATGATCTGCCGCGAGAGTTCGTCCGGTGATATCGCGGCTCCGGCGACGACGACGGTACGGTCGATGCCGTTCCTGTCCATCGAGGTGAGAATGCGTTCTGCCGAATCCGGCCGCGGGGCAAGATGTGCGTGGGCGTCAAAGACGCGTTGCGCTTCCATGCAGTGACCAATCGGTGATCGATGTTCAGCCCTGGATGATGCCTTTTCCCCGCATCAGGAAATCGGTCAGATACCCGTCGTGCGGGACTCCTGGAAAATGATGGTGGGTGGGGTGGCGGCCCATGTAGACGTTCTTGATGGAGGGTTCAGCGACGAGTTGGCCGAGCAGCCGCTCCGGGCAGCCGATCGCCGTCAGCACGAGCGTGTTCTTCAGCGGCCCGCTTCCCTCGTCCGCCGACCACGGCGCGACCCACACGCACGGGTAGGGCAGTTCGACGGCGGTCTGCGGCGCGTACGCGTGCGGCACCTCGACAACCGAGGGCCGCAACGCCGCGCTGCCGTCGCCCAGTTCCTCCACGATGCCCTCGCCCCCGAGCCACGGCCTGGCGTCACCGACACTGGCGGCGAACTTCGCCTCCAGGGCGCGGGCAGCCGCCGTCGGGTACACGGGGAGCCGCGCCTTGTCGTCCTCGGGCGGCAGGCCGCGGAGGCCCGACAGCCGTTCGGCGATGGCCTCGGCCACCGGTGCGGGATCGCCGTCGACGAACACGGCGGTCGCGTTGACGCACGCGGCCCCGCCCTCGGCGACGACCGAGTCGACGACGGTGTCCAGGCCGGCCTGCCAATCGCCGCCGTGCAGAAGGATCTTCGACCTGCCTGGCCCCTGGGTCAGCACCCGTGGATCGCCGTGATGGCGCAGGACGGCGTCGTCCCCGCCGTAGACGAGGGCGAGGTCGGCGCCCCGTACGAGGTCCTGCGCCACCGCGTGTTCTGTGGGCAGGAGCATCACCTCGTCGTCGCGGAACCCGGAGGCGCGCAGCGCGCTGACGAGCCGGTGCAGGGTGAAGGGCTCACGGCGCGAGGGCCGCACCGCCACCCGGTAGCCGAGCGCGAGCGCCTCCAGCCAGCCGGCGTGCACCGCTGGGTGGTTGCCGGGCGCGTTCACGCACAGCACCTCGCCCCTGCGGATCCACACCGCTCCACGGCCGCCGGGCAGTGGCTCCTTCCAGTTCTCGGTCGCCGCCCGCGGTTTGCCGTCGCGCGCCGTCCGGTGCGCGAGGTCGGCGGCCAGCGCGAGCGCCCTCACGGCCGAACGGACCGTGGTGATCGGCAGCCCCGAAACCCGGCTCGTGCGGTGCTCGTACTCCTCGACCGAGAGCCCGGCGACCACCTCGCCGGCGAAGCGCCGCCCGGCCTCGCGCAGGGCCGCCGCCCTGCGGTCGGCCGGCGGGGCGCTCGCCGCACGGAGCGCGGCGAGCGCACGGTGGACGAGGAGGCCGGGGGCAAGGCTCAGCTCGGCCGACTGCCGTCCCGCCACATCGGTGACGGGTGTGCGCCGGTGCGCGCGGTAGGGCCCGTCGGCGCCGAGGACGTCCAGCTCCAGGACACCGGGCATCAGTAGACCCCCTCGGCGACCACCTGGTCGTCGAAGACGGCTGCCGGTGCGATGTCGGACAGCGAGTCGCCGATCTGGTTCCCCGGCTGCCTGACCCGGGTCGCGAGGTCGCGCTCCAGGTTGTGGGGCAGCAGCATGCTCTTGCTGAGGTGGTTCAGCTGGACCTGCCCGCGTTCTCCGTACCCGACGGGGCGCCCGGTCTCCGGGTTCACGACGGAGAAGGTGATGTAGGGGCTGTAGGGGTCGACGACACAGGGCGCTTCGTCGGGCAGTCCGGCCCGTTCGTCCACGCCGCCCAGCATGGTCGTACTGCCGTAGCCCCCGTGTATCCCGATACCGGGGAACACCTGGGTGCGCAGAAGGTGACGGGTGTCGGGGTCCATGTGGACGCCGCTCCACATGATCGTCTTCACCTTCTCGTTGATGAGCGCCACGAGCCGCTCGTCACGTGCCATGCGCTCCAGCAGCGGCGGAGTCGCCGCGAGGACGCCGATCTGCTGCGTCTCCAGGACGAAAGCGGCCTGCTCGACCAGGTGGTCGGCGTAGCGCCCCGCCTCCTCCGTCCTACCGGCGGCGAGGCACTTCTTCACCCAGCGCGGGTCCATGTCGACGGTGAAGGCGACCCCGCCCCGCAACAGGGCCTGCCTGCGCACCAACTCGCCGAACATGTGCGGCCCCGTGGGCACGAGCGCCAGCCAGTCGACACCCTGGGGGTCGCCCCGCAGATCCATGTTCCGCGCGTTCCAGGCGACGATCCGCTCGACCCAGTCGGCGAGCAGCGGCACGCGCTTGGGGGCGCCGGTGGTGCCGCCGCTCTCGTAGAACCCCACGATCCGCGGGCGGTCCCCGTAGCCGCGGGGCACGAGGTCCGCGGCGCGGACGTCGCGGAGTTCGCCGGTGACGTTGGGGAACAGGGCCAGGTCGTCGAAGGTGCGCACGTCCCGACGCGGGTCGAAGTCGAGGCTCCTGGCCCGCTCCAGCCAGAACGGAGACCCCGTCTCCCGGCCGAAGTGCCAGCCCATGGCCGCCTGGATGAACTCTTCCGGGTCAGGTACCTCGTCGACGGGGAGATCGAGAACGGACTCACGTGCGGTGGACATGACGCTCCTTCTGTCGGGGAGAGCGGTCCGCTCAGCGCTCTATGCAGAACTCGTCGATCGGATATCCGACGTGCCGGTCCTCCAGCGGGAGGTAGCCGAGCACCTTGTCGCCGGGCTTGAGTTCGGTGCTGTTCAGCACGACTCCCTGCGGCCCGAGGACCCTGACGTGCCAGTCGTCCTGGAGGATCAGGTTGACCTCGATCCCCGAGGCGCTGACCGCGGTCACGGAGATCAGCGGGCGCGACTCGATCTTGACCCGCCCCACGGTGACGAGCCGGGTCTGCCCCTTGACGTCGACGGCCAGTACCTTGCTGCCCGACTTGAGTTCGCTGAGGTAGTTGGTACGGGCGTCCTTGGAGAGCGTGTAGGAGTGGATCGCTCCGGCGTTCACCCGGAAGGGACGGGTGGGCATGTAGGGAAGCGGGTGCGTCTCACTGACGCACAGGACCATTCCCTTCGAGTGCGAGCCGACCAGGATGCCCTCGTCCTCGTTGAAGTGGGTGCAGGTGTCGACGCAGGCGCGCTCGCCCATGCCGACGTGCTCCGTGCGTACGATCTCCAGCTCGACCAGGTCCAGCTCCGGCGGGCGTTCGGTGGCCGCGGCCCGGAGTTCGGTCATGTCGCCGACCTTGGCCGGAGCCAGCAGGACTCCGTCCGAGCCGTGTTCGAGGACACCGAAGATGATCTCGGCTTCCTCCACGTCCTTGGCCTCGGTGATGATGCTGCCTTCGGCCGCCGAAGCCGCCGCGATCACGATCTCCAGCGGAATCTTCGTCGGGTCGCGGAACTGCAGCAGGCTGGTGCTCCGGATGCTGGCGGCCTTGCACGCCTGCTCAAGTGAGGGGGCGTCCACGATTTCGACGAACTCGCCGAACTCGGTGCGGGGATGTTCCAGCGCGTAGGTCTCGACATCGCCGTGCACCCGCGGGTCGATGATCACGACGTCCGCGGCTGCGATGTCCTCGGCGCTCGGCTGCCCCGCGGGGAAGAGGACCTTCTTGACGGTGGGCGGCAGCTCGGCCAGATCCGCTACGTCGGCCGTGAGCACGGCCTCCACCCGCTGATGGATCGCCTCTTGCAGGATCGCGGCCTTCGGCGCGCCGGCCATACGGATGTCAAGCCAACTGATCTTGTCCATGGTCGTATCTCCTGATCCGCTCGTGTGTGTCTGAAGTGCTTCATCCACGCGTTCAGCGTGTTGTCACGCGTTCATCAGTTCCAGGCCGCTCTCGTCGAGATCGAGCCTGAACTCCGCGTACAGCGCCGCCACCGCGTCGTTCACCCGGGCCTTGGGCACCAGGAACGTGGTCCGCGCCTGGGTCGCGGACACGCACTGGGCGTCGATCTCGCGGCCCGCCAGGGCTGTCAGTGCGCCGATCGTCGTGCCCGGCCTGCTCAGCAGTCCCACACCGACGACCGACACCTTGGCGAGCGAGCGCCTTGTCTCCACCGAGCCGCCGTCGGCACGCACGACCGCCTCCACCTCGGCGAGAACCTCGTCAAGTGCCGCGTCGGGCACGCAGAAAGCCATGCGCAGCTCGTCGGAGGGGTCCGACCACCAGGTCACGGAGTCGACGGGGATCTGCGTGCCGGCCACCGCGTCGAGGGCGGCGACGCCGGAGTCCCCCCGGACGACGACCTGGGCGACGGACCTGTCGTGCGTCACGGCGACCACGCCGGTCCGCCCCTCGATCCTTCCGGCTTCCCGCACTTCGGCGCCCCTTCCCACAATGGTGGTCTGTCTGGTCCAGCCGGCCGAGTTGCGCACCACGATGTCGATGCCGTGTACGGCGGCGAGTTCCACGGCCCGCGGATGCATGACACCGGCTCCCGAGAAAGCCATCTCGGACATGGTTTCGGCGTCGATTCTTGAGAGGAGCGGCGCTCCGAGAATCACCCGTGGATCTGCTCGGTGTACGCCGTCGACATCGGTGTATATCTCGCAGGTCCGCATACCGTGTCCGGCTGCCAGCGCGACGGCCGAGGTGTCAGAACCTCCTCGTCCCAGAGTGATCAGTTCTCCCTCTGCATTCAGTGCCTGGAACCCCGAAACCACCACGACGTGGCCCGCTCTTAATCGCTTCCGCAGCGGGTCGGGATCCACTTCGGAGACGAATCCGGAGCCGTGCCGTCCTACGGCACGCAATCCGGCCTGGGGACCGGAAAGCGATACCGCGGGAACTCCGATGTTCTGCAGGGCGATCGCGAACAGAGCGGCTGACTCCGCCTCGCCCGTCGCGAGGAGTTTGTCCTTTTCGAGGAGATCAGGGAAACAGCTCAGCCTTTCTGCCGCCCTCACCAACTCGTCCGTTGTCTTACCCCGTGCCGACACGACAACGACAACCGAAGTTCCGTCCCTGTGTGCCTGTGCTACTTGTTCAGCGGCCGAGATCACTTGCTGGTCGGTGGCCAGCGAGCTACCCCCGTACTTGCGAATGGCGATATCCATTCCGCTCCGTCCGAGACGTTCGAGCGCATCTGGTGCTCGTTTTCCCGTGTAGTTGCACGTTAGATCAAAGGGCACGTCCCGCAGATCCCGTAAATGCGCGGTATCCCGTCCCGGGGTGGAGCAGGGGGGTGTGGAGGGGGCCTTCGGCTGAAGCCGCAGCCGTCAGGGACTTGCCCTTGACGCTAGTGTCACGGTCCTACGGTGCCCACATGAATGCTGATGCGAGTGATGTGGTGCGCCCGCGAGGGTCCGGGTGGTTGGTGTGTTTGCTGCTGACGACGTTCGTGATCGGTACGGACGATTTCGTGATCGCGGGGCTGTTGCCGGAGATCGGGAATGATCTGCACGTCAGCGAGGCTGCGGCAGGGCAGTTGGTGACCGTCTTCTCCGTGACGTACGCGGTCTCGGCGCCGGTGTTGGCCGTGCTGACGGCGCGGCTGCCGCGCAAGGCCCTGGTGGTCGGGGGCCTGGTGGTCTTCGCCGTGGCCAACGTCGCCACCGCGCTGGCCCCTGGATACGGGCTGCTGATGGTGATGCGCGTGGTGACCGCCCTGGTCGCGGCGTCCATCACCCCGGCGGTCTTCGGGCTCGCCGGCCGCCTCTCGGCACCGGAAAGGATCGGCCGTTCGATCGGCACGGTGGCAGCCGGTCTGACGGTGTCGCTGTTCGTGGGCGTCCCGGTCGGCACGCTCGTGGGTGACGCGTTCGGCTGGCGGGCCACCTTCGTCGCGGTCGCCGTGTTCACCGTCGTGGTCGCCGCCGCAGCCGCCTACTTCCTGCCCCACCTGACCGGTGCCCCCGAGGTCACCGTCGCCGAGAAGCTGCGCATCCTCCGCCGTCCCGCCATCCTCACGTGCGTGGGCGGGACCGTGCTGGGCGCCAGCAGCGGACTGATGACCTATACCTACATCGCCCCGGTCACCGAGAACCTCACCGGGAAGAACGGCGCGGTCCTGGCCCTGTTCATCGCCGTGGTCGGCGTCGCCGGCGCCGTGGGCACGTTCGCCGGAGGCCGCCTCACCGACCGCTGGGGCGCGGACAAGGCCCTGCTGGCCAGCTTCACCGGCCTGGTCGTGGCAACCGGTGCCCTCGCCCTGATCGGCGCCATGGCCGACCACGGTGCCCCCGTCTGGCTGGTCGCCCTGGCCCTGGCCCTGTGGGGCTTCGCCGCATGGGGCTTCAACCCCCCCATGAACACCCGGGTCATCCAGCTCGCCAAGGAGGCCGGAACCGAAGCCGTCGCCCTCAACACCAGCGGCCTCTACATCGGCATCGCCCTGGCGGGCGGCGTCGGCGGAGCCGCCCTGGCCACCTACAACGGCACCGGCGTCTCCCTCACGGCAACCGCCATCGGCCTGGCCGCCCTCGTGCTCATGATCATCACCATTCGCCGCTACCCCGCCGCCGCCCCTCAGGCCCCGGCCCCCACCCCCGAACCCGCGCCTGCCTCATGAACACGAATCGCCTCGTTCCCTCCGCCGTGGCGGGAACGAGGCGACTCATGGGCGAGGGGTCAGGCGAGGCCGCTCGCGGACTGGCCGGCGCAGTCATGGAAGATGATCTTCCGTGCCAGTGCCACCCGGTTCGTCACGTCGAGCTTGGAGAAGCTGCTGCGGACATGCGTTCCCACCGTGTGCACGGACAGCACCAGAAGGTCCGCTATCTCCTTGTTGGTCAGGCCCTCGGCAACCAGCCGGGCGACGGAGGTCTCGGCCCGGGTCAAGCCGCATGCTCGTACCGACACGGGAGATCCGGGCGGCCTGACCGTGGTGACAGGCGACCGGTCACCATCCAGCGGCCCGGTACCTCTGTCGGAGCCGGGCGCTGCCGCGTGGGCGCGGCGTGCGCCCTGTGCGAGCGCAGGCGGAGAGCTCATGCGGGCCTTCGGCTCCTGGCTCACCACAGCCGCCTTGAGAACGGAGTTGGCCAGGAGCCGGGACTCCACGAGGGTGCGCGCACCGACCCCCTCCGCGGGTTCGGCGCGGTTCACAGGACCGGCTGCGGACCAGTCGACCACTTCGATGTGCTGCGAGCTGCCGACCGGGTCGACGACATGGAGGTGCCGCACAGGCCCCGGCGCTGCCGGGAACCGCGGCAGCTGTGCCTCCCCGGCACGCGCCTGTCTGGAGACCGGGCATGCGGGGGTGCACTCGGACGATTCCAGAGCGACACCCCGGTTGAGGAGGAGGGTCTTGGCGTGGCCGCCCGTCACCAGCTCACGGATGCGGGAGGCGATGGCGGTGTAACGCGAAGGGACGCCGGCCCCTGCTTTGAGAGTGCCGAGCAGCCCGAGTAATTTACCGATGGCGCATTCACTCGCGTAGGACACCCACTCGCCGACCCGTGATCTGTTGAAGCGGAGGGTGTCGGCGATGTCGTCGGAGAGCCTGTCGACTTCCGCGTAGGACAGAAAGGTGCCCGCGTTCTCGTCAACGACGGCGGCATGGTGGGGGGTTCGGGAAGCCTGCTCGGCAAAGAGTTCGCAGAGGGCCGCAGGCGAGTGCTGCACGGTCTTCGGGGGGCTTCTGTTTATTTCGTGATCACCGTGTTCGCAGGCAGAGTGAAACGTACTCATGACAACTCTTCTCCCGTTTGATGCTGACGTCGTTGGACTACTGGCCCGCGCTCGGCCGAATACTCGACGGGCATGCCACCGACGGGTCTTCGACCGTCCCCGGAGAAAGCACATGGCTGATCGCCGGGCAGCGCTGCGCACACGGCACGAGTACGCTCGGCCGTCGGGGCATTGTTGTAGGTCAGGTTGGCCAGATTTCGTGTCGGGCTTCTCTGCTCGTTCCCGTTCCGTGAGTCAGCCCACGGTTCGAGTTTCCCGGACGCGATGAGTGGCGGACGATGAGCCACTGCAACGGGGGACGACGACGCTGTCGTTGGCCGCTGGGCGGATAGTGCTGCGAGCGAATCCGGAGTTCAAAGAAACTTCCTTCATTGGCAACCAGTGCCCACTCGCCAGTGGGTTGTCACAGGAGGCGCGGTTGTCAGCACACATCGAGCAGTTACACCCTGGCTTGAAAGCCTGCTAAGCAGGACGCCGAGCCTTGAATATATTGGACCCTGCAGCCAGCGGCGGCAAGTGGCCCTGGTGCCGCCTCAAGCAATGTTCGCCCTGCTGTGGCCTGTTGTGTCCCCGTCGGCCAAGCCCTGGGTTCGTCCCGGAAACCGGGCCCCCTCCGCCCCCTCACGCCCCCCGCCCCAACGCCGCCCCCACAGGGCTGCCCACCTCCCCGGTGCCTCACACTCCGTTTTCAGCCCCGCCTACGCCCCGACGCACCACGCGCCCCCGGTGACCTCGACATGACCCGCGTCCTGGCGCACGCCAAGGGCAGCGCCAGCAGCTCGTACACCGTGAAGTCCGAGGACACCCTCGGCAGCACCGCCCTTCTCGCCGTCCTCACCGCGCTCCAGGACAACAGCGGCCTGGTCGGTGGTCTCCCCGACGGGCTGGAGCCGGCCGTAGGCGCCAAGAACGCGGGACCCGGCACCTTCGGGCCCCGCGTCACGACGCACTGACAGCGGCGTCTACTGGATGGTGAAGAAGAACGCGGCGTTGGCGAACTGGCCGTCCTTGTTGAAGACGCTCACGTATGCCGTGTCCGGAGCGTTGTTGCAGACGCCCACCGGCTTGGTGTAGACGCGCACAGACCCGCCCTTGGCCTCGTGCCCGTTCAGGGTCCCTGTCGGGATACTGCGGGCGAGGTCGATGTCCGGGTCGGAGATGTGGACGCAGTAGCGGCCCGTGGACGGGTTGGTGACCTCGTCGACGTTCTTGGCGGCCAGTACATCGCCGTTTTTCGCCACCGATGCCGCAGCCTGTGCGTACGGAGCGATCGCCTTCGGGGGGTCGGCCGCCACAGCCGAGCCCGACCCAACCGCCAGCAGGGCGGCGGCGAGAACCGCCGCCGTCGCGGAGAGGCGCTTGCGCATGTGTCCTCCTCATAGTGCTGTCCGGCACTCGCCGGACAGGACGGAGGAATACTGAGCTCAACAGTCCCAACTCATGCGGAAAGTCCCCTGTAAGAATGAATCTTATAGGAATTGTCATGAGTTGATGCTCACGCCTGGTGGGCGTGAGGTGAACAAGGTGCTCGTGGCGCGGCGTTCCGCCACCCTTGCAGGTCGAGCCAGGGGCGGATGGCCGCGCTGCTGGACGGGGCAGGCACTCTCGCCGTCGTGCCGGGGCGGTGCGTGGTTTAGCAACAGCTGGTTCGCTCGTGAGCGTGGTTCCGGGCTGCATGCCAGGGAGTTGACGTTCCGTGGACCTTACTTTCCTGTAGCGGGGCGGATCGGCCGCCCCGCCGCATGGGAGGTAGACCCGTGGACAACGTGACGTTGAACATCGAGCCCGACGACGTGTACGAGACCCCACTGCTCGCCGAGGCCGGCGACTTCACCGAACACACCCAGGGCGCAAATGGCTGGGTGGCCGAGGGCTCCGGCAGTCGTCGGCCCGGCATCTAGCCCATGAGCGGCCCAGGACCACTATCAGCGGCTGAGTGAGACACGGGCGCCGGTGCCCCGTCCGAGCCCCGAGCCCTCATTGACCGAGCCCCCGCCGTACCCGATCCGGGACGGCGGGGGCTCTTCGTCGTGCACGAACCCCGTGCGTACGGGGAGCACGATGCGGACGGCAATCCGACATCCGAGACCCAGGACCATCCCGTGCGTACGGGGAGCGTGTTGAACGCGCTGCCGAGCTGTCCAGCAGGCTGGACGATCACGAGGCGCGCATCCGCACCCTGGAACGGGCCCGCTGGCCGCTGCCGTCCCTCGCCGCAGTCACTGGTGTCGCTGCTTTGGCGCTTACCGTCTACGAGTTAGCTGCCCGCCAACAGTCCCCTTGTCAGCCTTCGGGCTGACAAGGGAATTCTCGTCGCTGTACGTCTCGCCGTCGGCTCGGCAGGTTCGCCCCTCGGTCGTCAGCGGGTTGCGATGGCACCCAGGTGTGGTGCCATGCCTGGTCGTACAGCGGCCCTGCGCCGGGTGGCGGGTGAGCCAACCGGCGTGGCGGGTGCGGTGGGCAGGGTGGCGGAGCATCCGCGCAAGATCATGCGCTACGTCCTCACGATCCTGAGCGGCCGGAGGTCGCGTTCGCTGGTGATCGAGAACAGGACAGCCGCCATGGGGGCAGGTGTCCGGCTGGGTTCCTACAGACGATCAAGAAGGTCTCGTGCGCGTGCGCAAGTACCGCACCTGAGCGGTCACCGAGAGGTGACAAGCGATCGACATGCCCGATCCCCTCGCCCAGAGCGTCCCTCCACAACACATTGATGACTGTCCGTATCTCAATAAGTGCGCTGGGTGATTGCCTTTTTATGGTCAAGCGACGCCAACGCCGTATCCATGGAGGATTCGTGGCACGCTTCCATACTCGTCTGGCCCTGCTCGGTTCGGCCGCAGCTCTCACTGCCGGCGCCGTCGTCCCCGCGCAGTTCGCCGGAGCCCAGCCCGCAGCCGCCGCAGACAAGCAGTGGGTCGCCCTGGGCGACTCCTACACCGCCGGGGTCATCCGGGCCACGGGGGACCCCTTCGAAGTCCCGCGCGACGGGTGCGAGCGGACCGACCGGGCCTACCCCCAGGTCATCGACCGCGACCTCGGCGGCCTCCTCGACCTGACCAACGTCAGCTGCGGTGCCGCCACCATCGAGAACGTCACCGACACACCCCAGTACCCGACCGGCCGTCACCTGCCACCCTTCTCCGAGGACCCGGACTATCCCTTCCCCCCGGTGTCGCCCCAGTCCGAGGCGGTGGGCCCCGACACGGACGTCATCACCGTCGGCGTGGGCGGAAACACCCTCGGCTTCGACGACATCCTCCGCAAATGCCCGGAGCTGGGCGGCGACGGCAAGGGCACCCCGTGCAAGGACGCCCTGGGCGACAGCATCCAGGCCCGGCTGAACAAGGTGAGCAAGGAATACGACGGGATGCTCGACGTGCTCCACGAGCGCGTCCCGAAGGCGAAGATCCTGACCGTCGGCTACCCCACCATCGTCCCCAAGGACACCTCCAAGTGCCGCTACGGCGACATGGCGGAGTTCGGGCCGATCGCCCAAGGCGACCTGGACTGGCTGCGCCAGGACGTCCTTGAACCCCTCAACAACAGGATCGAGAAGTCCACCGGCACGCAGGAAGCCGCCAGCTTCGTCGACCTCTACGCCTCCTCCCGGAACCACAGCGTCTGCGACGAGAACAAGTGGGTCGAAGGCTTCCTCACACCCCCCGACCAGCTTTCATTCGTACACCCCCAACGCACAGGGCCACCGCAACGCCGCCGACCACGTCGAAGAAGCGATTCTCAACGCCATCTGAGCCGACACGGCGCCCGGCACCCTCACCGGCACACCGACAGCGCGCTGGCCTCCGGCACCAGCCGGAGGCCAGTCCCGCACCGCCGGGACACCGCCCACTCTCCGCGCGTACGGGGAAGCGCGACCTCCCGCGGAGTCCGTGAACGTCGCCTCGGCCCCAACCCCGCGGCCCGGGGGCGCCGGCCTCACCAACGGCGCGCCAACGAGAGACCCTCATACCAGCATCCGGTGGGCGGCCCGAGGCTGACCACGGCAAACTCCCAAACGCCAACAGACCCGGACCGGACGCCCCCGCACACCTCCCGTTCATGGTGAACGTCGCTCGGCGTGCTGCTCCACTGGACCACTCAGCCACTCCCACCGCCATGCGTGGGCGGTGCATGGTTTAGCAACGGCGGGATCGCTCGTCAGCGTGGTTCTCAGTGTCACGCCAGGAGTTGACGCGCCACGGACCTTACTTTCCTGATACAGGGGCGGACCGGCCGCCCCGCTGTATTGGAGGGAGATCCGTGGACAACGTGACGCTGAACATCGAGCCCGACGAGGTGTACGAAGCCCCGCTGATGGCCGAGGCCGGCGACTTCGCCGAACTCACCCAGGGTGGCGGTATCTTCTACCCCGAAGGCTCCGGCTCTCGCCGGGACTGGTAGCGAGCAGCGCCGGACCGCTATCGCCCGCTGAACGACATGCGGGTGCCGGTGCGCCGTCCGAGCCCCGAGCCCCCGTTGACCGAGCCCCCGCCGTACCCGATTCGGGACGGCGGGGGCTCTTGTGTCTGGCAACGGTTGCGAGGCCGGCAATCAGTTCGGTCTCGTTACCGCAGGGCCTCGATCGCTTTCGTGATCAGGACGCGCGCCTCCGAACCGTGAACGGCAAGGTCGGAGAGTCGCGCGAACGCCCGCAAGTAGATGTCGAGTTCGCCCGTCGCCGTGACCGTCACCTTCGCACCGCCGGGGCCGACTGCTCCCCGTGCGACAACAAGGCACCCGACAGCCACTGACCCGCCGACACAGTGCCCACCCCGGCACCGCCCGCGCCACTCCTCGGAGAGGACCCATGCCTGTTCCCCACGACATCGCCGCCGAGACCTCACTGTGGGACACCTACGCCGAGTCCGCGTTCAACCCCAAGGCCGAACCCGTCTCCGCTGGACCCAGTACGCCGACCACAGCTCCGGGCCCGGCTCCGGCCCCGGCCCTGAACTCCTCGGTGATCCGCGCACCGCGCTGGAACTCGGCTGCGGCCCCGGCCGCGCCGTAGCCCACCTCGCCCCCCACGGCATCGAGGTGACCGGCCTGGACCTCTCACCGGTCCTGATCAAGAAGCTCACGGAACGCTGGGCCGGGAGCGGAGCGGGGTTCGTGCAGGGCGAGGTACTGGAGCGCCTGGCCGCCGACGAGACGACCTACGACGCGATCTACTCCATCTTCGGAGCGGCATGGTTCGCCGACCCCGGACGCCTCTTCCCCCTCGTCCGCGCCCGCCTCGACCCCGGAGGCCGGGTTCGTCTACTCCCACCCGCCGGCCATCCCCGGCGCATACCGGCCACAGGGCATGTACAAAGGCGGCTTCGCAGGGCCCGCCATGTTCACCTACCGCTACAGCTTCCGCCCCCGCACATGGGAACGCCTGCTCGTGGGCGCCGGCTTCGAGTCCGCCGAGGCCACCGTGCTCGACGCACGTGACCTCGGCCACATCGGCACCCTCATCACCACCGCCCGGACGCCCGGCTCCCCCTGAGCGTCCGGGCGCGACCACCCCGCCAGGCACGCACAAGGCGCCCCCGGAGGTTGTCACCTCCGGGGGCGCCGACGCGCATGCAAGCAGGCGGCGCCAAGGACGCTGGACGTCTGCAAACGTTCGCGTGCGCCCCGTACCGGAAAGCGTGATCATCTAGCCGTCGGGCCAGCAGCGGGCCAGCAAGCGATCTCCACTGCACCGGACGGGGCACCTCCCGGAGAGGTGGCTCGCTGACCGTGCAGGTCAGAACGTTTCTGCTGGGGGGCAGCAGGGTGGGGCGGGTGGGACTCGAACCTAAAAGGGTGGCCTATCTCACCTGCGGTTTTACCGGAGAACCGGACATCTATGCCGGATTCGATCCCACCAGATCCTCAACGGTCCCGCTCGATCCAAGCCTGTGAGGCAACTGCCACACAGCGCTGAAGACCGCCCCCACAGAGGCGAACCACCCGGCATCGTTCCAAGCGCCACATCACCTCACGCGGCGAGGCGTGACTGCGATCTCACCCCTGCGAGCGTAGGGCCCCTCTCAGTCCCGACTACTCAACGTAAGCAGTTTCGCCTTCACCCGACCAGGGCCGCCCCCTGCTCAGAGCCGACCTCAGCCCGGCTCCCGCCCGAACGCCGTACCCGACCGCGCGTGAAGAACTTCTGTGCCTGAACGGGCGCGGTGACCCGGATACGACGTACCCCCGCTCGCGCGGGGACCACATGGTGACCACGGATCCGCGACAGCTCACCGACGGACCACCCCCGCTCGCGCGGGGACCACTGATGGGAGCCTTCCGCTTCGCCCCGGCCTACCGGACCACCCCCGCTCGCGCGGGGACCACCAGCTCAATGAGGCGGGCAAGGTGGTCAGCGACGGACCACCCCCGCTCGCGCGGGGACCACCGCAAGGCCCGAGGCACACAACGAGAGCCTGCCGGACCACCCCCGCTCGCGCGGGGACCACCACCCCTTGAGTTTCCCGCCGATGGACTTGAGCGGACCACCCCCGCTCGCGCGGGGACCACATCGAGATCGTGAGCGCCTCTACACCGATGTCCGGACCACCCCCGCTCGCGCGGGGACCACTTCGAATGCGGGGGAGTCGTACGGGATCCCAAAGGACCACCCCCGCTCGCGCGGGGACCACTCCCCGTACAGAACGAGGAACACGCCGAGTTCCGGACCACCCCCGCTCGCGCGGGAACCACCTGCTCGCCGTCGGATGGCTCGCCTGGGCACACGGACCACCCCCGCTCGCGCGGGGACCACGCCGTACCGGTCCCGGGCGCCGAGGGCTACCACGGACCACCCCCGCTCGCGCGGGGACCACTCCCCGACGCCCTGGACGACAACGACGACCTGAGGACCACCCCCGCTCGCGCGGGGACCACCCTTCGCGACCTGCGGTTTCTAAGCCGCTTTGCCGGTCCTTGACTTGCTCCTGTCTGTCACCTGCTCATGTTGTCAGAGGGCTGTGGTGGAGTACGCGGTATTCGTGCTGGGGGATGTGGGGTTGGAAGTGATCGATACGCGTATCTGGGGGAAGTCCCATGGCTTAGACAGGCCGTACCCGCTGATGGGGCATCTCGTGGACACGGCGATGGTCGCTGGGGCCGTGTGGGATGCGGTTCTCTCGTCCAGCCGGCATCGTGCGATCGCTGGGGCGCTGGGGGTTTCCGAAGACGGGGCCGGGCGGCTGGTGATGTTGTGGGCCGGTCTGCATGATCTTGGGAAGATCCTTCCGCAATTCCAGGCCGCGGCGTCTCAGGAGCATCCGCTGCACTGCTTGCCGCTCAGGTTGCCCAGCTTCTCGGTGGCCATCATGGCCGTTACCCCGTCTGTGTGGAGCAGAAGGATCTGCGAGACCCTGCACAGGACCTTCCCGAACTGAGCGGGGCGACGGTTGCCCCTGGCTTGACGCGGTGTCCTTGCTCTTGAGTGGGTGACACCGGCGACGAAGAGCAGGATGGCAGCCCGGTCGGAGTGGCCCCGCGCCTGCGACGAGGGTCGGCTGATCATGGCGGTGCGCTGCCGAACGCCAGTTGGCGGCCGTCGTGGTTGATGGTCAGGGCGCAGATCCCGAGGACAGGGCGCCTTGTCACGTCTGGCCCGCCAAGGGCCGCGAGATCATGTCGATCACACTGGCTACCGTCTCGCCTGTGGCTGATACGGGTCGATGATCAATAGTCAGTTCCGTGCGTCCCGTTGCTGCACTTCCTTGAGGACTGCTGCCACCGTGGCGAAGTCATTGTCCACGTGGAGAACTGTGTGCTGGTGATGGACCGCTGTCGCGCACACCAACAGATCGATGGCTCCGGCGGCGCGGTGCTGCCCTTGCTGGGTGAGCTTGTACTGTGCGGTATCGACCCATCGCCAGGCGTTCTTGGGGACTGACGAGAACTGGCAGAGGCCATCCAGCTCTTCGGTCAACTCGTCACGGTGGGCCGGGCTTTTGGCCGAGTAGAGGAACTCCGCCCTGGTGGGCTCGCAGATGTGGAACACACCTGCGGCGATGTGCCCTTCCCAGGGTCGCAACGCCCCCGGCGTTCGGAAGAGGTGCCACAGAGCGGAAGTGTCGAGGAGGTAAGTGATCACTCGAAGGCTGCCCGCCGGGCGCGCTTCGCGGCGGCATGCGCGGCGGCCGCGGCCTCGAACTCGCCCCGCTCGCCCCGCTCGGCCAGCTTCTCGGCAGCCTCCAGTCGCTTGATGCGCGCCACGTAGTCCCGCAGGGCCGCGTTGACGGTCTCCTTCTTCGTCGAGACGCCCATGAGTCGCATCGCCTCGATCAGTGCCTCGTCATCGAGATCGATCTGGGTTACGGACATGCTCGCCACCCCTCACCGCGAATCCATGATGTACATAGTCAGGATACATCGCCAACATGCTTCGCGGCGGTCCCTCGGGTACAGGTCAGACGTGACCGGACCGTCAGGGGGGAGTCACGATGGGAGTTCAAGCCGCTCACGAAACCCGGCCTCACGCGAAGCCCCCCAACTAACGGGACCGCTTCATGGTGAGAGCGAGGGCGGAGATCTTCGGTGCAGGTGGGGTGGGCTCATGTAGGAGCCGTGGGACCGTCAACCATGGATCCCACCCGGATCCGCGACAAAACCCCAGTTCGCAAGGGGTTCGACGGCTTGGTCGGGCCGTGATGTCGCACGTTTGCCTCACGGGTCGGAGGTAAATGCCACACGTGAAAACACGCATCGAACCGCGTTTTTGCAGGTCAGATCGATTCTGCACTGTCGTGCTCGGTGGGGCGGGTGGGACTCGAACCTAAAAGGGTGGCCCATCTCACCTGCGGTTTTACCGGAGAACCGGACATCTATGGCGGATTCGATCCCACCAGATCCTCGACGGTCCCGCTCGATCCAAGCCTGTGAGGCAACTGCCACACAGCGCTGAAGACCGCCCCCGCAGAGGCGAACCACCCGGCGTCGTTCCGAGCACCACATCACCTCACGCGGCGAGGCGTGACTGCGATCTCACCCCTGCGAGCGTAGGGCCCCTCTCAGTCCCGACTACTCAACGTAAGCAGTTTCGCCTTCACCCGACCAGGGCCGCCCCCTGCTCAGAGCCGACCTCAGCCCGGCTCCCGCCCGAACGCCGTACCCGACCGCGCGTGAAGAACTTCTGTGCCTGAACGGGCGCGGTGACCCGGATACGACGTACCCCCGCTCGCGCGGGGACCACTCCCGCCCATGCTCATCATCGCTAGTGCCCCTCGGACCACCCCCGCTCGCGCGGGGACCACACGAACGCAAACCGCTCCGGGGACTCCCCGACCGGACCACCCCCGCTCGCGCGGGGACCGCACGGTCGCGGGGTCGAACGACAACATCGTCTGCGGACCACCCCCGCTCGCGCGGGGACCGCGCCAGAGCGGGCCAGTAGCCGGGGTGGATGGACGGACCACCCCCGCTCGCGCGGGGACCGCTGTCCCTACCCCCGGCTTTTCACACCGTCACGCGGACCACCCCCGCTCGCGCTGGGACCGCGACGTCACGCGATCGGAGTGGATGCGATGAGCCGGACCACCCCCGCTCGCGCGGGGACCGCTCGTGCGCCTTCTCCGCCTGCGTGACCTTCTTCGGACCACCCCCGCTCGCGCGGGGACCGCTATGGCGTGCGGGTCCCCAACTCCGGGGCCTCCGGACCACCCCCGCTCGCGCGGGGACTGCTCCATATGGTGCCCCGGTACGCCGGAGACGGCCGGACCACCCCCGCTCGCGCGGGGACCGCAGCAGCGCCGTCGCGCTGGCCGCGTCGCTCGCGGGACCACCCCCGCTCGCGCGGGGACCACATCCGCCAACGCATCGCCTCACGCGCCAGCCTCGGACCACCCCCGCTCGCGCGGGGACCACGTCCCCGGCGGCGGCGCCTACCAGATGCTGCACGGACCACCCCCGCTCGCGCGGGGACCACGAATTCACGGAACCCGGAACCGCTTTCCAAGAAGGACCACCCCCGCTCGCGCGGGGACCACTCGACCTCGACCTCGGTCTCGTAACGGCTGGTCGGACCACCCCCGCTCGCGCGGGGACCACGCCGCCAGAGCCTTCGGGAAAGACCTGTCCGGCGGACCACCCCCGCTCGCGCGGGGACCACGAAGGCGCCGGCGGGGCTTCTTTCGCGGCCTGCGGACCACCCCCGCTCGCGCGGGGACCACCTGACCTTTCCGGGGTCGTCCCGGTCGACCTTCGGACCACCCCCGCTCGCGCGGGGACCACTGTGGGTCACTGGCTGGTCGGGAGAGCTGAAACGGACCACCCCCGCTCGCGCGGGGACCACGTCCACCTCGCGCACACCGAGCCGTTCGGCCACGGACCACCCCCGCTCGCGCGGGGACCACCCGCAGCATCGCCTCCCGGAATCCTCGGAAGTCGGACCATCCCCGCTCGCGCGGGGACCACTCGCCGAGCTTCCGCGCGGTCCATGCTGCTGCCGGACCACCCCCGCTCGCGCGGGGACCACACGCCCCCGCGCAGCGGGGGCGTTCGTCTGTCCGGACCACCCCCGCTCGCGCGGGGACCACTCCACCGCCTCGTGTCCCACCATGTCGCCGAGCGGACCACCCCCGCTCGCGCGGGGACCACTTGGACCGCAGGAAGTCCACGGCGAGGGTGCTCGGACCACCCCCGCTCGCGCGGGGACCACGGCCCTTGGCCGTCTGACGGGGGGTTTGGCGCCGGACCACCCCCGCTCGCGCGGGGACCACACCCGGGAACTTGAGGAATTCGATCCCCGTGACGGACCACCCCCGCTCGCGCGGGGACCACCACTGAGGGCGCCCAGTGGCCTAAAGGCCAGGCGGACCACCCCCGCTCGCGCGGGGACCACCCCTCGCGACCTGCGGTTTCTAAGCCACTTTGCCGGTCCTTGACTTGCTCCTGTCTGTCACCTGCTCATGTTGTCAGAGGGCTGTGGTGGAGTACGCGGTATTCGTGTTGGGGGATGTGGGGTTGGAAATGATCGATACGCGTATCTGGGGGAAATCCCATGGCTTAGCCCGGCCGTACCCGCTTGTGGGGCATCTCGTGGACACCGCGATGGTCGCTGGGGCCGTGTGGGATGCGGTTCTCTCGCCCAGCCGGCATCGCGTGATCGCTGCGGCGCTGGGGGTTTCCGAAGACGAGGCCGGGCGGCTGGTGATGTTGTGGGCCGGTCTGCATGATCTTGGGAAGATCCTTCCCCAATTCCAGGCCGCGGCGTCTCAGGAACATCCGCTGCACTGCGCCTTTCTGGCCGAGGCGGAGTACGTGCATGATCGTGAGGGCGACAGCGAGGCAGAGAAGATCCGGCATGAGCTGGCGACGAACAGGGCTCTCCCTCATCTGCTGGTGGAGTTCGGATATCCCGTATCAGGGCCTCCGAGTCGTCTTCTTGCCGCTCAGGTTGCCCAGCTTCTCGGTGGCCATCATGGCCGATACCCCGTCTGTGTGGAGCAGAAGGATCTGCGGGACCCCGCACTTGACCTTCCCGAACTGGGCGGGGGCGGCTGGGCCGGCCAGCGGCGTGAGCATGTGACCGCTCTGCACGCACTGTTGGGAAGGCCGGGGGCGCCCGGCGTGCCGCGTATGCCGGTGGAGCTGGCGGTCGTGATCGCGGGCGTGGTGATCGTCTCCGACTGGCTGGCGAGCCAGGACCACACCGTTGAGGCGCAGCAGGCGGCAGCGGAGGCAGATGGAGGGCTGGGGTCGTCCGCCGCGCTGCGGGCCCATGCGCGGCGTGCTTCCGCTGGTGCGCCCGCGTTGGTGGAGGAGGCCGGGATGGGGCGTGCGGTCTTCCGTGAGAGCAGTTTTGCCGGGCTCTTCCCGGAGATCGCGAGGCCCTACCCGTTGCAGGCAAGCCTTCAGGAAGGGCTGGCGGCAGCGGTACGCGGTCCGGGTGTGCTGCTGGTGACGGCGCCCACGGGGGAGGGGAAGACGGAGGCCGCGCTCCATGCGGCGACGGTGATGGGGGCGGCGAGCGACAGTTGCGGGCTGTTGTTCGCCCTGCCGACCCAGGCCACGGCGAACCAGATGTACGAACGGGTCACTGCCTTCGCGCGGCGGAACCTGCTCGGTACGGCCCGGTTGACGCTGCTGCACGGTTCCGCCGACCTGTATCAGCCCTACGCGGAGCCGCCGGCTGACGGTGGCGAGGTCGAGCCCCGTGTCCTGTCCGACCGTGACGGCGACCCGCGCCGGGAGGAGACGGTCGCCGTGACGGCCGGCAGGTGGCTGCGTATGCGCGGTCGGGGCATCCTCGCCCCGCTCGCCGTCGGGACGATCGATCAGGCCCTGATGGGGGTTCTTCCGCTGAAGCGCAACGCACTCCGGCATCTCGGGCTTTCCGGCAAGACCGTTGTGATCGACGAAGCGCATGCCTACGACGCGTACACGCACGCTCTGCTGTTGCGGCTGCTGGAGTGGCTGGGCGCCATGGGGGCCCCGGTGGTCCTGCTGTCGGCGACCCTTACCGGTGATACGGCCGCCGGCCTGATGCGCGCGTACCGGGCAGGTGCCGGTCACGGCTCAGGCGCGGAGGACTTGCCTGCGCCCATGTACCCGGGATGGATGTACTTGGACGCCGTCAGCGGCGCGGTCACCGTCCCGGACAGACCAGTGAGCAGCGTGCGGGTCCGCGAACTGGCGCTGGAGATGCTGCCGGTCGCCCACACCTATGACCTCACGGTCCCGGAAAACCGCCTCACCGCCCTCTTCGGGGAACTCGACGGAGTGGCAGCGGAGGGCGGATGCGCCGCGGTGATCTGCACCACCGTCGCGGAAGCCCAGAAGACCTATGAGGCTCTGCGCGAGCACTACCGAGGCCGGTACGGAGCGGATTACGCGGGCTGGGACGACCGTTCGGCGGACGACGCGGCCAGGGAGGACGCCGCAGCCGGTCCCCGGCTGCGGCTGCTGCACGCCCGCTTGTCTGCTCATTGCTGCGCTCACGTCGTGCACCGCCGAGGCCGCGACGGGCCCGAAGTCCACAAGCGGCTGGCCGAGCGCGAACTTGAGCCCGGCAGCGAACGCGCCGTCGCCGAAGATCCCCTCGGTACCAACGAGGTCCTGGACCGTACGACGTGCCTCGACACCGTTGCGTGCGTCGGAGCGCCCTGTCTGCTGAGGGAAGCGCCGCGGAGCGGCTCGGCTTTCGCGGTTACTGACGCACGGGTGCGATAGTCAGCAGTCCGCATCCGTATGCCTTCCCCCGTCCGATACCAGCAGCGAGTTTCTCACGGCAAAGGTCGGAGTCTATGACCCTAGCCATTCCGTCGAATTGGGTGCGGGAATGGCGGATTCGCTGCCGTGCGGCGGCACCTTCGGTGCCGCGGGGGCCACTTACGGCTTCGAGGGGGTGGGCGTTGACGTGCAGGGGTTCAAGGCCGGCTGCGGCGGACTGGCGTTCCCACCATGCGATGGCGGCGTTGCCGCTCAGGGCGACGACCGGCGGGAGCTTGTACTCCTCCTGCGTCCTGGCCGAGGGCTTGCGCACGGCGTTGGCCACGCAGCGGTAGTTGACGAGCGTCCCGTTGTGCACCGCCTTCAGCAGGTCGTCGAGGGAGCGGGTTTCGGTCTTGCCGTACGCGTCGGGCAGCCGTGAGGGGTCTGGCTCTACGCGGCTCTGCAGGAGGATCTGTGGCCCACGTGGGGTTTCCTCGGCCCGGAACAGCACTCCGTATGCCGCGCGGGCCGGGCCTTCGACTCCGTCGGGGAACATCTGCAGGACGCGCTGGTGCAGGCGGATGCCCTGCGCGGCGCCGCGCAGGTCCCGGCGGGCGTCGGGAGAAGTGGGCGAGGGCACGATGCGGGTCAGCCACAGGGTCACCGGGTGCTCCTCCGCGGCTCGATGAAGTAGGTGTCGATATAGGTCTGGAGCTTCTCCAGGTAACCGGTGCCGAAGCCTTCGTACGTGGCATCCGGTAGGTGCACGGCACGCCGGTACAGCGGGCGCGGCTGGTATTGGCGCTCCAGTGGAGCGAAGGACACCGGTTCGTCGGTGACTTCGCCGCTGTGGTGGTCACCGTCGCCGCTGTCGGCGGCGTCGGAGTCCAGGGGGAGGGCCCCGAGGGGCTTGTCGCCGTAGAACTCGATCGGCTGTGGGCCGCGGTGTGGCTTCTTGGCCGCCAGCGGCATCCGTACCAGGTGGTGCAGTGGATCTTCCACGGCTCCCAACAGCACGGGGCCTTCGGGCGGACAGGCGCGGCGGCCGAGGAAGAGGGGCCAGTGCGGTTCCCGCAGGGCACCGGCGCACGAGGTGAGCAGCTCGTTGTCGTCGGAGGTCAGGGCGACGGTGAAGGCTGCGTCGGCGAGGTACTGGCGCTTGGACACCAGGGTGCCGTTGCTCCGGCGTTCGCCGTTGACGGTGATGACGGTCTCGTGTGCGGGCAGTCCGCCGCCTACAGTGTGGAAGTCGGACAGCACGACCCCCGGTCGGTCGACACGCACCGTCATCGACAGCGTCGTCAGATCGGTGATGGACGCGCCGCGTGCACGCCCGAGGGCTGCGGCCAGCATGCCGATGACCCCGGACCGTGTGGGGAACGGGGCGGTGTCCCGCCATGTGTACTTGCTGTGCGTTCCCCAGGACTGGAGTGGGCCTGTCAGCCGCAGCAGCAGCCCGTGGGCGGGCCGTGCGGTCACTGCGGGGCCTCGGCGAGAGCGGCGGCGACGGCGGCGGAGACGAGTGCTTCGAAGGAGGAGCAGCGCTCGCCGAGGTGCTGCAGCTTGTCGAATTCGAGGGAGGCGTGTGCCGCGTGCAGGACGCGGTCGGGGCCGAGGAGGGTGTTGGCGGCCTTGGCGTACGCGTCGATGCCCACCACCGAGCGGCCGACGAAGCCTCCCTGCGCGGCTGACCGTACGGGCTCTTCGAAAGCGGCGGCGAAGGACAGCGGCCGGTCGGAGCGTACGGCGACGTGGACCAGGTGCGGGAGTGTGTGCGGGGCGGTGGAGTTCTTTTTCGCCTGCGGCAGGGACTCGATGAAGGACAGCAGGAACTGGCCGATGAGTTCGCGGGCGGCCTCAGGATCGAGGGCGCTGTCGTCGCCCAGGTTCTTGGCGAGCTCCTTGAGGTCGACGGTGGCGAACCGGTAGAAGGTGCTGGCGCTGAACTCGGCAGTTCCCATGTGACCGCTGCCTGTCTCGTCGTTCTTCGCTTCGGTGACGTCGTCGACGGCGGCGAAGTAGTCGAGTTCGACCTCGGTGGTGTGGGTGGTGAAGGCGTGCGCGACCTGGACGGCGCCGTCGACGCCGGCTTCGTCGACCTCGGCGAGCATCCGGCCGAAGAGGTTGATGATGCCGTTCTTCGCCCGCAGGATCTCGTCGATCTGCTTCTTCGGCAGGACACTCTCCTGCTTTTTGACTTTACCGGTGAAGTCAGTCGTGAGCGCGTCCTTGTGGGCTTCGGCGATGTCCGCCAGGGCCTCGACAGCGTCCTCGGGGAGGTAGACGAGCGCGTTGGTCAGCACCTTGTTCTTGATGGGCTGCTTGTCCGGTCCCTTGGCCACCTCCCACTTGATGCTGCTGCCCGCCGCCACATGCGCACCGGCACGTTCGGCGAGTTCTCCGTCCCACCCGCGGCTTTGCAGCGTCTCGGTGACCCGTTCGCCGATGCGGCGCGTGCGCAGTGTCCTGTGCCCGAGGGTGTTCTGGAAGTGCTCGCGGACGGCCCGCTTCCACGACTGACTGGAGACGCGGGTGCGCAGGGCGTCGCCGTAGAGCACGGTTTTCACCGAGTTGGTGTCGTCCCGGTTGAGATTTGCGTACGGCACCGGCTGCACGATGTGGATGTCGATGAAGCGGGGTGTGGCGGCCATCAGGGTTCTCCTGTGGGTGGGTAGGTCAGTCCTGGTCGATGCGGGCGGTGATCCGGTAGAAGTCCTGCAGCCAATGGCGGGAGATGCGGCCCGACCGGTACGGCCAGTCGACGAGGTCTGCCAGCAACCGCCCCCAGTCGATGACGGTGCCGGTGGTGCGCACCTGGTTCACCGCAGCGGGAAGGTGCAGGTGGATGCCGCGGATGCTCTGCCGAGTCAGACGATTGATGCTGCTTTCCGCGGCGCTGAGCCGCATGGACGTGCCTTTCCCCGTGACCGCGTGCCCCAGAGCGGTGCCGAACGAGGTCCCGTACGAGGTGCCGTACGGGGCGGTCTTGGGCGGCGTATTCCCCTCTCCCCGCTCCCCGTCCTCTCGTGAAGTCTGCTTCTGGGCTGGCCCTGGTGCCTCTTCGGCGCCTTCGTCTTCGTCCTCGTCCTGGTCGGCCACGAAAGCGTGCCGCGGCTGGGCCGCGATCAGCGAGGCCACCGTGTAGTGAGCCTGTGCCGTGCGGTCATCGCACCCGTCACGCAGCAGCGGCGTGAGCAGCCGGTGCATGTCGCGTGCGCGTGGGTGGTCGAGGTCGCGGCGCAGGCCCGCGCGCAGGGCGGCGCGGGCCCCGGGATCGTTGCGGCACAGGCGCTCGATGTGGTCGGTGAAGGCGAGGCAGGCGGCACGCTTGCGGTGCGGCTTGCTCTCTTCGGGGGCTTGGGTGGTCACGTCCTGTCCTCGGGTTGGCGGGGGAGGGCTACGACTTCTTCTTCCTCCTCTGCTCCATCGCCTTGAGCGGGTCGCTTCGGGCAGCGAGGATGATCGACTTTGCTCCGGTCACGGCCTTCGCGCCCCGCGGCGTACGTGTCACAGAGTCGGTCACCGCCTCGTACGCCTCCAGCGCGTGCCGCGCGAAGGCCCGGCACGTCGCCTCGAAATCGAAGCCGGAGTCTGCGGCACCCTCTGCCCGTGTCAGGCGCCGGAAGCGGGCCCAGAACTCCTTCTCCGCCGCGGGCCAGTACCGCGCGGCGACCGCGTCGAGCCAGGCTCCGGGATCGTTCTTCTTGTCGTCCGTGTACCCCAGCCAGGCCCTCTTCGTGGCGTACTCCAGCCGGCCTCCGAAGAGTTCGCCGAGTTCCCGGAGCTGGCGTACGGGACGCTCGGTACTCACCGCGGCTTTCTCCGCTCGGGAGAGGAGCACCGGGGTGACGGAATCGACGTATTGGTAGTTCGCCGCCTGGGCGGCGTCCTGTTCGAAGCCGAGCGCGCGCACCCGCAGGTACTCGCTGACGTCGAAGGCGTGATCCATGACCTTCGGCTGAAGAGGGCTTTCGTCGTCCAACTGCTTGAGGAGAAGGGCGTCGATGTCCCGCCACAGGGACCGGGAGGAGCGGGCGTAGCGGGGGTAGGTGTTCCCCTCCTGGTCGAAGTCCCAGATCAGGTAGTCGTCTTGGGGCCGGAGCCGCTCGGCGTCGTAGGCCCAGGTGATGTACGCGTCGGCGATATGCTCGCCGTCGTCGGCGGGCACGAGATACAGCGCGTGCTGCGAGCAGGCGGTGAGCCGTGAGCAGGGCCCTTGTGGTTCGGGCATCGGTTTGAGCGGGTCGGAGAGGGTGTCGCGCTCCCAGGGACACAGGTCGGTCTCCCGGCTGACGTCGCTGTCCGGCGGGGTCAGGCCGGCGAGCAGCGTCAGGAAGAGGTTGTCGCACTCGGGGTGGTACGACAGTGCCGCCCGCAGCGGTGATGCCTTCGCGTAGTGATGGCTCACCGTGCCGACCGTACGAGTCGAGCAGGTACCAGGGGCTCCCCAGTAGTGCCAGGTCAGCAGCGCCAGCGCTGCTTGCGAGAGGCCGGGGAACAGGAGCTTCTCGCTGTTCCAGTGCCCGAACCAGGAGTGGTTGTTGCCCGCTGCCCGGCTCATGACCAGCTTGTTGACCCCGGCGGTGTTGGTGCTGTCGCACTGCTGAGGAAGGCGGGGGTCCTGGAGCCAGGGGCGCTCGCTGTCGAAGAGACCGAAGCGGTGACGCCACTGAGTGAAGTAGCCGTCGATACCCGGCCGGTGGCCCTTGGGGAGTTCGATGCTCTGCTCGGGAAAGCCCTGGTCGAGGATCTCCTCCCGCCGGTCGCCCCAGCTTCCCGGCCCGGCCTCGTCCAGGCCGGTGATCCGGGCGGTGAGCGCGTACAGCAGGCGCAGCAGCGCCGAGTGGGCGGGGGCTTCCGGGACGAGGAGGGTGCGGATGTCACGGGCACGCAGGAACAGCTCCTTGAGGCCCACTTCCGGTGGACCTGACTTTCCCTTCACCCACGCGACCGGGATCCATGGCTGGTCGATCAGATCGGATGCAGGCGTGGTCACGCGTCTTCCCCCCTGGTCGAAGCGTGCACCGAGTCTAGGCGTGGGGACGCGAGTGGCGTGGGTCGTTACGGCAAGTGCTCGATCTCCAGGCCCAGGTGGCTCATACGGAAGTGGTGAGTCGGGGTGGTGTGCTCCCACCGGTCGTCCACAGGGTCCAAGTGCAGGCGGAGCACGGCCTTGAGGGCTGCCATGTCGTGCCAGGTGCGGTTGGCGTCGCCCTCCACGCCCTGCAGGAGCCGTTTGGGTACCGGCACCAGATAGGGCACGAACTGAGCCGGGTTCGGCTTCTTCTTGCCTGGAGGGCCGGTCTTCTCCTCAAGGACGCCGTCTTCCAGGAAGTACACGTCCTGTCCCTGCTTGTTGTAACCGGAGTACAGGCACACCACCTGCACCATCTCCCCGCCGAGTACGCGCGTGAGCAGCTCAGGGCCCATCCCCGGGTGGTAGCGGCTCAGTTGGCCAAGGTCGCCCTCAAGCTCTCGCGGCCCGGGCACTGCCGCCCAGCCCGCGGTGCCGCTGCCTGCGCGTTCCCGGACCGTGCGCCGGTTGTCCAACTGCCGTAGCTCACGCGCCACGGCGTCCTCCAGCCCGTCGACGAGTTCGTCGGCGTAGACCTCGTCCAGCAGCAGTGGCCCTTCGTCGGGCAGGGACACCGTGCGGCCGGCCCCGAGGAGTTCGGCGGTACGCCGCACCAGCCCGGCGTCGTCCAGGGCGGAAGCCGCGCCCGCCCCCAGCACCAGGAGCCGCGGCGCGTCGCCGGCCCGCTGTTCCGCGCGGATCAGCAGGTCAGCGAGGGGCGCGGGCCCCGAGACGACGAGGTCGAAATGCAGGCCCTGGACATGCTGCAGCATCGGCGTCGTCACCAGCACCGAGGGCCCCGGAGCCCCAGAGGTACGGGCGAAGACGCTGCGGCAAGCGGCGAGCCGCTGCCATCGGTCCTTGTTGCACATCTGCTCGTGGACCAGGCGCACGTCGAAACCGGGCAGGTCCTCTTCGAGCTGCCGGAACATGCGGATGGCTTCCTCGGGGGAGGACTGATAGACGACGGCCGCACGCTTGCCGGTCGCGGCCATCCGTGCAAGAGCCGCCCGGACCTCGTCGTATGGCGTCCCATCGACGACCTCGATGCTGAGCGTGACGGCACGGTCGGGCGCGGCCGGCTGCTCGCAGGCGTGCTCGGCGCCGGACCGCGCATCCACGAACGACCACCCGGGCAGCCGACGAGGCTGCTTCACCGGCTCCTTGCTCTCTCCAGCGCCACGGCGGTACGCCGCCAGCATTGCGTCTACCGACTTGTCCGCCGTCGCAGTAGCAAGCACCACCGGGATGCGCAGGGCAGCAGCCCACTCCAGGAACCGCAGCATCAGCTTCTGCCCCCAAGCGCCGCGAGCATGCGCTTCATCGACGACGACGACCTTGCCGGAGAAGGCGAAGAGTCTCATCACGTTGAACGCCAACGGCAGCATGGACTGCAGCAGTTCGTCGACCGTCCCGGTACCCAGCGGGGCCAGGAGCGCGCGGTGCCGGTAGTTGAGCCAGCTGTTCGCCGTCGGGGCCCACCCCTCGCCAGGCTCCCCACCGATTCCGCCCGTCGCACTGGCCCGCGCCCACGCACCCGCCGCCTCAGCCGGATTCAGCCGCGAGGAACTGTGAAGCAGGAGCGACTGCCAGGGACCGGTGAGTGCCTGCTCAGCGAAGGCGTGCACCTGTCCCATGTGGCTGTCGGCCGCCGACCCGGTCGGCAGGGCGTAGAAGAGACCCCGTGCGCCGACCGCATGCCCCAAGACCGCCGCAGCGTGGAGAGCCGTTCTCGTACGGTCCTCTCCCGGCGGGGAGCTCACTACAGCCATGCCCGGCCCGTGCGCGGCCACGAGCCCGGGCAGCTGGCGGGCCAGACTTCCATGAAGCTCGGCCTCGTCTTCGTACCGCGACGGGCCCGGAGGCCGGGCGAAGCCCGTCCCCAGCAGCTCCGTCTGCCGCACCAGCCGGGGTGCCGCATCGCGGGCGACCTGCCAATAGGAGTCCAGGTCTTCAGGAGTCCCGGCCCATCCGACCTCCCTGAGCCGGGTCTGGATCTCGTCCTCGATACTGGCCAGCCAGTCCGACAGCATCACCAACCCCGTCAGGACCACGGCCGCTCCGGGTGTCATCCGCCCCTGTGGAACCACCTGCGCCCCGACCACCCTGCGCACCTCGGCGAAGTGGATCCGCCGCTGCTCCTCCCAACCTCCCACGCCCAGACCGGGGTGACGCGCCGCCGGGCACCGGGAGTCCTTGTCATGCAGTACCGGGTGGTATCGGCCCCCGTGTCCGCCAAGGAGCTGGGACACCGCGTGGCTGAGCCGCGTCTGCGGACGCCGCTTCGATGACGGATAGCCGATCTCCTGGAAGAGCCCCACCAGCCACCAGTGCGCCGCCGCCTCATGTGACTGCCTGTCCTCCGTGGCGCGGGTATCGAACGCGTACGCCGCCTGGTCGCCCAATTCCGCCGCGAGCAGCGTCCCGTCCGCGTTCTTCGGGCCATGCCGATGCAACTGGAACGGCACGCTGATCTTCCCGATGTCATGAAGCCCCGCCCAGAACGCCGCGAGCGCCCGCGCCTCCGCCTCCGGAACCTGCAGCGCCTCCGCCACCATGCTCCGCTGGTGCGCCGTCAGCAGCTCGTCCCAGATGACCTCGGCGACGGCCGCCGTGTCCAGGAGATGGCAGATCACGGGATGCGTGTTTTCCGCGAGGCGGGCGTTCTTACCCAGCTTCCGGGCCTTGCCCCAGAGTCGGGAGTCCAGAGGCATGCGGCTCCTTCACGCGATGTGGTGCAGGTGCACCTGCACCGATGCGCGGCGGACACACCGCACCCGCACTTCCTCACCTTGGCGCGATGACCTTCCGGTGGCCGACGACGGGCGTGCACTCATTCACGTTGGCGCCGGCACCGGTGCCCCGTAGAATACGCACTGCTGCACGCCTCCCCGGGAGGTGCGCGGAATCGCAACGGCCATCCAAGCGACGGCGGTTCGGGACAAGGCCACGACCCTCCCCGAGGGACGCGGACCCCTCGGAGCGTCACAACTTGGAGGGTTCATGTCCCTATTCCTGCACAAGTTCATCCTTCGCCGCGAGGTCCTCCTTGAGGGCTCACGGCTGGTGGTCAGCACGGCACTCCGTGTCCTGATCCACGAACTCGTCAGCTGGCTCATCTGAGCCAAGGTGACGGGCTCCGGGGGCCCGTCACCCCTCCCGCGTCTGAACCTCCGCATCACATCTGACACGTCACTCTTCGCAGGGCCCCGACGGCGGTCTCCGAGTCCTGCTCCCTGCGCAGGCGGGGGTGAACCGGCCGCTGCGGAGACCGGGGTCCTCGCGGTGCAGCGCTCCCCGCGCACGCGGAGAGCGCGCTTCGCGACCTGCGGTTTCCAAGTCGCCTCGGCAGTCCCTGACTTCAGCCACGTCCGTCGCCCGGCCATGTTGTTCAGAGGGCTGTGGTGGAGTACGCGGTATTCGTATCGGGAAAGCCGGGTTGAAAATGATCGGCCGCGGCCTTCCTCGACGCGTTCATCGTCTCGATGCCTTCCGCGAAGAAGACCTTCACCGCCCCCAACACCGCACCCGACCTGGTCCACGTGGCTGTCCGCTCCGACCGCCCGCTCCCCCTGGCCGCCGCGTTCGAGAAGCCGGTGCGGGCCGAGGCAAGGGACGGGCCCGCATGTCACGCGAAGCCCTCAGCAGCTACGCCGACCGTATCCACACCCTCCTCGGGGGACAGCGGCGTCCTGCGCGCGCGACCGTGTCTTCCGCTCCCTCCCCGCCTACACCACCAGCCGTGCCCTCCCCGCCGACCTGTGCGGCGGCTACGGCACGGACTACCTCGACGCCCTCACCACCTACCTCCACTGCTTCCGCCCCGAAGGGAGCGCCTCATGACCACCCCGGTCGCCACCGGCAGTGGCACCACCACCCAGCAGGCATGGCTGACGCGCCTACTCCTCAACCCCGGACACCGACAGGTCCAGTTCGACCTCGCCAACGCCGCGGGGCTCCACCGCCGCCTCATGAAGCTCGTGCCCGACGGACTCGGAGAAAGCCCCCGGGCCCAGGCCGGTCTTCTCTTCCGGCTCGACACCCAGGGTGCCGTGACCGCGCTGCTGGTCCAGACCCGTACTCCCGTGGACACCAGCCGCCTGCCCACCGGCTACGCGCAGGCACAGACCCGCGACATGGGGCCCATGCTCACTTCCCTGCGCCCCGGACTCCCGCTGCGCTACCGCTTCTTGGGCAACACCATTCGCCGCTGCGGCCGTAACAGCACCGTCGGCCGCTGGAAGCAAGCCGTCCCCCTGCACGGGGACGACGCCGACCAGTGGTGGATCGAGCGCGCGACCGGCGCCGGCCTGGTCCTCAACACGCTGGCGTCGGAGCCGGCGCAGGCTCTCGCGGCCTCCCACCCCGTCAGCTCGGAAAGCCCAGGCAAGAGCGGTCCACAGACGGCAGGCGCAGGACGGGGAGCCAAGGGGAGCACCGTCCGTATCGAGCACGCGGCCACGCTCTTCCAGGGCACCGCCACCGTCCAGGACCCGGCCGCCCTGCGTGAGGCCCTGCTCAAGGGCATCGGACGCAGCAAGTCCTATGGATGCGGACTGCTCAGCCTCGCGCCCGCCGGACGCGACGGGTAGGCGCTCATGTCCTCTGCCCCGCACACCAAGGCGACCGCCCGCCGTCGCATCGCCGCCCCCACCCTCGCCATGCTGCCCCGCTTCGGCGACTCCCTCTCCTTCCTGTACGCCGACGTCGTCCGCATAGTCCAGGACGACACCGGCATCAGCGCCGAGACCACCTCGGCCGACGGCGAGACCACCCGCGTCTACCTGCCCACCTCCGCGCTCTCCTGCCTCCTGCTCGGGCCGGGCACCTCCATCACCCAGCCCGCGCTCTCCACCCTCGCCCGCCACGGAACCACGGTGGTCTGCACCGGCTCGGGCGGAGTCCGCTGCTACTCCGCCACCACCCCCGCCTCCCTCACCACCCGCTGGCTCGAACACCAGGTACACCGCTGGAGCGACACCGAACGGCGCCTCGCCGTCGCGCGGGAGATGTACCTCATGCGCTTCCAGACGCGGGTACCGCCCAGCACCGAGCTGGCAAGTCTGCGGGGGATGGAGGGACAGCGGATGAAAGCCCTCTACAAACTCCTCGCCCAGCAACACCGCATCGGCCGCTTCCGCCGCGCCTACGACCCCGACTCCTGGGACACCCAGGACCCGGTCAACCTGGCCCTCTCCTCGGCCAACACCTGCCTCTACGGCATCGTCCACGCCGCACTCACCGCCCTGGGCTGCTCACCCGCGCTCGGCTTCGTCCACCAAGGGGCCCAGCTCGCCTTCGTCTACGACGTCGCCGACCTGTACAAGGCCGAACTCACCGTGCCGCTGGCCTTCTCGCTGCACGACTCCACCAACCCAGAAGCGGAAGCCCGCCGCCGCTTCCGCCAAGAGCTACGTCTCTTCAAGCTGCTGCCACGCATCGTGAACGACGTCCAGACCCTCCTCGCCCCCGAAGAAGCCGACCCGCTGCCCGACGGACAGGCCGTAGACATGGTCAACCTGTGGGACCCCACCAGCGGCTCCGTGCCCGCAGGCGTCAACTACGCGGACCACGAGGACCAGGCGTGATGCGCCCAGCACCCGCCGAAGCCCACCCAGAGACCGCCAAACCCTTGCCCGACAAAGGCCGCCAACAATGCCGTCCATGACCGTTCTCGCCACGACCGCTGTCCCCGACCACGTCAGAGGTGCCCTCACCCGCTGGATGACAGAACCCATGCCCGGCCTCTACGTCGGCACCCTCTCCGCCCGAGTCCGCGACGAACTGTGGTCCGTCGTCCATGCCTCCATCGGTACCGGCGCCGCCGTCCTCATCCACCCCGAAGCCAACGAACAAGGCTTCGCCCTCCACACCGCAGGCGAA
Source organism: Streptomyces iconiensis (assembly GCF_028657195.3). GTDB lineage: Bacteria > Actinomycetota > Actinomycetes > Streptomycetales > Streptomycetaceae > Streptomyces > Streptomyces iconiensis. Next base: position 265,105 of record NZ_JANCPR020000001.1, read on the forward strand.
CGCCGCCGCATCCCGATCGACTTCGACGGCATCACCCTGATCGCCTTCCGGCCCGAGGAAGACCAAGAGATGGCAAAGGGGGTATAGCGTTGCAGGTCGGGAAGGGTGCTCCCCGCGCGGGCGGGGGTGAACCGAGGTCAACCGCCTCGTCGGGGCTGAGAGTTCGGTGCTCCCCGCGCGGGCGGGGGTGAACCGGGCAAGAAAGTCATCAAGGGCATCGTCGGCTAGTGCTCCCCGCGCGGGCGGGGGTGAACCGATCCAGAATCTTCGGGGTCTTCGCCCCTCGTCGTGCTCCCCGCGCGGGCGGGGGTGAACCGCACTGGGAGAAAGCCACGGCGGTAATCGCTGCGTGCTCCCCGCGCGGGCGGGGGTGAACCGCTGCTTGGCGTGCCTGTACCAGGTAGGCCAGGGTGCTCCCCGCGCGGGCGGGGGTGAACCGGTGCTGGCCGCGTGGGCGGGGCACACCGATGCGTGCTCCCCGCGCGGGCGGGGGTGAACCGGCTCTCGCCACGGTGGCGCTGGGATCGACCACGTGCTCCCCGCGTGGGCGGGGGTGAACCGTTCCGTGACGGCAAGGCCATCCGAATCAAGGAGTGCTCCCCGCGTGGGCGGGGGTGAACCGCACCTCGGCATGCACGAGCAGGAACGACTGGTGTGCTCCCCGCGCGGGCGGGGGTGAACCGTGGGAGCGCGAAGACCGGGCCCGGTTCCAGTGGTGCTCCCCGCGCGGGCGGGGGTGAACCGATGATCGCGGCCTGGGGGCGCGTGATCAGCGAGTGCTCCCCGCGCGGGCGGGGGTGAACCGAACGTACGGAGGCGGCCGGGATCTGCCCGCATTGATTCCCGCACAAGCGGAGTCGGGTTGGTGGGGTCTGGGTGAATTGCCTTCCAAGGATGTGTAGTTCGGCGCCGCGCGCGAAATTGTTGTGTGCTTCAACGCCGGAGCGATTACCAGAGACTCAGCGGTCTGCCGACCGCTGCGGCTCTACGGATTCGGAGGGCGGTGTCCGATGGGGATTCGCCGAGTGACAGCCCTCTGCGGATCGCGGCCCCGATGGCTCGCGAACGACCTGCAGGCCCGCGGAGATCCGCGAGGGGACTGTCAGGGTTGTGGCGTCGGGCCAGCCACTCCGCCCGGTTTTCCGCAGGGGTGCCCAGTCGTAGATGCTTGGGTTGCTGGCAGGAGTGGTTGTCACATGTGTGGCAGACGGAGGGGTGGTCGTCGCCCCAGCCGAGTCGTGGGATCACTCCGTGCGCGAGCTGGTAGCCGTAAAGGTGGGCAGGGATGGTCCCACGCCTGGTTCGCCCCGGCCGGGATGCGGCCCGGAATGAGGCGTGGCCGGTGCTGGAGATTCCGCCGAGGAAGAACCAGCAGTCCTCGGTTGACGAGGTTCGGTAGACCTTTGCCCAGTACCGGGCCTGAACGGACTCGTCGGCCAGCCAGGCTATCCATTCAACAGCCGGTATACGCACGGGCATTGGCTCGCCGATGAGGGAAAGTTGTTCATCAACGTGAACGGGCCCGGCCCCGTTCACCGCCGTGAGCGGGAAGAGGCCGGGCCCGAAGTCGGCTTCAGGCGGCATCAGCCCGGCTGTCGTTCGTCGCGACGACCGGGGTCGAGGCGCCCGAGGTCGAAGAGGCCGCCTCTGCCGCATCCGCCCGAGGCTTACGGGTTCGGGCGGGCCTGGGTCGCTCGGCACGGGCCCGCAGGGTCTCGATGATCTCCTTTGCCCGAGCGGCGGTAACAGGCTTCGCCTCACGTTCCAGTTCCTCTGCCGGGACGCCCAGCAGTTCCGAGACCAACTCGGCGTCGTTGTCGAACAGTCGCAGGACTACAGCAGCAGCTTCCCGTGCGGTGACGTCGGCCTTCTCCTTCGCCTTAGGGCCCTTCTGATGGCTCTTGGACGGTGTCGTGGAGCCAGATCACCATCGCGGCTGCGGTGAGGGTGCCGTTGAAGATGTAGTCGCGTTTGTCGTAGGGGCTGGCGACGGCGCGGAACTGCTTCCACTTGCTGACACACCGTTCGGCAGCGCTCCGGCGCTTGTACTGGGTCTTGTCGAAGGCTGGGGGCCGGCCGCCGGCCCGCCCCTTCCGCCGACGGTGGGCCCGCTGGTCCCCGGGCTGGGCGACGGTCGCCTTGATGTGCCTGCGTCGTAGGTAGGCCCGGGTCTCACGGCTGGAGTAAGCCTTGTCGCCACGCAACCGGTCCGGGCGGGTACGCGGCCGTCCCGGCCCGCGCCGCCCGACCCGCAACCCCTCCAGCACCGGAACGAGCATGGGGTTGTCGCCCCGCTGACCGGGCGAGGTCTGCCAGGTCAGCGGGCGGGCCCGGTCATCGGCCAGCAGGTGGACCTTGCTGGTCTTGTGTCCTGAACATGAAAGGGAGTTGGTAGTAGGACAGCTTCTGGAAATGGTGCTGTGCGAGAGATGAAGGTTTGGCCCTTCGGAGTCGCCCTGCGGGGGGAGGCTCCAAACCGCCTCATGCTGCGTTGGCTGAAGACCGTCGTGGTGAGCGATGAGGGAAAGGCGTCGTAAGAGGCGTCAGGTGGGGACTGGAAAGGCGAATGCAAGTGAATCGCTGCTGACGTGTCGAAAAAGGTAAAGACGGCATCGAAACCGGGGTGTGACCAGAATCCCGGGATGAGCCTGGCGGGTGCCCGTCTATTGGCCAGGTGGTGTCCGGCATGTAGGCGACGCGAGTCCAGTCTGCTGCTTTCGCATGGAACAGGAGAAGGCAGGTCCCGACACGCCCCGCCATGCGGCGGGGAAGAGGGAGTGCCCCAAGTGGCGGACACCACAAGGGGTCGAGTACCGACGCGGGACCTGCTGGCGGACCGGCTCGTAGTAGTGACGAAGCCCCTGTAACGGGGGTGGAGCGAAGGGGCCGGGTCGTTCGTGACTGTGTTGATCACATCAACCGGACTGCGTCCGGGAGGAGTGCGATGGGCCAGTTGAAGTCTCAGATCAAGCCGTTTGATATCTCGAAGTGGGAAGTCAAGGAGGCGTGGGAGGAAGTCAGGGCGAACAAGGGCGCACCCGGTGTGGATGGGCAGAGCATCGAGGACTTCGAGAAGGACCTGGCGAACAATCTGTACAAGGTCTGGAACCGAATGTCATCGGGCTCGTACTTCCCGCCTCCGGTGCGCGCGGTGGAGATCCCCAAGCCGCATGGTGGCGGCACGAGAATGCTCGGCATTCCCGCTGTCGCCGACCGCGTTGCCCAGACCGTGGTGGCCCGGCATCTGATGCGAAGAGTGGATCCGATTTTCCATCCTGACAGCTACGGATACCGGCCCGGACGGTCCGCCTTGGACGCAGTGGAAAGGTGCCGGGAGCGCTGCTGGAAGCGGGACTGGGTGGTGGAGTTCGACATCACCCGGTTCTTCGACAGCGTGCCCTGGGACCTGCTGGTCAAGGAGGTGGAAGCTCACACCGATGCCGTTTGGGTGAAATTGTGTGTGCGGCGGTGGCTCCATGCGCCGCTCGCCATGCCCGACGGTTCTCTGCTGGAACGGGAGTACGGAACCCCGCAAGGGGCGCCGGTTTCTCCTGTGTTGGCGAACCTGTTCCTGCACTATGCGTTCGATGCCTGGATGGCGCGGGAGTTCCCGAACATCTGGTTCGAACGGTATGCGGACGATGCGGTCCTGCACTGCGTCACCGAGCGTCAGGCCCGGCAGGTACTGGCCGCGCTCATGGACAGGATGGCCGAGGTCGGACTGCACCTGCACCCGGCCAAGACCCGGCTCGTGTACTGCAAGGACGGCAGACGTCGCGGCTCCTTCGAGCACACGGCGTTCACCTTCCTCGGCTACACGTTCCGAGCCAGACAAAACCGGGATCGCTACGGCAAGTCATTCCAGTCGTTCGATCCTGCTGTCAGTAGGGACGCCCTGAACAAGATGGGACGGGAAGTGCGCTCCTGGCACTTGCACACCCGCTCGGATCTCCCCTTCAAGGAGCTTGCCCGCAGGATCAACCCTGTCGTGGCCGGCTGGATCAACTACTACGGCCGGTTCAGGCCGTGGGAATTGAACCCCTTCTTGATGCGCATCAACGCCTACCTGGTGCGCTGGATCCGCCAGAAGTACAAGCGGCTTGCGGCTGAACGGAAAGCCATCGCGAAGATGCAGGAGATCGCCCGAAGGCACCCCCGCATGTTCACACATTGGCGCTGCACCGTCGCAGCCGTGATGACCTGAAGAACAGAACGACAAGAGCCGTGTAACGGGAGACTGTTACGCACGGATCTGTGAGAGCCGGGAGGTGAGATTCCTCCCGGCTACTCGGCAGTCCGCCCCGCGAGCGCCCCAGCGCCTCGCGCCCATCCGCTTCCACACGCGCCCCGCCCCCTTTTGCGGGAAGTCACGCGGCGGACGGTGCCGGGCCCCGGCCGCATGCTGACGCGCCCGGCACGAGGTGGAATCGATGTTCACCGCCCACTCCCGCTCCGCGTCCCGTGCCAGCGTGCTGTCCGGGTCGCCCGCATCCGCCTCGATCTGCAGAACGTCCAGGATCCGCCGCCAGGTCCCGTCCGCCGACCAGCGGCGATGCCGCTCATACACGGTCCGCCAAGGCCCGTACCGCTCCGGCAAGTCCGGCCACGGAACCCCGGTACGGGCCCTGAAGAGCACTCCGTTGACCACCCTGCGGTGATCGGCCCACTGCCCCCGGGCCCACCATTGACGGGCAACAGCGGTTCGATCGTCAGCCACTGCGCATCGGTCAGTTCATGACGCCGCACCATACGACGCACCTGCCCAACCCCAACCTTGATCCAACACCCCACCAAGAGCCATCAGAAGGGCCCTAGCAGTCGGCACGGTGCACAGATCCGCCGACGCTGCTCCGGCTCCGGCGGGATCACCGGAACGTCACCCACTGAGCGTTTTCCCACCTGACTGCGGAGGCGGACAACCGGCGGTGGAAGCCGAGTATCCGAGGCTGGGAGCCCGGCGGACGGGGCACGACCGGGACCGCGACGGGGCGGCTGTTGGGTCCTCGCGCGCGCCGACGGCCCGCTGTCGCCGGTGCCCAGGGCGCCACCGGGAAACCGGGGGAGGCCAGACACGGTCGACCGGCACTCAGTTCGGCATGCCCTGCGCGGGGAAGGCCGAGGTGACGACGCGGGCGGCGAACTTCCACTCGCCCCCGGCGCGGGCGTAGCGGTCGTCGTACTTGACGTGGGCGCGGGCGTAACCGCCGTCGGTCTTGATGATCTCGGTCAGGCAGTGGACGCTGCCTTCCGCATGGTCGCCGTCGATGCGGGTGATCAGGTGGTTGAACATCACGTGCACGACGTGCGTGGAGTTGGCCATGAGGGTGTCGCGGAAGAAGGTGCGGATCGCGTCGCGGCCCTCGAACAGACCGAATCCGCCTTCGGTCTCGTCCAGAATGCCGTCCTCGGTCCAGCAGCCGGCGGACTCGTCGAGCCGCCTCTCGTCGAAGGCAATCGCGTAGCGGCTGTTGAGGTCCTGGATTTCCGCCCGGTCGTCACTCATACGCCGACCATATTCCACAGCCCTCGCGCCCATTGGCCGGGCCGAGCGCGGCCGGGTTCCCTGGTCACGCCCGTACCCGGGACCAGGACACCGGGCCGGCCCCGGAAGCCCCGGAAGCCCCCCGGGAACCTCCACGGCCGGGCGGTCGGACCGGGCGGCGTACCCGCCGGAGCGTCGCCGGCTGGACTCCGAGGGCGACCAGCTGCCGACCGTACGGGGTGGGCATGGTGCTGCATCTGCACGCCGGTGCCACCCAGCGGCTTCACCGCGAAGCGGTAGCCCTCGATCGGGTCGTGAACAGATGTATCCCGTCGGGGGCCCGATGCAGTCGGGGGAGAAGGGGAGCGGCTCTTCGTGGCCCGAGCGCCGGCACGCCCGCTCGACAGGAGTCGAACGGACTGATCACCAGGCGTCTCTGGTCGCTTCGGACTTCCCCGACCAGCGACCCATGCCCTGAACGGGGACTGCGAGGGGCGGGGCCGGGGGCAGGGCGTCATCGGCAGAGGTCGGAAACGTTCATGAAGGGGCACCCGGCCGTCGGCCACGGTGGGGACGGGGGCGCCGGTGCGCTTCATAGCTGTTCCTGGCGAGGGACTGGGACTGCTCCTAGTCCGCCGGGCCGCGTGCCCGGGGATGTGCGGGCACAGGGCCGATCTGGTGCCTGGGCTGCGGAAGGGCGAGGTCCTTCTGTGGGGGTGCCGCATGTGTCATCCGTCGTGCGGTCATCCGTCGAGGGCGGCGGTCATGGCATCGAGGTCGGCCAGGAGTGCTGTCAGCCGGCGGGCGGGGATGTTTTTGATCATGCGTTCCTCGATGGCGTAGACGGCGCCGCGGGCAGTGTGCAGGCGCTGCTGTCCGGCCGCGGTGAGGTGGACGGGCAGGGCGCGGCCGTGGTCGGTGCTGGTCGCCTGGGTGATCAGGCCCGTGTCCTTGAGGCCGCGCAGGACGACGTTGGCCGACTGCCGGGTCACGAAGGTGCCCCGGGCCAGGTCGGCGTTGGACAGGCCGGGCTGTTGGTCGAGGAGTTCCAGGCAGGAGTACTGCGGCACGGTGAGGTCGTGTTCGCGCAGGGCCTTGTCCATCGCGCCGCGTAGGGCGGCGGCGGCCTGCTTGAGGCGGTATCCCACGTGCTCGGTGACGTCCTTGGCTGGGTGGGGAGGGGGCACGGGCGCACGGTCTTTCATGTCAGTATTTTGACATGCCGAAGGCTCGGTGCCTACGCTCATGCATGTCAAAGTCCTGACATCAATGTTCTGGCAGACCAAGCCCTGGAGTCACCATGACCACTACCGTCGAAGGCCCCGGTTTCATCGCCCTGCAGGTGAAGGACGTGCCGGCTGCCGCCGCGTTCTTCGAGGAACGGCTCGGGCTGCGGCGGGCCTCCGGTGGCCCGGCCCACGCGGTCGTCTTCGAGACCACCCCGGTTCCGTTCGCCGTCCGGGAGCTGTTGCCCGGTGTCGACCTGGACGACGTCGCACGCCCCGGCCTGGGCGTGGTGCTGTGGCTGCGGACAACCGACGCCCCGGCGCTGCGCGAGCAGCTCCTGGCGGCGGGCACGGAAGATGTCACTGAGCTGCAGGACAGCCCCTTCGGGCCGAAGTTCTCCTTCGCCGGCCCCGAGGGCTACGAGCTCACCGTGTACGGAGGCTGACCATGAAGGCCGTCGTCCTCACTCCCACAGGCCCGTTCTCACTCATGGCGAGTCTGCGCTTCCTGGAAGGCTTCACCCCGGCCTCCTACCGGGGAGGCCATGACGGGGTGCTGCGCCTGGCGTTTCCCTCGGACGACGGCCAGGTCACCGTCACCGCCGCCGTGCGGCAGGAAGCACCGCCGACGGAGGGATCCGGTTCCGGCGCGGGCGCTGTGCACGCCGACATCACCTTTCACCCGGCCGCCGCCGGGACCGGCACAGCGGCGTCCGCCGCCGCTGACCACCAGGAGTCCGCCATCGCGGATGTCGCCCGCATTCTCTCCCTGGATGTCGACGGCTCCAGCTTCCCGGCCCTCGCGTCGGCGGACCCGGTCGTGGCGGGACTCATGGAGGAGTTCCCTGAGCTGCGGCCGGTGTGCTTCAACTCCCCCTACGAGGCAGCGGCTTGGGCGGTCATCGGCAACCGGGTCCGTAAGAGCCACGCCGCAGCCGCCAAGACGCTCCTTGCCCAGCGGCACGGGCAGCGTGTCGAGGTCGCAGGGCAGGAGCTGTTCGCCTTCCCCGCCCCACACGTCCTGCGCGCGGTCACGAGCTTTCCCGGCCTGTCCGAGGTGAAGATCCAGCGGCTGCACGCCCTCGCCGACGCGTCGGCTGCGGGGCTTCTCGACGCCGCCGCCCTACGCGCCATGCCGGCCCAGGAGGCCCTCGCGGCGCTGCAGGAGCTGCCGGGCATCGGCCCGTTCTCCGCCGAACTCATCCTCATCCGCGGCGCCGGGCACCCCGACCTCTTCCCCCGCCACGAACCCCGGCTGCACACCGCCATGACCGCCGCCTACGGTCTCGAAGACGAGGCGTCGGCCGATGTGCCCGAACTGGCGCGCGTCGCAGAGCGCTGGAAGCCCTACCGCAGCTGGGTCGCACTCCTGCTGCGTGCCCATGCCGACCCGAACATCTCCAGACACAGGACCGTGCACAGGCAGGCACGGGCAGACACAGGCAGGGGCAGTGCGGCACGTGGCACGGACGTATCGCAGCCCAGTGAGACCGTCACATGGGCCACTCCAGGCCCGCACGACCACCTGACCGCACCAGTTCCTCCAGTGCGGACGCCGTGACGATCACGGCTCGGTAACGGCGCCCGGCGTAACGGCGCCCGGCGGCATGTCACACCGTTGACTTCCGCCACACACCCAGCAGATGATGGCGAGGCTCTTTCCGGAGTCCCGCCGTCATCCGCGTGAGGAGCAGCCTCACCATGACGAACACCAGCAGCGTTCGGCAGCCCGAACGCCAGAGCGCCGGGCCGGTCGAGGGGCGCCGAACGGCACCGTCGGACGGCGCGACGCCCTCCGCGACTGACCCTCAGAGCGGGGCAGGGGCGAGAGCCGCATATGGGGCCGGACCTGCATAGACGCTTTCTTAGACCTCTTCGGCCAAGGGGACCCCGAGCAAGTCCTCAAGCTGGGAAATCGTCTGCTGCGGTGCTTTTGCGTGGACCGCTGCGAAGCCGAGTTCGGCTGCCGGCGGGAGGTAGTCAGCGGTGTCATCGACGAAGACGCACTGCTCGGCGGGAAGGTCCAGAGGTTCCAGTACGGCCTTGAAGATCTCCGGGTCGGGCTTGCGCGTCCCGTGGTGCTCGGAGATCACAACGGCGTCGTACTGGTCGTCAAGGTCGTATCCGTCGTAGAGATTCCAGGGCGCGAGTCCGACGGAGTTCGACAGGATGCCGACCTTGATCCCCGCGCGGCGAGCTGCGGCAGCCGCGCTGATTATCAACGGTTCGGGGCGCAGGTCGGCGAAGATCCTGCCCATCAGATTCTCCGGGGCGACGCCGAGCCGCGCCGCCGCGGCCTCGTTCCACTGGCCCTGCGTGATCGCACCGCACTCCAGCTCGTGGGTGCGCCGAGTTCCTTCCTCGTCCAGGTAGAGCGCCGTGATGCACGCGCCCTCGACCAGCCCTTCGCGCTTCTCGAAGTCGAGCACCGCGGGCAGCAGTGGCGTGGTGAGTACCCCGCCGAAGTCGAGGACCAGGCCGGTGTGGTGGGACATGAGGGAACTCCAGGAGCGATGGTGGGGGGAGCGTCGGGCTGGGGGAAGCAGGCCCGGTTGCGGAGCCGGCGCGTGAAAGGCCGGGCTACTTGCGGATCAGGGACTGGACGATGCGGGCGCTCGGCCGCGGGGCGCGGTGTCGGTCGAAGAGACCGAAGGAGACGGTGTGCCCGTCGAGCCACTCGTAGTTGTCCACGCCGGTCCACAGGTGAACGCCGGTGATTTCCATGCCGCGGGTCATGGCGTCGTGGACCTGGCCGAGAGCATCTTGGAGGTAGGTGGCCCGTGCGCGGTCGTCCTCCCCGCCGTAGCCGATCTCGGCGACGAGGAACCGCTTGCCGGGCAACTCCGAGTTCAGCCTGTCGAGGACTTCGCCGAGGCCCGGTGCCCAGGACACGTAGCCCTGCGGTCCCACGGGCTCGCCCGCAGGGTAGGGACGGAGGTCTCCCGAGGGGCCGACCGTCGGTGTGAAGTAGTAGCTGAACCCGTACTGGTCGAATGCGTCCTGGTAGCGCGGTGTCCGGGCCAATTGCAGCCAGGAATCCCACACGACGGCGTCGACGAGGGCGGTGGCGGCTGCGGCATCGGTGCTGTCGTCGGCCGGGTGCAGCGGAAGCAGGGCCTCGTTGGTAGAGGTGGGCGTGCCGCCTTGGCGGAGCCGCAGTGCGGCCTCGAAGTCCGCCTGGTGGATGGCCTGTAGGACGGTGAGGAACTCTTCTTGCGAGGTGTGGCCGGGAGGGAACGTCCCTGTCAGGTATGCCTTCTGGGCGTATGCGGTGGGGTTGTTGACCGGCATCCAGCCGTCGACGAGGTCGCCGAAGGTCTCGGCGATGAAGTCCACGTGCCGGGCCCAGGTGGCGCTGGCCTTGGGGGAAAGGAACCCGCCCTCGGACGCGAACCAGGTCGGCAGGGCTGTGTGCAGGAGACAGACCCACATGGTCAGGCCCGCGTCGCGGCCGGTCTGGAGGATGTGCCGGTAGTGCTCGACCGCCTCTTGGTCGTGTCGCCCCGGCTGCGGCTCGATCCGGGCCCAGTCCAGGGACAGCCGGTGGTCGCTGAAACCCCAGTCCGCGAGCAGCGCGAAGTCCGACTTATAGAGCTTGTCGGAACCGTTCCCGTCTCCGCTGTGGGGAGCCTTCCCGGCCTGCTCCCAGGTCCACCAGTTGTCTGCTGATGTCGCCCCCTGGCATTGAGTGGCTGAGCTGGCGGTTCCCCAGGAGAAGTCGGTGGGAAAGCCGCTGGGGGCAAGTCCGGACGGGGACATGAGAGTGATCTCCTGATCGGTGCTGACTGGTCTTGCGCTCGGCGGTGGAAGGCCGTGGTGCGTAACCGGTGGCGTCATCCAGGAGGGGACCGCCGGTTAGGTATGTACCGCGGCGACGGACCTCGTATCGCTGCGTCACTCGGCGATTGCACGCCAGCGGGTCGGCTTCACGGCAGTGAGGTGAGTGCGGCGCACCCGCAGGAGACAGGCCGCTCGACGACGCAGTGCCGAGAACCGCGCGTCCTGCTGCCGGTCTCGGCCTATCACGTCGGCTCATGAGCGACGAGCCCTTCCTCGGCCCGCGCGAGCACGCACTGTGCTTCGGCGGTGGTGATCTCGGAGTACGTTCTGCGGACTCGCACCAGCCAGGTGGCTTCGGCGTCCGTGTCGGTAAACGGTTTGGTTTGCAGCAGTGCGGACGGATGACGGCTCGGCTGTCTGTCGGCGACGGCCAGCAGAGTGGCCTTGATCCAGTGCGCCTCTGCCGCCGGCTGGGAGTCGCTGTGTGACGTGGCAGCTTCTTCGGCAGCGATCAGTAGTTCGGCCGGGGCGAAGTAGTGCAGTTCGTCGGAGGCGTCTGCGATGTCCTGGGTCCACCGATCCAGTCGTACGTCGAGGGGCGTGTGCGAGCGGGCGAATTCGCGCAGGCGGGATCCAGGCGGGTACAGGCTGGTGCCGGGAAAGGCTTCCATCAGGTCGCGCCAGAGCGGGTAGAGCAGGTGGACGGTTCGCCACGTTCTCCAGTGAGCGGCTGCCGCCGTGGTGGTCGGGATGCTCGCACCCACCGCGACGATCAAGAACAGAGCATTCATCCATATCGCTGTCGCGGTGACGGTGTCCTGCACGATGCCCGGATCCAGCGGCGCGAGGGCCGCCACCCGGATCAGGGTCATGCGGGCCGCTACGTAGACCAGCCCCATCCACATCGAGATCGCCATCAGAACCAGGCCGACGCGCATGAGGGCGGTCTCCGCCCGCCGGGCCGCTCTTGTCCACTGGTAGCCGCAGACCGCAGTGGTGACGAGCGGAAAGAAGTAGAAGACGTTCATGTAGATCGCGGCGCCCCATTCACCCGCGTGGTCGGTGACGAAGTCCGCGCTCGGCGTCGTGCGGTCCACCACGGTGAAGAACAGCGGGGTCAGCAGGAGCACACCTACTACACCGGCCTTGTACGCCACGCGTGCGATCCAGCGGGAGACAGCTACGTGCTTCGGCACCACGGGTGCCGAGGTCTTGCCATAGCTGGTGGCTACGTACGTCAGAGCAGCCAGGATGGCTGAGGTGCTGGCGAAGTGTTTGAGCAGGGCATTGAGGTCGATGACCGGGATGTGTTCCACGGCATGCATCACGCCGCGTGTACTGAGCCACAAGGCCGCCGCGAATCCCGCGTAGCCGCCCCACAGGGCCCGGCGATGGGCGTCGCCGTATCGAACGGCCGGTACGCGCCACACTGCGACGACGGTCATCACGGACGCAGCGAGGTACTCGATCGTGGCAAGCACGCAGAGATGCTCCTTGCAGAGTTACGGCTTGCCGCGGCGCGGCGGGGCAACAGGGTGGGACAGCGAGGATTCGAGGAGGCTGACCATGTCGTCGCCGACATCGAGCTGCTGACGGGCGGACTGCTTGACGGCGCGCTTGATCAGGGACGCCGACAGCTCCGCCTGCTGTTCCTCGGGGCTGTCGTAGTTGACGCGCCCCTGGACCAGGGCGCTGGGGAAGCGACTCAGCAGCCCCTGGCGGACGTGCTCGGGCACATACCGTTCGATCTCGGCCCGCGACAGCGTAGTTCCGTGGTCCAACCACTCGTGGGCAAGCTCGTGGAGGATGACATGCTCGGTCTGATTCCGGCTCGCTCGCTGCCGGTACAGCACGAATGTGACTTCGGGCCCCTTAACCCGAAGACCACACGCCGTGCCCGGGCCCGCCCCGCGGTCGTCCAAGGGCACAAGCCGAATCCGGCGACCCAACGCGCCCTCCATGTTGCGCACCAGCGCCTCGACGCTGAAGCGGTCAGGCAGGGGAAGGCCGGCCAGCAGCTTCTGGCACTCCTTCAGTAGAGCGCGCCGTGAGCGGCTGCGGCGACGGAGCACCTTCAGCAGAGCGCGCCGTGAGCGGCTGCGGCGACGGAGCACCTTCAGCAGAGGCGATCTCGACCCTGCCAGAGGAGCGCTGTTTCGCCTCCACAGAGGTCTCCCCTCTTGCTCATGCCCCACTGCTGCACCCCAACGACGCGGCGCTCGTGGGGCCGGTCGTGCTGTGACGCGTAGCGGCCCCGTGCTGCCAGACGGGGCCGCCGACCAGGGAGACATCACCTGCGGACACCACAAGGACGCGAACTCCACTTGCCAGCACTCTCCAGAGGAACCAACCCCGGGAGGCAATGGCCCAAGCGCTGCGTGGGCGTTCACGCGGAACTTCTGACGCAGCGTTGGCCTGGACTCTAGGACACACGAAACAGTCCACAAATGATCGCAGGAACTACTGGTTCCGCTTACGGTTCCGGTAGGCTCGCCAGCTCCTCTGAGGCGTCGGTGACGTCGCGTGTCATACCGCCCTGAGCTGGTGAAACACCTAAATCGGGAGCCGGTCGGGACGGTCCTCCCGATGGGATAAGACCAGCCAGATTGTGCCCACGACTCAAGCGGGCTGTTCAGATGACTCTTGTTGATTTGCCCGGTTCGGGACGACGGGTGATCAGCCGCGTGCTACGCAATGCTCGGTCCCGTCGCGATCCACGTGCCACTCCGAGCTTCGAGTCCCTATTGGGCCCTCGGGCCGAACGCGGGCTCAGCCAGGAGGACGTTGCTCTGCTGTGCGGGGTCAGCGAGCGGTGGTACAGGAGGCTGGAGTCGGGTGAACCCCGCAACTACTTCGATGCCTTCCTCAGCGCCGTCTGCCGGGTGCTGGATCTGAGCGAGGGCGAGTGGGATCTCGTATCCAGTCTCAGCCGCAATCACGCGGCCCCGCGCGCTACGCCTGGCGAATCGACTCCTTGGACAAAACACCCTGCTCCAGGGCCGCTCCTGCGGGTGCGGTGCGTGAGCGAACGTCCCGCCGGCCATACCCGCCCCCACACCTCAGTGCCCTCCGCCTCGTCGTGAGGCGGAGGGCACTGAGGTGTGGGCTCGTGCTTGACCTAACCGGTGGTCAGCCTGCCCCGAGGGCGGTTCCGATGGCGTCGGCGGCGTCCCCGAGGGCGTCGCCCGCGTCCGTGGTGTCGGGGGTCGTCGGGGAGTCGCCGCTTCCCGGGTCCGGAGGAGTGTCGCCGCTGCGGGGGGTCGTCGGGCCGTCGCCGTCCCCGGGGGGCGCCGGCATGCCGCGCTCGCTCACGCCCGCACGCTGGAGCGTGTCCACCTCCTTCGGTAGCCAGTAGTAGGGCTTGGTGTTCACGATGAGGTCGTCGCCGCGGGCGCCGCCCGGCTGGAGTTCCGCGCCGAGGTTCGGGGAGTGGATCCGGTCGGCGGTCAGCTCCCAGTGCTGGCTCTCCTTGGACGGGTCACACCCCGCGGCTGACGTGTGGTAGTTGTCGCTGTCGCGATCGATGCACCACGTGTATCCGGTTTTCCCGAACGACAACAAGTACCTGCCGGGCACATCGCTGTAGCGCACGTTCACCCGGAAGTCTGTGCCGTCCTCCTTGTCCTTCTTCTCGTCGAACTCGTACAGGGATGGCCAGCCGAGAGTGATGAGCTTGTCCTGCTCATGCGCCGAGAAGTAGTGGTAGCTGCGGCCAGGTAGCGGGACGGCATCGCAGTCAGCGCCGTCTCTGCGGCAGTTCTGCTGCGCGATCGTGAGCAGGAAGTGGTCGGAGCTGATGCCCCGGCGCTCGACACTGAGGGTCCCGTTGGTCCGCTGCCCCGACATGAAGAAGTCCAGCTCGCCCCCGCCCTCCTGAGTGGGCTCGTCGGCGGCGATGACGCGGTCCTGGAGGGGCTGCGGGAGGCTGGCGGGCCCGTTGTTGAAGTCGGCGAGCATCAGCCAGTCCTGGCCCGGGTGCTGGCGCTCCATGAACTCTTCGGCCGCCTGGTACATGAGCGCGTTGTCGTTGGCCCGGCCTCCGTGGGACCTGGCGTGGCCGGTGAAGTACCAGTCATTGCCGATCTGCACGCCCATGATGGGCCGGGAGTCGTCGTTGTCGTTGTCGGAGTGGACGGGAAGGACCACGGCGTCAACCGCCGTCTCCCGGGTGACGATGGCGAGGCCGTTGCGCTGCTGACCGGTGCTGCCCCAGTAGATGTTCACTACATCCGGTCGCGTCTCGGTGCCCATCTGCCAGATGTGCTCGGCGACGCCCGGCTGCGGGAAGACCCGGTCGGTCCACCGTCCGGGCGGCTCGTTGCCCGCTTCCTGAAGAGCCACGACCTCGACGCCGTCATTGAGCCGGGGCTGGACGCTGGTATGCCAGCGCGATTCCGGCCGGCCATCGCCGCCCTGGAACTGGCCTTCCATGTTCCAGGAGCCGACCGTACGGTCCGTCGCGGCGGCATGCGCCGGCGTCGAAGCGCCGGGGAGATCCACCACGGTCAGCGACACGGCCAGCAGGACACCGACAGGCAACAACCGGGCCAGTCTCGTCAGTGCGGCACGTGGCTGAAGTCTGGGTAATCGCATAGGTTTCGGCACACTCCTCTCCTACTGCGGCTGACTCCATGGCGGGGGCAGCCAGTTGCCGGACAACACTAGTGAGCCGACGGAGAGGTTGTTAGCACTAGGTTTCCCTCACAGCGTTAACTTCTTCGGCCAGTGCGCCCCTTCTTGAGGGACGGTGAGTCTGTGGCCGCTGCTACCGAACCCGTCCGTGGAAACCGTTGTCATCGAATCCAGTCGCCGCATCTGAGGACGATGCTCATGCGCTCGGCCCCACGGGCCGCGCTGTCAACACGTCAGCCCCGCATTCCTGCACCGAAGTCGTCCGGGAGGCAGGTGCCCGCCAGCGTGCCGTCGTAGCCCGTGTCCCGTACGAGGGCTTCCAGACTCGGGTACTTCGGGCCGCCTTCGCCTGCCATGGCCTCGAAGTCGACGCGGGTCAGCTCGTGGCAGCGTCCTGCCCGGCGGCCCGGGACCTGGTGGCGGCGAGCCGATAGGACTCGGTACCGGTCCCGATGATGTTGCCGCCGATGTGGACTGACGGCGGGGCAGACGGTGATGGACCGGTCGATGATCTGTTCCAGCACGTCCTGTCGGAGATCCAGGCCCGTGCTCGTCCTCCAGGGGCAGTGCTCGATGGTGTCCACTCCGGCGTCCATGGCCGCCGCGATGCCATCGGTACCGTGCGCGTGGGCTGCCACCGGTACACCCGCGTTGTGGGCTTCGTCCACGAGGGCCGCGAGTTCGTCGGGCGAGAACTGGCTCTCGGAGCTCTTCGGGCCGTCCTTTGTGAGTCCACCGCCCGTGACCATGGCGTGGTCAACGAGCGCTGTGATCTATCTGACCTTTTCGCTTCTTGTGGCAGAACCCAGGATTCTGAACGCACCTATAGCTGGGAGCTTGGGAGTCGTACGGCCTTGGGCTGCGGTCGAATGGCGCGTGGATCTATGCGACGGTGGTGAGATCCTCGGCCGCGGCTGATGTCCCAGGCTGGCTCATGGCCCACTCAACGGCGGCCACCACGTCGTCGTCGGCGGAGTCCAGGAGGTGGCCGTAGCGGTCGACGGTGGTGGTGATGGACTCGTGCCCGAGCCGTCCCTGGATCACCGGGAGCGGGACCTTGCCGGCGATCAGCCACGACGCGTGCGTGTGGCGGAGATCGTGCACGCGCGGCCTCTTCGTCAGGTCGGCCGCGTTGGCAGCGTCCAGGGCGGGCCTCCAGCGATGCGCGAAGAAGAAGCCAGAGT
The DNA here is from genome assembly GCF_028657195.3 of Streptomyces iconiensis. Classification (GTDB taxonomy): domain Bacteria; phylum Actinomycetota; class Actinomycetes; order Streptomycetales; family Streptomycetaceae; genus Streptomyces; species Streptomyces iconiensis. The sequence goes on from NZ_JANCPR020000001.1 coordinate 281,409, forward strand.
GCCAAGCCCCTCCGCCTGGGGCCGTGAAGATCAGGTCCTGCGGCTGCTTGCCCAGGCACGCGCGCTTGAACAGCTTCACCTGCTCAGAAGTGAGAACAAGGGTTCGCCGGGACTTCTTCGTCTTGGGGGCCCCGAGATATGTGCCGCCTTCGGCGCGACGCTTCCACGCGCGCTGCACCCGGAGCGTGGACCGCTTGCTGGTGAACGTGAAGTCACGGGGCTGGAGAGCGGTCGCTTCGCCCCACCGCAGACCGGTGCCGGCCAAGGCATCCACAAGATCGACGGCGTCGTCCTTGAGGTGCGCGCGCGGGACAGCGTACGCCTCCGGCTCAAGGAACACCTCTTCATCCTCGACCTCGTCCCCCTTGGGTAGCCGCGTATGCGTGCACGGGTTCGAGTCGCGTAGAGGGGGATCGGCGGTCACGGCGGTCTGGAGGATGCCGAAGAGTAGCCCGTGGAGATCGGAGATGGTCTTCGGGGCGTATGCCCTCCGAGCGGTACCGGGCTCGTGGTGCGGCCCCGGACGCCCTTCTCTGAGGTCGTTGATCCAGTGGCTGACGTGATCGCGCGTGATCCTGCTCGGGTGTTCCGAGACGGTGAGGTCCCGAAACCACGGGACCATGTGGTTCTCGATGAACCGCCGATAGTTGGTTCGCGTGTGCCCGGATATGTCCGTGAGTAGCTCGACGTACTTGCGCGCGTAGGTGGGGAAGATGTGCTCGGCGGGGCACTCCGGCTCGCTCGACTCGGCGAACCCCTCACCCTTGACCCAGCGGGGCGGCCATCGCTGTCCGTGACCGTTCACCAGGTCGCGGAAACGCTTTGCCGATGTCTCGTCGTCGAAGCTCTCGTGCTCCCACTTGCCGCTACGGCTGCCTCCGGCACGCCAAACGACTCTGTACGTCGTGTCGCCGGACTGCCTCTGGTAGGTCTTGATGCTTGCCGTGGCAGGCATCGTAAGGGGCCCCGTGTGGCAAATGTGAGGCGAGAATCCTGCAGAGACGCCCCCGAAGGGACGTTTCTGCAGGTCGGGTCACTACTGCCCCGTGGGGCGGGTGGGACTCGAACCCACGGCCGACGGATTATGAGTCCGCTGCTCTAACCGGCTGAGCTACCGCCCCGAAACGGCGCACCGCGCACATCTGTGCGCGCCGTCTGCCGCAGCATAGCTGCTCATACGATCTGCCGCCCGTGCCGGGGGAGATCTACGCAGGTGAGGACCCCGGTGCAGGGGTGATCGGTTCCCGGATCCGGTCAACTGCCAAGCCGGACAAGGAAAAAACGTGAGCGGGCACGGAAAAAGGGCCCCCGGAGGGGCCCTTTCGGGTGGTGCTCCCGCGACTGGACTCGAACCAGTAACCTGCCGGTTAACAGCCGGCTGCTCTGCCGATTGAGCTACACGGGACCGTTTCGCCGGTCGCGCTCCGTTGCTGGAGGCGCTCCCTTGCGGCGAGGAATACATTAGCGCATGCCAGGGGGTGCTCCGAAATCGGTATTGCCGCTGCCTCCGCGCGGTACCCCCGTGGGCAGCGGTGCACACCGGGAAGGGCACGGAAGCACCCAGGGAACCGAGACGCCGAGAGTAAGGGGCTGGGCATGCGCTACCGGCTGACATTCGCATCTGGACTGGCCGTCGGGTATCTGCTCGGCACACGTGCCGGGCGTGAGCGCTACGAGCAGATCAGGAAGGGCGTGCGGAGGATCGCGGAGAACCCCGCTGTCCGCAACGTGGGAGAGGCCGCGGCGCTCAGCGGCCGTGAGGCCGCAGCCAAGGCGGCGGGCGCCGTGGGGGAGCGGCTGCCCTCCTCCGTGAGTGACCGGGTCAGGGCCGTCGGCGACCGGCGGACGCGCTCGTCCACCGAGTGGGGCGGCACGGACGCCGGCTAGGACGGCAGCTTGACGCGGGGGCTCTTGGCTCCGCTGCCCTTGAGCAGCGGGGCCAGGAGGTCGCCGTGGCTCTTGATGCGGTCGGGCAGGTCGGCGGTGACGAAGACCAGGTCGTCCACGCTGCCGGCCTCCGCCAGCTCCTCCCAGGTGACGGGGGTGGAGACGGTGGGCTGGTCCTTGGCGCGCAGCGTGTACGGCGCGGCCGTGGTCTTGGCCTGGTTGTTCTGGGACCAGTCGACGAAGACCTTGCCGGGGCGCAGGTCCTTGGCCATCTTGCTGACGGCCCGGTCGGGGAGGTCGGCCGCCGCCTCCCTGGCGAGCTTCTTCGCGTAGTCGGAGGCGTCGGAGGAGTCCTGGCGCTTGATGGGTGCGAGCAGGTGGAGGCCCTTGGAGCCGGTGGTCTTGGGCAGCAGGGTGATGCCGTCCTGCTCGGCGCGGTCGCGGAGCCATTCGGCGACGTCGCGGCAGTCCAGGATGTCGGCGCCTTCGCCCGGGTCCAGGTCGAACACGAGGCGGTCGGCCATGCCCTGGTGGCCTACGCGCCACTGCGGGGTGTGCAGTTCGAGCGCGGCGAGATTGGCCGCCCAGACGAGGCTGGCCTCGTCCTGGAGGAGGACCTGGTGCAGAGGCTTCTTGCTGGCGACCGTGATCTCGTCGGTGGTCACCCAGTCGGGGGTGCCGCGCGGAACGTGCTTGGTGAAGAACTTCTCGCCCTCCACGCCGTCGGGGTAGCGCAGGAAGGAGAGCGGGCGTCCTTCGAGGTGGGGGAGGAGGGTGTCGGCGACGGAGGCGTAGTAGTGGATGGCCTCTCCCTTGGTGAAGCCCGTGGAGGGGTAGAGCACCTTGTCGAGGTTGCTGAGGGCCAGACGGTGGCCCCCGATCTCCGTGTGCGGCATACCCTGAGAGTCCCATAGAAGGGACAAAGTATGCGGTCCATCTGGAAAGGGTCCATTTCCTTCGGTTTGGTCTCGATCCCGATCAAGGTGGTGTCCGCCACCGAGAACCACAGCGTCTCCTTCCACCAGGTGCACACAGCGGACGGCGGCCGGATCAGGTACCGCAAGGTGTGCGAACTGGACGGGGAAGAGGTGCCTCGTGAGGAGATCGGGCGCGGCTTCGGTACCGAGGACGGCAGGACCGTGCTGCTGACCGATGACGACATGGCCGCGCTGCCGCTGCCCACGGCCAGGACCGTGGAGATCCTCGGCTTCGTGCCCGCCGAGCAGATCGACCCGATCCAGCTCGACCGCTCGTACTACCTGGCCGCCGACGGAACGCGCGCCGACAAGCCGTACGTGCTGCTGCGGGAGGCGCTGAACAGGTCGGGCAAGGTCGCCGTCGCCAAGCTGGCCATGCGGGGGCGCGAGAGCCTGGGGATGCTCCGCGTCTACGAGGACGCGCTGGCGCTGCACACCATGTTGTGGCCGGACGAGATCCGCTCGGTGAGCGGGGTCGCGCCCGAGGAGCAGGTCACCGTGCGGGACGCGGAACTGGACCTGGCCGACACCCTGATGGAGACGCTGGGCGAGCTGGACTGGAGCGAGCTGCACGACGAGTACAGGGAGGCGCTGGAGCAGCTCGTCGCGGCGAAGGCGCAGGGCGGAGGTCTGGAGGCCGTCGGGGGAGAGGCGCGTAAGAAGGCGGGTTCGGGCAAGCTCGTGGACCTCATGTCCGTACTGGAACGCAGCGTCAAGGAGGCGCAGAGCGGCGGCGAGGGCCAGGCGACCGTGCACGAGCTGTCCGAGCGGCGCGGGGGCACGTCGGGTGCGGGGGCCGGCGGGGGCAAGAAGGCCGCCAAGAAGGCGGCGGGGCGCAAGGCACCCGCCAGGAAGGCGGCATCCGGAGGGTCAGGCTCCGGCGGTTCGGGCGGCTCCGCCAGGAAGAGCGGGACCGGGAAGACGGCTGCCAAGAAGACCGCGGCCAAGAAGACGGCGGCCAAGAAGGCGGCGGCCAAGAAGACCGCCTCGAAGAGCACGCGGACACGCAGGACGGCCTGAGCGCGGCGTGCGCACTCGGGCGGTCAGCCGCCGAACGGGGAGGGGGAGGGGCCTGGGCGTCCGGGGCGGCGGGCGCCGGGGAGGAAGAGCACCGAGTTCACATAGCGGCGGTGGGGAGCCAGGGAGCGCCGCAGGAGGCCGTGTTCGGCGACGTGCCCGGTGCGCCGCTGGTGCGCTGCCAGATCGAAGTCGGCGAGCGGGGTCCAGTCGCGTGCGGGCAGCACCCAGCCCTCGTAGCCGAGTGCGGACAGCAGGGAGAGCACCGGCGCGAGCGGCTGGATGCGCAGCTCCAACTCGATGAAGAGCGCGGGCTGTTCCCGCTTGACGGTGGCCTCGGCGCCGTGCAGGACGGCCAGTTCGCTGCCGTCCACGTCGATCTTCAGCAGGGTCACGTCCGTGAGCCCCAGCTCGTCCAGCGGCAGGCAGGGCACGTCCAGCGTGGTGTCGTGCACCTCGCGCCGTACGAGCGAGGAGACGCCGCGGTCGCCGCGCCCGTCGGGCGGAAGCCACAGCGTGGCCGTACCGGAGTGGTCGCTCGCCGCTGCCTGGAGGATCTCGGCGTTGGGTGGCGCGGTGGCGCGCAGGTGGCGTGCGAGGTGGGGTACGGGCTCGATCGTGACCACCCGGTCGGCCCGGCGCGCCAGGCGGCGCGTCCACGGGCCGTACCAGCCGCCGATGTCCACGGCCGTGCCCCCGTGCGGGCAGAAGTCCGCGAGGTGGCGCAGTTCGGGCTCGAAGCGGGGGTAGAGCAGGTCGGTCGCCCTGGCCAGCAGGCTTCCCGGCAGGTGGGGGCCGATGCGGGATGCGAGGGTCATGAGGGGGGATCCTCCGGGTCGTTGACGCGCTTGAGGAGCTGTCGGTGCTCCTCCTCTGCGACCTGCTCGCCGGAGGACGGGAGGAGCTGCGGAATCCCGTCCACGATGGGGTAACGGCGGCGCAGGCGCGGGTTGTAGAGCGCCTCCTCGGGCTGGAGCAGGGTGAGCGGCCCCTTGTCCAGCGGACAGGCGAGGATCTTGAGAAGGGGATCGTCGGCGGAGATACGGCGCATGGTCACTGCCTTTCTGGGGCCTTCTCGAAGCGGACGGGCGGCAGCGTCGCGGAGAGCGGTCGTCCCGCCGGCGGAAGGGGAGGTGGCTCGTGCGGTGGGCGTTTCGGTGGTCTCTCGTCCGTGCGTTCCCCGGCGGGAGGAGACGCGGCCCCGTCCTCGGCCGTGGGCGGCACCGCTTCCTGTTCCGTTTCCAGCTCCCCTTCCTGTTCCCCGGGCAGCTCCTGCGCCTGGTCCCGGGGCTGCTCCTGCTCCCCGTCGCCTTCCTGGTGGTCGCCGGGCTGTGGGGCCTGCTCCGCCGGGGTGGTGCCGGGTTCGTGGCGGGGCAGGGAGACCAGTACGGAGATGGCGAGCGCCGCTCCGCCCAGCCGCAGCGCGAGGCGCAGGGGTTCGTCGGGAAGCGGCTCGTCGAAGGCGATGGTGCCGCTGACCGTGGCGAAGAGGAAGTTGACCGTCGTGCAGACCGGGACGATCAGGGAGGCACGGCAGCGCTGGAGCGCGGTCTGCGACAGGACGAGGCCGCTCGAACCGGTGAAGAGCAGGATGTACGGATACGGGGACGAGAACACGGCGGCGACGGTGCCGCCGGGGTTCCCGAAGTCCAGCAGCCCGGCGACACCTTTGATCGCCAACGAGCTGACGCCGTACAGGAATCCGACGGCCACGCCGTACGGCACTCCCGCCGTCGGCAGCCGGTGGCGGCGCCTGGAGCGGCGCTCGGCCGAGAGGAAGAGGCCCACGCCGAAGGCGAGCGACGGCAGGCAGATCAGCAGCAGGACGGGCACGGGCGCGACCCTGCTGACGGTCTCCGAGCTGTTGTGCAGCGAGAAGACGATCATGAGCAGGGAGACCAGGATCGCCACCATGCCCTGCCGCTCCTTGCCACTGGCGCGCTCGCCCAGGAAGAAGGTGGACAGCAGCAGCAGGATGACCAGCCCGGTGACGAACAGCCCCTGCGCCGCGACGAGGGGCAGGGTGCGGTAGACGGCGAGCTGCGCGGTGAAGGCGAGAAGCAGCGAAGCGGCCCCCAGGATCCACAGCGGGCTGCGCAGCAGATGCAGCACGAGCCGCGCGGGATGGCCGGTGGAGAGGGGCGGCAGCGAGGAGAGCGCCCGCTTCTCGATGACGAACCCCGCGCTGAAGAGCAGGTTGGCCAGCAGCGCAGCCGCGACGCCCCAGAGCATCAGCGGCCTTTCTCCTGGGGCCCGTCGGGGCCGGTGCCCGGCCCGCCCCCTGGGCGGGGGACCGCCTGTGCGTGTACGAGCAGGATGGAGGCCAGCGACGGGACATGGCAGGCCGCGCGGTCCAGCGGCCTGAAGGGGCGCGGTACGTCGTGGTAGGGAGCCCCGGTGATACGGATGACGCGGAAACCGGCGGCGGGCAGCATCGAGCGCAGGGCACGCGCCGTGAACAGCCGCAGGTGACCGACCACTTGCGAACCGGGGCGCCCGTGGATGCCGCGCAGGGACACCTCGGAGAAGACCGGTTGCGTACCGAACAGGAGCAGCGCGCGGTTGTACCAGGCCGCGAGGTTCGGTGTGGACAGCAGCAGGTGCCCTCCCGGGCGCAGGACGCGGTGCAGCTCGTCGAGCGCGGCGTCGGGGTCCACCAGGTGCTCGATCACCTCGGAGAAGAGCGCGGCGTCGGCCGACCCCGTCGCGAACGGCAGCCCGTGCCCGGCCAGTTCGCCCCGTACGGCCGTCAAATGCGCGGAGGCGCGGCGCAGCGCGTCCTGGGACCAGTCGACGCCGACGAGGCGGTGCCGGGAGAGCGTGCGCGAGGCGGTGGCGGCTGCCGTGCCGTCGCCGCAGCCGATGTCCAGGACGGTGGCGGGCGTGGTCCCCAGCGCGCGCGCCAGGATGGCCGCCTGGCGGCGTGAGCGGTCAGGCCCCGAGGCGACGGGGGTCGACGGGTCCTCGTACAACTGCTGGAGGCTGCTGGGGTGTTCGACGGCCGGTTGTCCTGCGTGGTCGCCGCGGCCGGCACGGCCGGTGCGGCCGGCGCGGTCCGCTGTGTGAGCCGTTTCGCTCATGAGGGCTCCTCCTTCGGCGCGTGCGGCTGCTCCCGGTTCCCCTGGCCCCCCGTTCCCTCCGGTGCCGTGCCGGGGCCGGCTTCCTGCGGGGTGTGGGACGTGGAGGCGAGCGCGCGGGCGAAGAGCGCGCCGAGGCGCTGGCCCGCCGCATCGTCCAGCCTGGCGTGCGACCAGCGCAGGGCGAGCTGGAGCCGGCCGCCCGTGGAGACGGTCGTCACGGACAGGCCGCGAGGCATCTTGCCCGGCGCCGAGAACCACACGGCCTGGGCGCGGCCCGCGTCGCCGAAGTCCAGGGGGTAGGGGATACGGCCGATGTTGGACAGCAGCGTGCTGGACGCCCACGGTCCTGCCGCGTCGCGCAGCGCGCGGATGCCCGCGGCGCGCAGTCCTACGGGCAGTACGGGCTTGGTCAACAGGTCGCCGCTGAAGCCCAGTTGGGGCCGGTCGGCGGCCTTGAGCGCGCGCGTCCTGGCCGCCGTGGCGCGCAGCAGCCGCGCGATGGCCTCCCTGTCGGGCGCCCCGGACGCGGTGAGCGTCCCGTACAGCTCGCGCTCCTCAGGGCCGAAGGTGACCTCCACCAGGCGGGTGCCGTTGCCGATGGCCATGTCGGCGGTGCGCGGACGGTCGTCGACCGGCATGGTGATACGGACCGGCCGCATGGGCTCCTCGTGCAGCTGGTTCCACCGGGCGACCATGATCCACGTGGCGACGAGCAACTGGTCGTTGACGGTGTACTGGCTCGGTTCACCCGGTGCGCGCGGCGGACGCGAGGGAAGCGGAAGATCGCTGATGAGCATGCCGTTGCCCGGCGCTCCCGGGTGGAGCGTGTCGGCCGCGACCCGGGCGGGACGGGTCCAGTGCGAGGTCGACTCCGGTTGCTGCTCCCTGTCGGCGCCGACGCCTCGGGGTTTCACCGGTGTGCGAACGGGCGGTGGGGCTGGCGAGTTGTCGGCCCCTCCGTACAGCTGCGCCGCGGTGGCGACGACCCGCAGGCAGGCGGGGCCGTCCAGAGCGGTGTGGTTGATGGTGACCAGCAGGACCCAGGCGCCCTCGTGTTCGATCACTTCGGCGCGGAAGGGCGGCGAACTCTCCAGGGGCGGGCAGTCCGTGAGCGCCCGCCGTCTGGCCTCTTCCAGCGTGCCGCCCGGGTAGGAGACGGGGTCCCTGTCGGGCTCGGACGTCAGTACCCACTCGTACCGCAGCCGCCACCACCGGGACGGTGCCTGCCGCATGAGGATGCGCGGATGGCTGCGCATCGCCTCGGCGAACGCGCGGCGCAGCCTGTCGGGTTCCGGCCGCGCGGGCAGGTGGATCTCTACGTGTACGGTCTCGGGCTCGTCGTCGGACAGACAGTGGCGCGTGATCTCGTCGACGGTGGGGAACGGTATGCGCCGTTCCGGGCCCCTGGAGCGGGGGCCGGCGGGCGGCGCCGGCGGGTTACCGGAACCCGAGGCCGAGCCGGAGCCCGGAACCGAGGCCGAGGCCGATTCCGGACCCGAGGCCGAGGCCGGATCTGAATCCGGGCCCGGACCCGAGGCCGAGTCTGGACCCGAGCCGGAGCCGGGGCCGGAGCTTCCGGTGTCCCCCGGTGGCGTCCCGTTCCCGGCCGGGCCTTGCGCCGGGCCCTCGTGCGCGAGGCTCTCCGGTACCGGACCCTCCGGTACCGGACCCTCCGGAACCCGCACCTCCGGCGCCGGACCGTGTGTGTGTCCGGTGCCTGAGGGTGCTTCGCCCTTGTGCGGTGCGGTCATGGGGTGGGTTCCTCCCCCTGGTCAGGGCGGGGGCGCGGGTCTGGCTTGGACAGGTCGGCCGGGCGTGCGCGCTCCGTTCCGAGGGGCGGTGTCGCGGCTCCGCCCGTGCCCTCGCCCTCACCCGCTCCGCCGGGCCCACTTGGCCGGCCGGACCCGCCGGGGCCGCCCGGCTCATCGGGGCCACCGGGCGCCGGGTGCTCGCCCGGGGGGTCGGAGGGCCGCGGAGTACGGCCGTACGGGGGCGGTGCGTGCGGGGGCTGCTGGGGCTCGGGCGGCCCGGACTCCGAGGGCGGGGGGCCGTAGACCGGGCTCGCCGGTGCGCTCACGGGTTCCGTCTCGGGCTCGCGTGCCGGGAACGTCACGAGGGCCGCGGCCAGCGCGAGCAGTGCGAGTGCCTGTGCCGCGTGCCCGAACGCGCCGCTTCCCTCGGCGACGGCGGCGCCCGCGCCGATCGCCGCGACGATGCCTGCTCCCGCCATGGCGACCATGGCCACCGGCACCAGCAGGCCGGACCTGAACCTCGCCAGCACGGCCAGCGCGGGCACGATCAGCGCATAGGGGCCCGCGACCAGCGCGGCCACCAGGGTCAGTACGACGGTGCCCAGTATCCAGCCGGGAGGCGGCACTTCGTCCTCGTCGCCGAGCGGTGTGCCCCGGCGGGTGCGGACGAAGGCGAGCCCGAGCAGCAGTGCGATGCCGACGGCGCCCGCGAGCAGCCCCGCCTTGTACCAGGTGGCGGGCTCGTACTCCAGCTTGACCGTGCCCTCCTGCCCCGCGGGGACGAGGAAGCCCTGCTGCCAGCCGTCGAGCCGCAGCGGGGTCAGTTCCTTGCCGTTGAGGGTGGCCTTCCAGCCGTCGTTGGCGTTCTCGTGGGTCTGGAGGTACGAGGCGGGCCCTGAGCCGACCTCGACCGTGCGCTCGTCGCCCCTCCAGTCGTGCGTGACGCTCTCGCGGTCGCGCGGAACCCGCGCGGCGGCGGCAGCGGTTCCGGTTCCTGCCTCGGAACCGGCGGCTGAGCCGGAGTCGGAATCCGAGCCGGAATCCGAGCCCGAGTTCGAGCCGGAATCGGAGCCCGAGCCGGAATCGGAGCCGGAGCCCTCGTCGGCGGAGGCGTCCGTTCCGGTCGGCTTGGCCGCCGTTCCGGCGTCGCCCTTGCCGAGCGTGACATCGGTCAGGGCCAGCGGCCCGGTGTCGCCGGCCTCGACGGTGTGACTGCCCGCGTTCAGTTCGAGGCTGCCGTCCTCGGCCTCGCCCGCGCACAGTTCGACGTCGAGGGGGCGCCGCTCGGTCAGGTCGCGCACCTTGCCCGACACCTTGGTGGTGTGGAAGACACCGTCCACGGAGAGCGTCGGGCCCTTGCCGCAGGGCAGTTCGAACGTCTCGTCCGGGCCGGGAGCCGGCACGCGGAACTCGTCCAGCGCGGGCAGATAGACCTCGCTGAGCCCCACGGGGAGCTGCAGCTTCCGGTCGGCCAGCGGGTTGTGGATGGTCAGCTGCTTGGTCTTGGTGACCGTGATCGTGATCTGGTCCGTCTCGATCGGCTCGAAGCGGGCCTGGCCGTTCTTGTCGACACTGGTGGTCGCCGCGCCGTCGGGAGAGCTGATCCGTACCTCCTCGGCCGCCGCCGAGATGCCGCCGGCCGGGGCGAGGACGATCTCGCCGATCTCCTTCTTCTCGGGCCACTTGAGCCGGATGGTGGGCTTGTCCCCGGCGATCCAGGCCGTGGTGAGGCTGCCGTCCACCAGGTTGCGGGCGCTGAGCGAGGTGCCCGTCCTGGCCGTGGAGTCGGCCGAGGCGGTGATCCGGTCCCGGCTGCCGGGCGCGACCTCGTCGAGCAGCTGGTCCAGTTCGCCGCCCGGCACGGGCAGTGCCCGCGCGCGCACGTCGTAGTCGCCGCTCTCGGACGTACCGAACTGGCGGTGCAGGCCCACCTCGGCAGAGACGGGCGAGAGGCCGCCGGGGTCGCTGCCCCGGTGGAGAGTGATCAACTCGCTGCCCGTTCCCGGGCGTTCGGAGTCCTGGGGAAGCTTCAGCAGCCTGGTCACCTGGGTGTCGGGGATGCCGATCTCGGAGAACCCGGCGCCGGACAGCCCCGCGCGCGGCTGCTGGGCGTCCGTGATGGTCAGCTTCAGCCAACGCGCGGCGCCCTGGGGCGCCTTGACACGCTGCTTCTCGCCGGTGGGCCGGAGGAAGCTGGACCTGCTGCCGTGGTTGGTCTCGATCTTCACGCGGGTGGGAGCCGCACGGGTGGCGTCGCCCGGCAGCGGCGTCAGCTCGATCGTGGACGGGATGTCGACCGTCCCCTTGAAGTCGGCCTTGATCCACTGCCCCTCGGGGTCGTCGGCCGAGCCCTCGGCCCAGGCGGTGTCCGGGTTGCCGTCGAAGGCACCGACGGGCTCGAACTGGGGCAGATGGAAGAGCCAGTTGCCGCTGCTGGAGGCCGTGACGGACTTCGCACCGCGCAGCACCGAGGTGGTCTGGTGGCCGCTGCCCTCGGTCGGCAGGATCTGCTTGGGCTTCTCGCCCGGCTCCTGAAGGCTGTCGGGGTGGTTCCGCTCGTTGGCCGTGTACGTGTACGAGGTGTTGGTGTTCACCAGCCCGAAGCGGGTGTCGGCCCTGCGCAGCCCGTCACCGGAGATCTGGAGCGGCGGGGTGCCGATGCCCGGGTGGTTGTCGCCCGCCAGCACCGTCGGCCTTCCCTTGACCCGTTCGTCGCCCGCGACCGGCAGCAGCGACTCGGGGCCGCCGCTGACCTTCGCCGTTCCCGAGACCGGCTTGAGCGCCACGTCCTTGGGCCGCTCGGTGCCCGTCGGCTCGTAGATCTCGACGGCCTTCTGACGCGGGTAGAAGCCGGCGACCTGTAGCGGTGTGCCGGTGGGTATACGGCCGCCGGTCAGCTCGGGCCCGAAGCTCTTCACCTTCTTGTAGCCGGACGCCTCAAGGGTCTGCTTGACGGTCTGCGGGGGTACGTAGCCGAGCTGGTCGGGGTCGAGGTCGTTGCGTACGACGACGTCGTAGAGCCCGGCCCGCGCCATGAAGTCGGCCAGCCCGGGAACCTCGCCGCCGCTCATCAGCGCCTGTTCGACCGCGTCGGTCGCGCGTCTGTTGCCCGGTGTGCCGAACGGCACGTAGTCGCGCTGTGCCCAGGGCGACTTGGCGAGCACGTCCAGCGGCTGGTCGATGGGGGAGCCCCAGGTGTAGACGCCGTGCGCCGTGGCGGGTGTGACGTAGGCGCGGGTGTGGGGCGAGTGCTTCTCCAGCCAGTCGGCCGTCTGCTCCCAGTGCCGGGGCAGCTTCTTGAACGCGCCGGACTGGAGGATGTCGCCGTTCACATAGGGCAGGCACAGCCCGGGCAGCACGGCCAGTACGGCGACCCACAGCAGCAGCGGGCGGGCCCGTATCCGCCGGGCGCCACGGGTGTTGACGGCGATGCCGGTCAGGTGCGCGAGTCCGAGTACGAGCGCCAGGGCGAGTCCGGGCTGGAACTTGTAGATGTTGCGGAAGGGCCGCAGCCAGCCGTCCAGCCAGCCCTGGATCTGCTCGGAGAACGGTGCGCCCAGCGCGCCGCCGTATCCGGCGAGCATGATGCCCGTGACGGTGACGGCGGTCAGCAGCAGCCAGCGCCGCTCGGGCAGGTCGCGCCGTGCGAGTCCCGCGAGGCCGATGGCGGCGGCGAAGGCGCCGCCCAGGATGGCCAGCCAGCTCGCCGCCACGGTCCAGCCGGCAGGCAGCCACGGGTCACCGAAGTTGAGGTACGCCGTCCAGTTCCCGCCGCCGCGCAGCATCTCGGTCGCCGACATGGTGCCGGTGGTGGTCCCGGCGTTCTCGACGTACGGCATGAAGTCCTCGCCGTAGGCGCCGAGCAGCAGCAGCGGCCCCCACCACCACACGGTCGCCAGCACCACGCCGGGCAGCCACCACGCCAGCAGCGTGCTGCGCTTGCGTCCTGTGCGCGTTGCCACGTAGAGGAGTGCCGGCAGCAGCGCCGCGAGGGTGGAGGCCGCGTTGACGCCGCCCATGAAGGGGATCACCAGCGCGGAGCGCGCGGCGGCCACGCGCGGCGCCAGGGCGGCCGAGGTCAGCGGCAGCAGCACCCAGGGCAGCACGGCGCCGGGCAGCGCGGCGGCCGAGGTGGAGCCGACCACGATGGTGTACGTCGGCCACAGCGCGTAGACGACGGCGCCGAACAGCCGGGTGGAAGGAACGCCGATGCCGAGCCGTTCGGCGAGCCGGAGTGCTCCCCAGAAGGCGGCGGCGATGATGAGCGACATCCACAGGCGCTCGGCCAGCCAGGTCGGTATCTGGAGCAGATCGGTGAGCCCGTAGTAGGGCAGTGCGGGGAAGAGATAGCCGATGTACTGGTCGGCGATGCCGCCGAACCCGCCCCTGTCGTGCCACAGCTGCCCGAGGTCGCCCAGGAACTGCCAGGGGTCGGTGGCGACGCCGAGCTTGGTCTCGAAGGTCATCTTCCCCGGTGACTTGGCGAGGAAGGCGACGAGGACGACCGCCCAGAAACCGAACAGCCAGCGTCGGCTCCGTGGCCGTTCCGGTGGCGGAACGGGCCCGGGGGAAGGAGCCGGGGCCTGGGGTGGCGCCTGGACGGTCGTGGTCATGTGGGACACCGCCGGAGAATGAGGAGGAGGTTCCAGGTGGCGAACTCGCGCAGTCCGGGCACGCGGGTGATGGCCCCCGCGAGAAAGGGCCAGTAGCGGGAGCGTGCCGTGACGAGCTGCACGTCGTCCCGGGCGCGTACCTGGCGCAGGGTGGGTCCTATATGGACGGCGAAGAGGTTCTCGCCCAGGGTGTGCTTGGCCGGACGGCCCGTGCGCCGCTGGTAGCGGGCACGGGCGCGCTCGGCGCCGAAGTAGTGCCAGGGGGCCGTCTCATGACCGCCCCAGGGGGAGTACCAGTTGGTGAACGACAGGTAGATCAGCCCGCCGGGACGGGTGACCCTGACCATCTCCGAGACGAAGGTCTGCGGATCGGCCACATGCTCAAGGACGTTGGAGGAGAAGCACACGTCGGCCGTGCCGTCGGCGAGCGGCAGCAGATAGCCGTCGGCGACGACGGCGCCCTCGGGCCGGCGCTCACCCGCGTGCAGCTCGGCCGGGTCGGGCTCGAACAGGTAGGACTGCGCCCCCCTGCGGCGGAACTCCTCGGTGAAGTGCCCGCTGCCGCCGCCGACATCGACGACGGTGCTGCCCCTGAGGGGGACGTACTTCTCGACCTGCTGGGCCGCGTCGCGCGCGAGCAGGCTGTAGCAGTGTTCCGGATCGGTCTGCTCGCGCATGAAGGCGCGGAAGAGGGCGACGGATCTTCGGAGGGAAGGGTCCCGCACGGTTCCTATCACCGCCCGACAGGGATCGGTTGGGGGGACGCATGGGGGGATGCCGCCGTGGAGGCAGCCCGAGCGTACGCCTCGGCGGCGACCGCGCGGAAGCTCTTCACCGTGTTCGCCCAGCGGTAGGCGGCGGCCCTGTGTTCGGCCGCGCGGCCCAGCGTCGCGCGGCGCCCGGCCGACAGCGCGAGCGCGCACCAGTGCGCGGCGAACGAGCTTTCGCCGCCGGCCAGCAGCCCGGTGACGCCGTCCTCGACGGAGTCGCGCAGCCCGGGTATGTCGAAGCCGATCGCGGGGGTGCCGCGCGCGGCGGCCTCCGTCACCACCAGGCCCCAGCCCTCGACGAGGGAGGGGTGCAGCAACAGCCAGGAGCGGCAGAGCAGTTGGTGCTTCTCGCCCTCGCTGATGTGCCCTGTGAAGGTGACGTCAGGCCCCGCCATCGCCTCCAGCGCGGCCCTCTCTGGGCCTTCACCGACGATGACCAGGCGCCCGCCCGTGACCGGCCTGACCCGCTCCCACAGGCGCAGCAGCAGGTCGACGCGCTTGTACTCGACCAGCCTTCCCATGGCGAGGAACAGCGGCTGGCGGGACTTGGCCAGCAGCGGTCCCGGGTCCTCCACGCCGTTGTGCACGATGCGGATGTCGTCGGCCGGCACGCCGAGCCCCGTGAGGGCCTGCGCCGTGGACCCGGAGACGGCGACCTTGAGGTTGCCGCGGTGGTTGTGTGCCAGCGCCCAGTGTTCGAGCCGGCGCCCCAGACGCGCCGCCGGCGCCGGGTAGCGCATGGCCCACAGGTCGGTGTGCACATGGTTGACGAAGCAGAGTGTGGGCCCCCGGTGCCACAGGGGCGCGAGATAGGGCATGCCGTTGCAGACCTCGACGAGCAGGTCGCAGTCTCCGATCTGACGGGCGAAGGTACGGCGGGCACGCAGGAAGTGCCCCGCGTCACCGCCTGCCGATACGACGCGGTAGTCGCGGTAGGCGGCCGGGCCGCCGCAGAGCAGTGTGACCTGGTGTCCGTGTGCGGTGAGCCCCTCGGCGATCCGGTCGACCAGAAGCTCGGAGCCTCCGGCGGCCGGGTTGCCGAGATCACGCCGCGCGAGGAACACGATGCGGCGTGGGGATCCTGGAACGGCCGCACGCTGCCTGCGCGGTACGTCCTGCCCGGTGGGGGAGGCAGGTGCGAAAGCGGTGTGTGTGCCGTGTGGGGGGACCAGGGAGGGTCGTACGTGCTGGGGCATACGTGCTCCAACTCGTCTCAGGGTGCGGTAGCGATGGACCGGTGCGCTGTGGTGCGGAGGCGGTGCGAGGGAGGTGCGCAGAGGCTGTGCGGGGGCGGTGCCGGGGTGGTGCGCGTTGGATGGCTCAGTGTTCGCCGCAGGGTTCACAGGTGGCTACTCACCGGAGTGACAATTTTGGCCCGTAATTGAACTGATGCTTCATCACTTCGCGCTCCGTGAGGTGTTCATGGGCGCCCAGGGGCCTGTTGGCCATGGAAGGCACGTGCGATGGCATGCGCAGTTGCCCGGGTCAAGCCCCGCCGGCTCATCCGCGCGCACCCGCCGCCCCGCGTCCGTAGGCCACCGCGACGGCGCCTCAGACCGCGGCCGGCTGCCCCGGCGCCGCGGGCGGCGGAGTGGGGCGGCGGCCCCTGATGACGAGGACCGCCCCGGCGATCGCGCACAGGGCTCCGGCGCTCAGGGTCGCGACGGGCGCCGTTCCGACCAGCGTGAGCATGCCGTTGTCGTCCTTGGCGAGGTCCACGGCCTCCTGCTGTGTCCTGGACGTGAACGCGAGCTTGTCGCTCTGCAGCAGCGTCACCTTGTCGGTCTTGCCGCCGGGCGCCCTGAGCACCATCTTCGGGCCCGTCGCCGCGTACAGGATGCGGCCCGTCGCCTCGTCCACGACGAAGTCCAGGCCCGAATTCGAGTACCACTCCTCGGCGTTGACCTGGCCGCTCCTGGGCCTGTCCACCAGGACGCCGGGCACCTGCCGGGTACCCGCGCGTGTGGGCCCGACGGTGCCGCTGAAGCGCAGCCCCTCATGGCCCTTGACCTTCACCTCGCCCTTGTACCTGAGCGGAACGGTGCCGCCCAGCGTGCTGTCCCACCAGATGTAGTCGCGCTTCTCGACGTCGAACGGCCACTTCAGGTACGCCTCACCGCTGATGTCCTTGGGCCGCAACTTGCAGCAGTCGACGGGCTTGTTGGTCTCGCGGTCGGTGACCAGGCGCTCCGTCGTCCACTGGAAGGACTTGCGCGGATCGTCGAGCTTGCTCGTCTTGGGGTTGTCGATGGTCTGCGACACGTCCCAGACGGCGTGCCCGGTCTTCTCGCTGGCCGCTACGTCGCCGAGGACCCGGCGCGTGACCGTGAGCTTCTGATCGCTCTTGGTCTTCAGCTCCTGCTGGTCGAAGTACTTGCCCTTGCCCTTGAAGACCGAGGTGATGTTCACGTCGATGGGCGTGCGCTTTGCCTGTGGTTCGACGTACCAGACGAGCATCGGCGCGAGCACGATCAGGAAGACACCCAGGCCCAGCAGGATCAGGGCGAGGGGCGAGGCGGTACGGCGCATGGCGGGGCACTCCGAGGGTGGTCTTGACCTGCGTCAGGAGGTGGTTTCCCGGGGACAGGTACGGCGCTGCGACGGGGAAGTGCACGTGCGGTGAAGGCCCATAAAGGGCCGTGAGAGAACGGCAGTTCGTCTGGAGGGTCCGTATGGGCCGGAAACCGTAGGCCGTCCCTTGACACGGCGTCAATGCTTACCGACACTCAGCAACGCAGAGGGGTTGGCTCCTGGGGCGGGGCCTTCGCGCCGAGCCGTCGCGTGCGATCACGGCTCTCTCGGCCATCATGGCACCGAAGAAGAGAGGTTCGCCTCCGCATGCACAGACTCCTCGCCGCAGCGCTCACCTGCGTGGTCGCCGCCGGCCTTGCCGTCGGAGCGGGTATCGGCCTGGTCGCGGTACTCAACGCGACCCCGGAACAGCCCAACGTGCCACTCGTGCACTTCCATTCGTCGCCCGACGAGGTCCCGGGCCTCGACGGGACCAGCCCGTCGCCCTCCGCCTCGCCCGGCGGCTCGGAGAAGCCCTCTCCCGATGCCTCGCGAAGCAGCGCGGACGAGGCCGAACCGGGCGGCTCGGATGCCGCCTCACCAGGGGCTTCGTCCGGCAACTCGCCGGGCTCGGAGCAGAGCGGAGAGCCCTCGGCCTCCGCAGCACCGGGAGACTGACCCGTGAAGGCAGCACCTGCCCGCTCCGCCTGGCAGGACGTACCTCCCCTGCGCGTACGGCAGTTCGCCGAGCGGGCACTGGCCGAGGTGCCGGTGCTCGCACAGGACATCCTCGGGGCCATACGGCGCGAGTACCCCGCGCTGCCGCTGGTGCACGACGACTCGGGCGAGCCCATGGCCCTCATCGGCATCCGGCGCGCGCTGGAACACTTCGTCGAACACCTCGCCACGGGCCTGGAGGCCCCGCACGTACCCCCGCAGGTCTTCCAGGAGTTCGGCCGCGGAGAGGTGCTCCAGGGCCGCAGCCTCGACTCGCTCCAGGCCATCTACCGGCTCGGGATCCGCCTCGCCTGGCGCAGGCTCGCCGAGATCGGCACGGCCATGGAGATCCCGCCGCCCGCGATGTACGAGCTGGCCGAGTCCGGTTTCCAGTACCTCGACGGGCTCGTCGCCGAGTCCGTGCGCGGCTACGCGGAGGCCGCGGCCCGGCAGGCGGGGGAACGGCTGCGCCTCCAGCGCAGGCTGCTCGACCTGATGCTCTCCGAGCACCACCATCACCGCGGCCCCGGCGACCCCTCCGACCTGCTCGCCGACCGCGCGGCCCGGATCGGCTGGCGGGTGCCGCGTACCGTCTCCGTCGCCGTGCTGGTGCGGCCCGCGCGCTCGGCCGTACCTCCGGCCGTCGGTGACGAGGTGCTGCTCGACATGGACTGCGAGCAGCCCAGGCTGGTCGTTCCCGAACCCGAATCACCGGGCCGTATCGAACTGTTGAGGCGGTCGACGGCCGGCTGGTCGGGCGCCGTGGGACCGCCCGTGCCGCTGGCCGAGGCGATCAAGTCGCTGCGCTGGGCACAGGCGGCCGTCGGCCTCATGGAACGCGGCCTGCTGCCGGGCGGCGAACTGCTCTACTGCACCGAGCACACCGAGGCACTCGTGCTGCTGCCGCCCGAGGAGCTGATCGCCGGCCTGACCCGGCGCAGGCTCGCACCCCTGGAGGCGTGCGGCCCCACCCACAGCCGCCGCCTCGCCGAGACGCTGCTGGCCTGGCTGGAGACCAGGGGCGGAGCCCCCGAGGTCGCGGGACGCCTGGGCGTGCACCCGCAGACGGTGCGCTACCGGCTGCGGCAGATCCGCGAGCTGTGGGGCGACGACATCGACGACGCGGACAGCCGCTTCGAACTGGAACTGGTCCTCCGCTCGATGCGGCTGCGCGGCGAACTGGGCTAGGAACCCGCCCCGTTGGCCGCCCCCTGTCGGCTCCGGCGGCTCCGGGCGGCCGTCACGCGCCGGTCCACGCGGCTCCGTGCGACTCCGCGGGTCCGCGCGGGTTCGCCGTCGGTGTGCGAGGTCACCAGCCGGTACGCCGCTCCAGCTGGGTGCCGCTGACGCGGGTGAAGGCCATGATGTCGCTGGGACCGTCCAGCTCCAGGCGGTGCCAGCGCCCGCGCGGAACGACATAGGCGGACCCGGGCCCGAGGTGGGCGACCAGCTCTCCTTCGGGGTCCCGCGGGTCGGCCTCGTCGCGGAGATAGACCCGCACGCCTCCGCTCAGCACGCAGGTGACCTCATCGCCCTGGGTGTGCTGCTCCCACACCTCGGGGTGCGCGTCCTCGTCCCGTTCGACGTGCAGGGTCATCATCGTCCAACCCTCCAGGTCAGGCGTCGTCCGGCGCTCCTGGGCGAGGACGGCGCCGTCCTCGCCCAGCCGGAACATCGAGGTGTACATGTCTACGGCGGTCATGGCCGGCTCCCATCAAGTACGGTGTACGTGAACTGGAAGTCAGTGCAACACGTACGCCGTACGTGGTCAAGGCTCTCCCGGTGGCGGAAGAGAGCCGTACCGGTGCCGGCGGGAGGCTGCGGGAGTCGGAGAGCGGCGGCGGAGCGAGGGGAAGGCGCGCGGTGGCAGCACCGAAGAAGTTCAGCAGGGAGCAGGTCGCCGCGGCGGCCCTGCGGCTCACCGACACGCGCGGCCTGGAGGCGCTCTCCATGCGCACCCTCGCCGCGGAGCTGGGCACGGGCCCGATGACGCTCTACAACTACGTCGACGGGCGGGAGGGGCTCGAACTCCTCGTGGTCGAGGCGGTGTTGGAGGGCGCGGACTGGCCCGAGACGGGTTCCGGGGACTGGCGGGACGACGTGCGGAAGCTCGCCGAGGTCTTCTGGCGCACGATCCGCTCCCACCCGCACGTCATCCCGCTGATCGCGGAGCGGCGCACCGTCGACGAGCCGATCCTCGACTTCGGCGAACGCATGCTGGAGGCGCTCGCGCGCAGCGGCAGGTCGGGGCGCGAACTATTGGTCGCCTTCCGGCTGGTGTCCGGCTTCATCGTCGGCTTCACCCAGGGCGCCGCCGGGCGCGCGCTGATCTCGCCAGGAGGCGAGTCCGCCTCCGCTGTGATCGCACGCGCCCGCACCCTCGACCCCGAGCGCTTTCCCCGCGTGGTCGAGATCGCCACGGCCTCGGTCGAGGGCGACAGGACGGGGGAGTTCCGCGCCGGACTCGACCTGCTGATCGCCGGGCTCGCGGCGGACGCCAGGCCCGGGGGCGGCCGGGAGGGCTGACGGCAGGCGGGCCGAGGGGCGCGCGTGGGTCACGCTGTTCCGCGGGGCTCGGGGGTGGCGGTTTCGCGCTGTTGCGGTCTTGTGCTCTTGCGGCTTCGCGGTTTCCCGGTCTCTCGGTCTCCCCTTCTTGCGCTCTCGCGGTGTGGTGAGCGCGCGGTTTCGCGGTGTTGGCGGGTGCGCGATCTTGCGCTCTCGCGGTGTTGGCGGGCGCGCGGTTTCGCGTTCTCGCGGTGTTGGCGGGTCCGCGATCTTGAACTCTCGCGGTGTCGGCGGGCCCGCGTCGGTGCGGGACGCGCAAGGGTCAGGGCGTCTCCGTCACGGCGTCGTCGCCCAGCATCCGGCGGAGCAGGTCGCGCAGCAGGGTCCGCTCGGCGGGGGTCAGTTCGGCGAGCGGTGCCCCGGCGAAGTCGAGACCACCGCGCAACTGGGCCGCCGTCGTGCGGCCCTGCTCGGTGGCGGCGGCCACCTTCACCCGGCGGTCGGCGGGGTCGGCGCGGCGCTCCACGAGCCCGCGCGACTCCAGCCGGTCGACTATGCCCGTGACGTTGGACGGCTCGCACTTGAGCTGGCGTGCCACTTGACGCATGGGGGTGGGCTCCCGGGCGAGCAGGGCCAGGACGCGGGCTTGCGCACCGGTCAACTGGTGCTCGGAGGCGGCCAGTTCGTACTCCTCGTGGAAGCGTGCGACGACCGTGC
Source organism: Streptomyces iconiensis (assembly GCF_028657195.3). Taxonomy (GTDB): domain Bacteria; phylum Actinomycetota; class Actinomycetes; order Streptomycetales; family Streptomycetaceae; genus Streptomyces; species Streptomyces iconiensis. Next base: position 301,954 of record NZ_JANCPR020000001.1, read on the forward strand.
CGAACAGGTCGACGACCTCGCGTGTGAGCGGATCGGGTGTGAGCGCGTGGGTGGTGCGGGACTCTGCTGCCATGCGAACCAGGGTACTCCAATGCTTGACAACATGAAATATCGAAGTGCACAGTTGTTTAAGAACCTGAAACACTTCTGGAGGCAGCGCTGTGACCCCACCCGTATCCCCTGAATCCGACGCGTCCCAGCTCCCGGCGACGGGCCGTTCGTGGCACCTGACCGCACGGCCGCAGGGATGGCCGACGCCCGACGATTTCGCCTTGCGTGAGGAGCCGGTCGCCGCACCCGCCGAGGGGCAGATCACGGTCCGGAACATCCACCTGTCCGTCGACCCGTACATGCGCGGCAGGATGAACGACGTGAAGTCGTACACGCCGCCCTTCAAGCTGAACGAGCCGATGGACGGCGGCGCCGTGGGCGTGGTGCTCGCTTCCGAGGCCGACGGCTTCGCGCCCGGTGACCACGTACTGCACGGCCTCGGCTGGCGGGAGATCGCCACGCTCGACGCGCGGCAGGCCACCAAGGTCTCGCCCGACGCCGCCCCGCTCTCCGCCTACCTCAGCGTGCTCGGCATGACCGGACTGACCGCCTACGCCGGGCTGTTCGAGGTGGCCTCCTTCAAGGAGGGCGACGCCGTCTTCGTCTCCGGCGCCGCGGGCGCCGTCGGCAGCCAGGTCGGCCAGCTCGCCAAGCTCAAGGGCGCCTCCCGCGTCATCGGCAGCGCGGGTTCCCCCGAGAAGATCCGCGTGCTGAAGGAGGAGTACGGCTTCGACGCGGCGTTCAACTACAAGGACGGACCCGTCGCCGAGCAGCTCAAGGAGGCGGCGCCGGACGGGATCGACGTGTACTTCGACAACGTCGGCGGCGAGCACCTGGAAGCCGCGATCAACTCGTTCAACCTCCACGGCAGGGCCACCATCTGCGGCATGATCTCGCAGTACAACGTCACCGAGCCGACCCCGGCACCGCGCAACCTCGCGCTGCTCATCGGCAAGCGCCTGCGGCTCCAGGGCATGCTCGTGGCCGACCACAAGGCGCTCCAGCCGCAGTTCGTCGAGGAGGTCTCCGCCTGGGTGCGCTCCGGCGAGCTGAAGTACGACGAGACGGTCGTCGAGGGCATCGAGAACGCGGTGGACGCTTTCCTCGGCATGCTCAAGGGAGAGAACACCGGCAAGATGATCGTCAGCCTCGGAGAGTGAAGCGGAGCGGCGGCGGCCGGAGAAGGCCGACCGCGTGAGCGCCGCGAGCCTGAGCAAGCCCAGTAGGCCCGGTAGGCCCTGTCCGCCCCGTAAGTTCCCGTCGTAAGTTCCCGCCGACGGTGGGGAATTCGGCGCCCCTCGCATGGTTTGTCCGGTGCGGGGTTGATCAGGCGTCGGCCTGCCGCCGGGCACCGCATACGCTGGACTCCGGACCGGAGGGGCCTGGGCGCGAGTCCCGCCGGTCGCGCCACCAACAGGAGGACACATGGCAATCCAGCCCATCGACGTCAAGTACACCGCCGTCGCCACAGCGGAGAACGGCCGGGACGGCCGTGTCGCCAGCGACGACGGTCAGCTCGATGTGGTCGTCAACCCGCCCAAGGCAATGGGCGGCAGCGGCGCGGGCACCAACCCCGAGCAGCTCTTCGCGGCGGGCTACAGCGCCTGCTTCCAGGGAGCGCTCGGTGTCGTCGCCCGTAAGGAAGGCGCCGACATCTCCGGCTCGACGGTCACCGCCGAGGTCGGTATCGGCAGCACTCCCGAGGGCGGCTTCGGGCTCACCGTCGCGCTGAAGGCGCAGATCCCGAACGTCGACGCGGCCACGGCCAAGGACCTTCTGGAGAAGGCCCACCAGGTCTGCCCGTACTCGAACGCCACACGCGGGAACATCGAGGTCACGCTGCAGGTCGCCTGACCCCGTACCTCCGGGGCGCCGCAGCGTGGGCGGCGCCCCGGAGGGCAGCGGTGCAGCGCTCCCGTCCTCCTCCTCGCCCGTACCGGCCGACCACAGCCGCCTGCCGCTGCGGACGTCGTATCCGGCCGTCGGGTCGGTGCCGCGCACGACCATGTGACCGTTGCCGACCGCCGGAGTTCCCGGCTGGTCGATCTCTTCTCCGAGCGTCTTGCGGTGCGCGAGCGTACGCGCGTCCAGGACCGCGACGCCGGAGGCTCCCTCCCGGTCGGAGGCGCAGTACGCCGCGTCGCCCTGGAAGGCCAGAGGGCGGCAGGTGGAGCCCAGGGAGCTGGTGCGTTCGCGTGTACGCGCGTCGAGGGCCAGGACGCGTTCGTCGGTGTGCACGTACAACACGCCCCGCCGCAGCAGGAGTTGGAGCGACTGGGCCTTCACCCGCATCTCCCACAGCTTCTTGTGTGCCCCGCGCGTGCTGACGGCGCACAGTACGGTCGCCTCGCCAGGCTGCATGCCCTGGAAGGCGCTGACCAGCACCTCGTCCCCGGCCTGCGCGGTGAGGGCCACCGTCCCCTTCGGCGCCTTCACGTCCCACAGCGGGTCGCCTGAGTCGGTGCCGACCGCCCGCACCGACGAGGCAGCGGGCACATAGGTCGTGTCACCGGCGATCACCGGTGTGGTGGGGATGCCGTTCACCGGGGAGTCCACCCGGGGCAGACTCCACGCCTTCTTGCCACTGGCGGCACGCAGCGCCACGGTCTGACCGTTGACGCGTCCGCAGATCAGCAGCGGGGTGCGCAGGGCGCAGTCGCCCGTCCCGCGGGGGATCCTGGCACGCCACGGTGACCAGCCCTCGGGCCGTGCGTCCACGGCGGTGGCCTGCTTGCCGAAGTTTCCCGTACCCGGGGGAGTGCCGGTGGCCGACACCACGGCACCGTGACCACCCCGCACCCCGCCGTCCTCGCCCCCGCCGCCGTCTCCGGCTCCGCCGGGCCCGGCCCGCTGCGCCGTACGGCCTGGGTCAGCGTGGGCCCCGCGATGTACTCGGTCGCCAGCCAGGGAGGCGTACCGTCCGCTTCGCCGCCCGTGAGCCGCGCGAGATGAGGGCCTTCGACGGAGCGTGCCAGGGAGATCTCGCGCCGGAAGCGCGCCCGGAACTCGTCGCTGCGCGCCAGGTCACGGCGTACGGTCTTGACGGCGACGAGCCCGTCCAGTGCCGTGTCCCCCGGCGTACGGGCGAGAAAGACCTCTCCCATGCCTCCGGCGCCGAGCCTGGCGAGCGTCTCGTAGGGGCCGACCTGCCGAGGTGATGTCTCCCGCAGACTGCCCAGCACCGTGCGCCCCCGTTCCCCTCGACCGTTGCGGCGTGCAGCATTTTTGCACAGCCGTACGAGCCAACCCCGCGCGGACCGGGCCGACTCGGCCCCGTCGTACGGCCGTCACGGGAGCAACAGCACCTTGCCCGCGCCCTGTTGGTCCCGCACCGTGGCCAGTGCCTCCCCGAAGTGGTCGAGGGGGAACTCGTGCGTGATCAGCGCCCCGGGGTCGAACAGCCCGCCGGTGAAGGCGCGTACGGCGTACGACCACGCGGCGGGCGGCGCACCGAAGACCGCCCGCACGGTCAGCTGGGCGCACACCAGATGTGCGGGATCGACGCCGTCGGCGCCGGACCCGAAGTCGCCCACGAGGACGACCCGCCCGCCCCGGCGGGCCAGCAGACAGGCGTCGTTGGCGGTACTGGGCGCCCCCGCCGTCTCCAGGACGACGTCATAGCCGCCCCGTTCACCGACGGCCTCGTCCGGGGAACACGCCGCGCTCGCGCCCATCCCGAGCGCCTTCTCCGCATGGTGCGTACGCGGGTCGACGGCGAGCAGCGCGCCCGGTGTCGACGCGGCCAGCAACTGCACGGCGAGCAGCCCGAGCGTGCCGGCACCCACAACGGCGACCCGGTCGCCCGGCCTGGCGCGGCCCGCCAGTACGGCCGCCGCCGCGACGGCAGCGGGCTCCAGCAACGCGGCGGCGTGCAGATCGGCGCCGTCGGGCAGCGGGTGGAGCAGCCGCGCGGGCAGCACAAGCGAGTCGGCGAAAGCGCCGGGCTGGGTGAAGCCCGTCTCCTCGTAGCCGCTGAGGCACAGGCTGGTGGCGCCCTCCCGGCAGCGTTCGCAGCGCAGGCAGGAGCGGAACCCCTCGCCGACGGTCTTGCGCCCGGTCAGCGCCGGGTCCACACCCTCGCCGACCGCATCGACCGTTCCGGACCACTCATGTCCTGGCGTGACCGGATAGCGGACGTAATCGCGCTGCCGTGTGCCCTCGTACAGCTCGCGGTCGCTCGCGCAGATCCCCGCCGCGTGCACGGCGATCCGCGCCTCGCCGGGACCGGGTGCGGGCCGGGGCCCGCTGATGATCCTGTGGTGCCCCGGCCGGTCGACGACGACGGCCCGGACGTTGCCTCCCCCGTGCGGCTCTCCCGCCCCCGTGTGTGGTGGACCGGCTCCCGTGTGCGGTGTGCCGGACGGATGCGAGATCCTGGTCACTTGCTGGTTCTCCCTCCGTGCGCCCCGCCCGTCCACCTTGCGGGCCTGCGGGCTGCTCGGGCTACCCCGCGGGCCGCCGCGCGACGATCTGCCGGTGCGCCAGCTCGGCGAGGCTGCGCTGACCGGCCCTGCTGGGGTGGAACCAGTCCCAGTTGCTCAGTTCCTTGCCGGTGAAGCGGTACTGGAAGACCGCGCCGTTGTCGTACCGGCAGCGCAGATCCTTGGCGCACTCCTGCTTCAGCACGCTGTTGTACGCGACCACCCGGTCGTAGACGCTCTGCCGCCGCTCCTGGGACGCCGGGTCCTTCGCGCCGGGGTCCTTGAGCATCGACTGGCAGATGCCCAGGCTCCACACCCGCTGTCCTATGGCGCTCTTCTTGCCCTGCTGCCAGAGCCGTTTGAGGTCGGGCACGCTGGAGACGTACACCTGCGTCCCCGGCTGTTCCGTACGCAGCACGCGCAGGGCCTCGCGGAAGCTGCTGCGGAACTCCTCGACGGGCGTCATCTGTCCCACGGTGGGGCGGCAGGCGTCGTTCGCGCCACTCATGACGGTGACCATGTCGGGATCGACGGCCGCGGCCTTGCGCATCTGCTGGGGAAGGTCGGCGATGACGGCGCCGCTGACCGCGTAGTTCCAGCTCTTGGACTTGGGATCGTCCAGCAGGCGCCGCGCGAGGCTGTCGACCCCGGCCTCCGAGCCGGTGGCCCAGGACACCTCGGTGCAGTCGGCGAACACCGAACAGGCGTCGAAACCGCGGGTGATGGAGTCACCGACCGCGGCCAGCGAGTCGGGACTGCGGTCCCAGATCCGCTTCGGCTCGGACTTCGCACGCGGCTTCGTGGAGGACTCACCGTGCTGTGCGCCGCTGCCGCTGCCGCCGCCCGAGGGGTCGCCGCAGGCCACGGCGAGCACCAGACCGGTGACGAGCATCACGGCGAACGCGCAGATCGTGACCGTGCGCGCGCGTACGCCGCCGGAGTTGTGGGGACGCTCTGAGCGGTCACTTCCGGTGTGGTGGCTGTCCGTCATGCGACCCCCTGTTTCGCTGGTCCCCGTCCGACGGTACGTCACTCACCTTGTGCCCCCTCGCGATAGCTTGTGCATGGCAGATGACGGGGGGCGCACGGCGACTGGTAAATATTACCTCGCGTCACTTCCTGTCCCTTTCGGGGAGAATTGCGTGCAGTGGTGTTTACTATTCGTAACCTCGGGAGCTGGTAGGGAAGTGACCGGTGGTGAAAAATGTCAGGCGCTGAACCGGCGCGTGACCGGTAGGTGATCGAGGTCGCTCACGCCGCGGCCCTCGGACCGCACTGGAGGTCCCGGTGACGACACGTGGAGTTCTGTACGTCCACTCGGCGCCCCGCGCCCTGTGCCCGCACGTCGAATGGGCCGTCGCGGGGGTGCTGGGGGCCCGCGTCGGTCTCGACTGGATCAGACAGCCCGCCTCGCCCGGCACCTGGCGTGCCGAGTTCTCCTGGCAGGGCGATCCCGGGACCGCGTCCAAACTCGCCTCGGCGCTGCGCGGCTGGCACCTGCTGCGCTTCGAGGTGACCGCCGAGCCCTGCCCCACCGCGGAGGGCGAGCGCTACAGCTCCACCCCCGAGCTCGGCATCTTCCACGCGGTGACCGGGATGCACGGCGACATCCTCATCCCCGAGGACCGGCTGCGCGCCGCGCTCGCACGCTCGGCACGCGGCGAGAGCGACCTCCAGGAAGAGCTGTCCAAGCTGCTCGGGAAGCCCTGGGACGACGAACTCGAACCCTTCCGCTACGCCGGAGAGGGCGCCCCGGTCCGCTGGCTGCACCAAGTGGTGTGACCCGGCGCCGGCGAGCGTGGTGACACGGCCCGGATCCTGTCCTGGAGCGCACTCCAGGTCCTAGTGTGCGCGCATGTCTGACCCCACCTCAGTAGCCGTCCTGGGCACCGGGACCATGGGCGCCGCCATGGCACGCAACCTCGCGCACGCCGGACTGCGCGTCCGGGCCTGGAACCGCACCCGCGCCAAGGCCGAGCCGCTCACGGCCGACGGTGTCGATGTCACACAGGAAGCGGCCGACGCCGTACGCGGAGCGGACGTCGTGCTCACCGTCCTCTACGACGGCCCCTCCGTGCTGGAGGCCATGCGCGCCGCCGCACCCGGGCTCGGCGCCGGAACGGTGTGGGCACAGGCCAGCACCGTCGGACCCGAAGGGCTGCCCCCGCTGGAGGAGTTCGCGCGCGAGCACGGGCTGCGGTTCCTCGACTCACCCGTACTCGGCACCAAGGCCCCGGCCGAGGCGGGCAAGCTCACGGTGCTGGTCTCGGGCCCCGAGGACGCACAGGAGAGCGCGGCCCCGGTCTTCGGGGCGATCGGGTCCAGGATCCTCCCGGCCGGTGCCGAGCCGGGCGGGGCCAGCCGCTCCAAGCTGGTGTTCAACAACTGGGTGCTCACCGTCATCAACGGCACGGCGGAGACCCTCGCGCTCGCCAGGGGACTCGGTGTCGACCCGCGGGACTTCCTCAGCGCCGTCGACGGTGGCCCGCTGGATCTGCCGTACCTGCGGGCCAAGGCGGAACAGATCCTGACCGACGACTACGGGGCGAGCTTCGCGCTCTCAGGGGCACGCAAGGACGCCGAACTGATCAGCGCGGCAGCCGGCCGGGCGGGAGTGCGGCTGGACCTCACCCCCGCTGCCGTCGAACGGATGCGGCGTGCCGAGGCGCAGGGGCACGGCGCGGAGGACGCGGTGGCCAGCTACTTCGCCAGCTTCGACTGAGAAGACCGCCGCCACGCTGCGGGCCCCCGGCCGCACGCGTGCTCCCGGGCCGTAAGCGCGCTCCCGGGCCGCATGAGTAAGGGGCGGTCTCCCAGGGAGACCGCCCCTTACTCATGCGCTGTGACGACTACAGGTGCGCCGTTTTCCGCCGCATCGGCACGGACCGTTCAGATGTGCGGACCGTCCCGGGCGTGCGGACCGTCGGACCGCTCAGACGGTGCGGAAGGCCAGCACGACGTTGTGGCCGCCGAATCCGAACGAGTTGTTGAGCGCGGCGATCCGCCCCTCGGCCGGGAGTGCGCGTGCCTTGTCGCGTACGACATCGGCGTCCGCTTCCGGGTCGAGGTTCTCGATGTTGATCGAGGGCGGGGCCACGCGGTGGCGCAGGGCCAGCAGCGTCGCCACGGTCTCCACACCGCCCGCGCCACCGAGCAGGTGTCCCGTCATGGACTTGGTCGCGGAGATCGCCATGTGGTCCACGTCGTCGCCGAAGACCTTGCGCAGCGCCTTCAGCTCCGCCAGGTCGCCCTGGGGCGTCGAGGTGGCGTGCGCGTTGATGTGGACGACCTCGGCCGGGTCCAGGCCGGTACCGGAGGTGAGGTTCTCCAGGGCGTGCGCGATGCCGTTGCCCGAGGGCTCCGGCTGCACGATGTCGTGGCTGTCGGCCGAGATGCCCTGGCCGACGGCCTCGACGTAGATCCGCGCGCCGCGCTGCCGCGCGTGCTCTTCCGACTCCAGCACGATCACACCCGCGCCCTCACCGAGCACGAACCCGGTGCGGTCCACGTCGTAGGGGCGCGATGCGCCCTGCGGGTCGTCGTTGTTCTTGGACATCGCCATCATGTTGGCGAAAGCCGCGATGGGAAGCGGGTGGATGGCCGCCTCGGTGCCACCCGCGACCACCACGTCCGCGCGGCCCGTACGGATCATCTCGACCGCGTAACCCACGGCCTCGGAGCCCGAGGCGCAGGCGCTGACCGGGGTGTGCACCCCGGCCCTGGCGTTGACCGCCAGGCCGACATTGGCGGACGGGCTGTTGGGCATCAGCATGGGCACGGTGTGCGGCGAGACGCGGCGTGCGCCCTTCTCGCGCAGCACGTCGTACTGCCCGAGCAGCGTCGTGACGCCGCCGATGCCGGAGGCGACGACGGTGCCCAGCCGGTCCGGGTTGACCGAGGAGTCCTCGCCCGCCCGGCCGGTGAAGCCCGCGTCTGCCCAGGCTTCGCGGGCCGCGACCAGCGCGAACTGCGCCGAGCGGTCCAGCTTCCTGGCCTGGGCACGGGGAAGGATCTCTGTCGGTTCGACCGCGACGCGCGCCGCGATCCTGACCGGCAGCTCGGCGGCCCACTCCTCGTCGAGGAGGCGGACGCCTGAGCGGCCGGCGACAAGGCCGTCCCAGGTCGATGCGCTGTCGCCACCCAGCGGTGTGGTTGCGCCGATACCGGTGACGACCACGGTGTGATTGGTCGCGTTCACTGGAATTCTGTCTCCACTGGTAGGGGATAGTCGGTTTGGGCCACCCGGTGCCCGGGTGGCGACAAACGCGTCAACGGTTTTCTCAGCTCTGGTGGTTGAGGATGTAGCTGGTCGCGTCGCCGACGGTCTTGAGGTTCTTGACGTCGTCGTCCGGGATCTTCACGCCGAACTTCTCCTCGGCGGCGACGACCACCTCGACCATGGACAGCGAGTCGACATCCAGGTCGTCGGTGAACGACTTTTCCAGCTGCACGTCCTCGGTGGGGATCCCGGCGATCTCGTTGACGATCTCGGCGAGGCCCTTGACGATCTCTTCCTGCGTGGCGGCCATTGCGGCGCTCCTTCGGTGTGTGCGGTGAGTCCGCAGCGCCCGACCTCTTCGTACGGGGCTGCTTGGATCTTGACTAAGGGAGGGTAACGACCGTGGCGGCGTAGACGAGACCCGCCCCGAACCCGATGAGGAGCGCTGTGTCGCCGCTCTTCGCCCGGCCGGTCGCCAGTAGTCGCTCCATCGCCAGAGGGATGGAGGCCGCCGAGGTGTTGCCCGTGGTCTCCACGTCACGGGCGACCGTGACGTGCTCCGGCAGCTTGAGAGTCTTCACCATCGAGTCGATGATCCGCATGTTGGCCTGGTGCGGAATGAAGACGTCCAGTTCGTCCGCCGCTATCCCGGCGGCATCCAGGGCCTGCTGTGCCACCTTGGCCATCTCGAAGACGGCCCACCGGAAGACCGTCTGGCCCTCCTGGCGCAGTGCGGGAAAGCGCACCGAGCCGTCCTCGTCGAGCGGCAGCTGCGAGACGTCGCCGACCCGGTAGTCGCCCCAGGGGATGGTCTGCGAGATGACGTCCCTCTTGTCGCCCTCCGAGCCCCAGATGGAGGGACCGATGGCGGGCTCGTCGGACGGGCCGACGACGACGGCGCCCGCGCCGTCACCGAAGAGGAAAGCGGTGGAACGGTCGGTCAGGTCGGTGAGGTCCGAGAGCCGCTCGGCGCCGACCACCAGGACGTGGTCGGCACTGCCCTCGACGACCAGGCCCTTGGCGAGCGTCAGGCCGTAACCGAAGCCGGCGCAGCCCGCGTTGATGTCGAAGGCCGCGGCCTTGCCGGCACCCATGCGGTCCACGATCTCGGTGGCGACGGCCGGGGTCTGCTTGAAGTGCGAGACGGTCGAGACGATGACCGCTCCGACCTGGTCGGGCGAAATGCCCGCGTTCGCCACGGCCTTCCCGGCCGCCTCCAGCGTCATCTCCGCGACGGTCTCCTCGGGACCTGCCCAGTGCCGGGTCGCGATGCCGGAGCGGGAGCGGATCCATTCGTCCGAGGAGTCGATGTGCTTGAGGATCTCCTCGTTCGGCACGACGCGGGTCGGGCGGTAGCCGCCGACACCGAGAATGCGCGCGTACGGGGAGCCCTGCGCGGGCTTGATCTTCGCGGTCATGCTTCTCGGGGCTCCTTGGGTCAGGACAAGTGCTCGGCGACGAGTTCACGAGCGGGGTCGAGGTCGTCGGGCGACTTCAGCGCCAGGGTCCGCACCCCGGGCAGGCCGCGCTTGGCCAGCCCGGTGAGCGTGCCGCCGGGGCACAGCTCGATCAGGGTGGTGACACCCAGTTGCTTGAAGGTGTCCATGCACAGGTCCCAGCGCACGGGCGCCGAGATCTGCCCGACGAGTCGCCGGACGATCTCCTGTCCCGAGTCCACGATCTGTCCGTCGAGGTTGGAGACGTAGGGCGTGGCCGGGTCGCCGGGCTCGATGCCCTCGACGGCCTCCCGCATCGCGGTCAGCGCCGGAGCCATGTGCTCGGTGTGGAAGGCGCCGGCGACCTTCAGCGGGATGACCCGCGCCTTCTCGGGGCGGTCCTCCGACAGCGCGGCCAGCTGCTCGGTGGTGCCCGCCGCGACGATCTGTCCCGCGCCGTTCATGTTGGCGGGCGTCAGCCCCAGCTTCTCCAGGTGCGCCGTCACGGCCTCCTGGTCGCCCCCCAGGACGGCAGACATACCCGTCTCCACCGCTTCCGCTGCCTCGGCCATGGCCGTGCCGCGGGCCCGTACGACCTTCATGGCGTCCAGCGGCGTCAGCACACCGGCGAGCGCGGCGGCTGCCAGCTCGCCCACGCTGTGGCCGGCGAAGGCCGCTACGGCGCCGCGCTTCCCCTGCGTCTCCTGGCCGGAAGCGCTGTCCAGCAGCTCGTGGGCCGAGAGCAGGCTCGCGGCGACGAGCAGCGGCTGCGCCACCGCCGTGTCACGGATCGCGTCGGCGTCGGCCTCGGTGCCGTAGTGCACCAGGTCGAGGTCGAGGGCGGCCGACCACTCAGCGAGCCGGTCGGCGACGCCGGGGAGTTCGAGCCAGGGGGACAGAAGGCCAGGCTTCTGGGCGCCTTGGCCGGGAGCGACGAGTACGAGCACGCTCTCACTCTCTCGTGTGGGCCACGGTCCCGGCGGGTGGGGACCGAGACGAATAACTGTGAGGGGAGTTGTAGACCCCCTACAAAGGACGCGCGTCAGCCTACGGCTGGCTCCCGAAGTCCGCGAGACGTCCCAGGATCAGCGCGATGCGCAACGTGAACGCTGAACGCACATCCGAGGGCGACCAGCCGGTGACGTCCGTCACACGTCGGAGCCGGTAGCGCACGGTGTTGGGGTGCACAAAAAGCATCCGCGCCGCGCCCTCAAGGCTACTCGCTTGTTCCAGATAGACGCTCAAAGTCTCCAGTAGCGCCGATCCAGCCTCCTCCAGCGGTCTGTAGATCTCCTCCACCAACAGATCCCGCGCGGCAGGGTCGCCCGCCATCGCGCGTTCCGGAAGCAGATCGTCCGCCAGTACGGGGCGCGGGGCGTCCGGCCAGGCCGCGCACGCCTTCAGGCCCGCCATCGCGGCCTGCGCTGAGCGGGAGGCCGCGAGCAGGTCGCCCACCACGGGCCCCGCGACAACGGGCCCCGCTGCGAACGGGCCGATCAGCGACTTCGCCGCCTTCAGCGGGTTGTCGGAACCCCCCGCGATCACCACCAGCCTGCTGCCCAGCACTCCCGTGAGGACCTGGAGCTTGGCGTGCCGGGACGCGCGCCGGATCGCCTCGACGGTCAGCTCGCTGTCCCCGTCGGGTGCCGTGCCGAGTACGACGGCCACATGCTCGGGCGAGCCCCAGCCCAGCGCGGCTGCGCGCGAGACGGTGCCCTCGTCGGCCTCGCCGGAGAGCACCGCGTTGACGACGAGCGACTCCAGGCGTGCGTCCCAGGCGCCGCGTGCCTCGGCGGCCTGCGCGTAGACCTGTGCGGTCGCGAAGGCGATCTCCCGCGCGTACACGAGCAGCGCTTCCCGGAGTACCGATTCGTCCCCCGGCGCTGCCACTTCGTCGATCGCCGTCTCGACCACCTCGATGGTCGTCCTGACCATCTCCACGGTCTGCCGCAGCGTGATCGCCCGGGTCAGTTCACGCGGTGCCGTGCCGAACACATCGGTGCTGATGGCCTGCGGGGTCTCCGGGTGCCTGAACCACTCCGTGAAGGCCGCGATGCCCGCCTGTGCGACCAGGCCGATCCAGGAACGGTTCTCCGGAGGCATGGCGCGGTACCAGGGGAGTTGCTCGTCCATGCGCGCGATGGCCGCGGCTGCGAGCTTCCCGGACGACTGCTCAAGTCTGCGGAGGGTGGCCAGGTGCGGGTGCTGGGACGGATCTGTGGGTTCGGGCACGGGACAAGCCTGCCTTATCGGATGGCGTGCCCGGGCGCGGGGGCGGAAGGGCCCCGGCCGGACCCGGACTACGGTGGACGTATGACGCGGGTGTGGCGGGGAGAGGACCGGTACAGGGGTGGCGAGGCCGGGGCCGGTATCGAGACCCGGCACGCCTTCTCCTTCTCCGGCTTCTACGACCCCGACAACGTGAACTTCGGACTACTGGTCGCCTGCAACGAGGAACTGCTCGCCCCCGGCGCGGGGTTCGCGCTTCACCCCCACAGGGACGTCGAGATCGTGACGTGGGTGGCCGAGGGCGAGCTGGAGCACCGCGACTCGGCGGGACACAGCTCACTCGTGGGCCCCGGCGACGTGCAGAGGCTCAGCGCGGGCAGCGGCGTACGGCACACCGAACGCAACGCGGGCGACGTGCCGTTGCGCTTCGTGCAGATGTGGCTGGTTCCCGGCGCCTTCGGAACCGAGCCCGAGTACGAGATCGTGCGCGGCATCGCCGACGGCACGCCCTTCGCGCTGCCCCGTACCGAGGCGGTGATGCACGTACGCCGCCTCGGTGACGGCGAGCGCACCGCCGTGCCGGACGCGGCCTTCGTCTATGTGCACGCGGTGCGCGGCGAGGCGCTGCTGGACGGGGAGACCCTCCGTGCGGGCGACGCCGCACGGATCACCGATGCGCGGGATCTGGAGGCGCGCGGCAGGGGCGGGGCCGAACTGCTGCTCTGGGAGATGCACGCGGAACCGAGCTACGGCTGAGCGCTACGGGTCAGCACCAACTTGTGAGCGCTACGGGTGAGCACCCACATGTGAGCGCTACAGGTGAGCACGCCACACATGGAGCGCTACAGGGGAGAACTACGGCTGCGAGGGCACGCGCTCGCCGCGCAGCTCCGCCAGTACCGCGTCGGTGAACGGTGTCCACACCTCCGTGGCCCACGGCCCGAAAGCGCGGTCCGTCAGCGCCACGCACGCCGCGCGGGCTTCCGGGTCGACCCACAGGAAGGTGCCCGACTGCCCGAAGTGCCCGTAGGTGCGCGGGGAGGACGTCTCGCCGGTCCAGTGCGGGGACTTGGAGCCGCGGATCTCGAAGCCGAGCCCCCAGTCGTTCGGCCGCTGCTGCCCGTAGCCGGGCAGTACCCCGTTCAGACCGGGAAAGACCACGGAGGTCGCCTCCTCCACCGTCGTACGGTCCAGCAGCCTGGGCTCCTGGAGCTCGGCGGCGAAGCAGGCCATGTCCTCCAGGGAGGAGACGGCGTCCTTGGCGGCGGATCCCGGCAGTTCGGTCGCCGTCATGCCGAGCGGTTCGAGCACGGCCTCGCGCAGGTACTCGGGGAAGGGGATCTCGGTCGCCTTGGACAGATGGTCGGCGAGCGTCTCGAAGCCCGCGTTGGAGTAGATGCGCCGCGTGCCGGGGGCCGCCATGGCCCGCTGCTCGTCGAAAGCGAGACCGGAGGTGTGCGCCAGCAGGTGCCGTACGGTCGCGCCCTCGGGCCCCGCGGGCTCGTCCAGGTCGACCGCGCCCTCCTCCAGGGCGACCAGCGCGGCGTAGGCGGAGAGGAGCTTGGTGACGGAGGCGAGTGCGAAACGGTGCCCCGCGGGTCCGTGCGTGCCCTCCAGGGTGCCGTCGTCCCGTACGACGGCCACCGCCGCTGTGGGTACCGGCCAGGTCTCGATCATCCGGAGGCTGTCCATGCCGACGAGCCTAACGTCCGGGCCTTCGAGCCCTGTGGCCGGGAATTGGCCCCGATTTTGCCCTTGCTTGGAGTGCGCTCGAACTCCGTAGCGTTCACTTATGAGTGTGATGGAAACGGAGACACCGGGCGTGCACAGCGCGCGGGAGGCGTGCGCCTCGGCAGAGGCCCCGCACCCGCGCCCCGACGGACAGGACGGCTACACGATCAGTGAGGTGGCCACGCTCAGCGGCCTGAGCGCGCACACGCTGCGGTGGTACGAGCGGATCGGGCTGATGCCCCATGTGGACAGGTCCCACACGGGACAGCGCCGCTTCACCAACCGCGACCTCGACTGGCTCGCGCTGGTCGCCAAGCTGCGGCTGACCGGTATGCCGGTGGCCGGCATGGTGCGCTACGCCGAGCTGGTACGGGAGGGCGAGCGGACCTTCCCGGAGAGAAAGGCGCTGCTGGAGACCACGAGGGAGGACGTGCTGCGGCGGATCGCGGAGCTGCGGGACACTCTCTCCGTCCTCGACTACAAGATCGACGTCTACACGGAGGGCGCCACGCGGGACGCCTCCCCGCCCTGGCACGCCGCTCACACCACCGCGAACGCGTAGAGCGCGAAGACCGCGGCCAGGGCCCCCGCAGCCGCCCTGCCGGCGCGTGAGGCGCCCTTCCATGGGGCGTCGAAGCGGCGGGTGACGCTGCCGATGGCGATCAGCGCCAGCGCGAAGACGGGCAGCCAGGCGAGCCGCGCGAGTATCCAGCCGAGCGAGTCCGGAGCCGTGGTCAGCCCGCCCACCGTGCCCAGGAACGCACTCGGCACGGCCGCGAGCAGCATCGCCGACTGGTGCCAGCAGAAGATCGTCATCGCCGAGAGGTTGACGGCCACGACCGGCGCCCACAGCGCGGGCCGCCGCAGTGCCCTGGCGATACGGTCCCGCAGCAGCACGGCTGCGCCGCACTGGAGGGAAGCGAGGGCGAGTACGAGCAGCGAGGGCGGATGCGAGTTCGTACGGGTCTCGCCGGGGACGCCCACCATGGACGCCGGGTAGTGGAAGACGAGCAGCAGGAGTGCGAACAGCGCGCCACCACCGGTCAGCAGCAGCGCGCCGCCCCGCCTGCCCAGCCGGCCCTCGCCCCAGCTGACGCCCAACTGGTAGGCGAACAGCCAGCCCGGCAACAGGTTGACCAGGCCGAGCCAGGACGGCATGGCCTCGGCCCACGGCCCGTACCGCAGGACGTCGACCACGGCGACCGCAGCGAACAGCGGAGCCGCCGCCCATGCCCCCAGCCGCGCCGCGGCCTTCACGCAGTACGGGGTCAGCGCGGTGACGCCCGCGTAGATACCGACGAACCACAGGGGCTGCACCACCAGCACGGCCGCCGTACGCAGCGTCGTACCCGGTACGCCGGCGAAGGAGAGCAGCGGCAGGAGCGCCGCCCATACGGCGGTGACGCCGAGTACGGGACGGCCCAGGCGCACCAGGCGACCGCGCAGCCATGCGCCGGACGACTCGCCCCGCGCCGTGGCCCGCCGGTAGGAGAGCACCGAGGAGTAGCCGCCCACCAGGAAGAAGATTCCCAGTAGTTGGAGCACCCAGCTGAGCGGCGCGAAGTAGTCGAGCGTGGCGAGCGGACTGGCGTTGTGCAGGGCCCCGCCGCCGTCCCGGGTGAACCCGCCCACCATCCAGTGCCCCAGCGGGACTGCCAGTAGTGCGACGGCGCGCAGCCCGTCGATGGCGCGGTCACGGTGCGCGGGAGTGCGTGCCTCGATGGAGGTCACCGCACGCCCCGCCCTGTCACGCCAAGACGTACGGCGGACCGGGTCGCGGTCGCGGTGGCTGTTGTCGTTGCTGTTGCTGCCGCGAATCTGCTCGCGGTCCTGGTCGGCGGGGGTGAGGGTCTCAGCGGACATCGGCGCACTCCTTCGAGGCGGCGGAGCAGTGGACGGAGCCGTACGAACGCAGCGCGATGTCGGCGAAGTTGGTGAGCGAGTCGGTGCCGGGACTCAGATAGCCCCCGTGCCCTTCGGCGTCGTCGGCGGTCACCACACGGGCGCCGAAGCCCGGCTCCGCGGGATCCGCGCCGTGGCCGAGGCCGAGCACCTGGACGTGGGGCACGTTGCCGATCCAGTCACCTGACGCGCGGGCGGCGGCCCAGACGGGCACCGGGGTGCGCAGCCCGGAGACGGAACCGGCGCGCATCCCGGGGGAGCCGAACACCACCAGGTCGAAGGCGTCGCGGCGGTCCAGGTGCGGTGCCGCCGCGCCGCACACGACCGATCCGTAGCTGTGGCACAGGACGGCGGGCGAGGCAGCCCCGGTACGCGCCAGGCCGTCGAGGAACCGCTCCAGCCGGGGCGCACCCGCCTCGGCGAGCCGCCCCGTGGCCGCGTCCGGCCCGACGCCGACCGGCGTGGTGTACCCGACCCAGGCGACAACCGCCGCACGGGCACCGGGCTTTCGCGCCTCCATCCGGTGGCGCAGCGACTTCGCCATGCCGCCCGGCCTGCCGTAACGGTTCTTGCCCGGGCGGTCGTAGGTGGCGAGGTCGATGTCGGACCCGGGCACGATCACGGCCGTGCGGTCGGCACGCGCCAGGTCCCCGTAGACCTCGGCCACCTGACCGCGTCCGCGCGGATCGAAGGCGAGGATGTGACGGCCGGGCGCCAGCAGCGTGGAGTACCTCTCGGCCCTGGCGCGCGCCTGCTCGTGGTCCTGCGCCGTGAGCGACGGGTCGGCGGCGCGGGCGAGTTCGGCACTGCGCCTGACCTTCAGGCCGAGGCGGTTGGCCTCGTAGCGGAGCGCGGGAGGGGCCCCGTCGAGGTTGCCGACGGTCAGCGGGTGACGGTGTGCGAGGGAGCGCCGCTGGGCCGGGCTCAGGCCGTGGAAGAAGCGGGCGACCCGCCGGGGTGTGGCCGTCGCGGGGTCGGGCAGCGGGCGGCCCAGCGAGGTGTCGGCGCGCCATGCCGCTGCCCCGGGCGGTGGCCCCGTGACCGGGGTCTGCTCGGATGCCACGGTCACGCCGGTCGTCCCCGCGACGGTGGCTGCGGCCAGTGAGGCGGCGAGCAGTGCGCGCTTGAGGCGGCGCTTCATGACGGTCTCCCTCCTTCTGCCGCACCGCCCGGGAGGTCCGGGCGGTGCGACGGAGGAAGACTGCGGCGCCGACTGCGGCCACGGCGTCACTCCCCGGAGCCAACCAGGGAGTGCTACCGGGGTAGGGGGTGTACTACTCGCTGCCGGCTACTTGCCGCTCAATGACGCGTGGTTGGTACGCGTGACTACTGGACGCCGGTTTGCCAGGCCACCGGGCCACCGGGCCACCGGAACGCTGAGCTGCCAGGGCCGGACTGGCGGACCACTGGTCGCTGAACTGCCGGACTGCCGACTACTGGTCGCCGAACTGCCCGACTGCCGACTACTGGTCACCGAACTGCCGGACCGCTGCCGCGTCGGAGGACGGCCGCTACGCCGGCGGACTGCCGCCGGACCGCCGACTACTGGTCACCGGGTGCGATCAGCCCGGACTCGTACGCGAAGATCACGGCTTGCGCGCGGTCCCTCAGGTCCAGCTTGGTGAAGATCCGGCTCACATGGGTCTTCACCGTCTGCTCCGCGAGGAAGAGGGATTCGGCGATCTCGCTGTTCGACAGGCCGCGCGCCACGAGTCCGAGCACCTCGGTCTCCCGGTCGGTGAGGCCCTTCAGCCGTGAAGAGGGAGCGGAAGAGCGCGACTTGCGCCCATGAGGACGCTGCTGCTTGGCGAACTCCGCGATCAGCCGCCGCGTCACCGAGGGCGCCAGTAGTGCCTCGCCCGCCGCGACCACGCGGACGGCCGCGATCAGGTCGGCCGGCGGTGCGTCCTTGAGGAGGAAGCCGCTCGCGCCCACCCGTAGCGCCTCGTACACGTAGTCGTCCACGTCGAAGGTGGTCAGCATCAGCACCTTGGGCCGGTGCAGGACACCGGGCGGCGGTTCGAGCAGCTGCTGCGCGGCCTCCAGGCCGTTCATCTCCGGCATCCTGACGTCCATGAGGACAACATCCGGGCGGGTGTTGCGGCACGTCTCGACGCCCCGCAGGCCGTCGGCTGCCTCCCCGACGACGTCGATGTCGCTCTGCGCCGCGAGGAGCGCGGCGAAACCGGCGCGCACCATGGCCTGGTCGTCGACGATGACCACGCGGGTCACCTGTGAGGAAGCGCCGGGTGCGCCAGTGCCGCTCATGCCGGTGGTGGTTCCTTTTCGTCGTCGTGGTGGCCGTAGTGGTCGTGGTGGCCGGGGGAGCGGGAGTGAGTGCCGGTAGTGGCCCCGTTGCCGGCTCCGGCGCCCGCGTCGCCATCGGTTCCGGTCCCGGCGCCCGCGTCGCCATCGGTTCCGGTCCCGGTCCCGGCGTCGGAGGGCACGCCGGACGGACGGTCCGAGGCGTCGGCGGAGCCGCCGGAGGGTGCGGAGGCGCCGCCGGTAGCGGGAAGCGGCATCCGCGCGGCGACGCGGAAGCCTCCGTCGGGCAGGGGCCCGGTGTCGAGCGTGCCGCCGACGAGCCGCACCCGCTCCCGCATGCCGACCAGCCCGTGCCCCGTGCCCGTGGTCTCCAGTGGAGCGCCGCCCGGTTCGGGCGAGGGACCGTTGACGACAAGGACGGTCAGCCCCTCCTCACCGGCGGCGACCGACACCCGCGTGGGAGCACCGGGAGCGTGCCGTACGACGTTGACGAGGGCCTCCTGCACGATGCGGTAGGCCGAGAGCGTCACGGTCTGCGGCACCTCGCGTGCCTCGCCCGTGCCGTCCCCCTCCCCGGCCGCCCCGGCCGCCCCGTCCGGCCCGCCCCCGGTAACCGGAACCTCGACGGAGAGTTCGACGGGCACACCCGCGCGCACGGTCGCCTCGGCGAGCTGCTCCAGCCGCTCCAGCCCCGGCTGCGGTGCGCGCTCACCCCTGGCCTCCTCGCTGCGCAGCACGCCCAGGAGGCGCCGCATCTCGGCCAGGGACTCGCGCGCGGCCGAGGCGATGGAGCCGAACTCCTCCCGTGCGGCATCGGGCATACCGGTGATCCTGTAGGGCGCGCTGTCGGCCTGGACGGTGATGACCGACATGTGGTGCGCGACGACGTCGTGCAGCTCCCGTGCGATCCGGGCACGCTCCTCCAGAAGGGTGCGCTGTGCGCGTTCCGCCTCGCTGATGGTCTCCTGCTCCGCCAGCCGCCGCTGCGCCTCGGCCCGCTCACGCAGCGTGGCCCCCAGAAGCAGCATCGCGCCGCTGAGCACGATCAGCAGCACATTGGTGCCCTCGCTGCGCTCCTGGGAGACGAACCCGAGGGCGAGCGAGGTGACAACCGTGACGAGCCATACGGCCATGAGCGTGCGGCGGCTCTCCCTTAGCGCGAGAGCCAGACACAGCACCAAGTAGCCGACGATCACCATCGCGGGCCACGGCCAGGGGCGGTGTGTGGTCCCTTCGGTGCCGAGCAGCAGCAGGGCTCCGACGATGTCGGCGGGGAAGATGATCCACCAGGCGGCCAGTGGCCGGGTCACGGCCAGCAGCAACGGCGCCGACTGCGCGACGCCGAGCGCTCCGGACAGCGCGCCGTTCAGCCCGTAGTCGTTGGTGAGCACCTGCGAGGTGACGGGGATCAGCGTCGCGGTGAAGCCGAAGGCCAGGACGTAGGGCAGCAGCTGGATCCACCGCGCCGGCGCGCGCTTGAGGAGCGGTTCATGGGAGGCAGCAGGCGTGCTGAGCGCGGAGCCGAGCGAGCGCAGGCCGCCCCGGGCGCTCAGCGTGGGCTCACGCAGTGCCCGCAGCGCGGGCCGCGCGAACCGCGTACGTTGGCGCCACATACGGCGGCCGGCCCCTGGATCGGAGCCCGAGTCGGAGTCCGGGTCCGGGCCCGGCGAGGGAGGTCTGGTCGATGTCATCGCGCGCTCAGCGTACGGAGAAGCACAGGTCGCCGCGTCCTACGGTGGTAGGGCCCACCCCCTACGCGGTACGACTCACAGCTCCGCCAGCAGTTCGGCCTTCTTCGTCGTGAACTCGTCATCGGTGAGCAGCCCCGCGTCATGCAGGTCGCCCAGGTGCCGGATGCGCTCGGCGACGTCCGCAGGATCCGAGCGCTGTTGCGACTGCTGTTGTTGCTGTTGTTGCTGAGTCGGGTGCGAGGGACGCGCCGCGGGACTCTCCATCGCCGGTACGGGTTCGGCAGCGCGCACCGCCTCCAGGACCGAGGCGGCGAAGGGCAGCGATTCGTAGACGGGCCCGTAGCCGAGTCCGAACACCACGGAGGCCGGGTCCTGGTCGGCCTCCGCCAGTGTCTCCGCACCCCGCGGGCGCAGCCGCAGGTGGCCGCTGAGGCCCTCGGGAGAGCGCCACTCGACGTTCTCCAGCTCCCCTACGGAGAAGAACTGGTCGCCCGCTTTCCACTTGGCCGTCGACGCGCCGGTCCAGAACCAGCGGAAGGCGACGACCTTGCCGTCGAAGGACGCCTTGCCGTCGTACGCCTTGAAGCTCTGCGGGGCCGCCGGAGCCGCGACCATGTAGTGCGTCGCGGGTCTGTGCGCCTGCTCGTCGAGCAGCGCGCGCAGCTCGGTCGCGTAGTAGTCGGCCAGCGTCTCGCGCTCGGCGGGTACCACGAGCCGGTACGGGTCGCTGCCCTCCTTGAGCTGCCCGGCCGCCGCGTCCAGCAGCGGATCGGCGCCGTCACGCGGTACCGCGCGGAGCACGACCGTGCCGCGTTTGCCTCCTGGGGAGAGTTCGACAGCGCTCAGCGCCTCGTACGGAACACGCCGCTCCCCGAGCACATGGAAGAGCTTCGGCGTGCGGATCCCCCGTTCGAAGCGGATGAGCACGGAGTCCGATTCGAACTCCCAGGTGGAGTGAATTCCAGCCAGTACGTCACCCATGTGGGCCATCGTATGCGGCGCTTGCCCGCACGTCCCCCCTCTGCCGCGCTACGCGCGTAATTCGGTGGTGGCGGTCCGCTTGGAGAGGGCTCAGGTGACGGAGGAGCACTCCGGGTCGGAGGTGACACAGCCGACATCCCCGTAGGAGCCCGTTCCGATGGCGGCGAAGTTGGCGAGGCTCTGTGTGTGGGGCACGAAGTAGCCGGTGTGTCCGTTGGCCCCGGCAGCGGAGAGGTGGCGCGAGCCGAATCCCCCGGCGACCGGGTCGGCGCCGTGGCCAAGACCGCCGACGTTCATGTGGGGCACGTCGGCGATCCAGTCGTCGCGGTCCCGCATCGCCCACACATGGGCGTTCGTACCGAGTTGCTGAGCGTTGTCCACCCGCATACCGGGGCTGCCCGCGACGGCGATGTCGGAGACGGCACGCGGCATCCGGCCGGCCCCCACGCCGCAGACGACCGACCCGTAGCTGTGGCAGAAGAGCGACACCTTGGGCGCAGACCCGCGCGAGGTGGCGGGCAGCGACCGCACGAACGAGTCCAGCCGGTCGGCGCCGTCGCGCGCGGGACCGCCCGAGGCGGCGTCCACACCGAGCCCGACGGGCGCCGTGTAGTCGGCCCACGCGACGGTCGCCGTCCGTACGTAGGGCGCCGTGGCGTGCTGCTGCCTCTGGAGCGAGCGCGCCATCCCGACGGGGGCCGAGTAGGGGCGCGAGCTGCGCTCGAAGGTGAGCAGGTCCGTGTCGACGCCGGGCACGACGACGGACACGCGCTGGGCCTGGTCCAGGTCGCCGAAGACCTCGGCTGCCCGGCCGCGCCCGGTCGGATCGAAGGCGAGGATCTGCCGCCCTGGCTGCAGCATCGACTCGAAGCGGTGCATCCTGCGGCCCGCCTCCTGCCGGCCCTCGTCGGTCAGCCGGTCGTCGGTCATGCGGTGACGTTCGGTGTCGCGGGACTGGAGCAGCGCCTTGTGGTTGGCCTTGTAGCGCAGCTTTACGGGCGCTCCGCCGAGGTTGCCCACAACGAGCGGATGTCGCTGTGCGAGCGTGCGCCGTTGCGCGGAGTCGAGCGCGCTGAAGAAGCGCGCGATGGTCCTCGGCGGAGCGTCGACGTCCGGCAGCGAATGTCCCCCGAAGGAGCCCTTCTCCCAGGCCGCCTGTGCCGCGGCGAGCGGCCCCGCCGCCATGTCGTGCTTGCGGAGCGCCGTCCAGCCGGTGGTCGCCAGCAGGACGAAGACCACCGCGAGGGCGAGCAGTGCGCGCCAGGCGGTGGTGCCGGGGACTCCCGTCGAGGGGAAGCCGGACCCGGACAGGGGGTTGCCAAGGGCGGAGAAGTAAGTCACTGGGGCGCCACCCTAGGAGATGGCGACCGGCATCCTCGCATTCACAGGATTCGCGTGAGTCATCTCACGTTTCGACACGGATACTCGGGTCAAAAAGGATGCACGCGTGTGCGCTGCTCACACTGTGCAACTCCCGTGATCCCGACTCCAGTCCGCGCTCAGCGCGGGACCCAGGTGGTCGACGTACGCGTTGGTGACGCGCCGCGCGGTCTCCAGGGAGGCGTCGCCGCACAGCCCGACCTGCCGTCCCGCGGCGCTCATCACCCCGGCGAAGGCGGCAACCAGGACGCGCGGACGAGGGTCCCGGTCGATGTCCACGCCGGTGCGCCGTGCGATCTCCATGGCGAGCTTCTCCTCCATCACCAGGGAGAGCCGCAGATTCGCCGTGACGAGCGCTGGGGTCATCTCGATGACCTGCCACATCTTCATGTGCAGTTCGAGCGGAACGATCTCCCCGATGGCCAGGCTCAGGCCGTCCCAGGTGGCGTCCAGGGTGTGCCGCAGGGACTCCATGGGGTGCTCGTCGATCGGCCGCGTGCGGAAGGCTTCCTGGAATCTGCCGGTGACCATTCCCTGTACGAAAAGCGCGACTTCTTCCTTGTTCGTGAAGTACCGGAAAAAGGTGCGCTGTGAGACCTCGACGGCCTCGGCGATCTGGTCGACCGTGGTGGCCTCGTAGCCCTGCGTGATGAAGAGCTCGTGTGCTGCGCGGATAAGAGCGTCCCTTGTCCGCTGCTTCTTCCGCTCACGCAGACCCGTCAATTTGGGCTACCTCTCCACTCCTTCGCCGTAGCACGTCACTCAGGCGTTGAGTGACATTTACCGGCGAATAATTCGGTTTGTCAATTGTCAGTCGCTGACATTACTCTCGCGCCATGAGTTCCCAGACCAACACCGTCGCGCCTGACGCGCCGGACCCAGCAAGCCCCCAGGGCACCGGGGGGACGGGACCCCGAGCGGGGGTCCGAGGACACCCGTGGCTGACGCTCGTGACCGTCGCCTTCGGTGTCGCGATGGTTGCCCTGGACGGCACGATCGTCGCCATCGCCAACCCGGCGATCCAGAAGGACCTCGGCGCCTCGCTCGCCGATGTGCAGTGGATCACCAATGGCTATCTGCTCGCGCTCGCCGTCTCCCTGATCACCGCGGGCAAACTCGGTGACCGCTTCGGCCACCGGCAGACCTTCCTTGTGGGCGTCGTCGGCTTCGCAGCCGCTTCCGGCGCCATCGGGCTCTCCGGCAGCGTCGCCCTCGTCATCACCTTCCGTGTACTGCAAGGCATATGCGGCGCGTTGCTGATGCCCGCCGCACTGGGCCTGCTCCGTGCCTCCTTCCCCGCCGAGCGGCTGAACGCGGCCATCGGCATCTGGGGCGCCGTCATCGGCGCCTCGACCGCAGCGGGACCGATCGTCGGCGGACTGCTCGTCGAGCACGTGAGCTGGGAGTCGGTCTTCTTCATCAACATCCCCGTCGGCGCGCTCGCGCTCGTCGCGGGGCTCGTGATCCTGCTCAACCGCAAGCCCGAGAACGCGCCGCGTTCCTTCGACATCCTGGGCATTGTGCTGCTCTCGGTCGCGATGTTCTGCCTCGTGTGGGCGATCATCAAGGCTCCCGAGTGGCAGTGGGGCGATCCCAAGACGCTGGGCTTCCTCCTCGTCGCCGTGCTCGCTTTCGCCGCCTTCGGCTGGTGGGAGACGAAGGTCAAGGAACCGCTGCTGCCCCTGAGCATGTTCCGCTCCATCCCGCTCACCGCGGGCACCATCCTGATGGTGCTCATGGCCTTCGGCTTCATGGGCGGGCTCTTCTTCGTCACGTTCTACCTCCAGAACGTCGGCGGCCTCTCGCCCGTCGAGAGCGGACTCAGGCTGCTGCCGCTCACAGCGATGATGATCGTCGCCTCGCCACTGGCCGGCACGGTCATCACGAAGATCGGCCCGCGCATCCCGCTCGTCAGCGCGATGGTGCTGACGGCCATCGCGCTGTTCGGCCTCTCCTCGCTGCAGGCCGACAGCGGCGCCGGAATCACCTCGCTGTGGTTCGCGCTGCTCGGCCTCGGTCTGGGCCCCGTCATGGTCGGCGCCACCGAAGTGATCGTCGGCAACGCCCCGTTGCAGCACGCGGGCGTGGCGGGAGGTCTCCAGCAGGCCGCCATGCAGGTGGGCGGCAGCCTCGGTACGGCCGTGCTGGGCGCCGTCATGGCCTCCAGGGTCGGCAGCGAACTGCCGGTCAAGTGGGCCGAGGCCAAGCTGCCCCCGCTGCCCGCGAAGCAGGAGGCGGGACTCGCGAAGGCGGCCGAGGTCGGCATGTCGCCGCCCGCGCCCAAGGGCACCCCTGACCAGGTGATCCAGGCGACCACGCACGTCGTGCACGACTCCTTCATCTCCGGCATGGGGCTGGCGTTCGTCTGCGCCGGCATCGTCGCGGTCATCGCGGCCGGCGCCGCGGCCTTCACCAGCCGCGGCAGCAGCGACGCGGGACCGTCCGTGCACATCTGACGCGGGGCCGCACCGCAGCGCGCGTTCCACGCGCACCGCGTGTACGGCCTGGCTGGGTCCTCTCCGAACGGCCCGGTTCACCAGGACTGTGGATTACCAGCGAGTTGTGAACAACTCCGCCACCTGTCCTGGTGAACCGGGCCGTTCGCTCTTGGCGGGCGGACTCGGGCACCGACATGCTGATCACACGCCGGGCGAACGAGCCCGGTCCAATCGGGGGGAAGTGATCGGCCATGACAGGCATGTCCGGACGGGGTCCGAGGATGGCTGCGGGAATCCTGGCGGTCGCGGCGCTGGCGGCCACGGCCCAGCCCGCGGGAGCGGAGCAGAGCGCGTCCGGCGGGGCGCGGCCCCGGCTGGGGGAGTGCGGGACGGGCGAGCTGTGCCTGTGGCCGCGGGGCGACTTCCGCGGCGCTTCGCGCGCGTACGAGCTGAGCGGCGTCGACATCGAAAGCTGCGAGCCACTGCCCCGGGGCGGTACGGCGGTCTCGATGGCCAACCGCACGGGCCGCCCTGTCACGCTCTATCAGAGCGAGGAGTGCGCGGAGACGGGAGAGTTCGACACCTTCCCCTCCGGCTCCTGGACACCTGAAGTCCCGTACAAGGCACGGGCGTTCAAGGTGTGGGAGCGGTGAAAACGCCAGGAGGCCCGGCGACCGGTGTCACCACCGTGATCGGCCGGGCCTCCGGAGAAGCTCTACGCGTCGCCGCCGGCGGCGCCCGGATGGGCAGCCGAGGCGTCGAGGAGCTGGTAACGGTCGACGGCCTGCTTCAGCGCGGAGCGGTCGACCTTGCCTTCCCTGGCCAGCTCGGTGAGCACGCCCAGGACGATGGACTGCGCGTCGATGTGGAAGTAACGGCGCGCGGCGCCACGGGTGTCCGCGAAGCCGAAGCCGTCGGCGCCCAGCGACTGGTAGGTGCCGGGCACCCAGCGCGAGATCTGGTCGGGCACGGAGCGCATCCAGTCGGAGACGGCGACCTTGGGGCCCTCGGCGTTCTGGAGCTTGCGCGTGACATAGGGGACGCGCTGCTCCTCCTCGGGGTGGAGCAGATTGTGCTCCTCCACGCCCACGGCCTCGCGGCGCAGTTCGTTCCACGAGGTCGCCGACCACACATCGGCCCTGACGTCCCACTCGTCGGCCAGGATCCGCTGTGCCTCCACCGCCCAGGCCAGCGCCACACCGGAGGCGAGGATCTGCGCCCTGTGGGTGCCCTGTTGGCCCGGCTGGTAGCGGTAGAGCCCCTTGAGGATGCCGTCCACGTCGACGTTCTCGGGCTCGGCGGGCTGCTGGATGGGCTCGTTGTAGACGGTGAGGTAGTAGAAGACGTCCTCGCCCTGGGGGTGTTCGGGGCTGGAGCCGTACATCCTGCGCAGACCGTCCTGCACGATGTGCGCGATCTCGAAGCCGAAGGCCGGGTCGTAGGCGACGGCCGCCGGGTTGGTCGAGGCGAGCAAGTGCGAGTGCCCGTCGGCGTGCTGGAGCCCCTCGCCGGTGAGCGTGGTGCGGCCCGCTGTCGCGCCGAGCATGAAGCCACGCGACATCTGGTCGGCCATCTGCCAGAACTGGTCGCCGGTGCGCTGGAAGCCGAACATCGAGTAGAAGACATAGATCGGGATCAGCGGTTCGCCGTGCGTTGCGTAGGCCGAGCCCGCCGCGATCGCCGCGGCGGTGCAGCCCGCCTCCGAGATGCCGTCGTGCAGCATCTGGCCGGTGGGCGACTCCTTGTAGGCGAGGAGCAGTTCGCGGTCGACGGATTCGTAGAGCTGCCCGAGCGGGTTGTAGATCTTGGCCGAGGGGAAGAAGGAGTCCATTCCGAAGGTGCGGTACTCGTCGGGCGCGATCGGCACGAAGCGCTTACCGATCTCCTTGTCCCGCATGAGGTCCTTCAGCAACCGCACGAACGCCATCGTGGTGGCGATCTGCTGCTGCCCGGAGCCCTTCTTGACCGCCGCGTATGCCTTGTCGTCGGGGAGGTTCAGCGGCTTGGACCGGTTGATGCGTGTGGGCACGTAGCCGCCGCACTCGCGCCGCCGGTCGTGCATGTACTGGATCTCCTCCGAGTCCCGGCCCGGGTGGTAGTAGGGCGGCAGGCCCGACTCCAGCTCGCTGTCGGGGATCGGCAGGTGCAGCCGGTCGCGGAAGCCCTTGAGGTCGTCGACCGTGAGCTTCTTCATCTGGTGGGTGGCGTTGCGGCCCTCGAAGTTGGGGCCCAGCGTCCAGCCCTTGATGGTCTGCGCCAGGATGACGGTCGGCTGCCCCTCGTGCTCGGCGGCTGCCTTGTACGCGGCATAGACCTTGCGGTGGTCGTGGCCGCCGCGGCCCAGGTGGAGGAGCTGGTCGTCGGTCATGCTCTCGACCATCTTGCGCAGCCGCTGGTCACCGCCGAAGAAGTGCTCGCGGATGTAGTCCCCGGACTCGGTCGCGTAGGTCTGGAACTGCCCGTCGGGCGTCGTATTCAGCTTGTTGACCAGTACGCCGTCCCGGTCCTGGGCGAGCAGCGGGTCCCAGGAGCGGTCCCAGACCAGCTTGATCACGTTCCAGCCGGCGCCCCGGAAGTAGGACTCCAGCTCCTGGATGACCTTGCCGTTGCCCCGTACGGGCCCGTCCAGGCGCTGAAGGTTGCAGTTGATGACGAAGGTGAGGTTGTCCAGCCCCTCGCGGGCCGCCAGGGAGAGCTGACCGAGGGACTCGGGCTCGTCCATCTCGCCGTCGCCCAGGAAGGCCCACACGCGCGACTTGGAGGTGTCGGCGATACCGCGTGCCTCCATGTAGCGGTTCATCCTCGCCTGGTGGATGGCGCCGATCGGGCCGAGGCCCATGGAGACGGTGGGGAACTCCCAGAAGTCGGGCATCAGCCGCGGGTGCGGATAGCTGGAGAGGCCGTGCGGCGCCTTGCTCTTCTCCTGGCGGAAGCCGTCGAGCTGCGCCTCGCTGAGCCGGTCCAGAAGGAAGGCGCGGGCATAGATGCCGGGGGAGGCGTGGCCCTGGAAGAAGATCTGGTCGCCGCCGTGGCCCTCGTCCTTGCCGCGGAAGAAGTGGTTGAAGCCCACGTCGTAGAGCGAGGCGGAGGAGGCGAAGGTCGCGATGTGGCCGCCGACACCGATCCCGGGGCGCTGCGCGCGGGACACCATGACCGCGGCGTTCCACCGGGTCGCGTTGAGGACCTTGCGCTCGATCTCCTCGTTGCCGGGGAAGAACGGCTCGTCCTTGGTCGCGATGGTGTTCACGTAGTCCGTGCTGCGCATCTCCGGGACCGCGACGCGCTTCTCACGGGCGCGCTCGATGAGCCGGAGCATGAGATACCGGGCGCGTTCCCGTCCGCGCTCGTCGACGGCGGCGTCGAGCGAGTCGAGCCATTCCTGGGTCTCTTCAGGATCGAAGTCCGGGACCTGGCTGGGAAGGCCGCCAATGATGATCGGGTTGCGATCGGATCCGGAAGCCACGCTGTTCCTTCGCTGTATCGGTCGATTGTGGGTGCCCTGCTGCTGGGGGCAGCGCACGCCGTGGGTCGTGCTACCCAGGGTTCCGCGCCGCCTCCATCGTGTACCGCTGCCGCGATTACGTCATCTCTACCGAGAGGTAACCCAGGCCGTCCCGAGGCGTGCTCAAGGCGCCCCCGGGCGGGCTTCCTGAGAGCGAGTCGATCCATGCGAAAGCGGTCAAACGGCAACCTTACGCTCAGGAGGGGCGGAGTCCGTCGTCTGTGCGCAAACGTCCGTTCGGAGCCCCGATGTACCCGTACGGCTCCCCTGGCGCAGCCGGGGCAAACCTGGAAGATCACGACGGACTCAATGTGGTGCGAATCACTGTGGATCAGGCATTGTGGGATGACACGTCAACGTTTGGGCGGGATCGGTGGCCGGGTACTTGCGTGATCCGCCCCGCCCGTGTGGACTACGGCCCATGCCTCGCGTACGCGCGGGGCGCAAGCCATATTCGAGAAACATGACAGGAGGCAATCCGTGAGCGCGACCGCGGACCACGCGGAGGAGCGGACCAACCCCGCCGCAAGGCTGGGTTTCCAGCCCGGGCAGGTGGTCCAGGAGATCGGTTACGACGACGACGTCGACCAGGAGCTCCGCGAGTCCATTGAGGAAATCACCGGCCAGGAGCTTGCTGACGAGGATTACGGCGATGTGGCCGACGCCGTGATGCTGTGGTTCCGCGACGAGGACGGCGACCTGACGGACGCGCTGGTGGACGCGACCACGATGATCGACGAGGGCGCACCCGTCTGGCTCCTGACGCCGAAGACCGGACGTGACGGCTACGTCGAACCCAGTGAGATCGGTGAGGCCGCGAAGACCGCCGGCCTGTCTCAGACCAAGAGCTTCAACGCGGCCAAGGACTGGACCGGCAGCCGCCTGGTCACACCGAAGGGCGCACCCTCCAGCAAGCGCTGAGTCCCTCCCTTCCCCGGCCTTTCCGGTTTGTTCCCGGCTGATCCCCGGTTGCTTCCGGTCATGTTTCCGGCACTCCCTCCGAGCCCCCGACCGGCCCACAGCCGTCGGGGGCTCGGTGCATAGGGTGGGAACGACTCTGTTAAGCCACCGAAGGGACCATCGCCATGGCGATCGAGGCAGGCACCCAGGCACCGGACATCGAGCTGAAGGACCAGCACGGCCAGACCGTGCGGCTGTCGGACTTCAAGGGCCGGAAGAACGTCGTGCTGCTCTTCTACCCCTTCGCCTTCACCGGCGTGTGCACGGGTGAGCTGTGCGCCCTGCGCGACGAGCTGCCGGCGTTCGTCAACGACGACGTGCAGCTTCTGGCCGTCTCCAACGACTCGCCGTTCGCGCTGCGCGTATTCGCCGAGCAGGAGGGCCTGGAGTACCCGCTGCTCTCGGACTTCTGGCCGCACGGCGAGGCGTCGCGCGCCTACGGGGTCTTCGACGAGGAGAAGGGCTGCGCCGTGCGCGGCACCTTCATCATCGACAAGGAGGGCGTCGTGCGCTGGACGGTCGTCAACGGGCTTCCGGATGCCCGTGATCTCAACGAGTACACCAAGGCGCTCGCGGCGCTGTGATTCCGCTCCGCGATCGCGATTCCGCTCCATGTTCCGCGTCGTGGTTCCGCTCCGGACTCGAACACGGTCCGGGCACAGCGCACTCCCTTAACCAAAAGGTGGAACCCCGTCCTGTAAGAGGGATGTATGGGCGGGAACCGCTCACTAGGATCGACTCGTTGATCTGACGGCATCCATTTACGGGGGGCACGCAGTGCTCCTTACGAACAATTTTTCAGGGAGGACTCGTGGGAGTCAGCCTCAACAAGGGCGGCAATGTCTCGCTGACCAAGGAGGCGCCGAACCTCACCGCCGTGATCGTCGGTCTTGGCTGGGACGCGCGCACCACAACAGGCAGCGATTTCGACCTCGACGCGAGCGCCCTGCTGACCAACGCGGAGGGCAAGGTCGGCAACGACCAGAACTTCGTGTTCTTCAACAACCTCAAGAGCCCCGACGGTTCCGTCGAGCACACCGGTGACAACCTCACCGGTGAGGGCGAGGGCGACGACGAGGTCATCAAGGTGAACCTCGCCGGGGTGCCCGCCGACGTGGACAAGATCGTCTTCCCCGTCTCGATCTATGAGGCGGAGAGCCGCCAGCAGAGCTTCGGCCAGGTGCGGAACGCCTACATCCGCGTCGTCAACCAGGCGGACAACAACGAGCTGGCGCGCTACGACCTCAGCGAAGACGCGTCGACGGAGACCGCGATGGTCTTCGGCGAGCTGTACCGCCACGGCGCGGAGTGGAAGTTCCGCGCCATCGGCCAGGGCTACGCCTCGGGGCTGCGCGGCATCGCGCAGGACTTCGGCGTCAACGTCTGACAGACAGCTCCAGAGACCGGCAGTCACGGGCGCCGCAGACTTCCGTAACCAGGAGGTGTGCGGCGCCTGGTGGTGCCGACACACTGGAGGCATCACAAACCGGGGAGAGGAATCAGGAACATGAGCGTGACGCTCGCCAAGGGGGGCAACGTCTCCCTCTCGAAGGCCGCACCCAACCTCACACAGGTCCAGGTCGGCCTGGGCTGGAAGGCCCGATCCACCACCGGCGCCGACTTCGATCTGGACGCGAGCGCGCTGCTGTGCACCAATGGCCGCGTCGTCGGTGACGAGTACTTCATCTTCTACAACAACCTCAAGAGCCCCGAGGGCTCCGTCGAGCACACCGGCGATGAGCTGGTAGGCGGCTCCGGAGGCGACGACGAGACGGTTCTGGTGGACCTCTCGCTGGTCCCCGCGCAGGTTGACAAGATCGTCTTCCCCGTCTCGATCTATGACGCCGAGACGCGTCAGCAGACCTTCGGGCAGGTCACCGACGCGTACATCCGTGTGATCAACCAGGCGGACGGCGTGGAGCTGGCCCGTTACGACCTGACCGAGGACGCTTCCTCCGAGACTGCGATGATCTTCGGAGAGCTTTACCGCTACGGCGGAGAGTGGAAGTTCCGTGCCGTTGGCCAGGGGTACGCGTCGGGACTGCGGGGGATCGCCCTAGACTTCGGCGTCAATGTCACCTAGGCGCCTCCGGGGTCGCAGGTGTCACGCTCATCGTTTTCGACCACATTCGTAGACCGGATACCGGATTGGGAAGCCAGTGCTCCTGAAAACCTTTGGCTGGTCCTTTGGCGTCACCGCCGTAGGGCTGGCCGCAGCGGCGTTCTTCTGGGGGTGGGAGGCGTTCGCCCTCGTGGCGATCCTGTCCATCCTGGAGATCTCGTTGTCCTTCGACAACGCGGTCGTCAACGCCGGCGTACTGAAGAAGATGAACGCCTTCTGGCAGAAGATCTTCCTCACCATCGGCATTCTGATCGCGGTATTCGGTATGCGACTGGTCTTTCCGGTCGTCATCGTCGCCATCACTGCCAAGGTGGGGCCGATCGATGCTGTCCAGCTTGCGATGGACAACCCCGACAGGTATGAGCAACTGGTCACGGACGCGCATCCGGCCATCGCCGCCTATGGCGGCATGTTCCTGTTGATGATCTTCCTGGACTTCATTTTCGACGAGCGTGAGCACAAGTGGCTCGCCTGGCTGGAGCGTCCGCTCTCCCGGCTCGGCAGGGTGGACGGGCTCTCCGTCTGCATCGCGCTCATCGTGCTGCTCGTCTCGGCGATGACCATCGCCACGGCCGCACACCAGCACGGCGGTATGCACGCCGACAAGTCCGGCACGGTGATGCTCTCCGGCATCGCGGGACTGATCACTTATCTCATCGTCGGTGGCCTGTCAAGTCACTTCGAGAACAAGCTGGAAGAGGAAGACGAACGAGAACACGAAGCGGAGGAAGCCGCAAAGCGCGCGGGCAAGGATCCCAGCGCGGTCGGATTGGCGGGCAAGGCCGCCTTCTTCATGTTCCTCTACCTCGAAGTGCTCGACGCCTCCTTCTCGTTCGACGGTGTCATCGGTGCCTTCGCCATCACCAACCACATCTTCTGGATGGCGCTCGGTCTCGGCATCGGCGCGATGTACGTCCGTTCGCTCACCGTCTACCTGGTACGCCAGGGGACGCTGGACGACTACGTCTACCTGGAGCACGGCGCCCACTACGCGATCGGTGCGCTTGCCGCGATCCTGCTCATCACGATCAAGTACGAGATCAATGAGGTCGTCACCGGCCTTGTCGGTGTGCTGCTGATCGCCTCCTCCTTCTGGTCCTCGGTGCGCCGCAACCGCGCCATCGAGGCCAACGGAGGTGAGGACGGGGGAGGCGCCGACGGCGGCGGCAAGAAATCAGAGGTCACATCCGGAGTGTGACCGTCTCCTGAATGAGGAACGCTCCATGCGGGGCGGTTCCGGAAACGGCGGGGCCCAGGCTCCAGCCCGTTCCGGAGCCGCCCCGCAGCGGTAGGCGGAGCGGCACGGAGAGCACAGAGAGCACTAGTGGGGGTGCGTGATGGTCTCCCTGTGGGAGAACTGGCGGCGCGGCGCGGGGATGGCACGCCGCGGGCCCAAGTTCGATACGGTCGGCGGTCCTTCGACGTATGCGGTGGAGCTGACCAAACGGAACGCGGAACTGTCGCTGACCAAGCAGAGCGCCGACAGCGGCAGCATGCGCGTCAACCTGTCATGGCGCATGCGCAGTTCGGACCTCACCGGGAGGCCGCGGCGCACCGGTTCGCTGCGGCATCCGCTGAGGATGCTCAAGCCCGATGTCGTCCAGGCGCACACCCAGGGCGTCGTCAACGTCGACCTGGACCTCGCGTGCATGTACGAGCTGGTCGACGGCAGCAAGGGCGTCGTGCAGCCGCTGGGCAACTTCATGGGGGACATGAACGGGCCCCCGTTCGTGAAGCTCAGCGGTGACGACAGATTCGGTTCGCCGTCCGGCGAGACGATCTATGTGAACCTCGACCACAAGGACGAGATCAAGCGCCTGCTGTTCTTCGTCTACATCTACGACGGCACCCCCGCCTTCGACCGTACGCACGCCATCCTCTCGCTCTTCCCCAGCAACGGGCCCCGGGTCGAGGTCGGCCTCGACGAGCGTGCGCCGCAGGCGCGTTCGTGCGCGGTGCTGCTGATGGAGAACATCAAGGGGGAGCTGATGGTGCGCCGTGAGGTGCGCTATGTCTACGGTTTCCAGGCGGAGCTGGACAGGCTGTACGGCTGGGGGCTCCAGTGGGGCCGCGGCTACAAGACGAACAAGGTCTGAGGCGGACCGGGACAGCTCCCGGACCGGACCGGCTCCCGGACCGGACCAGCTCGGGCTGAGGCGGATCAGATCCGGGCCGCGCCGCGTCCGAGGCGCCTGGTCCGGCCGCGCGTGGAAGGGCTCCCGGTTTGTCGCCGGGGGCCCTTTCGCGTGCGTGTGCTCAGCGGCTGAGGAACTGCGGTCCCTGGGGCGGGAGCACGAACGACGGGTCAGGCTGCGGGTACCCGTAGGCGGGCTGCGGGTAGCCGTAAGCGGGCTGGGTGGCGGGTGGCTGCTGGGGCGGCTGCAGCGGTGGCTGGGGATAGCCGTAGCCCGGTTGGTGCGGCGGGTGTGCGTGGGTCGTCCGCTGGTCAGGGGCAGCGAACGGTGGGGGCATCGCGGTGCCGCCGAACGGCCCGGGGGCCGCCGCGGCGACTCCCGCCGGATCCGGCTTCGGTGCCGGGGGCTCGGGCGCCGGCGGTGTGGGCGGCGGCATGGGGTCGGGACGCGGTGCGGGCCCCGGCGTGGGAGGCACCGGATCAGGGCCGGGACCCGGCCCTGGCGTCGGCCCCGGAGGTCCCGGCGGAACCGGTTCGGGGTGCGGGTGCGGCTCGGGCTTCGGCTGGGGTTCGGGGTGCGGTTCCGGCACGGGGTCCGGGTCCGGAATGCCGGGCTCCGGGGGCGTGGGAGGAACGGTGGCCCCGGGGGGCCGCAGGCGGTAGTCGTCCGCGCCGACCGTGTCGGGACCGGGCACGTGCACGAGCGTCGCGTCCGGGTCGGCTCCCGGGTCGGAGCCGTGCGGCGGGGTCTCCTGGCTGGGCCCGCCCTCGTCGACCGAGATGCCGAACTCCGTCGCGAGGCCGATCAGTCCGGTGTCGTAGCCCTGGCCCAGCGCGCGGAACTTCCAGCCGTCGCCCCGGCGGTACAGCTCGCCGCAGACCATCGCCGTCTCGGAGCCGGTCTCCGGTTCGATGTCGAAGCACACCAGCGGGCTTCCGTTTCCGGTGCCGTCGGCTACGCCGTCCGGGGCGTCCGCGCTCGCGTCGTGCAGCAGCAGGCGCAGTTCCCGTACGTCGGCGAACGTACCGCCGTCCGCAGAGGCAGCCAGCAGCACGCGGTCGACCGACGGGTCCAGCGTGGCCAGGTCCGCCTCGACCGTGTCACGCAGGCCCTCGGGCTCGCGCTTCTTGGCGAGGTGCCGTACCAGCCCCGACGGATGCCTGGGCTGGTTGTAGAAGATGAAGTCGTCATCGGACCTGACCTGGCCGTCGTGGCCGAGCAGCAGAGCCGAGGCATCGACATCCGGCACACCCGCACCAGGCGTCCAGCTGAGTACGGCACGCACGGCCGTCGCCTCCAGCTGGATGTTCGATCCCTTCGTCATCGCGTGCGTCATGTACTCATCCTGCCCTCCGTTTGCGGACTGCGACAACGCGGGGACGGAGGTGGAACGCGCGCGGGGACGGACAGGGTGGCGGACACGGAGCGGTGTCCGTACAGCGGGGGTGATGTGTGTCCTGTCCATTTGGGGAACTCTTGACCTAGTCCCATACGTACGATGAGCGGCCGGGCCGCAACCTGCGGCGGGGCCGCGCCGTGGGACGCGGCGGGAACAGCGACACGCTGACGTGCGAGACGGGGATCCATTCATGCGGCATTTCAGGCATCTGACGCCTGAGCGCCGAAGCGCGCTCTTTCACCGTGAGCCTGCCGAGTTTGGCGCAGGATCTCCCGCGAGAACGCTCGCCACCGCACTCGGTGCCACGCTCTACAGCCCCGCGACCCGCCCCGCACTCGCGGACGACGTACTCAAGCAGGCCGCGAGCGGCGTGGTGTCCATGGTGCTCTGCCTGGAGGACTCCATATCCGACGCCGAGGTCCCGGAGGCCGAGGAGAACCTCGTCGCGCAGCTCGGGCGGCTGGAGGCGCTGCAGCGCCACGACGAGCTGCCCCTGCTGTTCGTACGGGTGCGCGCGCCCCGGCAGATTCCGCAGCTGGTGCGCAGGCTCGGGCCCGCGGCGCGGTTGCTCTCCGGCTTCGTGCTGCCGAAGTTCACCGAGGACAGCGGTGTGCCCTTCCTGGAGGCGCTGGAGGCCACGGAGGCCGACTGCGGGCACAGGCTCTTCGCGATGCCCGTGCTGGAGTCTCCCGGCCTGCTGCACCAGGAGACCCGTGCCGCGACCCTGGCCGGCGTCATCAGGACCGTCGACAAGTACCGCGACCGGGTGCTCGCGCTG
Source organism: Streptomyces iconiensis (assembly GCF_028657195.3). Classification (GTDB taxonomy): domain Bacteria; phylum Actinomycetota; class Actinomycetes; order Streptomycetales; family Streptomycetaceae; genus Streptomyces; species Streptomyces iconiensis. The sequence goes on from NZ_JANCPR020000001.1 coordinate 337,594, forward strand.
CGCCTCGGCGTGACGGATTTCTGCTCCGCCTACGGGCTGCGCCGTACCCCGGAGATGACGGCCTACGACGTACAGATCGTCGCCTCCGTGATCGGCGATGTGGTGAACGCGCTGGGAAGGGCCGACGGGACGGGGTTCACCGTGACCGGGCCCGTGTGGGAGTACTTCCGGCCGCAGGAACGGATGTTCAAGCCGCAGCTGCGACGCAGCCCGTTCCTCAGCGGGCGGGCCGAGTACGTAAGAACGGCCCTGATCGAACACGACATGGACGGCCTGCTGCGCGAGATCGAACTCGACCGCGCGAACGGCCTGTTGGGCAAGACCTGCATCCACCCCTCGCACGTCGCGCCCGTGCACGCGCTGTCGGTCGTCAGCCACGAGGAGTTCTGCGACGCGACCGATGTGCTGCGCCCTGAGCGCGGTGGCGGCGGAGTGGTGCGTTCCGCCTATACGAACAAGATGAACGAGGTGAAGCCTCACCGGGCCTGGGCCGAACGCACGTTGCTGCGCGGCGAGGTCTTCGGTGTGGCACGGGAGGGCGTGAGCTTCGTGGAACTGCTGGCGGCGGGAGTCAAGTGAGGGCAGGCAGCGCACCGGCCGAGGGCGTCGGGCGGGACCAGAGCGAAGGACCGGACCAGAACGGTGTACCGGACGGAGGCGTCGAGCGGGAGGGGAGCGGGGCCCAGGTCTGGCCCGGACAGTGGGTGACCGAACGGCTCGGGGTCACGCTGCGTGGCGAAGGACTGCGTGACCTGCTCGGACTGGCGCTGCGGCGCAACCCCAAGCGGGCACATCTGCTGGTCTCCACGGTGCTCGGCAAGCACGTACCGCAGCTCCCCTCGGCCGTGTACGGCGCGGGAACCGGGCTCGGGCGCCGGGTGCGCGCGCTGCTCGGTGACGTGGACGCCGACCGCGCCGTCGTCCTCGGCTTCGCCGAGACCGCGACCGGGCTCGGCCACAGCGTCGCCGACGGCATCGGCGCCGTCCCCTACCTCCACTCCACCAGGCGCCGCGTGCCCGGGGTCGCGCCCGTCGGCGGCTTCGAGGAGGAGCACAGCCACGCCACCTCCCATCTGCTGCTGCCCGAGGATCCCGAACTGCTGCGCGGCGACGGGCCGCTGGTGCTCGTCGACGACGAGTTCTCCACCGGCAGGACGGCCCGCAACACCATCGCGGCCCTGCACGCGATACGGCCCCGCGACCGCTACGTGATCGCCGGGCTCGTGGACATGCGCTCGCCGGAGGACACCGCGGCGCTGGAGAAGTGCGCCGCCGAACTCGGCGCGCGCGTGGACGTGCTCGCCCTCGCATCGGGCGGGGTGCGGCTCCCCGATGACGTGCTGGAACGCGGTCGCGAACTGGTCGCCGCACACGGCGGCGACACCGGCACCGCGCGGGGGACGGGCGACCGGGCGCCTGTACGGCGCGTGGACCTCGGCTGGCCCGGAGGGCTGCCCGACGGCGGCCGGCACGGCTTCGGCCCCCGCGACAAGGAACGGCTGGACGCGGCGCTCCCCGGCATGGCCGAACGGGTCCTGGCCGGGCTGGACTTGGACGCGGACGGAGACGGAGACGCGAGTCAGGGCCGTGGCTATGACTATGGCCCCGGCCAGGATTCGGCAACGGGCCTGGGTCAGGCGTCGGCCCCGGGCGGGGCGCCGGCCCCGGACCGAGTACCGGCCACTGGCCCGGGCGGCGGCGCAACGCCCGCCGCGCGTGTGCTCGTTCTGGGCAGCGAAGAGCTGATGTACGCGCCCCTGCGCCTCGCGGACGAGCTGGAGCGCCACACGAGGGGAGCGGCCGAGATCCGCTTCTCGACCACCACACGTTCGCCCGTCCTGGCGGTGGACGACCCCGGTTACGCGATACGCAGCGCCCTGCGCTTCCCCGCGCACGACGCGCCGTACGTCCCCTGCCCCGCCCCGCGGGAGGGGGCCGGTACGGCCGAGCGGTACGCGTACAACGTCGCGGGGCAGGGCTTCGACGCGGTCGTCGCCGTCGTGGACAGCGAGGGTGACACCGGTGAACTGCACGCGCCCGGCGGCCTGTTGGACCAGCTGTCGAGGTGCGCGCCCCGCGTGCTCCTAGCGGTCGTTCCGGCCTACGTGCCCGCCTGCGTGTCCGCCGACGTTCCGGCCTCCTACGTGCCCGCTGACGCGCCCGCACGCACCGCCACCGGGCTGCCCCGGCCGCTCGGCGGGCCCGCCTTCTCCTCGTACGCTGCCGAAGACGTCGCCTGGCTGCTCCAGGACCTGTCCGACGTCGAACTGGAGGCGCCTACCGAAGAGCGTGAGGAGGCCATCCAGGCGGGAGGCGCCCACTACGCCGAGTCGCTGCCCGTCGAGTTCCAGCCCAGCGCGGAGTACCAGCGGCTCTTCCACACCGCGCTCCAGGGTTCGGCGGCCCGCATCGCGCGCGCCGTGGGCACCGTCACCGAGACGGTCCTCGCCGAGCGCGGCCCGCGCCCCGTACTCGCCTCGCTCGCGCGCGCCGGCACCCCTGTCGGCGTCCTGATGCGCCGCTGGGCCCGTTACGCGCACGGCCTGGACCTGCCTCACTACGCCGTCTCCATCGTCCGCGGACGGGGCATCGACACGACAGCGCTGCGCTATCTCGCGGCACACCACGACCCCGCCGACGTCGTCTTCGTCGACGGCTGGACAGGCAAGGGCGCGATCACCCGCGAACTGGCCGACGCCCTCGCGGGCAGCCCCGGCTTCGAACCGGAGCTGGCGGTGCTCGCCGACCCCGGCTCCTGCGTGCGCACGTACGGCACCAGGGAGGACTTCCTGATCCCCTCCGCGTGCCTCAACTCGACCGTGTCGGGACTCATATCCCGTACGGTGCTCCGCGCCGACCTCGTAGGCCCTGACGACTTCCACGGTGCGAAGTTCTACCGCGAGCTGGCGGGTGACGACGTCTCGGGCCTCTTCCTGGAGGCGGTCGAGGCCCAGTTCGACGCAGTACGGGACGCGGTCACCCGGGACGCCGCCGTACTGGCGGGCGCCGACCGCGCGCCCACCTGGGAGGGCTGGCACGCGGTGGAACGCATCAGCGAGGAATACGGCATCGGGAACGTCAACCTCGTCAAACCGGGCGTCGGCGAGACCACCCGCGTCCTGCTGCGCCGCGTGCCCTGGCGCATCCTCGCCCGGCGCGGCGCCGGAGCCGACCTCGATCACGTACGTCTGCTCGCCGAGCAGCGCGGCGTCCCGGTGGAGGAGACGGACGACCTGCCCTACACCTGTGTCGGACTGATCCATCCCCGCTACACGAGAGGCGCCACGGGCGCCGACGGAAAGGCGGCCCGTTGAAGCACCCGCTGAAGTCCCAGCCACAGCCCCAGCCCCAGCCGCCCCAGCGGCCCCGGCTCCCGCTCGTCGCCAGTGACCTGGACAGGACGCTGATCTACTCCACCGCGGCGCTGGGCCTGACCATGCCCGACGCCGAGGCACCACGCCTGCTGTGCGTCGAGGTGTACGCGCACGAACCGCTCTCCTTCATGACGGAGGAGGCCGCCCGTCTACTGGCCGACCTCGCCTCCCGTACGCACTTCGTGCCTGCCACCACCCGCACCCCCGAGCAGTACCGGCGCGTCAGCCTGCCAGGACCGCCGCCGCGCTTCGCGGTGTGCGCCAACGGCGGCCACCTGCTCGTCGACGGCGAGAGCGACCCCGAGTGGCGTGCCGCCGTGAGCGAACGGCTGACCGAGTGCGCGCCGCTGGCCGAGATTCGCGACTACATGGTGCGTCAGGCGCACCCGGACTGGCTCCTCAAGGAGCGCGTCGCCGACGGGCTGTTCGCCTATCTCGTCGTGCTACGGGAGCTGCTGCCCGACACCTGGGTCAAGGAGTTCGCCGACTGGGCGGGCCCGCGCGGCTGGAACGTCTCACTACAGGGACGCAAGATCTACGCCGTACCGCGTCCGCTCACCAAGAGCGCGGCCGTCGCCGAGGTCGCACGCCGCACGGACGCCGCCCATACGTACGCAGCGGGCGACTCGCTCCTCGACGCCGACCTGTTGCACGCCGCCGACCGGGGCTGGCGCCCCGGGCACGGCGAACTGGCCGAGAGCGGCTGGAACCCGCCGCACGTACGGGCCGTCCCGGAACAGGGCGTCGTGGCGGGTGAGAGCATCCTGCGCGAGCTGCTCTCCTCTCTGCGCTGACCCCGGAACGGGCGGCTCCTGACGGGCGCTCCTTCCACAGGTGCCCCCTCACAGAGGCGTCCTCTCCACCCGCGCCCTCACTTCCGCCCGCCGAACAGCGAGGCCCGGCGGCGTAGTTCGTCGCCCCGCCGGGCCGCCAGCTCGCGCTGCTCCCTCTCGTCCTGCTCGGGGTGCCTGTGCTGCCAGTAGGGGTTGTCGTGCGGCAGCCCTCCGCTCACCCGCCCGTACATCCCGAACAGCAGCAACAGCACCCCGACCACGAAACTGAACACCACGTTCTGGATCTCGAAGGCCAGGAAGTTGTAACGGGTCTCCAGTAGTGCGAGGTTGACGAATCCACTGAGAACGAAGAGGCCGCCCAGGAGGATGTTCAGCGTCGAAGCGAAGTTCCCGCCGCGCACCATCCCGTAGAACAGCAGGCCGCCGACGACGATCGACAGAACACTCAGCGCGCCGTTCGTGTTCAAACCCCCGACCCGGGACCCTCCGGTGTCGAAGAACCCGATCCTGTCGATCAGGCCCAGGATTCCGAAGACCACCAGGATGACCCCCACCAACCCGGCGCCGAAGCGGTAGACGCGGCTCAGCTTGTGGCCCACGGGCAGCTGTTCCGTGACGATGTCGCGGCGGGTGGGCCGGCGGTGGCGGCCTGCCGGGTGCGGTCGCGTGGCGGCCATGATCGGCCTCCTCGTCTACGGGACGGGTCTGGAGGCGTCCAGCGCTTCTCCCCAGGATCCGCTCCCGCTCCCCGGACCACAAACGGTACGACGGGCCCGGGACCGTGTGCGCACCAAGCGCCACGGGCTGTGGGGCCGTGGACACAGGACCGGCCACTGACCGTGTACGGCGGGCCCTCAGTGCCCGCCCGCGCGCTCCTGCCGGATCTGCTCCACCGTCTGCTGGACGGTCTCCTTCACGGCGTCCAGCTCCGTCAGCAGGTGCCAGTAGTCGGGATGGCGCCCGGTCAGGGACGCCACCGCGCGGTCCACCCGTTCCACGGCGTTGTCCAGAGGACGCGCGTGCCGGGGGTCGGGGGTGCTGCGCCCCGCCATCGCCAGACGCTGTGCGTCACGGATGGCGAACCGGGTGCGCTCGACCTCCTTGCTGTGGTCGAACGACACCTCGTTGAGCCGTTGCAGCCGCTCGCCGGCGGCCTTCACGGCCTCGTCGGTGGTGTTCAGCAGCGCCCGTACGGTCGACAGCAGCGCGGTCGCGTCGGCCCAGCGCTGCTCCTCGCGCGCCTTACGCCCCTCACGCAGCTTCTCCTCCGCCTGCCGTACCGAGCGCTCCGCCTGCTGCGGCACCTGCTGGAGGTCCTGCCAGCAGGCCACGCTGAAGCGGCGCCGCAGCTCGCTCAGCACCGGCTCGACCTGCCCTGCGCGTGTGTGCAGCGCCTGCGTACGTGTCCGCAGCGAGGAGAGGCGCTTGTCGATGTCGGCGGCCTTCTCGGGGAGCCGCTCCGCCTCCCCGCGGATCGCCTCCGCCTCGCGTACGACTTTGTCGGCACGCTGCACGGTCTCCTGCACGCCGTGCGTGCCCGCGCCCTCGTTGAGGCGGGTCAGCTCGGGGGAGAGCGCCGCGAGGCGAGCGGCGAGATCGTCGGCCTTGAGCCCGGAGCCGCGTACCTGGTCCAGCGCGTTGCTCGCCGCGAGCAGGCTCTGTCTGGCCCGCTCCACGGCGGGCGCCAGCCGCGCGAGCTGGTTCTCCGCCTGCGTCAGCAGCGGCCCCAGGCTCTGCCCGAAGCGGTCGAGGTCGGACTTGACGCGCTCCAGGTCCTGCCGGGCCTTGTCCAGCTCGGCGCGCGCCTGTGCGGCCGTGCCCGGGTCAAGGTCGTCGCGGTCGAGGTCGTGCGAGTCGACGGCGGTGATGTAGTCGTGGCTGGCGTGGTCGATGCGCGCCCCGAAGTCGGCGAAATCGGTGACGGCCTTGCGCGCGGACGGGGAGTTGTCGACGGCGCTGATGGTCTCTATGGAGATCCGCAGGTCGCGCTGGGCCGTGTCCAGCTCGTAGAAGGCTGCTGCGGCGGCGTCCTTCGCGGTCTGCGCGTCAGCCCGCAGGGTCTCCGCGCGGCCACTGCCCCAGCCCCAGCGGCGGGTACCGCCGCCGTTCATCGCCGTCACGAAACCCTCTCCCGTAGTGCGCAACATCGACCCCGACCCGTGGTCATTCTCCCACTTGGTAGCAACGAACACACGAGCTAGTTAGTTCGCACCCTGTCCCGTTCACGACCGGGTTTGCACCGCCACGTGCCCGGCAAGGTAATCTGTCGTCGCACCACTTCCCGGGCGCATAGCTCAGCGGTAGAGCGCTTCCCTTACAAGGAAGATGTCACTGGTTCGATCCCAGTTGTGCCCACCACTCGCCAGGCTTGTGAGCTGCGACGCGAAGGGCCCCCGAAGACCGTTCGGGGGCCCTTCGCCGTGCGGCGTGCCTTCGGGGGGCCCGGCATCGTTACCGGGGCTGAGTAGTCGCATTCTTCTAGGAGACCCCCATGCGCCGAAGCCTTGCCGTCGCCGCTGTGCTCGTCGGACTCGTTCTGGTGGCCGGGCCCGCCTACGCCGAGACCGGGCCGAAGGGCGGGCAGCCGAAGCTGCCCTCCTCCGCACTCGTGGACAAACTGAAGGGCGTTCTGCCCGTGCTGGCCAAGGGCGGGATGAACAACCGCTGACGGCGGCTTACTTGGAGCGACGCCGGACGGTCCCGGAGCACCGGGGCCGTCCGGCTTTTGTCTGGCCGTACGCGCTCGCCTGTGTGGGCCGTATGCGCTCACTGGTACGCGTGAACGCTCGTGCGCGTGCCGGGTGTTGAGACCGGGCGCGGGGCCCGCGGGGGAGGGAATGGCCGCATGAGATCACTGAGTGCGCGGGGCGTGGGGGTGCTGTTGCTGGCCGTGGGAACGCTGGGGGCCGCGCAGGCCCAGCCCTCGGAGGGCCCGCCGGGGCACGGGCCTGAGGTCGTGCCGTACCTCTCGCTCGGCTGGGGCGATCCGCCGGAGCCGACCGGGCTGATGAGGGCGACGGGCGTGGACGGCTTCTCGTTCGCCTTCGTGCTCAGCGCGGGGCGCTGCGAGCCGCGCTGGGACGGCACCAGGCCGCTGACCGGGGGCGGGGACGAGCGTGCTGTGCGGGCCGTGCGCGACGCGGGCGGTGAGCCCGTCGTCTCGTTCGGCGGCGGGGGCGGGCGCACGCTGGAGCGGGACTGCCCGGACGCCCGTTCCCTCGCCGCCGCGTACCGGCGCGTGATCCGTACGTACGGGCTGCGCGCCATCGACGTCGACATCGAGGCGTCCGCCTACAAGAGCGCGACGGCCCGGCGGAAGACCATCGGGGCGCTCAAACGCGTGCGGGCCGCCCGTCCGGGGCTGAGGATCTCCGTCACGGTGCCCAGCCTCCGCAGCGGCCCCGAGGGTGTGCTCATCGCGGAAGCGGCACGAGCAGGGTTCGCGCCGGATGTGTGGACGGTCATGCCGTTCGCCTTCGGGGAGCGGCCCAAGGAGCAGGCCGCCAAGGAGGACATGGCGCGGAGCACCCTGCGCGCCGCCGAGGGGCTGAAGGCCCGGCTCCGGCAGGCGTACGGCTATGGGGACGCCGAGGCGTACGCGCACAGCGGCATCTCGACGATGAACGGCATCACGGGCCACCAGGAGGTCATCACGCCACGGGACTTCCGGACGATCGCCCGCTATGCGCGCGGCCACGGGCTCGGGCGGCTGGCGTTCTGGTCGGTCAACCGCGACCGGCCCTGCGGTGCGCGCCCGTACCCGGCGGAGGACAGGTGTTCGGGGCTCAGTCAGCGGCCGTGGGAGTTCACCCGTGCGATCACGGGGACCGCGCGGCGCGCATGAGCCCCGGGGATGCGGACGCCTGCCGGTCAGAGGCCGAACGCAGGCGCGTACCGGATCGGGCCGCGCGGGGGTTTGCCGTGGTCGAGGGAGAGCGCGAGGAAGGCGTCGTCCGGCCAGTCCTGGCCCTCGGGCGGGGTGATGCCGAAGGCGGAGGCGGGGGAGAAGCCGAAGCGCGGGTAGTACACGGGGTGGCCGAGCACGGTGACGGTGCGCTCACCGACGGCGCGCGCCGCTGCGAGCGCACCCCTGATGGCGGCCGTACCCGCTCCCTTGCCCTGATACGCGGGAAGCACGGCGCACGGGGCGAGCGCCAGCGCCGGGGTGTCGCCGATGTGGCAGCGGGTGAGGAGCGCCTGCCCGACGGGCTCGTCGTCCGGCGAGACGGTGACGTAGGAGAACGGGGCCAGCCAGGCGTTCTCGTCCTCCCGCAGCGCGTCCACGAGGTCGGCCTCTTCGGAAGTCTCGAAGGCGCTCAGCAGGATGTGGCGTACGGTCTCGGCCTCGCCGGGGTGCTCGATCCGGGCCAGCCAGGTGGGGGCGGTCATGCGGAGGGTGCCTCCGTCGGGTTCGGTGCTGTCGGGGGCGCGGGGACGGGCAGCAGGCCGCTCTCGCTGACGGCCCGCATCGAGGGGAGCACGGGGAAGGTGACGGCGCCGGACGAGGGCGCGGGCGCGGGGCCCGCGGCTGCGACAGCGGCGATGACCTCGTCCGCCGCACCGCCCCCGGGCTCACGGCGTATCACGTAGGCGGCGAGCCCGCCGGCGGCGAAGAGCGCGAAGACCGAGACGGCCGTGCCGAGCCAGCTGGCGCCGAGCCACTGGCCGCCGAAGTATCCGAGGCTCACGCTGTAGGCGGCCCAGGCCAGTCCGGCGAGCGCTGACCAGGGGGCGAAGTCGCGGGCCCTGCGGCGTGCGGCGCCCGCCGTGAGGCTGACGACGGAGCGGCCGGCGGGCGCGAAGCGGGCGAGGACGACGAGAACGCCTCCGCCGCGCACGAGCGCCCTGCCGAGGCTCTCCTGCGCGTGGGTCAGCTTGCGGGAGCGGGCCACGGCGCGGTCGAACCGCTCGCCGCCGCGCCAGGCCAGGCGCCAGGCGACCATGTCACCGATCAGGGAGGCGCCGGCGGCGCAGAGGACGAGCAGCAGCATCTCGACGAGGTGGTCGCTCTGGGCCGCGTGCCGTGCGGCGGCCGTGGGGAGATCGGCGGCGTCGGCTGCCGTGGTTCCCGCTGCGGCCGTCGCCGCGGCGATCACGAGAACTCCGCTGGGCAGCAGGGGTACGAAGACATCGAGAAGCACGGATGCGGCGATGACCGCGTAGATCCAGGGGGACCCGGTGACCGACCCCAGGACTTCCGGCACTGCTCTCCCCGTTTCTCCCCTGCGCGACGCTCGTTTCACTCGTGTTTACCGCCGTACAGCGTACGCCTGGGTCCCCCGCTCAGGGCGGCTGGGGCGACGTGGCGACGCTCTCACGACGACCCCGGTTACAGATGCACTGGATCGGACCACAGGCGCATCTCGGATCAGTGGAGGCCAGCACGATGAAGCAGGTAAGGCGCAGGGCAGGCGTGGGTGGAGCGAGCGCTGTGACGTTGGCGACAGCGCTGCTCGCCGGGGTGCTCGCCGGAAGCGGGACGAGCACGGCGAGCGAGCCCAGCGCGGGAAGCGGAACCCGTACGACCGGTGCAGCGGACGAGCGCGGCACGGGAAGCGCGGCGGGTGCGGGGAGCGCGGCGTCGGGCGCGCGTGTGGGGGCTGATCAGGTGCGGATGGTCTACGAGCGGTTCGCGCCGCCCCGCGCCATCAACCCGCCACGTGCCTTCACCTACGACCGGCGCAGGGTGCCTGCGGGCGCCGGGATCCGGGTCCTGCAGCGGGCGGGCGACGGGAAGACGACCGTACGGGTCGCCGTGCACGGGCTCGCGCCGCGCTACCGGTTCGGTGTGCATGTGCACACCAAGCCGTGCGGCCTGCGGCCCAACGACTCGGGGCCGCACTACCAGAACGTCAAGGACCCCAAGCAGCCCTCGACCAACCCCCGTTATGCCAACCCGCGCAACGAGGTGTGGCTCGACTTCACCACCGACGCGAAGGGCAACGGCGGCGCCGTCTCGCGGCACGACTGGACGTTCCGCCGTGGTGAGGCCAGGTCGGTCGTCCTGCACGAGAGGGGCACCCACACGGGCCCTGGGCACGCCGGTCAGGCGGGCGACCGCCTCGCCTGCGTCTCCGTACCGTTCGCCGGGTCCAAGAAGGGCGACTGAGGCTCGGCGCGCACGGAGTCACGGACAGGCGCTGGGGGTTGCGGGTCGCGCCGGTGCGCCGGGCGCAGGGTGAGCAGGGCCGCGCGGGCCACGGCATCGGTGTCGGTGAGCGTGACGGAGCCGACGCCGGGCCGTGCTCCGGCGGCCGTCACCCAGTGCACACCCTCGGTCGGCACCCCCACGGCGAAGCGGTACGGATGGGCGCGGCCACCGGCGTCCACCAGCCGGTACGGGCGCGCGGTCACGTCCAGTCCGCCCGTCTCGTAGCCGTCCACCGTGTGCGGGCGGCACTCACCCGCCTCCAGCAGGCCCCGCAGCAGGGGGTCGGCCGTGCGGCGCAGGTCGGGGGCCGGCAGGCGAGCCTCGATCAGCGTGGTGGCCGTCACCGAGGAGCCCGGTACGGCGGGGGAGCGGGCGGCGAAACCGCCGGGGACAGCCGTGACCTCCAGCCGGGGACCCAGCACCTCCAGCACGCCCGCCTCGATCAGCGCGACGGCCTCCTCGATCCGGCGCCGGGGCGGCCCGATCGACAGGAACGCGTTGAGCGGTGTGTACCAGCGGTCCAGGTGGTCCCGGCGTGAGGCGCCGGCCAGGCCGCCGTGGTCGACGATCAGCCGCAGTTCGTTGCGCAGGTCCCGCAGGACGTCGAGCGCCGCTTTGACGGGGCCCGCGACGTTGCCCTGGCGCGCGTCGGCGATGTCCTCGCGCAGCCGGGCCAGCAGCCACGCCCTGTGCTCCCCGGGCGAGGCGAACGCCTGCTCCCCGCACGGACGGGACACCGCGTCCCACTCCCACCGGGCCTCGGGGCCGCCGATGCCCGACTCCCGCAGTACCGCGGCTTCTTCGGGGCTGCCGTGCGGGGTCGCGAGGAAGCGCGTACGGAAGGACGGTTCCGGGGTGCGGGAGTACGGTCCCGGCGGTGCGGGGCGCCGGGCGAGCAGCGCTTCGTAGTAGACCGTTTCGACTTCCTTGGCGACCAGGGGCCACACCTCGGTGAGGAAGTCCGGTCGGTCGCCGGTCTCGGCGCGCTCGCGGAAGCCCGCTATGACGGGCGGGGTCAGCAGCAGCGGGTCGTGGCGGCCGTGCGCGCCCTTCTCGTTGTCGCCGCGCGCGTGGTAGGGGACGCCGCGCCGGGACCCGGCGTAGAGCCGGGGTTCGCGGCCGGAGGGGACGTAGCGCAGCGGTCCCGCCGCGCTCCGGATGAAACGGCCGCCGCGGCCGGTCGTCAGCAGGGCCATGTAGTCGAAGAAGTTGAGGCCCAGCCCGCGCAGGAGCACGGGGCTGCCCGGGGCGAGCCCGTCCAGTCCGGATGCGGTGTCGGCCGGGTTGGCCGGGGGCAGATAGCGCAGCGCACGGGTCTCGGCGTGCGCTGCGAGGTGGCGCTGTGCCGGCCCTGGCACGGTGGGCAGATGGCCCTGGGCGAGGACGACGCAGCTCAGGCCCGGCAGTTCGGTGCCGTCGGAGAGGGTGAGGTGCTGCTGTCCCGCGGCGGACTCGGACAGGCGTGTGGCCCGCGCGCTGTGGACCTCGACCCGTACCGAGTCCGGCGCTGTGCGCAGCACTTCGCGGAAGACCCACTCCAAGTAGGCGCCGTACAGGGCGCGGGCGGGGTAGTCGTCGGGGCCGGGCGCCGCGTCCGGCGAGGTGCGCGCGTGCCACTCGTGGAGGCTGGGGCCCGGGCGTATGGGCCCTTCGGCCTCGACGCTGTCGTCGGTGAACAGGGTGACCTGGGAGGCGACGGTGTTCATCAGGAGTTCCCCGGACTGCTCCGTGCGCCACACGCGTCCCGCTCCGGGCGGATCGGGGTCGATGACGTGGACGGTCACGTGCTGTCCGGGGGCGAGAAATCCGGGCGCCGAGGCGCAGAGTCTCTCGACCACGCTCGTACCTCGCGGACCTGCGCCGACGACGGCAAGGGCGTGGTGCTGGGCCACGAGGCATCTCCTGGGGAGTGCGAAGGGGACACGGGCGCGGGCCATCATGCACCACGCGGAATGCCCCCGTCCGGCCTGGGCCCTTCACCTCACGCTTCGTTCACAGCCTGCGGTTCGGGGGAGCTGAGCGTGCTTGTCAGCACCGGTACGAGGCCGGAGCGCGGCGTGCCGTCGGGTGCGGCGGTCGCCGGACGTGCCTGGTCGAGGGTGTACTCGGCGGCCCGGCCGTGCAGCGTCAGGGTCATGATCTGGTTGCCGAACCACGGGCCGCCCGTGCGGCGCCACTTGATCAGGGGCTCGCCGGCGTGGCCGTGCCTGGCCAGCGCCCGGCCGAGCCAGCGTCCCGGAAGGCTCCAGCCGAAGCGGAAGGCGGGGCGCAGCACGGCCGGAACGCTGTTGTGCATGGGGGAACAGGTGAGCTGTACGACGCGTGAGCGTGGCCTGCCGTCAGCGTTCCCGGCTGTCTTGTCGCCCGCCGCCTTCGTGCCGCCGGCCGTCTTGAGGTTCTCGAACTCCGGCTCCGTGACGTACGCGTGGTGCACGTCGCCGGACAGGACGCTGACCGAAGCCGGTGCCTCGTGGTCGTTGGCGACCCGTTCGATCAGTTCGGTCAGCGCGCGGAAGGAGTGGGGGAAGGCCGCCCAGTGTTCCAGGTCGGCGCGCTGGCGCAGCGCCTCGCTGAAGCGCACCCAGCGCTGCCCGCGCGCCCCGGAGCACAGGGCGGCGTTCCACACCTCAAGGCCGTGCACGGCGGGCGGGAGCAGCCAGGGGAGGGAGGAGCCGATCAGCAGGTGGTCGACGGCGCCGGGTCCGCCGTCCAGCACCTGCTCGTGCAGCCAGTCCATCTCCTCGTCGTCCAGCATCCGGCGTTCCCCCTCGGGAAGCACCCGCGCCGCACGGGTGTCGACCATCAGCAGGCGCACCCTTCCGAAGTCCCTGCGGTAGCTCCAGCGCACCGCCGTGGGGTCGAGGTCGGCGCGCTCGGCGAACTCGCGCAGCGGGGGAGCGCCGTCGCCCTCCTTCTCCGAGGCGGCGCGTACGGCGGAGAACAGCGGGTCCTCGGCCAGCTCGGCGGGAGAGAGGTTGCCGAGGTGCTGATGGACCCAGTACGAGGTGAGGCCGCCCAGGACGCGTTCGTGCCACCAACCGGTGCCGCGGATCTCACGCTGCCAGGTCTCGCTGGTGTTCCAGTCGTCGATGACGTCGTGGTCGTCGAAGATCATGCAGCTCGGCACGGTGGACAGGAGCCAGCGCACCTCGGGGTCGAGCCACGATTCGTAGTACAGCTCGGTGTACTCCTCGTAGTCCGCGACCTGGTCCCACGGTGCCTCGGTCAGGTCGCGGTTCCGGCCGATCCTGGACCGTACGCGCTCAGACGTGGCGTCGGCGTAGACCTGGTCACCGAGGAGGAGCAGCACGTCAGGGCGGTCGCCGCCCGCGATGGCCTGCTGCGCGAGCGCGTCCAGCGCGTCGGGGCCCATCGGGTCGTGCCGGGAGTCGGCCGGGCGTGCGGCCCAGCGGCAGGAGCCGAAGGCTATCCGGAACGGTTCGGTGTCCGACGGCGGAGCCTCGGGCGGCGCCAGCGTACGGATGGTGCTGAGGGGGTGGGGCGAGGCGGGCAGTGGCCAGACCTCTTCGCCGTCGAGCGTCACCCGGTACGGGGTCTCCGTGCCGGGTTCCAGGCCGACGACGGTGACGAGCGCGTAGTGGTGCCCGGCGACCTGCCAGGTGTGGGCGCTGCCACCCGCCGTGGCGCCGTCGCAGTGGACCTCGGCCTCACAGGGTGCGTCCGTCTCCAGCCAGACGGTCGCGGTGTCCTGGTCGACATATCGCAGAAGCGGGCCCAGTCGGAGGCCGGTCATCTCGGTTCTCCCTCTTCGCGCCGTACGGTGCGGGCGGTACGGGTGCAGACCCGCACCGTACGGAACGAGGGAGCGTCTCTACCAGTTTCCGGCGGATTCCGGTGTCACATATTCAGCCCCGGCCGGTTGTGAGCACCGGGCGGGTGTTTCCCACGGGTCAGCAGGTGGCCAGTGACTTCTTCAGCGCCTCCTTCTCGGGGGCGTCGGCACTGAGGCCGTAGGTGTGCTTGACCCAGATCCACATGCGGACGTATTCGCACGCGTAGCCGGACTCCGGCGGCATCCACTTGGCCGGGTCCTTGTCGCCCTTCTCCTGGTTCACGTTGTCGGTGACCGCCAGGAGCTGCGCGATGTCGAGATCGTTGGCCAGCTTCTCGCGCTTGTCCTGCGACCAGTCCGAGGCTCCTGAACGCCACGCCTCGGCGAGCGGGACCATGTGGTCGATGTCGACATCGGCGGGGTCCGTCCAGCTCTCGCCGTCGTACGGGCTCTTCCAGGTGCCCTTCGTGGGGCGGCAGTCGTCGCCCGTCTCGACGCCCTCGCCGTCGCGCTTGAGGACGGCCTCACGGGTGTTGCAGCCGTTGCCCTGGTCGCTCCAGTGCGGGAACTTCTCGCGCGAGTACCCGTCGAGCGAACCTTCGGCCTTCTCGGTGATCTTGCCGAGCATGGTGGTGGCCTCCTCGGCGCTCGGCGGCGCGGGGGGCTCGGCCAGCGCCGAGGAGGTGCTCAGGGTGAGGGCTATCAGCAGCCCGGAGACGGCGGCGGCGAAGGCGGCGGCGAGTACGGACCAGCGTCGACGCGCGTAGAGGCGCGGGCGCGTCCGGTGCCTGTGCGGCATGCGAACTCCCAGGGGGTGGGGGGAAGTTGAGCGTGACCAGCGTGACGGTCGTGTGCACGTCACTTCAAGAGCCTGCCCCTGTTACGGGGGTATGGACACATGCGATACACCCATCTGGCCCACGGGGTACCGCAGTTGGTCACTCATGGCACTGTTTGAACCGTTTTGGAGCGCGAACTTCCGTGCGAGGAAAGGGAAATGCGCACCGGCGCAGGGGAAGGCACGACCTAGGGTGAGCCGGTGCCGCTTGCCGCAGCCACGCTGCTGCCCCTGACCCCGACCCTCGGCGCCGTCCTCGTCACGCTCCTGCTCGCCGCCGCCGGAGTCGCCGCGTTCGCGAGCCTCACGCAGGACAACGGCCGCCCCTACGCGCGCGCCGTCCTGACCGCGGGAGTGCGCGCGGCCGTGCAGCTCGGCGCCGTCTCCCTGGTGATCGGCTGGGCCGTCGGCGCCGTGCCCTCGCTGCTCGGGTTCGTCCTGCTGATGCTCGCCGTCGCCGTCCGTACGGCCGGGCGGCGCATCACGGCGAACGGCACCTGGTGGTGGGCCGCCGCGCCGGTGTGCGCCGGGGTGCTGCCGGTGCTCGCGGTGCTGCTGCTGACCGGACTCGTACCGCTGCGGGGCATCGCGCTGGTCCCCATCGCGGGCATCCTCACCGGCGGGGCGCTCACCGCGACCGTGCTCGCGGGGCGCCGCGCGCTGGAGGAGCTGACGACGCGGCACGGGGAGGTCGAGGCCGCCCTCGCGCTCGGCCTCCCCGACCGTGAGGCGCGGCTGGAGATCGCCCGCCCCTCGGCCGCCGGTGCGCTGCTGCCCGGGCTCGACCAGACGCGGACCGTTGGACTGGTCACACTGCCCGGCGCCTTCGTCGGCATGCTGCTGGGCGGAGCCTCGCCCGTACTGGCCGGGGCTGTGCAGCTGTTCGTGCTGGTGGCGCTGCTTCTGGTGCAGGTGATCGCGGTCGCCGTCGTGCTCGAACTGATCGCGAGAGGCCGGCTCCATCGCGTACAGTCGTGCGAGTCAGGGGGGTCGGAGGGGCCCGCGGGGGGATAGCTTTTCGCCCCGTTCGAGCGTTCGGCCGTTCGCTCGCGGCATGAGTGCGGCGGCCTCAAGCCACGGAGGAATCCCCCGTGATCAGCCTCACCGTCGCCGCCGTCGTCCTCGGCGTCGTCGTCCTCCTCGAACTTCCCGACAAGACGGCGCTCGCCGGGCTCATGCTCGGTGCCCGCTACCGCGCCTCCTACGTCTTCGCCGGGGTCGCCGCCGCCTTTCTGCTGCATGTCGCACTGGCCGTCGCCGTGGGCAGCGCGCTCGCGCTGCTGCCGCACCGGCTGGTCCAGGGGATCGTGGGCGTTCTCTTCCTGATTGCGGCGGGATCGCTGCTGATCAAAAAGGACCAGGGAGTGCCGGGGCGGTCGCTGGAACCCGCAGACCAGTCCTTCTGGAAGGTCGCGGGGAACGGGTTCACGCTCATACTCGTCGCCGAGTTCGGCGACCTCACCCAGATCATGACCGCGAACCTCGCGGCCAGATACGACGACCCCCTCTCCGTGGGGATCGGTGCGGTGGTCGCGCTCTGGTCCGTGGCGGCGCTCAGCATCTTCGGCAGCCGTGCGCTCACCAAGCGCCTCCCCGTGCACGCCGTCACCCGCGTCGCCGCCCTCCTGATGCTGGCCCTCGCCGCCTTCAGCCTCTACGAGGCGCTCGTCTGACCCTCTCCCCCTCCCCGGGACAGGTGGAGACGTGCCTCCTGGACATGTGAAGCCGTGGATACGTGGGGCGCCTGAGGGCACCCGGGGCGGCCGAGGGTCTGTCTCCTAATGGCGGTGCAGAGCGCGCCATGGACCCGGGCGCGCGGAGAGAGTGGAGGCATGAGTGGAGCGCCAACGACGAGGCGGGGCATCTTTCTGTCGATCGGCGCGCTGCTGCTCGGCATGCTGCTCGCCGCGCTCGACCAGACCATCGTGGCGACCGCTCTGCCGACGATCGTCAGCGACCTCGGAGGCATGGACCACCTGTCCTGGGTGGTGACGGCATATCTGCTCGCCGTCACGGCGGCCACGCCGCTGTGGGGGAAGCTCGGCGACCAGTTCGGACGCAAGCGGCTCTTCCAGATCGCCATCCTGATCTTCCTGGTCGGCTCGGCCCTCTGCGGCATCGCGCAGAGCATGCCGCAGCTCATCGGCTACCGCGCCATCCAGGGCCTCGGCGGCGGCGGTCTGATCACGCTCTCGATGGCGATCGTCGGCGACCTCGTGCCGCCCCGCGAGCGGGGCCGCTACCAGGGCCTGTTCGGTGCGGTCTTCGGTACGACCAGCGTGCTCGGGCCGCTGCTCGGCGGCTTCTTCACCGAACAGCTGAGCTGGCGGTGGGTCTTCTACATCAACCTGCCCATCGGTGCCATCGCGCTCGTCGTGATCGCGCTCGCGCTGCACGTTCCCCTCGGCACGCGCTTCCACCGGATCGACTACCTCGGTACCTTCCTCATCGCCTCCGTCGCCACCTGCGTCGTCCTCGTCACCTCGCTCGGCGGCACCACGTGGGAGTGGAACTCCGTCGAGATCTACGGGCTCTCCGTCGTCGCGGTCCTGCTCCTCGCCTGCTTCGTCCTCGTCGAACGCAACGCGGCGGAACCCGTGCTTCCGCCGAGCCTGTTCAGCAACCGCAACTTCACCCTCTGCGCGGCCATCAGCTTCGTCATCGGCTTCGCGATGTTCGGCGCGATGACGTACCTGCCGACGTTCCTCCAGGTCGTGCACGGCATCACGCCGACCATGTCGGGCGTGCACATGCTGCCGATGGTCCTCGGCGTGCTGTTCTCCTCGACGCTCTCGGGACAGCTCATCACCCATACGGGGCACTGGAAGATCTTCCCGGTGCTCGGCACGGGCCTCACCACGCTCGGCCTGGTGCTGCTGCACCGTATGTCCCCGGACAGTTCACAGCTCGAAATGAGTGTGTACTTCGCGGTGTTCGGCCTCGGCCTCGGGCTGGTGCTCCAAGTGCTGGTGCTGGTGGCGCAGAACGCCGTGCAGTACGCGAACCTCGGCGTCGCCACCTCGGGCGTCACCTTCTTCCGCTCCATCGGCGCCTCCGTCGGCGTCGCCGTGTTCGGCGCGCTCTTCGCCTCGCTGCTCGGCGGCAACCTCACCGACGCGCTGCGCGGCCAGCGGCTGCCTTCCGGGCTGACACCCGGCACCCTCAAGCACGACCCGCAGTCCACCGGGAAGCTGCCGCCGGGGGCGCGGCGAGGCGTGCTGGAGGCGTACTCCTCGTCCATCACGGACGTCTTCCTCTACGCCGCGCCTCTCGCTCTCCTCGCCTTCCTCCTGACCTGGTTGATGCGCGAACAGCCGCTGCGGCGCAGCGTGCAGGTGCCGGACGAGAGCGAGACCCTGGGCCCCTGCCCCGTCGAACGCTCGTCCGCCGACGAGGTCGCACGTGCCCTGTCCACGCTCAGCACGCGCGAGGGACGGCGCGACCTGTACGCACGGATCGCCGAGCGCGCGGGAGCCGAACTGAACCCAGCGGCATGCTGGATGCTGCTACGCGTCCACAACGACGGGCCCGTGCAGCCGGCGCTGCTCCCCGACACCACCTCGATCCCGCACAGCGTGGTCACCGCGGGGGCCCGTCAGCTGGAGGAACGCGGACTGGCCGAACGTGAGGGACTGGTTCTTCTCGCCACCGGCGAGGGCGAGCGCATGGCCGAGAACCTCGCGCGGGTACGTGAGGAACTCCTCGTCGAACTGCTCGGCGACTGGTGGACGTCGGACAGGCCAACGGACCTGACCGACCTGGTGCACGAGCTGAACGAGGAGACGGGACGCACGGGGCCCCCTCCCCCCGCCGAACCGCCACACAGGGCGTAGGACCGGCCCGCCTCGCCGGAAGGTGCCGTTCACAGGGCTGCCGCTCGCACGGCTGCCGTTCACAGGTGGCGCGGGGCTGCGCTCAGTTGAGCCACACGAGAAGTGCCTCGCCCTCGCCGGCCGCGGCTGTGACGAACTCCACGAGGGGTTCGTAGTGCTTCCGTACGTACTCCAGCGCGTCCTCGCCCTCGTCCCAGATCGCCGGACAGACGTCCTCGCGTTCCAGCTTCTCCGTGTCCGCGCCCTCGGTCAGTTCGGCGCCGGATATGCGCCCCAACAGCTCGGCGGCGAGCGCGACGCGCTCCGGGGCGAGGGCATGGGGCGGGCTCGTTCCCCAGCTCGGCGCTCCGGGTATTCCTGCGTCGCCGAAGATCACCTCGACGGGGACGTTCTTGCCGCTGAGCAGCACCGCGAGGGCTCCCCACGTCTTGTCGATGTCGAGGAAGCGGGCCTGTGAGGGAGCCGGCTGCCCGGCCTGCCATGCGGCCCTTTCCAGCTCCAGCACATGCGTGTGCGCCCACTCGGGGTCGCGCAGCGCACGGTCGAGCTGGGTGGGTGTCAGACGGGCGTAATTCGCGATCATCCCCATGCTCCGCAGCGTAAGTGCGGCCTCTGACAACGCCGTCCGAAGCTGCGTCCGTGACACTGCTCGCACTTCCGGCGCGCTTGACCATGACCGACCTCGACCGCGTATGGTCCACCACTGGACAGTTGCTGGCGATTCGGGCACGGGGCCGTGAGCCGGACGGCACGCGGCGTACCGCCCAGGGGAGGGGCCGGATGACGGCGTACGAACGCTGTCCCGAGTGCGGGGAAGACGCTCGGGCGTGCGCGCACCGGGCGGAGGACGGGCGCGAACCTGTACGGGAGTCCGAAGACCCCCTGCACATACGCCCCTACGTGCGGCTCCGCGAGTCCGAGGCCGAGTCGGGGGCCGGGACCGGTGCGAGGACCGGAGCTGAGGCGCCGGACGGTGCCGACTCCGGGAACGGCGAGGGCGCGGCCCGTACGACGGGTGCCGTGGGCGTCCCCGTTCCCGGCCCGGAAGCGCCGATGCCCGACCTGTCGCCGTTCGCCCGGCACGGGATGGACGAGACGACCGAACTGCCCACCGTGAGCGGAGGTTCGCGGCCGAAGAGGGCCGCACGCAAGGCCGCGCCGGAAGCGGCCTCGGTGCACGCCGAAGCCGAACCGTCGCAAGCCGCCCCTTCGCACCGGCGCGAGCGGCGCCGTCCCACCACCGCCGTACTGGCGGGCGTCGGAGTGGCTGCCGTGCTCGGCGCCGGACTGCTGACCACGCAGATCCTCACCGGAGGGGGAGAGGGCCAGGGCAGCCAGAACGGCGAGGAGCGGGCGATGCGGCACGCGCCCACGGGTGCGCCGACGCACGCTCTGCCCTCCTCCTCGCCCCCGCGGGAGAAGAACGGCGAGACGGAGCCGGCCTCACCCTCCGCCGTGCCGTCACGTACGGGCCCCTCCGGTACGCCGCGTGCCGACCGGGACGGGGAGGCGCACACGGAGCGTGCGGCGCCCTCCGGGAAGCCCTCAGTGCCGGCCTCCCGGCCCGGCAGTTCGGCCGGGAAGCGGAGCCCGGACGCCGACCGGAAGCGCCCCGAACGCCCGGGACGCCCCTCCGGAGCCACATTGAGGCCCGGTGACTCGGGAGCCGCCGTCTCCGAGCTGCAACGCCGCCTGAAGCAGGCGGGGTTCCTCGACGACAGAGCGGAGGAGGACGGCGTCTACTCCTCGCGCGTCCAGGAGGGCGTCTTCCGCTACCAGGCCCGCTACGGCCTCCTCCACGACGACCCTCCCGGCGAGTACGGCCCCGCGACCCGCCGCCACCTTGAGGCGCGTACGTCCGGCTGAGTGGGTGCGCCGGCGTGCCAGTACGCGGCGCCAGCGGGGACCTCTGGTGCGCGCACCAGGCCGGAGTGCCAGGCCGCTCCTGGTGCGCAACGGCAGTCGTCCACTGGCGGGTGCGTCGGCTGCGCACTACTGGTACGCACTGGCGGCCGGGCGCCGGCGCGCGTCGATGGCCGACCACTGGTACGTGCTCTCGCCCTGGGCGAGGTGCACCCCGTGCGCTGACCACTGGCGCTCACCGGTGGCCCGGCGTCGGCTCGCACAGGTGGCCCACTACTGGTGCGCAGCCGCGCCCTTGAGCGGTTCCGCACCAACTACCGGTACGCAACAGCGGTCCGGCCGGCCCTCCGCGCGGGCGGCACACTTCCGCGGGCACACTCCGCGGGCCCACGAGAGCCGCACGGCCCGTGGGGTCGCGGCTGCCGGGGGGCCGCGTCGTCGGGGCGGGGTCGCCGGGAGTGGGGCAGGTTTGTATGATGTAGGAACAAATGGTTCCGCCCGTGTCTCTCACCTGACGGGAGAGGCGTCCCTGACCGGCGGGCGGGCCATCTGTTCACCTCGCCAGCGAAGCCCCAGGGAGCCCGAGCATGCAGATGCCGTCGATCACCGTTCTCGGGCTGCTGCTCGACATGGACGGCACGCTCGTCAACTCCGATGCCGTCGTCGCACGGATCTGGCGCGGCTGGGCCGCCGAGAAGGGGCTGGACCCCGAGGAGGTGCTGCGCGTCGCGCACGGGCGCCAGGGGCACGCCACGATGGCGGCCGTACTGCCCGAGCGCCCGGTCGAGGAGAACCTCGCCGAGAACCGCGCGCTCCTGGCCAAGGAGACCGCCGACACCGACGGCATCGTTCCCGTTCCCGGTGCGCCCGCCTTCCTCAAGGCGATCGAGACGCTGCCGCACGCGCTGGTGACGTCGGCCGACATGGGGCTCGCCACCGCGCGCATGGAGGCGGCCGGGCTGCGTATGCCCGCCGTCCGCGTCACGTCCGAGTCGGTGAGCGCCAGCAAGCCCGACCCCGAGGGCTTCCTCAAGGGCGCGGCCGAGTTGGGCTTCCAGCCGGCCGACTGTGTGGTGTTCGAGGACTCGGGCGCCGGTATCGCGGCGGGCCTGGCCGCGGGGATGCCGGTCGTCGGCGTCGGCCCGCGCGCCTCAGCGCACGGCCCCACCGTGCACGTCCCCGACCTGGAGCGGGTCCGGGTCGAGCCGCTCCAAGGCGGGCGCGTACGGCTCACGTTCGACGGCTAGAACCGCCTCGCGCGGTCTTCGGCGCCGTGCACCCCGCCGCCGCGACGCCCCGCCCGTTCTGCCGCCGGCCGCCACGCCGCGCCCACGTGGACGGCGACTCGGCCGTGTTGCCGCTGTCCCCGCGGTGCGGTGCCGCTGTTGCACGAGCACCAGCTGAACGGGTGCGGGTCAGCGGGCGACGTGATCGCGTGCCGGCGGGCGGCGTGAGCTGGCGCGGTTATGCGAAGGCGTCAGGGATGCCGGGCGCCGCCGGAGCCTACTTCGGCGGCGCCTGCTGGACGACCTCGAACGACCAGGTTTCCGAACCGGTCGCCGCGGGCTTCGGGCGCTCGCCGGAACCCCCGCCCTGGTGCGCCTCTTTCATGGACCCGTTCATCCATGCCTGGAAGGCTTCCTCGTCGCGCCAGCGGGTGTAGACGAGGTACTGGTCGGTGCCCTCCAAGGGGCGCAGCAGCTCGAACCACTCGAACCCGTCCGCTGTCTCGACGATGCCCTTGCGCGCGGAGAAGCGCTGTTCCAGCACTTCCCGCTGCTCAGCGGGGACGGTCAGCGCGTTGATCTTGACGATGCTCATGCGTTCCATCCTGCCTCAGTCCCGGCGGGCGTTCTGTCCGGGCCCCCGGCCCCATCGGGGAGCGACCGCTAATTGTCTAAATCGGTGGACGCCCCTTACGAAAAGGCTTGTCCTGGTCTCTCCGAAGTGCACGTGGAAGTGGTCAGGTAGCGCTTACGCTCCGGCGTCTGACTATCCGGGGTTGACCGATCTTGACCAGGATCGGTTTCGGCGGGGACTGCTGGACACAACGAAACAGGTGGGGTGTGGCGACCGACGTGGCGTCCGGCAGGCCGGGCGGGGGAGACACGGAAGACGGCGGAGTTGCTGGCCCGCGCGGAGGGTTACGCGCGGCGCCGGTGCTCGTTCCCGCGTCCGTCGCGCTGCTCCTGGGCGCGTGGGGCATACAGCGGCAGGGAAGCATGTGGCGGGACGAGGCGGTGACGTGGTACGCGGCGCACCTGAGCCTCCCCGAACTGTGGCACCTCGTGGGGAACATCGACGCGGTGCACGCGCTCTACTACGTGCTGATGCACAGCGTGTTCAGCGTGTGGGACGGGGGACTGGTAGCGCTCAGGCTGCCGTCCGTGGTGGCGACCGCTGTCGCGGCTGCCGGGGTGGGTGCCCTGGGGCACCGGCTCAGCGGCGCCAGAGCCGGACTCGTGGCAGGGGTGATCTTCTGTGCCCTCCCGATCGTTCAGCACAACGCCCAAGAAGGGCGTTCCTACGCGCTGGTGAGCGCCATGGTCGTATGGGCGACCCACCTTCTTCTGCGTGCCGTCCGCAGCGGCAGCCCGAAGGCGTGGGCCGGCTACGCGGTGCTTCTCCTTCTGGCCTGCTGGATGCACGAGTTCGCGGCGCTGGCGATGCTCGCCCATGGAGTGACACTCAAGTTGTCGGCGGTTTCCCCGCCTACGTGGCGCTCATGGAGGATCGCCTGCGCCGCGATCGCCGCCGGACTGACGCCCCTGGTGGTACTGAGCCTGGGACAGGCGAAAGACCAACTGGGATGGCTCGGAAGGCCGGGCGCCGGAGCCTGGGCACTGTTCGCCGGTATCTCCCTGCTGGGCTGGATGTGTTCGCGGGTGTCCACGCGCTCCGTTCGCCGGCCGGATGTGGCGGCGGTGGCCCTCCCGTTGCTGGTGGTCCCCACCGGCGCGCTACTGGTGGCGTCCCTCGTCAAGCCCTGGTACGTCGACCGCTACGTGTTCTACGGCATGGCCGGTCTGGCGCTGCTCCTGGGAGTCACGCTCGACCGGGCGCTCGGACAGGGCGCCTTGGGACAGCGGGTGCCGTACCGCGCTGCCCGGGCGACGGGCGCCGCGCTGTGCTGCGCGGGTCTCGTCGCTGCCCTGCTGCCGCTGTCGGCGTCCATGCGTACACCGCAGTCCCGTAAGGACGACGCGATAGCGGTGACCGAAGCGGTACGCCGCATGAGCGCACCAGGTGACGCGGTGCTGTTCATGCCGTCCAGGAGGCGCGTCTGGCTGCTGTCGTCGCCGCCCACCTACAGGAAGCTCGACGATCTGGCGCTCGCCAGGGCCCCTGCGGACTCCGGCACGTTGCAGGGCGAGGAGCTGCCCGCGCGGCGGGTCGAAGAGCGTCTCAGGAAGGTGCGCAGAGTCATCGCCCTGACCGACGAGGCCGGTGAGCCTCTGGATGCCACGGGCCAGGAGAGCGTGAAAAGACGGACATTGAACGCGGGGTTCAGCGCTTGCGAGACAGCCCGGGTCAAGGGAGCGCGGATAGTCCTCTACGCCAGGGGCGGCAGCTGTCCACCGAGGCGCTGAGCGGGCTGGGAATGCGGTCCATGAGAGCGGCAGAACACCGCGAACTGCCGGAATTCCCCGTATACCGAAGGTCCGCACTGCCGCCCGGACGACCGTGACGTGAGACTGGTCTCCTGGGTGTACATCCGCACAGGTAACGAACAGGTTCCCTGCGTCTGACTGCTCGGAAACCAGGCGAAGGCGACGGCAGAGACGACAGAGAATGAGGCAGGGAGGCGTCCGGGGCGTGGTGGCGGACAGGGGTGAGGGGACCGGACAGGACAGATCCGGCGCCAGAACGGGGCTCGCACAACAACTGAGGACACGCGAAGGCGTAGTCCTCGGGGCGTTGTGGCTGCTCGCAGGGGCGCTCGCCGCTCGCCAGGCCGCCGCCGTGCTCCGCATTCCCAGCCACGAACGCTTCGTCGACCTGTTCGCGTGGATCGGTGAGAACGGTGTCCTGCGTGTGCGGGGCTCGCTCTATGACGGAAGCGCGCCGTTCACGGGGACACCGTTCGCAGGGCTCGTACTGAAACCACTCACCCGCGCCGCCGAACAGGGGCTGGGCGTGGCATGGACGGTCGGCACGATGCTGCTGGTCGCCGCCGTCGGCGTGGTCGCGGCACGGGCGCTGCCCGGGCCCGTCTCGCGGCGCACCTCGCTGTTCGCCGTGCCTGTGGCGCTGAGCCTGCTCGCGTTGTCCATCCCGGTGCGCAACACGTTCCACCTCGGCCAGACCAGCATCCTGCCCGTGCTGCTCGTACTCGTCGGCTGGCTCCTCAGAGGCGAGGACAAGACGGGCCAGGGCAGGCAGGCCGGAGGCGTGCTGATCGGTGTTGCGGGCGCGCTCCAGCCCGCGACGCTGCTGTTCGTGCCGCTGCTGTGGCTGACCGGGCGGCGCCAGGCCGCGTTCGCTGGTGCGGGCACGTTCGCCGCCTGCTCGGTCGCCGCCTGGGCCGCGATGCCCGCGGACTCGTGGACGTACTGGGTGCGCCATGTCGTGGGCGCCGGCCTGGGTGACCCCGCCGACGCGACCGCCAACCAGTCGCTGCACGGAGCCCTCCTGCGCCTCGGGCTGCGCGGCCCCCTCGAAGTCACCCTGCTGCTCGTGCTGGTGGCGGGCATCACATGGCTCGCGATGCGCCGTGCCGTCCGTTACGCGCGTGACGGGCAGCTGCTGCTGGCCGCGGCCGTCGTGGGATGCGCCGCTGTCGCAGTGTCCCCGACAGCCTGGCAGCACCAGCTGCTGTGGGTGCTGCTTGCCGTGGTCGGACGGGTCGGCAGACGCAAGGCCGACCGGCTGGTGTGGCCGGTGTTCGTGACGCTGGTGCTGACCCTGGACGGCGACGCGCTGGTGCCGAAGGTGGCCGCCTTCGGCTTCCTGGGCGAGAACGCCGTACTACTGGCAGCGCTGCTGGCCGCCTGTGCCGTGCCATTCGTTTCGCGCGGCTCCCCGCTGTGGGACAGCCCCGCGTCCTCGGGCCCGCTCAGCCGCCCGAACCTGATGCTGGAACTGCTGCTGATCCGGGTCGGGTACTGGGCGTACTCGTATGTGCGGGGGCACGCACCGGACTCGCGGACGCTGGCCGAGGGACACGGGGACCAGATCCTCGGCGTGGAGAAGTTCCTGCACATCGACATCGAGCACACTGTCAACAAGCTCGCCGTAGACACGAGTTGGCTGCGCCACCTCTGCGACTCCTACTACACGACGTTCCACTTCCTGGTCCCGATCGCCCTGTTGGCGTGGCTCTACATGCGCAGAACCGCGCACTACAGGTCCGCGCGTACGGCGCTCAGCTTCGCCACCTTGCTGGGACTCGTCGGTTTCTGGCTCTACCCGCTGGCACCGCCGCGTCTGATGCCGGGCCTGGGCTACGTGGACACCGCACACGGCCCCCAGGACCCGTCGAAACCGGACTTCGGTGCCCTGACGGAACTGTCCAACCAGTACGCGGCGATGCCGTCGCTGCACGTCGGATGGTCCCTGTGGTGCGCCGTCGTGGTCTTCCAGATGACGAAGAAGCACTGGGCGCGCGCACTGGGCGCCCTCTACCCGCTGATGACGACGTTCGTCGTGCTGGCCACAGCCAACCACTACCTGCTGGACGCGGCCGGCGGTGTCCTCGTGGTGGCGACCGGGTTCGCCGCACAGAGGTGGGTCGCGCGGATACGTGACAGGCGGGAGACCCCGGGGGAGCAGGAGCCCGGGTCGGACGCCGGATCGCAGGTCGGCCCCGAACCCCACGCCCCCGCCGTCAGCCGTGCAGCTTCAGGCCCTTCGCCGCGCGGTCCACGGAGTTCCGGGGACCGTAAAGAGCCAGCCCCGCAAGAGTGAGCTTGTCCGCCTCCACGGCACGGACAGCGGCGCGGTTGTCGGCGTCGTGGTCAGTCGAGAACATCTCATCGGTGTAGACGGCCGTGGCGAGCCCACGGGAGAGGGCGCGGGCATGGGCCTTGGCCAGGGACTCGGCGTCCGCCGCGTAGCAGAGCACCGGTTCGCGGAACAGCGGCAGATAGCGGTTGTCCGAGGCGTCCTCGTAGGGCTCGCCGAGGATCTCGTCCGAGGCTGCGGTGATGCCGCTGGCGAGGAAAGCGGTGACGTTGAGCTTCTGCCAGTCGGCCAGGTCGGAACGGACGACGATGGCGATCTTCGTATCGAAACGCATGCGTGCACTGTCCCGCCATCCGTGGCGGCGGGCTTGAACGCTCGTGCGCCTGCGGGACGCGGGCCGGCGGAACGCGTGCCAACAAGCGTTGTCAGTGGCCGGTGGCAGACTGGCGTCATGACGGCAGACGTGCGGAGCGAAGAGGCGGAGACAGGGGACTGGGCGAGGTACTGGCGCGCTCCTGACCAGCCGCTTGAGGCCATGCGCGCCCATTTCACCGGCCATGTCTTCCACCGCCACAGTCACGACGCCTACTCCTTCGCCGTGACCGAGTCAGGCGCCCAGCGCTTCCGCTGCCGTGGCAGCGACCACACCAGCGGTGAGGGCATGGTGATGGCCTTCAACCCCGACGATCCGCACGACGGCGAGTCCGCCGTCGAGCACGGCTTCACCTACCGCATCGTGCATCTGGGCCCCGGGCTCGTACGGTCGGTGCTCACCGATGCCGCGGGAGCGGACGCGCCCATGCCGCTCTTTCCGCATCCGGTGCGCGAGGACCCTGTGCTGCGGCACGCACTGCTCGGCCTCTATGCCGCGCTGGTCGACGGCCCCGCGGCGGGCGGCCTCGTACGGGACGAGCGGCTGACCCGGACGGTGCTGGCCATGGTGCGGCGGGGCGCGCGCAACCCCGCGCTGAGGGCCTCCCCGCGTGCCGGGTCCGGGGCCGTACGGCGTGCCCGCGCGCTGCTGGAGGACGAGTGGGCCGAGGACATATCGGCGCAGCGTCTGGCCGATGCGGCAGGGTGCAGCCGCTTCGCGCTCTACCGTGCCTTCCGGGCCGAACTGGGGGTGGCGCCCAGCGAGTTCCAGCGGCAGCAGCGCCTGCGCGTGGCCCGCCGCGTCCTCGCACGCGGCGGTACGGCGGCGCGTGCGGCGGCCGAGTCCGGCTTTGCCGACCAGAGCCACCTGCACCGCTGGTTCGTCCGCTCGTACGGCATCACCCCCGGCACGTACGTCCGCGGCTGAGACGCGAACGTACGCGACGGAAGGGCGTACGGGCGGGGCCGCGGCGCGCACGTACCCGGCCGCTGCGCGGGCGGCACGCGTGCGAACAGACCGCGGACCGCCCGGGTACGGCCGGGCCCGGCGCCGCACGGAGCCGCCTGACGCGCAGCCGTCTCACGCGTAGTTGACGCGCAGCTCCTTGATGCCGTTGATCCAGGCGGACCGCAGGCGGCGTGGGGCGGAGCCGGCGAGGGAGATGTCCGGCATGAGGTCGGCGATGGCGTTGAAGATGAGGTTGATCTCCATCACGGCGAGGTTCTTGCCGAGGCAGAAGTGCGGGCCTCCGCCGCCGAAGCCGAGGTGGGGGTTGGGGTCGCGGGTGATGTCGAAGACGCCGGGGCTGTCGAAGACCTCCGGGTCGTAGTTGGCCGAGGAGTAGAAGATGCCCACGCGCTCGCCCGCCGAGATCTTCTGGCCGCCCAGCTCGGTGTCCTGGGTGGCGGTGCGCTGGAAGGAGACGATGGGCGTGGCCCAGCGCACGATCTCCTCGGCGGTCGTCCCGGGGCGTTCGCGCTTGAACAGCTCCCACTGGTCGGGGTGAGTGAGGAAGGCGTGCATACCGTGGCTGATGGCGTTGCGTGTGGTCTCGTTGCCGGCGACGGCCAGCAGGATCACGAAGAAGCCGAACTCGTCCGAGTTGAGGTTCCCTTCACCCTCGGCCGCCACGAGCTGGCTCACGATGTCTTTCGCGGGGCAGCTCTTGCGCTCCTCGGCCATGGTCATCGCGTACGAGACCAGTTCGGCGGCGGACTGGGTGCCGACCTCCTCGGTGATGGCGTACTCCGGATCGTCGTAGGCGACCATCTTGTTCGACCAGTCGAAGATCCTGGAGCGGTCCTCCTGGGGGACACCGATCAGCTCGGCGATGGCCTGGAGGGGGAGTTCGACGGCGATGTCGGTGACGAAGTCGCCGCTGCCTCCGGCCTTCGCGCTCTCGACGATACGGCCCGCGCGGTTGCGCAGGGTGTCCTCCAGGGCACGGATGGAACGGGGTGTGAATCCGCGCTGAACGATCTGACGGACCCGCGTGTGCTCGGGCGGGTCCATGTTCAGCATGATCAGCCTCTGGATGTCTATCTGTTCGCGCTCCATGTACTCGGCGAAGCGGATGACAGCGGTGTTGATGTTCGAGGAGTAGATCTCCGGGTGGGTGGAGACCTCCTTCACGTCCTCGTGGCGCGTCACCACCCAGTACCCGTCGTCTCCGAAACCCGCGAGACCGTGCGGCTGCTTGTTCCACCAGACGGGTGCCGTCTCGCGCAGCAGGGCGAACTCCGGGGCAGGTACGCGCTGTTCGTAGACGTCGGGGTCGGTGAAGTCGAACCCGTCTGGCAGCGCGGGGCAGGGGGACATCGCAGCTCCACTCCATGTCTGACGGCCCATCAGAATTGCCCCGAAGGTAGTAACGGGTTCTACAAGTGGCAAGGGTCACGGACGGAGATCTTGCGTGTGAAGTGTGTGCCGGACTCATGCAAGCCCCTTGCGCGGTGGGCGCCCGGCTCATAAGACTGTTTCAAGAACTAGAACGCGTACTAGTTGGGCTGGAGAGGACGACTCATGGCCGCCGAACCCGTCATCGTCGAAGCAGTACGCACTCCCATCGGCAAGCGCGGTGGCGCGCTGGCGAACCTGCATCCCGCCTATCTACTGGGGGAGACCTACCGCGAGCTTCTCGGCCGCACGGGCATACACGCCGACTGCGTCGAGCAGGTCGTCGGTGGCACGGTCACCCACGCCGGCGAGCAGTCCATGAACCCCGCGCGCAACGCCTGGCTCGCGATGGGCCTCCCCTACGAGACCGCCGCGACGACCGTCGACTGCCAGTGCGGTTCCTCGCAGCAGGCGAACCACATGGTGGCCAACATGGTCGCCGCGGGCGTCATCGACGTCGGCATCGGCTGCGGTGTCGAGGCGATGTCCCGCGTGCCGCTGGGCAGTGGCTCCAAGCACGGGCCCGGCAAGCCGTGGCCCGACGAGTGGAACGTCGACCTCCCGAACCAGTTCGAGGCGGCCGAACGCATCGCCCGGGAGCGGGGCCTGTCCCGCGAACGGGTCGACTCCCTCGGCCTGCTCTCGCAGGAGCGTGCCGCCATCGCCTGGTCCGAAGAGCGCTTCAAACGCGAGACGTTCGCCGTGCAGGTGCCCACGACCGAGGAGGAACAGGCCACAGGGCAGGGCATGTGGCGCCATGTCGACCGCGACGAGGGACTGCGGGACACGACCATGGAGGGGCTCGCAGGGCTGAAGCCCGTCATGCCCACGGCAGTGCACACGGCGGGCAACTCCTCGCAGATCTCGGACGGAGCCAGCGCCGTGATGTGGGCCTCCAAGCGGATGGCCAGAGCGCTCAAACTGCGGCCCCGCGCCCGGATCGTGGCGCAGGCGCTCGTGGGGGCCGACCCCCACTTCCACCTGGACGGTCCGATCGACGCCACCCGCGCGGTGCTCGGCAAGTCCGGGATGTCGCTCAAGGACATCGACCTCATCGAGATCAACGAGGCGTTCGCCTCCGTCGTGCTCTCCTGGGCGCAGGTCTTCGAGCAGGACCTGGAGAAGGTCAACGTCAACGGAGGGGCCATCGCGCTGGGTCACCCGGTGGGGGCTTCCGGCGCACGGCTGATCACGACGGCGCTGCACGAACTGGAGCGGCGCGACAAGGAGTTCGCACTCATCACGATGTGCGCGGGGGGCGCGCTGTCCACCGCTACGATCCTCCAGCGTCTCTAACGTGCGCTAGCAGGTCAGGGCGTGGCCCGGCCGTAGTACGCGTCCTCCCCGGCGCGGAGAGAATTACGGCCCCGGCCCGATTTGGTACAGGCCAAAGTCCGGGCGTGGTACGGCAGTTGACCGTTCAGGAGTCGAGGTAGCGCAGGACCGCCAGCACCCGGCGGCTGTAGCCCACGGACGTGGGAACACCCAGCTTGGCGAAGGCCGCGTTGGCGAGCTTTTCGACGGCGCTCAGCGAGATGTGCAGGTGCTCGGCGATGGCGGCGTTGGTGTGGCCCCGCGCCATGGTGGCGAGGACATCGTGCTCGCGCGGAGTGAGCCGCTGGGCGAGGAGGCGGCGCACCACCTCGGGGTCGAGCGCCGTGTGGCCGGCGCCCACACGCTCCAGCGCCTCCAGGAATTCGTCCACCTGCGCGACACGGTCCTTGAGGAGATAGCCGACGCCGCCCGCGGCCGAGGACAACAACTCGGAGGCGTAGCGGCGCTCCACGTACTGCGACAGCACAAGCACACCCGTCTCCGGCCACCGGACGCGGATCGTGAGCGCGGCCCGTAGTCCCTCGTCCGTGTGAGTCGGTGGCATGCGGACATCGACGACGGCGACATCGGGCGGGTCGGCGGCGACCGCGGCGAGCAGCGCTTCCGCGTCACCCAGCGTGGCCGTCACCTCGTGGCCCTCGTCGCCGAGAAGGCGGGCGAGGCCCTCGCGCAGCAGCGTCGAGTCGTCGGCGAGCATCACCCGCACGGCAGCTCCGCCGTGACGCGGGTGGGCCCGCCGACGGGGCTGCTCAGGGCGAGCCGTCCGTCGAGCGCGGCCACCCTGCGGGAGAGCCCGAGCAGCCCCGTGCCGGTACCGTCAGCGCCGCCGTGTCCGTCGTCCTCGATCGTCACGGTCACCACGGTCCCACGTTCGGGTGAGGTCACGCGCAGGGCGATACGGGAGGCGTGGGCGTGCTTGACCGCGTTGGTGACGGCCTCGGCCGCGACGAAGTAGGCCACCGTCCGTACCGTCGGCGGGGGTTCGGCCGCGAGGTCGACGGTGAGATCGAGGACGAGCGCAGCCGTGCCCAGTCGTTCGGTGAGGGTCTCCAGGGCGGCGCCGAGGCCCCCGTTGTCCAGGGATGCCGGGTAGACGCGCCAGGCGACATCCCGCAGTTCGGACAGCGCCTCCTGGGACTCCTCGTGTGCCTGCCGCAGCAGCGCCTCCGACTTCTCCGCCGGCTCCGGCGTCCCGGAAGCGCGACGGGCGCGCGCCAGTAGCAGGGCGAGTGCGACAAGGCGCTGCTGCACACCGTCGTGGAGGTCGCGTTCGATGCGGCGCCGCTCTTCGTGCACCGCTTCGACCACGCCCGCGCGGGTAGCGGCCAGCTCGCCGATGCGGCGTTCGAGGACCTCCCGGCCGCTGGGGCCGAGCCAACGGCGGCCGAGGTGCACCTCGACGAGCGCCACTCCGTAGACGCCCTGGAGGGCGAGGAACAGCAGAAACAGACCACCACAGGCGGACAGCAGAACGTCGACCGGGTTGTCGAGCCGCGCCAGCACGAACCAGCCCCACACCAGGAAGGACGCCGAGACGGCACCCGCCACGGTGGCGACCAGCACGGCGGCGCCGAGCAGCGCGGGCCCGAGGCGCAGCGCGAGATACGCCATGGCACGGCGCGACTCCCTCGGTACCGGGCCCAGCCGCGTGCCGTAGAAGGCGGCGATACGGCGGCGCTCCATCTCCACCAAGGGCCGGGCACCCGTACGCGCCCGGCGCCACACCGCGGCCACAAGCAGCAGGAGGCATGCCCCGAGTGCGGAGACAGTGCCAAGGAGGAGGCCGAGCACGGCCCATGACCAGCGGTGGAGCGTCGTACGCATGAGCGCTCACGCTAATACGGGAGCCCTGCGCCACGTAGTGCGGGAAACCGTACGGTTTCGTAGGGCGGTCCGGATTCCGGGAGGAGCGGAAGGTCTCTTACCGTTTACCGCATGATCGTCAACCTCGTTTCCGTTTCCGCCGCTTCGGCGTCGTCCGACGAGCCCCAGCTCGGCGGCGTCGCCGGATGGGCCGCCGGGCTGATGGAGTCGCTCGGCGCCGTCGGCGCCGGAATCGCCATCGCTCTGGAGAACCTCTTCCCGCCCCTCCCGAGCGAGGTCATCCTGCCGCTCGCCGGGTTCACAGCCAGCAAGGGCAGCCTGAGCATCGTCGCGGTCCTCATCTGGACGACCGTCGGTTCCGTCGTCGGCGCGCTCGCGCTCTACGGCGTCGGCGCCGTACTCGGCCGCGACCGCACCGTCGCGCTCGCCAACCGCATACCGCTGGTCAAGGCTTCCGACATCGAGAAGACGGAGAAGTGGTTCGCGAAGCATGGCACCAAGGCCGTCTTCTTCGGCCGTATGATCCCGATCTTCCGCAGCATGATCTCGGTGCCGGCGGGCGTCGAACGGATGCCGCTGCCCGTCTTCCTCGGGCTGACGACGCTGGGCAGCGCGATCTGGAACGCGATCTTCGTTTTCGCCGGTTACGGGCTCGGTGCCCGCTGGCAGCAGGTCACCGACATCGTCTCGATGTACTCGAAGGGAGTGCTCGGCATCGTCGCGCTCGCCCTCGTCGTCTTCCTCGCCTTCCGCCTCACACGCGGTACCGGTACCCGGCGGAGCCGGACGCGCTCCCGCCGCCGCGACTGATCGCTCGACGCCTCGCGACGCGCCGGCTGCTCTCGCGATGCGCCGACCACCCCTGCGATGCGCCGGTCGCCCGCGCCGATGCGGCGGCTGCTCTCGCGATCGCCCCGCCAATCGCATGGTCCGTTCAACGGGGGACGCGACGTCAATGCGGCGCACACCGGGACAGATATCTACGGTCCGGGCAGTGTGCTGGGGGAGTTGTGGGGGCAGTTGCGACGTGTGCGTTTCCCGAACCCGGGCTCGGGGTCGGACGCGCACCGTCCGTGACCGGCGACGAGGAGGAGACGCGGCGCGTGAAGGCGTGGAACCGGGAGAAGGAACGGAAGTTCGGCCGGAGTTGGCCGATGGGAGCGGACGACGCGGAGCGCTCACGCATGACGATCAGGGTGTCGCGCGACAGCGGACGTACGTACGGGCCCGTCATCGTGGTCAGTCCACGCAAGGATGTGCCCCCGCAGAACGACTCGTCCCGCCTGCCGGACTGCACCTGCCCGCGCTGCGTCGCCCCCTGAACCGGCGCCACCCGGCGGCGTGTTGGCCGGTGCGGGTGGTGCGAAGCGTGCGTCGGCGGGGGTGAAGCGTTCGAGCGATGGTCACCGCACGAGGAAGAAGGTTCCCTCGCGCCCCCGCCGTGGCTACGCGACGACTGCCGGACCGTCCGGTGTGGCTGTACGTGCCGGCGCGGGACGGGCGCCGCAGGTCAGGCCCTCGGGCTCGCGTCATCCCGCGCAGAGGACACCGGAGGGGCGGGACGTGTCCGCTGCGCGGGCGGGGCCGACCGTGGGGGTGGAGTCCTTGCTTCCGCCGGGCCGGGCGGCGTCTCCTGCCGGGTCGCCGCGCTCATCAGCGTCTTGGCCGCCGTGCGCGCGTGGCGTGCGGGCGCGGGGGAGTCGGTGATCGAGGCCGTGCTCATGGCGCCGTCGAGCAGCACGGCCAACTGGTCGGCCAGCCAGTCCGGTTCCTCGGCACCGGTCTCGTGCGTGAGATCGCGGAGGTAGGTGCGTACGGCTGACTTGTGGTCCCGCACGGCCTCGGCGACGGCGTGCGAGTCGGCCCCCAACTCGCCGAACGCGTTGATGAAGGCGCAGCCGTGGAAGTCCGGGCCGTCGAACCAGTCGTAGAGCCAGTCGAAGACCGCGAGGACCCGGTCGCCGGGGTCGACGAACCGGGCGACGTGCTCCTCCAGTGCGGTGCGCGCCCATCTGTCACGGCGGCGCAGATACGCCTCGACCAGTGCGCCCTTGGACGGAAAGCACTGGTAGATGCGCTTGAGGGAGACGCCGGAGGCGTCCCTGATGCGGTCCATCCCCACGGCCTGCACGCCGTGTTCGTAGAAGAGGGCGTCCGCGGCGCTCAGCACGCGGCTCTCGGTGGTCACTTCGGCGTTCATTCAGTCCCGTTCTCCACAGGGGTTGAGAACCATCGTTCTCTACGTTACTCTCCTTTCGATGTCGAGAACGCACGTTCTCGCATGCGGGGGGCACGGGGGAACGGGGGATCAATGACATGTCGAGGGATGGAACCGCACGATGTACAGGCTGGGTTGGGCTGCTCGGCGCAGCCTTGCTCGCGGCCACGGTCTTCGTGGGGGTGCAGGACGCGACCGGTGCGCAAGTGACCGGGGAGGCGGCGGTGATCGAGTCGAAGATGGGCCCGAAGGCGGCCCTGAAGGCGGCGCAACCGGCGTGCGGTACGGGCGGAGTTGGCGCGGAACCCGACGGGAGCCGTGCCAACCGGCAGTCCGGGAAGTCCGGCGAACGGCCCGTCGGCACCCATGGCTGCCGTGACGCCGTCCGTCCCCTCTATGCGGCATCGCCCCTCCGTACGGCGACCGGCATGACCTCGGGTGGCCTCAAGCCCCGCTCGAAAGGCCGGCTGACGCCGGAGGAGAAACACATACACACCGGCTGCCTCCTCTCCGAGGAGGGGGACGCCGCCGGCGGTGCTCTGCCCAGCGCGGACCGGGCCGCCGCGCCCCGCTTCCGGGCGGGTGACGCGACGCGGATGAGCACGTCACCGGCGACGAGAGCGAAGACCTTGGCCATGCGGACCACCGCGCGGTAGGCGCCCGAATCCACCTCTGGCGTGGATGCGGCCCGCCGCTTCGTGGCGGCCCCGCGTTCCTGCTCCTCGGGGGAGAGCAGGAACGCGGGGATCGAAAGCAAGCAATATCCCTTCGCTTTCGGTGAAAACGCAGCCGATCCGCTCTTGGTGGAAGATTCCTGCCCCAACTCCCCTGGTGATTGCCGGTGTTTGCCTCCCCGGAGTGAGAGGCAAATCCGGCAATGGGATGGGGTATGTATGACCGTCACGGAGTTTGTCCGGCCGAATGCACTGTCATGCGCCGCGCCTCAAGGGCTGGCCCCGGGCAACGGCGCGCCGGCGGGTGAAGCGATCTATCAACGCCTGCTCAATGACCGCATCATTTTCCTCGGCAAGGAAATCGACGACGAGATCGCCAACAGCGTCACGGCTCAGATGCTGACACTGGCAGCAGACCCGGAAAAGGACATCTACCTCTACATCAACTCGCCAGGCGGCTCGGCCATGGCCGGCATGGCGGTGTACGACACGATGCAGTACATCCGGAACGACGTGGTGACCATCGCCATGGGATTCTGCGCATCAATGGGGCAGTTTCTCCTGACGGCGGGCGCTCCGGGGAAAAGGTTCGCACTTCCGCACACCAGGATGCTGATGCACCAGCCCTCCGCTGGACTTGCGGGATCAGCGACCGATGTAAAGATCTACGCCGAACAACTCAGGCAGACCAAGCGAGAAATGGCGGAACTGATCGCCCTGCATTCTGGTCAGACGCCGGAGACCATCACCAAGGATGCCGACCGGGACCGTTGGTTCACTCCGAAAGAAGCCAAGGAGTACGGCCTTATCGACGACATCATGTCCAGCGCCGATGCGGGAGGCGCGTCCGTCTAGCACGTCGTTCTAGCGAGGGCTCGGGCTCGGGCTCGGGGACGGCTGTTCCGGGAACGCGGGAGAGGCGTCGAAGGCAGCCCGGCGGGTGGCGCGGCGCAGTGCGCGCAGCACCGTGCCGCCCAGGGTCAGGGTGAGGACGACCGTCAGGAGGGCGCGGGGGATGTCCCAGCCGAGAGAGGTGGCGAGTACGTACGTGAGAAAGCGGGAGAGATTCTCGTGGAGCGGGTCGCCCGGCACGAACGAGATACCGGAGCCGAGCCCAGCGATATAGGGCCAGCCCTGGAGGTTCATCACGAGTCCGTAGAGCAGAGCTGACAGGGCGCCGTAGCCGGCCAGCAGTACGAGTTCGCGGCGTCCGCGCAGGGCGGAGGGCGCGGGAAGCAGCCCGGCGCCCATGGACACCCACCCCATGGTGAGCATCTGGAACGGCATCCAGGGCCCTACCCCGCCCGTGAGCAGGGCGCCCGCGAACATGGAGAGGGCGCCGAGTACGAAGCCGAAGCCCGGCCCCAGGACCCGGCCCGACAGGACCATCAAGAAGAACATCGGCTCAAGCCCCGCCGTGCCGGCCCCCAGCGGGCGCAGTGCTGCGCCGGCGGCGGCGAGAACACCCAGCATCGCGACGGCCTTCGCGTCCATACCCGTGTCGGAGATGGTCGCCAGCGCCACGGCGAGAAGGAGAGGGAGGAGAGCGGCGAAGAGCCAGGGGGCGTCCTGGGAGTGGGCCAGGCCGGAGGTCGCGTCCGCGAGAAGGGGCCAGGCGAAGGCCACGACGCCCGTCGCGGAGGTCAGCGCCAGGGCCACGAGGGAGCGGGGGCCCAGGCGGATGGCCTTGGTGGGTCGCGCGGGCGCCGTCATAGCGCTGCCTTCACTTGGCTGACGGTCAGCCACTGCTGGGGGGCGAGGATCTTGGCGGTCTGAGGAGCGTAGGCAGGAGAGGAGGTGATGACCTCGGCGGTGGGGCCGTCGGCCACAGGTTCCCCCTGGGCGAGGATGATCACGCGGTGGGCGATCTCCGCGGCCAACTCGACATCGTGGGTGGCCAGCACGATGGCGTGGCCGTCTGCCGCGAGTTCGCGCAGGAGCGTGACCAGGCGGGCCTTGGCCGCGTAGTCCAGGCCGCGCGTCGGCTCGTCCAGGAGCAGCAGGGGCGGCCGGGCGGTGAGGATGATCGCCAGCGCGAGGGCGAGGCGTTGGCCCTCGGACAGATCACGGGGGTGGGTGGTGTCCGGAATATCGGGGAGCAGTTGGGAGACCAGCGTGCGGCAGGTTCCCGGTTCGGCTCCGGTGTCCGCGTCGGCCGACTCGCACTCGCGGGCGACGGTGTCGGCGTAGAGCAGATCGCGGGGTTCCTGGGGCACGAGACCGACGTGCCGCAGGAGTTCGGCCGGGCGCGTGCGGTGGGGAGGGCTGCCGCCGACGGTGACCTGGCCCGAGGTGGGCCTGTGCATGCCGACGAGGGTGTTGAGCAGTGTGGACTTGCCCGCGCCGTTGCGGCCCATGAGGGCGATGGTCTCGCCCGGGTTCAGGGTGAGCGTCACCTCATGGAGTGCGGTGATGCGGTCCCGGACGAGGCTGAGGCGCCTGGTCTCCGCGAGGGGCGCGGCCGGCACGCCTGTGCGGGGTGCGCCTGGCACGCCTGTTGTACCTGCTGCGTCTGTGCTCGCGCCTGTGTCTGTCGTGGGGTGGAGGGTGCCGGTGGGGGCCGGGGTGTGGGTGGCCAGGCGTTCGCGGAGGGGCTGGGCCTTGCGGCGCGCGTCGCGTACGGAGAGGGGCAGGGGGGACCAGCCGGCGAGCCGGCCCAGTTCGACGACGGGGGGCTGGACGGGGGAGACGGCCAACAGCTCGGCGGGATCGCCCAGTTGGGCGGGGGCGCCGGGGGAGGGGAGGAGCAGCACTTTGTCGGCGTACTGCACCACGCGTTCGAGGCGGTGCTCGGCCATCAGCACGGTGGTGCCCAGATCGTGCACCAGGCGCTGGACGACGGCCAGCACCTCCTCGGCAGCGGGCGGATCGAGCGCGGACGTCGGCTCGTCCAGAACCAGGACCTTGGGGTGCGGCGTGAGTACGGAACCGATCGCCACCCGCTGCTGCTGGCCGCCGGAGAGGGTGGCGATGGGGCGGTCGCGCAGCTCGTTGAGGCCGAGGAGGTCCAGGGCCTCTTCGACACGGCGGCGCATGGTGCCAGGAGGGAGGCCGAGAGATTCCATGCCGTAGGCGAGTTCGTCCTCGACCGTGTCGGTGACGAAGTGGGCCAGAGGGTCCTGGCCCACCGTGCCCACCACGTCGGCGAGTTCGCGGGGCTTGTGGGTGCGGGTGTCACGGCCGGCGACCGTCACCCTGCCGTGGAGGGTGCCGCCCGTGAAGTGCGGAACCAGGCCGGAGACCGTGCCCAGAAGGGTGCTCTTGCCCGCGCCGCTGGGGCCGATCAGGAGGCACAGTTCGCCTTCCGGGATGGCGGCTTCCACGGCGTGGAGGACCGGGTGCGCGGAGTCCTCGTAGGTGACCGTGACGCTGTCGAAGGTGATCACTGTGTGGGCTCCTGGTCGTGGGGTTCTCCCCTGTCCTGCTGCGCCCGGTGGAGAGGGGTGTGTCTCCAGGGGGAGGGCTTCCGCTTCTTCCACGGGGTATGTCTCGATGCTTCCCCGTGTGCGGAGCGGGAGGCTCCGGGGCGCGGTGCCGGCTCCTCTCCGGGCTCCTGCCGGACGGCCCCGCTCTTCTGCCGGACGTCGGCGGCGCCCCTGCGCGCCGCCGAGCCCGCGCCTCCGGGGAAGGGGGCGGTCCCGGGGGAGGGGGCGGTCCCGGTGGGCGGGGCGGGTGGAGCGGGCGCCACGAAGGCGGGGAGGAGGCCCAGGAGGGTGGCGGCAGCCGGCCACAGCGGGAACGGTGGCGGGTTCAGGGGAATCGCCGGGGGGTGGAGCGCGGCGGGGTAATTGCCGGCAGCGTTGATCATGAAGGCGGCCACGGCGGCGCCCGAGGCGGAGACGAGCCAGGCGCGCGCGCCCCAACGGTCGGGCCGGTACCGGGTGCGGGCCGCCCGCTTGCCGCCCAACCACAGTCCGCCCAGCGCGAGAACGAGCCCCGCCAGCAGTACCGGCAACCCGAACCCCGCGCCCTCGGCCGCCAGCAGCCCGTACGTACCCGCGCACACACCCAGCAGGCCACCGAGCGTGAGCGCCGTCGTGGTGTGCCGTACGGCGGGCGGCACATGTGCGGTACGGCCGTAGCCGCGCGCGTCCATGGCGGCGGCCAGCGCGACCGAACGTTCCAGCGCGCCCTCCAGCACCGGAAGCCCCACCTGCAGCAGGCCGCGCAGACCCCGGTCCGCGCGCCCCCGCAGCCGGCGGGCGGCGCGCAGGCGACGTACGTCGGCGACGAGGTTCGGCGCGAACGTCATCGCCACCACCACCGCGACCCCTGCCTCGTACAGCGCCCCCGGCAGGGACTTGAGCAGGCGCGCGGGGTTGGCGAGCGCGTTGGCCGCGCCGACGCAGATGAGAAGTGTGGCCAGTTTCAGGCCGTCGTAGAGCGCGAAGAGCATGCCCTCGGCCGTCACCCGACCCCCTATCCGTACGCCCTTCGCCCAGTCGGGGAGCGGGACTTCGGGCAGGTCCGCGAGCACATGGGTGCCGGGGATGGGGGAGCCGAGGAAGAACGCGAAGACGAGGCGGATGGCGAGCACGAGCAGGCCGAGCTTGAGGAACGCGCCGTACGAGCGTGCCCAGGGCGCGTCCGTACGGCGTACGGCGACGACATAGCCCGCCACCGCGATCAGCAGCGCCAGAAGCAGGGGGTTGGTGGTGCGGGAGGCGGCGGTGGCCAGGCCGAGTGCCCAGAGCCACCAGGCGCCCGGATGCAGAGCGCCGCTCCGGGTCGAGAGCGGCGCTCTTCTTGTGAGCAGTGCTCTCGGCGAGAGCGGGGCTCTCTCTTTGAGCAGTGCTCTCGTTTCGGGCGGTGCTCCGTTTGTGAGCGGTGCTCTCGGAGTGGAGCGGTGCATCCTTACTGCTTTCGGCGGCGGGCCTGCCAGAGGGCCGCGGCGCCGAGTACGGCCACGGCGGCGATGCCCGCCGTGACGCCCAGGCCACTCGACATGGTGCCGCCGTCCCCGCCGTCCCCGTTGTCGCCGCTGTCCTTCGCGGCAGAGTCGGAGTCCTGCTGCTTGCCGCCGTCGCCGTTGTCGGCGACCTGTTCGCCGCAGCCCCTGGCGGGGTAGCCGTCGATGGCGCACAGCAGTGAATCGGAGCTGTAGCGCAGGGGCTTGGCGACGGAGGCGAGGGCTTCGCCGGCCGAGGCGTCCTCGTTGACGCGGGCGCACGCGGTGCGGGGC
The DNA here is from genome assembly GCF_028657195.3 of Streptomyces iconiensis. GTDB lineage: Bacteria > Actinomycetota > Actinomycetes > Streptomycetales > Streptomycetaceae > Streptomyces > Streptomyces iconiensis. The sequence goes on from NZ_JANCPR020000001.1 coordinate 378,147, forward strand.
TCCGGCGGGGCCTCCCTCTTGCCGGAACCGGTCTTCGGCGCGTCGGTGCGGGTGCCGAAGTCGAGGCGGAGGGCGATGCGTTTGGTGCCGGCCTTCTTGGGGGTGCCGGCGCACGTGGCGGCGAACTTCGTTGTGCCGCGGGGCTTCTTGGCGTTCTTGGAGTCCTCGCTGAGGGCGAAGCGGAAGCCGAGGGTGTCGCCGTCGTCCGGGCGATGGGTCGCGGGGCCCTCGGTGGCGTACGACCAGGTGTCGGCGCCGTGGTCCTTCTGGGTCCAGAAGGACCAGTAGCGGTAGCCGCCGTCCGCCGTGTCTGCCGTGTGCGCCGTGCCCGCAGCGTGCGCCGTGCCCGTCATGCTCGCAGTCCCCGCAGCGTGCGCTGCGCCCGCAGCGTGCGCCGCGGGGACTGTCAGGGTGGTGAGGGCCGTGGAGGTTGCGAGGGTCAGTACGGCCAGTACCAGGGTCAGGGCGAGGGCCGGCGTGCGGCTCGGTGTGGGGGGAAGCGCCGCCGCTGCGGCGCGGGGGCGGGTACGGGCACGGATACGGGTAGAGGTGGGGACCCGAACGCGGGTGCTGGCGCAGGCGCGGGGGGAGGGGCTCACAGCTGCTGCCTCTTTCGGCGACCGCTCATGAGGATGCCGAAGCCCGCTCCGACCGCGAGGCCCACGATGATGAAGGCCCATACGGGGATGGTGCCGCCATCGTCGTCGGACTTCTGCTTGTCCGACTCGGGCATCTCGGCGGGCGCTGGGCCCGTCTTGTTGAGGCGGGTGAGGAGGTTGGTGCCCGCGAGCTTCGTGGGGTCGTTGCCGGTGGCGCGGGAGGCGAGCATGAGGGTGCTGATGGCGGCGGGATCGTTCTTGGCCTTGTCCCACTTGTTCAGGTTCTTGCCCAGCCACGTGAGGGACTTGTCGGCTTCCGTGCGGTGGCCGCCCGCAGCGAGGGCGATGACGGCGTCGGCGGTGTTCGCGTAGTCCGGCTGCTGCTCGTCGGAACCCGGCAGCACCGTGGTGAAGTGCCCGCCGTTCCGCTTGAGCGCGGAGGCGACGTACGCGGCTCCGGCGTCCGCCGCGTCGCGCGGGTTCTTCAGGCTGTCAGCGCCGGCGTCCTCGCCCGTCGCGCACTTGAGCGGTTTCAGCGGAACGCTCTTCTTGTCCCGGTCCAGCGGCTTGCTCAGGATGCCCTCGCCGAGGCCGGCGAGCGCTGCGGCGGATGAAGCGTCGTTGTTCGGGGTGAGGCGGTCCTTCTTGTCGGGCTGATAGGCGAAGGCGCCCTCGTCACCCTTCGCGTCCTCGATGCCCTTGGCGCCGCAGGTGAGCTGGAAGGAGAGCAGTGCCTCGTACGCCGACCTGCCGTTGGTGGTGGTCTTCTCCGGGTCCTGGTCCATGGCGCGCAGGGCGCCGATGGCGAGGGAGGTGGAGTTCGCGTCGGAGGGGCTGCCCGGGGCGTAACCCCAACCGCCGTCCTTGTTCTGCACCGTCTTGAGCCAGTCCACAGCCTTGCCGACCTGCGCCCCCCGGCCGCCGACGGCGGCGAGGGCCTGAGCCGCCATGGTGGTGGCGTTGATGTCGGCCGGCGCCTTCTTGGGGTCGCACGGGGCCGAGGCGTCGGCGCGGTAGGCGGCGAAGGAGCCGTCGTCGCACTGCTGCCCGGTGAGCCAGTCGACGGCCTTTTTCGCCGGTACGGCGCCCGCGCCGTCGAGCGCGAGCAGCGCGAGGGACTGGCGCCATACGCCGTCGTACTTCGGGTCGCCCCTGCCGTACAGCGCCTCGGGCAGCTTGGCCGTCCTGTCCGTCTTCGCCGTCTTGGCCGGGGTGGATGCGGCTGAGGCGGCGGATGCCACAGGGGCCGACGTGACGCAAAGCACGGTTGCGGCGGCGAGAGCCGTGGCGCAGCGGCGGCGGCGCGGTGACATTGCGGTGCCTTTCGATGACGGAAGCGGACCGAACCGTGCACGGCCGCTCCGCCACACGGGGAGTCCCGTCAGGCGATGCACCGGGCTCGGCTCCGTATACCTCGACGGTGCCGGTGGCCTCGCCCGTCACCATCAAGGCGACGGGAACAGGCCACACGAGCCTCCCTCCGGCCAGGTGCTCCGGCTCACGGATGCCTCGGCGGCGCCGCGTACGGGGCGTCCGTACGGGCGGCGGGGCGGTCCGCTCACGGTTGCGGGTCAGCGCCGGAATCGCACCGGCTTCCCCCGGTCGGAGGGGTGACTGTCTTCATGTATGCCGACCACCATAGCCCGCGCGTGTCCACCCTCTTCCGGGCAGTGGCCCGCCGGGGAGCGCAGGGGTGTCCGGCGGGCCACTCACGAGGCTGGCTCGCGCGCCCTTACGCGGCCAGCTTGCGCGGCCTTACGCGGCCAGCTCGCGCGGCCCACTGGCCCGGGGGTCACCGGGCACGGGCCCCGTACGCCGCTCACTGGCGCAGGCCGCCACCGGGGGTCGCCTCTTGGGCCGCCGTCGGTCACGGGCCGGGTCCTGGGCGCGGTCCCGATCGCTCAGGTGTCGGTCGCCTGGTAGGTCACGGGGTCGCTGTCCGGAACGGGTTCGGCGTGGCCGAGCTTGACGAGGCGGCGCAGGTGGGCCTCGGCCTCGGAGACGGCGATGTTGCGGGAGCCATAGGGGATGTCGGCCCAGGGGCGGTTCCACTGCATGGACTCGGCGAGCTGCCAGGGGGTGAGAGACCGTTCCGAGAGCAGTGCTCTCAAATCGGAGAGGCGCTCTGCGTGGTGAGCGGTGAGCTCGTTGACGCGGCCTTCGGCGTCGTCGAAGGCGTACTGGTGCGCCGGCAGCACCTCGGCGGGCCGCAGCCTGCCTATGCGTTCGAGGGAGTCGAGGTAGTCGCCGAGCGGATCGGTGACCTCGTCGCTGTCCGGGTCCTCGTAGAGACCGATGTGCGGGGTGATGGTGGGGAGGAGGTGGTCGCCGGAGAACAGCCGTCCATGGCCGCCCCGTTCGCGCCCTGCACCGGACTCCTGCCCGAGCCCTGCCCGGGTCTCCTGCCCGAGCGCCGCGCCGGACTTCTGCCCGAGCGCCGCGCCGGACCGCGCAGCCGCGCCCGGGTGCCGTTCCTCCAGGTGCAGACATACATGTCCCGGTGTGTGGCCCGGGGTCCAGATGGCGCGCAGGCGGCGTCCGGGGAGCGGGAGCAGCGCGCCCGGTTCGATCTCGCGGTCGGGCAGCGCGGCACGCGAGCCCGGCAGCGTGCCCCCGCGCCCCTCGGCGAGGGCCTTGCGCAGCGGTGCCGTATGCGATTCGGGTGCGCCCGCGGCGGCGAGCTTTTCCGCGAGGTAACCCATCCAGCGGGCCGTGTCGGTGCTGCGCGTGCGGCGTACGACGGCGGCGTCGGCGGCGTGCATCGCGATCCACGCGCCGGACTCCTCCCGTACGCGTGCCGAGAGCCCGTGGTGGTCGGGGTGGTGGTGGGTGACGAGCACACCGTGGAGCGCGGCCACGGAGGTACCGCAGGCGGCGAGCCCTTCGACGAGGGTCTGCCAGGAGTCGGGGTCGTCCCAACCGGTGTCGATCAGCACGGGGCCCGCGTCGGTGTCGAGGAGATGAACGAGGGTGTGACCGAGCGGATTGTCCGGAATGGGTACAGGAATGCTCCAGACCCCGCCGCCGTGATCCCTGACCTGTGGTGCGTTCGTCATGCGCGGCGGCTCCCCGGCTCGGTGCAACGAGTCTCGTTGGCACGGGCATTGTTCCCTAGAACTAGAACTGGTACTAGTTCTGATGCACTATCAGATGAGCGGTAGGCGAGTGTCAGGCGTCACAGCCCGCGCGGCGGGCGGCGCCGACCGCGGGAGAGGCAGGCTCATGACGGAGCACACAGGCGTCGAGTACGTGGAGCACCAACAGCTCTACATCGGCGGTACGTTGACCGACCCTGCGGGCGAGGACACCATCGAGGTCGTCTCCCCGCACACCGAACAGCCCATCGGCCGCGTCCCGCACGCCGCACGCGAGGACGTCGACAAGGCGGTGGCGGGGGCGCGGCGTGCCTTCGACTCCGGCGTTTGGGCCGACCGCCCGCTGGCCGAGCGGATCGAGGTCGTCACCCGTATCAAGGACGCGTTCGCTGTCCGCAGCGAGGAGATCGCCAGGGTCATCAGCGCCGAGAACGGTACGCCCTACACCTCGGGCGTCATGGTGCAGTCCCTCGCCGCGATGATGGTGTGGGACTCGGCGCTCAAGATCGCGGCCGATTTCCCCTACGAGGAGCGCAGGGCGGGCGCGCTCGGGCCACTGCTGCTGCGGCGCGAGCCCGTTGGCGTGGTGGCGGGCGTGGTGCCGTGGAACGTTCCGCAGTTCACGGCGGCTGCGAAGCTCGCGCCCGCGCTGCTGTCGGGCTGCTCCGCCATTCTGAAGGTGTCCCCCGAGACGCCGCTGGACGCCTACATCCTCGCGGAGATCGCCACCGAGGCCGGTCTGCCCGAGGGCGTGCTGTCGATCCTCCCGGCCGGACGGGAGGTCAGCGAGTACCTGGTCGGGCACCCTGGCGTCGACAAGGTCTCCTTCACCGGTTCCGTCGCAGCGGGCAAGCGCGTCATGGAGGTCGCGGCGCGCAACCTGACGCGGGTGACCCTCGAACTGGGCGGCAAGTCGGCCGCCGTCATCCTGCCCGACGCCGACCTGGACGCGGCCGTGGCCGGAATCACGCCCTTCGCGTGGATGATCAACGGTCAGGCGTGCGTGGCCCAGACCCGCATCCTCGCCCCGCGCAGCCACTACGACGAGATCGCGGAACGTTTCAAGGCCGCTGCGGACGCGCTCGTCGTCGGCGACCCGCTCGACCCCGCGACGGAGGTCGGCCCCCTCGTGGCCGAGCGGCAACGGCAGCGCTCCCTCGACTACATCGCGATCGGCCAGGAGGAGGGCGCCAAGGTGCTCTCGGGCGGCGGCAGGCCGGAGGCCATGGCGAAGGGCTGGTACGTCGAACCCACCCTCTTCGGCGAGGTGGACAACAGCATGCGCGTGGCCCGCGAGGAGATCTTCGGCCCCGTCATCTGCCTCCTGCCCTACGAGGACGAGAACGAGGCCGTCCGCATCGCCAACGACTCCGACTACGGCCTCTCAGGCAGCGTCTGGACCGCCGACACCGAACGCGGTATCGACGTCGCCCGCCGGGTCCGCACCGGAACGTACTCGGTCAACACCTTCAGCCTCGACATGCTCGGCCCCTTCGGCGGCTACAAGGACTCAGGCGTCGGGCGGGAGTTCGGGCCCGAGGGGTACGGGGAATTCTTCGAGCACAAGATGATCCACCTCCCGGCGGGGAGCTGAGGCGTATGGGCGACCGTTGGCACGTCGAGGTCGACAGGGATGTCTGCATCGGATCCGGCATGTGTGTGGCGGCGGCGGCTGAGGACTTCCGCCTCGACGGTGCACGCCAGTCCCACCCGGTCGCGCCCGACCGCGACCCTTCCGAGGCGGTGCTCGCTGCGGCCGAGGGCTGCCCGGTCGAGGCCATCTCCATCACCCTCGCGGAGACGGGGGAGGCGGTGTTCCCACCGGAGGAGTGACGGTTCCTGCCGGAGGGTGCGTTCCTTGGAGGAGCGCGCCACGGCGGAGGGACGAGGGGCCCGTCGGAGGAGTGAGGGGCCGCCATGGAAATGAGGGGTCCGGTGGAGGGATGAGGGGTCGGCGCCTGCGCCGTTGGGCGGAGGCGGCGATTCCATGATCACTCCTTGAGGTCGACCCGGAACGTCAGCAGGTTCGTGCCAACGGCCCGTACGGCCGCGCTGTTGAACCGCGGCAGGCTCAACAGCCGTACGCGCGGGTCGTCCTGCGGTACCGCGTGCGCCGTACCCGCGTGCCAGCGCCCCCGCAACCTGACGCGCACGCGCGGATCGGCCTGGATGTTCCGTACGTACTGCGACTTCTCGCCGTACTCGGAGACGAACCAGAACTCGTTCCCCGTACGCCGCCCGCCGATGGGGGTGCGCCGGGGCAACCTCGACTTCCGGCCCGTCGTCTCCAGCAGCGTCTGGCCGGGCACCCGCCGCAGCACGGGGTTGAGAACCCTGCGCTGGAACGCGGTGACGGCCCGGAACTTGGTCTCGCGGTAACCCGTCATGCGGTCTCCCGTCTTCCGCTGCGTCTTCCCCTGAGTATTCCGCTACGTCTTCCGTCCCGTCTTACGGCACGTGCGTCTGCGGCTCCTTGTCGTTCCCTCCACCTGTTGCGTCTTCCGCGACCTGTGGACCTGGCATGGTACGCGGCGCCGCTGACGGTGCGGGTGACACGGGCGACCGTGCCGTAGCGGGAGCGCGACTGATCGTGTCGGCGACGTGCGGGAGAGGAGATATCCGGGGGAGGGGGGACGTGCGCGGGAGGGTGAGGTGCGGGAGGAGGGGGAGGCGGAATGGCGTTGCCGTGCCGGGTTGCGGGCGGTAGGAACAGGTGCATGACTGCTCTCGGTGCTGTGTTCAGGCCCCAACTTGCTCCCGAACGGCTGCGTGACGTCGCCCGCGTGGCGGAGGACGCGGGGCTGGACGAACTCTGGCTGTGGGAGGACTGCTTCTTCGAGAGCGGTATCGCCACCGCGTCGGCGGCGCTCGCATGGACCGAACGGTTGCGCGTCGGCGTGGGACTCCTCCCCGTGCCCCTGCGCAACGTCGCGATGACCACCATGGAGACCGCCACCCTCCACCGGCTCTTCCCGGGGCGCTTCGCCGTCGGGCTCGGACACGGCGTGCAGGACTGGATGGGGCAGGTCGGCGCGCGCGTCGACTCGCCTGTCACGCTGCTGCGCGAACATCTGACCGCCATGCGCGCCCTGTTGCGCGGTGAGCGGGTCACCGTGGACGGGCGGTACGTGAAACTGGACGATGTCGCCCTGGACTGGCCCCCGTTGGGTGACGCGGCAGCGCGCGGCGTGTTCGCCGGCGCGCGTGGGCCCCGCTCGCTACGGCTCAGCGGCGAGGCGGCGGACGGCACCGTGCTGGATGCCCATGCCTCCGTCGAACGCCTACGCGCCGCGCGCCTCCTCATCGACGAAGGCCGCGCGGCGGCGGGACGTACCGATCCCCACGAGATCGTCCTCTACCTTCACGCGGCGACCGGCCCCGACGCCGAGGACCGCCTGCGCCGCGAACGTGTACGCGAGGGGTACGCCCCCCGACACCGACCTCGGCGTCGCCGGGGACGCCGAGACCGTTGCCGCGGCCGTGCGGCGGGTCGTCGAGGCGGGAGCCGACACGGTCGTCCTCCAGCCAACCGCCGACGAACCCGACCCCGAAGGGTTCGTACGCTTCACCGCCGAACAGGTCGGCCCGCTGGTCAGTTGATCCTGCGGGGGCGGGGCTGCACGGGGGCGGGGCTGCACGGGTCG
>NZ_JANCPR020000010.1 GCF_028657195.3 Streptomyces iconiensis
TGGGGGCGGAGCCCCTTTTGGCGGGGGGATTGCCGGGTGGGGGTCCCCCCGGACGGAGTCTGGGGGAGGAGCCCCCCGACGCCCGGCCGGCGAGGCCAACGGGGGCCAGAGGGCGAAGCCCCCATATCGAACGGAAACGGGCTTCAAATCACAGGAACCACAACAGGGGCACGGGGCGCAGCCCCGAAGCAACGGGCCACGGGGGCGAAGCCCGCAAGACGACAGCGGGGCACGGGGCGAAGCCCGCAGAACAACAACAGGGGCACGGGGCGAGCCCCGAACTCAGCCCCGGGCAACCCGCAACCCCCGAGGCACCAGCACCCGCTGCAACAACGCCAACACCCCATCCGCAGCCAACGCAAGAACCGCAACCCACAGCGCCGCAGCAATAACCCCTTCAAGCCCATACGTGGCCTGCCCAAGAACGATGTCCCCCAGACCGCCCCCACCGGCGACGGTGGCCAGCGTCGCACTGGAGATGACGTAGACAACCGCGATACGCACCCCAGAAAACAACAGCGGAAGCGCAAGCGGCAGCTCAACCTTGAAGAGGATCTGCGCCGGAGTAAGGCCCATGCCGCGCGGTGGCTGGGACCTCAGCCGTCCTCGGGCCGCGCCGCATGACGCGGCCCCTGGACCGGGGCGGCGGAGTCCGGGCGGTGGAGCCGACGAAGCCGTCTCCACCGCCGAGCCGAACGGACGTCTACGTGTGCCCCTACAACTGCGGTTACACGTGCGGTTACGCGTGCGAGCTGATCACACCGCGGGAGCTGAGCACGATGGGTACGCCGTTGGCGTCGACGCCGACATCCCGCTGGTTCGCGTTGAGCGTCGCCATCACCGAGCCGTCCTCGCCGAGAATCCGCGCGCGGAACCGGCCGTCGCTGAGCTTCGTGACCTTGGCCTTCCAACCACCCTCAAGGCTGAAGGTGCCCGGCCCGGTGTGCTCGCCGCCCATCCAGGAGTGGATCTTGCCGTCCAGTGACAGCAGCACGTACATGCCGTTGGCGTCGAGCCCGGCGTCGTGCCCCTTCGTCTCCAGGGTGGCCAGGACGTCACCATCGTTCACGATCTTGGCACGGTAGCGCTGCTCCCCCAGCTCGGAGATCTCGGCCGTACTGCCGTCGGCCAGCTTCTCGGTACGAGCCGGTGACGCCGCCTCGCCCGCGCCGGACGGGGTGCTGTCTCGGCTCGCGGAGGACGCCTCCGTCTCCGTACCCTTCTGGCCCTTGCCCTCACTGCCCTCACTGTTCTTGGCGCCGCTGGACGCGCCGTCGTCGGCGGAGCGGGAGGCGGAAACGGGGTCCTTGCCGGTCGCGGCGGCATCCGTGTCCCCGTCCTGGCAGGCGGTGAGCGAGAACGCGGCGGCGGCGGCAAGGGCCACGAGACCGGCGGAACGGAAGGTACGGCGAGTGCGGTGCGTGGTCATGGTTGAAGTCCCCCAGTGAGTGTCGGGATACGGCATCCCGGCCGCCCCCCTTCCTCCGGGCGGGCGGTCGGCCTGTTCTGTTGTTCGTTGCACCCTGTGAGATGGCGCCCGGGCGGCACTTGTTCACCGGATTCTGTCCGCACCTGGTAACAGGAGGGCGGCGGCCCCGGGACGGCTGAGTTCTCTCGCAATGTTGGCGCGACAAGAACTCCAGGGCAGGCCCCGAGGAGAGCCGGGGGGAGTCCTAGAGGGGGGCGGAGCCCTCCTCTAGCGGGGGGCTGTTGGGGGGCAGCGCCCCTCAACGCCCGGCCGGCGAGGCCAACGGGGCAAGGGGCGAAGCCCCATTAGGAACGGGAGGCCGGGGACTGACCGGTCAGGAAACGGCGAGGACCACACGTGGTCAGGCACCCGCATGGGACCGCAGGCCCGCACGCAGTGCGAGGGGCACACATGGCGTGGGTGCCCACTCAGGGCGGAGCCCTGGAGAGGGAGGGGCGTCAGTTGCCGAACGCCGCGTCGAACGCAGCGCTAGGCGGGTCGTAATCAAAGGCGCGAAGGCGCCTCAACGCCTCGGGCGCACCCGACAGCCGGTCCATACCGGCGTCCTCCCATTCGACGGAGATGGGCCCGTCGTAGGAGATCGAGTGAAGCATGCGGAAGACGTCCTCCCACTGGACATCCCCGTGCCCGGCGGAGACAAAGTCCCACCCGCGACGCGGGTCCCCCCACGGAAGGTGCGACCCGAGGCGCCCGTTACGCCCATCGAGCCGCGTCCGCGACTCCTTGCAGTCGACGTGGTAGATCCGCGACCGGTAGTCGTAGAGGAAACCCGCGGGATCGAGGTCCTGCCACACGAAGTGGGAGGGGTCGAAGTTGAGCCCGAACGCGGGCCGATGGGAAACGGCCTCCAGCGCACGCTGGGTGGTCCAGTAGTCGTACGCGATCTCGCTGGGGTGCACCTCGTGCGCGAACCGGACGCCTTCGGCGTCGAACACGTCGAGGATCGGATTCCACCGCTCGGCGAAGTCCTCGTAGCCGCGCTCGACCATCGCGGCCGGGGTGGGCGGGAACATCGCGACGAGGTGCCAGATGGAGGAGCCGGTGAAGCCGACGACGGTGCGCACGCCCAGCGCTGCGGCAGCGCGTGCGGTGTCCTTCATCTCGGTCGCGGCGCGCTGCCGTACGCCTTCGGGGTCGCCGTCGCCCCACACACGGGGGGCGACGATGGCCCGGTGGCGCTCGTCGATGGGGTTGTCGCACACGGCCTGGCCGTTGAGGTGGTTGGAGATGGCCCAGCATTCGAGGCCGTACTTGTTCAGAAGCGCGCGCCTGCCCTCGGCGTAACCGGGTTCGGAAACGGCGCGGTCGACCTCGAAGTGGTCGCCCCAGCAGGCGAGTTCGAGCCCGTCGTAGCCGAAGTCGCGGGCCAGGCGGCAGACCTCCTCCAGGGGCAGGTCGGCCCACTGGCCGGTGAACAGGGTGAAGTTACGTGCCACGGTGACCTCCTAGGCGGTGGATTCGGCGGAAGCGGCGGACCCCGCAGGGGTGGCGGACCCCGCAGGGGCGGTGGACTCGGGCGACCCCTCCACCAGCGTGTGAACGGAGTTCTTGCCCGCGCTCTCCTCCACCGCCGCGAGCACCCGCTGCACCTGGAGCCCGTCCTCGAAGGACGGCGCGGGCGTGGTGCCCGCCGCGATGGCGCGCACCAGATCGCGGGCCTGGTGGGTGAAGGTGTGCTCGTAGCCGAGGCCGTGGCCAGGCGGCCACCACGCCTCCAGGTAGGGGTGGTCCTGTTCGGTGACGAGGATGCGGCGGAACCCGGCCTCGGCTGCCGCCGCCGTGTCGTCGTGGAACTCCAGTTCGTTGAGGCGCTCCAGGTCGAAGGCGAGGGAGCCGAGCGTGCCGTTCAGCTCGACGCGCAGGGCGTTCTTGCGGCCGGCGGCGACGCGGGTCACCTCGAAGGAGGCCAGGGCACCGGAGGCGAGGCGCCCGGTGAACAGCGCGGCGTCGTCCACCGTCACCGTGCCCCGTTCATCTCCGTGCCCGCCCGCCAGAGGGCGTTCGCGCACGAAGGTCTCGGTCTGCGCGGAGACGCCGGTGAGCGGGGAGCCGACGAGGTGCTGGGCGATGTCGACGGCGTGCGCGCCGAGGTCGCCGAGCGCGCCGGAGCCGGCGTGTTCGCGGCGCAGCCGCCATTCGAGCGGGTGGTCGGGGTCGACGAGCCAGTCCTGGAGGTAGCTGACGCGTACGTGCCGCACGGTGCCGAGGCGGCCCTGTTCGACCAGGTGGCGGGCGAGCGCGAGTGCGGGTACGCGGCGGTAGTTGAAGCCGACCATGGCCACCTGGCCGTTCCGGCGTGCCACACGTGCGGCTGCCGCCATGGCCTCGGCCTCTGCGACGGTGTTGGCGAGGGGCTTCTCGCACAGCACGTGCTTGCCGGCCTCCAGCGCCGCGACGGCGATCTCGGCGTGGCTGTCGCCCGGGGTGCAGATGTCGACGAGCTGTACGTCCTGGCGGGTGACGAGCGCCCGCCAGTCGGTCTCGGCCGCCGCCCAGCCCAGCCGTCCGGCCGCCGCGCGTACGGCGGTGGCGTTCCGCCCGCAGACCGCGGCCATGGACGGGCTGAGCGGCAGGTCGAAGACCCGGCCCACGGTGCGCCAGCCCTGGGAGTGGGCCTGGCCCATGAAGGCGTAGCCGACCATGCCCACGCCGAGCGGCGGTGCGGTGGCGGGCGCGGGGGTGTCGTACGACATTGGTCCTCCCTCTCGGGGGTTCCTATCGGTGTCAGCGGTGGGGGCGAGGCCGCCGGTGACCTGCCACCGGCCGTGGGCTGCGGCCGGTGACCGGCGACCGGTCGGGCCCGTCAGGTGAAGCCGATGGGGAGGTATTCGTCGACGTTCTCCTTGGTCACGACGGCGGAGTACAGCGTCAGGGAGGCGGGGATCTCGAACTCGGCCATCCCGCTGACGCCCTTGCCCTGGCCCAGCGCACGGGCGAGGTCGATGGCCGAGGCCGCCATGGTGGGCGGGTAGAGGACGGTCGCCTTGATGACGCCGTCGTCCTTCTTGATGGCTTCCATGACGCGCTTGGAGCCGGCGCCGCCGACCATCAGGAACTCGTCGCGGCCCGCCTGCTTGATGGCGCGTTCCGCGCCGACACCCTGGTCGTCGTCGTGGTTCCACAGCGCGTCGAACTTGGTCTGCGCGCGCAGGAGTTGGGCCATCTTGGCCTGTCCCGACTCGACGGTGAACTCGGCCGACTGGCGGGCCACCTTCTTGATGTTGGGGTAGTTCTTGAGCGCGTCGTCGAACCCTTTGCTGCGCTGCCGGGTGAGTTCGAGGTTGTCGATCCCTGCCAGCTCGACGACCTTGGCGTTCTTCTTGTCCTTGAGCTGTTCGCCGATGTAGTGCCCGGCGTTGAGGCCCATGCCGTAGTTGTCGCCGCCGATCCAGCAGCGGTACGCCTGCTGCGAGTCGAAGATCCGGTCGAGGTTGACGACGGGTATCCCGGCACGCATCGCCTTGAGGCCGACCTGGGTGAGGGCCTTGCCGTCGGCCGGGAGGATGACGAGGACGTCGACCTTCTTGTTGATCAGCGTCTCGACCTGGCCGATCTGCTGCGCGTTGTCGTTGGAGCCCTCGGTGGACTCCAGGGTGACGTCCTTGTACTTCTTGGCGCGGTTCTTGGCCTGGGTGGTGATGGCGTTGAGCCACCCGTGGTCGGCCTGGGGACCGGCGAAGCCGATGGTCACCTTCTTGCCGGGCTTGTCGTCGGCGACGTTCGCCGAACCGGCCTCGTCCTCTTTGCCGTCGTTGCTCTCGTTGCTGGTGCAGCCGGCGGCGAAGAGCGCGGCCCCGGCTGCCGCCGTGCCGAAGAGCATGTTTCTGCGGCTGGTCGCGGTGATACGTGGCGCGCGTGGATTCTCGGTCATGGCGTGGAACGACCCTTCTGGACCAGGACGGCGGCGACGATGATCGCGCCCTTGGCGATCTGCTGGACGTCGCTCTGGAGGTTGTTGAGGGCGAACAGGTTGGTGATCGTGGTGAAGACCAGGACCCCGAGGACGGAGCCGAGAATCGTGCCCCGGCCGCCGCTGAGGAGGGTGCCGCCGATGATCGCTGCGGCGATGGCGTCGAGTTCGTACAGATTGCCGTTGGTGTTCTGTCCCGAGCCGGTGAGAATGATCAGCATGAAGGCCGCGATGCCGCAGCACAGACCGGACAGCAGGTAGAGCAGCAGCCGCTGCCGCTTGACGGCGATACCGGCGAGCCGGGACGCCTCGGGATTGCCGCCGACTGCGACGGTACGGCGGCCGAACGTGGTCCTGTTGAGGACCAGCCAGCCGACAACGCCCACGAAGGCGAACACGAGCACGATCGGCGGGATGCCCAGCACATATGAACTGGGTACGCCGAGATCGAGCACCGACTCGACGTTCACGACCTGCGTCTTGCCGTCGCTGATCTGCAGCGCCAGTCCGCGTGCCGAGGCGAGCATGGCGAGCGTCGCGATGAACGGCACCATCGGCCCGTAGGCGATCAACAGCCCGTTGACCAGGCCGCATCCGACCCCGACCAGCACGCTGCACAGCAGCATGCCGGTGAGGCCGTAGTCCTGTGTCGCCACCGTCGTCGCCCATACGGAGGCGAGCGCGACGATCGCGCCGACGGACAGGTCGATGCCGCCACCGATGATCACAAAGGTGACGCCGACCGTCACGACTCCGATCACGGACGCCTGGGTGAGGATCAGTTGGAGGTTGTCCGTGCTCAGGAATTCATCCGGCTTGGTCGCAGCGCCGACGATCGCCAGCGCGATCAGAACCCCGAGGAGGGAGAGGTGGCGCACATCGAGGCGCCCGCCGGCCAGCTTCATCTTCCGCCGGCCGTTCTGCTGACCGCTCTGCTCGGGACCTGAACCCCCGCCCGGCGGGGAAACGGGCGCTGCCGCTTCGGCAACGGGCACGGCATCCCTCGGCGCCTGGCCGTTCGGGGGTTTCACCTGGTACCTCCGAGGGAGGCTCCGCGCCCTTCGAGCCGGGGATCGATGGGGCTCCCGCGGAGCTGGTCAGGGCGCGAGGCGCCGCCGTGAAGGCCAACTCCCCTTCCACCCATGGCTGTTAGGGACCGGGACATGCGTGGCGAGAACCGAGAGCGCATGAGCGCAACCTCCCAAAACTTCATACACCCGGGCTGGTTCCAACCCGGCTGGTGCCGATCGTGCAAGTGCTGTCAGGCCGCTGCCCCGCAGCCGACGTGAGCCAGGGACCCCCTGCTTGAGCCGGGGGGAGGGTGCAACGTTGAGAACGGTCGGCTGCCCGCTGCTGGCTGCCGGCTGCCGACTGCTGGTTGCCGACTGTCGGCTGGTGGTTGTCGGCTGCTGGCTGTCGACGGGAGACCGAGGGACGCGGGGGCGCCGGCCCCGCATGAGGTACGGCGGGATGCCTCATGCGGGGCTCCCCTCCATCACGAGGTCGAGGACGCGGTGCTCGTCCAGTTCGGCTGCGGGGGCCGTATGGACGACGCGGCCCTCGCGCAGCACGAGCACACGGTCGGCGAGCCCCAGCACCTCGGGCAGCTCGCTGGAGACGAGCAGTACGCACACCCCCGAGTCGGCCAGCCGCCGGATGACGGCGTACAACTCGGCGCGCGCGCCCACGTCCACGCCCCGTGTCGGCTCGTCCAGCAGCAGCACCCGGCACTCACGCAGCAGCCAGCGTGCGAGCACGGCCTTCTGCTGGTTGCCGCCGGACAGCGTGCGGACGGGGCGCTCGGGGTCGTCGGGACTGAGCGCGAGGTCGCGGGTGTGCGCGACGGCCGCTGCGCGCTCGCGCGTACGGTCGAGCCAGCCGCCGCGCGAGAAGCGGGGCAGCGAGGAGACCGAGACGTTACGGGTGACCGACTCCAGCATCAGCAGCGCCTGCGACTTGCGCTCCTCGGGCGCGAGCCCGATGCCCGCACGCACCGCTGCCACGATGCTGCCGGGCCGCAGCGGACTGCCGTCCACCAGCACGCGTCCGGCCGTCGCGCGGCGTGCCCCGTACAGCGTCTCCAGGATCTCCGAGCGGCCCGAGCCGACGAGACCCGCGAGACCGACGATCTCGCCGGGCCGCAGCTCCAGGTCCAGCGGCTCGAACTCCCCTTCCCGTGCGAGCCCTTCGGCACGCAGCACCGGCTCGGCGCCGGCGCCCACGCCACCGGGCTCGGGCTTCGCGGGGAACGCGTGCTCGACGTCGCGCCCCGTCATCAGCGCGACCACCTCGTCGGTCGGCGTCGTGCGCGCCGGAAGGTTACGGGCCGCGACGCGGCCGTCCTTCAGCACGGAGACCCGGTCACCGATGCGGCGGATCTCCTCCAGACGGTGCGAGATGTAGACGACCGCGACGCCCTCGTCCGTGAGCCCCTTGACGATACGGAAGAGGTTGTCGACCTCGTCCGGGTCCAGCGCGGCCGACGGCTCGTCCATGATGATCAGGCGTACGTCGTGCGAGAGCGCACGGGCCATCGACACGATCTGCGCGCCCGCCGCCGAGAGCCGGCCCACGAGCGTGCCGGGGTCGATCTCCGGGTGCCCGAGACGCGTGAGCAGCGCCACCGCCTTCGCACGGGCCTCGCGGGGGCGGATCACTCCGCGTGAGGCGATCTCATGGCCCAGGAAGATGTTCTCCGTGACGGACAGGTGCTCGACCAGGTCGAGTTCCTGATAGATCGTCGCGATCCCCAGCCGCATCGCGGACACCGGCGTGGACAGCTTCACGGGCCGGCCCTGCCAGGTGATCTCCCCCTCGTCCGGCTGGTGTGCCCCGGAGAGCACCTTGATCAGAGTCGACTTCCCGGCTCCGTTCTGCCCCAGAAGACAGTGCACCTCACCGGCCTCCACATCGAGGCTCACGCCGTCAAGTGCGCGTACTCCCGGAAAGGATTTGGTGATTCCGGACATCGAAAGCACGTGGAAGGACCTCCGTCCCAGCCGTACGTCGTCGTTGCGGCCCCCTACGGCACCGCTTGCGCCACGCCTCGTCCCCTGGCCCGCGCGGCCACCTGGCACCGCCCGCCGGGGCGGGCGGTTGAGCCTCCCGCCGCCGCGACGGCGGGCGAGCGGTCGCACTGCACCTGGTTCTCCGGCCCATGCGGGCCCTTGACACCGCCGAAACGGTCGCCCCCCCTCCCGCCGTCGCGGCGGGTAGAGAGGCCCCGCCCTCATGGCGGGGGAACACGATCGCGCCGTACCTCGCTCTACGGCCCGAACGGGCCACCTGGCACCGCCGAAGCGGTCGAGTCCTTGTCCCGCCGCCGCAGCGGAAAGAAGGGGCGCGCCCCACCTTCACGACGGGGCAACACGGTCACGCCGTACCTCGCTCTACGGCCCGAACGGGCCACCTGGCACCGCCGAAGCGGTCGAGTCCTCGTCCCGCCGTCGCGGCGGAAAGAAGAGGTGCGCCCCGCCCTCGGGCGGGGGAACACGGTCGCGCTGTGCCTCGTCCTGCGGCCGAAAAGGCCGCCCGGCTGCGGGTTGGTGGGAATTCGGGGGCCGTAGGCCCCCTACGCGGGGGAGAACATGTGGTCGCTGGTGAGGCGGGCCGCGCCGGTGACGCCTGCTACCTGGCCCAACTCGCCCAGGACTATGGGCAGGTTGCCGGTCGCCAGGGGGAGCGACTGGCGGTAGACCTGGGTGCGGATGCTGGCGAGCAGCGTGTGGCCGAGGCCGGTGACGCCGCCGCCGATGACGACGAGCCCGGGGTTGAAGAAGCTGACGAGCCCGGCGATGACCTGGCCGACGCGTGCCCCGCCCTGGCGGATGAGGTCGAGGGACGTGCCGTCACCCGCCGAGGCGGCCGTGGCGATGTCGGCCGCTGTGAGGCGCCCGCCGGCTTCGAGAAGCCGGGCGAGTTCGGGCGAACGCCCGTCCCGCGCCGCTTCCTCCGCGTCGCGGGCGAGCGCGGCGCCACCGAAGTACGCCTCCAGGCAGCCCCGGTTGCCGCAGGCGCACTGCCTGCCCTCGGGTTCGACCTGGATGTGGCCGATGTCGCCCGCACTGCCGGTCGTACCCCGGTGGACCTCGCCGCCGACGACGATGCCGCAGCCGATGCCGGTGCCGATCTTCACGCAGAAGAAGTCCCGTACGGAGCGGGCGACTCCGGCCTGCATCTCACCGGTGGCCATGAGGTTCACGTCGTTGTCGACCATGACGGGGCAGCCGAGTTCCTGGCTGAGCGCCTCCCGTACGGGGAAGCCGTCCCAGCCGGGCATGATCGGCGGCGCCACGGGGATGCCCTCCGGGAACCTGACCGGGCCCGGCACACCGATGCCGGCCCCGTCGAGCCCTTCGGCGACCCCGGTGTCGCGCAGTTTGGCGACCATCGTGAGGACCTGGTCGAAGACGGCGACGGGCCCCTCGCGTACGTCCATGGGCTGGTTGAGGTGCCCCAGGATCTCCAGCTCCGGGTTGGTGACGGCGACGTCGATGGAGGTGGCGCCGATGTCGACGCCGAGGAAACGGAGTTGGGGCGCGAGCCGGATGTTGTGCGAGCGCCGCCCGCCCCGTGAGGCGGCGAGTCCGTCGGCGACGACCAGCCCGGTCTCCAGCAGCCGGTCGACCTCGACCGCCAGCTTGGACCGGGACAGGTCGACGCTGTCCCCCAGCTCGGCGCGCGAGCGCGGGCCGCCGTCACGCAGCAGGCGGAGCAGTCGCGCCTGGTGCGCGTTCGCGGGCCGTGCAGTCATGCGCCTCACCGCTACCCCTCCAGCCGTCAAGTCGGCGTCACCGTGCGGGATTTCACGGGGAACCTAGCAGCGGCTCCTGGGGTTGGGAAGAAGTTATGCGGAAACCAGTTCAACTTTCTCCCGACAGTGGACAAAGACTCGCCGCACGCGAGCAACTGGCCTGCCGTCAGGACCACATGGGGGCCGTCACCCGTTTCCCGACCCGGACACGTCCGCTGGAGGAGCGTCGGGCCATCGCGATGCCCCGGCCCGCTGCTGAGGCAGCTCACGTGTGAAGGGGAACCGCTCGCGGCCCTCGTCCAGGAACTTGATCAGTTTGATGAGGGTGTGCTGGATCTCGATCAACCGAGCCTGGACGCGGAACTCGTCCCCCAGCGCTTGGACGGCCGCGTCCAGAGAGGCGAACCACGCGCCGAACTCCTGGTCCCCCTCCAGGCGCCGGCAGAACTCCGCATAGCCGAGGCAGCCCGGCTCCTCCCCGTCCTGCCTGATCATCAACTCGCCGATGGCCCGCTGTTCGCCCCGGAAGAGGCGGAAGTCCGGCCCTCGGTCCCGGTCCGCGCTGAAGCGGTGGGAGACCTCGTGAAGGAAGTTCACCACCTTCCAGTTGTCCTCCCGGTTGCCCAGGTCCAGGAACTGGACCCGCCGCCGGATGATCTCCACCCAGCAGAAGTACTCCGCGATCACATACAGCGTGTTGCGGCGCGCGTACTCCCGTTCCTGCGGGGAGCCGTTCTTGTAGTAGAGCGTCAGAAACCCGAACCGGCTTCGCGCGATGTTGTAGATACGGGACTGGAGATCGTAGGCAGCCCACAGAAGCGGATCGCGGACCCGGCTCATCACGTCCTGCCGGGCCACCTCCCGGTCGAGAGCCGCGGTCTGACGCTCCAACTCAGCAGCCAGCACCGCCTGCCGCCGACTGGCACGCGCACTGATCCCCACACTCACCAAGGCAACAGCCCCGGACAGCAGGGCAACGACCAACTCCGCATTCATGGCCGAGACGGTACGAGACCCCAACGGACCACCGCACACGCTCAGTTCAGAACCCCCGCGTCCGCCGCCCGTCACGCCGCCCGAGTGAGGTGTACCTCGACGGGGCAGGACGAAATGGCCCGCCATGCCGAGGGCTTCGACCACCTGCGGGCCCGGGCACCGAGCCCGGCCTACGTACGGCCCGTCTCCTCCTGTGCCCGCTCCAAGTCGTCCGACCGGGGCGCCCAGTTGGCCTCGATGACGTGGAAGCCGGCCGCCCGGTAGGCCGCACACACCCGGGTGTCGTCGTCCACGACGACGGCGACCGTACGGGACTGGGCCAGGCCGCGCAGGATTTCGGGCTTGGTGACGCGCGCCGGGCGCCGGTCGTTGTCGGCCCGCATCCACAGGTCGCGCGCTGGGAGCCCCTGCGCGGTGAGCCAGCGCACGGTGTCGCGGCGGCAGCGTTCGGGGCGGCCCGTGACGTAGGCGAGATCGCAGGACTCGGACCAGTCCCGGGCGAGTTGGAGGCCCTCGGCGAGCGGGGGGTCGTGGGACGCGGCGCGGAAGAACGCGTTCCAGTCCTTGTGCGGGGGCTCCAGGTGGTGGATGCGGTTGCGTACGTCGGCCAGGGTGCCGTCCAGGTCGAACACCGCCATGGGGCGCGGCACTTCCCGTTCACCGGTCCGCCTCGCGTTCCTCGTCACCCGGACACTGTACGTGCCGCACCCCTGGCCAAGCCGGTTTGATCTTCGTAGGGTGCCTGGTCATGACACGCCCCGCACCATCAGGAACCCCGGCGGCCGGGTTCCTCGACCGTTCACGCACCGTCGCCCCTCCAGGCTGGAGCCGCTGGCTGGTGCCGCCCGCCGCGCTGTCGGTGCATTTGTCGATCGGCCAGGCGTACGCCTGGAGCGTGTTCAAGCCCGCGCTCGAATCCGCGCTGGACCTCTCAGGAACGGCCAGCGCGCTCCCGTTCCAGCTCGGCATCGTGATGCTGGGCCTGTCGGCGGCGTTCGGCGGCACGCTCGTGGAGAAGCGCGGGCCGCGCTGGGCGATGGCGGTCGCGCTGGCCTGCTTCTCCTCCGGTTTTCTGCTGGCGGCGCTGGGCGCGGCGACGCACCAGTTCTGGCTGGTCGTCTTCGGGTACGGCTTCGTCGGCGGCATCGGCCTGGGCATCGGCTACATCTCGCCGGTCTCGACGCTCATCAAGTGGTTCCCCGACCGGCCCGGCATGGCGACGGGGATCGCCATCATGGGCTTCGGCGGCGGCGCCCTGATCGCCTCACCGTGGTCGGCCTCGATGCTGGACTCGTTCGGTACGGGCAGCGACGGCATCGCCGCAGCCTTCCTCGTGCACGGCCTGGTGTACGCGGTGTTCATGGCGCTCGGCGTGCTGTTGGTGCGCGTACCGCCCGACGGCTGGCGCCCGGCGGGCTGGGAGCCGCCGCAGACCGGGAAGGCGCTGGTCACCACGGCGAGGGTGTCGGCGCGCGGTGCGGTGCGTACGCCGCAGTTCTGGTGCCTGTGGGTCGTGCTGTGCATGAACGTGACCGCGGGCATCGGCATCCTGGAGAAGGCCGCGCCGATGATCACGGACTTCTTCTCGGACTCCTCGACGCCCGTCAGCGCCTCGGCAGCCGCCGGCTTCGTCGCGCTGCTCTCGCTCGCCAACATGGCGGGCCGCCTGGTGTGGTCGTCCACCTCCGACCTCATCGGACGCAAGAACATGTACCGCGTCTATCTCGGTGTCGGCGCGCTGATGTACCTGGCCATCGCGCTGCTCGGGGACTCCTCCAAGCCGCTGTTCATCGTCTGCGCGCTGGTGATCCTCTCGTTCTACGGCGGTGGCTTCGCCACGATCCCGGCGTATCTGAAGGATCTGTTCGGCACCTACCAGGTCGGGGCCATCCACGGCAGGCTGCTCACCGCGTGGTCGACGGCCGGCGTGCTCGGCCCACTGATCGTCAACTGGGTCGCCGACTCCCAGGAGGAGGCGGGGCGTTCGGGCCCCGGCCTGTACGGGCTGTCGCTGACCATCATGATCGGCCTGCTCGTCATCGGATTCGTAGCGAACGAACTCGTACGCCCGGTACACCCCAAGCACCACGAGCCCGAGTCGGAGTCCGAGTCGGAGAGTGAAGCCCGGCCCGGGGCTCCGGTACTTCCCGTACAGCAGCAGAAGAAGGAGAAGGAGGCGGCGGATGACACCGGCCGGCACACCGACTGACGGCGCGGACACCGCTCCCCCGCGCAGGACAGCACTCGCGGTGACGTCCTGGCTCTGGGTCGGGCTCCCCCTCGTCTACGGGCTCTACGAGCTGATCAGCAAGGCGACCCAGCTGTTCACGGACTGAGCCCTGCGAGGTCCGGAGTCTTCCGACGACCGGGTTCCTCGCAGAACTGAGCGAGAATGGCATGGTCAGACGCCAGTACGACACCCCGGGGGTGAACGGACCATGGGAAGGGTCACCGCACGGCGCCCCGTCCTCCGTATCCGCGACGGCGCGGTCAGTTCCCGTCCGGACACGCTGGTCGCCGAGGAACCGCTGGAGATCAGGCTGAACGGGAAACCGCTCGCCATCACCATGCGTACCCCCGGCGACGACTTCGCGCTCGCCGCCGGCTTCCTGGTGAGCGAGGGCGTCCTCGGCACAGCCGACGAGCTGGCGAACATCGTGTACTGCGCGGGCGCCCAGGACGACGGGGCGAACACGTACAACGTGGTCGACGTCCGCCTCGCACCCGGCGTCGAGGTGCCCGACATCACGCTGGAGCGCAACGTCTACACCACGTCCTCGTGCGGCCTGTGCGGCAAGGCCAGCCTGGACGCGGTGCGTACGACGGCGCGCTGGTCCCCCGCCGGGAGCGGCCCCGGCGGGATCACGCCGGAGACCCTCGCCCTCCTGCCCGACCGTCTCCGCGCTGCGCAGCGCGTCTTCGACCGTACGGGCGGGCTGCACGCCGCGGGGCTCTTCTCCGCCGGGGGTGAACTCCTCGATCTGCGCGAGGACGTGGGCCGCCACAACGCGGTCGACAAGATCGTCGGCCGCGCACTCCAGCAGGGACTGCTGCCGCTGGCCGACTCGATACTGATGGTGTCGGGCCGCGCCTCCTTCGAACTGGCGCAGAAGGCGGTGATGGCGGGCATCCCCGTACTCGCGGCCGTCTCGGCGCCGTCGTCCCTGGCGGTCGACCTGGCAGAGGAGTCGGGGCTGACCCTCGTCGGGTTCCTGCGCGGTTCCTCGATGAACATCTACGCGGGCGCGCACAGGCTGGCGCTCCCCGTGGAGGCCCGGTGACCTGACGGGCCCGCACGACAGCGTGCACGACAGCCCGCACGACAGCCCGCACGTCGGGCGCCGCGTAGCCAGGGGCCATCCCCGTGCCCCGTGCTCCGTGCCCCGGCCGCAACGGTTCGCCGCCGCGCCGGTTCGCCGCCGCACCGCAAAACTCTTCCCGCCGCAGCGGCGGGAGCCCACGGAGCGCAGCCCGGCGGTGCCACCCGGCCGCACCCCGACGGTCTCCGTACCTCCTTGGGTCTTCAACCGCGAGGTGCCTCGGCCGGCAGAGGCCCCCTCACCCCCCGGCCGGTACCGAAGGGGCCACGGGCGCCGGTTCCTGCCGCTCGTCCGCTCCGCGAGACCACCGCTTCGCGAGCACGGCGCACACCATCAGCTGCATCTGGTGAAAGAGCATCAGGGGCAGCACGGCGAGGCTGGCCTGTGCGCCGAACAGGACGCTGGCCATGGGCAGTCCGGCGGCCAGCGACTTCTTGGAGCCGGCGAAGCTGATCGCGACGCGGTCGGCGCGGTCGAAGCCCAGCTTGCGCGAGCCGTACCACGTCACGCTCAGCATGAGCGCGAGGAGCACCGCCTCGACGCCGACGAGGGCGAGCAGCCTGGCGGGGGTGACCTGGCCCCAGACTCCCTCCGTCATGCCCTGGCTGAAGGCGGTGTAGACGACCAGCAGGACGGAGCCGCGGTCGACGAAGCCGAGGATGCGCTTGTGCCGGGTGAGGAAGCCGATGAGCCAGCGGCGCACCAGCTGCCCCGCGATGAACGGTGCGAGGAGCTGGCTGCCGACCTCGATCAGCCCCGATCCGGAGAGCGCGGCGTGGCCTCCGATGAGCCAGGCGGCCAGCAGCGGCGTGACGATCATGCCGAGGAGGCTGGAGTAGGTGCCCGCGCAGATGGCGGCGGGGACGTTGCCGCGCGCGATGGAGGTGAAGGCGATCGAGGACTGGATGGTGGAGGGGACGAGGCACAGGAAGAGCAGCCCCGTCTGGAGTTCCGGGGTGAGGACGTGCGGAACGAGCCCGTAGGAGGCGAGGCCGAGCAGCGGGAAGAGCGCGAAGGTGCACAGCACGACGGCGAGATGGAGCCGCCAGTGGCGGAGCCCGTCGACGGCCTCGCGGGTGGACAGGCGCGCTCCGTAGAGGAAGAAGATCAGGCCGACGGCGATCTTGGTGGCCCAGGAGAAGCCCTCGGCGGCGCCGCCCGAGGCCGGGACCAGTACGGCGACGAGCACCGTGCCGAGCAGCAGCAGTATGTACGGGTCGACGAAACGGGCGATGCGGCGCATGATCTTCCTCGGTACGTGCGCGCCTGTTCGGAATTCCGGACATACCGCGCTGCGGAATTGTCTTTCCGACCATTCCTCTTCGTGCCACCGTCGCGCAAGCGCGCACCTGGTACGCGGGGAGATCCGGTGCAGAAAGCGCAGAAATCACGGCGCGTTTGCGACGACTTGGCACCCATACCCGCTGGGCCCGTCGAACTGTCCTAATTGACCGACTGACCAGCACCGACCGCCTCCCGTTCGCGCTGCGCATCCGATACGGTCACTCGCGCTGTGTCATACAGCGCCCTGCACGTCGAGGAGCAGTCCCTTTGCGCGAGTTCACCGTTCAGGCCGTGGCGACGGAGGCCCACGTCGGCGGATTGGCCGACGTCGTGTTCGAGCATGCCGACGAGGACCCGGCACAGATCGCACTGGCCCGTAAGGACGCGCGGGGCGAGTGGCGCGATGTGACGGCGGGCGAGTTCCGCGACGAGGTCGTCGCGCTCGCGAAGGGACTGCTGGCCGAGGGCATCCGGTTCGGGGACCGCGTGGCGATCATGTCCCGTACGCGCTACGAGTGGACGCTCTTCGACTTCGCGCTGTGGGCCGTCGGCGCCCAGTCCGTTCCGGTCTATCCCACCTCGTCGGCCGAGCAGGTCGCCTGGATGCTGCACGACGCCGAGGTGTCGGCCGCCGTGGTCGAGCACGAGGACCACGCGATGACGATCGGTTCGGTCATCGACGGGCTGCCCCGGCTGCACCGCCTGTGGCAGCTCAACGCGGGCGCGCTCACCACGCTCATGGAGGCGGGTGCGCACATCGAGGACGAGGTGGTGCACCGGCACCGGCTCGCGCTCACCCCGGACACGGTGGCGACCGTCATCTACACCTCGGGCACCACGGGCCGCCCCAAGGGCTGCGTGATCACGCACGCCAACTTCATGGCCGAGGCCGACAACATCGTCGGCCGCTACGACCAGGTCTTCGGCGTCAAGTCGGGCCAGCAGGGCTCGCTGCTGCTGTTCCTGCCGCTCGCGCACGTCTTCGGCCGCATGGTGGAGGTGGCGGCCGTACGCGGGAAGGTCAAGCTCGGGCACCAGCCGGACATGGCGGCGCGGGCGCTGCTGCCCGATCTGGCCGCTTTCCGGCCGACGTTCATCCAGGCCGTACCGCATCTGTTCGAGAAGATCTTCCGCAGCGCGCGCCGCAAGGCCGAGACCGAGGGGAAGCTCGGCGCTTTCGACAAGGCCGTCGAGGTCGCCGTCCGCTATGCCGAGGCCGGCGAGCGCAAGGCGTTCGGCAGGGGCCCGGGGCCCGGCGCCTCGCTCCGTATGCAGCACCAGGTCTACGACAAGCTCGTCTACTCCAAGCTGCGCGACGCCCTGGGCGGCAGGTGCCGCTTCGCGATGTCGGGCGGCTCCGCGATGGAGCGCCGCCTCGGCCTGTTCTACGACGGCGCCGGTGTACGCGTCTTCGAGGGCTACGGCCTCACCGAGTCCACGGCGGCGGCCATCGCCAACCCGCCCGAGCGCCCCCGGTTCGGCACGGTGGGGCAGCCGGTGCCCGGCACCACGGTGCGGATCGCGGAGGACGGCGAGATCCTGCTGCACGGCGGGCAGGTATTCGAGGGCTATCTGAACAATCCCCGCGCCACGGAGGAGTCCCTTCGGGACGGCTGGCTGGCGACGGGCGACCTCGGCCAGCTGGACGAGGAGGGGTATCTCACGATCACGGGCCGCAAGAAGGAGATCCTGGTGACCTCCAGCGGCAAGAGCCTCTCCCCCGGCCCCCTGGAGGAGCGGGTACGCGAGCACCCGCTGGTGGGCCAGTGCATCGTGCTGGGCAACGACAGGCCCTACGTCTCGGCGCTGCTCACCCTCGACCAGGAAGCGGTGCAGCACTGGCTCGCCATGCGCGAGAAGCCGGAGCTGAAGCCGACCGAGCTGCTGAAGGACACCGACCTGGAGACCGAGATGCGGCGTGCCGTGGTCGCGGCGAACACACAGGTCTCGCAGGCCGAGTCCATCCGCACCTTCCGCATCCTGGCCACGCCCTTCACCGAGGAGCAGGGGCTCCTCACGCCCTCGCTCAAGCTGAAGCGCGGCACGATAGAGGCGGCATACGCCGCGGAGATCGAAGCGCTTTACCGCAGCTGAGCGCCTTGCGCCGGGCCGTCGCCCGGGCCCCGGGGGCGGGGAACACACGTCCGAGACTGATCGTTCACCATGAGGGCGACAGAGAACATCATCAGTAACTGAACGTGAGGACCGAAAGCGTGAGCAACGTTCCCGCCATTACGCTCAACAACGGCGTCACGATGCCGCAGCTCGGCTTCGGCGTCTGGCAGGTGCCGGACGACGAGGCCCAGTCGGCCGTGACGAGTGCGCTGGAGGCCGGATACCGCAGCATCGACACGGCTGCGGTGTACCAGAACGAAGAGGGCGTCGGCCGGGCGCTGGCCGCCACGGACCTGCCCCGCGACGAGCTGTTCGTCACCACCAAGCTGTGGAACAGCGAGCAGGGCTACGACACGACGCTGCGTGCCTTCGACGCCTCGCTGGCCAAGCTCGGCCTCGACCAGGTCGACCTGTACCTCATCCACTGGCCGATGCCGAGCGCGGACACGTACGTGGACACCTGGAGGGCGTTCGAGAAGATCTACGCCGACGGCCGCGCCCGCGCCATCGGTGTCTCCAACTTCCAGCCCACGCACCTCAACCGGCTGATCGAGCTGGACAGCGCCGTACCCGCGCTCAACCAGATCGAGCTGCACCCGAGGCTCCAGCAGTCCGTGCCCCGTGCCTTCCACGCCGACCACGGCATCGCCACCGAGGCGTGGTCGCCGCTGGGCCAGGGCGGGGACCTGCTCAAGGAGCCCAGGCTGACCGAGCTGGCCGACAGGCACGGCAAGACGGTGGCCCAGGTCGTGCTGCGCTGGCACCTCCAGCTCGGCAACGTGGTCATCCCGAAGTCCGTGACGCCCTCGCGCATCCGCGAGAACATCGACGTCTTCGACTTCGAGCTGAGCGGCGAGGACATGGCCGCCATCGGCGGCCTCAACGCCGACGCCCGGCTGGGCGACGACCCCGACACCATGTAGTACCCGCCGGGGCAGCCGGCCGGCGCCCCGGTGTCAGCTCGCCCCGTGGCCCGGCGCGATCTCCTCGACGCGCCGGGCCAGGGCGATGTCCAGCTCGGTGATCCGGCCGCCGACACTGTGCGTGTTCACGGTCAGGGACAGCTTGTTGTAGCCGAGCGTCAGGTCAGAGTGGTGGTTCAGCTCCTCCTGGATGGCGGCGATGTGGATGACCATCGCGGCGGCCGGCAGGTGCTTGGCGAAGGAGTACGTGCGCGAGACGCTGTCGCCGTCCGTCGTCCAGTGCGGGAGCGCGGCGAGCGCCGTCTCGGTCTCCTCGGGAGTCAGCGGCTTGGGCGCCATGGGAAGTTCCCTTCTGTGGGTCGGCCTGTTTACGGGGCCCAGAGTGCCACGCGCCGTCGGTTACCGTCGGGTCCCATGACGGCTCTGACGGACGGTCCCGCGATAGGCCCGCTGCTGCGCGGATGGCGCGAACGCGCGTCGCTCAGCCAGCTCGAACTGGCCCTGCGCGCCGACTCCTCGGCACGCCACATCAGCTTCATCGAGACCGGTAGGACGGCACCCAGCCGCGAGATGGTGCTGAAGCTCGCCTGCACCCTGGACGTGCCGGTCAGGGAGCGCAACGCCCTGCTGCTGGCGGCCGGTTACGCGCCCGCCTTCCCCGCCACCCCCATGGACGACCCGGAGTTCGCCGAGGTCAGGGCCGGCCTGGAGCGGATGGTCACCGCCTACGAGCCGTATCCCGCGCTGATCCTCAACGGCGCGTACGAGGTGGTCGCGGCCAACCAGGGCATCGCCCTGCTCATGGAAGGCGTGGCCCCGCATCTGCTGGAGCCCGTGCCCAACGCGATGCGCGTCACGCTGCACCCGGAGGGCATGGCGCCACGCATCCGTAACCTCCCCGAGTGGCGCGGCCATCTGCTGGCCCAGATGCGCCGTCAGCTCGCGCTCCACCGCTCGGCCCCGCTGCGCAGCCTGTACGAGGAGGTCGCGGGGTACCCGGCGCCCGACGGCTCATCGCCGCTGGAACGTGAGCCGGGGCCGCCGGGCGGCGATCCCGGTACGCGCTTCGCGCTGCCGCTGATGATCGAACTGGACGGCCGGACCCTGTCGTTCCTCTCGACCATCGCCACGTTCAACACCCCGCTGGACGTGACGGTCTCGGAGCTGGCCGTGGAGACGTTCCTGCCGGCCGACCCCGCGACGGCCAAGGCACTCAGAGCGGACTGAGCTGACTGAGCTGACTACTGAGCGACTGAGCGCCACCGGGCACTTCACCGCGCGAGCCACAGATCGGGGCCGAAGACCTCGTAGTGGATGTCGCCGGCCGGCACACCGCGCGCCAGGAGCTGGTCGCGCACACCCCGCATGAAGGGCAGCGGCCCGCACAGGTAGGCGCGTACGCGCTCGGGCAGCTCCAGCCCTGACAGGTCCATGCGCCCGGTGCGCCACTCGGCGGCGGAATCGTCGGCGGAATCGGCAGCGGGCTCGTCGGCATGCTCGTACCAGACGTACGAGCGGGCTTCGGCGAGCTTGGTGACCAGCCGTTCCCGCTCGGCGCGCAGCGCGTGCGTGGCGGGGGAACGGTCGGCGTGCAGCGCCAGCACGGACCCCTGGTGCCCCTGGGCGACCAGGTGGTGGAGCATCGAGTGGAACGGGGTGCAGCCGATCCCGGCCGACGCGAACAGCAGGGCCGTTTCGGTGTCTTCGGCCGCTTCCGTCTCCAGTACGAGGTCTCCGTAGGGCGCGGAGACGGTCAGCGTGCAGCCCTCGCGCACCTGGTCGTGCAGCTGGTGGGAGACCTCACCCGCCACACCGCCCTCGGGCAGCTCGCGCTTGACGGTGAAGGAGTGCACGGGGTCGCCGGGCACGCCGGTGAGGCTGTACTGCCTGATCTGGCGGGCGCCGTCGGGGAGTTCGGCCTGTACGGAGATGTACTGGCCCGCGCTGAAGTGCGGCGCCGCGCGTCCGTCGGCGGGACGGATGCGGAAGGTGACGGCCTCCGGCGTCTCCTGGATACGCTCCACGACCTCCCACTGACGCCAGGTGGCGCCGGTGAGCACGCCGTGGCGGGCGTAGAGCGCACGTTCGCTGTCGATGAGGGTCCTGGCCATGCGCCAGTAGACCTCGTCCCACGCGGCCACGACCTCGTCGGTCGCCGCGTCACCGAGCACTTCGCCGAGCGCGCCGAAGAGGTGTTCGTGCACGACGTCGTACTGCGCGGGCGCGACGCCGAGCGAGGCGTGCTTGTGAGCGATCCGCCGGAGCATCCCGTCGGCGTCCTTGCCGGGGGTGACAAGGGCCGTGGCGTAGGCGGCCACGGAGCCGGCGAGCGCGCGGGCCTGGGTGCCGGACGCCTGGTTGGCCCGGTTGAACAGGTTCCGCAGCAGTTCGGGGTGCGCGGTGAACATGCGGCGGTAGAACACGTCGCTGACGGTGCCGATGGCCTCGGCCACGACGGGGAGGGTGGCGCGGACGGTCGCGGCGGACTTCTGCGACAGCAGCGACGACGGCACGGGTTCCGGTGACGGCACGACGCACTCCAAAGTTGCACTAGAGATTCATATTCAACGGCGAAAAGAAGGCCCGCCCCTCACGGCGGGCACCGCCTACGCCTGCCGGGCGGGCTGCCCGCCCGGCGGACCCGCACCGCCGGAACCGCCCACGAGCCCGAGCAGCACGGGTCCCGTGGGCGGGCCGACGAGGTCGGCGACGGTCAGCGGATCGAGCGAGGCGTAGAACGCCTCCTGGGCCTGGCGCAGCGCGGTGCGCAGCCGACAGGCACGGTGCAGCGGGCAGGGCACGTCACCCTCGCAGTCGACGACATCGCCGACACCCTCGAACTCCCGCGCCAGCCAGCCGACGGACGCCGTGCGCCCCTCCTCGGTGAGCGCGAGCCCGCCGCCCCTGCCACGCCGTGTCTCCACGGCGCCGAGGCGCTGGAGCCTGCCCACCACCTTCGCGAGGTGGCTGTAGGGCACCTGCATGTCCTCGGCGACCTGCCGCGCGACGCACAGTTCGTCACCGGCGACCGCCAGCCGCATCACCACGCGCAGTGCCAGGTCCGTCGACTTCGCCAATCGCATGGCGGCAATCTAATAAAATACGCATCCAGGATGCAACTTTAGAAAAGCCATCCCCGCAGGGACCGTCAGCGGTGGTCCCGGTTCAGCAGCCCCGGTTCAGTAGTAGTCCTGGTTCGAGGAGTACAGTGCGGCACCGCCGCGCAGCCGCTTGATGTGCAGTTGCCTGCCGAGGCGGATGGCGGGCCTGATCATCAGCTCGACGCTGCCCAGCACGAAGCACCAGGTTCCGGCGCGCGTCCACTCCGGCGAGAAGAACATGATGCTGCCGATGAGGAACCAGACGGCGATGAGGATGTCGTTGAGGACGCTCGCCGCCTCGTAGCGCTGCTGGACGACGAGTTCGTCCCGGCCGATGTGCAGGGTCAGCGCGCCGTCTTCCCGGCGGGACTGGGGCTCGGACACGAGAGCGCACGCTAGCGCACGCGGAACGGCCAGGACGCCGTGACGAGCCGGACAAATGGCGTGATTCCGGCGCTGAGGGTGTACCTAGCTACACCCTCGTGGGCACGACAGCCCCCGCTTCACAGGCATGCTGCACGGCTGTCGGGAGCAGGCCCCGCACGGCCAGGCTTGAGACATGACGACAGCGATCGAAGCACCACCCGGGGTACCGTCCGGGCAGCGCGGCCCCAAGGGTCAGGGCAGCGACTTCTCTCGGCTCTCCCGCAGGATCTCCGAAGCGGGGCTGATGGCACGTCGGCCCGGCTACTACACCGCGCGCATCGCCCTGGTCGGACTCGCGTTCATCGCGGGCTGGGTGGCGCTCTTCACCGTGGGCGAATCCTGGTGGCAGCTCGCGATCGCCGCGTACCTGGGCGTGATGTACGGCCAGTTGGCACTGGTGGCCCACGACCTGGCGCACCGCCAGGTCTTCAAGGGACGCCGCGCGAGCGAGGTCGCCGGCCGGATCGTCGGCAACCTGTGCATCGGGATGTCGTACGGCTGGTGGATGAACAAGCACACCCGCCACCACGCCAACCCCAACCACGAGGAGCTGGACCCGGACGTCGCGCCCGACATCCTCGTGTGGTCCCAGGAGCAGGCCAGGGAAGCCCGTGGCCTCCCCCGCTTCATCGGCCGCCACCAGGCCGCGCTCTTCTTCCCCCTGCTAACGCTTGAGGGCTTCAACCTGCACGTCTCCGGCGTCAGGGCACTGCGCCAGCCGCACCTGAAGCGCAAGTGGCTGGAGGGCGGGCTGCTGCTCGTGCACACCGCCGCCTACCTGGGCGCGCTCTTCTACGTGATGCCGGTCGGCATGGCCCTCATCGTGCTTCTGCTGCACCACATGGTCTTCGGCGTCTACCTCGGCAGCATCTTCGCGCCCAACCACAAGGGCATGCCCACCCTCCGGGGCAACGAGCGGCCCGACTTCCTGCGCCGCCAGGTGCTCACCTCGCGCAACGTGCGCGGCGGCTGGTTCACCGATGTCGCGCTCGGCGGGCTCAACTACCAGATCGAGCACCACCTCTTCCCCAGCATGCCCAGCCCGCACCTGCGCAAGGCGCGGCCCCTCGTGCGCGACTTCTGCGCCGAGCTGGACGTCTCGTACCACGAGACCGGGCTCATCGAGTCCTGGCGCGAGGCGCTGCGGCACCTGGACGAGGTCGGCGTGCCGATCCGTGAGAGCTCCGGCCCACGGGAGCCCCAGGCCCCCGTGGCCTGACGGCCTTCCTTCCACCGGCTCACGCACGGGGCGCGGCGGGCAGCCGCTCGCCCCGTACGGGCCGTGGGTCGGTACGGCCGCGTGGCTCGGCCGACTCGGCCAGCCAGCGCCTGAGCACCCTGTGCACGGCGCCGGCGCCCACCAGCTCGGCCCCCGGCTCGGCCGGGGGTGACAGCTCCAGCGGGGACAGCAGGAAGGCGTGCCCCTGCTCCCCGCCGAGGCCGCCATGGGAACCGATCTGCTCCTCGAACGCGTGCACGTCCCCGGTCAGGGGATCGAAGGCGGAGTTGACCATGAGGTCGGCCGTATGCGGAAAGCCCGCCGTACGGCGCACGGCGTCGGCCGCGCCGGGACCGAAGTCCGCCAGCGGATCGCGCGTACCGATGACCTCGCCCGTCGCCAGCCGGTGTTCCGAGCCCCCGCTGCCCAGCACGACAGGCCCGTGCTCCTCGCTCTCCACCAGGACGAACCCGATCCCCGGGTGCTCGGCGAGCGTGCGCAGCAGCGCGGGGCGGCGCTCCTCGAACTGCTCGCGGGTCATACGCCCCGGCACATCGGGGAACGAGACAAGGCCCAGGTTCCCCGAGGCGAGCACCACGGGCCCGGTGTCCCTGCGCGGCTTGCGCGGCGCCTCCTGGCCCGAGTCCTCCGGCCGGTGCAGCGCCGCACGCGCCGCGGCGCGTGCCTCGGAACCGCTGGCCGTACGCCCGGCGCGGCGCGGCACCTGGAGCCCGCTCCCCGCCCGTACGAGGTCCTCCAGCGTCAGCCCGTACGCCTCCTCGAACGTCTCCCCCGGGCTCTGCCCGTGGTCGGAGAGCACCACCAGCCGGTACGGCCGCGGCGCCCGCTCGGCGACCTTGGCGATCAGCGCGACCGAGCGGTCCAGGCGGCGCAGCACCTGGTGGGTGTCCCTGCCGCGTGGCCCGGAGTGGTGGGCCACCTCGTCGTAGCCGACCAGGTCGGCGTAGACGGCGGTACGTCCGCTGAGCATGTCGCCCAGGACGGCGGCGACCACCACGTCCCGCTCGACGACGGTCGCGAAGGCCCGGATGAACGGGTACAGCCCGCCGCGCCCCACCCGTGGCCGCTCGCGGCGCAGCAGCGCGCGCGTCGACTGCACCATCTCGCGCACGACCTCGGCGACGAACGAGACGGCGGTACGGGTCGCGTTCGCCGGGTCGGAGAAGTACGCGAAGTACCCGGCGCGCGAGCGGGTCTCCTTGCCGCGCCTGGCCGAGACCGACAGCACCAGCGCGACCTGCGCCGCGCCGCCCGTGAACAGGTTCCCCCTGCTCGCGCCGTCCTGCGCGAGCAGTCCCCGCTCCCCCGTACGCGCGACGGCGCGGCGCTGCAGCTCGGCGGCGCTGGACGGCCTGTTGCTGACCACCACCTCGCCCGTCTCCTTCTCGTACCAGCGGAAGGCGGGCACGTCCTCGTTGGTGCCGTGCAGGATGCCCAGTTGGCTGGCGCCGGTCTGGCTGGACCAGTCGGTGCGCCACCGGGTCAGCCTGTGGGTGTGCCCGCACAGGGCGGCGAGGGCCGGCATCAGCGGCTCGCCGTTCTCGCGCGGCTCCACCGCGTCGCGGAGCACGGCGTGCCCGAGCCCGTCGAGCTGGAGGAAGACGGTGCCCGGCGTGGACGGCGGCAGGGCGGCCCCCTCCCTGCGGCGCCTGCGTCCCGTGACGCGCGCGAGCCTGCGGCGGTAGGCGCCGTCGTCCCTGATCGCGAGGAGGGCGTTGGTCGCCGAGGAGGCCGCGGACATCGCGGCGGCCACCACGACCGCCATCGAGGGGTCCGTGCTGCCCCCTCCGTACGGGATGAGATACAGGGCGAGCCACAGGAGCGAACCGTTGAGGAAGAAGACCAGCAGTCCGAGCACCAGCGCCGGCACCAGCAGCAGGGCCCGTACGAGAATCGGCCACACCAGCGCGCTCAGCAGCCCGAAGGCCCCCGCGCCGACGGCGGCCGTGATACCGATCACGGTGGCGCTGTCCCGGCTGGCCGACTGGAGCCGGAAGTCGGGCAGCACTCCGGCGAGGACGAGCATGGTCAGGGTACTGGCCAGCCAGACGGCGCCCACCCGGAGCGAGGCAGCGCCCAGCGCCCGCCAGCGGATACCACGGAGGCCGGGACGGTGGAGGACACGGAGGTTACGGAGATCACGCAGCTTCCGCACGCCGTATCTTCACCTCCCTCACGGTCCTCACGGTTCGCAGGACATCGTCGGCGACATCCACTTTTGCACAGTCCCGGGACACGGCTGGACGAGGCGTGAACACGGGCTCGGTGACACGCGCACACCGGACCCGCTTACGCTCGTAGTGGCCACGAAGACGTCTGTGAAGGCTCAGCGCCTGAGAGGGGCCATACATTCCGGGGAGGAGCGCCCGTGCCGGTCGAGGTCACATGGTGGGGGCACGCCACAGCGACCGTGCGGGACTCGGGGGTCACGGTGCTGACCGACCCGCTGTTCGTACGGCGCATGGCCCATCTGCGCCGCAGGCGCGGCGAACTGCCGCCCCGCGAGGCCGCCGTCGCCGACGTGGTGCTGATCTCCCATCTGCACGCCGACCATCTGCACGTCGGCTCGCTCTCGCGGCTCATGCCGGGAACCCGTGTGGTGCTGCCGCGCGGCGCCGTGCGCGCGGTGCCCGGGCTGCGCCGGGTGGCGCCGCTGCTGGAGCTGAACGAGGTGGAGCCCGGTGACGAGATCGCCGTCGGACCCGTGACCGTACGTGCCGTGCCCGCCTCGCACGACGGACGGCGGCTGCCGGTCGGGCCGCACGGCCCTCCGGCCCTCGGCTATGTCGTCGAGGGCGAGGCCCGCACCTACTTCGCGGGCGACACCGGCCTGTTCGACGGGATGGAGCGTGCCGTGGGCCCCGTGGACACGGCCCTGCTGCCGGTGGGCGGCTGGGGCCCGTTCCTGGGCGAGCACCATCTGGACGCGGGGCGCGCGGCGGAGGCGCTGGCCAGGCTGCGCCCACGCAGCGCCGTACCGGTGCATTTCGGCACGTACTGGCCGATCGGCATGGACGCGGTCAGACCCCATGAATTCCACTCCCCCGGTGAGGAGTTCGTACGGCTCGCCGCCGAACCCGCGCCCGAGGTCGCGGTGCACCTGCTGGCGCACGGCGAGAGCGTGCGGCTGGAGGCGACCCGGTGAGCGGAGTACTCGCGGACGGACTCGGGACGGTGGCCGAGTCCGTCTCCCGGGCCGTGGTGACCCCGCCGGAGGGCACCCAGCAGGCCGTCGGCTATCCGTCGCTCTTCCTGCTGGTCGTGCTGGGCTCGCTGGTGCCCGTGGTGCCGACGGGCGCGCTGGTGAGCGGCGCCGCCGTCGTGGCGATGCATCAGAGCCTGCCCGCGCTCTCGCTGCTGACCGTCTTCGGTGTGGCCTCGCTCGCGGCCTTCCTCGGCGACCTGGGGCTCTACTGGCTGGGCAAGCGCGGTATCGGTTCGAAGAACGGCTCGCGCTGGCTGGCCGCGCTGCGCGAGCGCGCCGCACCCGAGCGGCTGGCGCAGGCGGACAAGAAGCTGCGCGAGCACGGTGTCGCCGTCCTGGTCCTCTCCCGCCTCGTGCCGGCGGGGCGTATCCCGGTGATGCTGGCCTGCCTGCTCTCGCGTACGCCGCTGCGGCAGTTCGCGCGCGGCGACGTCCTCGCGTGCCTGGCCTGGGCCGCCGCCTACCAGTTGATCGGCGTCGCCGGCGGCTCGCTCTTCCCGAGCCCCTGGGAGGGGATCGCCGCAGCGGTGGGGCTCACGCTGCTGCTCAGCGCGGCCCCTTCGCTGTGGCGGAAGGTACGGCGCTCAGCCCAGCACCCGTGAGGCGCCGACCGGCAGGTCCCACAGGTCCTCGCGCTCACGCCCCGCGTCGCGCCAGGCGGATCTGACCCGGATCAGCGGCTCCAGCGGGGGCTCGCCCGAGAGCAGGAACGTCGACCAGTGCATCGGCGCCATCCTGCGGACCCCGAGGTCCTGGCAGGCGAGCACGGCCTCTTCGGGATCGGTGTGCACGGGCCGCAGCATCCAGCGCGGGTCGTAGGCACCGATGGGCATCAGCGCCAGGTCGATACCCGGGTAGCGGCGGCCGATCTCGCCGAACCAGTGTCCGTAACCCGTGTCCCCCGCGAAGTACAGCCGCTGCCCGTTCTTGTCGGTGAGCACCCAGCCGCCCCACAGCGAACGGCATGTGTCCGTCAGGCTGCGCTTGGACCAGTGGTGCGCGGGGACGAAGTCGAAGCGGACGCGGGCGTCTCCCCCGGGCACGGGCAGCTCGGCGCCCTCCCACCAGTCCAGCTCGGTCACGGTCGTGAAGCCGCGTCTGCGGCACCACTCACCGAGCCCCGCAGGCACGAACAGCGGGGTGTCGCGCGGCAGTCTTCGCAGGGTGGGCGCGTCGAGGTGGTCGTAGTGGTTGTGCGAGATGACCACGGCGTCGACCTTCGGCAGGTCCCGCCAGGCGACACCGACCGGGGTGACACGTGCCGGGGTGCCGAGGATCTTCCGGGACCACACCGGGTCGGTGAGCACGGTCAGCCCTCCGATCCGTACGACCCAGCTGGCGTGCCCCGCCCAGGTGACGGCGAGCGTGTCGGTGTCGGCGTCGGGCATCGGGCCCGGCGCGAAAGGGAGCTTCGGGATCTCCTCACGCAGCGCTGAGGACATGGGACGCATGGCGCCCTCGCGGGCGAGCCTGGCCATCGCACGGACCCCGGGCAGCGGGTGCGTGAGCCGGTCGGCGAAGCTGCGGGGCCACAGCCGCCGGGCGCCGAGCGGATGCGGCGGGGACGGGTGCAGGCGCGGCGTCTCCAGCATGACCGCACCGGAGTGCCCGGACCCGGCGCCGGTCCCGGCCCCGGCGGAGTGCGGACCCACCGGGGCAGCGGCACCCGGCGTGCCGGGCGACGAGGGCGTCGGGGCCGGCGAAGAGGCCGAGGAAGCGGAAGAGGCGGAAGAGGCAGAGGGCGCCGAAGAGGCCGGCGGCGACGAAGGAGAGGGCGTAGGAGAGGCGGAGTGTGGGCGCTCAGGGCGCTGCCCGGTCCGTTCGGTCACTAGTGAGAGCTCCCATCCGTGAGGTCGGCCAGCGCCGACTGCACCGCTGTCAACGCCTCGGCGGCGCCCGGCAATTCCAGCGGATTCCTGTCCTCGGGGACCATCGCTCTCCCGGCGCCCGCCGCATGCCCCGCGGGCCGGGCCCAGGCGGCGTCCGTCAGCGCGTGCGCGAGCACGTCCGTGGTCAGCCGCACCCGCAGCGCGTGCGGATCGTCGCCGAAACGATGTCCCCCAGCAGCGTACGGCCCCAGCCTGCGCACCAGTTCGGCCTCAAGCCCCGCGGCGTCCGTGATCCCGAGCACAGCCAGGCGCGGCCTGAACTGCTCCAGATCGATGTAGAGCTGCCGCCCCACGTGCGGCGGCCGGCACGGTGCGCCCACGCCGAGGACGGCGCGGTGCAGCGCGGCGGCGAAGGTGCCGTGCAGCCGGGCCGCCGAGGCGCGGCGTGCCCGCAGCGGTTCGGGTTCGGTCAGCGCCTCGGCCGCCGCCGTGCCCACCGGGTCGGACAGATCGGTGTGCAGCGCGGCGAGCACCTCGCGCACTTCCTCGCCCAGCGCGTGCCCGCGCCCCGTGCGGGGAAAGCGGGCGATCCCCGCGTGCAGCCCCGGCGGCAGCAGCGCGGGGCCGAGCCCGGCGAGCACGACGACACTGTCGGCGTCGGCGTGCCGGGAGGCGTCCAGCATCTCGGCGGGGCTCACGGTGACGGTGTCGTGCGGGCGGTGCGAGGTGTCGCGCCAGGTCTCGTCGCTGACGACGAGCAGCCCCTCGTCGGTCGCCGCCTCGCACACCTCGTGCAGCAGCTCGGGCGGTACGGCAGTCCCTGTGACGTCGTCGGCGACGGAGAGGACGAGCATGCCCGGCTCGTCGCCCTCCTCGCGCGCCCTGCGCACCGTCTCCAGCAGGACGAAGGGGTCGGGCACCCCGCCGCACTCGGCGGGAACCGGCACCCCGCGCGGAACCCGCCCGAGCAGCCTGACCTGCGGCGCGTACCAGGCCGAGCAGGGGCGCGGCAGCAGCACGCTGCCCCAACCTGCGCGGGAGACACGGGGTCCGCCGCCGCCCGCAGCCGCGAGGACGGCGAGCAGCAGCAGGGGCGCCCCGGGTGCGACGGCGACCTGCGAGGGTTCGGTGGGCATGCCACGCCGGTGCCAGTACGCGCACGCCGCCTCCCTGGTGGCCTCGGCGGGCGTACGGGGGGTCTCCTCCCCTTCAGGTCCCTGGTCGGTGCGCCGCATCCGTCCCTGCCTCCGCCGCTGTCCTTCAACCCGTACATCAGACAACCTTCACCTCCTCCACCTTGGCAGAAGGCGCTGACACCGGGAGCGGCGACACGTACCGGCTACGGCGTTCGCCCGAGCCGGCGCAGTTGCTCCTCCAGGCCGCGACCGCGCGTGCGCACGATGCCCTCCGCGAGGTCGTAGAGCTTGTGGTTGGTGCGCTGGGACAGGCGGCGCAGCAGCGCGAACGCCTCGTCGTCCGTGCACGCCGTGACGGCCATGACGATGCCGCAGGCGCGGTCGACGACGGGCCGGGAGCGCAGCGCCGTGTCGAGCTGTTCGACCTCTTCGAGCGCGGCCCTGTAGCGCACGTCGCGTACGAGCACGGAGGCGGCGAGGTCGCCGAGGAGCGCGGTGCTGGAGCGTACGTCCTCGTCGAGCAGATAGGGGCGGAAGGAGCAGACCGTGAGGGTCAGGACGAGCCCGTCCCGCAGGTAGGGAAGGGTGGTGCTGGAGCGCAGTCCCGACTCCAGGGCGCGGGCGCGGTATTCGGGCCAGCGTTCGGAGTAGAGGAAGTCGTCGCCGCCGGCCGGGCGGCCGGTCCGCAGGGATGTGGGTATCGGCCCCTCGCCGGTCTCGCGCTGTACGGCCACGAGCCCGGCGAGGTCGGGGTGGGTGACGGCGACGGGCAGTTCACCGCTGGCCGCCGTCTCCTCCAGCTCGCTCGGCTCCCCCGGCTCGCCGGCGCCCGGGGGGAGGCCGGGCAGCCCCGGCACCCCCCGCGCGGCAGAACCGGAAGCAGCCGCTCCAGACGCGGACGCCTCCGTCAGCGTGGCGATGGCACCGCAGCAGTCGGGGCTGAACCTGGCCGCCTGTTCGGCGAGATGAGCCAGGCTCCGCCGTACGGATCCCTCGCCCGGCGGTCGTTCCTCGGGATCGATGTGAGCCGCTTCCGTGGGGGTGGTGCCGGGAAAGGGGACGTGCCGGGGAGTGCTCATAGGCGCCCGTGTTCCCGGCGGGAGAGATCAGAAAACGGACGTATGTACCTACTGGTGCGCGGAATCCGTTGGGAAAGTCACGCCACGGGACGCTCCGTACTCCCTAGGGCTAGGTTGAGCGCATGACCGGGGTTAATGAGTTCGGGACCGAACTCGCAGATTTCCGACGGCGTGTCGACGAACTGAAGTCGGCGCGCGCTCTTCCGGGCACCGAGCCGCTGCCCACACTCGATGCGGCTCTCTTCGAACTCCAGCACGCGGTCGACGTGCTGTGGCCCCGGGTCGAGGCACTGGTCGCCTCGAAGAAGCCCTCGGGCGACCACTCCGACGCGCGCGAACAGCAGACCCTGCGTGCCCTCTTCCAGCGGCTCCCCGTAGCGGTCGCCCTGCTGGACCGGGACGGTGTGGTGCGGCGGCTGAACGTGGCGGCGGCCGAACTGTTCGGCATCGGGGCCGGCTACGCGTCGGGGCGCGCGCTGACCGGCGCGCTCGCGCACAGCTCACGGGCGGCCTTCCGCTCCCAGGTGGCGGCCGTCGCCAGGGGGGAGGGCTCGCGGAGCCTCCGCGTACAGCTCCTGCGCGCGCCGCACGGCGAGACAGCGGCCAACGGTGAGCTGCGCGTGACGCTCAGCGAGCTGCGCCCGCCCCGGGAGCAGCGCAGTGCCGTGCTGTCGGTCTTCCAGCTCGTCG
The DNA here is from genome assembly GCF_028657195.3 of Streptomyces iconiensis. Taxonomy (GTDB): domain Bacteria; phylum Actinomycetota; class Actinomycetes; order Streptomycetales; family Streptomycetaceae; genus Streptomyces; species Streptomyces iconiensis. The sequence continues at coordinate 31,497 of NZ_JANCPR020000010.1, forward strand.
CGCACGCGGCGCCCAGCGCCCTCGCCTCAACCGGCACCCACACAGGGGTGCCGCGCCCGGGGCTCGCCGAGATGTCACGGCACACCGAACTCCTGGACGTGGTGGACGACATGGCGGCCGAGCTGCTCGTCTCCTCCTCGGCGCACGAGGCGACGGAGCGTGCGGCTGCCGTACTGCACGAACGGTTCGCCGACTGGGTGATCGTCGACAGGCGGTGCACCAGCGGGCGGCTGCGCCGCCACACCGTGCTCGGCTCGGGCGACACCGCGCACATACGCGAGGAGGTCGCGGCCCAGGACCCCTCCCATGTGCCCGTGGTCGCCGACGCGGCCGAACGCGGTTCCGAGTCCCTGCTCGTGCGCCCCGAGGACCCCGAGGCACTCGGCCGGGACTCGGCGGGGGCGCCCGTCCTGGTCAGCACGGAGGTCAGCTCGCTGCTGTGCGTACCGCTGACCGTGCCGCCCAGCCCCTCGGGCCGGGAGGGAAGGACCGGGCGGCGGACGGGCGGACGGACGATGGGGGCGCTGACCCTGCTGCGTACCGGCGGCAGGCGCACCTTCGAGTTGGCCGAGGCGGGGGCGGTCGACCGGATGGCGCGGCACCTGGCACTGGCCCTGCGCCGCTACGAGTGAGCACTCCTCCCGCTACGGGCGAGCGCTCCTCCCGGCCGCGGCACGCGCGGCACGGAAGCGTGCCGCGCGTGCCCCGTGGCCGCTTCGCGGCTACGCCGCTACGGCCGAGCGCGCACCGTCGTGCTCGTGGTGACGGCGGTCGGACTCCACCTCCTGGTGGATACGGCTGCACGTCCGGGTGATGAGCCGGGACACGTGCATCTGCGAGATCCCGAGCTGTTCGGCGATCCGGCTCTGCGTCATGTCGCAGAAGAAGCGCATGTAGAGAATGTCGCGTTCGCGCTCGGGCAGCTGCCGCAGCCGCGGCTTGACGGCCTCGCGGTAGACGACCCGTTCGAAGCCGGGTTCGGAGGCACCGATGGTGTCGGCCAGCGAGTAGCCGTCGTCGGCCCCCGGCAGCTCGGCGTCCAGCGAGAGCGTGCTGTAGCTCTCCAGCGCCTCCATGCCCACGAGGACATCCTCCTCGCTCAGCCCGCTGTGCTCCGCGATCTGCGCGACGGTCGGGCTGTGCCCGTCGAGCCCGAGGCTCAGTTCGCGCTGCGTCGTGCGGACACGGTTGCGCAGTTCCTGCACGCGGCGCGGAACGTGCAGGCCCCACATGTGGTCACGGAAGTGCCGCTTGATCTCCCCCACGATGGTCGGCACGGCAAAGCTCTCGAACGCGCAGCCGCGTGAGATGTCGTACCGTGCGACGGCCTTCACGAGGCCGAGTGCCGCCACCTGTTCGAGGTCTTCCAGCGCCTCGCCACGGTTGCGGAAGTGCCGGGCGAGCCGTCCCGCCATCGGCATCCAGGCCCGGACCACCCGCTGACGCAGCTCCTCCTTCTCCGGCCCGTCCTCCAACTGAGCGATGCGCCGGAAGTCACCAGAAGTGTCGGGAGCGTCATCGTGAGGATGCCTGGCGCGCTTCGTACGGGTGCGTACGGTCACTGTGCTCTCCCTATTGCTGTGCGGTGAACGGACAGTCACCGCGGGAGCAGACACAGGCGGGGCGAACGAAGCGCGCACAGGTCGCTCCCGCGGATGTGCCTTCTTTCCGAAGCACGGGGGTGCGGGTGCCCGACGGCTCGGTGGACAAACATCCGCGCCTCAGGTTCACGCCGTGTCCGCCGCCGGAACCGTGTCATCCGGCCGGGAGCGGGTACCCCGGCCCTCCCCGCCGCGCACACGGCGGGAGTTGGACGGACAGAAGGCGGAGGACGATGGCACAGTTCGTCAGGGAAGTCATGACGCCCGCGGCCACCACGGTGCGCCCGGACGCCTCACTCGTCGAGGCGGCCCAGCTGATGAGGGCCCAGGACATCGGCGATGTACTGGTTGCCAGGGGCGGCCGGTTGATGGGTGTGCTGACCGACCGGGACATCGCACTGCGTGCCGTGGCCGACGGTGTGGACCCGCTGAGCGTGAGCTGCCAGTCGGTGTGCACGCCCGACCCGGTGACGGTCGGCCCGGGGATGGAAATAGCCGCCGCGCTCGACCTGATGAGGAGCCATGCCATACGTCGGCTACCGGTGCTGGACAGCGGCGGGAGGCTGACCGGGATGGTCAGCATCGGCGACCTCGCCCAGGAGCGCGACCCCGACTCCGTTCTGGCTGAAATCAGTCGGGCGGCGCCCGACACCTGGATTCAGGAGGGGGCATCTCATTGGTCGTAGTAGACAAGTGACTGCACAACAGACATGACCGCGAAAATGCACCACCTGCGGAAGTGAGGCGGACATGACGGAACGCGACCTGCCGGAGCCCACGGCGCCGCCGGAATCCGGCGCCGCGGGTGCCGGAACCTACGGGATCTGGTCGCGGTGGGACCGCACGGTCTTCCGTCATGTGGCAGGCCGTCACTGGCCCGGCGCCGAACGCGTACTGCCCCGGCTGAGCCGGAGCGCCGACCACGGGCGCCTCTGGTTCGCCGTCGCCGCCGGGCTCACCGCCACCGGCGCCACCCCCGCCAAGCGGGCGGCGCTGCGCGGCACCGCCTCACTGGCGCTGGCCTCGGCCACCGTCAACACCATCGGCAAGCGCTCGATCCAGCGCGCCCGCCCGCTGCTGGACGGGGTCCCGCTCATACGGCGACTGCGCCGCCAGCCCTTCACCAGCTCGTTCCCCTCGGGACATGCCGCCTCGGCCGCCGCCTTCGCCACGGGCGTGGCCCTGGAGTCCCGGCGCTGGGGGCTCGCCGTCACACCCCTCGCGGCCTCCGTCGCGTTCTCCCGGATCTACACGGGGGTCCACTACCCCGGCGACGTCCTCGCGGGCGCGGCACTGGGCGTGGGCGCGGCCTTCGCGGTACGCGGACTGACACCCTCGCGCTCCCAGCTCCCCGCACCGGCACGCCCCGTCGCTGAGGCGCCCGCACTGCCGGAGGGTGCGGGGCTCGAACTCGTGGCGAACGTGACGGCCGGCCCCCTGGCCGCCTCCGGCGCACCCTCGGTTCCGGGCCCCGCCGCGCTGGTCACCCCGCCGTCGCTCACGGCAGGCGGGGCACGCGGAACGGACAGCGCACACGGCGAGCGCGGTGAGCGCGGACCGGAGCCGGCCGTGCTCGTCGCGCTGCGGTCGGCGCTGCCGCGCGCGAACGTCGTCAGCTGCGACCCGGCACACGACGAGCTGGGCGCCGAACTGGACGCAGCGGCGGCCAGGGCGGCCGAAGCGGGCGGCGCGCTGGGCGTGTGCGGAGGCGACGGCAGCGTCAACGCGGCGGCGCGCGCCGCCGTTCGGCACGGCGTCCCGCTGGTGGTGGTCCCGGGCGGCACCCGCAACCACTTCGCCGCCGACCTCGGCATCGACTCGGCCGGGGAGGTGCGCCGCGCGGTGACGGCGGGGCACGCGGTCGCCGTCGACCTGGGGCGCTTCACGCCGGTTCCCGGCGCCGCCGACGCGCACGGCACATTCGTGAACACGTTCAGCCTCGGCTCGTACCCCGAACTGGTGCGCGTCCGCGAGAAGTGGGCGCCCCGCGTCGGCAGCGGCCCCGCCGTACTGCTGGCCGCCTGGCACGTGCTGCGCAACTCACACCCCGTCGAGGCGGGGCTCGCCGGGCGCCCGCACACCCTGTGGCTCCTCTTCGCCGGCAACTGCGCCTACCGCGGCGTCGGCCTGGCACCGGTACGCCGGTACGACCTGGCGGACGGACTGCTGGACGTGCGCGCCGTCCCCGGCGGCTCCTGGGCCCGTACGCGGCTGCTGTGGTCCGCGCTCGGCGGCGTACTCGGACACCGGCACAGGCGCCATGCCACCCGGCTGCGCCAGCTGATGATCACCGGCATCCCACCGGGCTCGTCCCTGGCGTACGACGGCGAAGTCGCCCCGGCACCAGGCCAGTTGATGCTGACCAAGGACCACGAGGCACTGACGGTCTACCGACCGCTGCCTGAGTGAACGACCGAGCCGGGGGGCGAGGGCCGACCCTTGCCCCCTGTTTCCCGCACCTCGAGGGCGTAGGCGCTTTCTCGGAGCGCAGGCGGGGCGCCGGCGAGGCGTCCATATTCCGGAACGTTCTTGCTCACATGGCAAGACTCAGGTCTATCGTGCGGTCATGGCACAAGAGACCGCCGTGTACACCCACGGCCACCACGAGTCCGTCCTGCGTTCCCACACCTGGCGTACGGCAGCCAACTCCGCCGCGTACCTGCTCGGCGCGCTGCGGCCCGACGCACATGTCCTGGACATCGGCTGCGGCCCCGGCACCATCACGGCCGACCTGGCCGCGCTCGTCCCCCGGGGCTCGGTCACCGGGCTGGACGCCTCGGCGGACGTGCTCGCCCGCGCGCGTGCCACCGCGCGGGAACGCGGCCTGGAGAACACGGAGTTCACCACGGGCGACGTGCACGCGCTGGCCTTCGCCGACGACACCTTCTCCGTCGTCCACGCGCACCAGACCCTCCAGCACGTGGGCGACCCGGTGGGGGCGCTGCGCGAGATGCGCCGGGTGTGTGCCCCGGGCGGTGTGGTGGCGGTGCGGGACGCTGACTACGCCGGGATGTTCTGGTACCCGGAGGTGGCGGGCATGCCCGAATGGCTGGACCTCTACCGCCGCGTCGCGAGGGCCAACGGCGGCGACCCCGACGCGGGCCGCCGGCTGCACGCGTACGCGCGCGAGGCCGGATTCACGGATGTCACCGTGACCACCAGCACCTGGAACTTCCACACTCCGGAGGAACGCGCCTGGTGGAGCGGCCTGTGGGCCGACCGTACGGTGTCGTCCGACTACGCCGGCATCGCGGTGCGCGGCGGCCTCGCCACCCGCGAGGACCTGGAGCGCGTGGCCGAGGCATGGCGTACGTGGGGAGCGCACGAGGACGGCTGGTTCACGGTGGTGCACGGCGAGGTCCTCTGCCGCGTGTGAGCGGGCCCCGCCCTGCCGTGTGCAAGCGGGCCGCGGCACGTTGGCCAGGGCCGTGCGGGCCCAAAGAGGTGGGCTGCCAAGGGGGTTGGGCAGGGGCGCCCCGACGGATCTAGGCTGGGCACATGGATATTCTGGGGACCTCGCTGCGCATCTGTGTCGACGATCTGGACGCCGCCGTTCCGGTGTACGAACGCCTGGCGAGCGCGGAGGCCGTGCGCTTCCAGAACGGCCCCGTGGCCGTCGCGGCCGTCGGTCCCTTCTTCCTGATGAGCGGACCCGAGGGCCACCTCGAAGTCCTCCGCAAGATCGCGGCGACGCTCGCGGTCAAGGACGTGGACGAGGCGCTCGCCGACCTCCACACCGTGGGCGCCGAGATCATCGCGGGCCCCACGCCCACCCCCATCGGCCGCAACCTGGTGGCCCGCCACCCGGACGGCAGCATCTTCGAGTACGTCGACAGGCAGGGCGGCCAGGGGTAGCGGCACCTACCACGCAGCGCCGAACCCCTGCCCCTGGCCGCCCCGTCCAGGCCGAACGCACAGTCCAGGCCCGTACAGTCCAGCCCGGACGGCGCAGCTCAGTCCCGGCGCACAGTCCAGCCGGGACGCACAGCTCAGGCCGGGCACACTGCTCAGCCCGGCACACCGCTCAGGCCGGACGCATACGGAAGTCGTAGCGGTCGGGCAGGGGGTCGCTGGTCAGCGCGTGCCAGGTGTCGCTGAGTGCCTCCTCGCCCTCGCGCAGGTCCTCGACCTCGAACCCGGCGTCGAAGACGGCACGCGCCCCCGCGATGTCGCCCTGCGCGAGCAGGACTTGAGCGCGCAGCAGCCGGAAGCGACCGCGCAGGCCGGCGTTCGGGGGAAGACCGTCGAGAACCCCGGCGGCGTCATCGGGCCGGCCTGCCCCGAGCAGCGCCACGACGGCCTCGCGGGCGAGCGCGGCGAGCGCGGCGGCACCCGGCGACACCCCCGCGGCGCCGTCCACGGCGTCCACGGCTCCCGTGGCCTCCGCGACCTCACCCGTGGCCTCGTTCGTGGTCCTGTCCGTGGCCTCGTTCGCGGTCATGTCCGCGGTCATGTCGGCGAGCCTGCCCATGGTCCTGTCCGTGTGCGCCAGGCGGGTGCGTGCGTCGTGCACCGCGGCGAGGTAGCGCTCGGCGGCGCGTGCAGGGTTGCCGTCCTGCTGGTCGGCGACGGCCAGGCAGCGCAAAGCGGGCCAGCGCGCCGCCCGTTCGACGGACCGCTCCCAGCTGCGTACCGCCTGGGAACGGTCGCCCGCGTGCCACTGCGCGACGCCCAGGTGGTAGTCGAGCACGTGCTGCGGCGCCTCGGCCTCCGCATGCGCCGACTCCAGCAGCTCACGCCACTCGGGCGAGACGAGGGTGGGACCGGGAGGAACCTCTTCCGGGCCGCACGGAAGGGCGCCGGTACGCAGGAGTTCGGCCCACGGCTGCTGGTCGTCACCGAGCGCAGCCGCTTCGAACGGCGTGCCCGGCAGGCTGAACCCGCCCCGCTCGACCTCCAGCGCGCCCCAGCCCGAACCGCTCGCGAGCGGCGCTCCCCGTGGGTCCGTGTCGGCGCACGGGAGCCAGGCCGCGTAGGCGGCTTCCACCTCGGCGCGCGAGAGCGCCGCCTCCAGCCGCTCGCCGGTGTGGGCGCGCGCGGCGGCCCAGTCGTCGCCGTGCACGGTGGAGGGGTCGGCCGCCAGCGGCCCGTACGCCTCCAGCCAGGAGAACGCGCCGCCGGCCTCCAGCGGGACGTGTTCGAGCTGGGTACGGGCGAGGCCGGCCTGGATCTCCGCGTACCCCGGCGTGCCAGGCTCGGTCAGCCACTGCTGCCAGCGCCTGCCGCCGGGGCCCGAGCCCCAGACGAACAGCTTGCGCCCGCGCAGCACATCGGTCGAGGTCTGCACGAGGCCGTGGCCCCGCTCGTCCAGCGAAGCTATCCACTTGCGTGCGTCCTCGGGCACCTCGTAGAAGTAGTCCGCAGGAAAGCCGCTGCGCAGCGGGTACGTACGGTCGGCGCCCTCCCACTCGGGGACGGGGATGCGCCGCAACCGGCGCTCGTAGGCGAAGTACCAGGTCTCCTCGGCCGGCGCGAGCACACGGGTGTTCTCGTCCTCGGGGACGGCGATGTTCGACCACCAGTAGACGGGCACGGTGCGGTCGTGCGGGTTCCTGATGCGAACGCCGACGTACAGGAAGTCGGACCCCTCGGGCAGCCACAGATCGACCTGGAACGGGGTGTCGCGCAGCCTCTCCCACTCCCACAGCCGCACCATCGCGCCGTCACCGCGCGGCGCCGGTACGCGCGCGGCGTGCAGCGGGGCACAGGAGAGCGCCGTGTGCCCCGTGGCACCGATGTTCCATTCGACGCCGCCCGAGTACCAGGCCCCGTTGAGCGCGAAGTCGGCCGGCTGGAAGACGGGGTTGGCGTAGAGCAGTTCCCGCCGCGTCGGCTTGTGGAAGAGGGACGCGATACGGCCGCCGAGGCCGGGCAGCACGGTCGCGCGGAGCCGGTCGTTCTCGATCACGAGGGTGTCGAGCTGTGCCGGCTCGCGCTGCCGCCCGTATCCGTCGAGGAGCCGGGCGGGCAGCACCGTGCGCAGCGGCCCGTAGCCGACCTGGCGGGCCATCTCGGCCGGCAGCGCCGCCCGTTCGGACTCCTCCAGGCTGTGCGTCTCGTCCAGTGGCAGCAGCGCGGGCAGCGGATTCTCGGGGCCGAGCGGCGCGACGGGCAGGGTCAGTGTGCTGCGTCGTACGGTCGTGGCCACGGCAACCTCGCTTCTTCCATGCGTCTTTCGCGGGCGCCGCCGCCTTGCCGGGACCCCCGATGACCATGGAACACGGTCCGCCCCCGCTCCGCCAGGGTCTCCGGACGTTCGGCGGACCTCACCGGGTCACGGGCCCAGCACATCCGCCACGAGATCGGCGAGCAGCGCGGCGCAGGAGCCCTCGGGGTCGTCGCGGTCCGGGTCGTAGATGGTGAGCTGGAATCCGGCGCAGCGCGGAGAGGCGACCAACGGGCCCAGCAGCGCGCGGAGTTCGCCGGGGTAGAGGCCGCCTGGCTCGGCGCTGTCGACCGCGGGCATCACGCTCGGGTCGAGCACGTCGGCGTCCATGTGCACCCAGAACCCGTCGAGCCCGGGTGCCTCCAGACGGTCCAGCGCCTCCCGCGCCACGGCCTCGGGGCCCTGCTCGCGGACGGTGCTGACGGCCGTGTACGCGATACCGAGGGACGACAGCTCCTCGAACACGTTCTCCGGCTCGTTCTCGGCGTCCCGCAGCCCGAGCAGTACGAGGTCCTCGTCGCGCGTGTAGGGGCGCAGCCCCTCCAGGTCGGTGAGGTCACGCTGTCCGCGCCCGGTGACCAGCGCGACGTCCTCGCCTCCGGCGGCGCCCACATGGGTCGCGTTGCCCGGGTGCCGGAAGTCGTCGTGCCCGTCGAGGTAGGCGAGCCCGTAGCGGCCGACGCGCCGCAGCCCGAGCGAGGAGCCCAGCACGATGGAACAGTCACCGCCGAGCACCACGGTGAAGTCGCCGGCGCGCACGTGCTGTTCGACCCTGTCGGCGAGGCGGCGCGCGTACGCGGCCAGCGCCCCTGCGTGGAACACCCCGTCGCCGGGCTGCCATTCGCCCCTGTCGTAGCGGGGCGGCACCACGACGCCGCCCTCCTCGGCACCGATCCTGCGGGGCAGCCCCTGTTCCCGCAGCGCACCCGCGAGCTTGTAGCAGCCGGGCACGGCGCCGGGGACCGGCGGGCGCAGGCCGAGGTTGGAAGGAGCCTCGATCAGAATCGTGCGTCTGTCCATCCGGGCATTCTGCCCGGCCGCCGACGGACCGTCTGCGCCGTTCCTGAAGTGCCGTCGCCGCGCCGGTCGTACGGGCCGACCCCGGCTCCGGTGCCGCGCCGGTCGTACGGACCTATCCCGGCCCCGCATCGGTCGCACGGGACAGCCGGACAGCGCTCGCCGCGGCATGGCCCGGGGGCACGGACAGGTCGGTCAGCAGCCAGCCGGGCGGTGAGGCGGGCACGGCGAGCGTGCTCACATACGTGATCGAGGGGTCCTCGCCCAGACCCGTGCCCGTGCCCTTCAGATACGCCTCTTTACGGGTCCAGCAGCGCGTGAAAGCCGCGGGCCGTCCGGCCTCGGGGAGCAGCGCCAACTCGTCGCGCTCACGGGGGTGGAGCGCGGTGGATGTCTCGGCGACGGTCGCGCGGTCGGGGTACTCCTCGACGTCCACGCCGATCGGAACGCCCGCGAACGCCAGCAGGACGAGATCGCCCGCGTGTGACAACGAGAAGTGCAGCGGATCGCCCTCGACGGACGGCCGCCCGTGCGGCCCCCCGCACACGGGGCACGTGGCGCGGGTGAGGGGCACATCGGCGGGGCTCGTGCCCAGGAGCGCGGCGAGTTCGCGGCGCAGCGCCAGATGCGCGACGAGATAGCGGTCGCGGTCGGCCGCGCGGAGGAACGTCGTGGCGCGTGCCCGCTCCTCCGCCGAGAGCGGCTGCAGCGCACCGGGCGCCGTCGTGGCGTGCGCGTGTTCGGAGACGCGGAGGACGTGGATGACGGGCTCGGCGTCGGCCGGGATCACCGCGACGGGCGGAGTGCCGGTGCCGGTGCCTGGCGGAGTGTCGGTGCCGGTGCCTGGCCGGGTGCCGGTGGCGGGTGTGGTGTCAGTCGCGGGTGTGGTGCCCGTTCCAGCTGAGGTGCCCATGGCGGACGGGTGGGAGGCGCCGCTTGTCATACGGCGAACGTACCCGACCGTACGCCCCTGCGCCGTCTCCTCGGCCCCTTCCCGCCGCCAACTCCCGGCATTCGGCGCCCTGATGCGGGAGCGATCGGGAGAAGAGGGAGCGGGGCGAGAGGGGGCGAGCCGGTACCGGCTGGCGGGACCGCGGCACGTCCGCCGCACGTTCGTCCAAGCCTCCGCGCGCGAAAGTCCCTTCCGCCCCGGCCCCCTCCCCCGCACGCTGGTGCCGCACCGGCCTCGGCCCCACACCGGAGGACACGCGGATGACCAGGCGGATGACCAGGCGGACCATCGGCGGACAGACCATCGGCCGGACCATCGGGCGGACGAAGCGCGGGGCAGCGACGACGGCGGTGCTGGCAGCGGCGCTGGTACTCACCCCGGCCGTCGCGGCGGCCTCTCCCGGCCACGGCCAGGAGCGCGGTCACGGTCACGGTCACGGTCACGGTCACGATCGCGACCGCACCCGTGGCACGACGTACTACGTCGACTGCGAGCGCGGCTCGGACAGCGCCCCGGGTACGGGCGCGAACCGCCCGTGGCGCACGGTGAAGAAGGCGTCCTCCGTGACGTACCGGCCAGGGGACAGCGTGCGGTTCAAGCGCGGAACGCGCTGCGAGGGCACCTTCGCGCCCAAGGGTTCGGGTACGGAACGGGCTCCGGTGCTGGCCGGTGCCTACGGGTCGGGCGCCAAGCCGGAGATCGCGGGCGGCGGAGCGCGCGCGGCCGTGCTGCTGCACAACGTCGAGGGCTGGGAGCTGCGCGGACTCGCCGTCTCCAACAAGGGCCCCGCGACCACGACGGACCGGCGCGCGGGAATCCTGGTGCGGCTCACCGACTTCGGAACCGGCCACCACTACGTCGTGGACGACGTGGACGTACGCGACGTCAACGGCGCCGACTTCAAGGACCCCGACCCCTCGGGCGGCGTCCTGTTCGTCGTCGGCGGCGAGGCCGAGCCGACGGCCTTCGACGGGATCACCGTCAAGAACAGCACCGTCTCGCACGTGGACCGTACGGGCATCGGCACCAACTCCTCCTGGGGAAAGCGTGCCGAGCACCCGAAGGGCCCTGGCCGCTCGTTCGAACCGTTCACCGATGTCGTCGTGCGCGGCAACGAGGTGCGGGACGTGGGCGGTGACGGCATCGTCACGCACAACAGCGTCGGCGCGCTGGTCGAACACAACCTCGTGGACGGCTTCAACCGGCGCTCGCAGGGCTACAACGCCGGGGTGTGGTCCTGGAACTCCGACGACGTGGTGACCCAGTTCAACGAGGTGACCGGAAGCCACGGCACCCGCGACTCGCAGGCGTTCGACATCGACGGCGGCAACAACCGCAACGTCTTCCAGTACAACTACAGCCACGACAACGAGGGCGGCTTCCTGCTGCTGTGCAACGGCGAGGGAATGACCTCGGACAGCAACACCATCCGCTACAACATGAGCGTCGACGACCAGAACCGCACCGCCCCGTACGGCGTGATCTCCGTCGTCTGCGGCCCTACGACCAACACGCTGGTGCACAACAACACCCTCAGCACCACGGTCGAGGGCACACCCATGGTCAACGGCAACGGCCCCGGCGGCGTGACGTTCCGCAACAACGTCTTCGCGGGCGCCCCCGGCGGCTCCCCCATCGCCAAAACCCCCAGCGCCTTCGACCACAACCTCTATACGCGCATCCCCCAGGCCCCGGCAGGCGACACGGCTGCCGTGCACGGCGATCCGCTCTTCGCCGGCGGCCCCGCACCGCGCTCACCCGGGGACCTCAGGCTGCGCGCCGGGTCACCCGCGCTGGGCGCCGGGACACCCGTGCCCGACGACGGCGGCCGTGACTACTTCGGCGACCCGGTCCCCGACCCGCCCGCCATCGGCGCCCACCAGGGCACCCCGCGACGGGGCACGCCCCACAAGGGCGCCCCTGACCAGGGCACACCCCGCAACGACAGCGCCCCGCACGGCGGCTGAGCGCCCGGAAAAACGGAGGGCGTGCGTGGACCCGCCCCCGTACGGTGAAGGTTTCCGAGGGCTCCCCGTCCGGCCCGGCGCCGGGGCCCGCCGTACGGATGTGAGGATCCCGCACCGTGACCGAGCGCACCCCGACCGAACCCACCGCGACCAAGCGCACCGCGACCGAGCTGTTCCCGCCGACGCTCCCCGTCATGAACGACATGGCACGCACCGACAGCGGACGCGAATGGCTCGCGGGGCTGCCCGCCCTGGTCGAGAAGGTGCGGGAGCGCTGGGAACTGCGCCTCGGCGTGCCCTTCCACGGCGGCAGCTGCTCCTGGGCCGCGCCCGCCGAACGCCCCGACGGCACCCGCGCCGTACTCAAACTGACCTGGCCCCACCCCGAGGCCCGTACCGAGGGCGCGGCGCTCCGGCTGTGGCAGGGGCGCGGCGCCGTACGGCTGTACGAGGACGACCCGGGGCTCTACGCGCTGCTGATCGAACGCTGCGAGCCGGGCACCGAACTGGGCCGGGCCACGGACGTCCCGGCCGAGGAACGGCTCCTCCTCGCGGCCGGTGCGCTGCGCCGGCTGTGGGAGGCGGACCTCGCCGAGGCGCACGCCGCCGGTATGGACACGGTCGCCGCCATCGCCTCGGAGTGGGCCGACCTCGCCGACGAACGCGCCGCCCGCCAGTGGCCCGCCGAACTGGACACGGGGCTCTTCCGGCTGGGCTCCTCGCTGCTGCGTGAACTCCCGCGCACCGCACGGCGCGAGGTCGTCGTGCACGGCGACTTCAACCCGGGCAACCTTCTCGCCGCGCACCGGGAGCCATGGCTGACCATCGACCCGAAGCCGATGACAGGCGACCCCGCTTTCGACCCCTGGCCGCTGATCGAGCAGGTCGACGACCCGTTCGCGCACCCCGACCCGCACCACGTGCTACGGAACCGCACGGCACTGGTCGCCGACGCGCTCGGCGAGGACCCGGGCCGCGTGCGGGCCTGGTCGGTGGCGCGGCACGTCGAGTACACGCTGTGGAGCGTGGTCGAGGACGAGGACCTCACGCGCAGCATCGACCTGATGCGCCAGGCCCGCGTCCTCGCGGACATCGCCGACCTGTAAGCCCCGCACGAGACCCGCGCCGGATGGCCTGGGCCACCACCGGGGCCAGGCGGCCCACCGGGACCTGGGCCAGACGGCCCGGACCGGGACGTGGGCGGACGGCCCGGACCGGAGCCCTGGACCTCCGTACCGCCCCCGCCCGCACGGCACCCGCGGGCACGGGCCGCCGCCCGGCGCCCGCTCACTCTCCCGTGCGACCGGCCGCCAGCTCCACCACGACATCCAGGTGCCCCACATGCCGCGCGTACTCCTGGAGCAGATGGAACAGGATCCAGGCGAGGGTGGGTGCCTCCTTCTCCGTCGTGAACCGCCCTCCCACTCGCGCCCGTTGGGCCGGCTCCGCCGATGACGAGATCTCGCGGGAGCGCGCGCACTGCTCCTCGAACTCGGCGAGCACCCGCTCGCTGCTGAGCCCCTCGGGCACATGCCAGCGGTCGTCCGGGCCCCTGTCGCCCCAGGGGTCGGGCACCGCCTCGGCCATGAACCCCCAGCGCAGCCAGCGCCGTTCGACATACGTGAGGTGTCGGATCAGCTCCAGCGGCGTCCAGCCCGAGGGCAGCGCGCTGGAGCGGAGCTGCTGCTCGGACAGCTCACCGGCCTTGCGTACCAGCGTGCGGCGGTAGTGGTCGAGGTAGCCCTCCAGCAGCATGTGCGGGTCGGCGAGCGTGGGCGCGGGCTCCCCTTCGGGCAGCGGCGGCACGGTCACTTGCTCAGCTCCACACTGGGGATGTCGTCCCTCACGAGGCCGAAAGTCTGGGTGTACAGGGAGAGTTCGGACTCCACAGCGCGCACGATGCTGTCCGCGCGCCGGAACCCGTGTCCCTCACCCTCGAAGGCGAGGTAGGCGTGCGGAACGCCCCGGCCCTGGACCTCTTCCAGGAAGCGTTCGCACTGGACGGGCGGGCAGATCACGTCGTCCAGCCCCTGCAGCAGCAGGAACGGTACGGTCACCCGGTGCGCTCCGTGCAGCGGTGAGCGCTCGCGGTACCGCGCCCGCGTCTCGGCCAGCGGGCCGACCAGCGACTCCAGATAGTGCGACTCGAAGTCGTGCGTCTCGCCCAGCGCCCAGCCCTCCAGGTCGAGGATGGGGTAGGAGATGGTGCCGCACGCGTACACCCCCTCCGCCGCCGGCGAGGTCAGCGAGGCAGCGCTCGTCCAGCCGCCCGCGCTGCCGCCTCGGATGGCGAGCCTGGCGGGGTCGGCCGTGCCCTCCTCGGCGAGCGTGCGGGCCACGGCTGCGCAGTCCTCCACATCCACGACGCCCCACTGCTCGCGCAGCCGGTTGCGGTACTCCCTGCCGTACCCCGTCGAGCCGCCGTAGTTGACCTCGGCGACACCGATGCCACGCGAGGTGAAGTAGGCGATCTCCAGGTCGAGCACGAGCGGCGCCCTGCTGGTGGGCCCGCCGTGCACCCACACGGCATACGGGGGCAGTTCGCCGTCGGGCGCCGTGTACTCCGGGTGGTGCGGCGGATAGATGTGCGCGTGGATCTCCCGCCCGTCGGGCCCCGTGAACGTGCGAATCTGCGGCTCGGGGTAGTAGGCCGGGTCGACATGGTCCTCGTGCCGTGAGGCCAGCACCAGGGTGTGCCCGGTCCTGGTGTCCAGCTCCACGATCTCGGACGAGGAACGGGGGCTGGCTGCGACCCCGGTCACGCGGCTGTCGATGACCGCGAGCGAGGCGGCCCACTCGGTCCACGGTCCCGCCGTGTCCACCAGCTCGCCGGTCTCCGGGTCCAGAACGCCCAGCGTCTGGGCCCCGCGCCCGTGCAGGGTCGCCACGAGACCGTTCGGCAGCGGCGCGAACCAGCGCTGACCGATCTTCCAGATCCCGGCGGCGAATTCCTCCTCACGCGGGCACAGCGGTACGGCCCGCACATCCTCGCCGCGCTCGGCAGCGGCGACATCGATCCGCTGAAGGTTCCACCAGCCACTGGCGTCCGAGGCGATCAACAGGGAGCCGTCATAGGCCCACTCGGCCTGCACCACCGACTCGGCGGCCCCGCCAGCGACCTCGCGCAGACCGGTGAGCGTGCCCTCCTCCGTGACGCGCGCCGTCCTGACGCGGGTGCCGTCCCACGGCATCGCCGGGTGGTCCCACGCGATCCAGGCGAGGCGCTGCCCGTCGGGCGAGAGGCGCGGCCCGGTCAGAAAGCGGTCGGTGTCCCCGGTCAGCTCGCGCACCCGCGCACGGTCACGCGCCGCCGAGCCGTCCAGCGGCACGGCTGCCAGTAGGCGGCGCAACTCCGTGGGGCCCTCCCCCGTGAACTCCTCCAGCACGCACCACACTTCGTCCAGCTCCGGCACGATCACGGGGTCGCACCAGCGCAGCCCCCCGTCGGTGACGGTGGACAGCGGGGTCAGGGCTCTGGGCGCCGCGCCGTCCGGCGCGTCGGGCTCGACGGCGTAGAGGCGCTGGTCGGCGAAGTCGGTGAAGACGATCAGCGGTCCGTCCTCGCCACGCGGCGTGCCGGCCCAGGGAAGACCGCCGTACTCGATGACGCGGTTGCGTACGTTCCACGGCGGGGGCAGCACCGAGGCCGCCGGGCCGCGTCCGTCGGCGGCGAGCCGCATCAGCGCGCGGCGTCCGCCCTCCTCGGGGCGCGGCTCGGTCCACCACAGCTCGCCGCCGACCGCGCCCAGGAACTCGGGCCGCCCGTCGTGCGCGGCCACGAGCCGGGCGTCGATGGGTGAGGGCCAGGTGCCGTAGGGAGCCTGCTTGGTCATCTGGCGTCAGCCTCCTGACGGGACGGGGCGGGTGGGAGAGCCCGGCGCTGCCGGGTCGGAGCGCAGGGTGCGGTCCAGGACGCGGACGCCGAAGTGCAGGGCGTCAACGGGCACCCGCTCGTCCACGCCGTGGAACAGCGCCTGGTAGTCGAAGCCTTCGGGGAGCTTCAGCGGCGAGAAGCCGTATCCCTTGATGCCGAGCCGCGAGAACTGCTTGGCGTCCGTGCCCCCCGACATGCAGTACGGCACGACGTGGGCGCCGGGGTCGAAGTGGCCCAGCGCCTCGCTCATCGCGGCGAACAGCGGGGAGTCGACGGGAGCCTGGACGGGGACCTCACGGTGCTGGAAGTCCCACTCCACGTCGGGGCCCGTCAGCCTGTCCATGGTCGCGTGGAACTCCTCCTCGGCGCCGGACAGCATCCGCCCGTCGACCCCGGCCGTGGCGGTGCCGGGGATCACATTGATCTTGTAACCCGCGTCCAGCATCGTCGGGTTGGCGCTGTTGCGCACCGTCGGCTCGATGAGCGCGGCTGCGGGGCCGAGCCTGGCCAGGAGGGCGTCCACCTCTTCGTCCCGCGCGTCGGGCGCGAGCGGCGGGAGTCCGTGCACCTCGGCGAGGCGGACGAGCGCGGCCCTCACGGTGGGGGTGAGCCTGACGGGCCACCGGTGTTCGCTGATGCGCTGGACGGCCGCCGCGAGCCGGCCGACGGCATTGGCGTGGTTGACCTTCGAGCCGTGGCCCGCCTTTCCGTGCGCGGTCAGCTTGAGCCAGGCCGTGCCCCGCTCCCCCGCGGCCACGGGGTAGAGCCGCAGCCCGTCGCCCGCGTGGAAGGTGAAGGCGCCGGACTCGCTGATCCCCTCGGTGCATCCCTCGAACAACTCGGCGTGCCGCTCGACGAGATGGTCCGAGCCGAACTCCGCGCTGTCTTCCTCGTCTGCCGTGAAGGCGAGCACGATGTCGCGCGGCGGGCGCACCCCGGCCCTGGCCCAGGCGCGCACGAGGGTGAGGACCATCGCGTCGGCGTTCTTCATGTCGATGGCGCCCCGGCCCCAGACGACGCCGTCCCTGATCTCGCCGGAGAAGGGGTGCACGGTCCAGTCGGCGGGTTCGGCGGGCACCACGTCCAGATGTCCGTGCACGAGCAGCGCCCCTGCGCTGGGGTCCATGCCCTCGATCCGGGCGACGACATTGGTGCGGCCCGGCGCCTTCTCCAGCAGGTGGGGCTCGATCCCCGCCTCGGCGAGGCCGGCCGCGACGTACTCGGCCGCAGGTCGCTCGTATCCGTCTCCGCCGCCCCTGTTGGTGGTGTCGATGCGGATGAGCTCCGAGGTGGTCGTCACCACCTCGTCGAACACCTTCTCGTCCAGATGTGCCTGGTCAGCCATACTGCTCCTCCACTGCCGAGGAGACGACGGTGGTCACGGCCTTGAAACAGCGGTAGGCCGCATAGGCGGAGGGCTGGGTGAAGCCCACCCTGCGCTCGCCTGTGCGCTCGACGCCGGGGATCACTGTGGCCGCGCCAACGAGGTGCTCGGCATCGAACTCGATCTCGATGGTGTGCGGTTCGGGCGCCTGCGGGGTGTGCCGCACCGCCAGTGGTGTGGCTTCCCGCGCCGCTGCCCTGATCTCCCTGGCCGTGCGCGCGGGCGGACGGCAGACCGCAGCGTACCGCGAGACGTAGTCCTTGACGGCGACGCCCTTGGCGTCCGGGGCGTATCCCCGGGAGTCCTCGACCGCGCGGTCGTCTCCCGTGACCAGCACAACGGGCACGCCGTACTCGGCGACCACCAGCGTGTTCAGGTACCCCTCGCTGGCCCGCACGCCGTCGGCCCACACGCCCGTGAGCTGGTTGGCGAGAAAGGTGTGCGCGAGGACGCCCTCGGTACCGGCGCCCGCGTGATAGCCGACGTAGGCGATCCCGTCGACGTCACCGTGCTGGGCGCCCTCGACCATGGAGAGCTCCTTGTGTTTGCCGGTGAGCATCTCGCAGCGCTCGTCGAGCTTCTCCAGCAGGAGATTCCGCATGCTCCAGTGCGCTTCGTTGATGAGCACCTCATCGGCGCCTCCTTCGAAGAAGCCCCTGACGGCGGCGTCCACGTCCGAGGTGAACATCGCGCGGCAGCGCTCCCACTGGGGCGTGCCGGGGAGCACGTCGGCGGGCCAGGTGACTCCCGTGGCGCCCTCCATGTCGGCGCTGATGAGGATCTTCATGTCCGGAACGTTACGCGGTCGCCAAACGCCACGACACCCCTGTGGATAACTCCACTGGTCCACACCTCTGCTTTCCACTCCAGCGGGTGAGGGAGTTCTCCACAGACCCCGCTGACCTGCCCTTTCCTCCGGTCTGTGTCCGTGGCACGTCGCCGGCCGCACGGCCCTGGCCACCGGCGGCCCAGCCGGGTGTCCCTTGCCCCGGCCGGAGTTGTGCCGACGGCACGGTACGGCGGGAGTTGTACCGACGGTGCTGTGCCTCTCCCGTCAACGGCACAGCGGCAGTTCGCCGCCCGGCACCGGCGAGGGGGAGACGGGGAGCGAGGCCATCCGGGTCACTTCCAGCACGGGACAGCCCAGCTCCAGCACCCGCGGCGCGACACGCTCACCCGCCTCCCCGCTCCGGCCGCCCAGCATCAGGGGCAGCCGCGCGGCGAGTTCGGCCGCCTCGGGGAACCAGCGGTGCGGGCCGAAACCGGGCGCGACCCGGGTGCCGCGCAAGCTGCGGCGGCGCTGGAGGCGTGCCGCGTCCGTGGCGAGGACCAGCAGCCGGAAGGGCGCGGGAGCCGCGAGCGGGTAGGCCCACCAGAGGACGTCGCCACGCACGGCGCCGGGGCCCGGCACACGTGCCCGCCCCGCCATGACGTGTCCCGCGCCCGCGAGGTCGCCGGCGCCGTCGAGCCAGTGGTGGTCGCCGCTCCTGGCCGCCGCGTTCAACGCGCCGGCAACGGGGAGGAGTTCGGCCGCCGATGCGCCGACAGCTTCCCTGGCGCGGTATCCGAAGAGGGCGCGGGCTCCCGGGCTCCAGTGTCCGATGACGCCGTGCCCGTCGACGGCGACAGCGGCGGAGGGTACACATCCCCGTACGGCGACGAGGATGCCTTCCCCGCGGTCGGCGTCCGGCGCGCTGTCCATGGAACCAGTCCTCCCTCCCGGCGATGGCCGGTCCCCGGCCGCCGTGAGCGGCCAGGGTCCACGGTAGGGCTGTGCGCCCGCCGGAAGGGTGCCCTCGCACGAACGGGTGGTGCGCCGGTGGAACACCGGAGCACTCAGTCCTCGTGCCCCAGTTGCACGTCGCGCTCCGTACGCCCTCCCCCAGCGATCTGGAGCACGGTGGCGACCGGCGGATATCCGGCGGCCACGACGGTGTACTCACCCGAGGCCAGGTCGACGAAGCGGAAGACGCCGTCGGCCGCCGTGGTCGCGGTGTCCACGACGTTCCCCGCGGCGTCCAGCAGGGTCACCCGCGCATCCTCGACGGGCCTTCCGCCCGTGGCCCGTACGGTGCCGCGCAGCACGGCTCCGCCCGCGAGTTCGATGTCCTGCCGTGTCTCCCGGGACGCCTGCACGGACACCGGCAGCGCCGCGGGCCGGTAGACGGGCGCACTGGCGGCGAGGGTGTACTCGCCCGCGACCAGCTCGGTGATCACATAGCCGCCCTCGCGCCCGCTGCGGGTGGTGGCCACGACCTCGCCCCGTACGTCGGTGAGCGTCACCACGGCGTCCTTGACTGGGTTGCCGTCGGCGGTGAGGACGCTGCCCGCGAGCCGACCTGCGCCGCCCAGCACGACGTCCAGGTCGACGGGGCGTTCGCCGACGACGACACTGACCGCGCGGGGCTGGTGCCCGCCGGCCGCCGCGATGAGGACGTACGAGCCCTCGCCAGGGGTGCTCAGTGCGTAGCGGCCGTCGTCGCCCGTGGCACCGCGTCCGATCTGCCGCCCTCCCGTGTCGACGAGGGTGAGCGCGGCGCGCGGGACGATGCTGCCGTCGTGGTGCCGGACGGTTCCGCAGACGGGGATGCCCGCCATGGTGGGCACGGGGCGCTCCGCTGCGGCCCCCTCCCCCGTGGGCGCATCGGGTTCGGCCGTACGGGCCTGGGGCACGGAGGTGTGGTGTGACACCAGAGGTTTCTCCTTGAGGAAGAAGGCCAGCAGGAGCCCGAGGACGAGCACCGGTACGAGGTAGAGGTAGATCCGCGGCATCGCGTCCACGTAGGCGCTGATGTAGCCGGCACGCAGCGACTCGGGCAGCGCGCGCACGAGTTGGGGGGTGAGGGAGCCGGGGTCGGAGAGCGCGTTTCCTGGCAGCTCACGGGCGAACGCGTCGGCGAGCCGGTGTGCGAGGAGCGTGCCGAAGAGCGCGGCGCCGACGCTGCCGCCGAGCTGCCGGAAGTAGATGTTGGCGCTGGTGGCGGCTCCGAGGTCGGCGGGGCGCACGGAGTTCTGCACGGCGAGGACCAGTACGGGCAGCACGAAGCCGATTCCGAGGCCGAGGATCGCCGACCAGATGCCGAAGACCTCACGCGGGGTGCCGGCCTCCAGCTTGGAGAGCAGCCACATGCCCTCAGCCGCCAGGGCGCAGCCCAGGACGGGGAAGACCTTGTAGTGCCCCGTACGGGAGATGAGCTGCCCGGCGAGGGTGGAGGCGACGGCGACACCGCACATGAGGGGCAGCATCAGCAGCCCTGAGGTGGTGGCGCTGACGCCCTCGACCATCTGAAGGAAGCCTGGCAAGTAGCTGGCCGCGCCGAACAGCGCGACCCCGATGGCGAGCCCGACCAGCCCGGAGACGGTGAAGACGGAGTCGCGGAACAGCCGCAGGGGCAGCACGGGTTCGGGGGCGAGGCGTTCGGCGACGAGGAAGAGCGTGCAGCTGACGACGGCGCCGGCGCCGAGGCTGAGGATGACGCGGTCGTCCCACGCGTAGGTCGTACCGCCCCATGTGGTCAGCAGAACGAGACAGGTGGAGAAGACCGCGATCAGCAGGGCGCCGAACACGTCGAGCCGGGGCCGCACGCGCGGCCTGGGCAGCTTGAGCACGAACGCCGTGACGAGCAGCGCCAGCAGCCCCGGAGGAACGTTGAACCAGAAGCACCAGCGCCACGAGTACGTGTCCGTGAACCAGCCTCCCAGCAGCGGTCCCGCTACGGACGCGAGGCCGAACGCGGCGCCGATCAGGCCCATGCGGCGCCCGCGTTCGCGGGCGGGCACCAGGTCGGCGACGATCGCCTGCACCCCGATCAGGAGTCCGCCGGCGCCCGCGCCCTGGACGGCACGGCAGGCGATGAGCTGCTCCATGGAGCCCGCCCATCCGGCGAGCGCGGAGCCTGCCGTGAACACGCCGAGGGCGACGAGGAAGAGGCCCTTGCGGCCGAAGAGGTCACCGAGCTTGCCGTAGACGGGCAGCCCGACGGTGGCGGCGAGCAGGTAGGCCGTGAGCACCCACGACATCTGCCGCAGCCCGTGGAGATCGCCGACGATCTTCGGAAGTGCCGTGGCCACAATGGTCTGTTCGAGCGCGGCCAGCAGCAGCGCGAGCACCAGTGCGCCGAGGACCAGCCGCAGACGGCGCGGACTCAGCGGAGGCGGCTGTTCTGCCCGCTCGGCCTGCTCGGCGTCAGCGAACGTACGCGTCCCGTCCACGGGATCTCCGGGCGCCCGGTCATCGCCCAGCAGGTAGCCGTCGTCCGCCCGGCCGTCGTAAGCGCGCTCGCTGCCCGGCACGTCGTCGCCGGTACGGTCGGTGCCGGCCCGTTCACCGCGCGCCGGGTCGCCGCCCGGCGCATCGGGGAACCCGGCCGCCGCGTGCGGGGCCGCGACACGCGTGTGGCCGCTGACGGGCAGCGACTGCACGGACTCGCCCAGCGCAGGCGGGAGTTGAGTGGGTGTCAGGTCGAGGTGGCCCGGTTCGGGCGGCTCGCTGCGGCCCGGGATCTCCAGCGTGACCTCGACCGAGGCGGGCGCCAGGAGTTCCTGCCCCTGCCCCTCCCCCTCCCGTGGCGCAGGGTGTTCTTCGCTCCTGCTGACGAGGATCGCCCCGCCGATACCGCCCATCGCACTCCCCTTGCCACCTGTCTACGGGGGAGTAGTTCTCGCATTGCACGACAAGCGCGTTCAAGTTACGCGAGGCACGGCAACGGGCCTCACAGGCACCCAACTCGGGCTTCCTGAGCGCCTGTCGGGCGGCCGAACAGGGGCTTTCACCGCGAGGCGCGTACCACCGGCGCACGACAACGCGGCGGGAAAACCACTCGATACGGTGAGCGGCGGCACACCGGGTCGACGAGCCGCGGCACACCGGACCGGCAGGCGGCGGCACGCCGGGTGCGCCGCCGCCGGCACGGTCGGTCGTGGCGCTACTTCTCCGTCCGGGCGGCCAGCGCCGTGAGGATCTCGTCGTAGATGCGCGCGAGCCCCTTGGGCGCGAAGGTGCGCTCGAAGAAGCCTCCGACGCCGCCCGCGCCGTTCCACACGCTCGTCACCGTGACCCGGGCCGTCTTCTCGCCACCGCCGGGGGTGACCCGCCAGGTGGTGACCATCGAGGAATTCCGGTCCTTTTCGACCAGCTCCCCGTCGGACGGCTCGGTCACGTCGAGCAGGCAGTCGCGGACGCGCTTGCTGGTGGCCTGGAGCTTCCAGTGCACGACGGTGCCCTCGCCGTCGCCGCCCTCACGAACCTCGTACTCGCTGAAGTGCTCGGGGAGCAGCTTCGGCCGGGTCTCGTTGTAGTCCGCGAGCGCGTCGAACACGTCGTCGGGCTCGGCTGCGATCTCCCGCTGGGTGGTCGCCTCGACCTGCGCCATTACTCCTCCTGTGCTGGGGCCCGGCTGGCTCACCCGCCAGTCGATTCGGACGTGGCGCCCAGCCAACCACCATCGCGGCGGCCACCAAAATCCGGCTTGACACCACCCAGGGGAACAGGTGTTCTATTCTGAGCGAGAGAGCGACAGTGCCGCCAGAGGGAAGCGACACCACCACCGAGGAGGCCGCATGCGCTGGGAAGAACTGAGCGACGAGGGACCGAGGGCGGCTCCCGCGCTCTTCGGCACCTCCGCCGTGACGAGGACGTTCGACACCCCCGAGTTCAGGGGCATCACCTTCCACGAGGTCAGGGCCCGCTCCCTGGTGAACAAGGTGCCCGGGGCCTCGCGCATGCCGTTCGAATACACCGTGAACCCGTACCGCGGCTGCACCCACGCCTGCGTCTACTGCTTCGCGCGCCGCACCCACAGCTACCTCGACCTGGACACCGGCGAGGACTTCGACTCCCAGATCGTGGTGAAGATCAACGCGCCCGAGCTGATCCGCAAGGAGCTGAGCGGCCCGCGCTGGCGCGGCCAGCACATCGCCATGGGTACCAACGTCGACTGCTATCAGCGCGCGGAGGGCCGGTACCGGCTCATGCCGGGGATCCTCACGGCGCTGCGCGACTACGCCAACCCCTTCTCCATCCTCACCAAGGGAACGCTGATCCTGCGCGACCTGGACCTGCTGCGCTCGGCCGCCGCCGTGACCGACGTCGGGGTCTCCGTCTCGGTCGGCTTCACCGACGAGGAGCTGTGGCGCACCGTCGAGCCGGGCACACCGGCGCCTGAGCGCCGCCTGGACGTCGTACGGGTACTGGCCGAGCACGGCATCCCGTGCGGGGTGCTGATGGCGCCCGTGATCCCGTTCCTCGGCGACTCACCGGCACAGCTGCGCACCACCGTGCGGGCCATCGCCGCCGCCGGGGCCACCTCGGTCACCCCGCTCGCGCTGCACCTGCGTCCCGGCGCGCGCGAGTGGTTCATGAGCTGGCTCGGCACCCACCATCCGCACCTGGTACGGCACTACGAGGCGCTGTACTCCAACGGCCCGTACGCGCCCACCTGGTACCAGCGGCGCATCACCCGGCAGGTGCACGAACTGGCGGCCGAGTACGGGCTCGGCCCCTCCTCCTCCGGTGCGGCCCGCCGTATCGAACCGCCGGCGCCCGTACTCACGGAGGACGAGGAGAGCGACAGCCCGCGGGGCACACAGCTCACGCTGCTCTGAGACCATGCGCGGCATGTCATCGCTCACCCACATCCCCACCCCCGACGGTCTCGCTCCCGGCAACGGCTACAGCCATGTCGTCCAGGGCGAGGGCAAGTTCGCGGCCATATCCGGACAGATCGCGCTCGACGCTGACGGCGAGGTCGTCGGCGTCGGTGACCCGGACGCACAGGCGCGGCAGGTGTTCGCGAACCTCGCGCGCTGCCTGGAGGCGGCGGGCGCCACCTTCGCCGACGTGGTGAAGCTCACCTTCTTCGTCACCGACCTCGCGGTCATGCCCGCGCTGCGCACCGCGCGGGACGCGCACATCGACACCGGGCACCCGCCGGCCGGCACCGCCGTACAGGTCGTCTCGCTGGTCAGGCCCGAACTCCTCATGGAGGTCGAGGCGTTCGCACTCCTGCCCAGCACGGACTGACGCCCCGCTGCGGGACCGTTCAGGCCGCGCCACAGGATGCGGGGCCCCGCCTTCGGGCCGAGCCTTCAGGCCGCGCCCTCAGCGGGCCCGGCCGGTTCGCCCTCGCCCGAAGGCGCCACGCCGTCCTCGCGCGGGGGCGCGTCCTCGTTCCCGCGGCGCAGGGTGCGCAGGGCGTGGCCCGGCTTCCAGGTGCGGAAGACGATGTCCGGCATCTCGATGGAGACCAGTACGACCTCCGTCACCTCGACGCGGAAGAGGTGGAAGACCTCGGGAACGGCTCCTTCCTCCGCACCCGCTGCCCAGCGCGCGATCTCCGCGGGGTCCTTCACCTCGCTCGCGCGCCCCGACACCCGCGCGTCACCCTCCTCCATCTCCGCGCCGGAACCGGGGTTGGCGTGCATCGAGAAACGGGGATCGCGCCGCAGGTCGAGCGCCTTGCGCGAGCCCGGCATCATCCCGAGCCACATCTCCCCGCCGCGGAAGTCCACTTCGAGCCCCGTGAGCCTCGGCGCCCCGTCGGCGCGCAGGGTCGCCAGCACGTGGTGCTTGTGCAGCCCGAAGCGCCGCTCCACCCGCGCCGCGAACTCGGGCTCCGCCGCACGGAATCCGTCCCAGCTCGTCGTTCTCTTCGAATCCGTCGTCATAGGCACAGCCTCGCGCCCCAACCGGACATCCTGTGTCAGGTATCGCACCGGGCCGGAGGAGAAATGCGGTGCGGGCACGGTCACGGGGTGTCACTCTCTTGTCCATGCGAGTACGGGAGATGACCGAGGACGACATCGACGCGGTTTCGGAGGTCCGTGTGCGCGGCTGGCAGTACGCGGGCCTGGTGCCGCAGCACCATCTCGACGCGATGACACCCGAGAAGGACGCGGCCGAGCGCCGGGGCTTCTTCTCCACGAGCCGCGCCTTCCTCGACAACCTCGTCGCCGAGGAGGAGGACGGCAGCATCACGGGCTGGGCCGCCGTCGGCCCGCAGCGCGAGGAGGAGGGCCCGCCGAAAGGCCCGGGACTGCCGGGCGAGGACGGGGAGTTGTACGCGCTCTACGTGCGCCCCGACCGGATCGGCACCGGCACAGGCCGCGCTCTCATGGAGGCGGCACTCGTCGTCGCCGAACGGCGCGGACACCCCCGGCTGACGCTGTGGGTGCTCGGGGACAACCACAGGGCTCGCCGCTTCTACGAGAAGGCCGGCTTCGCGCCGGACGGGGTCACCCACACCTTCGTGATCGCGGGCGCCTCCCTGCCGGATGTGCGCTATGCGCGCGCACTCGGCTGAACCGCGCACAGGGAGCACCGTACTGAGCCGGTTTCCGCACTGACCCGGTCCCGCACCGACCGGCATCCGGCCTCACCGGCGACCGACCCCACCGGGCATCCGGCCTCACCGGGCATCGGCCTAACCAGGTATCCGTGCCCGCGCCGCCTTCGCCGCCGGGGAGAGCCTGTGGTGCTCGGCCGCCGCGTCCAGTACGGCGATCGCTCTCTTGTCGCCCAGCGCGCCGAGCCCCTGTACGCACGCCTCGGCGATCGGCCAGTAGTGCAGCGGTCCGATCAGGAGCCGCTGGAGTACGTTGATCAGCGTCGGCACGGACTCGGGCGCGCGCAGCGCCGTGAGCAGGCGTACGGGGTGGAGCGCGTAGGCGGTGCGCAGTTCGTTGGTGGCCAGCGCGGCTGCCGCCCTCGCCGTACGGGGGTCGCGCAGCAGCTCTAACGCGCGGGCCGCGCTGGCGCAGCACACGGGGTCGCGGTAGTTCAGCAGGAACACCAGCGTCTCGAAGGCCCGCCTGTCGCCCGCGCTGCCGAGTGCGAAGGCCGCGATCTCGCGTGCCCACAACGGCCGTTCGGTCTCCACGAGAACGGAGGCGAGCTGGTCGCGTGCGTCAGGACCGCGCTGCCTCGCCAGCGTGACGAGGCGTGCGTACTCGACAGGATCGGCCTCGGGCCGCACACGGTCGATCAGCGCATGAAACGACACGTCGCCCACTCCGGATCCCCCTTACGTGCTGTGTGCCACAGCTCTGGAAGTGCTCCTACCCCTGGCCTTCTGATTACCCACGAGTTACGGTGCTCATCAGAGCGGTACCCCCGCTCAGGCGGCCTGGTGACGCAGCCGCCGAGAGTGCAGTCGGTTCGGTAGTGAGCATCGCAGTCGCGGCTCGGCCCGGGGACAGGGCCGATCGCCGGGGCATGTTCCGTAACTCCCCTGCCATGTGCGTGCGTACGCCCGTGCGCCCAGTAGTGCACAGAACCCTCACCCTCATCAGCCGAGCCCCGTTCAGGGGCCTGTGTCACACCCTCTGGAGTCCCGTGATGGACCGTACTCGCCTGCGCACCATCGCCGTTGTCGGCCTCGGCACGATGGGCAGCGGCATCGCAGACATTCTCGCCCGCGCCGGGCGTCAGGTCATCGGCATTGACACGAACGAAGCAGCCTCGCGGCTGGCCCTTACCTCGCTGGAGACATCGACGGCCCGCGCCGTGAGCCGCGAGAAGATGACAGAGAGCGAACGGCGGGACGTGCTCGCGCGGTTCAGCGTCCACTCCGACCTCGCGGCGGCTGCCGAAGCCGATCTCGTCATCGAGGTCGTGCCCGAGGACTACGACACCAAGTGCCAGGTCTTCGCGGTCCTCGACACGGTCGTCAGGCCAGGGACCATCCTCGCCACGGGCACCAACGCGCTGTCGGTCACCCGGCTTGCCGCCGACTCCGACCGGCCCGAACGCGTTGTCGGGCTGCACTTCTTCAATCCCGCCCCCGCGATGAAACTCGTCGAGATCGTCTCCTCCGTGCTCACCTCGCCCGAGACGGTCGCCGCCGTGACCGCGCTCGCGCACGATCTGGGCAAGGACCCCATCGCGGTCGGCGACCGGCCCGGATTCGTCGCCGACGGACTGCTGTTCGGCTACCTCAACCAGGCGGCGGCGATGTACGAGGCCCGCTACGCCACCCGCGAGGACATCGACGCGGCCATGAAGCTGGGCTGCGGGCTGCCGATGGGCCCGCTCGCGCTGCTCGACCTGATCGGCGTCGACACGGCGCGTACGGTGCTCGACGCGATGTACGCGCAGTCCCAGGACCGGCTGCACGCGCCGGCCCCCGTCCTGCGCCAGCTGGCCGAAGCCGGCCTGACCGGGCGCAAGTCGGGGCGCGGCTTCTACACCTACGAGGCACCGGGCAGCGCCACCGTGGTCGCCGACGCCCTCACCCCCGACCCCGCGTCGGCAGCGCCCGCCGGCCGTGCGGTCGCCTCGGTCGGCGTCGCGGGCTCCGGCACGATGGCCGGCGGCATCGCGGAGGTCTTCGCCAAGGCGGGGTACCCCACGGTGCTGGCAGCGCGCAGCGAGGAGAAGGCCGAGGCGGCGAAGGCGAAGATCGCGGGGTCGCTGGAGCGCTCGGTCAAGAAGGGCCGGATGACGGCGCAGGACCGTGACGCCGCGCTGGCCCGCATCACCCCCGCGGGGACGCTCGACGCGCTCGCCGGAGTGGACCTCGCCGTGGAGGCGGTGGCCGAGGAACTGGACGTCAAGCGGGAGCTGTTCGGCACCCTGGACAAGGTCTGCAAGGACGGCGCCGTGCTGGCCACCACGACCTCCTCGCTGCCGGTCATCGCCTGCGCCCGCGCGACCTCGCGTCCCCATGACGTGGTCGGCATGCACTTCTTCAACCCGGCGCCCGCGATGAAGCTGGTCGAGGTCGTGACGACGGTGCTCACGGCCCCCGATGCGCACGCCACCGTCCGCGAGGTCTGCACACGTATACGCAAGCACCCCGTGGACTGCGGCGACCGTGCGGGGTTCATCGTGAACGCGCTGCTTTTCCCCTACCTCAACAACGCCGTGAAGATGGTCCAGGAGCACTACGCGACGCTGGACGACATCGACGCGGCGATGAAGCTCGGCGGCGGCTATCCGATGGGCCCGTTCGAGCTGCTGGACGTGGTGGGCCTGGACGTCTCGCTGGCGATCGAGCGCGTGCTGCACCAGGAGTTCCGCGACCCGGGCCTGGCACCTGCGCCGCTGCTGGAACACCTGGTCGCAGCGGGGTGCCTCGGCAGGAAGACGGGACGCGGTTTCCGCGAGTACGCAGGCCGGTGACAGGCGGCTTCGGGGGGTGGGGCGGGCTGCTTGAGCCTCCGGGGAGCAGCCCGCCCACCGAACCCGTCACAGCATGTAACGTTCCCCACATGCCAGAGCCCGCGAAGAACTCCCGTACGACTGCCTCTCGTGCGAACGGTGCAGCCACCCAGCGCCTCAAGGTGCGCCGTGAGTTGGCCGCGGCGGCGATGGAGCTGTTCGCGACAAAGGGTTACGAGGCGACGACGGTCGATGAGATCGCGGCGACGGCGGGCGTGGCCAGGCGCACGTTCTTCCGCCACTTCCGCTCCAAGGAAGAAGCGATCTTCCCCGACCACGACGACACGCTCGTACGCGCCCAGGCCGTCCTGGAGGCGGCGCCGCCGCACGAGAACCCGCTCGACACCGTGTGCCGCGGCATCAAGGAAGTCATGAAGATGTACGCCGCCTCGCCCAAGGGCAGCGTCGAGCGCTACAAGCTGACGCGCGAGGTACCGGCACTGCGGGAGCGGGAGATCGCCTCCGTCGCACGGTACGAGCGGCTCTTCACGCGCTACCTCCTGGGCCACTTCGACGAGGAGGCCCACCGGGACGGCGATGACGACCCGCTGCTCGCCGAGGTCGCCGCTTCCGCCGTCGTCACCGCCCACAACCACGTGCTGCGGCGCTGGCTGCGCGGGGGCGGAGTCGGGGACGTGGAGGCGCAGTTGGATCATGCCTTCGCGATCGTGCGCCGTACGTTCGGCACGGGCTTCGGCGCCAACCGGCCCGCCTCCGAGCAGCCGACCGCCTCGGTCAGGCGCACGGATGAGGTCCTGGTCACGGTGGCCAGGACGGACGCACCGCTCGGCGAAATCATGGCCACGATCGAACAGGCACTGGCCGGCGACTGACCCACGCACACCCAGCCCTGCCCCTCCCCCGGCAACCTCGGGCCCCCGCAACCTCGGGCCCCGGCACACCCTGCCCCTGACGTCTGCCCCTGACCCGCGGTCCCGGCGCATGATCCGTGACCGTCGCCCCGTGACCGTTGGCCCGGGGCCATTGGGCCCCGCCGTACGCCCGCCGGCGACCATCCTGCGCTGCTCGCCCGCGCCTCCCGGCGGCGACGGCATTGTCACGCCCCGGCCTGGGCCGCCAGGCCCGTTCCCTCCCGAGTTCCCTTTCCGCGCTTGCCACTTGAGGGCTCGCGGGGCGTCCGCACCCGCTCGCTGATCGATCATCGCTCATATGAGACGGCACCACGACAAGTGAGAATTCAAGGCACGCGGTGTCTTGTGCGCTGGCACTGGGTGTCATACCGTGAATTCAGTCCGGGCGCTGTCCCCGCGGTCAACTCCGCGCTGCCCGGGCCGTGCCCCCGTCACAGGGCACCCGCGCACACCCGCGCCACAGAGCACCCCGCCGAACCGACGGCACTGCCTCACCACCGACGACCTCCCATGGGGCACCTCTCGGCCGAAGGCCGGGGAGTTCCCTTCACACCGCGCTTCGCCGGAGGCAATCCGTGAACCAGATACTCGACGCGATCCTCGCGTCCGACACCTCGCCGGAGGACTTCGCAGCCCTCCCCGTCCCTGAGTCGTACCGCGCCGTGACCGTCCGCAAGGACGAGACCGAGATGTTCGCGGGGCTCGAGAGCAGGGACAAGGACCCGCGCAAGTCGCTGCACCTGGACGATGTCCCGGTGCCCGAACTCGGCCCCGGCGAGGCCCTGGTGGCCGTGATGGCCTCCTCGGTCAACTACAACTCCGTATGGACCTCGATCTTCGAACCGATGTCCACCTTCGGCTTCCTGGAGCGCTACGGCCGTCTCTCGCCGCTCACCAAGCGGCACGACCTGCCGTACCACGTCATCGGCTCCGACCTGTCCGGCGTCGTGCTGCGTACGGGCGCCGGGGTCAACTCGTGGAAGCCGGGCGACGAGGTCGTCGCGCACTGCCTGTCCGTCGAGCTGGAGTCGGCCGACGGGCACAACGACACGATGCTCGACCCCGAGCAGCGGATCTGGGGTTTCGAGACCAACTTCGGCGGCCTGGCGGAGATCGCGCTGGTGAAGTCCAACCAGCTGATGCCCAAGCCGGGGCACCTCACCTGGGAGGAGGCCGCCTCCCCCGGGCTGGTCAACTCCACCGCCTACCGCCAGCTCGTCTCCCGTAACGGCGCCGGCATGAAGCAGGGCGACAACGTGCTGGTCTGGGGCGCGAGCGGCGGACTGGGCTCGTACGCGACGCAGTTCGCGCTCGCGGGCGGTGCCAACCCGATCTGTGTGGTCTCCAGCGAGGACAAGGCCGAGATCTGCCGGAAGATGGGCGCTGAGGCGATCATCGACCGTAAGGCCGAGGACTACAGGTTCTGGAAGGACGAGCACCATCAGGACCCCAAGGAGTGGAAGCGCTTCGGCAAGCGCATCCGGGAGCTGACCGGCGGCGAAGACGTGGACATCGTCTTCGAGCACCCCGGCCGCGAGACCTTCGGCGCCTCCGTCTACGTCACGCGCAAGGGCGGCACGATCGTCACCTGCGCCTCCACCTCGGGCTACGAGCACAGCTACGACAACCGCTACCTGTGGATGTCGCTCAAGCGGATCGTCGGCTCGCACTTCGCCAACTACCGCGAGGCGTGGGAGGCCAACAGGCTGATAGCCAAGGGCAAGATCCACCCCACCCTCTCGAAGACGTACCACCTGGAAGAGACCGGCCAGGCCGCCTACGACGTGCACCGCAATCTCCACCAGGGCAAGGTCGGCGTGCTCGCGCTCTCCCCCGAGGAGGGACTCGGCGTCCGCGACCACGCGAAGCGCGAGCAGCACATCGATGCCATCCAGCGCTTCAGGAACATCTGAGATGACGCGGAAAGACCGCCCCTGGCTGATGCGGACGTACGCAGGGCACTCGACGGCCGAGGCGTCCAACGCGCTCTACCGGAACAATCTCGCCAAAGGGCAGACAGGTCTGTCGGTCGCCTTCGATCTGCCGACGCAGACGGGCTACGACCCCGATCACGTCCTCGCACGCGGCGAGGTCGGCCGGGTCGGGGTGCCGGTCTCCCATCTCGGGGACATGCGGCGGCTGTTCGACGGCATTCCGCTGGACCGGATGAACACCTCGATGACCATCAACGCCACCGCCATGTGGCTGCTGGCGCTCTACCAGGTTGTCGCGGAGGAGCAGGGCGCCGATGTCTCGCAGCTCCAGGGGACGACGCAGAACGACATCGTCAAGGAGTACCTCTCACGCGGGACGCATGTCTTCCCGCCGGTTCCCTCGCTGCGGCTGACGACGGACATGATCGCGTACACGGTCGCGCACATCCCCAAGTGGAATCCGGTCAACATCTGCAGCTACCACCTCCAGGAGGCCGGCGCGACGCCCGTGCAGGAGATCTCGTACGCGATGGCCACCGCCGTCGCCGTGCTGGACGCCGTACGGGACAGCGGGCAGGTGCCACCGGAGGAGTTCGGACGGGTGGTCGCGCGGATCTCGTTCTTCGTGAACGCGGGCGTGCGCTTCGTCGAGGAGATGTGCAAGATGCGGGCGTTCACCCGTATCTGGGACAAGGTCACATCCGAGCGGTACGGCATCACCGACCCCAAGCAGCGCCGCTTCCGCTACGGCGTGCAGGTCAACTCGCTCGGCCTGACCGAGGCGCAGCCGGAGAACAACGTCCAGCGCATCGTGCTGGAGATGCTGGCCGTCACCCTCTCCAAGGACGCGCGCGCCCGCGCCGTGCAGCTCCCCGCCTGGAACGAGGCACTGGGCCTGCCCCGGCCCTGGGACCAGCAGTGGTCGCTCCGTATCCAGCAGGTCCTCGCGCACGAGAGCGATCTGCTGGAGTACGAGGACATCTTCGCGGGGTCACAGGTGATCGAGACGAAGGTGGACACGCTGGTCAAGGAGAGCCTGACCGAGATGGGCCGGATCGAGGAGATGGGGGGCGCGATGGCGGCCGTCGAGTCCGGCTACCTCAAGTCGCAGCTGGTCTCCTCGCACGCCGAGCGCCGCGCCCGTATCGAGTCGGGCGAGGAGCGGATCGTCGGCGTCAACTGCTACGAGACGACCGAACCCAGCCCGCTCACGGCCGACCTGGACACCGCGATCATGACGGTCGATCCCGCGGGCGAGGCCGACGCCGTCGAGGCCGTACGGCGCTGGCGCGAGACGCGTGACGAGCCGTTCTGGCGCGAGGGCACCCGCGAGCCCGGCCTGTACCCGAGCGCCGCACAGGCCCTGGCCTCCCTGCGCGAGGCTGCGGGCACGGACACCAATCTGATGGAGGCCACCCTGGACTGCGCGCGCGCCGGGGTCACCACCGGGGAGTGGGCGGGCGCGCTGCGCGAGGTCTTCGGCGAGTTCCGGGCCCCGACGGGGGTGGGCGGCGCGCCCGTCGCCGTGACGGCCGAGGAGGGCTCGCTGCTGGCCTCCGTACGGCACAAGGTGGACCGCACCGCTGAGGACATGGGCGTCGGGAAGCTGCGGCTGCTGGTCGGCAAGCCCGGCCTGGACGGCCACAGCAACGGCGCCGAACAGATCGCCGTACGGGCCCGTGACGCGGGCTTCGAGGTGATCTACCAGGGCATCAGGCTCACGCCCGAGGAGATCGTCGCGGCGGCTGTCGCCGAGGACGTGCACTGCGTGGGCCTGTCCATACTCTCCGGCTCGCACGCCGAGTTGGTGCCCGACGTACTCGACAGGCTCCACGAGGCGGGGGTAACCGACCTGCCCGTCATCGTCGGGGGCATCATTCCGTCGGCGGACGCGCGGGCCCTGCGCGACGCCGGAGTCGCCGCGGTCTTCACCCCGAAGGACTTCGGCATCACGGAGATCATCGGCCGTATCGTCGACGAGATCCGGACATCCCACAAGCTCGATCGGCTCGACCCCCTGGAGGTCACTCAGTGAGCACCGTCAACCAGCCGCGCGCATCCCGCCCCCGCCGCTCGTGTCTGGCCGTGCCCGGCAGCAACCCGCGGTTCCTGGAGAAGGCGCAGGGCCTCCCCGCCGACCAGGTCTTCCTCGACCTGGAGGACGCGTGCGCCCCGCTGGCCAAGCCGGAGGCGCGGCACACCATCGTGAAGTTCCTCAACGAGGGCGACTGGACGGGCAAGACGCGCGTCGTACGCGTCAACGACTGGACCACGGAGTGGACCTACCGCGACGTGATCACGGTGGTGGAGGGCGCGGGCCCGAATCTGGACTGCGTCATGCTGCCGAAGGTGCAGGACGCGCAGCAGGTGCAGGCGCTGGACATGCTGCTCACGCAGATCGAGAAGACGATGGGCTTCGAGGCCGGCGCGATCGGCATCGAGGCACAGATCGAGAACGCCAAGGGCCTGGTGAACGTCGACGCCATCGCGGGCGCCTCGCCCCGCCTGGAGACGATCATTTTCGGCCCCGCCGACTTCATGGCCTCCATCAATATGAAGTCCCTGGTTGTGGGCGAACAGCCGCCGGGGTACCCGGCCGACGCCTACCACTACATCCTGATGCGGATCCTGATGGCGGCCCGCACGCACGACCTCCAGGCGATCGACGGGCCCTACCTCCAGATCAAGAACGTGGACGGCTACCGCGAGGTCGCCCGGCGCGCTGCGGCGCTCGGCTTCGACGGCAAGTGGGTCCTGCACCCGGGCCAGGTCGAGGCGTCGAACGAGATCTTCTCGCCCTCCCAGGAGGACTACGACCACGCGGAGCTGATCCTGGACGCGTACGA
Organism: Streptomyces iconiensis; assembly: GCF_028657195.3. Classification (GTDB taxonomy): domain Bacteria; phylum Actinomycetota; class Actinomycetes; order Streptomycetales; family Streptomycetaceae; genus Streptomyces; species Streptomyces iconiensis. The sequence continues at coordinate 65,268 of NZ_JANCPR020000010.1, forward strand.
GCACTACACCTCGGAGGCCGGCGGGAAGAAGGGCTCGGCCATGCTCGGGGACGAGATGATCGACGAAGCCAGCCGCAAGATGGCCCTCGTGGTCTCCGGCAAGGGCCGCGCCGCCGGTCTGCGCCGCACCACCTCCTTCGTACCGCCGGAGGGCTGAGCGATGCAATTCGGCCGTACCTACGAGGAGTTCACCGTCGGGGACGTGTACAAGCACTGGCCGGGCAAAACGGTCACCGAGTACGACGACCACCTCTTCTGCCTGCTCACCATGAACCACCACCCGCTGCACATGGACACCAACTACGCGGAGTCCACGACGGACTTCGGGAAGAACGTCGTGGTGGGCAATTACATCTACTCGCTGCTGCTCGGCATGTCCGTGCCCGATGTCTCAGGCAAGGCCATCGCCAATCTGGAGATCGAATCGCTCCGGCACGTGGCCCCGACCTTTCACGGCGACACGCTCTACGGCGAGACGACGGTGCTCGGCAAGGTTCCGTCGAAGTCGAAGAACGACCGGGGAATCGTGCACGTGGAGACCAAGGGTTACAAGCAGGACGGCACGCTCGTGTGCGTCTTCCGCCGCAAGGTGATGGTGCCGACCGAGGCATACATCAAGGAACGCGGCGGTGAACAGCCGGGCCGCCCCGTACTTCGGGAGCCCGAGCCGAAGGGGGCGAAGTGAGATGGGACGGCTCGCACAGACCGAGGGCCTGACGGAGATCCAGCGGGAAATACTCGCGACGGTGCGGAGTTTCGTCGACAAGGAGATCCTCCCCGTCGCCACGGAACTTGAGCACAAGGACGAGTACCCGACCGAGATCGTCGAGGGACTCAAGGATTTGGGGATCTTCGGATTGATGATCCCGGAGGAGTACGGCGGTCTCGGTGAGTCACTGCTCACCTACGCTCTGTGCGTCGAGGAGATCGCGCGCGGCTGGATGAGCGTGTCGGGCATCATCAACACGCACTTCATCGTCGCCTACATGCTCCAACAGCACGGAACACCGGAACAGAAGGATCATTTCCTGCCGAAGATGGCGACGGGCGAGATACGCGGCGCCTTCTCCATGTCGGAACCCGCACTCGGCTCGGATGTCTCGGCCATCTCGTCCACGGGCGTACGCGCGCCGGACGGCTCCGGCGACTTCCTGCTCACCGGCCAGAAGATGTGGCTGACCAACGGCGGCTCGTCCACCCTGGTCGCGGTCCTGTGCAGAACGGACGAGGGGCACCCCGAGGGAACGGCACCGCACAAGTCGATGACCACATTCCTGGTGGCGAAGACACCGGGATTCGGCGAGGTCAGGCCCGGCCTCACCATTCCGGGGAAGATCGACAAGATGGGCTACAAGGGCGTCGACACCACCGAACTGATCATGGATGAACTGCGCGTTCCGGCCGATCGCGTACTCGGCGGAAACACGGGCCGGGGTTTTTACCAGATGATGGACGGCGTCGAGGTCGGCCGGGTGAATGTCGCCGCGCGTGGCTGCGGCGTCGCACAGCGTGCCTTTGAACTCGGCATCGACTACGCCCAGCAGCGCCACACCTTCGGAAAGCCGATCGCCCAGCACCAGGCCATTCAGTTCAAGCTGGCCGAGATGGCCACAAAGGTCGAGGCGGCACACGCGCTGATGGTGGGAGCCGCCCGCAAGAAGGACTCGGGTCAACGCAATGACCTGGAGGCCGGAATGGCGAAATATCTCGCCTCGGAGTACTGCAAGGAGGTCGTGGAGGACTCGTTCCGCATCCACGGCGGGTACGGTTTCAGCAAGGAATACGAGATCGAGCGGCTCTACCGAGAGGCGCCGATGCTCCTGATCGGCGAAGGAACCGCCGAGATCCAGAAGATGATCGTGGGCCGACGTCTCCTGGAGGAGTACCGCTCCCAGGACTGAATGTCCATTTCGGGGTGTTTTCTTGCAGATCAAGATCACACCCCGAGCCGGGACTTCGGACACTGACTGGCCCTCTGGCTTGCCCAGTTGCCGTCAGAAACCGATAGCATCCCGGGAAAGCCGCCGTCCCCCTGTCACCTACGCGGCTCCCTCCGCTACGAAGGTCATTCATGCCCCACAGCCCATCCTCTGCAACCAGCGGCTCCGCCTCACGCGGTCGAGTCCGCCTCGCACGCGGAGCGTCGCCGTGGCTCCTGCCGACCGTGGCCACGGCGGCTCTCAGCCTCGCGCGCTGCCGGAGGTCCGGACGCGCCGCGGCGGTAGCCGTGCCCGCCACCGCGCTCGCGGCGGGCATGCTGTGGTTCTTCCGCGACCCGGAGCGGGAAATCGGCCAGGGCCGGGTGATCTCACCGGCCGACGGTGTGGTGCAGAGCATCATGCCGTGGAAGGACGGCCGCACCCGCGTCGCCATCTTCATGAGCCCGCTGAACGTCCATGTCAACCGCGCACCGCTCGCGGGCACCGTGACGTCCGTCGAGCACATCCCCGGTGGCTTCGTTCCGGCGTTCAACAAGGAGAGCGAGAACAACGAGCGCGTCGTCTGGCACTTCGACACGGAGCTGGGCGACATCGAGATGGTCCAGATCGCCGGCGCCGTTGCCCGGCGCATCGTTCCTTACGTGCCCTGCGAGGCCAAGGTCGAGCAGGGCGAGCGCATTGGGCTGATCCGATTCGGCTCCCGGGTGGACGTCTACCTTCCCGAGGGGGTCGAGGCCGCCGTCGAGGTCGGCCAGGCCACGACAGCGGGGGTGACTCGCCTTGACCGTGATTGATCCCGATACCCAGGCCGCCTGGGTGCCCGGCGCCGAGAGGTCGGCCGACACGGACACCGACGACGACTACACCGAGGACTCAACGGATGAGATGCCCCTGTCGACGCGGTTGTCGATAGCGGACACGCTCACGCTGGGTAACGCGACCTGCGGCTTCATGGCCGTGTACTTCACCACCACCGGTGTCCTCATCCCGCACCTCACGGGGAGCGAGGACGGCGGCATGGCGCGGCACAGTGCCGCGACCGCCGTCGTGCTGATGCTGATGGCCTCGATCTTCGACCTCTTCGACGGGCTCGTCGCACGCAAGCTGCGCAGCTCCGCGATGGGGGCCGAGCTGGACAACCTCTCCGACCTCATCAGCTTCGGGCTGGCGCCCGCGTACTTCGTGGTCGTGTGGGGGATGGTCGCCAACGACGCGCACCAGAGAGTGTCGGTGGTGGCCGCCATCGTGGTGTTGCTGGCGGTGGTGCTGCGGCTTGCGAGATTCTCGTGCGTGACCGTACGAAGTGGCGTATTCCAAGGCATGCCAGGGCCTTTCGGCGCATTGACGGTTATTTCGATCGTCCTCCTGGAGTTGCCCTTCGTCCCGACCGCGCTCGCGATCGTGGGCGTCGCCTGGCTGATGGTCAGCCGCGTCGAATACCCCAAGCCGCGGGGCCGACTGGCCGTCGCCATGCTGTGCTGGATCGTCCTCAGCATGGGCCTGCTCGCCGCATGGGCCTTCGACGCCCCCGGCGGCGAGCTGCTGCTCCAGACCGGCTGCGCCCTCCAGGTGGTCCTGGGCGCCGTGATCCCCCTCTTCGCCACCGCCCGCCGCGTGAACTCGTTCCGCGACAACCGCCGCGAAGCGAGGGCTGCCGCCCAGGGCTAACCCCCTCCCTCCACCCCAAAAGGGCCCGAGCCACAGTTGGCTCGGGCCCTTACTTGTGCCCCTGCCCCGCCCTTTCACCGTTTCCTACGGGGGAGAGCCCCCCGCAGACCCCCATTCAGGGCGAGCTGATGCCCCTCTTCTGTTCAGGCTCGCTCGCGCTCGTCCTCAAATGCCGGACGGGCTGGATATTGCCCCCTCAGGCTTGGCTTCAGGGCTTCGCCCCTTTGCGGGGCGGGGGAGTCCAGAGGGGGCGGAGCCCCTTTTGGCGGGGGGATTGCCGGGGGGCGGAGCCCCCCGACGCCCGGCCGGCGAGGCCAACGGGGGCAAGGGGGCGAAGCCCCCATAGTGAATGGGAACGGGCTTCAACCCACAGGAACAACAACAGGGGGGACACGGGGCGAAGCCCCGAACAGAAAAGGCGAACGAACTACAGGTTCTCTTCAGCGAGCCGCTGAGCCAACGCCTCCAACAACGGCCCAGCCTCAGCCATACACCGACCCACATCAGCCTCAAGGTCCGTCAGCGCGTACGCACGCGCAATCCCCGCCGCCTTCAACGCCTTCTCCCCGATGGCAAGCCGCCCGCAGACGGCAAGCACCGGCTTGCCGGCGTCCCGCGCGGCAGCAGCAACCCCCGCCGGCGCCTTACCGTGCAGCGTCTGCTCATCGAGCGACCCCTCCCCGGTAATGACCAGCGAGGCACGCCCGATCGCGGAGGCGACGTCCAACTCCTCCATGAGGACCTCGATCCCCGGCCGGAACCGCGCACCGAGCCCCACAAGCGCCGCGAAGCCGATCCCCCCGGCGGCGCCGGCGCCCGGCGCCCCGGCCGCCTCCGTCTCCCCCAACACCTCGGCGAGGTGCGTGAGTGCGGTGTCGAGGAGGACCACGTCCTCCTCACTGGCGCCCTTCTGCGGACCGTAGACCGCGGCAGCGCCCTTCACCCCCGTAAGAGGGTTGTCGACGTCGCTCGCGAGCACGACATCGACCTTCTTGAAGCGCGGGTCGAGGCCGGAGAGATCGGCCGAGACCAGCTCGCGCAGACCGCCCCCGCCGTAGGGGACGGGGTCACCGTCCCGGTCCAGCAGCTTGGCGCCGAGCGCGTCGAGCATCCCCGCACCGCCGTCGGTGCTCGCCGAGCCGCCGACGCCGAAGATGATGGTGCGGGCGCCCGCTTCGACGGCGGCGAGCAGGAGTTCGCCCGCACCGTAGGTGGTCGCGGTGAGCGGCACGAAGACGCCGGGCGGCAGATGCTGGAGCCCGGAGGATTCGGCCATCTCCACGACAGCCGTACTGCCGCGCAGCGCGAACGCGGCGGTGACGGGCGCACCGAGAGGCCCGGTCACCTCCGCCTCGTGGCGCTCGAAGCCGTTGGCGACGGCCGCGGCAACGGTGCCGTCACCGCCGTCCGCGACGGGGACGGCCTCAATCTCCGTTTCCGGGCGTGCTTTCCGGATACCGGCCGTGACACGTTCAGCGACCTCGACGGCCGTCAGCGATCCCTTGAACTTGTCCGCGGCGATCAGCACGCGCGCCGGTGTGGTCCGCGCCGTCGTAGTCATGGTTCTGCCCCTGGGTCTCTCTTACGTTCGAACAGGCAGTCGCGCCCGTGTGACCTTATCTGCCTGGGCCTGTCCGCGACCATGGGCCATCCCCGCGCGGCCCCGCGCCTGGGGCCGTCCGCACGGCGTGCCCGTCACTGATTCCGGTGGTAATCGCTCCATAGTGGGGCGACATGACCACCGATCTGTCCTCCACTCCCCCGTCGTCGCCCGAGCCGCATCCCGAGCCGCCGATCGACCCGCCACCGGACCGTACGGTGGTGACGATCGGGGTGCTCGCCGTCCTGGCCGTCGTTCTGTGGGCGGCGCTGGACAAGGGCTCGTTCTCCGGCGCGACGAACAGCGCGCTGAACTGGGTGCTGGCGAACTTCAGTTGGCTGTTCATGATCGCGGCCAATGTCTTCCTGGTGCTCTGCGTGGTGCTGGCGCTGGGGCGCTACGGGCGTATCCGGCTCGGAAAGGACGACGACGAGCCGGAGTTCACCGGTATGGCGTGGATCGCCATGATGTTCAGCGCCGGTATGGGCATCGGCCTGATGTTCTACGGCGTCGGTGAACCGCTCCAGCACTACGTCGAGGCGCCGCCGTTCGGCGGGCCCCAGGACGGTTCGGCCGGCGCTGAGCGGGTCGCGCTGGAGTACTCCTTCTTCCACTGGACGCTGCATCCGTGGGCGATCTACGGCATCTCGGGCCTGGCGCTCGCCTACGTCACCTTCCGCAAGGGGCGCGGCAACAGGCTCAGTGCCGTGTTCGTGCCGCTGTTCGGGCGGCGCAGGGCGGACGGCTGGCAGGGCAGAGTCGTGGACCTGCTCGCGGTGTTCGCGACGGTCTTCGGCACGGCGACGAGCCTCGGCCTCGGCGCGCTCCAGATCGCGGGCGGCCTCAACGAGACGGTGGGGCTCAGCGCGTCGACGCGCCTGGAGCTGCTGATCATCGTGGTGCTGGGGGCCGCGTTCGTCTTCTCCGCCATGTCGGGACTGCATCGGGGCGTGAAGTGGCTGAGCAGCATCAACCTCGTGCTGGCCGCCTGTCTGATGGTGTTCATCTTCGTCGTGGGCCCCACGGTCTACATCCTCAACTCGATTCCCGCGACGTTGGGCCCGTATCTCCAGGAGCTGCTGATCACCTCCACCCGTACCGGTGCCTTCGGACAGCAGCGGTGGCTGGGCGCGTGGACGATCTTCTACTGGGCGTGGTGGCTGTCCTGGGCACCGTTCGTCGGTACGTTCCTGGCGCGGATCTCGCACGGCCGTACGGTGCGCGAGTTCCTGCTGGCCGTGCTGCTGGTGCCGAGCGGCGCCTCCGCCGTGTGGTTCTGCGTGATGGGAGGCACGGCCATCCGGCTGGACAGGAACGGTGCGGCGGACATGGCAGCGCACGCCGACGACGCGGAGAAGTCGCTGTTCACGATGCTGGACGCGCTGCCACTGTCCTGGGTGACGTCCGTGGTGGCGATCCTGCTGGTGACGATGTACTTCATCACCAGCGCCGACTCGGCCTCCCTGGTGATGGGTTCGCTCACCAGCCGGGGCGCGCTGCATCCGCGCACATGGCTGGTCGTGACGTGGGGCGTACTCATGTCCGCCGTCGCCGCCGTACTGCTGCTGGCGGGCGGCCTGGACTCGCTCAAGTCCGGCACGATCCTCGTCGCCCTGCCGTTCGTCCTCGTGATGCTGGGGCTGTGCTGGGCGTTCCTCAGGGAACTTCGCCAGGACCCGGGCGCCGGGGTGACGAGGCCGCAGTCCGTGCACGGGCTGCGGGACGCGGTACGCAGGATGGTGGGCGATGTGATGCTCCAGCAGGACCAGGAGACGGGCGACCGCGCACACCACCGCCGCCTGCGCCGCGCCGCCGAGTCCCGCAAGACGGACGGCGACCGCTAGGGCCCCCGAGGGTCTAAGCCGTACGCAGCTGGCGCCACACGGCACGTGCCGCGTGGTGCCCTGACATGCCGTGCACGCCGGGGCCCGGTGGGGTGGCGGAGGAGCAGAGGAAGACGGAGGGGTGGGCCGTGGCGTACGGGACGCGCTTGAGCTTGGGCCGGATCAGCAGGCGCAGGCCGGCCGCCGAGCCGCAGGCGATGTCGCCGCCCACGTAGTTGGCGTTACGGGCCTCCAGCTGCGGGGGGCCCGCGGTGGCGCGGGCGAGGACGCGGTCGCGGAACCCGGGCGCGAAGCGCTCCATTTGGCGTTCGATCGCGTCGGTCGCGTCACCCTCCCAGCGCGCGGGCAGGTGCCCGTAGGCCCAGAAGACGTGCTTGCCCTCGGGGGCGCGTGTGGGGTCGACGATCGAGGGCTGCGAGGTGATGAGGAACGGCTTCTCGGGTGCCTTGCCGCGTACGACGGCATCGCGCATGGCGGTGTCGATGTCGTCCAGGGTGGGGCCGACGTGCACGGTGCCGGCGCGGCGGGCGGCCTCCGAGGTCCACGGGACGGGACCGTCCAGCGCGTAGTCGATCTTGAACAGGCTGGCGCCGTAGCGGAAGCCGTCGTAGGCGCTGCCGAGGCCCGCGATACGGGCGAGCGCCGTCGGTGCCGTGTCGAAGATGTACGCGCGCGCGGGCGGGAGTTCGTCCAGGCGCTTGACCTCGGTACCGGTGTGGATCGTGCCGCCCAGCGCGCGCAGATATCCGGCCAGCGCGTCCGAGATGGCCTGGGAACCGCCGCGCGGTACGGGCCAGCCGTTCGCATGCGCCGCGAGCGCGAACACCAGCGCGGGCGCCGTGATGAACGGGCTGTTCATCGGGGCGATGACGTGCCCCGCCATGCCCGCGAGGAGCGCGCGCGCCTTCTCGTCCCTGAAGCGGGCCTTGGCCCAGGTGATCGGCGGCAGCCCGGTGAGGCCGAAGCGGATGAGCTGCAACGGGTCTTTCGGGAAGCGGCCGTTGAGGGCGGAGCCGTAGCCGAGGAAGTCCTCGGACAGCGTGTCCCATCTGCCGGTGTACGGCTCGACGAGGCGGCGGTAGGCACCCGCGTCGCGCGGGCCGAGCGAGGCGGCCGTCTCACCGACGGAGCGCGAGAGCACGGCCGCCGTACCGTCGGGAAAGGGGTTGGCCATGCACAGTTCAGGGTGCAGCCACTCCAGGCCGTAGCGGTCCAGCGGCATGTTGCGGAAGGCGGGCGAGCCCGCTCCCGTGGGGTGGACGGCCGAGCAGGGGTCGTGCAGAAAGCCGGGGAGGGTCAGCTCCTCCGTACGGGCCCCTCCCCCGACGGTGCCCTTGGCCTCGAACAGCTCGACCGAGAAGCCGCGCCGGGCGAGTTCGACGGCGGCCGTCAGCCCGTTGGGTCCTGCTCCGACGACAACCGCGTCCAGGATCGGTGGCACTCTCGGCTCCCCTCGCCCTCGTCACTGAGGTCGGCTCGTGTCGCTTCCGTCACGCAGAAGCCCCACCATACGCCGCGCCGTGTCCGCGTCACGTGCCGCCGTGAAGGGCAGGGCGTTGCCGCCAGCGAGCCGGAAGGGCTCCCCCGCGACGGTGGTACTGGCGCCGCCCGCCTCGGCGACCAGGAGCAGCCCGGCCGCATGGTCCCACGCCGCCTCCCAGGTGTAGGCGACGGCGTCCAGACGGCCACCGGCGACCGCGACGTATTCGAGCCCGGCCGACCCCGTTGGCCGGGGCGCGACGCCCTCCGTACGCAGGGCGCGCAGCGCGCGCTCCTGTTCCGCGTCGGTGAAGTCGGGGTGCGAGACGGCGACGTGCAGCGTGGCGCCCGGCGCGGGCGAACCGGCCAGCAGGGCCTCGCCGTTGAGGAGCGCGCCGCCTCCGCGGCGGGCTGTGGCGGTGAGGCCGAGCACGGGCGCGTGGATCCAGGCGCCGAGGGTCTCGCCGTGGTGGGCGAGGGCGACCATGGTGCAGAAGCCCTCCTCTCCCGCGACGAACTGGCGGGTGCCGTCGATCGGGTCGATGATCCAGACGGGCGCTTCCCCGGCCAGTGCCTGGTAGGTGACGGGGCTCGCGTGCACGCCCTCCTCGCCGACGACGGCCGAGCCCGGCAGCAAGGCGGCCAGTTCGGCGCCGAGTTGGCGCTCGGCACGCTGGTCGGCGACGGTCACGAGGTCGTGGCTGCCCGTCTTGGTCTCCACCTCGTCCTCGGCGAGCTGCCGCCAGCGCGGCATGATCTCGCTCTGCGCGGTCGCACGGACCGCCCGTTCCACAGCGGCCGTCAGCTCGTCGTCGATCATTCCTTCATGGAAGCACGGACGGCCGCGCCCACGCCGCCTTCTCCGGCCGGCGCCCTCACCGGTAGGAGGCGCGGGCCCCCATGGCCGGGGACGCATCGCCCTAGAGTGGGCGGCATGGGTGCAGGAGAGAGGGAAGCGCCGCTGGTGGCGTTGCTGAGCGGGGCGGGGATCTCCACGGACTCGGGCATCCCCGACTACCGGGGCCCGCAAGGGGTGTGGCGTCGCGATCCGGAGGCCGAGAAGCTCGTGACGTACGAGTACTACATGACGGACCCCGAGATCAGGCGCCGCTCCTGGCGCATGCGCGGTGAGAGCCCCCTGTGGGAGGCCCGGCCGAACGCGGCGCACGAGGCGGTGGCCAGGCTACACGACACGGGGACGCCGACCCGCGTGATCACCCAGAACGTCGACGGCCTCCACCAGGCTGCCGGGCTCCCCGACCACAAGGTCATGGAGCTGCACGGCAACGCCCGCACGGTCCTGTGCACAGGGTGCGGCGACCGTACGACGATGCGGCGCGCACTCGAACGCGTCGCGGCGGGCGAACCCGATCCGCCGTGCGAACGCTGTGGCGCGGTCCTGAAGTCCGCGACGGTGATGTTCGGGCAGGCGCTCGACCAGGGCGTACTCGCGGAGGCCGTGGCGGTCACCAAGGCGTGCGACGAGTTCCTCGCCGTAGGAACGAGCCTTCAGGTGCAGCCCGCCGCCTCTCTCGCGGGCCTCGCCGTCGAGCACGGAGCGCGCCTGACGATCGTGAACGCCGAACCGACGCCGTACGACGCACTCGCTGCCGACCTCGTACGCGAGCCGATCAGCGAGGCCCTGCCCCGGCTGCTCGAACACCTGGGCAAGCACAACCGGCAGGACCCACAGAACCGTGCCCCGCAGGAGCCCCCGCAGGACCGACCGGGCCGACCGGGCCGACCGGGAAAGGGCTGAGCCGGCGATGTCCCGTCACCCAGCGCCGCACACCGTGCGCACCCTCGCCTCGCGGCTCCTCCCTGACGAGGACCTCCCTGACGGGGGCCTCCCGGGCGGGAGCGGCGACGTGCGCCCCGTCGATGAGGGCGGCGAGCACTCGACCTGGTGGGTCGGCACCGCACACGTGCTGCGGCTGGCGCCTGATGCGGAGGTCTCGGCCAGGCTGCGCCGCGAGATCGCGTTGCGAGCCGCGTTGCGGCCCCGGCTGACGGCGCCCGTTCCGCGCAGCGCGGCCTGCGCCACCTGGGCCGACGGGCTCGTCTGCACGCTGGACGTACGGCTGCCCGGTGTCTCGGCCGAACACCGGGAGGTGTCGGCGGAGGGCGAGGAGGACCTGGCCCAACTCCTCGCGGAACTGGGTGGGTTCACGGCGGCGGAGGCGTCCGCACTCGGCGTGCCCACGGCTCCGGCCCGCCATCTCGCGGTACTGCGGCGGGGCGCCGTACGCGCCGCGCGGACACTGGAGGAGGACGGCTGTTTCGACGGGCGGCTGCTGGGCCTCCTCGAAACGGACCCCCCGGCCGCCTCGACGGGACCGCGACCGCACGGCCTGGCACCCGCCGTCCTGGTGCACAGCGACCTCAAGGGCGAACATCTGCTGGTGGACGGCGCCGGGCGCGTGAGCGGCGTGCTGGACTGGACGGACGCGGTGTTCGGGGACCCGGCCGAGGACATCGCCGGGCTCGCGCTGTCCCTCGGTGCACCGGCCGCCGTCCGGATCGGTACGGCGGCCGGTTACGCGCCCGAACTGTCCGCACGCGGGCTCCAACTCGCGCGCTGCGACACGCTCGTCCGGCTCGCCGACCGGCTGCGGGGCATCGACGACAGCCCGCTGCCGCTCCTGCGCGCCCAACTCGCCCGCTCCTGGCGTGCCACCTCCATGGACCGGTCGGCCGACTGACGCCGCGCTCCCCCGCCGCCCCCTGCCGTCCCTTGCGCGGCCGGCCGGGTTGCCCCCTTCGCTGAGTGCCGCGCTGTCCCCCGCCCCACCCCGCCCCCGCACCGAGAGCCGGGCCGTTCCTACGCCGAGGGCCGCACCAGCCGTGTGGCCGTCGTCGCGCCGGGGCTGCTCGCGACCAGGGCCGCGGTGAGCGCGCGGCCGGCCTCGTCCACTGCCGTGTCGTCCAGCGCGCCGAGCGCGTCCAGGACGAAGAACGCACGGGTGGTGTCCTGGGAGAGGCGCGTACGCACGCACTGCCGCCAGTTCCACCTGCGGCAGGTGACCCCCTCGTCGTCGCGCCAGACGACCTCGCCGGCGCGGGGGTTCTCGGTGACCGGTTCGCCTCCGGACATGAGCGCGAACGTCTCGCTGCCGTCGGCCCTGGTCAGCCGTGCGGGACCCACGTAAAGGTCGAGGTCCTCGCCGCCCAGCGGAAGGACGTGCGCGACGGAGACGGCGTTGTAGACATCCGTCAGCCGGTCGACGCGCGGCAGGCCCTCCGGGGCGCGGCGCAGGAGCGCGTCGACGCTGGGCCGGGTGCGCTTGGGCTTGGCGCCGAACGCGCGGAAAGCCTCGTGCCACTCGGTGATGTGCGGGTGCTGGTCGGGGTCGCACGCCTTCGCCTCGGCCTCGGCGAGCAGCTCCTCGCTGAACGCGTCGCTCGGCCCTGGGCGCAGCCCCTCGGCAACGACCAGCAGGGCGCGGTAGTCCGGGCGCAGCGCGCCGACGGAGGGGTCGACGGTGGCTGCGGCCAGCCACTCCTCGGGGGTGCTCGTCTCGTTCACGCTCACGGTCCGGCTCTCTCCTCACAAACAGACAGTGCAGTCGACTGTACCAGGGGGTGCAGCTTGGGTGACTGGAGTGCCGTGTCCGGATGCCGCCAGCGGGCAGCCAGGGGCCCGGCGAGGATCGAGGGAGTCGGTTGAACCGGCAACGGATTCCCGCCGGTTCACCGCACGCAGCCGCGCTTCCCTGGCACAGCCGCACTCCCCTGACACAAGGACAAGGACATGGCCATGAACAGCAGCTCCAGCAACTCCCTGATCGGCACGACCGCACTCGTGACCGGTGGCAGCCGGGGCATCGGCGCTGCGGTCGCGCTCCGCCTCGCGGCGGAGGGCGCTGATGTCGCCCTCACCTATGTGAACGGCGCGGAGCAGGCCGGCGAGGTAGCCGGGCAGATCAAGGAGAACGGGGGCCGCGCCCTCGCACTCCGCGCCGACATGGCGGAAGCCGCGGAGGTCACCGACGCGGTGACCAGCACCGTGGCCGAGTTCGGGCGCCTCGACATCCTGGTGAACAACGCGGGCGCCGGAGCCAACGGCCCGCTCGACGAGGTCTCCCTCGACGACGTCGACAGAGTCCTCGCGGTCAATGTGCGCGGCCCGTATCTCGCGGCCCAGGCGGCAGCCCGGCATCTGCCCGAGGGCGGGCGCATCATCAACCTCGGCAGCTGCGTCGCCGCGCACGTCCCCTTCCCCGGGATGGTCCTCTACGCCGTCAGCAAGTCGGCGACCGACGGCCTCACCAAGGGTCTCGCCCGCGAACTGGGCTCCCGGGGCATCACCGTCAACCAGGTCGCACCCGGTCCGATCGACACCGACATGAACCCGGCGAGCGGCGGCGAGGGCGCTGCGGCCCAGGCGGCGCTCACCGCGCTCGGCCGGTACGGCACCTCCGAGGAGATCGCCCACACGGTCGCGCACCTCGCCTCCGGGCACGCGCGCTACATCACCGGCGCCTCCGTCGCCGTGGACGGCGGCTTCACCGCCTGACCGGTATGGAACCCTCCGTCCCGGCATACGTGGTCCCGGCATACGTGCCGCGCGCCGCCCCCTCCCGCGTACGTGCACGGAGAGCGGGGCGGCGCTCCGTCTCCGGCGTCTCCGCCATCTCCGGAGTCCTCCGTCTCTGGAGGGACGGCGGTCGGCGGTCGGCGCTGCGGGAGGCCGGAGGGTGCCGCGTTATCGTGAGGGCGATCTGTGACGAGGAAGGCGGCGCGGCATGCACGGCGAGTACAAGATCCCCGGCGGCAAACTGGTCGTGGTGGATCTCGACAAGCAGGACGAAGTGCTGCGCAACGTCCAGGTGGCCGGTGACTTCTTCCTGGAACCCGACGAGGCGCTCTTCGCCCTCACCCGCGCCCTCGAAGGCGCACCCGCGACGACGGACGCGGAAGGACTCACCCGGCGCATCAAGGCCGCGCTGCCCGAGGGCACCGTCATGTACGGCCTCACGGCCGAGGGCATCGCCGTCGCCGTACGCAGGGCGCTCGCCCAGGCCACCGACTGGGCCGACTACGACTGGCAGTTGATCCACGAAGCCCCGCAGTCCCCCGCCCTGCACATGGCGCTCGACCAGGTCCTCACCGAAGAGGTCGCCGCCGGCCACCGCCCGCCGACGCTGCGCGTCTGGGAATGGGGCGCGCCCGCCGTGATCATCGGCAGCTTCCAGTCCCTGCGCAACGAGGTCGACCCCGAGGGCGCGGCCCGGCACGGCATCGAGGTCGTACGGCGCATCTCCGGCGGAGGCGCCATGTTCGTGGAGAGCGGGAACACCATCACCTACTCGCTCAGCGCCCCGGCGTCCCTCGTCTCCGGCCTGTCCTTCGCCGACTCCTACGCCTACCTCGACGAGTGGGTACTCGGCGCACTGGGCGACATGGGCATCAAAGCCTGGTACCAGCCCCTCAACGACATCGCCACCGAAGCGGGCAAGGTCGCCGGCGCCGCACAGAAGCGCATGGTCGGCCCCGACGGCAACCCCGGCGCCGTCCTCCACCACGTGACGATGTCCTACGACATCGACGCCGACAAAATGCTCGATGTCCTGCGCATCGGCAGAGAAAAGATGTCCGACAAGGGCACCACAAGCGCCAAAAAGCGCGTCGATCCCCTTCGCCGCCAGACCGGCCTCCCCCGCGAAACCGTCATCGACCGCATGATCGCCTCCTTCCGCACCCGCTACGGCCTCCACCGGGACCACGCCACGGCGGAGGAAACGGCCCGCGCCCAGCACCTGGCCGCCACCAAGTTCGCCACCCCCGAGTGGACGGCCCGCGTCCCCTGACGCGGCATCAACTCACCGACCACGCGCACCCGGAGACCGCTGTCACGCGCGGGCCGACTGCCTCGGCTGTCACGCGCGGGCCGACTGCCTCGGCAGCGTCGTCAACCGGTGTGCCGGCACATGGTCCAGCCCTCCGGCCGGGTTCCAGGAGCCCAGCGTGATCTCGGCGGTGATGCCGGGGCCGAACCCCGCGATGAGCCCCTGGGCCCCGTGGCCGGCTCCGCCGTCCACGAAGAAGCGTTCCAGTGCGTCGAAGATGACGGCGCTGGCGATGTTGCCGCGTTCGGTGAGGGTGGCTCTGCTGTAGCGGACCATGAACTGCGGCACTTTCAGGTGCGTGCACAGGTCGTCCAGAATCCTGGGGCCGCCGGCGTGGACGATGTAGAAGGCGAGCCCCGAGATGTCCCAGTCGCACAGCTCGGTCAGCTCGCGCAGGGCCGGGGCGAGGTCGGCCATGGTGCCCGGCACCCGCTTGTCGAGCATGAAGTGGAACCCGGTGTCGCGGACCGCGTAGGAGATCCAGTCCTCCGTGTCGGGCACGAGGTGCGAACCGTTGTGGTCCAGCCGTACGCCCCTGCCGCCCTGGCCCCGGACCACAGCCGCGGCGATGGCGTCCCCGAACAGGCCGTTGGACAGCAGGTTGCCCACCAACAGGTCCGTCGGCTGGTAGCACAGCGAGCAGAACTCGCAGCACAGGATCAGCACGTTCGCCTGCGGGTAGGCGGTGCAGAAGTCGTGGGCGCGATTGAGGGCCGCACCCCCTGCCGCGCAGCCGAGCTGGGCGATCGGCAGTTGCCGGGTCTCCTGCCGGAACCCCATCGTGTTGATCAGCCAGGCGGTCATCGACGGCATCATGAATCCGGTGCAGGAGACGTAGACGATCATGTCGATGTCGCGCGGAGTGAGGTCGGCGTAGGCCAGCGCCCGGAGCGCTGCCTCGGGCACACGGGCCTTGGCCTCCGCTTCGTACAGGGCGTTGCGCGTGGTGAAGCCGGGATGGCGCAGGGTGTCCTCGATGGGCTGCACCAGATGGCGGGTCTGCACGCCGGTGTTGGAGATCAGGCGTAGTGCGAGGCCCAGTTGAGGGTGGTCGGCATGCAGCTCCCGTGCCAGCTCAAGGGTCTGCTCCCGGGTGATGACATGCTCGGGCACGGCGATGGCCGGCCTGCACAAGGTAGCCATGACGACACCCCTACCAGGTCACGGGCAGGGCTAGCGGATAGCGCCAGATCGACACGGTGTTCCACCTCACCTCGCCCTCGGGTACGGCCAGCCGCAGCCCGGGGAAGCGGGTGAGGAGCGTGCCGATGGACACCTGGAGAGCCATGCGCGCCAGGTGGGAGCCGAGGCAGTGGTGACTGCCGTATCCGAAGGTCATGTGCCCGGCCGGCGCCTCACGTTCGAAGTCCAGCTCGTCGGGCCGCTCGTAGACCAGGCCGTCGCGGTTGCCGGTCAGATAGGACACGTGCACGGTGTCGCCGGCCGCGATGAGCCGGCCGCCGAGTTCCACGTCCTCCAGGGCCACCCGTGGAATGCCGACGCCCTGGCGGAAGGGGATGTAGCGCAGCAGCTCTTCCAGGGCCCTGGGCAGCAGTTCGGGCCGCGCCCGTAGCTGGGCCAGGTGCGAAGGGTGGGTCAGCAGGGTGTAGACGATGTTGCTGATCTCGTAGGTGGTGGTGTCATGCCCGGTGACCAGCAGGAGCATGGCCAGTACGGCCAACTCCCTCTCCTCCAGCATCTCGTCGCCGATGCGCGCGCCGGCCATCGCGCTGATCAGGTCGTCGCCGGGTGCGCGGCGCCGCGCACCGGTCAGCTCGGTGAAATACGCGCGCAGCGCCGCCTTCGCCTCGGCCGCTGCCGAGGCGTCGTCCGCGCTCATCGACATCATGGCCGTCGCCCAGCGGCGCAACCGCGGGCGGTCCTCCTCCGGTACGTCCATCAGCTGGCTGATCGTCATCAGCGGCAGCTCGTTCGCCAGGTGCGCGACGATGTCGGCCGGCGCACCGTGTTCGGCCATCCTGTCCAGCAGCGCGTCAACGGTCTTCTGGGTCCAGGGGCGCAGCGCCTCGACCTGGGGAGTGGTAAAAGCTTTGACGACCAGCTTGCGCACCCGGTTGAGCGCGGGCGGGTCCATCAGGTTGATCGCCTCCGACTGCGCGATGGGCGCCGGGGTGATCCGGGGGAAGTCCTGGCCGACCAGTGCGGCCCGGCTGAACCTCCGGTCGGAGGTCACCGTCTGCACGTCCGCGTAGCGCGTCACCAGCCAGCAGGTGCCCTTGCCGTACGGCATACGGACCCGGGCGACGGGCTCTTCGTGCATCATGCGCGTCATGAACGGGTCGGGCTCAAGAGCGTTGTCATGGCGGAACGGGCACGTCCGCTCGGTACCGGTATCAGCTGTGGTCATCCCAGCACTTCCCCTCAACGCGAGGTCCGTCCGTATTGCGTACCTTCAGGGCGATACCCGCCCTGGCATGGGGTCACCTCGCGAGGGAGCAAACCACTCTTATAGGGCCACTCTCCCTCGAACACATCCAGAGGCAGCAATGTGCGCGCCCGGGCGGCGCTGCCCCGCTCGATCTCCTCACCGCGACGACCGCGCCGCGGTCACGGGCCCGCCGATGCGCGGCACCCGCGCCGGGGAACGGTGCGCCGGCGGCCGTCTCCCCCCTCACCGGGTGAGGGAATTCGGTCGAACAGGTTCACCTGACGGCCACCGGAGCGGAGCGCCCATCAGGCCGGGGCGCGCTGGGCGCCCGCGCGGGAACAGCGCCCGCGTGGAGGCGGGTTGGACACGTGGGCGCCCGGTCGGGACGAGGCGGCGAGGGCGATCGCGGTGGAGCCGCGCTCCGGCCGCGGGAAGCCGCTATGTCTCGCGTCCGGTCTTCCCCTCGCCGCGCTCCTCGGCGGCTGCACTCCGGCTTCCGGTTGTTCTCGTCCCGGCGCCTTCACATTCTCCAGCAGATGCTGTCCCTGACGGTCGATCGTCCGCGTAACCGCCTCTTGCAGAACACCAAAAGCCGTGGCCCAGGCAATGATCTGTGACGAGGTGTCCAGGGCGTTCAGCCCGGGAAAGAATTTGCCGCTGAGCAACACGACGCCGACCAGCGCTGTCAGCGCACCGACAGGCAGCCGGAGAAGCAGAAGGTTGATGAGCACATGGTAGGGGCTCGAATTTCCGCGTACCTTGCGCAGCGACCCCGCACCGGTGACATGGGCAGCGAGCATGCCGACGAACTCGATGAACCATACGCCCTGCCATGTGGGCTTCTTCCCCAACGGGCATACGGTCAGCGGCGCGTGTTCAGCCTGGGCAAGTCTTTCCCCGGGTTCACACCCATCGGGCCGTGGCTGGTCACACCGGACGAGTTCGAGGACGCCGACGACCTCGAACTCACCTGCTCCGTCAATGGCGAGCAGGTCCAGAAGGGCCGCACCCGCGACCTGGTGTTCACCGTGCCCGCCCTGATCGCGAAGCTGTCGGCCGTGCTGCCACTGCTGCCCGGCGACGTGCTCTTCACCGGCACCCCGGCGGGTGTCGGCCTGGGCCGCGAACCGCAGCGCCGGCTGAACCCCGGCGACGTGCTGGTCTCCTCCATCGAGGGCATCGGCGAACTGCGCCAGACCTTCAGCGGCTGCCCCGCACCCGCTGAGCCCAACGGAACAGGACCAAGGAGTCCCGACCATGGCACTGCACCGCCTGACCTCCGTCACCATGGGCGTCCCCAACGTCGCCGAAACAGCCGCCTACTACACCGACTTCGGCCTCACCCCGGACGGCGACGGCTGGTTCACCACCCGCGACGCCGGCCGCCAACTGCACCTCGTGCACGCCCCCACCCGCCGCCTCATCGAGCTACGCGTCGGCGCCGACGACCCCGACGACCTGGCCGCCGCTGCCTCCCGCCTGGAGCGCGTCGGCGCCGCCTGTGAACGTCACGGCACCGCCGTCCTCGTGCTCAAGGCCCCCGTGACCTACCTCCACCACACCTCCTGGCAGGTCGACGACGTCGACGATGTCGGACGCGGTGCCACCGCCATGCTGGAGGACCATCCCGAACGCCATATCTGGGGCCTGGGCCGCCACCACGCCGGGTCGAACTTCTTCTGGTACCTCAAGGACCCGGCGGGCACCTTCTCCGAGTACTACTCCGACATGGACTGCGTCGCCGACGACCAGCTGTGGACCCCCGAAGTCCTCGAAGGCGCCAAGGGATTGTTCAACTGGGGCCCGCCCCCGCCGCCTTCCTTCCTCCATCCCGAGGACCTCGCCGCTCTGATGTCCGGCTCCCACAGCGACTGAACGCAGCCAGGCTGATGAACGTCTTCCGCGTCGGCGCCCCCTGAACTTCCGCCTGCCGCGCCCGCCGATCCGCATCGCGCCCCCGCTGAGTCAGGAACCCCATACATATGTGTAGGGTTGCGGGATGGCGCGTACTGGGCGGTCGAAGGCCGAGCTGATCCTGTCGGACGAGGAGCGGGGCGCGCTGGAGGAGTGGGTGCGGGACCGTTCCACGCCGCGGGCGTGGGCGCTGCGGTGCCGGATCGTCCTGGCGTGCGCAGGCGGGGCGTCGAACAAGGACGTGGCCGCCGAGGTCGGCTCGTCGCCCCATGCGGTGGGCCGGTGGCGGGCGCGGTTCGTCGAGCGCCGGATCGCCGGGCTGGGTGACATGCCCCGTTCGGGCGGGCCCCGCACGGTCACGGACGAGCAGGTCGCCACCGTGGTCAGGCGAACGCTGGAGACGGCGCCGGAGAACGCCGCGCACTGGTCGACGAGGGCGATGGCGAAGGAGACGGGCCTGTCCCAGTCGACCGTTTCGCGGATCTGGCGTACGTACGGCCTGCGAGCGCACCGAACGGAAACGTGCGAGCCCTCCGCGCGGAAGAAGACCGCGGACGAGATCCTCGAACGCCTCGCCGGTCCCTCGGGCGGAACGGCCACCGGACACGTCGTTGAGCCCGTTCCCCCAGGCCCGGAGGGGGCCGTCCCCGTCCAGGAGGGGGTTGCCGTCCCCGTTCAGGAAGGGGTTGCCGTCCCCGTTCAGGAGGGGGTGCGCGAGCGGAAGAAGCAGCGGACGCGGCGGGTGCTGATCGACGTGGCGCACGAACTGTTCGAGAAGCACGGGTACGAGCAGACCCCCGTGGATCGCATCGCCAAGGCGGCGCGTGTCTCGCAGCGCACGTTCTTCCGCTACTTCGCCGGCAAGGAGGATGTCGCGCTGGCCACGGTGGACGAGGTGCTGGCTGTCTTCGCGCAGGCGGTGGCGGCCCGCCCCCGTTCCGAGGCCCCGATGGAGGTGCTGCGCCTCGCGCTGCGGGACACCGTGGAGCGGGTGCGGGCCCAGGACCCGCGGCGGGAGGCCCAGTTCGGCGAACGCTTCCGCCGGCTCAACGAGGCGCCGGGACTGCTCGCCGCGCACCTGCGCAGAGAGGAAGAGCGCAACCACGTGCTGGTGGCGGAGGTGGCCGAGCGTGAGGGCGTCGACCCGGTGACCGACCCCCGCCCGCACCTGCTGGTCGCCGCCTTCGCGGCGGCGATGCGGGTGAGCATCCGGCACTGGTACCTGGAGGAGGCGACCAGCGACCTGGCCGGGCTGCCCGACGAGGTGGACCGGCACATCGAACTGCTGGGCCCGGCACTCGCGGGGCACTGGAGCCGACCACTCTCCTGAACCAAGCCCTCTTTCCTCAACCTTGCCCACCTGAGTCAGGAATGCTATTCATCAGAGGGGTATTGGGCGACCGATGCGGGATTTTCCTCTTTGCCAAATGGCAGTCAGTGCCATAACGTCGCCCGGCGATGCATCGCTCCATGCTGAACCCGTTCTCGTCCGACCGGAGTGCCTCGATGACGCCTGCCGAGAATTCGGCGCCCGGAGCGCGGAACACACCCTTGCTCCACACCGACCCACCTCCTCCCACCTCCCCCACCTCCCCCACCTCTCCGCACCCTCCGTCGCCCCCTCCGCCCTCCCTCCCCACCGGGACCGCCAACGCCGGGACCACCGGCGGTCTGCGGGGCCGTCCGTGGCTGGTGCTGATCGCTGTGGCGCTCGGCGTGATGATGGTGGCGCTGGACGGCACCGTGGTCGCCGTCGCCAACCCGGCCATCGGCCGGGACCTGAACGCCTCCCTCTCCGACCTCCAATGGGTCACCAACGGCTATCTGTTGGCGCTCGCCGTCTTCCTGATCAGCGCGGGCAAGCTGGGTGACCGCTTCGGCCACAAGGCGATGTTCCTGACCGGTGTCGTCGGCTTCAGCGGCAGTTCGCTGCTGATCGGGCTGCTGCCGCAGCTGATGCCGGACAGCGCGCTGCCGCTGGTGATCGCCTTCCGGGTGCTCCAGGGCGTGTTCGGCGCCATCCTGCAACCGGCCGCGCTGGGGCTGCTGCGCTCCACCTTCCCGGCAGAGCGCCTGAACATGGCCATCGGCATCTGGGGCGGCTGCCTGGGCGCCTCCACCGCCGGCGGCCCGATCGTCGGCGGCCTGCTGGTGCAGCACTTCAGCTGGGAGTCCGTCTTCTACATCAACGTGCCGCTCGGGGCGATCGCCATCGTCGTCGCGCTGCTGGTACTCGGCCGCAACCGGCCGGTGGACAGCACGTCCCGGTTCGACATCCCGGGGGGTCGGGCTGCTCTCCGCCGGGATGTTCTGCCTCGTCTTCGGGCTGGTGAAGGCCCCCGACTGGCACTGGGGCGACCCGAGGACCATCGGCTTCCTCGTCGGCGCCCTCGTGCTCGGCGCGGCGTTCGTGCTCCGGCAGAGCCGCGCCGCGCATCCGCTGCTGCCGTTGACGCTGTTCCGCTCGGTCAGCCTCTCCGCCGCGGCGGGGCTGACGGTGCTGATGGCCTTCCCCATGTACGGCGCCATGTTCTTCATCACCTTCTACTTCCAGGGTGTGCACGGCCTCTCCCCCGTGCGGACCGGGGTCCAGTTGCTGCCGATGACCGCGATGATCATCATCGGCTCCCCGATGGCCGGGGCCCTCGCCTCCCGGTTCGGCCCGCGTCCGCTGGCGGTCGGCGGCATGGGAGTCGCCGCCGTGGCGATGCTCGGCATGGCCACCATGGGCAAGGAAGCCGCCGGGCTGGAGACCGCCGTCTGGTTCCTGCTGCTGGGCATCGGACTGAGTCCCGTGGTGCCCTGTGTCACCCAGGCCATCCTCAGCAACGCGCCGCTCCGTCTGTCCGGCACCGCCTCCGGCTTGCAACAGGCGGCGATGCAGGTCGGCGGCTCGCTGAGCACCGCCGTACTGAGTGCGGTGATGACCTCACGCGTCGGCGGCACGCTGGGCGGCCACCTCCGGGACGCCGGGGTGCCTGCCGACCACACCCGGGTGGAACAGGCCAAGGGGATGGTGGCCCAGGGCGTCGCTCCGGTACCGCCGCACACCCCCGAGCCCCTCGCCCAGCGCATCACCACCGCGGCCCACCACTCCTTCATGGACGGACTGCACACCTCGTTCCTGGTGGCCGGCACCGTGACGGCGCTGGGCGCGCTGCTCGCCGTCCTCGTACGCGCCGACCCGGCCAAGGGCGGGGCGCCGCCTGCGCCCTAGGGATCCACGGGTGCCGCCGCGCGCTCGCGCGCTACGGGCGGGAGATCTGTGCGCCGGAGGGGGCACGGTGTGGCGGCAGGAGTGGTTGTACGCTGCCGTACATCCTGTGCGCCCGGGTACGCGGGAACCGAATTCTTCGGTTTACGTGCCCCCGTATGACCGGCCGGGGTGGTTTTCTTCGATGTCCCTCAGTCTCCGCTTTCGTCCCAGCGGTGACCGGGCAAGCCGTTTTCATGGCGGCGCCGGGCGGTTTCGACGGCGAGCCCGAACATTCGGAGAGAACTGTTGTGAGGCCGCATGTCTATGTCTTCGCCGGAACCGCGCCTGCCCGATCTGCGCTCGCTCTACCTTTCCTATGAGTTCTGTGACGCAGGGCTCGACCGCAATCGGCTGCCGCTCACCGATGAACTGGCAGGCAGGCGAATGGAATTGCATGCCGCAGGGGAAAAACTGACGTCGCACCGGCTGCATTTCCTGGACGGAGACACGCTGTTGTGGCAGCGGGATAACGAACCGAAGCCGCAGAGAGTGCATTACCGCGCGGTGGCAGCGCGTCCGGACGTCTGCTTCGTCGACTGGCCCACCGCCCGCAGTGCGGCCACCACGGTCTCCCTGATCATCGACTTCTCGACCCGGCACGTGCTCGTTCTGGACACCACGCTGCCCACGCCCCGTGCCGCGCGCGCCGGACTCTACAAGCGGATCACGGACACGGACGACCTCAGTGCGGTCCAGGTGGAGGCGACCGTGACCGGAATCGGCCGCGCCCCGAACGATGACGCGTTCCCGCATACGACCGACCTGGTGGGCGCCCGGGTGCTGTGCGACTACGGGGGCGGCTCCTTCGAGCACCTCTACCTCAACGAGCACATGTTCTGCTGGCACTGTGTCGCCGGTGACGGCCGGGGCGCTGCCGACGCCGACCCCTGTGTGTACCGGCGGGTCAGCGACGACCTGTACCTGGTGGTGTGGCGGGAGAAGCTCGCCCCCGCTGTGGGCATGGTGCTGCTTGACCTGTCGGCAGGCCGCTCCACGGGCAAGCTCCACCAGGACAGGCTGTCCCAGCCGGGGGACATCGCCAACCACCTCATCGGGGCGCGGGTGACGGTGCTCAACCGGACCCGGTACCCGTGAGCGGCGGACACGGGCCCCCGGAAGGCGCGGCCCACGGGCCCGTCCCCGAGGGGCTTCCCGCCGCGCTGGCCGCCTGGCGCCAGGCCCTCGGCACCCCGCACGTACGTACCGACCCCGGCCTGCTGAACCGGCTGTCGGCTGCCACCTACCCCACCAACGTCCGCGTCCCCGCCGCGCTGTACCCGGCCGACGTGGAACAGGTGCGGGAGTGCGTCGCTATCGCCTCCCGGAACGGCGTCGCCCTGCACCCGGTCAGCACCGGCAAGAACTGGGGCTACGGTTCCGCCTGCCCGGTCGGCGACGGCACCGTCGTCATGTCCCTGGCCCGGATGGACCGGATCCTGGACTACGACGAGGAGTTGGCGTACGTCACCGTCGAACCAGGTGTCACCCAGCAGGACCTGTACGCGTTCCTGTCCCGGCAGGGCGCACGGCTGCTGCCGAGCGTCACCGGCAGCACCCCCGACTCCAGCCTGATCGGAAATGTGCTCGAACGGGGCCTGGGTGAGGGTGCCTACGGTGACCGTTTCGCGCACGTCTGCGGCATGGAGGCCATCCTCGGTACGGGCGAGATCGTACGGACGGGGTTCTCGGGGTTCACCCATGCCCCCGTACGTTCCCCCGTCGGGGCAGTGCACCGCTGGGGGCGCGGGCCCTGGCCTGACGGGCTCTTCACACAGTCCAACCTCGGTGTCGTCACCCGCATGACGCTGTGGCTGGCCCCGGAACCCGGGGCGCTGGTGCCGTTCTCGTTCCGGACAGAGGCCGGGGGCCCGGTACTCGCGGCGGTCGTCGACGCCGTGCGGCGGCTCCGCATGGACCGGATACTCGACACGGGATTCGTCATCGCCAACGACGTACGGGAGATCTCCGCGCGGCAGCGCAGCCCCTGGCACGGACAGTCCAACCGCGAGCCGATGCCGGCGGTGCTGCGCGGGCGGTTACGTGCCCGCTGGGATCTCGGCGCGTGGAACGGCGGCGGAGCGCTGCACGCCGCCGACGACCGCCACGGCGCCGACCTGCGGCGTCTGGTGCGCGCACGGCTCGAACCGCACGTGTCCCGGCTCGTCTTCGGGGCCGGGGCCGAGGCGACTCCGTTGCAGCGCGGAGAGCCGACGGACGCGCACCTCGCCATGGCCTACTGGCGCACCCGCGCGCCCGTTCCCCCGCGCTCCCCCGACCTCGACGCTGACGGCTGCGGGCTGATCTGGGTGTGTCCCGTCGTGCCGCTGCTGGGCCGGCACGTGACGGCAGCCGTGGAACTGATCGAGGAGATCACCGCCGCGCACGGCTTCGACGCCAACCTCAGCCTGAACTCCGTCGCGGAGCGCTCAGCCGTCATCACGGCCGCCCTGGCCTACGACCGGTCGGACGCCGACGAGGAACGGCGCGCGATGGTATGCCACGACGCACTGCACGAGCGCACGGAACGGGCCGGTTATCCGTCCTACCGGCTCAGTTCACGTGCGAGGAGAAGCAGTTGCGGCATGGCGGCCGACGGCGGGCTGGCCGCCATGCTGCGGCGGATCAAATGTGCCCTCGACCCGGCCGGGGTGATCTCTCCCGGGCGTTAGGGGCTCCCACCGGTCCGGCCGATGCCGGAGGAGAGGACATCATGTCGCTCAACAGTTACGACGAATGGTCTCCGCTTGCCGAGGTCGTGGTGGGCTCGGGAGCGAGATTCGAGGCACACGAACTGGAGCTGTCCTTCAAGCTCTTCTTCCACGACGTGGCGTACGCGGCTTTCTACTACCCCAGTTACGGGCCTGCGGCCGACGACGCGGCGTCCGAGCCGGAGAGTTCCCGTCAGCTCAAGCGGCGTTACGTCGACGAGTTGAACGAGGACCTGGAAGAACTCGTCACGGTACTGCGCGAGTACGGCGCGCTCGTCCACCGCCCGCTGCCGCTGCCCGCACCGGCGCCCTTCAGTACACCGTCCTGGCAGGCCCACTGCGTTCCCGCGCTGAACATCCGTGACCAGGCCATCATCATGGGCGAGGAGATTCTTGAAACCCCGCCGCAAGTACGCGCCAGGTACTTCGAGAACGACCTGCTCAAACCGGTCTTCTACCGCTATTTCCACGCCGGTGCGAAATGGTCGGTCATGCCGCGCCCCGTGATGACCGACCGCTCCTTCGACACCTCCTACGTCTCCGGACAGAAGACTCCCGCCATGCAGGAGATCGCGCATCCGCAGGCGTCCCCTTACGACACGGGCTTCGAGATGATGATCGACGCCGCGCAGTGTCTGCGGTTCGGTCGCGACATTCTTGTGAATGCCGCGACCGAGAACCACGTGCTCGGCGCGCGCTGGATGCAGCGGCATTTCGAGGGCCGCTTCCGTTTCCATCTGATGCACCGCTTCGCTGACAACCACATCGACAGCCTGGTGCTGCCGTTGCGTCCCGGCACTCTGTTGCTGCGTAATCCACTCGTGGCCGAGAGCCTGCCGGAGCCGCTGCGGCGCTGGGACCGTATCTACGCCCCCGAGCCCGACGACAACTCCTTCCCGCAGTACGAGGACGACGATCTGCTCCTCACCAGCAGGTACATCGACATGAACGTCCTGTCGGTCGACGAGAACACCGTCGTCGTCAACTCGCTGTGCCCGGAGCTGATCCGGACGCTGGAGCGGCACCGCTTCACCGTGCTCCCGGTCCAACACCGTCACCGCCGGCTGTTCGGCGGCGGCTTCCACTGCTTCACGCTGGACACGGTGCGCCGCGACTCCGGGCCATGTGACTACCTGGAGTGACGCCTGGCCCGGTGGGCGAACGGGGCATGGGGCTCACGCGAGAACGGCGCGGCCGGTGACCACTTCGGTAACCGCCGCGCCGTTCTCGTGAGGAAGCGCCGCACACACCCGGGTGCGCTTCACACCTCTACGAGCAGGGACAGGGGATGCCGCAGGTTGTAGCCGTAGCCCCAACGAGGCTCCTCCACGAGCCGGTAGTGCGGTGCGGCAGCCAGCAGTGCCGTGTAGGCCGCCTCCATCTGCACCCGTCCCATCACGGGGCCGAGACAGCCGTGCCACCCGGTGCCGAAGGCGAGGTGACTGGTGCCGCCGCGGGCCCGGGTCAGGTCCAGTTCGTCGGGGGCGTGGAAGTAGGCGTCGTCGCGGTTGGCGGAGACGAAGAGCACCGCCACCTCCGAACCCCGGGGTATGCGTACGCCACCGATGACCGCGTCTTCCAGCGCCCAGCGTTCAAACATGTGCACGGATGAGTCATAGCGCAGGAGCTCCTCGATGGCCGCACGGAAGCGGCCCGGCTCGTTCCGCAGCAGCTGAAGCTGGTCGGGATGGCGCAGCAGGGACAGCCAGCCGATCGTGCTGGTGCCTGCCGCTGAGTCGAACGGCCCGAGGAACAGCGTGACCGCGGCGAACCCGCACTCCTCCTCGCTCAGCACTCCGGACCGCTTCGCCTCGGCCAGCGCACTGACCAGATCGTCGCCAGGGTGGTTCTCGCGGGCGCGTACCAGCCCCAGCAGATACGCCACGGCCTCCTGGTCGGCGCGTGCCGCGGCGACCAACGCCTCCGGCGTGCGGTTGGGGACGAGAGCCTCCGTCATCTCCCTCGACAGGCCGGCCAGCATGGGCTGGTCCTCCTCGGGCACTCCGACGGCTTCGCCCACCAGCGCCCAGGCGAGGGGCTGGAAGAGGGCAGAGACCAGATCACCGCCGCCGGCCGCGACGAACGGTTCGGCCAGCGCGCGGGCCCGTTCCACGTAACGTCCCCGCTTGCGCTGCCACTCACGGGCGCTGAACGGCGGCCCCAGAAGCGCACGGAGCCGGGTCTGCAACGGCGGGTCCTCGTCCAGAACGCTGAATTGCTTGTGCCAGAAGCCCACTTCCTCGGCGGAAAATGAGCGCATCCTCTCCGACCGCTCCACGAAGGCGGCCCGGTGCTTCTGGGACCTCCCGAGCGCTGGATTGCGCAGCGCGGCCTGCACCTCGGCGTATCCGGAAACCAGCCACTGGGCCGTCGGCTCGAACCAGCACACCGGATGTTTTTCCCGCAGGGCCGCGTAGGCGGGAAAAGGGTCATCGATGAATTCCCGCGACCAGGGATCGAACTCACGTGGTCCCATGGGTCTCCTCGCTTCCGTAGGGACACCCCGCAACCGCTACCCGGTCGGAGCGGCCCCAGGAGGAAAACGCTGCGGAATATCTTCCCGGCGGCGCACCCCGCCACGCGGCGGCAGACCGCAGGACCTGCCTGACGAGGGTGTACGGAATTGCGGGTGTCAAAGGAGCGCACCTCAGCGAACAGGCGCACTCCGGTGCGCGAAAACACCGTTTCCCCGCTTCGGCCCGACCGGCCCGTGAACAAGTCGCCCCACCGGCGGAGAAATGGGAATCCCCAGGGGAGGACTCAGGGCGACGATTCGCGCACTCGCCGCTCTCCTGCCGGGGCGCCCGGGGAGGGGGCTTCTAGTCCAGAACGCGGCCCTTGGTCTCCGGCAGGAGCCAGATGAACAGGAGGGTCAGGGCGGTACAGACCATCACCACGGTGGCGATGGCCGTGCCCAGCCCGGTTCCGGCCGCCGCCCAGCCGATGAGTGCGGGGCTGAACGCCGCCGCACCGCGGCCGACGTTGTAGGTGACGCCCGCTCCTGTGCCGCGGACGCGTGCGGGGAACAGCTCGGTGAACAGGGCGCCCTTGCCCGACGCCTGGGCCGATATGAAGAAGCCGACCACGAAGGCGAGCAGCAGGTTGTACCAGGGTGCGTCGAGCGGGACGGCCATGAACAGGAAGCCGAAGAGCGCCGTTCCCAGGTAGAAGACCGTGAACGCCCAGCGCCGTCCGATGCGGTCGTGCAGCCGGCCGCCGAGCACATAGCCGAGCCAGTTGCCGGCGATCATGAACCAGATGTACATCGCGGTGTCGCTGACGCTGAGCCCGCGTTCTTCCTTCAGGTACAGCGGGATCCACGTCTGCATCGCGTAGGTGCTTCCCAGGCCGGTCGCGCCGAACAGCGTGCCCAGCACGGTGTGCTTACGCAGTCCCGGCGAGAAGAGTTCGGCGAAGGCGCCTCTTTCGCGCGGCTTCCGCTCCACCTTTATCGCCGGCACGTCGCGCAGTTTCCTGCGGATCAGCAGCGCCACCAGCGCGGGGAGTATTCCGGTCACGAACATCACCCGCCACGCGACCGTGTCAGGCAGCCAGAGGTGGCTGAGCAGGTAGGCGAGGTTCGCTCCGGCCCAGCCGACGGCCCACGCCGACTGGACCCAGGCCAGCGCCCTCCCCCGGCGTTCCGGAGTCGCGTACTCCGCCATGAGTGCGGCGCCCACGGGCCATTCGGCGCCGAAGAAGAAGCCTTCGAGGGTGCGCCACAGCAGCAGTTGCTCGAAGTTCTGAGCGGTGGCGGTCAGGCCGGTGAACAGGGCGTAAGCGGCGATCACCAGTACCAGGACCTGTACCCGGCCGAAGCGGTCCGCCAGCCTGCCGCCGGCCACACCGCCAACGGCCGAGCTGATGAGCGCGCACGAGGTGGCCAGCCCGCCCTGCGCCGTGGTGAGTCCGAAGGCGGCGATGATCCCGCTGAGCGCGAGCGGGAACATCTGGTTGGTGAAGCCGTCCAGGCCCCAGCCCGTCCAGGTCGCCCAGGTCACCCGTCGTACGAGAGACCTGTTCGTGCCGGGTGGAGAGGGAGCAGTCGATGTGGTGGTCATGCCTGCACTCCGATCGGTCGGTACCTGGGTTCGATCAGCGCCATGGAGCCGGGAGTTGAGCCGGAGGCGAGCCCCGGGCTTGATCCGGGAGGCGAGCCCCGGGCTTGAGCCGGGGGGTGGTCAGTCGGCCGGGCGGAATCCGTAGAGGTCGCGTGCCGCCTGTTCGGTGACGCGCCCGTTGCGCAGGTCCTCGCGCACCTGTTCCTCGCTCCGCGCCGCCGGGTCGCCGAAGCCTCCGCTGCCGGGGCTCTCCACCCGCAGCACATCTCCCTCGCGCAGTCGCACGCCGGAGACCCGCCCGCCCGGTAGCCGGTGTTCGTCGTCCCGTCCCGGGTTGACGACGAAGCGTCCGGGGCTGCCGTCGTGGCCGCCGCCCAGGCCCCATGGCCGGGTGGACTGGCGGTCGGCGTGCGCGGAGAACTCCGCGCTGTCGCCGAGGATCCGTACGTCACGCCGGACGCCGAGGCCGCCGCGGTGGGTGCCGGCTCCGCCGGAGTCGGGGATCAGTTCGTAGGTGTCGACCAGCAGCGGGTACTCCTGTTCCAGCGCCTCGATCGGCAGATTCGAGGAGTTGGTGATGTGCACCTGGACGGCGTCCAGACCGTCCTTCGTGGTCCTGGCGCCGCCGCCCCCCGCGACCACCTCCGGGTAGACGAAGAAGTCGCCTTCGCACTCCCCGGAGAACGTCACATAGGTGACGGTGCTGTGGCTCGCAGCCGGAACCCGCTCGGGTACAGCGGCGGCCAGCGCGCCCAGTACCACGTCGGCGACCCGCTGGCAGGTGTCGGTGCGGGCTGTGACCGGTGCGGGCTCGACCGGGTTGACGATGCTGCCGTGCGGCGCTGCGATCTCCACCGCGTCGAAGAAGCCACCGTTGGGCGGGATTCCGGGGTCGAGCACCGCTTTCAGCGCGTAGTAGACGGTCGCCTCCAGCGCCGGGCGCACCACGTTGATGCCCACGGGCGACTGCGGGCCCGTACCGGCGAAGTCCAGCGCGACGCGGTCGCCTTCGACGGTGACCGCCACCGCGATCTCGGTTGCCGGGCCTTCGCTGGGGTCCATCAGGTCGCGGAACCTGTAGGTACCGTCGGGCACCTCGCGCAGCGCGGCGGCCAGCCGCTTGCGGGAGTGGGCGAGCAGGTGTGCGGTGGCGGCGCGTACCGTCTCCCGGCCGTAGCGCCTGTGCACCTCGCGCAGGTGGCGTTCGCCGATCTCCACAGCGGCCAGCTGGGCGAGCATGTCGCCGCGCCGCTCCTGCGGCAGCCGCGAGTTCAGCTCGATGAAGGCCAGCGGTGCCTGTTCGAGGCCGTCGGCCGTGGCGAACTTGACCAGGGGGATGCGCAGGCCCTCCTGGAAGAGGGAGTTCGAGTCGCCCGCGTTGCTGCCGGGGACCCGGCCGCCGATGTCGGAGTGGTGCGCGATGCCGGCGCTGTAGCCGATCAGCTCACCGTCCGCGAAGACCGGCTTGACCATGGTGATGTCGGGCAGGTGGGTGCCGCCGCCGTGGTACGGATCGTTGGTGATGAACACGTCGCCCGGCCGTACCGTCAGCTCGGAGGCCACCAGCGAGTCGA
The DNA here is from genome assembly GCF_028657195.3 of Streptomyces iconiensis. Classification (GTDB taxonomy): domain Bacteria; phylum Actinomycetota; class Actinomycetes; order Streptomycetales; family Streptomycetaceae; genus Streptomyces; species Streptomyces iconiensis. Next base: position 95,550 of record NZ_JANCPR020000010.1, read on the forward strand.
TCAGACCGGTCATCGACCCCATGTGGATCGGCATGTTCTCGGCCTGTGCGACCAGCTTGCCGTGCTCGTCGAAGAGTGCGGTCGAACAGTCGGAACGTTCCTTGATGTTGGTCGAGTAGCTCGCCCGGCGCAGTACAGCGCCCATCTCCTCGGCGACGGTCACCAGGGACGCGCCGATCACCTGCACCGTAATGGGGTCGGGAGTCTTCAACGCTGCTCCACTTCGATGATGAGGTTGCCGTAGCGGTCGACGCGCGCGGTGGCGTCCGGGGTGATGACCGTGGTGGTGTCGAGCTGTTCGACGATCGCCGGGCCCGGCAGCACGGTGCCGGCGCGCAGCCCGGCGCGGTCGTACACCGGGGTCTCGACGGGGCCCGTCTCGTCGAAGTCGGCCCGGCGGCGGCCGATCAGCGCCTCCTCGGGCTCCGAGCCCTCGGCGATGGCGGGCAGCTCCGGTTTGTCGACCGCGGCGGCTGCGGTCAGTTGCACCTCGACGATCTGTACGCGTGCTCCGGGGTGCGCGTAGCCGTAGCTCTTGGTGTGCTGTTCGTGGAAGGCGGCCACGATCCCGGCCACCGCTTCGCAGTCGAACCGCGCGGCGTCGATCACCCGCTGCGGCAGCGGGACCGACAGTTCGAAGTTCTGCCTGGCGTAGCGCATCCTCGCTTCGCCGGTGATCTTCGTGTCCGCCTCGGGCGGCGCCTCGGAGGCCAGCCAGTCGCGGGCCGATGTGTGCACCTCGTGCAGCACCTCGTTGAGCTTGTCGGGGGCGCGCTCGTCGGCCTCCTCCAGGACGGCCTTGGCGAACTCGGTGCGGATGTCGGTGACGAGCAGCCCCAGTGCGCACAGCGTGCCGGGGTTGGGCGGGACCAGCACGGTGCTCATGCCGACCTCGCGGGCGACCTCGACCGCGTGCAGCGGTCCTGCGCCGCCGAAGGCGACCAGGACACAGCCGCGCGGGTCCTCGCCCGCCTCGACCGAGACCTTGCGCACCGCTCCGGCCATGTTGACCGCCGCGATCCGCCCGATGCCGCGTGCGGCCACCGGCCGGTCGGTGCCCATCGCCCGCGCGACCGTGTCGACGGCACGTTCGGCCGCCGCGTGGTCGACCGCGAGCGCGCCGCCCAGGATGTACTCCGGGTTCAGCCGTCCGCGCAGGACGTTCGCGTCGGTGACGGTCGGTGTGACGCCGCCACGCCCGTAGGCGGCCGGGCCCGGCTGCGATCCCGCGCTGCTCGGGCCGACCTCCAGCGCCCCGCCGGGGTCGACCCGCGCGATGCTGCCGCCGCCGGCGCCGACGGTGTGGATGTCCAGCGAAGGGGTGCGCACCGGGCGGTGGTTGATCCCGCGCTGCGAGGACACCAGGGCGTGCCCGTCGCGTACGAGGCAGACATCGGTGCTGGTTCCGCCCATGTCGAAGGTGATCAGGTTGCCGTAACCCGCCTGCCCTGCCACATGGGAAGCCGCCACGACACCGGCCGAGGGCCCGGACAGCAGCGTGGTCACCGGGTGCCGGCTCACCGAGTCGAGCGACATCATGCCGCCGCTGGAGCCGATCACCCGGGGCTCGACGGGCACTCCTGTCGTACGGATCCGCTCGGCCAGCCGCGACATACAGCGGTTGATCTTCGGGCCGACGTAGGCGTTGACCACGGTGGTCGAGAACCGTTCGAACTCGCGGAACACGGGCGCCACTTCGGACGAGGCGCACACGTAGACGCCGGGCAGCGCGGCGCGCAGCCGCTCGGCTGCCTCCCGTTCGTGGTCGCCGTTGCGGTAGCTGTGCAGGAAGCAGACCGCGACCGCCTCGGGCCCCGCCTCGCTGACGCCGGCCACGGCGGCGGTGAGGCCGTCCTCGTCCAGCGGCGTGAGCACCTTGCCCTCGGCTGACATCCGCTCGACCAGCGCGTGCACCAGCGCCCTCGGGACCAGCGGCGGCGCCTTGTCGGCCTCCATGTCGTAGAGGTCGGGGCGCTGCTGGCGGCCGATCTCCAGGATGTCCCGCAGCCCCGCCGTGGTCACCAGCGCCGTGAGCGCGCCGTTGGACTCCAGCACGGTGTTGGTCGCCACGGTGGTGCCGTGCCCGAGGTAGGCGACGTCGCCGGGGTCGGCGCCGGCCTCGCGCAGTACCGCGCGGACACCTTCGGCGACCGCGACGGACTGGTCCTCGGTGGTCGAAGGCAGCTTGTGGATGTGGAACCGGCCCGTGGCCGCGTCCAGAGCGGTCACGTCGGTGAACGTGCCGCCCACGTCGATTCCGATGCGGAGCATGGAGGTCCCTTCGGGGTGGAGGTCAGGCCAGCCGTGACAGCGACAGTGGGTCGATGGGCACATCGGTACGGCCGGTGAGCAGCAGGTCGACGGCGGACCTGGCGAACACGGGCGCCAGCTTGAAGCCGTGCCCGGAGAACCCGCCCATGACCAGCACATGGGGCCGGTCGGGATCGCGGCCGATGATGCCGTGGTTGTCCGCCGTGTAGCCCTCCATGAAGGTGCGCACCGTGGTGGGCCGTTCCGGCAGGCCGTCCAGGCACCGTGCCACGGCTGCTGACACACGCGGGACGTACTCCGGCTCCACCACGGGGTCGAGCCGGTCCGGATCGTCCACGGCGGACTTCGGCACATGCAGATTGATCTTCACGCCGCCGCCGACGTCGGGGAAGAAGGAGAAGGTGTTCTCGCCGCCGCTGCGGCGGATTCCCACCGGGAAGTGCTCGGGGGCCCAGCGCGGTCCCGCGTCGAACCAGCACAGTACGGCCCGGCGGATGGCGACCTCGCGCGCCAGCCTCGGCACGCTGCGCGTGATCCAGGGGCCGGTGCACACGACGGCCTGGTCGAAGCTCTCGACGCGGGTCTCGTCGCCCGTGCGGTAGTGGACGGCCACACCGTTTCCGGTGTCCACGACATCGGTGACGGTGGTCCCCGTATGGATCGACGCACCGGCCTTCCTGGCGAGCAGCGCCGTCTCGGCCACCGCGCGCCGCGGGTGCAGCAGGCCCCCTTGCCGGTCGAGCAACACCACGTCGTCGTCGAAGAGTTGGTGCTGCGCAAACCGCCGTGCCGCCTGGCGGCTGTCCAGCCGTTCGACGTCGAGTCCCCATGCGTCGGAGACGCCGACGACGGTACGTACGTCGGGGTCCTGGGCCGATCCGATGGTCAGCGCCCCGCACGGGTCGAGCAGCCGGACGCCGGCCTGCTCGCCGAGCCGCTCCCACGCGCTCCGTGCCTCGCGCAGCAGGGGCACGTAGCTGCCGCCCTCCTTGTAGGCGACGCGGAAGATACGGGTCTCGCCACCGGCGCCGCCCCGCTCGTGCCCGATGTCGAACTGCTCGAATCCGCTCGCGGACACGCCCTGGGTCGCGAGCCTGTGCAGTACCTGGCTTCCCATCGTGCCGACGCCGATGACGGCGACGCTCGGCTGCTGACGCGACTTCATCACTGTCTCCGCAGGTGTCGGGAGCCGTTTACGCGAGGAACGTAGCATTCACGTCAGGGCTCGACAATGGATGAAGCAAACACTTCAGCGAGGGAGAGACACCGGGACAGGCTCCGGGGAAAGGCTCACGGACGGCTGCCGGGAGAGGGCTCCGGGGACAGCTGCCGGACAGAGGGCTCCGGGACAGCCGCCGGGAAGAGGGCTCCGTGGGACAGACACAGCAGTCGGGACGGACGCGGGAAGGGACAATGGCGCGCGTGAACACTTCAGCCGGCGAGACCCTGGGGCACCGCATCCGCACTCGCTCAGCGACGCTCTCCAACGGGGAGCGTGCGGTCGCCGATCACCTGCAACGACACCCCGAGGAGGCGGCCATCTCCTCGGCGGCGAAGCTCGGCGAGGTCACGGGGACCAGCGACGCCACGGTGATCCGTACCGCACGCAAGCTCGGCTTCGACGGACTCAACGACCTCAAGCGCAGCCTTGTCGAGCACCTGGCACGCCGCCGTAATCCAGCCCAGGTCCTGGACGACCGGGTGCAGCGGCTGCGCCCCGCGCAGCACGGCGTGCTGCAACCGGTGATCGACGCGGGGCTCGCGCTGCTCGGTGAGGTGCCCGCGCTCGTCGAGAGCGACGAGTGGTCCGCCGCGGTCGCTTCGCTCAACGAGGCCGAGCACGTATGGGTGTACGGCATCGGGCCGGGCGCCTCGGTCGCCGAACATCTCGCGCTCAGCCTCAGGCGCGTGGGCAAGTCGGCCGACACCTGGACGGCGACCGGGTTCCGCCTCGCCGACGATCTGCTGCGGCTGCGCCCTTCGCACGCGGTGGTGGCCGTCGCACCGCTGCGGGTGTTCCGCGAGATCGGCATCCTGCTCGATCACGCCCATCGCGTCGGCGCCCACAGCGTGCTGCTGACCGAGGCCACCGACGAGGGCAGGGGAACCCGGGCCGATGTGCTGCTGCCGCTGCCCGACTCGACCGAAGGCGCCGCCAACGAACTCCTCGCGCCGCTGACGATCCTGCACGCCCTCGTACTCGAACTGGTCGCGGCGCAGCGCTCGTCAGCCGTCGATCATTACCAGCAGCTCAACACCCTGCGTACCGAGATCGCGGGCACCGAACTCGACATCAGCCGGCTGCCGGAGCTGTGAGCGACGCCTCGGCCGTCCCGGTCCCGTGCGAGCGCTCTCCGGTGAACTACCGCTATTCGGAGGGCAGTTCCCGCATGGTGCGCAGGGGTGAGAGGAATACGGGCAGCCAGGCGACGGACAGTCCGACGGCACCGGTCCACAGCGCGGCGCGCACCGAGACGTACTCACCGATGAGCGCGGCGAGCCCAGCGCCGATCGCCAGCGCCCCCGTGAACAGGAAGCGCATGGTGGCGTTCATCCGGCCCAACAGCGCGTCGGGCGTGACCCGTTGGCGGAAGCTGACCATCAGCACGTTGTCCACTCCCATGCGTACCGTGACCAGCAGCCAGCATCCGGCCGCCGCCCACAGCCACGGCCCGCGGCCCATCAGGAGGGGCACGGCCAGCGCGAAGGGCGCCGTGCACATGCCGAAGATCCAGGGGGCACGCCCCGCGCCGAGCCACTCCCCCACCCGCCGCGCGGCCAGCGCGCCCAGGAAGACGCCGACGCCGCCGAGTGCGAGGAAGACGCCGATGGTCCATACGGACAGGCCCAGTTCGTCGCGGAAGAGCACCGGCACCATGGTCGTGACGGTGAGCACGGAACAGTTGGTGAATGCCCCGGCCAGCGCGACGGGGCGCAGCACGGCATGGCCGAAGACGAAGCGGACGCCCTCCCCGACCTCGGCCGCGAGGTTCCTGCGCACGTCCCTGGCCGGCTTCTCCTGCAGTCTGCGGATACGGGTCAGACAGAGCGCTGACCACAGGAAGGCGAAGGCGTTGGCGAGCACGGCGACCGGCGCTGTGAGCAGCGCGACCAGGAAACCGCCGCCGCCCCTGCCGCCCGCCTGCAGCGCCGCGTCCCAGCCGTTGAGCTGCGCGTTCGCCTGGATCAGCCGGTCCCGGCCGACGAGTTGGGGCAGGTAGCTCTGGGCCCCGACATCGAAGAAGACCGTGGCACAGCCGGACAGCAGCACCACGGCGTAGAGCTGCTCGATGGTGAGAAGGCCCAGCCAGGCGGCGGCCGGCACGGAGGCGAGCAGCGCGGTACGGAGCAGATCGGCGACGATCATGATGTGCCGATACCGCATCCGGTCGACCCAGGCTCCGGCGGGCAGCCCGATGAGGAGGAAGGCGACGGTGGACAGCATGCCCAGCAGGCCGACCTGCCCGGGGGAAGCGTCGAGCGCCTCGATCGCCACCAGGGGCAGCGCGATATAGCCGATGTGCGTACCGGTCTTGCTGACCACGGCAGCCGCGAACAGCATGCGGAAGTCGTGGTCACTCCACAGGGACGGCGCCGCCTTCCCGGCCGGCGCCGTGGTCTCCCCGCCGCCGGCCGCCCTCTCCACCGTCATCAGGCGCCTCGCGTCCCGTCCCCTGCCGGAGCGGTGTGGAAGCGGAGGGTCGCGTCGACCTCGGCGCACCGGCGCCTGGCGTCCGCCGGGTCCTTGCCCGTGGCGATGACGTACCCCATGGCGCGGTCCCAGCCGGCCCGGATCGCCGGCACGGTGTCGCCGACGTTCATCTGGAGCATCACACCCGTCTCGGCGCCGGAGAGTTCGACCAGCCCCGGCACGCCGGGCAGCTTCGCGCCGACCGGGGCCTGCCGTACCTCGGCTCCGGACTCCGTGAGCCGTTCGATGCCGTCGAAGCCGGTGATCACACCTGGCTCGGGGGCGAAGAAGAGGATGTGTCCCGCGGCGACCGCCTCGGGAGCCCGCTCGGGCAGTTGCTCGATGCCGAGCGGAACGGACAGGAACATCCGGGAGAAGTCGAGCCCGTGGGCGCGGCGCAGGATGGAGGGGGTGCCGCCACCGCCCATCCGGCTGTGCGACTCCAGCATCCTGGGGCCCTCGGGCGTGAGGATGAACTCGGTGTGGGTCGGCCCCTCCCGCAGCCCCACCTCGGTGAGCAGCGCGACGGTCTGGGCGTGCAGTTCCGCTGTCCACTCGGAGCCGTAGGCGCCGGGTATGGAGTGCTCCATCTCCACCAGATACTCGTCCAGCACCGAGGTCATCAGCGCCACCGGCAGATGGCGGCCATCGGCGGAGAACGCCTCGACGCTGATCACCGGCCCTGCCAGGAACTCCTCAGCGAGCGCCGTACGGTATCCGTCGGCGGAGAGCGATTCCCAGGCCGCCAGCGCACCGGCCTTGTCGTCGATGAGGTGCACACCCGCGCTCGCGGTGCCGTCGACGGGCTTGACGACGATCCGGCCGCCCACGGTGTCCAGGAACGCCGTCAGGGCCTCGGCGCCGTCGACGACCTGGTACAGGACCGGGCTGACACCGGCCCTTCCCAGCGCCTCCCGGGTGAGCGCCTTGTCGTACAGGGCGCGTACCGAGGCCACGCTGTTGCCCGGCAGGCCGAACTTCTCCACGACGACGGCCGTGGGCACAGCCCCTGCCTCGCTGGTGGTGAGCACCCGCTCGAAGGGGCGCTCCTCGTGCAGCGGGCGCAGTACGTCCAGCAGCGCGTCCGCGTCGGACAGGTCGCAGTGAACGATCCGCTCGCAGTAGTCGTGCAGCATCTCCTCGTACATGCCGGGCATATGGACCAGCACCACATCGAGGCCGAGGTCCTTGGCCGACATCACCGAGTGGGAGTGTCCGCCCACGACGGCTATCCGGCGCCGCTCACTGTTCGTAGCGCTCATTCTGTCTCCAGTCGGAGAGTGGAGGTCATCTCACGGAAGGCGGGGTCGAGTTCGTCCTCGGTGTTCACGGTGAAGATGAGGTGGCCGTGGCCCTGGAAGGTCTGCGGGGGTACGAGCAGCTCGTCGCCCGGTGCCTTGTAGATCTGCACCTCGTCCACGCGCGGGTCGGCGCGCACCGTGTCCAGGCCGGTGACGCGGGTGAGGGTGCCCGCCTTGTCGGGGAAGATGTTCCAGAAGCCGACCGGGGTGGCCCGCTCGGCGGGCTCGACGCGGGGGGCACGGCCCGAGGCGAGGTCCAGGACGGCCTCGACCATGTCCACGCCCGTGGAGAGCAGGACGGAACGGTAGATGGGTCCCCCGCCCATCCGGGCCGCCGCCTCCAGCACCGCCGGTTCGTCGTCACCGCGCAGCCGGAACTCCACATGGGTGGCGCCCGTGGCGATGCCCAGGGCCCTGTGCACCTTGACGGTGGCCTCCTCGACCATGCGCACCGTCTTCTCCGGGAGCCGGGTCGGGGTGCAGGCGTACACCTCCTCGAAGGTGGGGCCCGTGGGCAGCGGCTTGTCGTGGATGGCGAGGGTGCGGGTCTCGCCGTCATGGACGAGCGACTCGACGCAGATCTCGGTGCCCGGCAGGAACTCCTCCAGCAGCAGCCCGCCGTCGTACGCCTTGTGTGCGGCGTCGTGCAGGGGGTCGTAGGTGAAGCGCTCCCAGGAGCCCTTGAGGAAGAAGTCGAAGTGCTCGGCCAGCTCTTCCTCGTTGTCGACGCTGCGTACGAACATGCTGCCGGTGCCCAGCACCGGCTTCATCACCAGCGGATAGCCGGTGCGCTCGGCTATCCCGCGTGCCTCTTCGAGGGAGTGCGCGATGCCGTAGCGGGGCTGCGGTACGCCGCCTGCCGCGAACGCCTCACGCATCGTCCACTTGTCCCGCGCCAGCCGTGCGGTGTGCTCGCTCACCGAGGGCAGACCGAACTCGGCCGCCACCCGCGCTGCCGAGGGCACCGGTGCCTCGGCGAAGGTGACCACCGCTGAGAACGCCTCGCTCTCGTCGGCCGCGAGCGCCCGCACGGCGGCGAGGGTCTCGTCGATGCTGCTGGTGTCGGCGATGACGACCCGGTCGACGTACTCCGCCTCCCACTCGGGGTCCTTCATCACCAGGAGCAGGCGCTCGCCGTGCTCGCGCGCGTACTGCCGCGCCCTGTCCAGATGGCTGCGGCGGCTGAGGTTCTTCTTGTGGAGTACGAGAATGCTCATGACGGTGGTCTCTGCCTTCTTCCGGTCAGGCGAGGTGAGGCGAGCTGGGCCCGGGCGAGGTGGGGCCGGGTGGACGTGGGCGTCGTCGGCTCGGGCAAGGTCGGCTCAGGCGAGGTCGTTCAGGCGGTCGAACTGTGCGTCGGTGAGCTGGAGCTCGGCGGCGCGCATGTTCTCCTCCAGGTGCGCGACGGAGGAGGTGCCCGGGATCGGGATCACCACGGGCGAGCGGCGCAGCAGCCAGGCGAGTGCCACCTGTGACGGGGTCGCGTCCAGCTCCCGTGCGATGCCGGCGACCGGGCTGTCGGGGCCGGCGTGCGCGCCGCGCGCGATGGGCAGCCACGGGATGAAGGCGATGTTCTGCCGGGTGCAGTGGTCGAGTACGGCCTCGTGCGAGCGGTCGGTCAGGTTGAAGAAGTTCTGGACACTGACCACGTCGAAATAGGTGCTCGCTTCCTCGATCTGCTCGACGGTGACCTCGGAGAGGCCGATGTGCCGGACCTTGCCCTCCCGCTGGAGCTGCGCGAGCGCGCCGAACTGGTCGGCGACCGGCACCTGCGGGTCGATCCGGTGCAGCTGGTACAGGTCGATACGCTCGACCCGCAGCCAGCGCAGGCTCAGCTCGCACTGCTGGCGCAGGTATTCGGGGCGACCCAGCGGCTTCCACTCGCGTGCCGAGGGGCGGCTCTGGCCGGCCTTGGTGGCGATGACCAGGTCCTCCGGATACGGGTGCAGGGCCTCGGCGAGCTGCATCTCGTTGGTCGCCGGGCCGTAGGCGTCGGCGGTGTCGATGAAGTTCACGCCGAGTTCGACGGCGCGGCGGGCGACCGCGAGCGCTCCCTCCCAGTCCTTGGGCGGGCCCCAGTTGAACTCCCCCGTGAGGCGCATGGCCCCGAAGCCGAGGCGGCGCACGGTGAGGTCACCGCCGAGGGCGAAGGTGGCGGGCTGGTCACTCATGGCGTATCTCCATTCGCGGTGCTGGTGCTGGTGCTGGTACTGGCGCCGGTGGTGCCGGCGCTCGTGGTGAGCAGGAGCTTCCCTGTGGAGGCGCGGCTCTCCAGGGCCCTGTGGGCCTCCCCGGCCGCCTCCAGGGGGAAGCTGCCGCCGATGTGTACATCGACCCGCCCGTCGGCGACCGGGCCGAGGATGCCGCCCGCACGGTGGGCCAGCTCCTCGGCTGTGGCGGTGTAGTGGTCGAGGTTGGGCCGGGTGACGAACACCGAACCCGCGGTGTTGAGCCGCTGGAGATCGACGGGAGGCACCCGGCCACCGGCCTGTCCGAAGAGCGCGAGGGTACCCCGTGTCCGCAGCGAGGCCAGGCTCGCTTCGAAGGTGGGGGCTCCGACGCCATCGTATACCGCGGCCACTCCCACTCCGCCGGTCAACTCCCTTGCCATGGCGGCGACATCGGCGACGGCGCCACGTCCCTCACCGGTACGCAGCACCTGCCAGGCCCCGGCGGCGCGCGCCGTCTTCTCCTTCGCCTCCGTGGAGACGACGCCGATCACCCGGCCGCCACGCAGCGTGGCCAACTGGGTGAGCAGCAGGCCCATTCCGCCGGCCGCCGCGTGCACCAGCACGGTGTCGCCCGGCCGTACAGGATAGGTGTCGTGGGTCAGATAGTGGGCCGTCATGCCCTGGAGCAGAACAGCGGCGGCGACGCTGAGCGAGAGGCCGGACGGCACCGGAACGGCCCGTTCGGCCCTGATCACCGCCAGCTCGGCGTAGCCGCCCGGCTGGTTGGCCCAGGCGACCCGGTCACCGACCCGGTGCCGGTCCCAGCCTCCCGGCGCCGGTCCGCGCCCGGCCCCGTCCCCGTCGCCGTCCCGGCCCCCGCCCCCCGGCTCCTGCCCGCTCTCCGGCTCGGGGCCTACGGCGAGGACGGTGCCCGCCGCCTCGGCGCCGGGGACGAACGGCAACGGGCCCGGGTACGCGCCCGAACGCCGGTATACGTCCATGAAGTTGACGCCCGCCGCCTCGACAGCGACCAGCAGCTCGCCCGCGCCCGGCAGCGGATCGGCCGTCTCCTCGACACGCAGCACGTCCGGTGAGCCGAACTCCCGTACAACTACGGCCCTCATGACAGCGGAACCTCCGTGATCCACTCCGGGTGCGTGTCGTCCTCGCCGCGCATCAGCCGCCCGTACGCCCCGGACAGCGCACGGGTCACGGGTCCCGGGGTGCCGTCGTCCACGGTCAGCCCGTCGATGGTGGTGACGGGGAGGATCTCCCACGCCGTCCCCATGAAGAAGATCTCGTCGGCCAGATGCAGCTCGCTGCGGTCCACTTCGCGCTCCTCGACGGGGAACCCGAGGCCGCGCAGCAGGGTCAGCGCCGTGTCCCGTGTGATCCCGGGCAGTACGCCGCTGCCGAGCGAGGGCGTGACGACGACTCCGTCGCGTACGAGCGCGAGGCAGGCGCCAGCTCCCTCGCTGACCTTGTGCCGCTCGTTCAGCATGACCGGCCAGTCGTGGCCGTTCTCCCTGGCCTCCATCATGGCGAGCCTGCCGTTGTGGTAGTTCGAGAACGCCTTGGCGCGGGGCGGCATCGAGGACTCGGAGACCCGCAGCCAGGAGCTGACGGCGGCCCGGCAGCCGCGCTCCTTGTCCAGCGCACTGCGGAAGGGCCAGGAGTCGATGACGACTTCGCAGGCCGCTTCGGCCGGAACCATCTGTTCCCTGATGATGCCGCGCGGAAAGGCCCAGGGCCGCAGGTAGGCGTCCTCCCTGTAGCCGTTGACCGCGAGCAACTCCACTGCCGCCGCGCCCAGTTCGGCTCCTGAGTACGGCAGCGAGAGGCGGCAGAGCCGGGCCGAGTCCGCGAGCCGGCGCAGGTGGTCTTCGAGCCGGAAGACGAGCAGCCGCCGTCCGTCGGCGGCGAGGTACGCCTTGATGCCCTCGAAGACGGCGGCGACCGAGGCGTGCCCCACGGCGTTGACATGGACAGCGGCCTGCTCCCACGGCACCAGCTCGCCGGAGCGCCAGATCCACTCGGGGTGCCCGGTGCCGGGGCTCGCCAGGCTCTCCAGCGCGGAAGCGGTCACGGAAGCGGTCCGGGCCTCGGACGCGGGTGCGGTCACGGAAGCGGTCCGGGCCTCGGACGCGGGTGCGGTCGCAGAAGCCGCCTCGGCCTCGGACGCGGGTGCGGTCACGGAAGCCGCCTCGGCTTCGGACGCGGGTGCGGTCACGGAAGCCGCCTCGGCTTCGGACGCGGGTGCGGTCATGCGGCGGGTGTCCCTTCGGTGCGCGAGTGCTCCGCGGAACGTGCCGCCGGGGGCACGGTTTCCGCTGCGGGTGTGTCGTGGCTGGTCGCGCGGTGCCCCGCGCCTCTGCGGGACGCACCCTGGGCGCGGCGGGTCGCCGCGTGACCGCTCAGGTCGTAGTCGGCCAGCGAGGTCAGTACGGCGTCCGCGTGGGCGAGTTCGGCCGGGTCACCGACCCCGTTGGGCACCGCGACGCAACGGACCCCGGCGGCGCGTGCGGCGCGGACACCGATCGCCGAGTCCTCGAAGGCGACGGCATGCGCGGGGTCGCATCCGAGGCGGCTCAGGGCCAGTTCGTACAGGTCGGGGTGCGGCTTGTTGCGCGCCGTCATGCCGCCGGTCGCCAGGAGGACGAAGTGGCCCCGCACACCGAGGCGTTCCAGGTGCGGCGCCACCCATGCGTGCGGGGCGCTGGAGACGACCGCTGCCGGTACGCCGGCCGCCCGCGCGGCGTCGAGCAGCGCCCGCACCCCGGGCCGCAGCGGTTCGCGCGCGCACAGCTCGTGCTTGAGCGCCTTTCGGCGTGCCACCAGCGCGGCCGTGCCCTGAAGGGCAGCGGGGAACCGCGCGGATGGGCCCGAAGCACCCGCGGCCGGCGTCGCTGCCCCGCCCTGAGCCCCCTCGGCTGAACCCCCTACCCGCTCGGCGAGGTGCTCCGCCGCGCGCTGTTCGCCGTCAGCGCGCCCCACCATGGAGCGCCACAGCGCGGACGGGAACTCCAGTCCGCACTCGCCGTAGATCTCCTGCCAGGCGCGGTGCCCTGCGCGCTCCGTGTCGCAGATGAGCCCGTCGAAGTCGAAGAGCAGCGCCCCGGGCGCCACTTCCGCTCCGGGCGCCCGGTCCACGGTCACCGTCCGCCTCCCGCCGGCACGGCGTCCGCCGCTGCCGTGACGGGCCCGAGCAGGTTGTCCGTGTACTCGTTCGAGAACACCCCGTGCGGGTCCAGCAGCGCCCGTATCCGCTGGAACTCCTTCCAGCGCGGGTAGCGGGGCGCCAGCACCTCGGCCGTCGCGGTGTGCGCCTTGCCCCAGTGCGGACGCGCCTCGTGCTCGCGCAGCACGTACTCGGCCGCTCTGAGTATCTCGATCTGGCCCGCTGTACGCGGCACGGTGAGGTTCACATAGCCGGTGGCGCGTCCGTATGCGGGGCTGAGCGGGAGGTCGTCGCCGGCGCCGACCCGTACCAGCACCGAGTACGGCGAGTAGGTGCGCAGCCTGCGCAGTACGGGCCGCAGGGCGCGCAGCGCTTCAGCTGTGCGCTCCAGCGGCAAGGCGTGCTCCATGGCCAGGAACCGCACCGGCTGCGGGAAGGTGAAGACCCGGTGACTCGCGTCCGTGTACGGGGAGTCGGGCCACAGGCCGCCGAGCCTGGTGGTGAGCCAGGGCACCGTTCCCGCGCCGCCGGCCCTGGCCGCCTGGGCCGTGAGCCCGCACCGCACCTCGTCGAGGGTGGCGGCGTAGCGGCGCAGCGGGGCACGCGGTGTGGCGGGTTCCGTGGTGCGGTCGACGGAGCGGAGGGTGACGCGGTCGGTCCACGGCAGCCAGTTGAGGCTGGGGTGTTCGCTCTGCGCCGCCCAGTCGGTGAAGCGCTCCAGCAGCGCGTCCAGCGGCTCGCTTCCCAGCCTGAGCCGGAGGTTGAACTGCGGTACGCAGCGCAGCGTGACGGTGCTCAGTACGCCGAGGGTGCCCAGCGCTGTCCTGACGGCGCCCCACAGGTCGGGGTCGGCCTCAGGGCCGAGGTCGCGGATCTCGCCCTCGGCCGTGACCAGCCGTACGCGGGTGACGGCGCCGGACAGCGGCGGGTGCGCGAGTCCTGTGCCGTGGTTGCCGGTCGACAGGGCCCCGGCCACGGTCTGGTCGGCGAGGGTGCCGATGTTCTCCAGCGCGAGGCCCTGTCGGTCCAGCGCCTCGCAGAGCGCGCCGATCCGGGTGCCGGCGCGCACCGTGACCTCTCCCGCCGCGTGGTCGACGGCGACGACGCCCGCGTACGACGTGAGGTCGAGCAGCACGCCGGGAGTGGTCGCCAGACGGTTGAAGGAATGGCCGGTGCCCGCCGCGCGCACCGTCAGTCCGCTGCGGGCCGCGGCCCGCACCGCCTGCCCGATCTCGTCCTCGCTGGTGGGCCTGGCCAGCTGCGCCGGAGCGCAGCCGACCGTACCGGACCAGGTGCGCCAGGTGGATCGCAGCACCGTTCTCCTCTCTGAACTTCCGGGTATCTGTGCCGGCTTGTGGCTCTGGACTTCCGGGACCCGGACTGCCGGGATTCCGCGCGGTCTTGTGGGTCAGTGCAGGGCGCAGAACCTCTTCAGCGCGTCCCGCCAGTGCGGCAGGGTCAGCCCCAGAGCCGCCATCCGCCCGGTCGCCAGCGACGAGTCACGCGGCCTGCCTCCGGCGAAGCCGCACTCCACCATGGCGAGCGGCTTCGGCTCCGGCATGCCGGGGCGCTCTTCGCACAGCGCCAGCCCGACGTCGTACCAGCTCGCCGTACCGGCGTTGGCGACATGGACGGTGCCGCTGACCTGCTCGGGGCGCGTCAGCAGGAACGTCAGCGCGCGTGCCAGGTCGGCGGTGTACGTCGGAAGGCTGTACTGGTCGGCGATCAGGGCTGCCGGTTCGCCGGCCGCGCCCTGCTGGAGCGCGGCCAGTACGACATCCACGCGCGCGTCGGCGCCGCCGAACAGCCAGGACGTGCGTACGGACAGCGCCTGGTCGCCCAGCAGGGCGCATATGCGTTCGCCGGCCAGCTTGGTCAGCCCGTAGACGCTCAGCGGGCTGGGGATGTCGGTCTCCCGGTAGCCGCCCTCGGGCGGGTCCGCACCGTCGAAGACGTAGTCGCTGGAGATGTACACCAGCCGGCTCCCGGTGCGCCGGCACGCGTCGGCGACGTTGCGTACGCCCGCCACATTGACGCGCAGCGCCAGCGCGGGGTCACGTTCGCAGTCGTCGACGACGGCGTGCGCCGCCGTGTGGACGACGACATCGGGGCGGAAGGACTCGATGGAGGCGCTGACCGCCGCCGCGTCCGCGATGTCGAAGTCCCTGGCCGAGACGGCGCGCAGCTCCCAGTCCCCGGCCACCGGGTCGGTGGCCAGCGCCCCGGTGAGGGCCGTGCCCAGCATGCCGTCGCCCCCGGTCAGATACAGCCGGGTGGGGGCTCCCATCACAGGTGCCCGAACTCTTCGAGCAGCTCAAGCACGGTGGCACCGGAGGAGATCTTGTCCCGGATGGTGCGCTCCTTGCCGATGTTCAGGCGCGTGCCCTCCAGCACGTCCTCGGCGAGCGCGGGCGGTACGACGGCGACGCCGTTCTCGTCGGCGACGAGGATGTCGCCCGGGTTGATCACCTGGCCGCCCACCACGACGGGCACATTGACCTGGACCGGCTCGGTGCGGTCGTGCACGGCGGTGGGCGAGGGGCGCGGGACGGTCGACTTGTACCAGAGCGGGAAGTTCAGGTCCCGGATCTCGTCGACGTCGCGCACGGCACCGTCGACGATGCCCGCGCTGATCCCGGCCTTGAGGGAGAGGGTCGACATCAGCCCGCCCCACATGGCGGTCAGCGGGGTGCCGTGGCAGGCGACCACGATGATGTCGCCCGGCTGGGCCCTGGCGAGCACGGGCATGCAGTCAACGAGGTCGTCGATGGAGAGGTTCACGGTGAGCGCGGGGCCGACGACCTTGTGCTCGTGACGGACCGTCTGGAAGCCGCCGATCGCGCCGACCCGGCGGCGCGCGTCCGTCACCAGGCAGCTGGGGCTGTACTCGTTCAGGACCTCGCGGAACGCGTCCATGGTCTTCTGCGGCGGCCGTACGAGGTCGTTGTAAACCGTTTCCATCAGCGCGTACTCCTGTATTCCTCTGGTCAGCTGTGGTCAGTGGTGGTCAGCGGGTTGCGGCGGCGGGTCCGGTACGGAGCGCGCCCGCGAGGTCGGCGGCGGCGAGGCCGTGGGCCGCGAGGGTCTCGGCCGGGGTGCCGCAGCGGGGTACCTCGGTGAGGCCGATCCCGTGGAAGCGGGGGGCCTGTTCGAGGCCCAGTTCCAGCAGGGCGCGGCCGACGGTGTCCGCCTGGCCGCCCCGCGTGTAGTGGTTCTCGACCACGGTCAGCGTCCGGGCCCCGGACGCCAGTTGGGCCAGCCACTCGGGGTCGGCACGGTTGAGCCAGGGCAGTTCGACGACCGTCAGCTCCACGCCCTCGGCGGCCAGCAGACGGGCGGCGTCCAGCAGTTGGCCGAGGACGACGGGCCCCGCACCGACGGCGACGGTGCTGCCGCCCTCCCGTACCACCCGGCCGCGTCCCACGTGCAGCGGCGGTGCGGGCAGTGCGGCGACCTCGCCGCCGACGGGCCCGCTGACCAGGCGGAGGTAGACGCTCTCCGCTGCCGTCGCGCAGAACTCGACGGCGGCCCTGACCCCGGCACCGTTGGCCGGCTCCAGGATCAGCAGATCCGGTACGGCGCCGAGCGCGCTGACATCGCGTACGGCCTGGTGGGAGTGGCCCGGTGCGGCGGGGACCAGCCCGGCGAGCGAGCCTGTGTAGACGACCCGCCGGTTCTCCGTCGCGTTGTTGTAGATCTGTTCGTTGGGCCGGGAGTGCAGGAAACAGGAGAAGGAGTGGACGAACGGCAGCTTCCCGCCGGCCGCGAGGCCGCCCGCCATGGACACCATGTCCTGCTCGGCGATCCCGCATTCGAAGAAGCGGTCGGGGAACTCCTCGGAGAACGGGATGAGTCCGGTGTCGAGCACCAGATCGGCGTCGAGCGCCACGACCCGCTCGTCCCCGCGTGCCAGCTCCGCCAGCGCCTCGCCGTACACCTGCGGCAGCCGCTCGGCCAGCGGGTCGGCCGCCGGTACGGTCTCTGCCGCCGCCTCCTCGGTGCGCAGCTGCCCCAGTCCGTGCCGGGAGAGCACTTCGGCCGCTGTGGCGCTGAGTTCGGCGTAGGCGGCGCGGTAGTCCTCGGCGGAGGGAGCACCGCTGTGGAAGCGGTACATCCACTCGCCCTCGCGCAGTGAGGTGGTGGCGGCGAAGGTGTCGCAGCCCGCGCCCTTGACCGTGTCCGCGATGATCACGGCGGGGCCTTCGGGGAAGCTCTCCGCGCGCTTGCGGAAGGCGGCCTCCAGCTCCAGCGGGTCGTTGCCGTCGCAGCGCAGCGTTCCCCAGCCGAAGGCCCTGAACTTCGCCTCCAGGTCGCCGAGATCGCTGACGTCCGCCACCCAGGTGTCGGACTGGATCTTGTTGTGGTCCACGACAACGGTCAGTTCGTGCATCCCGTGCCTGACGGCTCCGGCGAGCGCCTCCCAGTTCTGGCCCTCCTGGAGTTCCCCGTCTCCTGTCAGCACGTAGATCCTGCGGTCCAGTCCCCGCAGCCGGTCGGCGAGCACCAGTCCCTTGGCCTTGGAGACGCCCATACCGAGCGAGCCGGTGTTGAACGGCATGTGCGGGGTGTGCACATCGGGGTGCCCCGGCAGTCCGTCGAGACGGCGCAGCCGGTGCACGAGGTGTTCGTCGAGCGCACCCAGGCCGATCAGGGCCGCGTACAGGCCGGGTGCGTCATGGCCCTTGGAGGAGAAGTACACGTCGCCGTCGGCCTCGAAAGGCCGCCGCATCTCGTGCAGATGGAGGTGGGTGACGATGTCGGCCGCGCTGAAGCTGGAGCCCAGGTGTCCCGATCCGGCCCGCTTGATCATGTAGAGGGTGTTGATCCGGCTGAGCGCGCTCACGGCACGCGAGCGGTCGTACGGCTCGGGGATGCCCTCCCGTACGCGGGTGAACTCGGCCGTCGGCACCCAGTGCAGGGTGGTGGTCATGGCTGACTCCGTTGGTCTGTTGGCTCGGGGGTCCTTCACCAGCACACGAACCCGCCGTCGACGACGAGTTCGGTCCCGGTGACGTACCGGCTCATGCCGGAGGCGAGGAACAGCATCGGGCCGACGAGGTCGTCCTCCGTTGCCATGCGCCCCAGCGGGACCCGGGCGACGAACTTCTCCCGGAACCGCCGGTCCTGGCCGCCGAGCACACCGCCGGGCGACAGCGTGTTCACCCGGACTCCGCACGGCCCCCAGAGCGTGGCCAGATAGCGGGTCAGCGCGGCGACCGCTGCCTTGGACATGCCGTAGGCGGGCGGCTTGAGGAACGGCGGGTCCATCTCGATGTGGTCGTAGAAGCGGGGGTCAGGGGCGACGATCCCGTACAGCGAGCCGATGTTGATCACCGAACCGTGCCCGCGCCTGGCCATCTCCGTCCCGAAGACCTGGCATGTGCGCAGCACACCTGCCGCGTTGACGTCCAGGACCGCGCCTGACAGCTCCTCGGGGATGTCCTCGAAGAGCCAGCCGCCGCTGCCCGCCGACGGCGGCTGGTCGAGCCCCGCGTTGTTGACGAGGACGCCGGGCGGGCCCAGCCGGGCCAGGCAGGTGCCGAGGGCGTCCTGGAGGCTGGCCCGGTTGGTGACGTCGGCCTGCTCGAAGACGAACTGGCCGGCGTCCTCCTCCTGCCCGTACCCGGCGAACTCCTCGATCGTGCTGCCGTCGGGCTTGGTGCGGTCGAGCCCGAAGACATCGGCCCCCGCCTGGAGGAACGCCTTGGTCCATACCCTGCCGAGCCGGCCTCCCACCCCCGTGACCACTGCGGTGCTTCCGGTCAGGCCGGTCAGCACGCGCTCAGCCCGTCCGGCTGATGCCGGCGGCGACGAGTGGCTCGTCCAGCAGCTCGGGGGTGAAGTCGCCGTCGGCGTCCAGCGGTTCCCGCAGGGTGCGGCCCAGCACCTCGTCGAGCCGGTACGGCTTCATGCCGTCGCCCGGCGACTTGGCGATGACGTCGTCGGCCGTGACGGTGTGGCCGGCCGGCAGATCGCGGACCGCCACCAGCTTCTTGCCCATCTTGCGCACGGCGGGAGCCTCGTCCTCGCTGCACACCTTCTCGGGGGAGCCCAGCGACCTGTGCACGCGGTCCAGGGAGACGGTCAGGTCGGCCAGCAGCGACGGGTCCAGCGAGAAGTGATGGTCGCTGCCGGGGCGGCTCTGGTCGAGGGTGAAGTGCTTTTCGACCACCCTGGCGCCCACCGCGTACGCCAGGCAGCTCGCCTCGTTGCCCAGGTCGTGCCCCGAGAAGCCGATGACCACGTCGGGGAACTCGCGCCGATAGGTCTCGATCACCGACAGGTTGAGGTCGTCGGCGCCGGCCGGGTAGACGGCGGTGCACTGGAGCAGCGCCAGCCGGTCGTTGATCGGCAGGATGGTCTCCACCGCCTGCCTGACCTCCTCCATCGACGCACCGCCGGTGCTGACGACCAGGGTCTTGCCCGTCTTCGCCGCGTAGGCGAGGAGCGGGGTGTTGGTCAGATCGGCCGAGGCGATCTTGATGGCCGGCAGATCGATGTCGACCAGGAAATCAACGGACGGCATGTCGAAGGCCGTCGAGAAGAAATCGATGTTCAGCTCCTGGGCCAGCTTCGCCAGGTGCAGATACTCGTCGCGTCCGAACTCCAGGAATTCCCGGTGCTCGCCGTATGTGGCGCCGTAGCTGTTCCTGCCCGTGTAAGGCCGGTTGTACATCTCACGGGTGAACAGTGCCTTGTTGTCACGCTTCTGAAGCTTGGCGGCCGAAGCACCCGCGGCAGCCGCCTGCCGGAAAAGCTCTTCCGCTTTCTCCAGACTGCCCTCGTGGTTGTGGCCGATCTCGGCGATGACATAAGCGCCCGTGTCGTCGGCTACACGTCGGCCTGATATCTCAAGTTCGCGCATACCTGTGCCGTCTTCCTTCCAATTCCGGATTACTCGACGACAATTCATGGAACCGAGAGCAATACTGCCATCGCCGGGGTGCCGACAAAAGAATTACCGGGACTATGACGCTGTCCTAAGATGGCCAGTCCACTAGTGGACTCGGACGGAACGGGCACATGACATCCTTAAACGGGCCAAAAGCTAATGAACTGGACACCGCCTGCATTGCCGCGTACGACCACGCCGTACGGCAGGGGGTCTTCACCAACAGCGAGATCGCCGAGCAACTCTCGTGCGACGCCGCCGAGGTGTCCCGCATTCGGAAGGTACTGACCGACCAGCGTCTGCTGGTCTGCTGCGGGCTCGACCAGCCGGCCGTCCCCGCCAGCCCTGAGCTGGCCGAGGCCGAGCTGTCCGCCGAACTGGAAGCGGACATCGCCGAGCGCAGGCAGCGGATAGTGATGATCCACCGCCAGATGCGCTCACTGACACCTATCTACCGCAAACACTGGCAGGCGCCGTTCCCCTCCGGGGGTTCGCGGCTGATCGAGGACCCGGCGGAGGTGCGGCGCGAACTCGCGGCTGCCACCCGCAAATGCGCCCAGGAGGCGTTCACCGTGCAGCCTGGCGGCGGTCGCAGCCCGGGGACGCTCAACGAAGCGGTCGCCCGTGACACCGCGATGCTGGAGCGCGGCGTCAGCATGCGCATCCTCTACCAGCACACCGCGCGGGCGAGCCTGGCCACCCGTACCTATGTGCGCAAGGTCTCCGACGTGGGCGCCGAGGTACGCACGGCCGACGAGATCTACGAACGGCTGATCATCTTCGACCGGGCCGTTGCCTTCGTCCCCCAGCAGCGCAAGGACGGCGGTGCGCCCGGTGCCGCGATCGTCACCGATCCGACGATCGTCCTCTTCCTGTGGAACCTGCACGACAAGATGTGGGCCGCGGCACGCCCCTACGATCCGTCCGAGGTCGAGTACACCAGCACCTCGGACGAGATCAAGACCTCGATACTGCGGCTGATGGCCACCGGCCTCAAGGACGACGTCATAGCCCGCAGGCTCGGCATGGCAACCCGCACCTGCCGCCGCTACATGGCGGGCATCATGGACGAACTCGGCGCCACCAGCCGCTTCCAGGCCGGAATGCGGGCCACGGCACTGGGCCTGGTGAAACGAGATCCCGGCCTCCCCGTGGAAAGCGGGGCTCCCGACTGACCCAGCCTCCGCACCGTGTGGCCGTCGGCAACACCGACGGCCACACCCGCGACGGCACTCGGTCCTCAACGGCAGCGGTTCGCCACGCACCCGTGCTCAACTCCTGGCGCACACACGGCGCTTGACCCGGCGAGGTGGTCGCCGGCTGCCCCGGCGGGGCCGTGTCCCGCCCGGTGCTCAGGGGAGCAGCAGCAGCTTTCCTGTCGTGGAACGCGCCTCCAGCAGCCGGTGCGCCTCCGCCGCGCCCTCCAGCGGCAACTCCCGCGAGATCAGCGGGCGGAGCGCGCCGGCGGCGCACAGAGCGAAGACCTCAGCCGCCCGGGACCGCAGCGCCGCGCTGTCCCGTACATGGTCAGCGAGCTTCGGCCGCGTCACGTACAGCGAACCGCCCGCGCGCAGCGCGCCCGTATCGAGCGGCGGGACGGGCCCGCTGGAGGCGCCGCACAGCACGAGCATGCCGCGGGGTCCCAGTGCGCCCAGGCTGTCCCCGAACGTGTCGGCGCCCACGGAGTCGTAGACGACCCGCGCACCGGCGCCGCCGGTCAGTTCCCGCACCCGCTCGGCGAAGCCCGCATAGCGCAGGGTGTGCCGGGCGCCCGCCTCCCGTGCCACCTTCTCCTTCTCGTCGCTGGACACCACGGCGATCACCGTCGCGCCCCGGTGCGCCGCCAGTTGCACCAGCAGCCGTCCGAGGCCGCCTGCGGCTGCCAGCACCACGACCGTCTCGCCCGCGCCGACCGGATGTGTGTCATGTGTCAGATAGTGCGCGGCCAGCCCCTGGAGCAGCACGGCGGCGGCGTCACGCGCCGTCACTCCGCCGGGCACGGGTACCAGCTTGCCCGCCGGCACAGCCGCGGTCTGCGCGTAGGCGCCCCTGTGGGTCGCATAGGCCACCGTGTCGCCCGCCGCGAAGCCACTCACGCCCTCGCCGGTCGCGAGGACCGTACCGGCGGCCTCCTGGCCCGGGACGAAGGGCAGTTCGCTGGCGTAGCTGCCGTCGCGGTAGTACACGTCGATGAAGTTGACGCCCACCGCAGCGTGCCGCACCAGAACGTGCCCCGCTTCAGGCGCTTTCCGCTCCGGCTCCCCAGCCTGACCCGGCCCCCCTGCCTGCTCCGGCTCCTCGACCACGAGCTGCTCCGGCCCTCCCGGCTTGTGCACGCGAACGGTCTTCACGGGGTCCTCCCAGGGGGTTGGCCTGCGTATCTCGGGCAGCGGTCTCGCCGAACAGCAGAGGGAAGTAGTTGATGTCCGCTGTGAGTTCGGCCAGCAGCGAGCCGATCTCCGGCGCCGTGCCCGAGCCGGAGCGCAGTTGCTCCCGGTGGCGGCGCAGGCTGCTCGGGGAGAGCGGCAGCCGGCCGGCGGAGAGATAGCGGATCGCTCCCGAGGGGTCCCGTCTGGGGATCACCTCGGACCGCGCGTGCTTGCTGGCGCTGAACGGGATGTCGAGCCGGCCGTCGGCGAATGCCTCGGCCACGGCGGCCTGGGTGCCGGGCCGTTCGAGCACCGGCTCCACGATCTCCGCCACCTCCGTCAGTATCCAGTCGAGCTCCTGGGCGGTCTGCTCCTCGTCCGGAGTGACGAAACCGAGCAGCGGTGAATTGGCCCGCTGGGCCAGCCGGATCCCGGCCGCGTTCGCCGCGGCGTCCGGGATGCCCAGCGCCTCCTGGTAGGTCTTGTTGAGCATCTTGGAGGCGCCACCGAGCCGTGCGACCAGCGCGCCGTAGAGGATCAGGTCCTCGGCGTGGTGACGCTCCTGGGGGAAGACCCCCATGAACTCGTGGAACACCGCGTGCACGTCAGCTCCGGCCGGCACATAGCGCCTGGCCAGCAGCGGGATGGCGCGCAGCGCGGCAACGTCCTGGGCGACGTGCCCGCTCTGCGGATAGGCGACCGAGATGCACCGCACACCGGCGCGCGCGGCCAGCACCGCCTCCAGGACGCTGATGGCGAGGCTCACGGAGGGCGGGATCAGCACGGCGGTGAGGGTGCCGAACAGCTCCCGGTCGACGATCACTCCCAGCTCGGCCAGCTCGCCGCAGCGCCGGTCCACCGCCTCCCAGGCGGCGAGCGAATCGGCGAGCGCCACGTCCTTGGAGTAGGGCAGGTTGTACGAGATACCGCCGCCTTCGAACGAGGTGATGCCGGATGCCACCGTGACCTCGAACATCAGCCGCGCGTCCGGGGAGCCGTGCCGGATCTGCAGCGGCGCCCGTACGGATTCGTTCAGCTCCCTGCCGCGCCGCCAGCCGTGCGCCACCAGCGGGTACCCGTTCAGTTCGCGCGGGCTGAGATGGGCGAGCCTGCGTGCACGCTCGAACTCGCCCAGCCGGGTGTGCGAGTCGATGGTGAGCGTGAGCAGATCGGGTGCGCCCTGCGCCTCCAGCTCTCCCAGCAGCTCGTACATGGCGTCATGGCCGCCCACGCCGCAGCGCGGCTGTACGGCCACCCGGCCGGTGTCGCGGGAGCGGGCCAGCACCTCGGCAGCCGACTCCTTGCCCAGCGAGCGGATATAAGCGACCGACTCCTCCAGCGGCGGGATCCCTGTGCTGTCCGTCATGACGCGGCGCGCGAGCGGGCAGCGGCCCTCCGCAGGTCCGCAACCCTCCGCAGGTCCGCGGCCCGCCGCTCGTCCCGCAACCGGTCGAGTACGGCGGGGAGTTCGGCGGGGTCCCCGAGTATGTGGTCGACCCCGAGCGCGTACAGCCGCTCCAGCGTGGCCTTCTCCTTGTGGCTGCCCACCGAGAGGTTGCCCCCGAGCACCACGGGGCAGGGGATCGCGCCGGACTCCTTGGCCTTCGGCAGGTCCCGCAGGTCCTCCTGAGCATGGCCGTTGAGGCTCCCGATGACGACGGCCTCCACCTCCGGATGCTCGGCACAGGCAGCCGCGAACTCGCTCACGGGAGTGCAGGTGCCCAGGTTGATCACCTCGAAGCCGAGGCTGCGCAGGGAGTGGGCGATGAGGTGGTTGGCCACGGCGTGCGCATCGCTCGCCGCGACACCGAGAACGACCGACCTGCGCTGCTGGTTCAGCTGGCTCTGAGTGCCCCGGCGGTCCTGATCGTGCCGGTGCGACGGCTGCTCTGTCATGGCGATCCGTTCCTGATAGCTGTTCCTGTCGGTGGTGGCTCGTCAGTCATCGAAAGCGGCGCATGCCCGTCGTTGGTCGAACGTCGCGTGCCCGTCGTCGGCCGAGCGCCGCACGTTCCCGTCAGTCGTCGAAAGCGGCGAAGAGTTCCCGCTTGCTCACCGAGGCCAGGCGCGTGGCGTTGTACTCGTCCGGGTCGGCTGCCGCCAGTGAGTCGAAGACCCGGTTGATGGCGGGTACGAGCCCCCAGACGTGCTCGTAGCCGGGCCAGCCGCGGTGTCCCGTCTCCAGGTCACGCTGCCGGGCGAAGAGGTAGTCGTGCCACTCCCTGCTCGACGGGTACCTGTGGTGGAAGTCGTGCACGACGGTGTCGCCCGTGAGCACCAGGTAGCGGGTGGGAGCGTGCAGGAAGAGCATGCGCACGCTCCACCGGCACCACGCTCCCGCACCCCCGCCGGCGGGTGCCGCCTCACCGATGAATATGGCGTTGGTCAGGCCGGCGAAGTACTCACGGCCCTTGCGTACTTCGGCCTCCCTCGAAGGGAAGGTGTGTTTGACGCAGAGCCGCAGGATGTTGCTCATCTGGAACAGCGGAATCAGCGGCACGCACCACACCACGAGGAAAGCGGCCCAG
The DNA here is from genome assembly GCF_028657195.3 of Streptomyces iconiensis. Taxonomy (GTDB): domain Bacteria; phylum Actinomycetota; class Actinomycetes; order Streptomycetales; family Streptomycetaceae; genus Streptomyces; species Streptomyces iconiensis. Next base: position 119,951 of record NZ_JANCPR020000010.1, read on the forward strand.
GTACCGGTGGCGACGGTGGCCCCGAGCACGCCCCCGTACAGCAGCCCCGCCGTCACCTTCTCGACCGGCGCCGAGGCGGTCCAGAAGGACCGCGCCCGTGCGACAGCGAACCGGAGGTGGAAGAGCGGCGAGAACACCTTGCCGAGTACCCGCCGCCACATCTCGTCCCGCGTCATCCCCGGCGCCAGGCCCAGGCTGATCAGGAACGCCTGCACCGTGGGATCGCGCAGGGTCATGTGGTGGACGGCATGGTGATCGGCCACATGTTCCCGGCAGTAGCGCTCGAAGTTCTGGATCACCAGAAGCGCGGCGGCGGCCCGGCCGATCACGGTGTCGGGCGTACGGCGCCGGTACATATTGCGGTGCGCGCACTGGTGGAAGATCATCATGCGCAGATTGCGCATGCCGTGCAGGGTGATCCCCCAGCCGACCGGCAGCAGCAACAGCCACCAGCCCCCCAGGACCCATAGAGCGGTGGCGAGTGCCGTGCCGGCCGCCAATGCGCCCACGGCGGCGAGGAGATGATAGGTCGGCGTCCAGCGAGGCGGTTTCTGACCCGGGAGCGGTTTTCCGGTCAGCAGAGTCAGCCGGTGCTGAAGAAAGCCGGGCAGGGCCCGCATTGACTCACGGGGCTCCACTCCCCCAGCGCTTTCATGAACCGATGCTGCCCGTGCTGACTCCGCCACCGTTCCGCCCCTCTCGGCATTCCCGTCACACCGCCCGGAAAAGCGTTCTCAGGCCCGGCCACGCAATCTGGATCGCGCCGGACCGAACTCGCTCAGTCCCAGCCGGTGTCTTCGCCTGATCCGGGTGCATACGGACGGGGAACGTCCCATCCCGTATCACCGGCACCGTTCTCTCCCGTGCTCTTGGCGAACGGCCGCTGACTGTCCCAACCTGTGTCACCGGGACCCAAAAGCACGAACGCTGCCCCGCCCACGATCAGTGCGGGAGAGATTGCCGCGACTACGGCTCTGGAAATACGACTGCCAGACATCTTCTGCCCCCCATAGAACGACTACTCGTCGATCACCCATGAATTGCCGGCGGCTCAGATACTGCCATCAACGGACAGCCCGCAGCGCCGACATTCAGCGAAGTACGGTGGCCTCAAAGGGACTGACCAGAAGTGGACATGGACAGAACGGGCAGCTGGCCACTGACGGCCGGGGCGTAAAAGGGGCGGGGAGGCGGCGCTTCCACGGCTCTCACCAGGGAAGGCGTCGCCTGCTCAGCGCGCGGCGGCGGCCTCGTGGAGCGCCTGGTCCAGGAGGCTCAGGCCCAGCGACAGCTCCTCCTCTGTGGCGGTCAGCGGCGGTGCCATCCGCAGGACGCCGCCCATGCTGGGCAGTTGAACGATGTTCATGTGCAGGCCGAGTTCGAGGCAGCGCTTGGTGACCCTGACGCCCAGCTCGTTGGAGGTCCGCTTCGTACCGCGGTCGGTGACGAGTTCCAGCCCGGCCAGCAGGCCCCGGCCGCGGATGTCGCCGACGACCTCGTGCCGCCCGGCGATGTCCACCAGGCCCTGACGGAGGAAAGCGCCGAGCGACCGCGCGCGCTCGTCGAGCCGTTCGCCGGTCAGTACGTCGAGGACGGTGTTGCCGACGGCCGCGACCAGCGGGTCGGACACGTGTGTGGTGAGGAACAGGAACCCCCGCTCGTACGCCTCCTGTTCGATCTGCTCGCTGGTGACCACGGCCGCGAGCGGGAATCCCGCACCGAGCGTCTTGGACAGCGTGAGGATGTCGGGACCGATGCCGTCACGCTCGAACGCGTACCAGGTCCCCGTACGGCACAGGCCGGTCTGGGCCTCGTCGAGGATCAACAGCATGCCGCGTTCCCTGCACTTCTCCCGCAGGGCAGCGAAGTACCCGACGGGCGGCTCGATGATCCCGCCCGAGCTGAGTATCGGTTCGACGAGGCACGCTGCCAGGCTGCCGGTCGACTGCGCGTCGACCAGGTCGAAGGCGAAGTCCAGTTGGCGGCGCCAGTCCAGGGACCCGTCGTCCGTGGTGAAGTCGGGCCGGTATGTGTTCGGCGTCGGGATGGCGAGGTTGCCGGGCGCCACCGGGCCGTAACCCTTGCGGCCCGCGCTGTAGGTGGCGGAAGCGGCAGCCTGCGTCATGCCGTGCCAGGACCGCACGAAGGAGACGATCTCGTGCTTGCCGGTGACGAGCTTCGCCATCCGTATCGCGGCCTCGTTCGACTCGGCTCCGGTCGTCAGCAGCATCGCCTTCTCCAGCGGCGCGGGCAGCGTACCGGCCAGCCGCCGGGCGAGGTCGACCACCGGGCGGCTGAGCATGCCGCTGAAGAGGTGGTCGAGGGAGGTGACCTGCCGCTGAACGGTGGCGACGACCTCCGGGTGCGAGTGGCCGAGTATCGCGCTCATCTGGCCCGAGGTGAAGTCCAGGATCTTCCTGCCGCCCTCGGTGAACAGGAAACTCCCGGCGGCGTGGTCGATGATCTCCGGCGTGAACTCGCCGCCGTAGCGCACGAGATGCCTCCCGGCATCGGCCCAGAAGGTGTCGGTGGACATCGGTGCGGTGGTCGAGGCAGCCATGGCCACGACCGTAGGTCGCGTAGGACGGACACGTCCATCTCCCGACCCCGGCTGCCCTGTGCGGCAGCCCGGACCCGCACGGCAAGAAGGGGCGGCCCGCCTGCCCGCGCCCGCCTACGGCCGCTTCGGTGCCCGGCGGGTACGCCGCTGGGGAGCGGCGCGCCGCGCCGTCGGCGGGGTCGCTCGGCGCTCGGAGCGCGGGGTCGAACAGGTGGGGCAGAAGTAGCCGAAGGTCTGGATGAACGTCCAGCCCTGTTCCTTGATGTAGTCGGCGGCCTCGGCTCCACTGTGGGTGATGTGGCCGATCACGTCTTCCTCGATCGGCGGCGGCGAGGTCTCGATCACGAGGTCGAACACGGCACGCGTACCGCAGTCCGCCGCATCGCAGGCGAGATAGAACCTCACCAGCCCCGGCCCCTTGCCATCCGTCATCAGACTCATCCTCTACGCATAGCACTGCGAACGGGACGCCGGGGCCCGCTTCCCGGAAATGGGATGCGGGCCCCGGCTCAGGCACCACGCCCGGCAGCGGCGACGGGCGGTCGGCGGTCGGCGGTCGGCTCAACTGCCGCAGGTGTGCTCGCAGTCGCCGTAGTTGTCGAAGTACTCGTCGCGGCGGAGCGGTGCGCGCTCCTGGTCGGCCATGACGCACATGCCCTGCGCCCTGTCGTAGTACCAGCGCACCTCGTCCTGGGAGATGGTCCCCCAAAGGGTGGGGTCGCACTGGCTGTTGATCGCCTGCGCGTGACCCCGCGCCGAGGCGTGCTGCGAAGGTGCCGCGGTCGCGTGCGCGGGCGAGGGTGCGAGTACGGCTCCGGCAGCGGCGACGACGGCGAGGGCGGTGAGGGACTGCTTGAGGTGGTTCATGGTCTTTCTCCTGAAGGATGTCGCTGATGAGGCTGATGCCGAATTGGCTGCTGCCATGTTCCTGACTCTTTGTGCGGACGCTGAGGGAAGGGGAGCCGAGGGAAGGGGAGCCGAGGGAAGGGGATACGTATCGGGTGCGTGTCCTTTCCGCTGTTCTTCCGGCACCGGCCAGGGCAAAACCCGCGCCGCCGCCCGTTGGCCCTGTCGGGTGGAACGGGAGCCGCCGGAGCGCTCACGACGGCGATACGGCAGAAATCCCGCGCCGTTCGGAACGGAGGGCTCAGTCGCCCCGTACGTACGCCGACGCCGACCCGGCGCCGAGGGCGGCATCGAGGCCCGGCGCTTGAGCCCGATGCTTGAGCCCGGTGCTTGAGGCCGGCAGCCGGAAGCCCCGGCCGGTCCTGACGGGCCGGCCGGGGCCGGCGGCCCGACCGGGGCCGCACGGTGGCGGAACGCGGGCTCAGCTTCGGGGTGGCCTGGTGCCGCTGATCGGGGTTCCGGGGGCGAGACCCTCGTCCCGGGTGTCGCCGTCGGCGGGGTCGTAGGCCGTGTCCGGCGCGTTGTCCGGGGTCGAGGGGCTGGGGCGGAAGGACTGGCAGCGATTGATCTCGGTCTGCGTCATGGAGCCGTGCCGCTGGTAGAGCCGGTCCGAGGCGATACGGGAGGGGCCGTCGAAGGCGGCGAAGGTGCGGTAGACGTCGGGCTCCTTGTCTCCACCGGACTTGGTGGGAGTGGTGAACCGGCCCTCGACGCGCTCACGCGCCGCCTGCACCTCGGCCCAACTCGCGTGCCCCTTGGGCGTGATCACATCGATGGTGCGGCTGCTGCTGCGGGTCCACTGCCACGGCTGGCCCTTGACCCGTTCCCAGGCGGCGGCGAAGTGGAGTGCGGCCTTGCCCACCTCCGATTTCTTCGCCTTCCCGACAGCCGCCGAAGGGCGCTTTTCGGCCTGGCTCACCTCGTTGGTCACATCGGTCGGCTCGTCGGGCACGATCCCGTCGGTGGAGGAGTTCTCAAGGAATTGCGGCCTGGCGCTCTGCGAAATGCTGTCGAAGGACCGTTCCTTGTAGGTGATCTCCCTGGTGTCCTTCAGCGCGGCCGACTGACCGTCATCGCTGAACGTGCAGTTGATGTACACCTCGCCCACGGGCCTCGGCTTGGCGTAGTAGCCGTAGGAATACCGCTGGTCGATGGCGAAGGCGCAATCCGCGTCAGCGGCGCACTTCGCGACCGCGGTGCCGACATCCTCCGGATCATTCCCCTTGTACGCCCTGGCAGGTGGCAGGTTGTTCTTGGCGACGGACTTGTCGACCTTGAGGGGCAGTTGTTCCGCGCGCACGGCGGCGATCATGGGGTGGCACGCCGCGTTGACCGTGGTCTTACCGCCCGACCCGTTGTCGATCTGGTCGGTGGGGAGCACGAAGGAGACCTTGGGGTCGTTCTGCGTCGCGGTCACTTCGACGGCGGCGCCGTCCTTGTCCGAGCTTTGCCAGTTGGCCTTACCGACCTTCTCGTCCTGTCCCGTGAATTGCGGTGCGGGAACGTTCGTCTTCCACTGCTCCTTGTCCTCGATCTCCATGGCCAGCGGGAGCTCGGTGCGCTGCTTGGGCTTGTCGCCCTTGGGGCAGTTGGGATCGGTAGTAGGGCTGTACTCGAAATGGACCCTGACCTTCGATCCGCTTTTGACGCCCCACAAGCGCGTGTAGAACTGGCCGGGGTCCGTCTTGCCGCGCACGGCGTCGATCCGGGCGGCCTGCTCCTTGGCGTCCTGCCTGTCCGCTCTCCCGGGTCCGGGTCCGACAACCAGCCCGCCCTTCTTCTTGTCCGCCGACCCCCAGTACCAGGGGCGATCGTCGCTGTGGTGAGAAGTCCCCGTCACGGGCGGCTGGGAGAAATGCCCGTTGACGACGGGCACGGGCACCCAGTTCTGCTCGTGGCCCGGCTGAGCGGCGGCCTGGGCCGTGAGGCAGGTGCCCGCGGTCATCGTGGCGGCGACGGCGACCGCCGCGCGTGTGCACTTTCGCACTGTGGTGTTCACCTTCTGTCGTGCGCGGTCGCCGCCCGTCAGGGGGCGACCGCGCGAGGAGCGTGGTGTGTGAGAGGCGGGCACGCCTCAGGGGTTCTGCTGACCGCCGCCCTGACCTTGATCCTGGCCTTGGCCTGTCGCCTGCTTGCCGGCGCAGTGCTTCCAACGGGGGTCGAAGTGGTAGACGCCCTCGGGGTACGGAGCCAGCGCGTCGTTGGTCGCCCGGCACATGGCGGCGATGCCCTGCTCCGGCTCTGTGTGGCGCTGCTTCTGCCCCTCCTTGAAGCCCTCGACCTTGCCCTCCATGCCCTCTTGGCCCGAAGCCTGGTGTCCCTGGGCGTCGTGGAGCCCGTGGATGCTGTCCACGCAGGAGGAGAGGGACGGCGCGGCGGCGGTCTGGGCGCCGTCTGCCGGGCTGCCACTCGGGCTGGGACTCGCACCGGGGCCGCTGTCCGGTGTGCAGTGCTTCAGGCGGGCTTCCGTCTTCTGCTTCTGCTGGCAGGTGGGCGACTGCTGCGCCTGCGGATCGGTGTTCTCGCAGGGGTTCTTCTGGCCGATCGAGGGCTGGCTCGGCTGGGGTGCGCTCGGTTCGGGCGCCGACGGCGTCGGTGGGACGGGTACGGGCGAGGCGGGAGGCGGTGAGGGCTGGGCGGCGGCCGGGGCCGCGGCAGCGGGGACCGGGCTGCCGGTCATGAGCGCGGCCAGGATGCCGGCTCCCGCCAGCGCGAGCGCCAGTGCCGCGAGCCAGGAACGCCGTCCCCGCACGCAGCGGCCGACCGCGTCCGCGACGGTGGCGCTGCGGCCGTCACTGTGAGGAAGTTTCATGTCGTCTCCGGGTGTTGGCGTCCTCGGGAGCGACGCCGGGAAGTGTGAGGGGCGGGCATCAGCCGCGGGCCAGCGGCGTGCGATCGGTGTTCTCGGGGCGCTGGCCGGGGATGAGGCTGCCGTCGACGGCCAGATCGCCGCGCACCGGCCGGTGGTTGGGCATGGGCCTGGTGGTCGGCCGGTCGTCGCCTGGGCCCGTCAGCTGGGAGCTGTCGCCGGCGGCCGGCCGTGCCCGGTTCATCCAGCGAGCACCGCCGCTGTTGTCCTCGTCCCCCTCCTCGGGGTTCGTCTGGCCGCTCTGCTGGCCCTTGTCCTTGCACTTCTGAGACGGGAACGTCTGGGCGACGACATTGCTGGAGTTCACCGTCGAGGGCGTGTCCACGGCGATGCCCTGCACCTGCTTGTCCTTGTCCACCTGCAGCGTCCCCTTGACGCGGGACATGGCCTGTTCGACGCCGAAGGAGAGCACCTTGCCGGAGCGCACGGTGAAGGTGTGTGTGGTGGTCTCCTTCACCGTCTGCGTCCAGCTCTTGCTGAAGGTCGCCTTGAAGGCGGCGGTGAAACTCGCCTTCATACCTACGTGGACGCTGTCCTTGGCGCCGACATGGGCGGTGTTCTTACCGGCCGCTGTGGCGGACGCCTTGGAGCTGGCCTTCGATGTCGAGGAGGAGTTGGCCTTGGCACTGTGCGGGGACCACGTCTGGTTGGTCGACTCCGTCGCGTTCTCCTTGGTGGCCGAGCCCGAGACCTCGGCGGTGTCGTCGAAGGTCATCTCGGCGGTGTTGTCGACGGTGCCCTCGATGGTCGCCGAACCGGAGATCTCACCGCCGATGTTGTCGGTGGAACTGGAGGTCAGCTCCACCTCCCGCTCCACCTTGATCGGGTCGTCGGTGCAGTTCTCCACCGTGTTGCCGACCGAGGTCAGTGCGGTGGTGTACTCCGTCGGCTCCTTGTCGAGGATGAACCGGCACCGTGAGGACGCCCTCTTCCCCTCGGCGTCGGCGCACAGTTTCGTCAGCGAACGGGGGTCCTTCACCGGCCGGTTGCCGTCATAGGCACGCACCTGCGGAACCGGCGGCTCGCCACCCCCTCCCCGCGTGGCGCCTGGTGTCGCCGTCGCGGGTGTCGCGGCAGCGGAGAGTGCCAGCACGGACAAGGCCGCGGCCAATTGCCTCGGACGCCCCAGGCCAGGGACCGGTCGTCCCCGGGACATCGCGAATTCGGGCATGGAAGCTCCAGTTCACGGGGTTTGCTCTGATACCGGAAACCGCTCCGACAGGCGGCCCGCCCACCACGGACGTCACACACACGCCGCGGTCGGGAACGCGGGGTTCCGGCGCATCGACGTGCACAACGTAGAAGAGTTATGCACCAATCGCGCGTTTCACCGGCCAACCCAGTCCCGTTCTCACGCAGATGGCCGCACCCCTGCCCCCCGCAACCCGGTGACGGCGCCAACTTCCGTACCTGCCTACGAAAACGCCGCCAGCCCCGACCCGGCCCCAGGTCCGCAGACCGGGCGCTCACCAGGACCCGCACACCCGCGCCCGCGCGCCAGGCACACCCGTGTGTGCCCGGTGCGCGAGGGCCGCTGAGTGACGGGGAACTTCCTTACGGGTCAAGCGGCTTGGGGCGCCCCGACTGCCGCCGCCTTGCCCGTCACCCTCATTGACGCCGGGGGACGGCGCCACCGCTCACCGGTAGCCGTACGCCGCCCAGTTGGCGAGGACACGCTCTCGCAGCGCGCGGGGGTAGGAGGTGTGGAAGGAGGCCGTGGTGCCGCGGTGTGAGCCGTGGAACTGCTCCGGCTGAAGACAGCTGACGACCGACTTGCCTCCGCGCGCCGCACGGGCTTCCCCTGAGGTCAGGTACGGCACCATCGGAATGCCGGGGGCCTCGGGGAAGGGGTAGCTGCCCGTGGTGGGGTGATGGCGGGTGGCCAGGGCCCAGACGACCTGGTCGATGTCGGTGATGTCGATGTCGTTGCCGACGAGCACGACCTTCGGTACCAGCCACCCGGCGTGCGAGGCGAACAGCACCTCGGCGATGTCCCGTACCAGCTCGGCTTCCGTCGTCCGGCGTTCCGCGAGCCGCGCGAGATCGACGGACAGGACGATCCAGCACGTCGCGGCCTCGTAGGAGCACCAGGCCATGTCGATGGGCAACTGCGCGGCGCGCAGCACGTCCAGGGCCGCTGCCGAGATCATCGTGCCCCAGATGGTGTGGTTCTCCTCGGGCGGCAACCCCGCGGCGCAGACGGGGAGAACCGGGTCGTCCCGGTAGGTCACCGCCTCCACATGGAAGACCGGCTGCTGCTTGCTCTCGGCGAAGGCGTAGCCGTGGTACTCCCCCATCGGGCCTTCAGGCGCCGTCTCGTCCTGGCTGAGGTACCCCTCCAGCACGATCTCGGCGTCGGCGGGCACATACAGGCCGTTGGTCTCCGTCCTGACCACCTCGACAGGGTGGCCGGTGAGCGCGCCGACGTAGCCGTCCTCGTTCACATGCGCAGGCAGCGGCATTCCGGCTGCTGCCAGCGCGGCCGGCGGTGCGCCGAGGACCATGGCCCAGGGCGTGGGCTCTCCGCGCTCGCGCCACATCGCGTGGACCATGCCGATGTGCTGCTGGGGCATCGCGGGGCCGACGAGCGTGTTGCGGTCGTGCAGCATGGTGCGGGCGACGGACCAGCTGGTCCAGTCGCCTTCGGGGCTGCGCACCACATGGAACCCGTAGGTGCCGAAGTACCGCCCGCCGTCCTCCTGGTGCAGCAGCGGCACCGGGAACTCCTCCAGGTCGACCGCGTCCCCCGTCCTGATGTTCTGCTTGCAGGGGGCCTCGGTCACGACGGTGGGTTCGACGGGCCGCGCGTGCATGGCGGCGACCAGCTTCTCCACGATGGCGCGCGGCGCCGACTCCCGCGGCAGGCCGAGGTGTGCGGCGAGCCGCCCGTGAACGCCCTTGTCCTCACTGCTCAGTCCAGCGGGCGCGCCCAGAATCCGGAAGCCGGGTGCTGAGCCTGTCAGTGAGGTGAAGAGCGGCGCCGGCGCCCTCGTCTCGTAGGCCCTCCGCGTCACGGCGCCCACTTCGAGGTGCGGGTCGACGGGTGTGTCGATCGCCACCGCGTCCCCGACGGCGAGCAACTCGTCGAGAAACGCGCGGAAATGGAGAGCCGAGTCCTGCTGTGCCATGGGTGTTGTTCCTGTTCTTTCTAGGAGCGCGCAGTGAGCCGTGCGCGCGGCGACGCGTACGCGTTTCAGACGGCGGACGCGGCGTCCGGCGCGGAGGGACCCCGCGCTGCGGACGTGTCCGGTACCCGCGTATCCGGTACGCACGTGTCCGGTACGGCGGGAGTGGCGTGGTGCGCGAGGGCTGCCGCCTCGCGGGCCGCGCGGATTCCGGTCCATCGGCGGGCCGCGGGGGCCGGAAGGCCGAACTGGTCGAGAACCCGGGAGACGAGGTGGTCGACGATGTCCTCGACGCTCCGGGGGTGGTTGTAGAAGGCCGGCATCGGGGGCACGATCCGCGCCCCCATCCGGGAGAGTGCCAGCATGTTCTCCAGGTGGATCTCGCTCAGCGGCGTCTCCCGCGGTACGAGCACCAGCGTGCGCCGCTCCTTGAGCACGACGTCGGCCGCCCTTCCGATGAGCCCGTCCGCGTACCCGGCGCGGACGCCCGCCAGCGTCTTCATGCTGCACGGGGCGATCACCATGCCGTCGGTACGGAACGAGCCGGAGGAGAGGGGCGCGGCCTGGTCGCCGGGGCCGTGCACCACGTCGGCCAGCTCAGCCACCTCACGCGCCGACCGCCCGGTCTCCAGCTCCACGGTCGTACGGGCCCAGCGGCTGAGCACCAGATGTGTCTCCACCCCCGGGAGGGGCGCCAGGCACTCCAGCAGCCGTACGCCCAGGACGGCGCCTGTCGCGCCCGTCATCCCCACGATCAGTCGCATGTGACGCCTGTTCCTTCCAGTCGGTTACCGACGGCCACATGGCCGCGCCACGGAAGATTCCGGTCAACGCGGAACACCGTGCTCGCCGCACACGAAGGCGTGGCCGTCCGCGTGGCCACCCGCCGTCTCCCTGCTCACGTTAGGGCTGGCCACCACGGGGATCGCGGTAGAGTCGGACGCGGTATGAACAGAAACGGACAGGCTCTCGCGGAGGTCGGGCTCCCCTTCCCCGCCACCCCCGGCGGCCCTCCCGGGCTGGAGATCCATGACGTCCCCGGCTGGTCGGCACGCCTCCGGCGCCTCGCCGGCCGCGCGGAGGCCCGCGTCCGGCCCGACTTCCACGTCGTGATCCACGTACGCACCGGCCGGCTGCCGTGCTCGGTGGACTTCACCGACTGCGTGGTGGAGAGCGGCTGCTGGCTCTGGGTACGCCCGGGACAGCTGCTCCAGCTGAGGACCGAGCCCGGATCGGTGCCGGGAACAGCCGCCCAGGGGACGGTCGTACTCTTCAGGCCCAGCATCCTCGACGCCGCGACCGTCGCCACCGCGCGCCTGGACCGGCGGGCCTGGCGGCTCCCCCTCGCGCCCGCTCCCCCGGCCGGGGAACCGCTGCGGCAGACGCTGGAGATGCTGGAGAACGAGTACCACCACCTGCGGGACCTGCCGCTGGAGGCACATGTCGCGGTGGCCAGGCATCTGCTGGCGGTGCTGGTGCTGCGCCTGTCCAGCCTCTCCGGCGGCCGGCGCACCCCGATGGGCGACGCGACCTTCCAGCGCTTCCAGGAAGCGGTGGAGGAGGACTTCACCCGGACCCACCGCGTCGAGGACTACGCAGCGCGCCTGGGCTACAGCGTGCGCACCCTGACCCGGGCGACGAACGCCGCCGTCGGGTGCGGTGCCAAGAGCTTCCTCGACGACCGGCTCATGCTGGAGGCCAAACGGCTGCTGCTGCACACCGAGTTGCCCGCCACCGCCGTCGGCGAACGGTTGGGCTTCCACCACGCCACGGTCTTCACCAAGTTCTTCCGCCACCATGCCGGTGAGACACCGGCCGCCTTCCGCGCCCGGAGCGGGGGCACGCCCGCTTGAGGCTCACGCGCGTACCGCGTACCGCGTACCGCGTACCGACTGCCGCCTGCCGCCTGCCGCCCACGGCGTCCCGGTACCGGTCCGGTACGGGCCCGCACCCGGCCGCCCACGCCCAACGGTCCACACCAGACGGCCCACATCCGGCGGTCCACATCCGGCGGTCCACACCCAGGGGCCCACGCCCGACAGCCCGGGACCGGCGGCCGGAGGTCTCGGCTGTCGGTCCCGGGCGGCGGGCCGTATCCGGCGGTCCCAGTCGGCAGGTCTCAGCTGAAGTCCGCCACGTGGTCCGTGACCCAGTCACGGTAGGTGAGGGCCTGGCGGCCCATGACGGTGGGGAAGTCGGTGGTCGCGGCTTCCGGCTCGTGCTCCATCTGGACGTGGGCGTCGAGGATGCCCTCGGCGTAGTGGTCGGGGAGGCCGGCAGCGACCAGTTCGGCGTGTGCCTCCTCGCGCGGCTGTTCCTCGACCTTCAGGGGGCGGCCGAGCACCTCGCCGATCGTCTGCACCATCTCGGCCTGGGTGAGCACCTCGGGCCCCGTCATTCCGGGTGCCCTGCCCACGAGTTCGTCGGTGAGGAGTGCGCGGACGGCGACGGCGGCGATGTCGGCCTCGTGCACGAGGGCGCGGGCCGCGCGGGGTGAGGCGATGCGGACGGGACCTCCGGCGCGGACCTTGTCCGCCCACCCGAGGGTGTTGGAGGCGAAGCCTCCGGGGCGCAGCAGGGTCCACTCGGCGCCCGAGTCGCGGACGAGGCGTTCGAGGTGGGCGTGGCCGCCCATGATGCCGTCTTCCGGGTCCGCCTCCTCGTCGGGCCCCTGGTCTCCGCCACCGGCCGAGAGGTAGACGAGGCGGCCGGCGTGCCGTGCGAGGGTGCCGACGACCTCGGCGGCGCCTTCGGGCCCGTGCAGGGGCCACATCAGGAAGGCGGCCTCGACCCCTTCGAGCGCGGTTTCCAGGCCGGTGAGGTCGGTCAGGTCGCCGCGTACGATCTCGACGCCTTCCGGCAGCGCAGCCCTGGCCCTGTCCGGGTCGCGGACGAGTGCGCGTACGTCGGCGCCTGCCTCCGCGAGCTGCTTCGCGACCTGCCCGCCGACCTTCCCCGTGGCTCCGGTCACCAGAATCATGAGTGCTCCTCAGTCGTGCTCTCCCCCGCGTGTTCGCGGCGACAGGGACAACTCTGCAAGTTCAAGTGAGCTTCAAGTCAAGGCGGTGTGCGCCGGGTGCGTGCCGGGTGTGTGCCGCACGATCAGGCGCGTTCGCACCGCTGCCCCCACGCGTACCCGCCGGTAAGCTCAACGCGCCCTGCCCTCACAGCAGTTGGGAGGCACCATGCGCAACAGGCTCAGGAGCCTGCGAAGACTGATCGTCACCGGCGCAGCGCTGGCCCTCGCGGTCACCGCGCTGCCCGCTTCCGCCGCGCCACCCGGCGGTGACGGAGCACGCGACGGACACGCACAGCGCGCCGAACGCCCCTCGCACAGCGGCATGTCCGCCGTCATCCGGTACACCGAGAACGGCATACCCCACATAGCGGCGAAGGACTATCCCGGCCTCGGCTTCGGCAACGGCTGGGCGCAGGCGGCGGACCAGATCTGCGTGCTCGCCGACGGGTTCACGACCGTACGCGGCGAGCGCTCCCGCCACTTCGGCGCGACGGCCGAGACGGACGGCTCGCTCTCCTCGGCCTCCAGCAACCTCGCCAGCGACCTGTACTTCAAGGGCGTACGCGAGGCGCGCACCGTGGAGAAGCTGCTCAGGCAGCCGGCTCCGGCCGGTCCGAGCCGCGAGGTGCGGGAGCTGGCACGCGGCTGGGCCGCCGGGTACAACGACTGGCTGCGCGAACACCGCGACGACATCAAGGACCCGGCGTGCAAGGGCGCCGCGTGGCTGCGCCCTGTCACCGCGCTCGACGTGTCACGGCGCGCGTTCGCGCTGTCCGTACTCGGCGGTCAGGGCATGGGCGTGGACGGCATCACCTCGGCCACCCCGCCCGGAGAGACCGCCCCGGCCGGAAAGGCCACCCCGCCCGGAGCGGCCACCCCGCCAGAGACCAAGGGTGCGGACCGCGCCGGGACCACCGCACCCGGAGAGGCCACCGCGCCCAAGGGAGCCCGTACGAGCGCGGCCGGAGCGCACGCGGCAGGTGGCGGGGAGGGGATGAGCCCCAAGGAGGCAGCGGAGGCGGCCCGTTCGGCGCTCTCTCGGGCCAATGCCGACATGGGTTCCAACGCCGTGGCCTTCCACGGTTCGACCACGGCCAACGGTTCCGGCGCGCTGCTCGGCAACCCGCACTACCCGTGGCACGGCGGGCGCCGCTTCTGGCAGTCGCAGATGACCATCCCGGGCGAGCTGAACGCCGCCGGTGGCTCGCTGCTGGGCTCCCCCACCGTGTCCATAGGCCACAACTCACGCGTCGCGTGGAGCCACACGGTGGCGACCGGCGTCACCCTCAACCTCCACCAACTCGCCCTGGACCCCGCCGATCCGACCGCCTACACGGTGGACGGAAAACGCGAGCGCATGGAGCCGCGCGAGGTGAGCGTCACCGGCAAGGACGGCAAGCGGATCACGCGTACGCAGTGGTGGACGCGGTACGGGCCCGTCGTCACCGAGGCGGCCGGTGTCGAGCTGCCCTGGTCGGCCACGACCGCCTTCGCACTCAACGACCCCAACGCGCGCAATCTGCGCCTCACCGACACGGGCCTCGCCTTCAGCAAGGCGCGCGACATACGCGGGATGCGCGAGGCGCTGGAACGCGTCCAGGGGCTGCCCTGGGTGAACACCGTCGCGGCCGACGCGCGCGGCAACACCCTCTTCGCGCAGTCGCAGATCCTGCCCCGGGTCACGGACGAGCTGGCCAAGCGCTGCAACACCCCGCTGGGCCAGGCCACCTTCCCCGCGGCGGGACTCGCGGTGCTGGACGGCTCGCGCGCCGACTGCACTCCGGGCACGGGCAGCGGCGCTGTCCAGAAGGGCGTGTTCGGGCCCTCCGAGATGCCGGTGCTCCAGAACGCGCCCTACGTGGAGAACTCCAACGACAGCGCCTGGCTGGCCAACGCCGACCGGCCGCTGACCGGCTACCCGCGCATCTTCGGCGACGAGGGCACCCCGCGTTCCGTGCGGACGCGCGGGGCGGTCGAGGACGTGTCGGCGCTGGCCCGCGAGGGCGGGATCACGCGGCGCGATCTGCGCGAGCAGCAGTTCGCCAACCGCGCGCCGGCCGGTGACCTGGCCGCCGAGGACACCGCGAAGGCGTGTGCGGCGCTGCCGGGCGGTACGGCGGGGAACAGCGCGGGCGAGACCGTGGACGTCGCGCGGGCCTGCGTCGTCATCGCGGGCTGGGACCGCACGATGCGGACCGGGAGCGAGGGCGCGCTGCTCTTCGACAGGTTCTGGGGCAAGCTCGCGACCACCGTCCCCGCCGACCAGCGCTGGAGGACACCGTTCGACCCGGCGAAGCCCGTCACCACACCGCGCGACCTCAACACCGGGGCGCCCGGCTTCGCCACGGCGCTGGCCGACGCGGTCTCCGAGCTGGAGAAGTACGGCATCCCGCTGGACGCACCGCTGAGCGAGCACCAGTTCGTGGAGCGGCGCGGCAAGCGGATCCCCGTGCCCGGCGGTGTGGGAGGGCTGGGCGTATGGAACATGACGGTTCCCGTGTGGGACGGGGAGCGCGGCGGTTACCGGGAGGTGCAGCACGGCTCCAGCTACATCCAGGCCGTGGACTTCTCCCGCGGGGGCGGCTGTCCCGTACGCGCCGACACGCTGCTGACCTACTCGCAGTCCTCCGACCCCACCTCGCGCCATTCCAGCGACCAGACGGAGCTGTACTCCAGGGGCCGCATGGTCGAGGAGCGGTTCTGCGAGAAGGACATCCGCTCCTCGCCCGAGCTACGCACCGTACGGGTGTCGGACAGGTGAGGCGGCCAGGGGCGGCCTGAGCCGCTCCGGGAGACGGAGCTTGTGGCCGTGGTGCGCGAGCCTGTGGCCGTGGTGCGCGGGGCAACGGTCCGCGCCAAAGTGGGGTGGAACCCCCACGAAGGGACGGATCGCCCGATGAGCGACACCACGGCCACCACAGGCGGCGCCCACGTCTCGGAGCGGCTGCTCACACCGGACAACCATGTGCTGATGCTCATCGACCACGAGAGCCAGATGGGCTTCGCCGTCAGCTCGCACCCCATGGAGATCGTGCTCAACGCGACCGAGGGGCTGGCGAAGACCGCGCGGCTCTTCGACGTCCCGACGGTCGTGACGACGGTGATGGAACGGCACTTCAGCGGCCCGGTCTTCCAGGGCGTGCGGCAGGTGTTCCCCGACGACGGCTCCTGGATCGACAGGACCACGATGAACCCGTGGGAGGACGAGCGGGTACGTGAGCGCGTGCGCTCGGCCGGCCTGCGCAAGCTGGTACTGGCCGGCCAGTGGACCGAGGTGTGCGTGACCATGCCGGCGCTGTGCGCGCTGGAGGAGGGCTTCGAGGTGTACGTCGTCTGCGACGCCAGCGGAGGGGTCAGCTCCGAGGCGCACGAACGCTCCGTACAGCGCATGGTGCAGGCCGGTGCCCAGCCGCTCACCTGGCTCCAGTACCTGCTGGAACTGCAGCGCGACTGGGCACGCTCGGAGACCTCCTCGGCCGTCGGAGACATCGCCCGCGCACACGCGGGCGCCTACGGGCTGGGAGCCGAGTACATCTACACGATGCTCGGCTGGGACCGCGAGGACCGGAGCTGAGGAGCGGGAGCCCGAGCCCCAGCCCCAGCCCGGGCCCGGGAGCTGAGGAGCCCGGGAAGCCGGAGCCGGGGAGGCACGGAGGCGGGAAGGCGGGGAGCTGAGCCTCGGTGGCGAGCTGCCCACCCCTATGGCCCCTCCCCCGTTGCCCGCTGACGGGCACGGACACAGGCTGGCCGCATGATCCCCGCGAACACGACAGGTGAGGGCGGCACGACCGTGGTCTACGGCGCCGGGACCGATGCGCGGACCGACGGCGGGACCGAAGCCGCGGCCGGGGCCGCGGCCCCCGTGCTGGACGTCTACGCCGACCTGCGCTGCCCGTACTGCAAGCGGATGGAGAACGAGCTGGGCGAGACGATGCAACAGCTCGCCGACGACGGGGAATTGGTGCTGCACTACCACTTCGCCACGTTCCTGGACGACTCGCTCGGCGGCCACGGCTCGCACCGCGCGCTCAACGCCCTCGGCGCCGCCGCCACCACGGGCCAGGCCCCCTTCATGGCGTATCTGCGCACCCTCTACCGCAACCAGCCCCACGAGCACAGCGACGGGTTCGGCGAGAACAGGATGCTGCTGGGCCTGGCCAACGACGTGGAGGGGCTGCGCTCCCCGGAGTTCGAGAACGCCGTCCTGGAGATGGCGTACCACGACTGGGTGGAGCGGGTCTCGCGCGCCTTCGAGGCGAGCGGGGTCTCGGGAACGCCGGCCGTCCTGTTCGACGGAAGGCCCGTGGCGGTGCTGGACCGTACGGGGCAGGCCGTGCAGCCCGAGCAGTTCACCGCCCAGATCCACGCGACCGGCTGACCCGGCGAGAGCGCCCGCGCGGCTGCCCCGCGCCGGCGAGCGCACCACCACGAGGAGTGCGGCATGAGCGAGCAGGACGTCGAGGTCACCGACAACCCCGGCGAGAACCGCTACGAGGCGAGGGTCGGGGGCGCCCTGGCCGGGGCCACGCAGTACAAGCGCGCACCCCACGTCGTCGCGCTCCTCCATACGGAGGTGGAGCCGGAGTTCGAGGGACGGGGCGTCGGCGGGGCACTGGCACGGACCGCGCTGGACACGGCGCGCGCTGCGGGCGACGAGGTGGTGCCGGTCTGCCCGTTCGTGGCGGGCTACATCCACCAGCACCCCGAATACCAGCCGCTCGTCTACGAGAAGAAGGGCGGTGCCAAGGACCGATGACGAGGACCGAGGAACGGGACGGGGACACAGCCGCCATGCCCGAGGACAGGACGCGCCGCGCAGGCCGCAAGCGCTACGAGGGGCCGGGGATCGCCGTCAGCTACGAGGTCGCGCGCTGCCTGCACGCCGCCGAGTGCGTACGGGGGCTGCCTGAGGTCTTCGATGTGAGCCGCAGACCGTGGATCGACCCGGCAGCCGCAGCCCCCGACCGCATCGCCGAGGTGGTCGAGCGCTGCCCCAGCGGCGCACTCCAGTACCACCGCGAGGACGGGGCACCCGACGAGGTGCCCCCCGCACCGACCCGCGCGAACCTGCACGGTGACGGGGTGCTGCACCTGCGCGGTGACCTGCGCGTGGCCACACCGGAGGGGGAACGCGCCGAGACCCGCGTCATGCTGTGCGGCTGCTCCCACACCCGGCACGCCCCGTTCTGCGACCACACAGGACGCTGCAAGGAACACGGCTGAGGCAGGACCCGAGGCGTGCCCGGCTGAGGCAGGCCCTGGACAGGCCCGGCTGAGGTATGGCCTGAGACGGGGCCCGGCGCCGCCCGCCTCAGCCGGTGGCGCCCAGTACGGGGATCACGCGCGCGCCGTAGGCGTCGATGGTGTGCTCCCTGGTGTCGTGCATGGCGTAGAGCGCGAACTGGTCGACGCCCAGCCCCTCCAGCTCGCGCAGCCGCGCCAACTGGGCCTCTTCGGGGCCGATGACACAGAAGCGGTCCACGATCTCGTCCGGCACGAACGCCGTGTCGGGGTTTCCCGCGCGGCCGTGGTGCGCGTAGTCGTAACCCTCGCGCTCCTTGATGTACGAGGTGAGCGCGGTGGGCACGGCGTCGGAGTGCTCGCCGTACCGCGCGACGAGGTCGGCGACATGGTTGCCGACCATCCCGCCGAACCACCGGCACTGCTCCCGCGCGTGCGCGAGGGCCGCCGGCGTGTCCTCGCAGACATAGGCCGGCGCCGCCACACAGACGGTGACGGACGCCGGGTCGCGCCCGGCCTGCGCGGCCGACTCCCGTACGGCGCGCACCATCCAGGCGGTCAGCACGGGGTCGGCGAGCTGCAGGATGAACCCGTCGGCCTCGCGGCCGGCGAGCGCGAGGGCCTTGGGCCCGTAGGCGGCCATCCAGACCGGCAGCCGCCCGTCCCGTACCCAGGGCAGCCGCAGCGTCGCCCCGTCCACGACGGCCTCGCGGCCCTCGGCGAGGTCACGGATCGCGGTCATGGCCTCGCCGAGCCTGGCCAGGGTGGCGGGCTTGCGCCCCGCGACCCGCATCGCGGAGTCGCCGCGCCCGATGCCGCAGACGGTGCGGTTGCCGTACATCTCGTTGAGGGTGGCGAAGGTGGAAGCGGTGACCTCCCAGGCGCGGCTGCCCGGGTTGGTGACCATGGGTCCGACGGTCAGCTGGGTGGTGTGGGCGAGGATGCGGCTGTGGAGGACGTACGGCTCCTGCCACAGCACGGGCGAGTCGAAGGTCCAGCCGTAGCGGAATCCGTTGCGCTCGGCCCTGCGCATCAGGTCGACGGTGGTGGAGCCGGGAGGATCGGTCTGGAGGACGATTCCGAAGTCCATGGACGTGGCTCCTCAGTTCAGCTGGGTCAGTTCAGAAGCTGGCAGATGCCGCGCGGGACGTACTGTCCGTGCCCGGCGCGGCCCGCGTACGCGCCCCTGTCGATGACGATCTCGCCGCGCGAGAGCACCGTCTCGACCCGGCCTGTGATCCGTTTGCCCTCGTAGGCGGAGTAGTCGACGTTCATGTGGTGGGTGTCGGCGGAGAGCACCTGCTCGGCGTGCGGGTCGTAGAGGACGACATCGGCGTCCGCGCCCGGTGCCAGCGTTCCCTTCTTCGGGTAGATCCCGAACATCCTGGCCGGGGTCGCGCAGGCGATGTCGATCCAGCGGCGACGGGTCAAGTGCCCGTCGACGACCGCCTGATGGAGCAGGTCCATACGGTGTTCGACGCCGGGCATCCCGTTGGGGATCTTGGAGAAGTCGCCCCTGCCCAGCTCCTTCTGGCCGCTGAAGCAGAAGGGGCAGTGGTCGGTGGAGACGACCTGGAGGTCGTCGGTGCGCAGGGCACGCCACAGCGCGGCCTGGTGCTCACGGGGCCGCAACGGCGTGCTGCACACGTACTTGGCGCCGCCGAAGTCGGGCTCGGCGAGGTTGTCGGTGCTCAGATAGAGGTACTGCGGACAGGTCTCGCCGAACACCGGGAGGTCCATCCCCCGTGCGGTGGCGAGCTGTTGCACGGCCTCTTCGGCCGAGACATGGACGACGTACAGCGGTGAACCCGCGACCCGCGCGAGCTGGATGGCGCGGTGCGTGGCCTCGGCCTCCAGCAGGGCCTTACGGACCTCGCCGTGGTGGCGCGGATCGCTGCGGCCCGCGGCGAGCGCCTGCTCCACCAGGACGTCGATGGCGATGCCGTTCTCGGCGTGCATCATCGTCAGCCCGCCGTTGGCTGCCGTGCGCTGCATGGCGCGCAGGACCTGCCCGTCGTCGCTGTAGTAGACCCCCGGGTAGGCCATGAACAGCTTGAAGCTGGAGATCCCCTCCTCCACGAGCAGGTCCATCTCCTTGAGCGTGCGCTCGTTGACATCGGAGAGGATCATGTGGAAGCCGTAGTCGATGGCGCACTGCCCGTCGGCCTTGGCGTGCTCCTTGTCGAGCCCCTCGCGCAGCGCGTGGCCCTTGGTCTGGACGGCGAAGTTGATGATCGTCGTGGTGCCGCCCCAGGCCGCCGCACGGGTCCCGGTCTCGAAGTTGTCGGAGGAGAAGGTCCCGCCGAACGGGAAGTCCATGTGCGTGTGTCCGTCGACGCCGCCAGGGATGACGTACTTGCCGGTGGCGTCCAGGGTGCGGTCGGCCGTGAACGCCTCGGCAGCGGCGCTGTGGTGGGCCGCGAGCGCCGCGATGCGTCCGCCCTCGATGAGCACATCGGCGTGCAGCTCGTCGGCAGCGGTCACGACGAGGCCGTTCCTGATGACGGTGGATTCGCGGGATGTCATGAGCGGCTCCTTCGCGGGGGCGGCAAGCCTGTTCGACACGCGTAGACGGACGTGAGGGTGCGACAGTAAGTCTCCCCTGGGCCACTGACAAGAACCCCTGCGCCGGGCGGGCGTGATCAGTCGGCGCGTGGTCAGCCGGCGCGCTTGAGGATGACGGGCTTTCCGGGAAAGACCAGGCTGTTGAGCCGCACTTCGCCACTGCCGCGCATCGTCACGCGTATCGGCTCGCCCACCGGCAACCCCAGGTCGCCGCACGCCTCGTACGCCACCGCGTCCTGGTCAAGGGTGGCGTCCTTGTCCCCCACGCCTCCATAGACAAGAGCACGGGGCTCCACCGCACCCAGGTCCGCCTCCCAGGCGCACTCCTCTTTCGCGCCTTTACCTCTGACCGCGAACGATATTCGGGACTCACCGAGCGACCCTGCCGAGAATTCGACGACGTTGGTGCCGTCACCGACCAGCTCGCCGGTCATCTCCCACTTACCGGACATGGCCTTGGGGACAGAGTTCTTCGGCCTTCCGGAGACGCGATGGAGGAGGGCGGACTCCCTCCGGCCGGAGGCGCTCCAGGCGAGTGCCTTGTTCTCGTAGGCCAGATCCTGCTTCGGGTGCTGCGGGCACGACTCCTCCCGGTCGCTGGTGGCGGGCTCGGCCCTGAGTCTCAGGACGCCGTCGTACGAGGCGAGGGCCGCCGGTGAAGAGCACACCTGATTCGTATAGGTCGAGTAGATGTGCGCGACGGTCTCGCCCTTGCGGCCCTGTTCGATGTCGATGGTGCGGGTGATCGGTTCGTCGCCCTTCGCCGCCTTGGCGACGGACTTCCAACTGCCCAGGTACTTCTTGGGCAGATCCCCCTGGGGCGCGTCCGCCTTCTTCTCCTCCCCGAACGGCCCCACGCCCGGCAGGGCGAGGAGAGTCCCACCGCCCGCGATCAGTACGAGAGCCACGCCCGCGGCGAGCACGCCCGGTCTGCGCCATGTGCCGCGCTCCTTGCTCCTGCCCTTGTGCTGTCCCTTGCCTGAAGCGGACCGTGCCGGGGTCCCGGCGGAATCGTCCGGCGGCTGCGCGCCGCTACCCGCGGGACGGGGCGGGGGGCCCGGCGGAGGAACGGCCGGCGGCCGGTCGTACACGGTGGGCAGCGCGTACGCGGGCGACCCGAGTCCCGTCCGCGGTGGCTCCACCCGGGGCTGTTCCGTGTGCGACGACTGCGTCGGTGCCGGTGCCGGTGCCGGTGCCGCGGGGGACATCACGTACGCGTCCGCTGCGCGGTCTGCGGCTTCCCGCGCCCCCGGCACCTCCGCGTCGAGCAACCGCGCGGCGTGCTGCCCCAGTTGAGCCACCAGGCCCGCCGGAAGCCATGGTTCCGCCGCACTGTTCCCGTTGCCCCGGGGGCCCGGTCCCGGCTCGTCCTCGGGGTCGGCCGTACGGGCGGCGATCTCGGCCAGGCTCGGCCGCTCGGCCGGGTCCTTGGCCAGGCAGTCACCCAGCAGTGCCCTGAGCCCGTCCGGCACCTGCGACAGGTCCGGCTCGTCCTCGGCAACACGGAACAGCAGCGCGTGCGCGGCCAGCCCCGTGTCACCGAAGGGGACGCGGCCCGTCGCGGCGAACACCAGCGCGGAGCCCAGCGAGAAGATGTCGCTGGCTGCCGTCAGCCGCCTGCCCCTTGCCTGCTCGGGCGACATGAAGGCGGGCGAGCCGACGAGGACGCCCGTCTGCGTGAGCTGCGTGCCGTCGGCCTGCTCCAACGCCCACGCGATACCGAAGTCGATCAGGCGCGGGCCGTCGATGGTGACCAGGATGTTCGACGGCTTCACATCCCGGTGGATCAGACCCGCCTCGTGCACGCTGCCCAGCGCGAGCGCCAGCCGGTTCGCCAGAATGCGGACGGTACGCGCGGGCAGCGGGTCGGACTGACCCTCCACCGCGTCGTGCAGCGGGATGCCGGGGATGTAGCCCGTCGCCAGCCACGGCTGTTCCGCGTCCGTCTCGGCGTCGAGCACCGGCGCTGTCCACTCGCCGCCCACCTTCCTCGCGGCGCGTACCTCGCGTTCGAACCGCCGCCGGAAGTCGGTCCGTTCGGCCAGGTCGCTCCGTACGAGCTTGACGGCGACCGTCCGGCCGCGCGGCGACTGCGCCAGGTAGACGCTGCCCATGCCGCCCGCGCCGAGCCTGCCCAGCAACCGGTACTCGCCGATCTGCCGCGGGTCGGTCGCCCGTAGCGGCTCCATCCGCTTCCCCCCAGTTGTCCGTGGCCAACTGGGGAATGATCGTACGCGGTCAGGGTGCGGCCTTGCCTCCCAGCTCGATCTCGGCCGTACGCAGGGCCCGTTCGAGGATGGTGGCCGCCTCCTCGGCCTCGGCGACGGTGAGGGTGAGCGGCGGCGCGATGCGCAGCACGCTGTTGGTGGAGTGGCCGCCGGCCCTCCCGATGAGGAGGCCGTGTGCGCGGGTCTCCTCCAGCACGATGGACGCGGCCTCGGGCGAGGGGTCTTCGGTACCGGGCAGCACCAGCTCGATGCCGAGCATCAGACCGCGCCCGCGCACCTCGCGCACGATGCCGAGCCCGGCCGAGACGGCTCGCAGCCGCTCCAGGAGCAGCCCGCCGACGCGGCGCGCGTTGCCCTGGAGGTCGTGTTCGAGGAGGTAGGTGAGGTTGGCGTTGCCGGCCGCCATGGTGACGGGGCTGCCGCCGAAGGTGGAGAAGGAGTTGGCGTCGAGGCAGTTCATGACCTCGGCGCGGGCGACGACGCCGCCGATGGACATGCCGTTGCCGATGCCCTTGGCGAAGGTGAGCATGTCGGGCGGCCCGGCTGCCGCGTGTGCCTGCCAGCCCCAGAAGTGGTCGCCCGTCCTGCCCCAGCCGGTCTGGACCTCGTCGCTGATCCAGAGAATGCCGTGCTGCTGGAGGATCTCGCGGAAGGCGGCGAGCAGTCCGTCGGGCGGTGCGGTGAACCCGCCGATGCCCTGGACGGGTTCGGCGATCAGCGCGGCGACGGAGCCCCGGGTCTGTCCGAGCATGTCCTCCAGGTCCTCGGCGCAGGCCGCGGTGAACTCCGCGTCGTCGAGGTGCGCGAAGGGTCCGCGCGTACGGACGCCGCCGTGCACGTAGAGGGTGTGGAACGGGGAGAGGCTGGTCGGGGACCAGGAGCGGTTGCCCGTGATGCCGACGGCGGAGAAGGAGCGCCCGTGGTAGCTGTTGCGCAGCGCCAGCACCTGGTTGGACTGGCGGTAGGCGGTCGCGAGCATGAGCGCCGTGTCGTTGGCCTCGCTGCCCGAGGCGGTGAAGAAGACCCGCGCGTCGGGGATGCCGGAGAGCGCCGCGATCCGTTCGGCCAGGTCCACCATCGGGCGGTTGAGGTAGAGGGTGGAGGTGTGCAGGATGCGCTCGGCCTGCTCGCTGACGGCCTTGGTGACCTCGGGCAGCGCGTGCGCCGTCATGGTGGTGAGGACGCCGCCGAACAGGTCGAGGTAGCGGTTGCCCTCCGCGTCCCAGACGTGCCTGCCCTCGCCGTGGGTGATCTCCAGGGGCCGCTGGTAGTAGAGCGCGAGCCAGTCGGGGAGCACGGCCCTGTGCCGGGCGTGCAATTCGTGCGGTGGGATGCCCCGTTGGGGGCCCTGGGGGGAACTCACGGCTGCACCAGCCCTCCGTAGGCGTCCGGCCTCCGGTCCCTGTAGAAGGCCCACTGCTGCCGGACTTCGTCGATCATGCCGAGGTCGAGGTCCCGTACGAGCAGTTCCTCTGCCTTGTCGTCCGCGACCTCCCCTACGAACTGCCCACGCGGATCGACGAAATAGCTCGTTCCGTAGAAGTCGTTGTCGCCGTACTCCTCGGTGCCGACGCGGTTGATGGCGGCGACGAAGTACTCGTTGGCGACGGCAGCCGCCGGCTGTTCGAGCTGCCAGAGGTAGCCGGACAGACCGCGCGAGGTGGCGGAGGGGTTGTAGACGATCTGGGCGCCCTCCAGGCCGAGTGCCCGCCAGCCCTCGGGGAAGTGACGGTCGTAGCAGATGTAGACACCCACCTTGCCGACCGCGGTGTCGAACACCGGCCAGCCGAGGTTGCCCGGACGGAAGTAGAACTTCTCCCAGAAGCCCTTGACCTGCGGAATGTGGTGCTTGCGGTAGGTGCCGAGCACGGTGCCGTCGGCGTCGATGACGGCGGCGGTGTTGTAGTAGAACCCCGAGCCGTCGACCTCGAACACCGGCGAGACGACGACCATCCCGGTCTCCCTGGCCAGCTCCCGCATGCGCTGCGTGGTGGGCCCGTCCGGCACGGGTTCGGCCCAGCGGTAGTGAGCGGGGTCCTGGACCTGGCAGAAGTACGGCGCGTTGAAGACCTCCTGGAAGCCGATGATCTTCGCACCCTGCCGCGCGGCCTCCCGCGCGTGCTCCTCGTGCTTCGCGATCATCGACTCGGTGTCACCGGTCCAGGTGGCCTGCACGAGCGCTGCGCGTACAACATCGGGCATGAACAGCTCCTTTGCGAGGGCGGCAGCCTGTTCGACACGCGTAGATAAACGTGAGGATGCGACCGTAAGTCCCCCCTGAGCCGCTGACAAGAACCCCCGCACCGTCGGCCGGGGGTTCGCCCCCTCACAGGCGGCCGGCCGGCGCGGGCGGTCGATGAGCGCGGGGCGAGCGGTGAGCGCAAGCGGCCGGTGGGCGCGGGCGGCCGGTGGGCGCGGGCGAGCGGTCAGTCGGCGCGCTGATAGAAGCGGGGCGCGTTCTTCGAGTCCTCCGGGTTGTAGACCCGGATCTCGTCGTCCCCCTTCATCGAGACGACGATGGACTTGCCGTTGCCCCCGCACTTGCCCTCCGACACCGCCTCGTCGGTCTCCGAGGGCCCGTACATCACCGTTTCGCCGTCGGCCGCGCCGAGTACGTACGTCCACTCGCAGTGGTAGTCGTCCGCGTCCCCGACGTCGCGGTCCCCGACGTTGTGCATCGTGCCCTCACCGACCGGCCCCTGGTCGAACGTGAGGGTGCGCGCGTGCTTCTTGGCCGAGTCGGCGTGCCCCTCCCACTTGCCCAGCAGCCGGTGCGGTACGGGCCTGGCGGAGTCGCCGCCCACACGCTGGAGGCGGGAGGTGAGACCGCCGACCGGGTAGGCCCAGTCCATCGTGTCGTCGCCGGTGAGCTTCAACTCCTGCTCCCCGTAGGCCGAACAGGACTTGCTCTTCGGGTGGGAAGCGGTGATCCGGCTGGTCACCTTCATGCGCCCGTTGAACGAGATGAGCGTGGCCTCGCCGACGCACATGAGGTCCTTGCGCAGGTTGACGGTCTTGGCGACGACCTCGTTCTCGTCGCCCTGCCGGATCTCGAAGCGCCGGGTGACCGTCTCCCCGTTGTCCTGCACGGAGCCCTGCCAGGCGCCGAGGTAGCTCTTCGGCAGCGCGCCGCCGGGAGCGGGTTCCTCGCCGCCGGGCTTCCCCGTGGCCTCCGGCCCCTGCCTGCCGTCCGAACTCGCGTCGCCGCCAGGCGACTTACGGGCCTCGGCGCCACGCTTCGTGCCCCCGTCGTCCGGCGCGTCCAGTACGCGCAGCGCCACGAACGTGCCGACGCCGGTGACCAGCGCGAGCGCCACCCCGGCCGCCACCAGCACCATCGCACGCCGCCCGCGCTTCTCTCCACCGCCCGGTGGGCCGCCAGGCAGCGGGAAGGCCCCCACCTGCGTGCCGTGCCCGCCACCCGGCGGCGGCTGCGGGACGTGCGGCGCCTGTGGCGGCCCCTGTGCGGGCCCCGTCACGGTGGCCATCCCGTGCACGCCCTCACCGTCCGGGGGCGGAGCCGGGGTCGGTGCCGGGGTCGGGGTGGGCGGAGAGGCGGGGATCGGCGTGGGGGTGGGCGTGGGGGCCGGCGTGGGGGTGGGTGTCGGCGGAGGGGTGTCGGCACCCTCGCCACCGGCCGCCTCGTCCGCGGCCTCATCGGCCGCATCTCCGGCTGCGTCCGGGGACCCGGACGGAGGCGTGGACGGAGGCGTGGACGGAGGCAACGGAGGTGTGGACGGCGGCGACGGCGGCGGTGTGCCGGGAGCCGGAGGGGCCGCCGGTACGGGTGGGAGCGCGGCGCGGGGCGGGACGGAGGGGGGCAGCGGGACGACGGGGGCTCCGGCCGCGCGGTCGGCCGCCTCCCGCGCTCCGGGTACCTCCGCGTCGAGCAGAGCCGCCGCGTGCCGGCCGAGGTGGGCGACGAGGCTCCCCGGCAGCCACGGGTCGGCGGCCTCGGAACCGGTCGCCGAGGGGCCGGGCTCGTCCTCGGGGTCGGCCGTACGCTCCAGGATCTCGTCCAGCGAGGGGCGGTCGTCCGGGTCCTTCGCCAGGCAGTCGGCGACCAGTGCGCGCAGCCCCTCCGGGACGCCGTCCAGCTCGGGCTCCTCCTGGTTGATGCGGTACATCAGCACATGGCCCGCGTGGCCCGCACCGCCGAAGGGCGTGCGTCCCGTCGCGGCGAAGGCCAGTACGGAGCCGAGGCTGAACAGGTCGCTCGCGGCGGTAAGGCGTTCACCGCGCACCTGCTCGGGCGACATGAAGCCGGGCGAGCCGACGACGGCGCCCGTGCGGGTCAGATGTGCGTCGGCGACCGTCTCCAGGGCGCGCGCGATGCCGAAGTCGATGACGCGGGGCCCGTCGATGGTGACGAGGATGTTGGAGGGCTTCACATCGCGGTGGATCAGCCCGGCCTCGTGGACGGCGCCGAGCGCCAGCGCGAGCCGGTTGGCGAGGATGCGCAGCGTCCGCTCGGGCAGCGGCACCGCGCGCCCGGCGCGTCCGGTGACGGCCTCGTGCAGCGAGATGCCGGGGATGTATCCGGTGGCCACCCAGGGCTGTTCGGCCTCGGTGTCGGCGTCCAGCACGGGCGCCGTCCACTCGCCGCCGACCCGGCGTGCCGCATTGATCTCCTGCTCGAACCGGCGTCTGAACTCCGGGTGTTCCGCGAGGTCGCGCCGTACGAGCTTGACGGCGACGGTACGTCCGCGCGGCGACTGCGCGAGGTACACGCAGCCCATGCCGCCCTCACCGAGCCGCCCCAACAGCCGGTATCCGCCGATGCGTTCCGGATCCCCCGCGCGCAGCGACCTCAATGCCCTCTCCCCGGCTCGTGGTTGCAGGTGTGAAACGTGATCGTACGGGCTACGCGTACCTGGCAGCCACAGTCTTCACAGGCCCCATCCCTTGACAGGGAAACTTGCAAGTTCCCCTGTCAAAGTCGTACGGTCGCCACCATGCCAGGCAGCAAAGATCCCGAACTGATGGCCACCGAGATCGCGGCCGTCATGAGCGGACTGATCCGCAGGGTGCGCGCCGCCTCGCCGCAGGGCGAGCTGACCCCGACACAGCGTTCCGTGCTGCACCGCGTCGACGCCGAGGGCCCCGTCACGATCGCCGCGCTCGCCCGCGCCGAACTGGTGCGCCCCCAGTCCATGCGGGTCACCGTCGGCGCGCTGGAAGAGCGCGGCTTCCTCGCCCGCGCCCCGCACCCGACCGACGGCAGACAGGTCGTCTTCGCGCTCACCGACGAGGGCCGCACCACCCTGGAAGCCGTCCGCAAGGCCAAGCGGGGCTGGCTGGCCGACGCCCTCACCTCCCGCCTCGACGCCGACGAGCGCCGCACGGTCGACGAGGCGATGGGCCTGCTCAAGCGCCTGGCCGACGAATGAGCCGCGCCCTCGGCCGCTTCCACGGGTCCCAGGCCCCGGCGGTGGAGGGCGAACACGGCTTCGGCGCCCGCCTGATGACGCCCCTGCTGCTCGGCTCCGTCCTCAACCCCGTCAACTCCACGATGATCGCCACCGCGCTGGTGGCCATCGGCCGCGCCTTCCACGTCGGCGCCGCCGACACCGCCTGGCTCGTGGCCTCGCTCTACCTCGCCAGCGCCGTGGCACAGCCGACCCTGGGCAAGCTCGCCGATCTGCTCGGACCGCGCCGGGTCTTCCTCGCCGGTCTCGCCGTCGTCGTCGCCGCCGGAACCGTCGGCGCACTGGCCCCCGCCTTCGGCTGGCTGATCGCCTCCCGCGTCCTGCTCGGCGTGGGCACCTCGGCCGCCTACCCGTGCGCGATGGCGCTGCTGCGCGCCGAGGGCGCGCGCCTGGGCAGGTCCGTTCCGCGTACGGTCCTCGCGCGGCTGTCCCTCGCCTCGCTGGGCAGCGCCGCCGTCGGCCCCGTACTGGGCGGGCTGCTCGCCGCCACGCTGGGCTGGCGCGCGATCTTCGCGGTCAATGTGCCCGTCGCCCTGCTCGGACTGCTGCTCGCCGCCGTCTGGCTGCCCCGTCACACCGAGCGCCGCGCACCGGAACCGGCGCGCGGCGGCGGGATCGACCCGCTGGGCGTCCTCCTGTTCGGCGCGGCCCTCACCACCGCCATGCTCTTCCTGATGGACCTGCACGCCCCGCGCTGGCCGCTGCTCGCGCCCGTGGCGGTGCTGTCCTGCGCGCTGGTGCGGTGGGAGCTGCGGCGCCCGTATCCCTTCCTCGACCTGCGCATGCTGGCCCGGCACGGCGCGCTCGTGCGCACCTATCTGCGGCACGGGCTGGCGTACCTCGTCATCTACTGCGTCATGTACGGCTTCGCGCAGTGGCTTGAGGAGTCCCCCGGTCTGTCCTCCTTCCACGCGGGCCTCGTCCTGCTGCCCATGTCCCTTGCCGCGGCGGCCAGTTCGCTGCTCGGCGCCCGTACGAAGGGCATACGCGGGCCGCTCACGCTCGCCGCCGTACTGCTGGGCGCCGGCAGCTGCGCCCTCTTGCCCGCACACGGCTCCACGCCGCTCGCCGCGCTGCTGCTGGCCTCCGTCCTCTTCGGGCTACCCCAGGGACTCGCCGGAACCGGCAACCAGGCGGCCGTCGCCGCACAGGCACCCGCCGGGTCGGTGGGCGCAGCCGCCGGGCTCCAGCGCACGGCCCAGTACCTCGGTGCGATCACCGCTTCCAGCCTCATCGCCCTCTTCTACGGCCACCGGGCCGACGACGCGGGGCTCCACCTCATAGCCGTGACGGTGGCCGGGCTCAGCCTCGCGCTGCTCGTGCTGACCATCACCGACCGCGCCCTGCACGGCCGTTCGCCACCCTCCCCGGAACGTACGTAACCGCTTCCGGAACGCACGTATCCAGCCCCGGAACGCACGTATCCGCCCCCGGAACGCACGTATCCGCCCCCGGAACGTACGTATCCGCCGGCCCATCCGTTTCCCCCGCACCAAGGAGCACCACCCATGGCCGTCACCACCCTCGACCCGCACAGCGCCCTCGTCCTCATCGACCTCCAGAAGGGCATCACCGCCATGCCCAGCGCGCATCCCATGCAGGAGGTCGTGGACCGCTCGGCGCGGCTGGCGACCGCTTTCCGGCTGCGCCGCCTTCCCGTCGTCCTCGTCAACGTCAAGGGCGGGGCGCCGGGCCGTACCGAGGTCTCCCTCGGCGGCGGGGCCGACCGCCCGGCCGACTGGGCGGAGCTGCGCCCCGAACTCGACGTCCAGGGCACGGACATCCTCATCACCAAGCAGCAGTGGGGCGCCTTCTACGGCACGGCGCTCGACCTGGAGCTGCGCCGCCGCGGGGTCACGCAGATCGTGCTCGGCGGGGTCGCCACCTCCTTCGGCGTCGAGTCGACGGCGCGCGCGGCGTACGACCGCGGCTACCACGTCACCGTCGTCTCCGACGCCGTCACGGGCCCCGACGCCGGCACCCACCGCCACTCGCTGGAAGACGTCTTCCCGCTGCTGGGCGAGACCGGCACCACGGAGGAGGTCCTCGCCCTGCTCGGCCCCTGAACCGGCCGCACCGCCGCGGCCCCGCAGCGGGCCGCGGCAGCGGGTCCGGCGGCAGCTGGTCCGGCGCCGGCGGTGGGTCCGGCGCCGGCGGTGGGTCAGAGGTTCGCGAGCCACTCCGTCAGCAGGCGGTTGACGTCCTCGGCGCGTTCCTGCTGGACCCAGTGCCCGCAGTCCTCAAGGAGGTGCGAGCCCGCCAGTCCCGGCAGCGTGGTGGGGAACGCCGCGATGGCGTCGCGCATCCACGTGGTGGAGGAGTCACGCTGCCCGCCGATGAACAGCGAGGGCTGGCGGACCGGCGCCCCGTCCCAGGCGGCGAGGTCCTCCCAGTCCCTGTCGACGTTGCGGTAGCGGTTGAGGCCGCCCGTCAGCCCCGTACGCTCGAACTCCTGGGCGAACACATCAAATTCGGCCTCCGACAGCCAGCCGGGCAGCGGCCCGTCGACGAAGCGCTCGGACATCCGGGCGCCACGGGCCACGAAGAACGGGCTGGGGCTGCCCTCTGGCGCCATCGTGTCGCCCGACAGGCTGGCGTAGGCGCCCGCGAGCCAGCCGCGCACATCCGGCTCGATCTCCGCCTCGGCGCGGCCGGGCCGCTGGAAGTAGCCGATGTAGAACTCCTCGTCACCGCCGAGCTTCGCGAACCCCTCGGTCGGCCGCATACCGCCGCGCGGCGAGTACGGGACGCTCATCAGGCCGACGGCGGTGAACACATCGGGCCTCAGCAGTGCCGAGTTGGCCGCGATGGGCGCCCCCCAGTCGTGGCCGACGACCACCGCTTTCTCCTCGCCGAGCGCGCGGACGACACCCACGTTGTCGCCGACGTGCGCCAGCATCCGGTACGCCTCGACGGCGCCGGGACGCGAGGAACGCCCGTACCCGCGCACGTCGATCGCCACCGCGCGGTACCCCGCAGCCGCCAGCGCGGGCAGCTGACGCCGCCATGAGTACCACGACTCCGGAAAACCGTGCACGAGCAGCACCAGCGGCCCGCTCCCCTGCTCGACGAGGTGGATACGCCCACCGGGCACCTCCACCAACCTGTGCGTGCCCGCCCCGTCCCCCGTGACGTCCCCTGCCTGCTCGCCCTGCGCCATCGCGCGCTCCCCTTTCCGGTGTTCCGGCATTCCAGCGTTCCCATGGTCCAACGGTCCGACGTGTACGCGTCCCTGGCGTGCCGACACTCCACCGCGCAAGCGCGCCGACGCGCTACGTTCCGTCCCCGACGAGCCTCCACACCACCCACCCACCGCACCAAGCACCTTTGCCGTTCCGGCAAGTCGCCCGCGCCCGGGCCCCGTCCGCAGGTGTGTGGCTCACGACGAGCGACGAGATCGCCGAGCACTACGCGCGCACGACCAACTCGCCGTACCTGCCTCTCGGTTCGGGCAACCAGACCGGGTGAAGCGGGACGCCGAGCGCGCGCCGCGTGGCGCCGAGCGTCACGCGCCGCCGTGCCGAGCCACCCCGCGCCGAGCGTCACGCGGCACGCGGCAGGCAGCACGCGCGCGGGGCCCTCGTGTGCCGCCCTCCCCCGTGGGGCGGCACACGGGTTCAGTCGGCGGCGGGGCCGCCCGCCGCCTCGTTCAGGATCCGGGCCAGCTCGCGCGGCCGGGAGAACATCGGCCAGTGGCCGGTGTCCATACGGACCAGCTCCCAGTGCTCGCTCGTGAGCAGCTCGGCCACAGCGGGAGCCGGCTCCTCGCCTCCCGCGAGCAGGCAGGTGATGAATGTGGCGGGCAGCTCTCCCAACGGGCGTGCCAACACGGCCGGTTCGACCAGCGTGGGGCCAGGGTGCGGTGTGGCGCGGCCCACGAGGTACGCGATCTGCTCGTCCGAGAGGTCCTGGCCCTTGAACTCCTCGGCGGGCAGCGGCTGCCAGAAGCTCCCCTCCGCGCCGTACGCCTCCTCCATCGCCGGCCCCTCCGGCCAGCCGGAGACGAAGGACTTCCCGTCGGCGGGGACGTTGGCGTCGACGAACACCACGCGGGCCAGCCGGTCGCCGATACGGTCGGCCGCCTGGCCGACGGGGATTCCGGAGTAGCTGTGCCCGACGAGGACGACCTCGCGCAGGTCGAGCCGTTCCACCTCGTCCACGATGTCCTGGACGTGGGTGCGCTGCCCCGCCGCTGTGCCCTGCTTGTCGGCGAGACCGGAGAGCGTCAGCGGATGCACGCCGTGCCCGGCCTTCCGCAGTTCGGGCACCACCTCGTCCCACGCCCACGATCCGAGCCACGCGCCTGCCACGAGTACGAGTTCAGCCATGCGTCGGAACATAGCGCGGGGGTCTGACAATCCACCGCCGGACGGACCTCAGGACCGCCCTGCCCGGACCACGCGGATCACCCGCCGAGCGTGACCCCGTACTCGTCGGCGAAAGAGCGGCGGCAGGACCGGCTGCAGAAGCCGTAGATCTTGCCGTCGTACTGGAGGGTGAGCGTGGCGGCGTCCTCGTCCACGACCATTCCGCACACCGGGTCCAGCAGCTTGCCGGGGCCCGGCTCCTCGATGCGGCCTTCCAGTACGGCGTCACGGAACGGCCTGGTCACATGGTCCTCCAGCGCGCGACCGCCCATGGACCTCCCGTAGAGCCCGATGCCGTTCTCGGAGACGCCCAGCACATGGATCAGGGCGTGCGGATGTTCGCGCAGCCGCTCCGGGTCGCGGCCCGCCTCGGCCTCGAACTGGGCGAGCGCGTCGGTGAGGACCTCGATGACGGTGGCACTCATCTCCTTGCGCCAGGAGGCCGGGGCGCTCACCCGTACGAGATAGCGCGGCGGGTCGGCCGGGTCGGCATCGGGACGCTGCCCCAGCACCCAGTCCTCGTTCTCCCGCACGATCGCGTGCATGAGGTTCCGTTCGGCGTTGAGGACGTCGGGGTGATGGCTGCCGTCCTCCGTCATCAGCACGTCGATCAGGCGCCGCCCCAGCGCCTGGCGCTCCTCCTTGCCGAACACCCCCGCGGGAACGTCGACTTCGATCAGCAGCACGGTGAACTCCCCTCGCCCCTCGGCCCGTTGGGGTGCCAGTCTGCCGAGCCGAGGGTGGTGGCGTACTCCGGCGGACGGATGACTTCCGCCGTACGCCCCCGGGAGTAGCGGGGGGCGGCGGAGACAGCGGGCGCCTCCCGCCGGGCGGGCCCGGGGAAATGGCCGGCTGAACTGCCGTCACGGCTTCGGGGGTGAAGCCGTGAATCGGGTGAAGCGGGTGAAGTGACGCGGAATTGCGCCGGTCACCGGCGGAAAAGCGAGAGGTTCATCGCGCCGGGTTCATGGGTAAGCGCCCGGGCGGCTCCGTTGCGCACGCGTGTCCGAGTTCGACCTCAGTGGTGCCTTGCGCACTTGTGTCCGACTCGGTACTCCGTGCATGATGGATCACCGCGAGAACGTGGTGTCCGTGCAGGTCAGCGCGGATTGGAAGGCTGTCACGGGGGGACATGACATGGGGGAACAACCGACGAGCCGCAGACCGGCTGCTCACCGGTGGCACACCGGCTTCTCCGGCGACACCGCCACATGAACTTCATTCGATAGTCGCGGCATCAGCCTGTGAAATTGAAGCCTCAAGTAAAAGTGCCGGTCAAGAGCGCGGTGCCCACGTTCGTACGACGCGCCACCCTCGCTTCGTTTTCGGTACGGCATTCTGAGGCCCCGTTGAATGAGCGCAGTGGGGGAACGGTTCAGCCATGCGGTTGCCAGATTTTCTGTCCGTTTTCGGGTCCGGCGGACACAGAACCAGTGAGCAGGAGTGGGAGCGCCGCGTCTCCGACCACGTGCGCGCGCTCGACATGCGCCCGCCGTTCAGCGTCGAGGCCATCTGCGAGGCGCTCGCGCGCAGCAGGGGACGGCCCATCGAAATGATCCCGTATCCGCTGCCCACACCGGGCCCGATCGGCCTGTGGGTGGGCACTCCGAGGGCGGACCTGATCATCTATCAGCGCGAGACCACATCGCTGCACCAGGAGCACATCATCCTGCACGAGGTCGGGCACATCCTCGCCGATCACCACAGCGCGGGTGACGGCATGGACTGGGACTCGCTGTTGCCCGCGCTGAAGAGCGAGGCCATCCACCGTGTGCTGCACCGCTGTTCGTACGACACGTCGCAGGAGCGCGAGGCCGAGCTGACGGCGACGATGCTTCTGGAACGGGCCTCGGTGCTCGACCGGTTGATGCCCGCACGTCAGGAGGATCCCTCGACCCGCAGGATCAGGGCCGCTCTGGGAGGGCGCCAGGAGTGGCTGTGATACTGGCGGGGCCCCTCCAGGCCGTACTCGCCCTGCTGGCACTGGGCTTGAAGGTCTTCCAACTGGCGAGGAACCCCTACAGCGCACCGCTGCGCGCCGTCACCCTCTGCCTGCTGTACGCGTGCGGAGCCGGACTGCTCGCGCTGCCGATGGGCGCGCGGTTCTACGACGGCGCGGTCGGCGGCACGGTGACCCGGCTGGCGCAGAACGTCATGCTGCTGACTGCCTGTTACTTCCTGATGTGCTTCTACCTCTACTCGGCCCTCGACCACGCCTCCGCGCGGCACCGCGCGCGCCGTGAGGCCACAGGGCTGCTGGTGACGGTCTGCACGCTCGCCGCATGTGTACTGGTGGGCGCCGGGGACCTGTTGGCGGGCGGCTTCGCCGAGGTGGACATGGCGATTCCCGAGGACACCGTCTTCTACCTGGTGGCCGAGCTGTACCTCGTCTACTCCCTCGCCTCGTCGTTCTACTGGACGCACCGCTTCGCGCGAAGCTCGCCGCGCCCGCTGTCGACGGGGCTGTGGATCGTGGCGGCCGGGGTGTCGACGGCCGCCGTTTCCGCCGCCGTACGCGTGGCCTTCGTACTGGTCCGCTCGCAGGGTGCCGTGATCCCTGCGGCCCTGACGGAGTGGACGCGCGTGCTGCTCATGGCCGCCGTGTCCCTCTTCGTGACCGGGGTCAGCTATCCGGTGCTGCGCAACTTCCTCACCTCGGCCAGGTTCTGGCGCCGGCACCGCAGGTTCCACCGCAGGCTGCTGCCGCTGTGGCTGCTCCTGTCCGAGGCGTTCCCGCACGTCGTGCTCGATGTCGCGGGGCCGCGCAGGAGAGGGGGCAGGCCACCGGTACGGGGCGTGCACAGGCGCCTGCACCGCAGGGTGATCGAGTGCCGCGACGGGCTCGTGCTGATCCTCCCGTATCTCACCGTGCCCCCGGGCCGCGGCGCCGTCCCGGGCAACCCGGCAGCCGAGAGGGCCGCGGCGCTGCTCCGGGAGGTGATGGACGGTGCGGCACTACGGCTCGAACCTCGCGCCGCACGCGAATGTGCCCCGAGCGCCACGGCACGGGGCGTGCCGCCGTCCCTGGACAGGCAACGTGACAGGGAGGCCGACGTACACGAGTTGCTGTGCCTCTCGGACGCCCTGCGCGACGCCGGACCAGGCCGACGACGGCGTACGGGGACAGGGATGGAGACGGGGACGGCAGCGGGGGCGGCGGGGGCGGAAACCGCCGAGCCGGCGGAGCCGACCGGGCCGGTGAGGAAGCGCCTTCTGCGGCTATGAGCCCGGGTCCCGGTCCGGGTCCCGGCCGTCGGCCGGCAGCTCCCGTTCCTGGAGTTCGGCGACGACCTCGTTCAAGAAGGCCAGAACGTCCTCGGAGAGCGCCTCGCCGCCGACCCCCCGCGGCTCGACCGTACGGAGCGCGCCCGTCCTGGCCGAGGCGAGGAGCCGCAGCCCTTCGAACACCTGCCGTGCCACGGCCGCGTCGCGCTGGAAGAAGAGCGGCGAGACGCCGAACAGTTCGGCCAGCCCTTCCCTGACGATGGGCGAGGCGGTCTCCTCGGCGCCTGTCCGCAGCGCGTGCACCTGGTCCTCGGAGGTCACCCGGGCTCCCGCGTGTGCGTTGACGGACGCGGCGATCTCGGCGTCGGACGGCGGGCGCTGGTCTCCCGGGTAGGAGTGGTCCAGCAGGTAGGTGATCTTCTCGGCCAGCGAGTCGGGGACGCCGCGCGCCGCGCCGTCCCGCCGGCCCGGATCGGGGACCTCGTGGCCGAACGACCGTTCCTGGGCAGCCAGCAACTCGTCCACGCCGACGCCGTACCCGTCGGCCAGCGGGCGTACGAAGCCGTCCTTGAGGCGGCGCTTGCCGCGCTCGGCGTTGGCCACCGGACCCGCGCTCCTCGTGCCGATCAGGTCCTTCGTCTGGTACTGCGAGTACCCCGCGTCGCACCGCAGGTCGGTGAGGTCGGGCGGGTCCGAGCGGGGGAAGAGGCCGTCCAGGCTCTTGCCGAGCGCCCTCGCCAGCGCGGGGAGTTTCTCCCCGTCGGGCGCGGACTGGCCGGTCTCCCAGCTGGCGACTGTCGGGTCGGCGACGCCTACCTCCCGGGCCACGTCGCCCTGTGTCAGTTCAGCGGCGCGGCGCACCGCGCGCAGGCGGCGCCGGTCGAAGTGGCGAGCGGACATGAGGGAGCCTGTCTTTCGAGCTAGTTCGTCAAACGAAGGAAACTTTGATCAGTTGACCGGTTCGCTGAAATCGGTATAGCTTCAGGTTAGCGAACCGGGGGCATCCGGCATACACCGCACGGACGTTTCCCACACCTGTCCCACCTGCGACTCCGGCCAGAACCGCCACGGCTGCCGACCGCAGAGGACGCGACACATCCCGGAGTCATTCGTCCCGGAGCCCACAGCCCGGGACACATACAGCTACAGCCCGGACCCGTACAGCGAGGCTCCGCACACCCGGTGCCGAGAACCATCCGCGGCACCGAGGGGGAACATCCATGAGTGGAGAGGGAATGGAACGCACAGACGACGTAGCGGTCGTTCATGACCTCTCGAAGCAGTACGGCACCCGCTGGGCCCTCGACGAGGTCGCGTTCACCGTCTCCCAGGGCGAGGTCTTCGGCCTGCTCGGGCCGAACGGCGCGGGCAAGACCACGCTGCTGGAATGCCTCACGGGACTGCGCAAGCCGACATCGGGAACCGTCAGGGTACTCGGCGAGGACCCGGCGACCCCCCGCTCGGCACTGCGCAGCATGGTCGCGGTGCAGCCCCAGGAAGCCACCCTCTTCCCGCAGTTGTCCGTACGCGAGACGGTCGAGCTGTGGGCCTCCTTCTACCCCGAGCCGGACGACATCGACGACGTACTCGCCCGCGTCGGGCTGCTGGAGGAGGCGCACCAGCGCGTCAAGGTGCTCTCCGGCGGCCAGTCCCGGCGGCTGCTGCTCGCCGTCACCGTCGTCGGCAGACCCCGGGTGCTCCTGCTGGACGAACCCGCGGCCGGGCTCGACCCGCAGGCCAAGGAACACCTGTGGGACGTCGTACGGCAGCAGCGCGCATCGGGCGGCACCGTGCTGTTGAGCACGCACGACATGCACGAGGCCGCCGAGCTGTGCGACCGGGTCGCCGTCCTCGTGGAGGGTCGGATCGCCGCCTGTGACACGCCCGGCCGGCTGGTCTCCGAACTCGCGGCCCTCAGCACCGTGACCTTCACGGCCCCCAGGGAGACGGACCTGAGCGCGGTCGCGTCCTTCCCCGGCGTCACCGCCGTGGACTCCACCGAGGTGGCCGGCGAAAGCGTCCGCGTACGGGTGCGTACCGCTGTCGGCGACCAGACCCTGAAACGTATCGCAGGTGACGAAAGCCTCGTCGCCGCCGACCTGGACATCGACAAGGGCGGGCTCGGGGACGTGTTCCGCAGCCTCGCGGGCGACAGCGCACAGCGGGACGGGACCGCCGCACAGCAGAAGGGCGGCCGTTCATGAGCGCCGACACGAGGACGAGGACCAGGACGAGGGGGGCCAGCCCGGCCTTCCGGCAGATGGTGCGGACGAACTCGCGCGAGCTGTTCCGCGACGGGAAGACGGCGTTCTTCGCACTGGTCTTCCCGCTGCTCTTCCTCGCGATGTTCCTCGCCCTCGGCACCCTCGCGGCCGGCGGCACCTATCACGTCGCCGTGACCGGCTCGGCCGGGAGCCCGGCGGTCCTGGAGAACCTCAAGAAGCCCGACGGGTTCCAGACCGAGGCGTGGCCGGAGAGCACACCGCCGAAGCCGGGCGATCTGGCCGGCTACGACGCGATCGTCAGCCCGGCGGGCGACAAGGCCACCGTGGTCGTGGACCCGGGCAAGTTCGGCGCGCTCAAGGACATCCGCTCGGCGCTCTCCAGCAGCGGCATCGACGAGGACCACGTACGGTTCCTCACCCCCGACGGCGGAGCACCCTTCGACCCGCTCAAGGCGGCGCTGCCCACCGGGCTGCTGATGGCGCTGATGTCCGTCGCCTTCTTCGGTACGGCCACCCCGCTGATCGCCCTGCGAACGCGCGGCACACTGCGGCTGCTCGGCACCACACCGCTCAACCGCATGACGTTCGTGCTCGCCCAGGCGCCCGTCAGGCTCGCGCTGGTCGCCGTCCAGCTCCTCGTGCTCGGCACCGTCGCCGTCGCCATGGGCTTTCTGCCACTGGCCGGGACCCTGCGCCTGCTGGTGTCCGGATTCCTCGGCGCCGTCATGCTGTTCGCCTTCGGCTACTTGATCGCGGCACGGATGCGCAACGCGGAAGTCGTGAACGGGCTGCTGGGCCTGCTGATGCCGGTCGTGCTCTTCACCAGCGGCCTGTTCCTGCCGCTCGACCTGCTGCCCTCCGTGGTCGGGGACATCAGCGCCGTACTCCCCACGACCTACCTCGTGGACGCGCTCAACCACGACCTCAACGAGGCCGCCTCCACCCACACACTCCTCACCGACTGGTCGATCGTCCTCGCCGGCGCCGTCGTGTTCGGCGGCCTCGCCGCCCGGCTGTTCCGATGGGACCAGGGAGAAGACAGATGAAGTCAGCCGCACTGCAGGCCGGGCTCGGCCGGCTCACGGACCTGGACGCCCTCGTCGGCCCCTACGGACTGGTGGAGCGCACGCACCGGCTCCCCAACCAGCCGGGAGACCCCCGCTTCCCCATCTACTCCGCCTCGCTCGGCGAACTCGGCGAAGTCGCGGACAACGTCGCCGAGTCCACCCGCGGCCGTAGCGCGCGGGGCGAGATGGACGGTGCCGGTGGCGCCGTCGACCCCGAGCGTGCGGCCCGCCTCAGCGTCGCCGAGGCATTGGAGCGCTACGCGACCTCCGTCGTCCAGCCCGAGGGCGTCATCTGGGCGACGGCCGAGGAACTCGGCGACGAGGCACTGGACATCACCACGCTGCCCCGCTGCTCGGCCGCCGAACTGGCCCACCCCAAGGCGCTCACCTCCGATGTCGACACCACGGCGCCGATGCGCTGGGTACGCGGCTGGTCCCTCACCCGGCGCAGGGCACAGTGGGTGCCCGCCGTCGGCGTGTGGATGCACATACCGCCCCAGTCACGGGGCGAGCGCTACGCGAACCCCATCTCGACGGGCTGCGCCACGCATACCGACCTCGCGCAGGCCCTGGTGAACGCGGTCTGCGAGGTGGTGGAGCGCGACGCCATCGCCCTCACCTGGTACCAGCGCCTGGCCCTCCCCCGTATCGAGTTCGACGCCGTCCCGGAGAACCTGGCGCCCTTCCTGGCCAAGTCCAGGGACAGCCTCGTGGAGACCGTCTTCTTCGACGCGACCACGGACCTCGGCATCCCCACCGTGTACTCGGTCGATCTGACGCCCCACAACGAGGTGCTGGGCCAGATGGTGATGTGCAACACGAGCCTGGACCCCGCCGACTCGATCGCCAAGATCGTGCGGGAGTCCGCCTCCTCCCGTATCGCGATGCAGGTACCGCGCGACATCCCGGAGACCGTCGACGAGTTCCTGCACGTCTTCCACGGCGCCTCCTACATGGGGCACCCCGGCCGCAGGGACGCCTACGACTTCCTGCTCGGGCACGACGC
Source organism: Streptomyces iconiensis (assembly GCF_028657195.3). GTDB lineage: Bacteria > Actinomycetota > Actinomycetes > Streptomycetales > Streptomycetaceae > Streptomyces > Streptomyces iconiensis. The sequence goes on from NZ_JANCPR020000010.1 coordinate 159,783, forward strand.
GCTACAACCCTTCAGCGCGATGCCGACGCTCACCACGGGCGACAGCGGACAGGACCTCGCGCTGCTCGTCGCACGGCTGGAACAGGCCGGCTGCAACGTGGTCGCCGTCGAGTGCACGACTGACGAGGCCCGCGATGTCGGCTTCCGTGTCGTACGGGTCGTCATCCCCGAACTGATGCCGCTCTCCTTCGCCTACCGGGCCAGGTACCTGGCACACCCGAGGCTGTACGAGGCACCGGCCCGCATGGGCCACCCGGTCCTGCCCGAGGACCAGATCAACCCTCTCCCCCAGCCGTTCGCATGAGGCGCCGGGACGCTGCGAGCGATCAGAACGCTGTACGGGCTCGGAACGCTGTACGGGGCCCGTGCACCGCACCGGAGGAGCACGGCCGCGTATCCGCACCCGGCCCCGTACGCGAACAGAGCCCTGTGCACGAGGCGTTGGCCTCGAACGGAAACCGAACTCGGAAGGCGAACCCATGACCACGGTGCACGTACTCGCGGTGGGCGACTTCGGCGCCGAGGTGGCGCGGTGTCTCGGCCGTGCGCACCCCGGCACCGTGGTCTCCCACGACAGGGCCGCCAGGGGCACCGCGCTGCTCGACTCCTCCGGCTGGCCGCCGGCGCGCATCCGCGTACTGGCGTCATGGCGCGAGACACCCCGGCTGATGGAGACGCTCGACGCCCGGTCGGCCGACTGGCGCACGCCCTGGTTCCCCGTCGTCAACGAGCACCCCCGGCTGCGCGTCGGCCCGGTGGTCGTCCCCGGTGAAGGCGCCTGCTACCGCTGCTTCCGCAGGAGGCGCGCACAGCACGAGCCGCCGAGCACCCGCAGCACGCTGCTGCACACCCACTACGACGCGCACCCCGAGGCGGGCGTCGCCGGATTCCTGCCCCACCACGTGGACATGGCCGCCGCCGCCGCGAGCGACGTGCTGCACCGCATCGAGCGCGGCGAGAGCGCGGACACGGCAGGGAACGTACGGCACTGGAACGTGCTGGAGCACCGCATGAGCAGCGCACGCGTGGTCGGTGTGCACGGATGCGACCGCTGCCGCCGCTCCTCACCGGACGCCGCGACGGCGAGTTGGGAACCCCTCGCCAGGGAGCTGACGCCGCTGCTGGCGGGTGCGGCGCCCGCTCCCGCGTCCCCTTCCGCGCCCGCCTCAGCTCCCGTCGCCCCCGCCGCCCCCGTCCCCGGCGGCCGAGGGGCCGCCCCGTCCGTTCCCGCCGAGCAGAGGTAGTGGCATGGCAGACAGCAAGCTGATCGCCGCGGCCGACATGCGCCGCGCGGTGTCCCAGGACCCCCAGTTCACCGCTCCCGTCCGCCCCTCGCTGTGCCGGGGCATGGTCGTGGTGCCCTTCTCGGACGGCGTACTGATCGAGGGCGGCCCCAGCAGGCAGGTGCTGCGCGGCGCCGCCACCCGCGAACTCGTACCCACACTGCTGCCCCTCCTGGACGGCACCAGGAACGTCGAGGAGACCGCGGCAGAGGCGGGTGTACCCGTACCGCATGTCGAACAGGTCGTCGCCCTCCTCTACACCTGCGGCCTCCTGGAGGACGGCGAGGTCTCCGGCGCGAAAACCCCTGCGGGGAACGGGCAGTTGACGGACGGGCAGTCGGCCGAGGGGCCGACGGACCGCGAGTCGGCGGTGGACGGACCGACGGTGAACGGACCGACGGTGAACGGCCAGACCGCGAGCGGCCCGGCGCCCGGCGGGGAGAGCGCGTCCAGCGTCTTCTGGTCCCGCAGCCTGGACTCCACCCGGGTCAACCGGTCCGCCGCGCAGGTCGAAGAGCGCCTGGCCACCGCGCGGGTTTCCGTGATCGCGGACGGGGACCTGGGCAAGCGCCTTCAGGCGGGACTTGTCGCCACGGGCTTCGCCCATGTCACGCGGGAGGAGGGGCCCGTGCCCAGCTCCGGCGCCGACCTCGTCGTCGTGGTCGGCGAAGACGGCCGCGACGACGGGCTGACGGCGGCCGAGTGGTGCGCCGTCAACGGCGTACCCCTGCTGCCCGGCTGGCTGCACGGCACCACGCTCGACCTCGGTCCGTACATCGACCCGGAGTTCACCGTCACCTACGCCGAGGTCCTGCACCAGCGCGCCGCCGCGGGACCCGGGAGCGGAGTCGGCCCGGAGACGGGCGACGGGCTGGGGGCCGGCAACGGACCGGAGACGGGCAACGAGCCTGAGCCGGGCGCCCGACCTGAACCGGGCGCCGGACAAGAGACCGCCACTGGCACCGACGTGCCCGGCGCCAACGCGCCCGCCGCCGACGTGCGCGGCGCCGAAGCCCCCGAGACCCACCGCACGATGGCCGTAGCCCTGATCACGGACCAGGTCGCCGCGACCGTAGGCCGTATCGGCTCCTCGGTGGTGCTGCGCGGCATGGTCAGGACCGAACTGGACGCCTGGGAGCAGGAGATCTTCGTCATGGCGCCGGTCCCGGACGTCACGGACGAGGCGTCGGCGAAGACGGCGGGTGACGTGCCGCTCGCGCTCGCCTTCGAGTCCTCGGTCGGCTTCCCGCCCCGCAAGCTGCTCAACCCGCGCGACCACCAGGTCCACTACAAGCCGGGCAACATCGCGCTCCAGCGCGAGAGCAAGCGCTGGCCGAGCGCCCGCACCCTGGACCTGCCCCGTACGGATGTCCTCCCTTCGGCCCCGCTGGAGACGGAAAGGCCGCCGTTCACCGACCGGTTGGGCCTGGCCGAACTCGCCTCGGTCCTGCTGGTCACGGCGGGGCGCAAGGAGGAGGCCGCCGGTGCCAACCACGTTCCGCGCTGGGCGCCGACCGGCGGCAACCTCGGCTCGGTGACCCTGCACGTCGTCGTCTCCGATGTCGCGGGCGTCCCCGCAGGTACGTGGGGGTACGACTCCGCAGCGCACAGGCTGGCCCGGCTGCCCGATACCGTGCCGCCGGCTCCGTACGGGCCCGCACCGGGAGCGGAGACCGGAAGCGGACAGGGAGCGGAAAGCGGAGCCGGGCCCGAAGTCCCGGCGGCCACGCTGGTCCTCACCGGTTCGCTGGCCCGGGTGGCCTCGAAGTACGCCACGTTCGCCTGGCGCATCGTGCATCTCGACGCGGGGGCCGCCCTCGCGCAGGCGTCCATGACCGCGCGGGCGCTGGGCCTCTCGGCCCGCCCCCTCAGCCGCTGGGACGACCAGCGCCTCGCCAGGACCTTCGACCTCGATCTGGACACCGAGCCCGTGACCGGAGTGCTCGAACTCCGCCCCTCCCGGAGATGAACGCCACCATGCCCCTGACGCATCCGCTGCCCGCGCTCCTGGACGCCAACGACGTACTGCGCCAACTCCAGCTCCGCGCCCGGCTGTCCGAGGACGACCTCCGTACCGCGCCTGCCCCCGTACCGACCCGGCTCCGCAGCCCGCTGCGTGAGGCCACAGCCGACACCGGCACGGCAGGCACCCTCGGAGCCATCGCTACCGGCACCGCCACCGCCACACCCTCCGCCGAGGACGAGCCGCCGTCCCCCGACGGATTGCCGTCCCCCGACGGATTGCCGTCCCCCGACGGGTCGCCGTCCCCCGACCGGATCACCGCCTTCGCCGCACCGCCGAGCGAGCGGCCCATGGCGGAGGTGCTGCGGCGGCGGGCCTCGACCCGCACCTACGCACCCGACCCTGTTCCCGTCGAACTGCTCGCCGCCGTCGTGCGCGCCGCGGCCGACTTCGACCGCGCCGCGTGGCCCGAGCACGAGGCGGGCGCCGGGCTGGACTTCCTCGTCGCCGCGCGGCACGTCACCGGGCTGCCCACCGGCATCTACCTGTACGCCGAGGCGAGCGCCGAGTTCGTCCGCCTCGCCGACCTCCCACAGGGCGATGCGGCGGCCGACCTCGTACTCCAGCTGGAGTTCGCCGACGCGCCCGCGACCGTGCTGGCCTGCGGTCCTCTGGCCGCCTCGCTGGCCAGGCACGGCGAGCACGGCCACAGGCTGCTGCTCGCACGCGCCGGCGCCGCGTCGCAGGCCGCCTGGCTCACGGCGCTCGACCGGGGGCTCGTGGGCAGCATCTTCGCCGGGTTCCTCGCCTCGTCGCTCAAGCCGCTCGTGCCCGTCGACGGCTACCGCAGCACCCAGTTGCTCGCCTTCTCGTGCGGCCATCCCGCCGAGCGGGCGGCCGACGACGGCTGAACGCCGGCAACTCCCCAGACTCCGCACCCCGTCCCTGGGGTGCGGCCGGGCGGCGGCACCGTCGCCGCCTCCAACCCCCTACGTCACAAGAAAGGACGGGCGATTCCATGACGCATGACGAGAACTCCCTCGACCTGTTCGCCGAGGACGCCTCGCTGACCGTCGACGCACTGCCGACCGACGCTTCGCTGGCTTCCGTTTCCACCATCGGCACCTTCGGCAGCCTGGGCGGATCCACCATCGCCACCAGCGGTACCGCCAGCTCCAACGGCTGACCGTTCAGACCTTCACTCAGCCCTCCGTACAAGGAGACCATCCATGGGCGAGATCACGAATCTCGATCTGTTCGCCGAGGACATCGCCGGTGAACTGACCGCTGAAGTCCTCGACGACTCCGCGCTGCTCGGCACCTGGGGCTCGATCGGCACGTTCGGCAGCGCGACCTGCCCGTCGTCGACCGCCTCCACCGGCGGCAGCGCCTCCTCGTCCGGCTGATCCCGGCTTCCGCCGGGTTCCGGTCGGCTGTTCCACCAGCAACCGGTGACTGAGGACGGACCGCGACAGCGGTCACCGCAGTAACCGACAACAGAAGCAACCGAAGGAAAGGAGAACGATCGTGACTGCACAGGACACCGTCCAGGACGTCATGGCCATCGATCTGTCCGTCGAGGACATGACCGTGGAGCCGCTCGCTGACAGCGCGCTGCTCGGTACCGCCGCTTCCTGGGGCACCGCCGCCTCGGCGAGCTGCCCGGCCGCCTGCGTCGGCACCGCCAGCAGCGCTTCCTCGTCCGGCTGATCGGCCGCACGGTCTGAACCCGCTGTCCGGCCGGCGCAGTCTCAGTGCGCCGGCCGGGCAGCGGCCCCCGCATTATCTCTCCAGGAGGAACCCTTGCGATCCACCGCCGCGGCGCCCTCGGAAACCACCGGTGCCCCCGCTCACGGTGCTGCGGTCTCCCCGGAGCGGGACCCCGTGGACACCGCCTGGCTGGAGACCGAGCCGCTCGCACTCAAGGAGTCGGTCGAGCAGACGACCGGGCTCGACGGCCGCCCGCTGCTCTTCGACGCCGAGACGGGCAAGTACGTGGCGATCTCCCGGGCCGGAACCGTCGTGCTGGGCCAGCTCGGCGAGGGCACAACGGCCAGGGACGTGGTACGCAGGCTCAGCGCCGCCTCGTCGGCCGACCCGGCGCGCGTCGAGACCTCTGTCATCAGGTTCCTCACGGAGGTCAGACAGGCCGGGGTGCTCACCCTGGAGCCGCAGGAACAGAACCGCCGCGAGCGCGTGATGAAGTACTCGCTGCGGCAGAAGATGCCGCGCATGGCGCTCACCCGCTCGGTCCACGTCCTGCTCGGGCCCGTCGCCAAGGTCGTGGGCGCTGTCCCCGTTGCGGTCTCCGTGACGCTGTGGATCCTGCTGGCACTCGGTGGCGTCACCGTCGCCGGCTACACCCTGGCCACCCAGGGGGTTTCGTCCATCACCGCGTGGTCGGCGCTGGCAGCCGTGCTGCTGGTCGCGCAGGTCGCCGTGCACGAACTCGCGCACGCGCTGGTGTGCCAGATGCTCCGCGTCCCGGTGAGAGAGGCCGGGATCACGCTCATGCTGTACGTCATGCCGGTCGCCTACGTGGACCGGACGGACGCCTACCGCGTACAGGGCCGCGCGCCCCGCGTCCTCATCGCCCTCGCGGGGCCCATGAGCGACGCCATCTGGGCGGGCGTCAGCGCGCTGGTCCACCTCAACAGCGACGGCGCCGCGCACCAGGTCACCGGCACGCTGCTGCAGTTCCAGCTGCTGCTCATGATCGTCAACCTCAACCCCCTGCTGCCGTCGGACGGTTACCACGCCATCGAGTCGGCGGTGGGCTCCGTCAACATCCGTGGCCGCTCCTTCGCCTTCCTCGTCCACCTGCTGACCAGGGCGCCGCTCCCCAGCCATCTGCTGGCGACCAGCCGCGGCAAGCGCGTCGGCTACTGCGTCTTCGGCGCGGTGTGCGCCGTCTACGGCGTCCTGCTGGTCGGCCTCGTCCTGATGTGGTGGTGGCACATGATCGAGGGGGGCTTCTTCGGATGACGGCACGTCCCACGCTCTCCGAAGTCGTCGTCCACCGCGTCAACCACCTCCCTGTCGAGGCGCTCGACCTCGGGCTGCCCGGCACGCTGGAGTCGCTGCTCGGCGAATCGGGCCTGGAGCGGCAGCTCGCCGAGTGGGCCGAGCCCCTGTCCGACGCGCTGCACGCGGCCGTCCCCGGGCTGGAGGACGACCCCGCTCTGCGCCGCGCCGCGCTGGCCGTACGCCGTGCCGTGCACAACCAGCGGCCTGCCAAGGTGCCGGACTCCGCCGTGCTCGCCCTGGCCTGGCGGCTGGGCGACGAGGAGGGCGCCCTCCTCACGCGCTGGCAGGACGGAGTACGGCGGCTCGCGGCACTCCGCACCGTGACCGAAACGCACTACGCCACCGAGACCGCGCGGGCCACGGCACGCCTCAGGGACGTACTGAACGACCACGGCCTCGGCCAGGGCGTCGCGCTGGCCAGCCCCCATCTGCTGGGCCACCTCACGGCCAAACCCCTTGAACCGCACGGCAAGGCGACACGTTCCGTCCTCGCCTACGTCTCCAGGGCCGCCGTGAAGACCAGCCCCTTCTCCCGCCTGACGGAGCTGACCCTCGACGGGCAGAAGACCGGGGGAGAGACGGCCGAGGGAGAGGCTGCGGAAGCGGAGACGGCGGAAGGAGAGACGGCCGACGGGCCCAGCGCCGACAGCCGGCAGCCCGGAGGGCCGATGCCCGATGAGCAGATACCCGGGGAACAGCGGCCCGGTGAGCAGGGGCCCGGTGAACAGCGGCCCAGGGAACAGAAGTTCGCGCGCGGCGGCCGTCTCTCCGTGGCGCAGCAGCACGTGCGCGACTGGGTGGACACGCTCGCCCGCGACGAGCGGTGCGCCACGCTCTTCGAGACGGAGCCCAACAGGTCGCCGCGCGAGGTCGCGGGCCGCCTCCTGGTGCTGCTCCCCTCGTACGGGGGGCCGGGCGAGGCGGCGTGGCGTACCGACGAGGTCGCCGACGCCTCGCGCCACCGGGCACTGGTGGAGGAGATCGGGACGTGGCCGCGCGCGACCATCGCCGCGACCCTCGAACGGATCGGCGGCGCCGACCCGTTCGGCGGGTTCGTACGGCTGCTGGACACCGGCTGGCTGCGCCTCGTACTCCCCTGGGAGACCGGCGAGGAACGGCCGCTGCTGGCGCTCGCCCGACGGCTGGAACGCCTGGCTGACCCGGCGCTGCTGCACACCGCGCGGTGCCTCAGAACGCTGGACGACGGCGCCGCCGAGCTGGCCGGACTCGACGGGCCCGCACGCGCTGCGGCCGTCGAACGGCTGGCGCGCCGCGTGGCCGGGGGGCCGGAGGAGGCGCCCAGGCCGGCGGTGCCGTACACCGTCTACGAGGACACGCTCTCCGACGTGCCCGTGCACCTGACAGCGCCCGCCGTCCGCGAGGACCTGACAGCGCTGGGCGAACGCATCAGGCCGTACGTCTTCAGGTCGCACCTCTACGACTGGATGCGGGACGAGTTCGTCGCCGCGTACGGGTCCGGCGGCCGGTGCCGGGACGCCTTCGCCTTCCTGTGGCGACTGGCGGCGGCGCCGGACTTCGACAGCAAGCTCTTCCAGGCCCTACGGCGTGACCACCAGGAGTCCGGCAGCCCCACGGAGCGCGCCTGGCTGCCCGTCTCGGCGAGCAGCGCCCCGCCCACCACGGCCGTGCTGTACCAGATCGCGGCCGGCGGCCCCGACGACCTCGCGCGAGGGCGTCACCGCACCGTTGTGAACCAGTACAACTCGGGCGTGGGCGGCCTGCTCGCACGCTTCCGGCGGCTCCTCGACACCCCGGCACCGTCCGGCGACCTCACCGAGCAGCTCCGCGACTGGATCGGCGGGCTCTTCCCCGAGGCGGCCCCCCGCGAGGTGACCCTCTCCGGCGATGTCAACGGCATGCACGAGGCGGCCGAGGGAGTGCTGCCCCCGCTGCGCTGGCCCAATGAGCCCGCCAGAAGCGACGAGGCGTACGACCCCGAGGCGCGGGTCGCGCTCCGGCACGACCCCGCCGACGACACCCTGACCCTGACCCTGGCCGACGAGGCCGACCGCGTTGTCGCACCGGTGTACCTGGGGGTCGTTCCCCAGCACCTCGTTCCCGGCCCTGCCAGGCTTCTGCTGTGTCTGGCCGACCCGTGGGTCAACGGGTCCCGGATGTGCTGCACCCGCAACCCCGTGGAGGTCGCGCCGCCCCCGACCCCCGGCGCCGTCGACCGGTCACCCCGGAGCGCGCACGGCCGCCTGGTGCTGCGGCGCGAGACCTGGCGACTGGAACCCGGGCTGCTGCCGCGTCCCGAGAAGGGCGAGGAGGCCGCGGCGTTCTTCCGGCGCGTGCACCGCTGGCGCACCTCTCACGGCATGCCGGAGGAGGTCTTCCTCTCGGTCGAGAACCCGCCCGGCGACCCCGGGAGCACCGGCGCCGCCGCCAAGCCGCTGTGGCTCTCCTTCGCGAGCCCGCATGCGATATGGGCTGCGGTCAACCACGTCAAGAAGGCCCCGCGCGCCCTCGCCGTGCGCCTCTCCGAGGCGTGCCCCGACCGCTCCGGGTACTGGCTGCGCGACCACGAGGGGCACCGCCGCGCCGCAGAGCACGTCTCGCTGCTGCGCTGGGAGAGAGCGGCGGCCCCTGCGGTGGCGAGGAACGACGAGCGTCCCGGAGGGGATCATGGCTGACGCGCTCAACGGCCGGGACTGGTGGTACGCACGGCTGTATCCGGGCGGCCTGAATCGCCTTGACCTGGCCGCCACTTCGGTTCTGCCCGCACTGGCGGACGAGGCCCTCGCGAACGGAGCCGACCGATGGTTCTTCCTCCAGTACACCGACTGGAAGGGACCGCATCTACGGGTACGGGTGCAGGGGCCACGCGCCCCGCTGGATGCCCTGCACAGGCAACGTGGCCGAATATCCTCGCAATTGCGCGGAATACAGCGGACGAAGGTCCCAGAAAGGGGATCGCTGGTTCCTCTGGAACTCCGCCCCTTCAGTGGAACGCATACGGGATTTGAAGTCGGCGTCTACGAACCGGAGAACTCCAAGTACGGCGGCCAGGACGGCGTGGAGACGGCAGAGGCCGTATTCCAGGAATCCAGCGTGCTGGCACTGTGGGGGCTCGGTTTCCCCCGCCATCCCGACCGGGCCGCACTCGCACTGCTCCTGCTGGAGGCCGCGGTGGCGGCGCTGGCCCCCTGGGGCACAGGCGCCGAGGTGTTCTGGCAGCGGCATCTCGCGTGGTGGACGCAGGACGCGGGGAGCAGGGCCGGTGTCCTGCGCGACCGGCTGCGCGACCTCGCGGCCGAAGACCCGCACGGCGTCGGGGAGTCGGCAGCCCGGCTGGCCGCCGACCCGGTGGTGCGGGCGCGTACGCGCGGCTGGACGGAGACGCTGACGCTGTGCCTCACCAGGGCGCATGAGCAGCAGAACCCGTACAGCGCGGGCCACTTGGTCTTCCACCACGCACACATGATGTGCAACAGGCTGGGGATTCTGCCGCGCGAGGAAGCGCTTCTCGGTGCAATGGCGGCCCGTACGGAAGCGACAACTCGGAAGCCGTCGCCGGGTGCGGTACAGCAGGGTGGTAATGCCGAACCATGTCCTGCACAATGATCACATGACCAACAATCAGACGCAGCAGAAGGACACCCGCGCCGGCCTTGTTGTCGGCATGTCTGTGGGGCTTGTGATCGGCGCGGTGCTCGGAATTCTGATATTCGACAACATCGGGCTCGGTATCGGTCTGGGAATCGGAGTCGGCAGCGCACTGGGCATTGCCTCTTCGCTGATTCTGCGGTCCAGGCAGGTCTCCCGCTAGCCAATTTCCGTCATCCCGGTGACCGCGTCCCGTAACTCAGGTGACCACGTCCCGCGATCCCGACAGCCAAGCCCCGTCATCACACCCGATTCACCACCGGACCTCCTGGGTCTCCTGGATCACCTGGTTCTCCTGGATCACCCCGGGGCCAGGCACTGTCACAGCTGGGAGCCGCGCCTGCGCGCGGCCCCCGTCGGCTGCTCGCCGCTCAGTCCCGCGCGGGCCGTACGACCATCGCGGAGCCGCCGCCGCGCCGCTCGGGCTCGGCCACGGCACGCCACCGCCCGCCGGGCAGCCGCTGGATGCCCGTCGCAGCGCCGATCTCCGTGCTCTTCTTGAACGAGTGGCCCAGCTTCTCCAGTTGGGCCCGCGTCGCGCTGTCCATCAGCCCCGGCTCGGCCTCGGTCTGCGCGGCGTTGCGCTGGCTGGCGCGCGGAGCCGCGAGGGCGTCCGCGAGGGGCATGCCGCGGTCGAGGTGGTTGGTGAGCGTCTGGAGCACGGTCGTGATGATCGTCGCCCCGCCGGGCGAGCCCAGCGCGACGACGGGCTTGCCGTCCTTCAGTACGAGCGTCGGCGAGATCGAGGAGCGCGGGCGCTTGCCAGGGCCCGGCAGGTTGGGGTCGTGCACGCCGGGGCTGGCGGGCACGGGCGAGAAGTCGGTCAGCTCGTTGTTGAGCAGGAAGCCGCGGCCCGGAACCGTGATGCCGCTGCCGCCGGTCTGCTCCAGGGTGAGCGTGTAGGCGACGACGTTGCCCCACTTGTCGGAGGCCGTCAGGTGCGTGGTGTTCTCGCCCTCGTACGTCGTCGGCGCCGCCTTGCCGCCGCTCTCGCAATCCGCGGGATCGCGCGGGTCGCCGGGCGCCAGCGGGGACGTGAGGGCCTTGGAGTCGTCGATCAGGCACTCGCGCGCGTCGGCGAACCGCTGCGAGAGCAGTTCCCTGGTCGGCACGGACTCCTGGGACGGATCGCCCACCCAGCGGCCCCGGTCGGCGAACGCGATACGGCTCGCCTCGATGTACCGGTGCAGATACTCCTTCTCGCTCATACCCCGCAGGTCGCTGCGCTCCAGGATGTTCAGCGCCTCGGCGACGCTGGTGCCGCCGGAGGAGGACGGGGCCATGCCGTAGATGTCCAGGCCCCGGTAGCCGGTACGTGTCGGCTTCTGTGCCCGCGTCGTGTACCCGCGCAGGTCCTTCGCCGTCATGTCGCCCGGCCGCACCTTCCGTTCGGTGCCGGGCGCGACGGGGGGCTCGCGTACGGTGTCGACGAGGTCGCGGCCCAGCTCGCCCTGGTAGAGCGCCTTCGTCCCCTTGTGGGCCAACTCCCCGTACGTACGCGCCAGATCGGGGTTCTTCAGCTTCGAGCCGACCTCGGGCAGCTCGCCGTCCGGCAGGAAGAGGTCGGCCGTGGCGGGGAAGTCGCGGAAGCGCTTCTCGTTGTCCGCCGTCTGCTGCCGGAACGTACGGTCGACGGTGAAGCCGTCCCGTGCCAGTCGCGTCGCGGGCGCGAGCACCTTGCCCAGCGATTTGTTGCCGTAGTCCGAGAGCGCCTTCTCCCAGGTCGCCGGGGTGCCGGGGGTGCCGACGCCGAGTCCGCTGGTGACCGTCTCGGCGAACGGGATCGCCTTGCCGTCCTCCGTCAGCAGATTCTTGTCCGCGCTCGCCGGAGCCGTCTCACGGCCGTCGATGGTGTGCACCTTGCGGCTCTTCGCGTCGTAGTACACGAAGTACCCGCCGCCGCCCACACCCGCCGAGTACGGCTCCGTCACGCCCAGCGCCGCCGCTGTCGCCACGGCCGCGTCGGCGGCGTTCCCGCCGCGCTTGAGCACCTCGATCCCCGCGGCCGACGCGTCGGCGTCCACGCTGGCGACGGCCCCGCCGTACCCGGTGGCCACGGGCTCCTTCACCGGGTGGCCCCCGCCGCCCCTGCCCTGCCCCTGGCCCCCGTCCTGTGCGCCCCGGGGCGCCGCGGCGCCGAGGGTCGCGAGGACGGCGACCGCCGTGGTCACGGCCACAGCGCGCCGCTTCCCGCGCCGGCGGGGCCGCGCGGCCCCGCTGCTCCGGTCTTCTGCCGGCGTCGCGTCCGGGCGGGGAACATCGGGTGAGGGGGACATGTGGAGCCTCCTTCGCGCGGTGATCGCGACAGCGTAGTGCGCTTGACGCGCATACGTCAGTACCGCCACAAGGTGGGCAGCAGCTCACCCCGTCAGCACGGCGTGGCCGAGCTGGGCCTACGCTGCCGCGTCATGGATGAGAACCTGCGGGACATCGTGATGGGCGTGCTCGTGGCCGGGATCACGGCGACGGCGGGCTGGTTCGCGCGTACGTACCTGTGGCGCCGCAAGCTCCAGCGCAAGCAGCGGTTCTTCGGGCTGCCCGAGCACGCGGAGTGCCTGCTGGTCGTGAACAGGGACGCCGGGACGAACGAGTGGGCCGTGGCGCGCCACGACGTGTTCGCGCTGCTCGAACTGTCAGCGCTCATCAAGGACTGCGGCGCGCAGGCGGACGTCGTCTCGCACGACGCCGCACAGCAGGGGTTCGGGGAGCGCACGGAGTTCTGCCTGGGCGGGCCGGTGTCCAACCGCCGGATGGCGGCACACCTCCAGTCCCTGCTGCCGGGCGTCCAGGTCAACGCCGACCACGAACCGGGCCCGGACCGGGGCGCGTTCACCATCGGAAGTGAGCGCTACCGGCTGGAGAACGGCACCGCCGAGTACGTACTTCTCGCGCGCCTCACCGCCGGCCAGAACGAGAACGCCCGTCCGGTCTTCCTCATCTGCGGCCAGCGCTCCATCACCAACCAGGCCGCCTCGCGCTACCTCGCCCGCAACCACGTACGGCTGGCACGCAAGCACGGCCAGAACGGCAACTTCTGCCTTCTCCTCAAGGTCGTCAACTCCCAGGCGTACGGCCCCGATGTGGTGGAGCTGGTCGCCGACGTCACCAGGACCGCCACCACACCCTCGGCCCGGAGGGGCGCACACCGCGCCGCGTGAGAGGACTCAGCCACGTGAGAGAACTCAGGGGAGCCCGACCACGTATTCGGCCCGCCCGGGCGGGTACGGGGTCGGGCCGTGCCATTCGAGCAGCAGGGCCGTCGCGTCGTCGTTGAGAGTGCCGCCGTGGTAGTCGAGGTGGTGGGCGATCAGCCGCCGCAGGGTTTCCGGCGCAGGCAGGAAGTCGGCGTTGTGCCGCACGAGGAAGTCCGTGAACCTCTCCAGTCCGAACTGCTCACCCGACGGACTCCTCGCCTCGGTGATCCCGTCGGTGTAGAGCACGAGGCGGTCCCCCGGCTGCAAACGGTCGGAACGCACCGGCTCGCGCTCGTCGCAACGTACGCCCAGCGGAACGTCGGGCTTCTTGCGCAACTCGACCGGATAGCGGGAGTCCCGGATGATCACGGGCGCCGGGTGACCACGGTTCACCCACTCCAACGTGCCGGTCTTCGCGTCGAGTTCGGCGATGATGCCGGTCACGAACGTATTGTCCCCGTACTGTCCGACGATCGCCTCCTCGATGTCCCTCGCCGTGCGCTGGAGGTCGGCGCCGTCCATCCGGGCCGCACGGCACGTCGATACGGCCAGGCTGGCGACGAGCCCGGAAGCGGTGTCGTGCCCCATGGCGTCGAAGACGCACAGGTGGACCGTGGAGTCGCTGAACGCGTAGTCGAAGGCGTCGCCGCTCACCTCGTACGCGGGCTCCATCAGGGAGCTGACCACGACACGGTTGGTGGCCGAGGTGCGCGGGGGCATCTGCCGCCACTCCATCTCCGCCGCGATGTTCATCCTCGCGCGGCGCACGAGCTTCCCGTACGCGTCGCTCGTCAGCCGCTTCCCCAGCAGCATCATGGAGACGAGCCCCGCCAGCTGCCGCAGCTCCTCCTCGACGGTGGTCCCCCGGCGCTTGTCGTCCGAAGGGCCCGTGAGCCGCAGTACACCGATCCGTTCCCCACCGCTGATGAGGGGCACCCACCACTCGTCACGCAGCGCACCGGGAACCACGATGATCTCGCCCAGCTGGAAGACCCTCCCCCCGACGGTCCCGTCCACGTACAGGACCTCCGGAACCGTCTCGGAACCGCTCCCGGGGTCCTGTTCGGGGTCACCCCTGTCAGGAAGCTGTGTCAGCACCTTCTGCTGGAGGTCGGAGATGTAGATGCGCGCTTCCGACCAGCCCGCCATCGGAATGTGCCGCATGAGCAGCTGGGGCAGCTGGTCGAAGGTCGACAGCTGCCCCGCGACGACGAGTTCCCCGAGCATCCGTGCGTGACCGGAGTACGTGACCACCAGCCGGGACCGCCTCTCTTGCGGGAGGGCGTCGAGGCGCTGAGCTGTCTCGAAGTTACGTGGAAGACACCGCGTTACGCGGAATACCCATAAGTGACATCAGCACTCATTTGCCAAGCTAACACCCACTGTCCCGACCCGCCATTCCTGCGCAGCGGGACCGGGCAGGGGCGGAGGCAGAGGGCAAGGGGCCGGGCAGAGGCGGCAGGGGCGGAGGCGGCAGGACAGGGAAGGGCAGGCTCAGCGGATGCCGCTGCCCCCCGGCATCGCGGAGCCCGCCTCGGCCGGGGCCACCCGCACGGCCCCGCTCCGGCCGGCCTTGACGCTGCGGCGCTCACGCCGGGAGACCCAGGTGGCGAACCAGGACAGCAGCATGCACAGACCGATGTAGATCGCGGAGATCACGAGGACGATCGGGATGAACGGCATCGTGTAGTCCATGTTGATCGCGATCAGACGGCCGGCGTGGAGGAACTCCTCGTAGGTGATGAGGAATCCGAGCGAGGTGTCCTTGAGCGCGACCACCAACTGGCTGATGATCGTGGGCAGCATGGCCCGTACGGCCTGCGGGACGAGCACATGCGTCATCACCTGCGTCTTGCGCAGCCCGAGCGCGTAGGCCGCCTCGCGCTGACCGCGGTCGACGGACCGCACCCCGCTGCGGAAGACCTCGGCGAGCACGGAACCGTTGTAGAGGGTGAGTCCGGCGACCAGCGCGGGAAGCGGCTGGACCTGGAGCGCGACGAAGATGAAGAAGATCATGACCAGTACGGGCATGGCGCGGAAGAACTCCACCAGCACCGTGCTGACCCAGCGGACGGGCCTGTGGTCCGACAGGCGCCCGGCGGCGAGGACGGCGCCCAGCGCGAGGGCCAGCACGGCGGCCATGGCGAACGCCTTGAGCGTGTTGCCCAGACCGCGCAACAGCAGTTCCTGGATGCCCACATAGCTGAAGGGCCGCCACTTGACCGCGGAGAACTGCCCTGTGCCGACGAGGAGATCGACGACCCAGCCCAGCAGCGCCGCGAGCGCGAGCACCGTGAGCACGCCGTAGCAGAAGTGCCGGATCCGCGTCCTGGGGCCCGGGACGTCGTAGAGCGCCGAGGCCGCTGGAGGTGCTGAGGAACGGGCCTGGGGCGAGCGGCGTGCGGTCATCGGGCGGCTCCCCAGCGCCGTTCCATGAAGTGGAAGAGCGCGCTGATCGCGAGAGTGAGGATCAGATAGCCCAGCGCGATCCAGACGAAACTCCAGAGGACGCTGTAGCCGTTCTCATTCAGTGTCTTGTACGTGCTCAGCAGCTCGGTGACGCTGAAGGACCCCGCGATGGCGGAGTTCTTGCACAGCGCGATGAGCGTGGAGCCGACGGGTGCGATGACGGTGCGGAACGCCTGCGGCAGCACCACCGTGCCGAGCGTCTGCCCGAAGGTCATGCCGAGGCTGCGGGCCGCCTCGCCCTGGCCGAGCGGCACGGTGTTGATGCCGGAGCGGACCGCCTCGCAGATGAACGAGGAGGTGTAGCAGCCGAGCGCGAGGACCGCGAACAGCTCGAAGGGCAGGGCGACTCCGAAGCGCGGCAGCCCCAGCAGCATCGCGAAGAAGAGCAGCGTGAGCGGGGTGTTGCGCAGGACGGCCACCCACGCCGTGCCCACCCCGCGCAGCGCCCCGACGGGTGCGACACGGAAGCCCGCCATGACGACGCCGAGCGCGAGGGCCAGCAGCGAGGAGTAGACGGTGAGCCGGAGCGTGCCGAGGAAACCGTCGCCGTAGAGCTGGAAGTTCTGTGTCAGTACGTTCATGGTGTCCGCTTCCTTCCTCTCAGCTCGTCAGGGAGCGGTCGATACGGGGAGGAGGCGGCGCGGGCACTCCGGAGAGGCCGAGGGTGACGTCGTAGGCGCGCTTCCAGTCACCGTTCTTCTCGTGTGCGGTGATCGCCGTGTCGAGCGCCTGCGCCAGCTCGGTGTCCTCGCGGGGCACGCCGATGCCGTAGGGCTCCTCGGAGAACGCCTTGCCGACGACGCGCAGCTTCTCGGGGTCCTTGGCCGCGTAGCCGAGCAGGATGGTGTCGTCGGTCGTGACGGCGTCGACCTGGTTGTTGAGAAGGTTGTCGACGCAGATCGCGTAGCTGTCGTAGGCGACGGAGACGGCCTCGGGGTGGTCGGCCTCGATGCGCTGGAGCGGGGTCGAGCCGACGGCCGAGCAGATCTTGCGGCCCGCCATGTCCTGCGGCCCCCTGAGCCCCTCCTCGTCGGCGCGCACCAGCAGCTTCTGCCCCGCGATGTAGTAGGGGCCCGCGAAGCCGACGAGCTTCTTGCGGCCGTCGTTGATGGTGTAGGTGCCGACGTAGTAGTCGATCTGGCCGTTCTGGAGGGCCGTTTCGCGGTTGGCCGAGGCGATGGCCTTGTACGTGACGTCCTTGTCCGGGTCGAAGCCGAGTGAGGCCGCGACCATGTTGGCGATCTCCACATCGAATCCGGAGTAGACGCCGGTCGCCGGGTTCATCTCGCCCATGCCGGGCTGGTCCTCCTTGACGCCGATGGTCAACCGCCCGCGCTTCTTGGCGCGCTGCCAGGTGGGCGATCCGGGGAGCGCGAAGCCGGTGTCGACGGTGTACCGCGGGAGCTTCCCCGGCTGAGGACCTCGCGCGGGCGGACTCCCCTCCTTGCCGCACCCGGTGGCACCCAGCGCTGACCCCAGCGCGGCCAGCAGGACGGCGGCGCGGACGACGGCCCGCGTACGGGCGCCGCGGACGCGGGCCGTTGGCGGTGTACCGGCTCGGCGGGGAGTGCGATGACGCAGTTCAGGCATGACCGACCCCCTCTCAGTGCTTGAGGATCTTGGAGAGGAAGTCCTTGGCCCGGTCGCTCTCGGGCGCCGTGAAGAACTCCTCGGGGGTGCGGTCCTCGACGATCTGTCCCTCGGCCATGAAGACGACGCGGTTGGCTGCCGAGCGCGCGAACCCCATCTCGTGGGTGACGACGACCATGGTCATGCCCTCCTGCGCGAGCTGCCGCATGACCTCCAGCACCTCGCTGATCATCTCCGGGTCGAGGGCCGAGGTGGGCTCGTCGAACAGGAGGGCCTCGGGGTCCATGGCGAGGGCGCGCGCGATGGCGACGCGCTGCTGCTGACCGCCGGAGAGCTGTGCGGGGTACTTCGCCGCCTGGTCGGCGAGCCCGACGCGCTCAAGGAGGTCGAGGGCGCGCGCCTGCGCCTTGTCCTTCTTCTGGCCGCGGACCTTGAGCGGCGCGAGCATCACATTGGCCAGCACCGTCTTGTGGCCGAACAGGTTGAACGCCTGGAAGACCATGCCCACTTCGGCACGGAGCCGCGCCAGTTCCTTGCCCTCCGCCGGAAGGTTCCGCCCTGCCAGGGTGATGGTGCCTGACTCGACCGTCTCCAACCGGTTGATGATGCGGCACAGCGTTGACTTGCCGGAGCCCGAGGGGCCGATGACGACGACCACTTCTCCGCGCCCGACGGTCAGGTTGATGTCCCTGAGCACATGCAGCGTGCCGTAGTGCTTGTTGACGCCACGCAGCTCGATCAGCGGTTCCATAGAAACGGGAAACTATCGGGCCGAATGGGTCACTTCCGGGATGACACGCAGTAGTTGGATACAACGGGAAGGTGGCGCCCATCTGGGCCTAGGTACGAAGGAGACTCCTGGGTACCTAGCCTGTCGCCACATCAGAGGCTGCTGGCCTCGGGCCTGCTGGGCCTCAAGGGCATGGGGAGAGTCCGGAGACTTCCGGAGAGAGGGGACGCCCGGGATGGGTGAGGCGGACGAGAGCAAGCCGGTCTATCAGCGGATCGCCGACGATCTGCGACAGCAGATCGACGAGGGGACGCTGCCGGTCGGCGCCCGTATCCCCTCACGTTCGGAGCTGAAGCGCGCGTACGAAGCCAGCGACCAGACCGTCGACCGTGCCGTACGGGTACTGAAGTCGGGCGGGTACGCGGAAGGGCAGTTCGGGCGGGGTGTGTTCGTGACCGACCGGGCGCCCGTCGGCACGCTGCTGCGCTCCACGGGCGCCGTCGACTCACCCTTCGCGGCGAGTATCGCGTGCATGGGCAAGGAGACGGGCTCGGCCGTCGTCTGGGAGGCGACCTCCACGACGTCACAGGCCCCGGAGAAGATCGCGGTGCGGCTCGGCATCGAGCCGGACGACCCCGTGATGTGCACGCAGTACGAGTACCTCGCCGACCGCCGCCCCGTGCAGCTCGCCACCAGTTGGGAGCCCCTGGAGATCACCGAGGGCACCGACGTGATGTGCCCCGAACGGGGCCCGTACGCGCGCCGGGGCGTCAGAGGACGGCTGGCCGCCATCGGGATCCGCGTGGTGCGCGCCGTCGAACTGGTCGGCGCACGCCCCGCAACGGGGCCCGAGGCCGAGACCCTGGGCTGCTCACCCGGCCAGTGCGTCACAGCGGTCGAGCGGACGCACTACGACGAGGACGGCCGCGCGGTGGAGACCTCCGACATCGTGGTGCGGGCCGACCGCTGGCGGCTCGAATACGGCATCACCTTCGCGGGCTGACCCCGGCACGGCGCGACCGGCGGCCCGCCGGCCGCGCACACGCCCGGTGGTCGCCGGTCTCCGCCCATGGTCAGCCCTCGCTGGCCTCCGCGTACGCCTGGGACAGTTCCGGTGAACCGGTCTCCGCCCAGGAGCCGCCCTCCTCCAGCACATCCATGTCCCGCCCCGAGGGCAGCCGCACCACCGGCTGGCCGTCGGGCCAGCGCAGCCACCGCGCGCCCGGCACGGTACGCACGATCACGGTGCCGAGGTAGAGCCCCGCGTCGCTGCCGAGCCAGGGGGTGACTTCGGGGTCGTCGCGCCAGCGTGGGAGCAGCTGGTCGAGAGCGGCCAAGGACTCGACGGAATCGTCCAGTTCGACTCCGGCGGTACCCGCCTGCTCCCGCAGCAGCTCACATTCGGAGAGAAGCTGCGCCGCGCTCTCCGGGTCGCTGGACAGTGCGTCGGTCAGCGCGGCTCCGTCGGCGTCTCCGTGCCGCTTGCGCCAGTTGTCCAGAAAGGGGATGTGCATACGGCTCAGCGTGTCATTCGCGCGGCCCCCGGCACCATAGGCGCGCTGTGTGAGGAGGCCGCCCGCTTGCCCCGTTGGACACCTTGACGTCGCTTTTCCGCCTCCCTACTTTCACCCCGCCTCGTTCGAATTCGGGGTGCACACACCGGTGTTGCAGTCCCACGAGAGGGCAAACGCGTGCACAGACGTCTCTGGATCAGCTCCGTCACGGTTCTGGTGGCCACCGCGACAGCGGTGGGACCCGCTCTCACGGCGACCGCGCGGGACCGGCAGGCGGCGGTATCGGCCGCCTCGACGGCCGCCCGTCCACTCCCCCTGGAACGCCTCTTCGACAACCGCGCGGTGAGCGAGGACGCGCGGCCCGGCGACGCCGACTTCGACGGCGCCGGGCGTTCGCTGTCCGCGCGTGACCTGCGGGAGGCCGGCTGGGGTCCGGGCGCCCGGCTGGATCTCGACGGTGCCGCGCTGCGCTTCCCCGACCGCTCCCCCGGCAGCGCTGACAACGTACGGGCCGACGGCCAGCACCTCAGGCTGAAGGGGCGCGGCAACGCCATCTCCTTTCTGGTGGCGGCCACTTCGCCCGGCGGGCCCGCGCAGCCGGTGAGCGGGAACGGCTCCGTTCGCTACCGCGACGGCTCGCGCAGCGCGTACACGCTGACGGCGGGCGACTGGCGCGGCGGCCCGCTCGGCACCAAGGCGGTCGCGCTGCCGCACATCAACGCGCGCGAGGGCGGACAGCTCGGCGAGAAGGCGCGGCTGTACGCGGTGACCGTGCCGCTCGAACGGGGCCGCGCCGTCAGCTCCGTGCAACTGCCCCGCGATCCGGGGCCCGCGGCGGATCTGCACGTGTTCGCGGCCTCCGTACGCGCCGGGGCCGGCGGCTGGACGGGCAGCTGGTCGGCGAGCCCGGCCGGGTACACGGGAACGGGGCTGTGGCAGGACCGGACGCTGCGGCTGGTGGTGCACACCTCGGTGGGCGGCCCGAAGGCGCGGATCCGGCTGGAGAACACCTTCGCCTCCGCGTCCGTGCGCATCGGGCACGCCTCCCTCGCCGTGCAGCGCGAGGGTGCCTCGGCCAGGGCCCGGCCCGTGCGGCTCACCTTCGACGGAGGGCGGGCCGGGAAGCGGATCGCTGCGGGGGCACGCGCGGTCAGCGATCCGGTCGGCTTCGATGTGCCGGCCGACACCAATGTGCTGGTCAGCATCCATCTGCCGGACCCGGTGCGCGCGGCGCCCGTGCACAGCGCCGCCATCCAGCGCTCGTACCTCAGCGAGGGCGGCAGCGGTGACCGTACGGGTGAGAGCGGCGGCGGTGACTTCACGGGGTCGCTGACGATGTGGCCATTTCTGACCGGTGTGGATGTCACCGGCGGGCCAGGGTCCGTCGTCACGCTCGGTGACTCCATCACGGACGGCGTCCGCTCCACCGACAGCGCCAACAGCCGCTGGCCCAACGTGCTGGCGCGGCGCCTCCTGGACCAGTCCCCCGGCAGCGGCGTACCGCGCTACGGAGTGCTCAACCACGGCATCTCCGCGAACCGCGTGGTCACCGACCGCTACCCGGGCGACGGCATCAGTACCGACACGGGCGGTGTCAGCGCCCAGCACCGGCTGGAGCGGGACGTGCTCGCGCAGCCGGGGGCCCGGACGGTCGTGCTGTTCGAGGGCATCAACGATGTGCGCTGGGGCACCCCGGCCGCCGAGGTCGTGGCCGGAATGAAGGCGATCGCCTCCCGGGCCAGGGAGCGTGGCCTACGGGTCGTCGTGGCGACGATCGTGCCGTGCGAGGGCTACAAGGACTGCACGCCCGAGGTCGACGCGCGGCGTACGGAGGTGAACTCCTTCGTCCGCGCGAACGGCGGCGCGTTCGACGCCGTACTCGACTTCGACAGGGTCCTGCGGGACCCGGAACGCCCGGCCCGGATGCTGCCCGCATACGACTCGGGCGACCATCTGCACCCCGGCGACGCCGGGTTGCGCGCGCTGGGCGAGTCGGTGGACCTGCGGAAACTGTGAGCTGACGCGGCGATGTGTGGGGCGCCGCGATGTGCGGGGCGCCCCACATGCTGCCCGGCCCCGTTTCAGCCGGCGCTGTCGGTCCACGTCAGCCGCGCCGAGACGCCATGGAGCGCGGGGGTTCCGAGATGACGGGGTGCTCCACCACGGCATCTCCGCAAACCGCGTGATCACCGACCGCCACCCGGCGAATCCGCCGATCTGCAGACCCTCGTGGACCGAGACCCGGGCCGGTCGGACGGGCCGAACGGTACCCGAATGCCCGGACTGGCCAACTCTCCCTGCAATGGCCGGTTTTGACAGTTAGCACCGGATTGCCGGACGAGTAACTTCAGAGCCCTTCCGTGGCGGAAACCCACGGTGATAGGGGGAACCAATGACCTGGCAGGGGTGGGAAAGTCTCGGTGGAACGCTGACGAGTGCGCCCAGCGTTTCGTCCTGGACCTCGGGAAGGCTCGACACGTTCGTGCGCGGCACGGACGCGGCACTGTGGCACAAGTGGTATCAGAACGGCTGGTCGGCATGGGAGAGCCTGGGTGGCGTGATCACCTCGGACCCGGCGGCCGTCTCCTGGAGCAACGGCCGTATCGACGTCTTCGCACGCGGCACGGACTCGGCGCTGTGGCACAAGTGGTATCAGAACGGCTGGTCCGGCTGGGAAAGCCTCGGCGGCGTGATCACCACAGCACCGACCGTCTCCAGCTGGGCGTCAGGCAGGCTGGACGTCTTCGCGAGGGGGACGGACTCGGCGCTGTGGCACAAGTGGTACCAGAACGGCTGGTCCGGCTGGGAAAGCCTCGGCGGCGTGATCACCACAGCACCGGGCGCTGTCTCCTGGAGCAACGGCCGTATCGACGTGTTCGCGGCGGGGACGGACTCAGCGCTGTGGCACAAGTGGTACCAGAACGGCTGGTCCGGCTGGGAAAGCCTCGGCGGCGTGATCACCACGGCACCGACCGTCTCCAGCTGGGCATCGGGCAGGCTGGACGTCTTCGCGGCAGGGACGGACTCGGCCCTGTGGCACAAGTGGTACCAGAACGGCTGGTCCGGCTGGGAAAGCCTCGGCGGCGTGATCACCACAGCACCGGGCGCTGTCTCCTGGGGTCCGAACCGTATCGACGTGTTCGCCGCCGGCACCGACTCCGCGATGTGGCACCGGTGGTGGACGCAGATCCCCACGGTTCGCGTTCACGCCAAGGTCCTCACCACGCCGAACGTGTCCGTGGCGAACTCGATCGCCCGGATGCGGGAGGTGTACGCCACGGCGGGGATCGCCGTCCAGCTCGCGACGACGGAGACCCTCAACCTCCCCGCGCTCAACGACGTGGACGTCGGCGGGTGCCTACGCGGCCAGTCAACGCCTGAGCAGAACCAGCTCTTCGGCAACCGCAACAACGTGGCCGCCAACGACGTGGTGGTCTACTTCGTCCGCTCCACCGTGCCGCCCTTCAACGGCTGCGCCGCACACCCGGCGGGCCGTCCGGGTGCCGTGGTCGCGCAGGGCGCCACACAATGGACACTGGGCCACGAGGTGGGCCATGTGCTCGGCCTCAACCACGTCAACGACAACGACCGCCTCATGACCGGCAACGGGACGGGCAACATCACCAACCCGCCACCCGACCTGGTCTCCGACGAAGCCAAGAGCATGCTCAACAGCCCGCTCACTCAGGACATCTAGGAGGCGCTGTGAGCGTATCGATGCACGACGTGCGCCGGGTCCTGGACCCCGACGAGCCGGACTACGCGGCGACCGCGCGGCTGGGACCCGAGTCCCTTCCGCACTTGCGGGCACTGGTCGACGGCGACGACCCACTCCTCGCCTCCAAGGCCGCCTACGCGGCCGGCCTGCTCGAAGGTGACACCGGACAGGAGGTCATCACGGTCGCGGCGCGCAGCACCGACCCCGCCCTGCGGGTGGCGGCGGCGAGCGCTGCGGTGAACCTGCCCACCGAGTCGGCCGCCGCTGTCCTCACGGACCTGGTCGCCGACGCGGACGCGGGAGTACGCAAGGTGGCCAGGTCGTCCGTTCCCGAGGACGCGCCCGAAGAACTGGCACACCGCGCGCGGGAAGCGGCCCCGCCGCCCGAGGAGGACGCCGGCGCCACGCCGCCCCTCTCACCGTCCGACGCGACCCAGGCCACCACGCCCATGCCGAGCGAGCACGCCTCCTCAGGACTGATGCCGGGAGAGGCGGGCAACGGCGGTGTGATGCCGGGTGAGGGCGGCTCCGGCATGGTCGGCGAAGCGCCGATCGTGCCCGGGAAGATGCCGGGCGAGCGCTGAGGAAAGGCAACGCCCAGGGGCCCACGAGCGCGCACGGCGGCCGTGGGCCCCGCCGTCACACCTCCAGGTCGATGACGACGGGTGCGTGGTCGGAGGCGCCCTTGCCCTTGCGGGCCTCGCGGTCGACGTACGAGTCCTTCACGGCCGCCATGAACGGCTCGTTGCCATAGGCCAGGTCGATGCGCATGCCCCTGTTCTTGGGGAAGCCCAGCTGGCGGTAGTCCCAGTAGGTGAAGGCGACGTCGTACTTGAGCGCGCGGGGGTGCAGTTCCTTCGTTCCCGCCGCCTCCAGCTCCGCCAGCTTCTCGCGCTCGCGCGCGGTGACGTGCGTGGCGCCGTCGAAGGCGGAGATGTCCCAGACGTCCTCGTCGGTCGGCGCGATGTTGAAGTCACCGAGAACGGCGAAGGGAAGCGGTCCCGAGGCCCACTCCCCCACGGTGTCGCGCAGCGCCGCCAGCCACTGGAGCTTGTACTCGTAGTGCGGGTGGCCTACCTCGCGCCCGTTGGGCACGTACACGGACCACACCCGTACGCCGCCGCAGGTCGCAGCGGCGGCGCGGGCCTCGATGATGCCGTCGAACTCGGGCACGCCGGGGAGTGCGACGGCCTGGTCCTCCATGCCCACGCGGGAGAGAACCGCGACACCGTTCCAGCGCCCGCCCGCGCTCACCACCGACTCGTAGCCGAGCGCGCGCAGTTCGTCCCCGGGGAAGGCGTCGGCCGACACCTTCAGCTCCTGGAGGCAGACCACATCGGGCTGAGCGCTCTCCAGCCACTGCGTCAGGCGTGGCAGACGTGCGGTGATCGAGTTGATGTTCCAAGAGGCGATACGCATACGCCGAACCTACCGCGCCAGTCCGACACTCTCGCCCGGCGCCAGCCACGCGTGCGCCGCTCCGCCCGTGCCCGGGCCGCCGTCGCCCAGGAGGCGGCCGAAGAGGCCGATGCCGGTCTCGTTGAGCAGCCCGTCGTGGATGTCGTAGACCTGCGTGGGTGCGACGGCCCGCACGAAGTCGAGGACTTCGGAGTACTTGTTCCAGGGCGCGTGCACCGGCAGCAGCAGGGTTTCGACGGGGCGCTCGGGGACGGTGAGCGCGTCGCCGGGGTGGAAGACGAGACCGTCCACGACATAGCCGACGTTGGTGATGCGCGGGATGTCCGGGTGGATGACGGCGTGCAGTTCGCCGTGCACCTCGACCTCGAAGCCCGCAGCCGTGAACGTGTCGCCGTCGCCGACCGTGTGGACGCGGCCCGGGAAGGCTCCGGAGATCTGCTCGGCGACGCTGCGCAGCGTCCAGATCTCGCACTCCGGGTTGTTCTCCATGGCGGCGCGCAGCCGCAGCTCGTCGAAGTGGTCGGGGTGCTCGTGGGTCACCAGGAGCACGTCGGCGCCGAGCGCGGCCTCCTGCTCGCTGAAGCCGCCCGGGTCGATGACGAGCACGCGCCCGTCCTTCTCCAGGCGCACACAGGAGTGCCCCTTCTTGGTGAGGCCGAGCGGGTTTCCTTGTGCCGGTTCAGTTCCCATGGGGTTCATTGTCCTCCGCCGCGCCCCGCCGGTCCTCCGGAGTGGTCTCCTCGCGGATGACGCGCTGCGCGACGGTGAAGGCGGCGTTCGCGGCCGGGACCCCGCAGTAGACGGCGGTCTGCAGCAGCACCTCTTTGATCTCGTCAGGGGTGAGCCCGTTGCGCAGCGCTGCCCGGGTGTGGAAGACCAGTTCGTCGTGGTGACCGCCTGCCACGAGCGCGGTGAGCGTGATCACGGAGCGCATCCGGCGGTCCAGCCCCGTGCGGGTCCACACCTCGCCCCAGACGTAGCGGGTGACCAGGTGCTGGAAGTCCTCCGTGAACTCGTCGGCCGCCTCCGTCGCGCGGTCCACGTGCGCGTCTCCGAGCACCTCGCGGCGCACCTTCATGCCCACGTCGAAGGCGTCGGTACGCAGCGCGGCCCGTTCGGCGGACTCCAGCTCTGCCACGGCTGACGCCTGCTGCGGGGCCGGGGCGATCACGGGCGCCGGCGCCGGAGGGCCGGCCGCCGACTCCTGCCATGTGGTGGTGAAGTGCCGTATCAGCAGGTCGGTGACGGCGCCGGGCTGCTCGACGGGGGTGAGGTGCGAGGCGCCCGGCACGATGGCCAGCCGCGCGTCCGGGATGCCGGCGACCAGCGCACGCGCCTCGGCCGGCGGTGTCGCCTCGTCCTCAGCGCCCGCGACCACCAGCGTGGGGACGCCTATGCCGCCGAGTGCGCCCTTCGCGTCGAAGGAGGCCAGCGCCTCGCATGCCGCGATGTAGCAGCCGGGGTCGGTCGTACGGACCATCTGGACGGCCCACTCCACGATGGCGGGCTGCGCGGCGGCGAAGCCCGTCGTGAACCAGCGCTCCGGTGTGGTGCGGGCTATCGGGTCGAGGCCGTTCGTACGGATGACCACACCGCGCTGCCGCCAGGTGTCCGGCGTCGAGAAGCGCGGCGAGGAGGACACCAGCGCGAGCGAGGTGACCCGCTGGGGCGCGGCGAGGGCGAGCTGGATGCCGATGGCGCCGCCGATGGAACAGCCGGCGTAGCCGAAGCGCTCGATCCCGAGGGTGTCGAGGGTGGCCAGCAGCCGGTCGGCGAGGGCGGAGGCGGAATCGGCCGAGTAGGCGGGGGAGCCTCCGTGTCCGGGCAGGTCGAATCTCAAGACCCGCCAGTTACGGGTGAGTTCCGGTATCTGCCGGTCCCACATGTGCCACGTCGTGCCGAGCGCGGGGCCCAGAACGAGTACAGGCGCGTCGTCTGGGCCGTCGGTCCGGTGTTGCAGCGTCTTGGCAGGGGTCACTTCGCTCACACGTTCACGCTATCGAGCGGCGCAAGGTTCTCGCCGCCCGGGTCGGAAAATGGACAGGGTTCTGCTGGTCGTTCCGCCCGGTCGTGAAGAGGGTGTGACCAGGGGATGGAGACGCGCGGTCCGGTCGTGAAGTTCAGAACTCGGTGGTGGAGACGACGTAGACCCGTGGCCGCTTCTTGTACGTCGTGTCCGCCACGATGGCCACGTCCGGCTCGCTGCCCTTCTGGTCGTGCACGGCGCCCCAGTAGCGGTGCCCCGG
The DNA here is from genome assembly GCF_028657195.3 of Streptomyces iconiensis. Lineage (GTDB taxonomy): Bacteria > Actinomycetota > Actinomycetes > Streptomycetales > Streptomycetaceae > Streptomyces > Streptomyces iconiensis. The sequence continues at coordinate 186,563 of NZ_JANCPR020000010.1, forward strand.
CTCGTCGAAGCGCCAGCCGACCTCGCGGGCCTGCTTGCCGCTGATGGGGAGGCGGTCCTTCTCGAAGGCGGAGTAGCTGCTGCCGAGTTCCTTCATGAACCCCTTCAGCCGCTTCTTGCTCGTACGGAACTGGACCCACATGGTGCTCTTGTCCCAGGCGTTGGCCTCGTAGAAGGCCACGCGGGTGGCTCCCAGGGGTACGGGAACGTTGTAGATGCGCTGGCTGACCTTGGGCGGGCGGGCGTAGGTGAGGCTCGTCGCGGCTGCGGCGCGCTCCTTGTCCTTGCCGCTGTCGCGGCTCTGGAAGGCGGACTGCACGAGGTAGCCGGCGGGCAGCGCGATCAGCAGCACCACGATCACCAGCACGATCAGCCGGTTCCTCGGCTTGTGCGGGGGGCGCTCGTACGGGTCGGGGTACTCGTCCGTCGGAGGCATGTGGCCGTTGTTCCCTGGAGGCTTGGGGGGCGAGGTGGTGAGGGTCACTGGCCCACCGCTCTGCGCAGGTTGTCGGCCGCGCGCTCGTAGCGTTCGTACCGCTCCAGACGGCGGCGGTTGGCGCGGCGGAAGCGCCTGGCGACGAGCCGGGCCAGATCCGCCGCACCGACCATGCCGGCCTCGGGCCCGAGCTGCGCCTTGGCGATACGGGCCTCGGGGCGGTAGCCGCGCCCGGTCAGCTGGCGGCGGAACGCCTCGCGCGCCGGGTCGATCAGCAGCTCGTCGGCCGCGCTGACACCGCCGCCGATCACGAAGCAGCCCGGGTCGAGCGCCGCGGCGAGATTGGCGATGCCGACGCCCAGCCAGGAGCCGATCTCCTGGAGCAGCTCCGTGCACATCGCGTCGCCCTCGCGGGCCAGCTCGGTGATCAGGGGCCCGGTGATGTCGCCCACCTGGCCGCCGACCCGGTCGATGATCCCGTACGCCACGGGCGACTCGGCCGCCGCCAGCTCCCTGGCCTCGCGCACGAGCGCGTTGCCCGAGCTGTACTGCTCCCAGCAGCCTCTGTTGCCGCAGGGGCATCTGTGGCCCCCCGGCACGACCTGCATGTGGCCGAACTCGCCGGCCACTCCGTACTTGCCGCGCTTGACGCGGCCGTCCTCCAGGATGGCGCCGCCGATGCCCGTTCCGAGCGTGATCATCACGAGGTGGTCCTCGCCCCGGCCGGCGCCGAAGCGCCACTCGCCCCAGGCCGCCGTGTTCGCGTCGTTGTCGACCATGACGGGGACCGCCAGGCGCGCGGTGAGCGCGTCCTTGAGGGGCTCGTCACGCCATGCCAGGTGCGGCGCGAACAGCACGCGGGAGCGGTCGGCGTCGATCCAGCCCGCTGCACCGATACCGACGGCGTGCACGTCGTGCCTGTCGGACAGGTCGAGCACGACCTCGGCGATGGTGTCCTCCACCACCTTCGGGCTCTTGGACTTCTCCGGCGTCTCGGTGCGCACCTTCTCCAGGATGGTGCCGTCCGCGTCCACGACGCCCGCCATCACCTTGGTGCCACCGATGTCGATGCCCACGGTGGGGACACGGGGCGCCGAGAGGTGCGAGCGGCGCTCGCGCGTGCTGACCGTCCTCAGAACGCTGGCGTTCGGCCTCGTCCTGCGGGGGTAGACCCTCTCACCTCGTTGGAAGCTGTCCATGCTCAACTGTGGTCGTCCCTCGTGGTGTGGTCTCGGGCCCGCCCGATTCTGCCAGGTCCGCCCGCGCGGATGCCGCCCGCCCAGGATGCACCCTTTCCGGTCGCGCGGACGCCGCGCCCAGGATGCGCCCGCCGTCCGTGGTGCACCGCTGTGTGGGCCGTCCCGTCGCCCGACGGGCTTGTTCCCGGGTCACCGTTCCAGTTCGTGGCTCAGTTCTTCCAGCTCCGAGCCGCCTGCCATCTGGCGGACCAGTTCCTCAAGCTCCAGGCCCTCCTTCTCGTAGGAGGCGGCCATGGCGCCGCGCTTGAGGAGGACGAAGCGGTCTCCGACCAGGTACGCGTGGTGAGGGTTGTGGGTGATGAGGACGACACCGAGTCCTGCGTCCCGCGCGGCGGCCACGTACTTGAGCACGACGCCTGACTGCTTGACGCCCAGTGCCGCCGTCGGCTCGTCCAGTACGAGGACCTTCGCACCGAAGTGGATCGCCCGCGCGATGGCGACGGACTGCCGCTCTCCGCCGGAGAGCGTGCCGATCGGCTGGTCGACGTCGCGCAGGTCGATGCCCATGCGCAGCAGCTCGCGGTGCGTGGTGCGGCGCATCTGCTGGACGTCGAGGCGCTTGAGGGGACCGCGCCCGACGGAGGGCTCGGAGCCGAGGAAGAAGTTGCGCCAGACGGGCATGAGGGGCACCACGGCGAGGTCCTGGTAGACCGTGGCGATGCCCCGGTCGAGGGCCTCGCGCGGGGAGCCGAGGCGCGTTTCCTCGCCCTGGATACGGAAGGAACCCGCGTCGTGCTGGTGCAGGCCCGAGATGATCTTGATGAGGGTGGACTTGCCGGCGCCGTTGTCGCCGAGCACGCAGGTGATCTCCCCCGGGTGCACCTGGAGGGACACCTCTTCGAGGGCACGGATGTTGCCGTAGAACTTGCTGACGTCGCTCAGCGAGACCAGCGGCTCGCTGTCCTTGGGCTCGCCGTCCCTCGGCTCGCCGTCCCCGGGCTCTGTCGCGGTCGGTCCGGTCGCGGTCGGTCCCGTCTCGTCCGGCCCCGTCTCGACCGGGCCTTTCGCGTTCGGCCCTTTCGCGTCGGGTCCGCTCTCGTTCGCTTCGGTCTCGTTCGTCATCGGGTCGCCTCCGCCCGCTTACGGATCCACGCGTTGAGCAGGGTCGCGAGCAGCAGCATCGCGCCCAGGAAGAACTTGAACCAGTCCGGGTTCCACTGCGCGTAGACGATGCCCTTGTTGCTCATGCCGAAGATGAAGGCGCCGACGGCCGCGCCGATCGCCGAGCCGTAGCCGCCGGTGAGCAGACAGCCGCCGATGACGGCGGCTGCGATGTAGATCAGCTCGTTGCCCACGCCCTCGCCCGACTGGACGACGTCGTAGTTGAACAGCAGATGCTGGCCCGAGATCCAGGCGGCGAAGGCCACGCCCATGTAGAGGCCGATCTTCGTACGGGCCACGGGGACGCCGACAGCGCGGGCCGCGTCGACGCCGCCGCCGACGGCGAAGATCCAGTTCCCCGCACGGGTGCGCAGCAGTATCCAGGTCGCCAGGGCGATCAGCACCAGCCACCACACGACGGTGATCTGGATGTCCACGCTGCCCAGCGTGAGCGTGGAGGCGAAGACCTCGCGGGCCGAGGAGAAGCCCTCCATGTCGCTGATGCTCTTGGTGGAGACGGTGCCGCTGATCAGCTTGGTGACGCCGAGGTTGAGGCCCGTGAGCATCAGGAAGGTGCCGAGCGTGATGATGAAGCTCGGCAGCTTCGTCCTCGTCAGCATGAAGCCGTTGAAGAACCCGATCGCCAGCGTGACCAGCAGCGACACCGCGACGCCGACCCAGATGTTGGCCGTCATCTGGTAGCTGAACATCGAGGAGACCAGCGCCGAGGACGTCACCATGACGCCGGTCGACAGGTCGAACTCGCCACCGATCATCAGCAGCGCCACCGGCACGGCCATGATCCCGATGGTGGACGAGAAGTAGAGCACCGTGGAGAGGCTGGAGGCGCGCAGGAAGCTGTCGGCGACCAGCGAGAAGAATACGAACAGCGCGATCGCGCCCACCACGGCGCCCAGCTCGGGCCGCCGCATCAGACGCGCGGGCAGCGAGCGCTGCACCAGCCTCTCGTCGGTCTTCTCCGGTGGGAGCCCGGGCTCGCCAGGCCCCTCGGGGCCCTCCGGCTTCGCCGGTTCCTTCGTGACCGTCATCGGGTCCCCCGCTTCGTGAACGTCTCCAGCTTGCCCGCGTCCTTCTTGGTCAGGATCTGCGGCCCCGTGAGCACCGGCTTCCCGCCGCCGAGCATGTCGGCGTTGAAGCGGTGGAGCCAGAGCAGGTCGACCGACTCATAGCCCTGGAGGTACGGCTGCTGGTCGACGGCGAAGCCGATCGAACCGTCCTTGAGGCCGGCGGCCACCTTGGCGTTGAGGTCGAAGGTGTCGACCTCGGCATCGCTGCCCGCGTCCTTCTTCGCCTCGGCGGCCGTCGCGGCGAAGGGAGCGCCGAGCGTGACGACCGTGTCGACCTTCTTGTCGGACTGGAGCTTGGCCTCGACGGACGACTGCACGCCCGGCATGTTGGTGCCGTCCACGTACAGGTCCTCGACCTTGCCGTCGAAGGTCTTCTTGATGCCCTCGCAGCGCTCCTCGTGACCGACGTTGCCCTGCTCGTGCAGCAGGCAGATGGCCTTCTTACGACCCTTGTCGTTCAGCTCGCGGCCCACGGCCTCGCCCGCCATGACCTCGTCCTGGCCGATGTGGGTGAGCGCTCCGAAGTCGCGGGACTCGTCCTGGCCGGAGTTGATGGTGACGACGGGTATGCCGGCCTTGACGGCCTTCTTCACGACGTTCTTCATCGCGCTGGGCTTGGCCAGCGTGACGATCAGCCCGTCCACCTTCTTGTCGATCGCCGCCTGTACGAGCTGCGCCTGGCGGCCCGCCTCCTTGTCGTGCGAGTAGAGGAACTCGATGTTGTCCTTGGCCGCCGCCTGCTTGGCGCCGCTCTGCACGATGTCCCAGTAGGTGTCGCCGTCCCCGGAGTGGGTGACCATCGCGACCTTCCAGCGGGGCGTTGTCACATTCGCCTTGCCGGAGGCGGCCTGGTCGCGCGCCTCCTCGGCCCTCTTGCCTCCGGTACTGCTGCACCCGGCGAGGCCGGCCACCGCGGCGATCACCGCCGCCATCACGACCCCCATCGCACGCACGGACGGACGGGACCTCTGCACGCTGGCCACGGTGTTCTGCCCTCTCGGTACGGATACTGCTGCGGTCGATCGACCGGGAACCCCGGGAAACCGCCCAGGATCTTCGCACAAGTATCCGTCACGGTGGCCGGAAAGGGTGCGACGGGTCCCACCGGCACTCGCCTACCGGGTCCCGCGCTCGGTGTACTTCTCCAGCCTGGGCACATCACGGCGGGTGACGATCTCAGGTCCCGTGAGGACCGGCTTGCCGCCGCCGAGGCTGTTGAGGTTGTAGCGGTGCAGCCACAGCAGGTCGACGGCCTCGTAGCCCTGCATGTACGGCTGCTGGTCCACGGCGAAGCCGATCCGCTTGGCCTTCATCTCCTTGACGACCTGCGCGTTCAGGTCGAACGTCACGACCTCGGCCGCGCTGCCCGCCTTCTCCTTGGCCTTCGCCGAGGTCGCGGCGAAGGGGGCGCCCAGCGTGACGACGGTGTCGACATCCTTGTCCGACTGGAGCTTGGCCTCGACGGACGACTGCACGCCCGGCATGTTGGTGCCGTCCACGTTCAGCGTCTCCAGCGTGCCCTTGAACGTCTTCTTCGCGCCCGCGCACCGCTCCTCCAGGGAGACGTTGCCCTGCTCGTGGATGACGCACAGCGCCTTACCCTCGGTGGCCTCGGTGGCCTCGGTGCCCTTGGCGGCCTCGGCACGCGCGTTCAGCTCCTCGCCCACCGCCTCGCCCGCGACCGTCTCGTCCTGGCCGATGTGGGCCAGCGCGCCGAGTTCCGCGCTGTGCTCGGCCCCGGAGTTGATGGTGATCACGGGGATGCCGCGCCGTACCGCCTTGCCGATCACGGCCTTGAGCGCGTCGGGCTTGGCGAGCGTGACGATCAGCCCGTCGACCTTCTTGTCGATCGCCGTCTGTACGAGCTGGGCCTGCTGGCCCGCGTCCTTGTGGTTCGCGTAGTCGAAGCGGACGTTGTCCTTGCGCGCGGCCTGTTTCGCCCCGCTCTGGACGATGTCCCAGAAGGTGTCGCCCTCGCCCGAGTGCGTCACCATCGCGATCGTGAGCCGGGGCGTACCGACGGACGTGCCGCCGCCCTGCGCTCCCCCGTCGTCACCCTCGTCGGCGGCGGACTTCTTGCCGCCCGAGCTGCTGCATCCCGCCGCCAGCAGCGCCACCGCCGCGAGGGTCACCGCTGTCGCGGTCGTACGTCTGTGCGCCATGGCCGAGTTGTAGCGGGGCCCCGTGACGCCGTCAATGCGCTGGACCTCACCGGCCACAGGCCCCGCTCCCCGGACACCGGATCCGTCAGGTGCCCTGTGCGGGGCGCCCGGCGCGGATTCCGGGTGCCCCGAGGGCCGCGAGCAGCTGGTCGGCGCTGTCGGTCATGCCGTCCCCCGCGAAGTCGGCCGACCGCCGCGCGGCCAGTTCGCGGCCCGGCCCCAGGCACCAGGCCCACCAGCGGTCCAGCGCCCCGGCTTCGAGCTGGCTCGCGCCCAGGACGGCGGGCCAGTCGCAGGCCAGCGCCTGCGCCGTGACCTTGGCGCCGCCGGCCACCGGGTCGACGGCCAGTGCCGGCACCCCGGCGCGGAGCGCCAGGACGAGGCCGTGCAGCCTGTCGGTGATCACCACATCGAGGCGGGCCAGTACGGCCTGGAGCTGGCCGGGGCGTGCGCACTGCCGCCAGTCCTCGCGGTCGAGCCGGGTCTCCAGGGGCACGGGCGCGCAGTCCTTGGTCCGCAGCCATCCGGTGAGCGCCTCGGCCACGTGCCCGTGCCGCCGTCTGTCCCCGTACTCGTGCTGGCCATGGGTGAGGATGACGCCGGTCACCGGCGCGCCGTCGGTGCCGGGGGCGCGGGCCGCGAGGTCGGGCGAGGGGCGGATGCCCGGTGCGTCCCTGGCCAGTACGGCGTGGAAGCCGGTCGCGGCCGGGTCGCCCGGGGCGACGACGGAGGTGCCGACGGCGATCCGTACACACGCGGCGTACCGCCGGTGCAGCTCCTCCAGCCCCGGGCCGTGCAGCGGGCCGCACACGAACACCACGTGGGTGTACGCGTCCGGGTCGGCGTCCTCCAGGCACAGCGCCCCGGGGCGGAAGCCGGGACTCCACGCGGTGTCGTAGGGAACCCCGCCTTGGTCGAGCACCTCCTGCACCCGGCGCAGGGCCAGCACGTCCCCAGCCGTCACCTCACCGTGCAGGAAGCTGAACCACCCGCTGAGCAGCACACGTCGCATGCGGTCGCAGTACCCCTCGATGCCCACGGGAATCGCTTCACACAACTCTTGTGACTAGAGCTCCGAAAAGGGGTACTCGTCGCATCTCAGGCGGGACATTTAGGTATTGGCGGGGCAAAAAGGGAGGACCATGGCATGAGGTGGCACAAGGCGATGGTGACCGGCGGAGCGGGCTTCCTGGGCTCCCATCTCTGCGAACGCCTGTTGGACGAGGGGACGCACGTCATATGCCTGGACGATCTGTCCACCGGCTCCCTCGCCAACGTGGCCCCTCTCCGGGAGCGCCCCGGCTTCCGGTTCGTGCGCGGCGATGTGACCTCAGCCGCCGATCTTGACCGGGCGGCTGAGGACGGCGGCACCCTGCCCGGGCCCTTCGACCTGGTCCTCCACTTCGCGTGCCCCGCGTCACCCGCCGACTACCTGCGGCTTCCGCTGGAGACGCTGGAGACCGGCAGCAGCGGAACCCGGAACGCCCTGCGGCTGGCCGACAGCAACGGCGCCCGCTTCGTACTGGCCTCCACCTCGGAGGTCTACGGCGACCCGCTGGAACACCCTCAGCGGGAGACGTACTGGGGCAACGTCAACCCCGTCGGACCCCGCAGTGTCTACGACGAGGCCAAGCGGTTCGCCGAGGCCATGGTCACCGCCTACCGCTCCGCCCACGGCACGAACGCCGCCATAGTGCGGCTGTTCAACACCTACGGGCCCCGTATGCGCCCCGAGGACGGCCGCGCCATTCCCACCTTCATCGGGCAGGCCCTCGCGGGTGAGCCGCTCACCGTGGCCGGGGACGGCACCCAGACCCGCTCCATCTGCTTCGTCGACGACACGGTCGAGGGGACGCTCCAGCTCGCCGCCTCCACGCTGCCTGGCCCCGTGAACATCGGCGGGGACGAGGAGACCACCGTGCTCGCGCTGGCCGAGCGCGTCGCCGAGCTGGCCGGCTCGACCTCGCCCGTCCGGTTCGTGGGGCGCCCCACCGACGACCCCGCGGTCCGCAGGCCCGACACCTCCCTGGCGCGCGAGCAGCTCGGCTGGGAGCCCGTCGTGGGAGAGAAGGAGGGGCTCGCGCGCACCATCGGCTGGTTCGCCGGCGCGCACCCGCGCTGACCGTCGCCACCCGGATGCGATGTCCGCCACGACCACCCAGCAGACGACGACCACCGCAGCGGGCCGCCCGGTCGGCCGCTCCCAGGAGGGAACATGCGCATACTCGGCATCAACGCTCTCTTCCACGACCCTGCCGCGGCGCTGGTGATCGACGGCACCACCGTGGCAGCGGCCGAAGAGGAACGGTTCAGCCGGCGTAAGCACGGCAAGCGTCCGCTGCCCTTCTCGGCGTGGGAACTGCCTGAACGGTCCGCCGCCTGGTGCCTGCGGCTCGCCGGGCTCACCCCCGCGGATCTCGACCTCGTCGCCTACTCCTACGACCCGTCCCTCGCCCTCCCCGCCTGGGAACTCGGCCTGGACGACCCCTGGGACCACCTGCGCCAGCAGTACGCGAGCGACGCACCCGATTTCCTGGCCGAGGCGCTCCCCGGGCTCGACCCCGACCGGGTGCGGTTCGTGCCGCACCACGCGGCCCACGCCGCCTCGGCGGCGCTCGCCTCCCCGCACCAGGACAGCGATGTGCTGGTCTGCGACGGCCGTGGCGAAGCCTCCTCGCACCTGTCGGGACGCTACGAGGACGGCGAGCTGGAGGTCTTCGGCACCCAGCGGCTGCCCGACTCGCTCGGCCTGCTGTACGAGGAGCTGACCGAGCATCTGGGCTTCCTGCGCAGCAGCGACGAGTACAAGGTCATGGCCCTCGCCTCCTACGGCACGCCCCGCTTCCGTGCGGCACTGGCCGAGCGGGTGCACGCGCTGCCCGACGGCGGCTTCCGGGCCCACGGGGTCGACTTCGCCGACCACGCGCCCGCGCGGCGCCCCGACGAGCCGTGGACGGAAGAGCACGCCGACCTGGCGGCGAGCACGCAGGCGGTCGTGGAGGACGTGCTGCTGGGCCTCGCCCGCTCCCTGCACGCGCGTACCGGCGGCGAGCACCTCACGATGGCGGGCGGCGTCGCCCTCAACTGCGTCGCCAACTCCCGGATCGCGGCGGAGGGCCCGTACGAACGGGTATGGGTGCAGCCCGCCTCCGGAGACGCGGGCACGGCGCTGGGCGCCGCGCTGCACGTGGCGGCGCAGAAGGAACCTGTGGCCTCCATGCCGGGCGCCGACCTGGGCAGGGGCTGGACCGACGGCGAGGTCAGGGACCTGCTGGAGCAGGCGGCCGTCTCCTACGAAGAGCCGGGCGACATCGCCGAGGCCGTGGCCGAGGAGCTGACACGCGACGGGGTCGTCGCACTCTTCCAGGGCCGCAGCGAGTTCGGCCCCCGCGCGCTGGGGCGCCGCTCGCTGCTGGCGCACCCCGGCCACCAGGCGAACCTGGACCGGCTCAACGCGGTCAAGGGCCGCGAGGAGTTCCGGCCCGTCGCTCCCATGGTGGCCGCGCACCGGGCGCACGAGATCTTCCACGGCCAACTGCCCAGCCCGTACATGCTCTTCGTCCATGACGTCGCAGCCGAGTGGCGCGAGCGCATTCCCGCCGTCGTGCACACCGACGGCACCGCACGTATCCAGACCGTGGACCCGGAGACGGAGCCCCTGATGAGCCGCGTACTGGCCGCCTTCGAACGGCGTACGGGGCTCCCTGTCGTGGTCAACACCAGCTTCAACACGGCGGGCAGGCCCATGGCCGACACCCCGCGCGACGCGCTGGAGTGCTTCGGCTCGGCGCCCGTCGACATGCTGGCCATCGGCCCCTACGCCGTCCGCAGGCCGGGGCTGTTCGCATGACGGGCACCGAGGACCAGGACCAGGAGATGGGGCCCGACTTCGCCGTCGTGGTACCGACGCTCGGGCGGCCGAGCCTCACCGACTGCCTCGGCGCGCTCGGCGCCGCCTATGGGCCGCCGCCGAGCGAGATCGTGCTCGTCGACGACCGGCCGGGAACGAGCGGGGCTGCCAACTCGCTGGAGGGCCACGCCCTCGCACCGCTCAGCGCCCTGCGCCCCCGCGCCCGCGTGCTGCGCGGAGGGGGCCGCGGCCCGGCCGCCGCCCGCAACGTGGGGCTGAGCGCCGTCTCGGCGCCCTGGGTCGTCTTCGTGGACGACGACGTCACCGTGGGGCCGCACTGGTACGAGCAGCTCGCCGAGGACCTCGCCTCGGCCGGCCCGGAGGTCGCCGGGGTGCAGGGCGTGCTGTACGTACCCCTGCCCGAGGACCGCAGGCCGACCGACAGGGAGCGCAACACGGCGCACCTCGCGCACTCGCTGTGGATCACAGCGGACATGGCCTACCGCGCCGGGGCGCTGGCCGCTGTCGGCGGGTTCGACCCGCGCTTCCCGCGTGCCTTCAGGGAGGACAGCGACCTGGCGCTGCGCGTCGTCGAGGACGGCTGGCGCATCGTGCGCGGCACCCGGCTCGCGCACCATCCCGTGCCGGGACCCGACCGCTGGGCCTCCGTACGCGCCCAGCGGGGCAACGCCGACGACGCGCTCATGCGCAGGCTGCACGGGGCCGGCTGGCGCAACCGCGCCGCGGCGCCCCGTGGGCGGCTGCGCCGCCATGCGGCCGTCACCGTTGCGGGCACGGTGGCGCTCGCGCTCGCGGCCACCGGGCGGCGCAAGGCGGCCCTGGCAGCGGGGGCCGCCTGGGCCGCTGGTACCGCCGAGTTCGCCCGGGACCGCATCGCGGCGGGGCCGCGCACCGGGGAAGAGGTCACGAGCATGGTGCTCACCAGCGTGCTCATCCCGCCCGCCGCCGTCTGGCACCGGACCGCGGGGTTCCTGCGGCACCGGAAGGCCCGTCCGAGGAGGGAGGACACATGAGCCCCCGGCACCCCGTGGCCGTGCTCTTCGACCGCGACGGCACCCTCGTCGAGGACGTGCCGTGCAACACCGACCCGGCGCTCGTGCGGCCGATGCCGACGGCGGCCGAGGCGGTGGCGCTGCTCCGCGCCCGTGGCGTTCCCACCGGCTGTGTCACCAACCAGCAGGCCGTGGGCCTGGGCGTGCTGACGGCCGAGGACGTACGGCGTATGAACACCCACGTGGACCGGCTCCTGGGCCTGAACGGGATCTGGTCCTTCTGCCCGCACCTGGCGGGGGACGGCTGCTCCTGCCGTAAACCGGCCCCTGGACTCGTCCTGGAGACCGCGCGACGCCTGGGCGTACGGCCCTCCGACTGCGTCGTCATCGGCGACATCGGCGCCGACATGGACGCAGCGCGGGCCGCCGGAGCGCGCGGTGTCCTGGTGCCGACGCCGCTGACCGAGGAGAGCGAGGTCAAGAACGCCCCCGAGACCGCGCCCGACCTGCTGACCGCCGTACGCCGGAGCCTGTCGTGAGCGCGCTCGTGGCCCGCCTGGACAGCTTCGGCGACGTGCTGCTCGCCGGGCCCGCCGTACGCGCCGTCGCCGCGCGGCACGGACCCGTCGTCCTGCTGTGCGGACCGCGCGGGGAGCCGGCGGCGCGCATGCTGCCCGGCGTGGGGCATGTGCTGGTGTGGGACGCGCCCTGGGCCGGGCCCGGCGGGCCGCGTACGGAGCGCGCCGGCATCGAGGAGATCGTGGCCCGGATCGCGGCGCTGGAGGTGCGGTCGGGGCTCGTGCTCACCTCGTACCACCAGAGCCCGCTGCCCACGGCGCTGGTGCTGAGGATGGCGGGCGTACGGCAACTGGCGGCAGACAGCGAGGACTTCCCCGGCACGCTGCTGGACGTGCGGCACCACAGGGCGCCCTCGGCACACGAGGTGGAGGCCGCGCTCGCTGTCGCCGAGGCCGCTGGATGCCCCCTTCCCGCGGGGGACGACGGGCGCCCGCGGGTGCTGCCGCCGCCCGACGCGCGGGAGCTGACGGGGTCTGGGCCCTATGTGGTGCTGCACCCGGGGGCCAGCGTGCCGGCCCGCAGGTGGAGCGCCGCACGGTGCGTGGAGGCCGTGCGCCTGATGACGGCGGCAGGACACCGGGTGGTGGTGACGGGCGGTGCGGGCGAGCGTGCCCGCACGGCCGAGGTGGCGGGTGACAGCGCGCTCGACCTCGGCGGCAGGACGGGGCCGGCCGAGCTGGCCGGTGTGCTCGCCGGGGCCGGGGCCGTCGTGACCGGCAACACCGGGCCGGCCCATCTGGCCGCCGCCGTCGGCACGCCCGTCGTCTCGCTGTTCTCGCCCGTGGTCAGTGCCGAGCGGTGGGCGCCCTACGGCGTCCCGCACGTACTCCTCGGCGACCAGCGCGCCCCCTGCGCCGACACCCGTGCCCGCGAGTGCCCCGTACGGGGGCACCCCTGCCTGGAGAGCGTGACAGCCGAAGACGTGTACCGCGCCGTGGAGAAGCTGCTATGAGAATTCTGCTCTGGCATGTGCATGGCTCATGGGCGACGGCTTTCGTCGCCGGAGCCCACACCTACCTCGTACCGGTCACCGAGGACCGCGGCCCCTACGGCCTCGGCCGCGCGGCGACCTGGGACTGGCCGCCGTCCGTCCACGAGGTCACCCCGGAGCAACTGCGGTCGGCCGACGTGGACCTGGTGGTGCTCCAGCGTCCCGAGGAGGAGGAACTGGCGGCACGCTGGCTCGGCCGCCGCCCCGGCCGCGACGTACCGGCCGTCTACGTCGAGCACAACGCGCCCCACCGCGGCCCTGCCCCCTCGGCCCCCGCTCCCGCTGACGCGCCCGGAGTCCCGGACACCCGGCACCCGATGTACGACAGGTCGGACCTGACCCTCGTCCACGTCACCCACTTCAACAAGCTGTTCTGGGACTGCGGCAGCACGCCCACCACGGTCGTCGAACACGGCATCCCCGACCCGGGACCGCTGTGGACCGGCACGGTCCCCCGGGCCGCCGTCGTCGTCAACGACCCGCTGCGGCGCGGCCGTACGACCGGCACCGACCTGCTGCCGGCGCTGGCCGAAGCGGCGCCGCTCGACGTGTTCGGGATGCGGACCGAGGGGCTGGCAGCCGGCGTCGGGCTGCCGGAGGAACGCTGCAGGACCTACGACCTGCCCCAGGGCGAGCTGCACTCCCAGCTCGCCAGCCGCGGCGTGTACGTCCACCCGGTGCGCTGGACCTCGCTCGGCCTCTCGCTGCTGGAAGCGATGCACCTGGGGATGCCGGTGGTGGCCCTGGCCACCACCGAGGTGACCGAGGCCGTGCCGCCCGAGGCCGGTGTCGTCACCAACCGGATCGACGAACTGGCCCACGGCGTACGCAGGTTCCTCGCCGACCCCGAGGAAGCCGCCAGGGCCGGGCAGGCGGCACGCACGGCCGCGCTCGGCCGCTACTCCCTCTCCCGGTTCCAGGCGGACTGGGACCGACTGCTGAAGGAGCTGACCCGATGAAGATCGCCATGGTCTCGGAACACGCCAGCCCGCTCGCCGCACTCGGGGAGCCCGACGCCGGCGGCCAGAACGTCTATGTCAAACGCCTGTCGGAGACCCTGGCGGCACGCGGGCACGAGATCACCGTCCACACCCGCAGGGACTCGCCGCATCTGCCGGAACGGGCCCCGCTGGCCGACGGCGCCACGGTCGCACACGTGACCGCGGGACCGGCGCGTCCCATACCCAAGGACGAACTCCTGGGCCACATGAAGGAGTTCAGCCAGCAGCTGGCACGCGCCTGGCACGAGGACCCGCCCGACGTGGTGCACGCCCACTTCTGGATGTCCGGCATGGCCGCGCTCCCGGCCACGCACGGAACCGGCATCCCGCTCGTCCAGACCTTTCACGCGCTCGGCAGCGTCAAGCGCAGGGAACAGGGCGCCGGGGACTCCAGCCCGGACGAACGCGTCCGCGTCGAGAGCCACCTCGGACGTGCGGCGAGCGACATCGTGGCGACCTGCTCCGACGAGGAGACGGAGCTGGTCCGGATGGGCGTGCCCCGCTCGCAGGTCACCGTCGTCCCCTGCGGCGTCGACGCGCACCGCTTCCGCCCCGGCGTGACCGACACCCCGGGCCGCGTCCCTCCGCTGCGCGCCCGCCACCGGCTGCTGGCCGTCGGCAGGCTGGTGCCCCGCAAGGGCTTCGACCAGGCCGTCCGCGCGATGGCCGTGCTCCCCAGCGCCGAACTGCTCATCGTGGGCGGCCCCCCGGCAGCGCGCCTCGACGACGACGCCGAGGCACGGCGGCTGCGGGAGCTGGCCAAGGAGTACGGGGTCGAGGACCGCGTGCGCCTGCTGGGCGGCCTGCCGCACGAGGAGCTGCCCGCGCTGCTGCAGAGCGCCGACCTCGTGCTGTGCACCGCGTGGTACGAACCGTTCGGCATCGTGCCCGTCGAGGCCATGGCCTGCGGCGTGCCGGTGGTCGCCACCCGCGTCGGCGGCTACCTCGACACCGTTCAGGACCAGCAGACCGGCATACACCTGCCCTCGCACGGCCCGTTCGCGCTCGGCACCACCGTGCGGCGGCTGCTCGCCCAGCCGGGACTGCGGCGCGAGCTGGGTGCGGCCGGCAGGGCCCGCGTACTGGAGAGGTACACGTGGGACCGCGTCGCCGACGGCGTCGAAGAGGTCTACGTCAAGGCGGTGGCGCGGGCCGGCACCGGCACCCCCCGTCTCCAGCCGCTCGGGCCGCCGCCCGGGATCCGGCCCGTTTCCCGACCCGTCACCGGAGCCGCCTGATGACCACCACGTCCTCCACCCCCAGGGTCCGCAGCACCCACTGCGACGAACTCGCCCGGGTGCTCCCGTCCTTCCGTGCCTCCTCAGCCGTCGGCGACCGCTGGGGCAGGCGCCTCGCCCGGATACTCGGCGGCGGCGGGCGGCTGCTCGTCGCCGGCAACGGGGGCAGCGCGGCGCAGGCCCAGCACCTGACCGCCGAACTCGTCGGCCGCTACCGCGACGACCGCCCCGCCTTCTCAGCCCTCGCGCTGCACGCCGACACTTCCAGCACCACGGCCATCGCCAACGACTACGGCGTCGACGCCGTCTTCGCCCGCCAGGTCAGCGCACACGGCACCCGGGGCGACGTGCTGATGCTCCTGTCCACCAGCGGCGCCAGCGCCAACCTGCTGTCCGCCGCCGACGCGGCACACCGCTCGGGACTGACCGTATGGGCGCTGACCGGGCCCTCGCCCAATCCCCTCGCCGCCGGGAGCGACGAGGCATGGTGCGTGAACGCCGGCTCCACCGCCACCGTCCAGGAACTCCACCTCGTCGCCGTCCACACCATCTGCACGGCCTTCGACGCCGCCCTGCCCACCCTGGAGAACGGCCGCCATGACTCAACGCCCCTCACCGGACCAGCCGGACGGACACACCAGGCCGTCCCTGACCCGTGACAGGACCGGCACGCTTGACCGGCGTGCCCCGCTCGTCGTCGTCGGTGACGCGCTGCTGGACCACGATGTGACAGGCAGCGCACACCGCCTCGCACCCGACGCGCCCGTGCCCGTCGTGGAACCCACGGCCGAGACCGCACGCCCTGGCGGCGCCGCGCTCGCCGCCTGGCTCGCGGCCGGTGACGGGCGCGAGGTCACCCTCGTGACGGCGCTGGGCGACGACCCCGCGAGCCACACGCTGCGCGAACTGCTCGACGGGTACGTACGGATCGAGGCGCTGCCGCTCTCGGGCGGGCTGTCGGAGAAGACCCGGGTGCTCGCTGGCGGACACCCCCTCCTCCGGCTCGACCGGGGCACGGGCCGCGCCTCGGCCGCCACATCGGCGGCCGAGGAGGCGATCAGGACCGCCGGCGCGCTCCTCGTCGCCGACTACGGCAGGGGAACAGCCGACGTGCTGCGTCCCGTGCTCAGCGCCGTGGCAGCACACACCCCCACCGTCTGGGACCCGCACCCGCGCGGCGGCGCCCCCGTGCCGGGAACCCGGCTGGCCACCCCGGCACGCGCCGAGGCCCGCGAGTTCGCCGCGGCGCTGCGCTCCTCCGGCGACGGCGCCGGGCACACCTCCGCCTGCGCCCCTCCCGACCACCACGCCGCGCAGACCGAAGAGGACCCGCTCGACGCCGCACGCTGGGCCGCCGCGCTCGTCGAAGGCTGGCGGGTCGGCTCGGTCGCCGTCACCCTCGGCGCCCAGGGAGCGCTGCTGTCACAGGGCGGCCTCCCGCTGCTGATCCCGGCGGCCTCCTGCCACCCGGGCGACACCTGCGGCGCGGGCGACCGCTTCGCCTCGGCCGCCGCAGGACTGCTCGCCGACGGCAAGCTGGCCGAGGAGGCGGCACGCAGGGCCGTCGAGGCAGCGGGCTCCTTCGTCGGCGCGGGCGGCGCAGCGGCTCTCGGGTTCCCCGGCCCCGCGAACCCCGGGACCGGAAGGCGCACCGGTGTCTCGGAACCGCCGCCGCCCCCCGTTCGCACGGGCCCGCGCGCCGGGCGGCGCACACCGACGGGGCCGGGCGCCGCACACCAACTCGCCCGCGCCACCCGGGAAGAGGGCGGCACCCTCGTCGCCACCGGAGGCTGCTTCGACCTGCTCCACGCTGGCCACGTCAGCCTGCTGGAGGCGGCGGCACGCATCGGCGACCGCCTGATCGTCTGCGTCAACTCGGACGCCTCCGTCCGCCGCCGCAAGAGCCAGGGCCGCCCCATCTCGCCGCTGACCGACCGGGTCAGGGTGCTCTCGGCCCTCGCGTGCGTCGACGCCGTCGCCGTCTTCGACGAGGACACGCCCGAACAGCTCCTCGCGCAGCTCAGGCCCCATGTCTGGGCCAAGGGCGGCGACTACGCGCACGAAGAGCTGCCCGAGGCCAGGCTGCTGCGGGACTGGGGCGGCCGGGTCGTTCTGCTCCCGTACCTCGACGGGCGCTCCAGCACGGGGCTCGCGCTGCGTGCCGCCGCTTCACACGGAGCCCTCGGGTGAGCGGCGTGCCGGTCCGGACGCCCGTGCCGCAGCGGCCTGATCCGGCGTACGGGCCCGCACGGCTGCTCGTCCTGCGCGCGCTCGGCCTCGGCGACCTGCTCACCGGGGTCCCCGCGCTGCGGGCGCTGCGCCGCGCCTTCCCCGGGCACGAGACCGTGCTCGCCGCACCGGCGGCGCTCGCGCCCGTCGTGCGGCTGACCGGAGCCGTCGACACCCTGCTGCCCGCCGAGGCGCAGGACCGGGGCGTTCCCGCGCGGCTGCCGTGGGAGGGCACGCCGCCCGACCTCGCCGTCGACCTGCACGGCAGCAGCGCCGAGAGCCACCGCCCCCTCCTCGCGCTCCGGCCGGGCAGGACGCTGGGGTTCGCGGACCCCGAGACGCCGGAGGTGGCGGGCCCGCCCTGGTACGCGGAAGAGCACGAACGCGACCGCTGGTGCAGGCTGTTGGAGGCGTACGGCATCCACGCCGACGCCGGTGACCTCCTGCTGGAGCGGCCTTCCACACCCTCGCCCGCACCGGGCGCCGTCGTCGTGCACCCCGGTGCCGGCGCCCCCTCCAGGCGCTGGCCGCCCGACCGGTACGTGGCCGTGACACGGGCCCTGCTGCGCGCGGGCCACCGGGTCGCCGTCACCGCCGATCCGGGCGAGGCACGGCTGGCCCGCGAGATCGCGGAGGCGGCCGGTGTGGCCCCCGAGGACGACTTCGGCGGACGCCTGGGTCTCGGCGAGCTGACGGCACTGGTCGGCGAGGCGTCCGCCGTCCTCAGCGGGGACACGGGGCCCGCACACCTCGCGGTCGCCTGCGCCACTCCCTCCGTCACGCTCTTCGGGCCTGTCGCACCCCGGCTGTGGGGCCCACCGCCCGGCGGTCGCCATGCCGCGCTGTGGCACGAGGGCCCGCCGGGCGACCCGCACGGCCCGTACCCCGACCCGCGGCTCCTGCGCATCGAACCGCGGGAGGTACTGGACGCGCTCGCCCGCCTCCCGGAGGTGCAGCCCTCATGACACCCAGGCCCCAGCGCGACCCGCGCTCCGGCGGCCCCGCCGGTACGGGCGGCACAGGCGAAACGGACCGGCCTGAAGGCAGCATCGGCGCACCCACGCGGCGAGGCGGTGCGGGGCCCCGCGTCGGCGTCGTCATCGCGACCCGCGACCGGGCCGACAGCCTCGCCGCCACCCTGCGCCGCCTCCTCTCCCTGCCGGAGCGGCCCCCGGTGCTGGTGGTGGACAACGGCTCCACCGACCACACCCGTACGATGCTCGCCGCGCGCTTCCCCGGCGTACACCTGCACGCACTGCCGCAGAACGCGGGAGCCCTCGCGCGCAACGACGGCGTACGCCTGCTCGGCACGCCGTATGTGGCCTTCAGCGACGACGACTCGTGGTGGGCGCCCGGCTCCCTGGACCGCGCGGCCGACCTGCTGGACGCACATCCGCGGCTGGGGCTCGTGTCAGCCAGGACGCTCGTGGGGCCCGGCGAACTCCCCGACCCGCTCAACGAGGTGCTCGCCGCCTCGCCGCTCGCCGACAGCCGGCTCACCGACCAGCCGGAAGCCACGGGAGAGCCGCCGCCGGGGCCCCGGGTGCTGGGCTTTCTCGGCTGCGCCGCCGTGGTGCGCAGGAGCGCGTTCCTGGAGGCCGGTGGCTACCATCCGCTGCTCTTCTTCGGCGCCGAGGAGACCCTGCTCGCCTACGACCTGGCAGCGCGCGGCTGGGAGCTGCGGCACTGCCCCCAGGTCACCGCGCACCACCAGCCCGCCGCGCACGAACGCCCGGGCCGCGACGCGCTGGTACGCCGCAACGCGCTGCTGACCGCCTGGCTGCGCCGCCCGCTCCCGCTGGCACTGGCCCGTACGCGTGCGCTGGCACGGGATGCGGTGCGCGACACCGAGGCGCGCACGGCGCTGGCCGGTGTGCTCGCCCGGTTGCCCGCCGCGCTCAGGGCCCGCGCCCCGCTGCCGGGCTCCGTCGAGCACGCGGCCCGCCTCCTGGACGGCGGCGCACTCCCCGGCAGGCCAGGCGTACCGGAGAAGGCGGTGCCTTCATGACCGGCCCCGCCGGCACCGCCGATCTCACCGGACCAACCGGCCCCGCCGTGCCCGACTCCCGTACGACGGTCGTCGTCATCACCCACAACCGGCGTGCCGAACTGCTGCGCACGCTCGGGCTGTTGGCCGAACTGCCCGAGCGTCCGCGCGTGATCGTCACCGACAACGGCTCGACGGACGGCACGGCGGACGATGTCGCGCGGCTCCATCCGGACGTGCTGCTGCTCACCCCGGGCCGCAACCTCGGCGCCGTGGGCCGGAACCTGGCGGTACGTCATGTCGGCACCCCGTACGTGGCCTTCTGTGACGACGACTCGTGGTGGGAGCCGGGATCGCTGGCCAAGGCGGCCGACCTGCTCGACAGGCACCGCTCGCTGGGTGCCGTGACCGCGCGCATCGTGGTGGAGCCCGACGGCACCGAGGACCCGGTGGTGGCCGAGCTGCGCAACTCGCCGCTGCCGACGCCCGAGTGGCTTCCGGGCCCCGCGCTCGGCTCGTTCCTCGCCGCAGCCACCTGCCTGCGGACCCGCGCCTTCCGCGAAGCGGGCGGCTTCTCGCAGCGCCTGTGGCTCGGCGGCGAAGAGGAGCTGCTGGCCACCGACATGGCCACCCGTGGCTGGTGGCTGGCGTACGCGGAAGACCTCACCGTGCACCACGCGCCCTCCGCCCTGCGGGACCCCACGGAGCGCCGTGTGCACGGGCTGCGGAACACGCTGTGGTTCACGTGGCTGCGGCGCCCCCTCTTCCCCGCCCTGCGCCGCACCCTGTATCTGGCGCGCACCGTGCCCCGCGACACCGCGAGCCTGCGCGCCGCCGGCCAGGCGCTCGCCGCGCTGCCGTGGGTGCTGCGCGAGCGGCGGGCCGTTCCGCCCACCGTCGAACGGAACCTGCGGCTTCTGGAGACCGCACGCCGCCACTCGGCAGCACGCAGCTACGTCGGCTGAACGGCCACCGGTCGAGGCGTCACCGGCCGAAGCGTCCGCGGCTGAAGCATCGCCGGTCGGAGCATCGCCGCTCGAAGCGTCACCGGCCGAACCGCCGCGCCCCTCAATGCCGTACGAGGAGCTGGAACTCGAACGCGTAGCGCGTGGCGCGGTAGAGGTGGGAGCCGTACTCGACCGCGCGGCCCGTGTCGTCGTAGGTGGTGCGCTGCATCGTGAGCAGCGCGGCTCCCTCGGTCTCCCCCAGAAGCTCCGCCTCCTGCGGGGCGGCGACGCGCGCGCCGACGGCCTGGCGCGCGGAGTGCAGGGTCACTCCCGCTCCGCGCATGAGCCGGTAGAGGCCGGTCGTCTCCAGCGCCCCGTTCTCCAGGGAGAGCAGGTCGAGGGGAAGGTGGTTGCGCAGACGGGCCATGGGCTCGCCGTGGGTGAGCCTGAGCCGCTCGACGAGCCGTACCTCCGTGCCCTCGGGAACGGCGAGCGCCGCTGCGACCTCCGCCGTCGCCTCTTCCGTCTCGTAGCGCAGGACACGTGTGGCGGGGCGCTGGCCCGCCGCCTCCAAGTCGTCGTAGAGACTGCTGAGTTCGAGGGGGCGCTTCACCTGGCTGTGCACCACCTGCGTGCCGATGCCGCGGCGCCGTACCAGCAGGCCCTTGTCGACGAGGGACTGGATGGCCTGACGGACCGTGGGGCGGGACAGGCCCAGGCGTCCCGCGAGGTCGATCTCATTGCCGAGCAGGCTTCCGGGCGCGAGCTTTCCGCGCTCGATGGCGGACTCAAGCTGCTGAGAGAGCTGGAAGTACAGCGGTACCGGGCTGGCACGGTCCACGCTGAGCTGGAGGTCCACCGGATCATTCTTGGCCACGGGGGGAGCGTAGTGCTCTCGCGTGCCGTCGGAAACCGTACGTTCGATTGTCAGGACGAAACGACAACACATTGACAGGGCCGTGCGTCGGGGCCAGCGTAGGTCCATGCGCATCGGACTCATCGGCACCGGCAGGATCGGCACCCTTCACGCCCGTACGCTCAGCGCACACCCAGAGGTGACCGAGCTGGTGGTGACCGACGCCGACGCGATGCGCGCCGTGGAGGTCGCAGCCGCGCTGGACGCCACCTCCGTGCCGACCGTCTCCGACCTGTTCTCGCTGGACATCCACGCCGTGGTGATCGCCTCGGCGACAGCCTCGCACGCGGAGTTGATCCGCACGGCCGCCGCGCACGGGCTGCCCGTCTTCTGCGAGAAGCCCATCGCGCTGGACCTGCAGGGCACCCGCGAGGCGCTGCGCGCCGTCGAGGCCGCGGGGACCCTCCTCCAGATCGGTTTCATGCGCCGTTTCGACGCGGGCTACGTGGCGGCGCGGCAGGCGGTCCTCACCGGCCGCCTGGGACGGCTGCACACCGTACGCGCCCTCACCTCGGACCCGGCGCCGCCGCCCGCCGCTTATCTGCCGCACTCGGGCGGCCTCTACCGCGACTGCCTGGTGCACGACTTCGACGCGGTGCGCTGGGTGACGGGCCGCGAGATCGTCTCGGTGTACGCGACGGGGTCCGACGCGGGCCCCGCGATGTTCCGCGAGGCGGGCGACGTGGACACCGCCGCCGCGCTGCTCACCCTGGACGACGGCACGCTGTGCACGGCGACGGCGACGCGGGTGAACGGCGCGGGGTACGACGTGCGGATGGAACTGGCCGGTGAGCTGGACCAGTTCGCCGTCGGGCTCGACGCGCGTACGCCGATCACGTCGCTGGAGCCCGGCGCTCCCCCGCCGCCCGACAAGCCGTGGCCCGGCTTCCTCGACCGTTTCGGCCCGGCGTACGAGGCGGAGATCGCGGCGTTCGTGCGCGTGCTGCGGGACGAGATCCCCAACCCGTGCGACGGCGAGGAGGCACTCGCCGCGCTGCTCGCGGCCGAGGCGTGCGAGGAGTCCCGCAGCACGGGCCGCCCCGTCGCGCTGGAGGCGCTCTCTCCCGCGTGAGGCGGTCGGAGAAAAGGCGCTGAGGCGCCGCTCCCACTGGCCGGGGGACGAGGCGGCGCCGCTCCCGCACCGCTACGGGCGTGCGGGTCCCGGGTACAGGGACTTGACCATGAAGATGCACGCGTCGGCGACCCGGTGTGTGATCCCGGCGCCGTCCTCGTAGGACCAGCAGTCGAGGTAGGGCGTGGAGGGCTGGTAGCCGAGGCGGCGGTACAGGGCGCTGGCGCGCGGGTTGTTCTTCTCGACGCCGAGGCCGACGGTGGCGCACTCCCGCGCCGAGACGAGGTCTTCGGCCTCACGGATGAGGCCCGTGCCGATCCCCTGGGAGCGCAGGGTCTCGGGCCAGACCCCGAGCCCGTTGATCTCGGGACAGCCGGGGTGCACGGCCCGTACCTCGGGCGCGGCGCACCCCTCCCAGCGGACCTCGCAGCTGCCGACGGGGCGATCACCGTCCCAGGCCACGAGGAAGGTTCCCGTTCCCTCGCGGTGCCGGGCGTAGCGGAGGCTGTGCAGTGAGGTGGCGCCCCGGAAAGGCATGTGGCGGTCGAGCAGTTCGACATCTTCTTCCCGGCACTCGCTGATCCTCATGTCCGTAGCCTAGATACCTCTCCCGAGGGCTCAGCAGGGTGACGGGGGTTCGAGAACGGAACGAAATATTCCGGCAGTTCGGGCCCACACGTCGAGCAAAGCGCCTGGTCGGAGCGGTGCCGGCGGTCAGCCGAACCGTACGGGCAGGCCGGTGACCCCGCGCATCAGCAGCCCCTCGCGCCATCGCAGCGAGTCGGGGTGCGCGTCGAGTTCCAGCTTCGGCGCCCGCTCCAGCAGCCGTTCGAAGGCGATACGGGCCTCCATCCGGGCCAGCGGGGCGCCCAGGCAGAAGTGGATGCCGTGGCCGAACGCGAGATGCCCTCGTGTCTCGCGCCTGATGTCGAAGCGGTCGGGGTCGGGGAAGCGCTCCGGGTCGCGGTCGGCGTCGGCGAGCACGGGCAGCACGAGCTGCCCGTCGCCGGGTATCACCGTGCCGCCGACCTCGATGGGCGCCGTCGTGAACCGGTAGGTGCTCACCTCGACGGGGCCGTCGTAGCGCAGCATCTCCTCCACGGCGCCCTCGATCAGCGAGGGGTCGGCACGCAGCGCGGCGAGCTGGTCGGGGTGGCGCAGCAGCGCGAGGGTGCCGTTGGCGAGCAGGCTGACGGTCGTCTCGTAACCGGCGATGAGCAACAGCCACGCCATGCCGAGCAGTTCGTCGGAGGAGAGCTGGTCGCCGTCCTCGTCGCTGGTGCGCACGAGCGCGCCGAGCAGATCGTCGCCGGGGTCCTCACGGCAGCGTTCCAGGAGCTGGACGAGATAGCCGCCGAGCGTGCGTACCGAGGTCGCCTTCTGGTCGGCGGGCGCGGTGCCCAGCACCTCGTCGGACCAGGCACGGAAGCGTTCGCGGTCCAGGGAAGGTACGCCCAGCAGCTCGCAGATGACGGAGATCGGCAGCGGGAAGGCGAGCGACTCCACGAGATCGGCACGCCCGTCGGGGCGCGCGAGCATGGCGTCGAGCAGCGCGTCGGTGATCTCCCGCACCCGGGGTTCCAGAGCCGCGACCCGGCGCGGGGTGAACTCCTTGGCGATCAGCTTGCGCAGCCGTGTGTGGTCGGGCGGGTCGGCGACCAGCATGTGCGTCCCCGCCGAGACGACGTTGGTTCCCGCCTCGGGCGAGGCGTTGGCCCACGCCTTGGAGAGGCGCTCGTCGCCGAGCAGGTCGCGCACGGCCCGGTGTCCGACGACGAGCCAGGCCAGTGGCCCTTCCGGGGTGCGGACGCGGTGCACGGGGCCGCGCGCTCGCAGAGCCGCGTAGACCGGGTACGGGTCGCGGGAGAAGCGCTCTCCCATCGCCGCCAGATCGACAATGCCGTGCTCGTCCGCCGTGGTGTCCACGACACTGTGGTCAGCCATACGGGCGATGCTACGGAGGCGCTCGCGGAAGCCCTCGTTCAGCGGCGGCTTTCGGCCAAGGCGCGCACGGTCAGCCGTGCCGCCGTGACCCGGGGCGCGCTGCGGCGGGTACGGCGTCCTCAAGCCGCTGGAGCAGTTCGGAGACCCGCTTGGCGACCGTCTCGCGGTCGCCCTCGGTGAGCGCCGAACCCATGCCGCAGGCGACGGCGCCGGCCGCGATCCAGTCGGGCGCGCTCTCGACGGTGATGCCGCCGGTCGGCAGCACGGGCGCCTGCGGCAGCGCGGCCCGTACGTCCCGCAGCCAGCCGGGGCCGTAGCCGGAGGCGGGGAAGAGCTTGAGTGCGTCGGCGCCCAGTTCCAGGGCGCGCAGCATCTCGGTGGGGCTGGCGACGCCGGGGAAGACGGGTATCCCGTAGCGGTGTCCCGTGCGTATCACCTCGGGGTCGAGGCCGGGCGAGACGAGGAAGCGGGCGCCCGCGTCGACCGCGAGCCGTGCCGAGGGTGCGTCGAGTACCGTGCCGGCGCCGATGATCGAGTCGTCGCCGGTCTCGCGGCGCAGCGTACTGATCGCCTCCAGCGCGAACGGTGTGGTCAGCGAGATCTCCAGGCTGGTGATTCCGGCGCCGAGCAGCGCGTCGGCCGCGGCCGTCGCCTTCTCGTAACTCTCAGCCCGCACGATGGCGAAGACGCGCTGTTCGAGCGCGGACCGGGTGATCTCCCAGCGGTACACGGCAAGTTCGCCGCCTCTCTGTTGTTCTGTGGGTGTCAGCGGTGCACCGGGTCGGTGCCCCGGACAAAGGTGTTGAGGGCGCGGTCGCGGGCAGCGGCCGTGGGCAGTCCGTCGGTGTCGCCCGGCGCCTGGACGACCAGGGCCGCCACACACGCCGCTTCGGCGAGCGCCTGCGGCTGGTCGAGTCCGCGCAGCCGTGCGGACAGCCAGCCGGCGGCGAACGCGTCGCCCGCGCCGACGGGGTCGGCGACGGGCACGTCGAAGGGCTGCTGTGTCCACTGCCCCTCGGCGCTGTGGGCGACCGCGCTGTGGTCGCGCCGTTTGACCACGACGGTACGCGCACGGCCGAGGGTCAGCAGGGCCTTCGCGCTTTCCTCGGGTCCCGCGCCGAGCAGCAGCTCCAGTTCGTCCTCGCCCGCCAGGACGAAGTCGGCCTCGCGCAGCAGCGGGCCCACGGTCCTTATCCAGTCGTGGTCGGTCCCGAGCTTGCGGCGGACGTTGGGGTCGAAGGAGACGGCGGCACCCGCCTGTCTCGCGCGCTCGATGAGCGCGTGCGTGGCCTGTTCCGCCTGTTCGGAGAGCATCGGTGTGATCCCCGTGACATGCACGACCCGTACGCCGGCGAGCGCCTCGGCGGTGATCTGCGCGGGGCTCAGGAGCGAGGCGGCCGATCCGGTGCGGTAGTACTGGACGTCGATGGAGCGCCGGGGGTGGCTGTCGCGCATCAGCAGGCCCGTGGGGGACTCGGGGTCCATCTCGGCGCAGGAGACGTCGACTCCGTCGGCGCGCAGCTCCCGCAGTACGGCCTCGCCCGCCGGGTCGTCGCCGACCCGGCCGATCCAGCGTGCCCAGTGTCCGAGCCGCGCGAGACCCGCGGCGACATTGGATTCCGCGCCTGCCACGGAACGGCGGAAGTGCGTGGCACGTTCCAGTGGCAGGCCCGGTTCAGCCAGCATCAAAAGCATGGCCTCACCGCACGTAACCGCCTCCGGGCCGTTTCTCACCGGTAACTCCCCATATCTACCGCCGATGCATCACTCTCTGTGGGGAACGTTACCCGCTCACGACCACAAAGCCACCCCCGGGAGCCTCTCCCCTTGCGCGAAACGGAAGTTGGCGGCCCATCGGGGGCCGCCAAGGAGAGTGGGAAGAAGGACGTTACACGCACGGGCAAGGCCGCCGCCCCACCGAGGGGACGGCGGCCCTGGCACGCCGCGCTGTCAGGCGCTGTCAGGCGCTGTCAGGCGCTGTCAGCAGGAGTGGTCGACGAGGTCGAAGGACTCGTAGTGGTCGGCGGTGTAGTAGTCCTCCTGCTGCTTGTCGCCGGTCACGATGCGCCGCGCGCCCCGGTCGTCGGAGCCCGGCGTCTCGACGGTGTACTCGTGGTAATACCCCTCCTGCTGGTCCGGCAGGATGCCCTCACGGTTCTGGAAGACGGTGCCGTCCTGCGGGTACGGGTAGGGGCCGCCCTGCTCGATCAGGTCCAGCGTCTCGTGGGCCTCGGGCGGCAGCTTGGAGTGACAGATCTCGCCGACGTCGGCCTGACCGACTGCGGACGCCGACGCGGGCGCTGTCGCGGTGATCGCGGCGTGGGAGGTGGGGGCTGTGGTCGCGGACGCCGTCGTGAGGGCGGGCCCGCCGACGAGCAGAGCGGCGGCGAGCGCACCCAGCGCGCCGGCGCGCGCGATACGTGGGGGGAATCTCATGCCCCCCATGGTGACGCGCGTAGATGACATGTCAACGCCAAGTCCCGGAATTTTCCCCGCCGTTCACGGAGGGGGCCGTTGGCACGCGCGCCTGCGGCTGGCGCCCAGACAGCAGTGAACCCCCGGCAAGTGCCGGGGGTCGCACCGCGTGAGAGGTCAGATGGTGCCGTTCCGCACAGCGCCGGTGAACGCGGCGAACGCCTCCACACCGAAGGTGAGCACGGGACCGTCGACGTCCTTGGAGTCACGGACGGGGACACTTCCGGGGAACCCGTCGAAGACCTCCAGGCAGTTGCCGTTGCTCGCGCCGCTGTAGCTGGACTTACGCCATGCAACCGGCGCCGGCGCGTCATGGGTGTCAATGCCGTGCATGCTCGTACTCCTCTGCAACAGCCCTGATCAGGGCTAGTGACTCCTGATGTGACAGGGCATCGCCCTGAAGGCCCAAGTGGTAGGCAGCCACGGGCCGTTCGGCACGGTCACAGCAGCCGGGACGGCAGGGAGTCATCCCTTCCCGGGACCGGCGGCGCCATGTCTCCGAAGCACCGGGCAGCCTCAACGGTGGCGGTGCGCGGACAGCAGTGAACCCCGACACACATGCGGGGGTTCACACCAGGCGAGAGGTCAGAAGGTGTACGGGCCCTCCTCCAGGCCCTTTTTGATCTCGCACAGTACGTCTCGCACGTCCCCCGGGAGACCTTCCGCCGACAAGCCGCCAGCGATCACGCGCTCCAAGTTGTCCCGCGTGACCACCGACGCGATCTCGGTCACCGCCGGCAAGAAGGACTCCGCTGTCTCACGCGCGTCCGCCCACGCTCCCACCGACAAGAAGCAGTCGATGAGCCATACCGATGCGGCGATCCCGTACCCGACGTGCGGCCCGTTCCGCTCGTCCGTCGCACGCTGGAGGACCGGAATCGCTTCGGCCCAGCTCCCTACGACGCTGAGTACGCGTCCGTGCTGCCTGTCGATCTCCCGTTCCGACACCCACCAGGCCCACTCAGGCGCATCGGTGGGCGCGCACTCCTGCAACAGCGAGCGAGCGCGGGCGAACGACTCGCGGCAGCGAGGATCGCCCGCACGCCCGAGACCCTGCCCCTCACGGGCTCGGAACAGGGCCTCGACGCGTGGGTTCAAGCAGCCTCTTTCGATCACGGCCTGAGCAATCGAAAGCTCCTCGCGCGGTCGGCCCGTCCATCCGGCGAGCAGCGCGAGATTCTGCAGGGAGAGCAGCTCGATCCCCCGGTCACCGGACACCTGAGCCAGAAACAGCGCCTCCTGGCTGAACCGGCGGCTGTCCTTGAACCGCCCCCCGCTGAACAGCGCCCACCCGGCGATTTCGGCCAGCTCAGCCGCCGCCGACTGAATGTCACGTTCGTTCCGCGTGCCGAATTCCCCGTTGCCCAAACGACGATGGACCGTCTTGAACGCACGCGCTGCGGTCTCCGCGATCGGCAGCCCGTACATCTCGTTGTCGAGCACGACGAGCCGCTGATTCAGCTCGCGGATCGTTGGGGCCAGTTCGCTGCCCGCCGCTCGGTGCAGGACCGGCAGAGCGGCGGGCGAAGAGAGCGCGGATTCACGGGTCTTCCGCAAGTCCTCAAGGGAAGTACCGAGCGCGACAGCGATCGCGGGCAGCCAGTCGCGGGGCGTCCGCCGACCGGTCTCGTACCGGTAGATGTCCTGCTTGGTCAGCGCGTCGTTGGGCACCCCCGCCGCCCCGCACGCTTCCCGGGCAAGCTTGCCCTGCGTCCAGCCCAAAGCTTCGCGCCGTTGCTTGATGGAATCCCCAACAACCGTGCCCACACGGCCCATTGTGGCCTACTCGGGGCCTACCGCCGGGCTACTCGGGGCCGATCGCCAGAGGGAGCAAAGCGTCACATCCTGAGCACCGTACGTAACTACCTCGCCACCGCACCCGTGCGACCGGCACGGGAACGGATCACCTGAGAGGCAACGGCGCATGGATGACAGGGATGACACGGCTGAGCGCCCACAGGCCACGCAGACGCTGACCGGCCGCCTGCGCTCCTACGGGACGGCAGCGTGAACGGGGACGAACGCGCCAGGGGCGCGGTGGCATCCGCCGTGCGGGACGAGTTGCGCGAGGCGCTGAGGCAAGCGGACGTGCGGGGAGACGTGACCACGGGCGGCAGCACGGGAGCCGTTGTCGTGCGGCTCT
Organism: Streptomyces iconiensis; assembly: GCF_028657195.3. Taxonomy (GTDB): domain Bacteria; phylum Actinomycetota; class Actinomycetes; order Streptomycetales; family Streptomycetaceae; genus Streptomyces; species Streptomyces iconiensis. The sequence goes on from NZ_JANCPR020000010.1 coordinate 214,993, forward strand.
CACTCGGAGAGGCCGCGTTGCTCGCGCAGGCGCTCACGTCGGCGACCGATGGCTAGCCGGATGACGCTTCGCGTCGGGACGGTGCGGGCTGACGGGTCGGTGGAGTTCGGGCGGGTGCGCGTCGTGAGTGTCAGCCCTGACCCCACCGTCATGCGGGAGGACGTGTGCCGTTACCCGCCCTGTGCCTGTCCGGAGTGCGGTCCGGGGCTCCGGGAGGGCGACGCCGCCGTGCGCGCGCCCCAGTCGTCCGGAGGCGAAGTGGGCCTGCCCGTACGGGACATGGCGGCACTGTGGGCCCTGTGGCGCGTGTGACGGCGTGCTCACCGTGCGGGCGGGGGCGGGGCCGTCACCGTGCGGGCGCACACGCGCAGGCTCCCGGGGACACGGGCCCCGGGAGCGTGCGGCGTGGGCGTGCGTACCGCTCAGCGAGCGCGGCGGTCAGCTCAGTTCGCGGTGGCGGGCCGTGAGGCGCTTGGTGCCCTCGTCCGTGAGGGAGCCGTGCAGCCGGAGGCGGGCGATGCCGCCGTCGGGGTAGATGTCGCAGCGGACATGGGTGACCGGCGGTGCGTCCTGCAGCAGGAAGCGGTGGACCGTGTCGGGCTGGAGCCGGGTGCGGGGCAGTAGTTCGGTCCACTCCCCCGTCTCGCCGTCGCGGCCGGAGAGCGAGGCCCAGCCGGCCGCGTTGCCCTTGAGGTAGCCCGTGTCGATCTCGACGGCGCGGATGCGGGACTGCTCGACGAGCTGGTGGCGGATCCAGTCCGAGCCCTTGTCGCGGCGGCGGCGCGTCTCCCAGCCGTCGTTCATCTTCTGCGAGCGGCCCGGGTTGATGGTGTTGACCGGCGGCGAGAAGAAGCGGTCCGACGCGTCCTCGACCTGGCCGCCGTTCTCCAGCGCGACCACGTCGAACGTGCCCAGCGCCGCCAGCCACGCGGGGTCGGGCACGACCTCGCCGTGCACGCGGAGGCGGGCGACGCCGCCGTCGGGGTGCTGCTTGACGCGCAGGTGCGTGAAGCGGCGCTCCTCGGTGACGGCGAAGCCGTTCGCCGCGTGCCCTCCGACGGCGGTCCTGGGGACCAGCGTCGTCCACTTCACGTCGTCGGCCAGCAGCTCCTCGGGCGAGGGCGCTCCGGCAACGGACGTGGCCTCGACGGAGACGGCCTGCGGGTAGTTGCCCCGGAAGTGCGCGGTGTCGACGACGATGCCCCGGACGACGCCGGGCGCTCCGAGCCGTACGAGGGCCCAGTCGTGGTCCTCGTCGGTGGGGTGCGGCTGCTCGGCGGAGATGCCGCGCCTGCGGCGGGTCTCCCAGCCGTCCATGATCTTGCCCTTGTGCGCGAACGCGTTCGGGTCGAACTCGGCGCGCTCGGGCTTGAGCAGGTTCTCGCGCTCGGCGAAGAACTCGTCGTTGGCGGCGATGACAGCGGCGCCGAGCCGCCTGTCGGCGAGGTCGGCGAGGTGGGCGAAGGGGAATCCGGCCTCGGGGGCGCGGTAGTCGGCATAGGTGTCCCCGCCGCCGTACGGGCTCGCGTCACCCGTGTAGTGGGGTATCCCTGCGGTCGCCGCTGTCATGCAGTCTTCCTTTCGATCAGTCGTCCGGTCTTCTTCTCTGCGGGAGTCCCGTGGTCCGCGATCCGCTCGCCGCGCAGCCAGGTCGAGCGCACGACGCCGTGCAGCGTCCTGCCCGCGTATGCGGTGACCTGGTTGCGGTGGTGGAGCGATGCGGGGTCCACGGTGAAGGTCTCTTCCGGAGCGAGGACGGCGAAGTCCGCCTCGCACCCGGGGGCGATGGCGCCCTTGCCGGTCATGCCCGCGAGGCGCGCGGGCGCCCGGGACATCCAGCGGGCCACGTCCTCCAGCCCGTGTCCGCGCCGCCTGGCCTCGGTCCAGATGGCGGGCAGGCCCAGCTGGAGGGAGGAGATGCCGCCCCACGCCTGGCCGAAGTCGGGGGTCTTGAGGTCGGCGGTGCACGGCGAGTGGTCCGAGACGACGCAGTCGAGCGTGCCCTCCGAGAGCGCCGCCCACAGCGCGTCCTGGTTCTCCTTCTCGCGGATGGGCGGGCAGCACTTGAACTCGGTCGCGCCGTCCGGGACTTCCTCGGCCGTGAGGGTGAGGAAGTGCGGGCACGTCTCCGCCGTGACCGGCAGGCCCTCGCTCCGCGCGTCGGCGATCAGCGGCAGCGCGTCGCTGGAGGACAGGTGCAGGATGTGAACGCGGGTGCCGTGCTCCCGTGCCAGCTCGATGAGCAGGGCGATGGCGTCGTTCTCGGCAGCGCGGGGACGCGAGGCGAGGAAGTCGGCGTAGGCGGGGCCGCCCTTCTGCGGCGCGGAGGCGAGCCGTCCGGGGTCCTCGGCGTGCACGATGAGCTGCCCGTCGAACGAGGCGATCTCGGCCATCGCGGCGGCGAGTTCCTCCGGGTTCAGCTCGGGGAACTCCTCGACGCCCGAGGGCGAGAGGAAGCACTTGAAGCCGAAGACGCCCGCCTCGTGCAGGCCGCGCAGCTCGCCCACGTTCCCGGGGATGGCGCCGCCCCAGAAGCCCACGTCCATATGGGCCTTGGGCCCGGCGACCTCGCGCTTGACGCGCAGGTGTTCGGCGGTGGTCGTCGGCGGCAGGGAGTTGAGCGGCATGTCGACCAGGGTGGTGATGCCGCCGGCAGCGGCGGCGCGGGTGGCGGTCCAGAAGCCCTCCCACTCGGTGCGCCCGGGATCGTTCACATGGACGTGGGTGTCGACGAGGCCCGGCAGGACGGCGTCGTCGCCGACGTCCTCCAGAACGGCTCCTGGTGGCACCTCGGTGTCGTACGGCAGGACTGCCGCGATCAGTCCGTCGTCGCCGACGGCGACGGAGGCGGGCCGCGCCCCCTCGGGAGTGAGTACGCGCTGTGAGCGCAGGACGAGCCGCACGTCGGACAAACCGACCTCCTTCAACGTTCTGTTGAACGAATCCTCATGCCGGAAGATCGGGCAGTCAAGGGTCGACCCCTTGGAGAAGTCCACAAACTGGAACTAGACTTTCGGCATACAGAAGAAAAATCGCGTCTGGGAGACGGCGCGTGCGGGTACCACCGGCTACAGCGATCACCGGCAGAGCGATCTCTGCCAGGGACCTCCCCCGGGCCCCGATACCATGCGCCTCAACGCAGGCCAGGAAAGGAACGCGACGTGCCGCCGTCCGCAGAGCGCAAGTCCACGGCCGAGGCCACGCAGGCCCACGCCGCAACGGCTCAGGCCGCACCTCCCACACCGGCTGCTCCGGCAGCATCCGGAGGGGTCCAGTCCCTTGAGCGGGCCTTCGACCTGCTGGAGCGGATGGCCGACGCGGGAGGTGAGGTCGGGCTCAGCGAACTGTCGGGCACCAGCGGCCTTCCCCTGCCCACGATCCACCGCCTGATGCGCACCCTCGTCTCCTGCGGCTACGTACGGCAGCAGCCCAACAGGCGCTACGCGCTGGGCCCCCGCCTCATCCGCCTCGGCGAGAGCGCCTCACGGCTGCTCGGCACCTGGGCCCGCCCCTATCTGGCACGCCTTGTCGAGGAGACCGGCGAGACCGCCAACATGGCGCTGCTGGACGGCGACGAGGTCGTGTACGTCGCACAGGTGCCCTCGCGCCACTCCATGCGCATGTTCACCGAGGTCGGCCGGCGCGTGCTGCCGCACTCAACGGGCGTGGGCAAGGTCCTGCTCGCGCACACCCCCGACGAACAGGTACGCGCGCTGCTCGCCCGTACCGGCATGCCGGCGGCGACCGAGAAGACGATCACCACGCCCGACGGCTTCCTTGAGGCGCTGGAGCAGGTACGCGCGAGCGGCTACGCCACGGACGACAACGAGCAGGAGATCGGCGTGCGCTGCATCGCCGTCTCCGTGCCCGACTCCCCCACCGCGGCTGCCCTCTCCATCTCGGGCCCGGCGGGCCGCGTCACGGACGCGGCGACGGACAAGTTCGTACCCCTGCTCCACGAGGTCGCCGTCGATCTGTCGGCCGCGCTGGCGAGCAGCGGGGCTCCGGGTCAGTAACCGGGGTCCGAGGCGGCCGGTCTTCGTCGCGGGTCAGGTACGGCCCGGCCCGGAAGGCGCTCAGCGCGGGGGCGGGCCGCCGAACAGCTCGACCGCGTGCCGCAGTCCGGCCAGCGGCTCGGCGAGCGCGCTCACGGAGCCGAGGGCCGCGCTCACGATCAGGAGGGACTGGCGGAGCGCCGGCACATCGGGGGTGCCGGAGCGCACCATGGCGCCGAGCGCTTCGAGTTGGTCCTCGGCGGCGCCGCGGTCGACCAGCTCGACGGGGTACGCGTCCAGTTCGGCGCGCAGCCTTACGACGGTGGTGCCCAGCGCTTCGACGCGCGGGTCGGGTCCGCTGTCCTCGGGCATGGCATCACGCGGCGTCCCCTCCCGTGGCCCGCGGTCCCGTGGCCCGCGGTCCCGTGAGCCACGCCCTCGTGACGCCGGGTCGCGGGGCGCCGGGTCGCGGCGCTCCCCCACCGTTCCGATCGTGTCCACCGTCTCGCTCTGCACGTTCTCCCCCCACATGGGGTGACGGGCACCCTCATGGATCCTTAAGTACCGGTTTCCTCCACGGAGTTGGTCGGACCCCTCAGAGGTTTGCACAGTAAACGCCACTCTCTGCTTGCCGCGCCATACGGAACGCGAGATTTCGGGGTGCTTTTGCCCACGCTCATCCCCAGGGAGGAGAGGTCCGTCCACCCCACGTGCGATATCCATGGCATATGGCACGTATCGACCGGGACCAGACCGGGGCAGCACCCTCTCACCCCGCCGCCGAACCCCCCGCCGGCGAACTTCCCGTCGCGGGGCTCCTTCTCGCGGCAGGCGGCGGGCGGCGGCTGGGCGGGCGCCCCAAGGCGCTGCTTCAGCACGCCGGGCGGCCCCTTGTGGAACACGCGGTGCGGGTGCTGCGCGAAGGGGGATGCGAGCAGGTCTACGTGGTCCTCGGCGCGGCCCGCGAGGATGTAAGGGCCAGGGCACGGCTCGACGGATGCGTCCTCGTGGACAACCCGGACTGGGCCCAGGGCATGGGCACTTCGCTGTGCGCGGGCCTGGAGCGGATGACGCGGGACGGGGCAGCGGGCGCCGCGCTCGTCTCCCTCGTCGACCAGCCGGGCATCGGCGCCGGGGCCGTGGCGCGCGTACGGGCCGCACACACGTCCCCCGGCTCGCTCGCCGCCGCCTCCTACGAGGGGAGGCGCGGCCACCCCGTTCTCTTCGGGGCGCGGCACTGGCCCGGCGTGCTGGCGAGCGCACACGGGGACGTGGGGGCCCGTGCCTATCTCGGCGGACACGGGGACGACCTCGCGCTCATCGAGTGCGGGGACATCGCCGACCTGGGGGACATCGACACCCCGGAGGATCTCGCGCGGCTGGCGCCGTAATGGGGCACGGCCAGCTCCGTAGCGGCCCGCACACGCCCCGTAAAAACCGGACGCATGGCGGCACTTGGTGGGTGGCACCCCGGGCCAGTGGAGCGTTCGGAAACGGCGTGAGAGATATCTCGACGTCAACAAAGTATTGAAGTTCCACTATGAGGAAACTAATCTCCACTGATCAGAAGCACCTTCCTGCCCGGAAGGCGCCGACGAACGCGTTCCGCGCGCCCCGTCCAGCACGCGGCACCCCGTGCCGCCCGTACGGCATACGGCCCGGCGGCACGGACCAGGGGCCGTGGATCACCGCCCGCTGAAGGAGTGACACCACATGTCCGCACCAGCGCCCTCGCCGCTGGCCCTCGTCGGGGTCGAGCCCGGGAAGCGGCCCGACCGGCAGGCCACAGTTCTGACCGACGCCGCGCTCGCGTTCGTCGCCGAGCTGCACCGCAGGTTCAACCCGCGCCGCACCGAGCTGCTCGCGCTGCGCGACAAGAAGCGCGCCGAGATCGCGCGCACGAGCACCCTGGACTTCCTCCCCGAGACCGCGCACGTGCGCGGAGGCGACTGGAAGGTGGCCGACTGCCCGCCCGCGCTCCAGGACCGCCGCGTCGAGATCACCGGTCCCACCGACCGCAAGATGACGATCAACGCGCTCAACTCCGGCGCCCGCGTATGGCTCGCGGACTTCGAGGACGCCTCGGCTCCCACCTGGGAGAACGTCATCGGCGGCCAGCTCAACCTGATGGAAGCGTATGAGCGCCGCATCGACTTCACCGACGAGCGCTCCGGCAAGTCGTACGCGCTGCGCCCCGCCGAGGAGCTGGCCACCGTCGTCGTCCGGCCCCGCGGCTGGCACCTGGACGAGCGCCACCTGGAGTGCGACGGCACCCCCGTCTCGGGCGCGCTGGTCGACTTCGGCCTCTACTTCTTCCACAACGCGCAGCGCCTGCTCGACCTCGGCAAGGGCCCGTACTTCTACCTGCCCAAGACCGAGTCGCACCTCGAAGCGCGCCTGTGGAACGAGGTGTTCGTCTTCGCACAGGACTACTGCGGCATCCCCCAGGGCACCGTACGCGCCACCGTCCTCATCGAGACGATCACCGCAGCCTACGAGATGGAGGAGATCCTCTACGAGCTGCGCGACCACGCCTCCGGGCTGAACGCGGGCCGCTGGGACTACCTCTTCTCCATCGTCAAGAACTTCCGCGACGGCGGCTCCCGCTTCGTCCTGCCGGACCGCAACGCGGTCGGGATGACGGCGCCTTTCATGCGCGCCTACACCGAACTCCTCGTCCGCACCTGCCACAAGCGCGGTGCGCACGCCATCGGCGGCATGGCGGCGTTCATCCCGAACCGCCGCGACCCCGAGGCGAACGCGCAGGCGATGGAGAAGGTGCGTACCGACAAGGACCGCGAGGCGGGCGACGGCTTCGACGGGTCCTGGGTCGCGCACCCCGACCTCGTCCCGATCGCGAAGGCGTCCTTCGACGCCGTCCTGGGCGAGCGCCCGAACCAGAAGGACCGGCTGCGCGAGGACGTCGACGTCAAGGCCGCCGACCTCATCGCCATCGACTCCCTGGACGCCAAGCCCACCTTCGACGGGCTCCGCAACGCCGTCCAGGTCGGCATCCGCTACATCGAGGCATGGCTGCGCGGCCTGGGCGCCGTCGCCATCTTCAACCTCATGGAGGACGCCGCGACGGCGGAGATCTCCCGCTCGCAGATCTGGCAGTGGATCAACGCGGGCGTCGTCCTGGACAACGGCGAACTGGTCACCGCCGACCTCGCGCGCCGCGTCGCCGCAGAGGAACTGACGGCGCTGCGCGAGGAGTTGGGCGAGGAGACCTTCGCGGCCGGCAACTGGCAGCAGGCACACGACCTGCTGCTGCGGGTCGCGCTCGACGAGAAGTACGAGGAGTTCCTCACGCTTCCCGCGTACGAGATGCTCCGCGGCTGACCCGCCCGCCCCCCATCGAGGCGGTGCGGCTCCCGAGGGCCGCACCGCCTTGTCCCTTTCCGGGCCACCACTGGCGGCCCCCCCCAGGGGCCCTCGCCTTTGCGCCTCGTGAGTGCCCCTGCCCCTATTTCCGCGAGTGCGGGCACGCTGTGGCTGGTCACCCCCGCGCCTCGTGAGTGACCCTGCCCCTATTTCCGCGAGTGCGAGCGCGTCGTGGCTGGTCGCGCAGTTCCCCGCGCCCCTTCGGGGCGCCCTCGCTCGTGCGCCAGGCGCAGTGCGGCACGTTCAGCGTGCGGGGGCGGGGCGAAGCCGGGCCGTACCCGGAGGGGCACCTTGGTCGTTACAGGGCTGAAAAGGACACACCGGACAGAGGAGTTCGCCGATGCGCCGTTCGCTCGCCGCCGCCGTCACGACCACCGCGCTGGCTCTCGCCGTCGCCCCCGTGGGGGCCGCGCACGCCAAGGGATCCGACTCGGGGGCCACGCCGACGGGGAAGATCCTGGGCGAGGCATCGAAGTCAGCGGTCGAGAGCGCGACGCCCCAGCTGCCCACCGACAAGCTGGTGAACGACAACATGCCCGCCAGGCGCTGACCCTGGCCCAGGCTGAGCCGAGAACGCCGGAATCCCTCTCCCGTTTCCTGTGCGGGGCGAGGGATTCCGGCGTATTCGAACAGAGGGCGGGGGCCACGGGGCAGGGGCGCTTCTCAGGTCATCGCCGCACCCAGCGCGACGAACCCGCAGGTCAGCACGGCCAGTACCGCCAGCAGGGGCCAGACGAACCGCAGATAACGGTCGTAGCCGACCTTGGCCAGCGAGATGCCGCCCATGATGACGGCGGTGGTGGGGACCCACAGGTTCATCCAGCCACTGGCCGCCTGCCAGGCGGTGACGACGACGGCGCGGGGCACATGGGCGAAGTCGGCGAGCGGCGCGAGGATCGGCATCGCGAGGGTGGCGTGCCCCGAGGTGGAGGGGATGAGGAAGGCGAGGGGGAGGTTGACGAGGAAGACCATGACGCCGAACAGCGCGGAGGGCGTACCGGAGACGACGCCCTCGATGGAGTGCAGGACGGTGTCCGTGATCTTCGCGTTGTTCATGATCGTGGTGACGCCCCGCGCGAGCACGATCACCAGAGCCGGGGAGACGAAGTCCCCCACTCCCCGCACGAACACCGAGCTGAGCTGCTGCTCGCCCATCCGCGTCAGCAGCCCGACCAGGATCGCAGCGCAGATGAACAGGGCCGCCAGGTGCGGGAAGGACCAGCCGAGTTCGAAGGCGTACGGTGCCGCTTCGGCATCGCCCGTCAGGGCGCCCGACCAGGGGATGACCGAGAAGATCATGAAGGCGAACACCAGGGCAACCGTGGTGAGCACGGCCTTGTGGGTGCCGGTGAGCGGCGGGGGCTCCACGCTGTCGCCGCGCGCCTCCGACTGCTCGCGGTCGCCGGGTCTGAAGCCGGAGAGCGAGCGTTCGGGGTGTGCCCGGACGCGGCGCGCGTAGCGCACGACGTAGGCGACGGTCACCCCCGTCAGCACGATCCACATGGCGGCGCGCAGCGCGATGCCGTCGCCGAGGGAGATGTCGGCCGCCGAGGAGGCGACGCCGGTCGCGAACGGGTTGACGGTGGAGCACAGCACGCCGACGCCGGCGCCGAGGATGATCACTCCGGTCGCGACCATACGGTCGTAGCCGAGCGCGAGCATCAGCGGAACGACCAGCCCGTAGAAGCCGAGCGTCTCCTCGGCGAAGCCCTCGACGGTGCCGAGCAGCGAGAAGACGAGCATCACGCCGACGATGAGCAGCGCGCCGCGTTCGCGCAGCCGGTGGGCCAGGCGGCCGATGCCCCGGTCCATGGCGCCGGTCGCGAAGACGACGGTGATGAAGGCGCCGATGGCGAGCACGAAGAGGAACACGCCTGCCGCGCCGTACAGTTCGCCGGTCAGGTCGGGGCCCACCTCGCCCGTTCTGGTGTCCTGCACGCCGTAGAGCCCGTTGACCGGTGAGAGGAACAGGTCGGTCAACCGGTCCAGGAGGCTGAGCCCCGCGTCCTCGCGGTGGTACGTGCCCTGCACCGGCGCCCCGTCCCCGCTGCGGCGGTAGGTGCCCGAGGGGACGAAGAACGCGAGGATCCAGACCGCGAGTGTGACGATCACCAGCACGGTCAGCGCACTGGGGAAGGTGAACGTCCGCCTGCCGCCGCCCTGTTGGCTGCCCCCTTCGCCCGCCTCCGCGCTCTCTCCCGTACCGGAACTCATGAGGCGGGGCCGCCGCGGAAGGCGGCGGCGTAGTCGCGCAGGAAGACGGCTTCGGCCAGGACGGCGGCGCGCAGTTCGGAGTAGAGGACACGCTCGTTGGGCCCGTGCAGGCCGGACATGTTGTCCTCGGCTCCGAACAGCAGGATCTCGGCGCCTGGTACGGCCTGCGCGAGCCCGTTGACCAGCGGGATCGAGCCCCCGGTCGCGGCATGCACCGGCTCGCTCCCCCACGCTGTCCGCAGCGCGCCCGCCGCAGCGCGGTAGGCGGGGCCGCCCGTCGCCGCCTCGAACCCGGGGCCCGTCTGCCCGGGCGTGACGGTGAGGGGAATGCCGAACGGGCGCTGCTGTTCGAGGTGGCGTACGAGCGCGCGCATGCCGTCGTCCGGGTCCTGCCGGGGGTGCAGGCGCAGATTGAGCTTGGCGCGCGCGTACGGGACGACGGCGGAGGAGCCCTGGTCCACGCCGGGCGCGTCGATGCCGATGACGGTGAGCGCGGGCCCGCTCCACAGGCGTTCCCCGAGCCCGCCCGTACCCACAAGCGGCATCCCGTCCTCGACGCCGGCGAGAGCCCTGAACTCCTCGTCCGTGTACGCCGTTCCCTCCCACGGCTCGCGGCGCAGCCCTTCGACGGCGACATCGCCGCGCGCGTCATGGAGGGTGGCGAGCGCGGCGAGGAGGGCGAGCAGCGCGTCGGGTGCCGCACCGCCGTACTCGCCGCTGTGCACGGCGTCCTTGAGCGTGCGTACCTCGACGGTGAGTTCGGCGACGCCGCGCAGCGCCGTGACGAGAGTGGGGGTGCCGGGGCGGATGTTGCCGGTGTCGGCGATGACCATCGCGTCGCAGGCGAAGCGCCCGGGGTCGGTCGGCGGGTAGTCGTCGAACGCGCTCCCGTACTCCTCCTGGCCCTCGAAGGCGATCCGGACACCGGTCGGCGGCCGTCCGTGGAAGGCGCGCAGCGCGCCGAGATGGACGACGAGGTTCGCCTTGCAGTCCGCGATGCCGCGAGCGCGCAGTCCGAGGCCGTCCTCGGTCTCGGTCGGCTCGAACGGCGGTGAGCGCCACAGCGTCTCCTCGCCCGGCGGCTGGACGTCGTAGTGGCCGTACAGGAGAACGGTGGGCGCCGTGGGGTCGCCGGGCGGCGGCGGGATGTGCGCGGTGAGGACGGGCGCCGTGTCCGGAAGGGCGAGTTCACCGACGGTCGATCCGGGTACGCGCTCCTCGTCGCCGAGGCCCACCTCGCGCACCAGGGCCTCCAGCGCGTCGTACGCCTCACGTACGGGCGCTTCCGGGCAGCCGGGGAAGGCGATGGAGGGAATGGCGGCGAGGCTCTTGAGATCGGCGACCAGATCGTCCATCAGCCCGTCGACACTGGCCTCCAACTCCTGGTCACCCGGGTCTCCCGCGCTCTCGGTCCTGTGCTTCACAACTCCCCTTCCTCTCCCGCCGTTTCCCGGCGTACGTGTGCGGCCGACCCGCATACGGCCACAGAAGCCACAAGCAATCACAGTCGGTATGAGTGGTCATGAAGTCGCACACCTAGCCATTCGGCAGGTGTCTGCCCTACATGACGTGATGACAGGGTTGATACGGAACGAACGCAGCATATCGGGCATTCCGGGCTGGGGGATGGCTCCGGGAAGCGTCATCCCTGGAAACGATCTAGGTACTGCGCGGGGCGGCGAAAATGGTCGTCATGAACACACGCCGCACGTCAGCACGCCTCTCCCCCGCCCGCCGCACGGCACTCGTCTGCACGGCACTTGCCGCAGCGACCGCCGTCGGCACGGCAGGCTGCACGTGGAACGGGGCTGACGTACGGAGCGCGAGCGAGTCCTACACGGTCAAGGAGAAGGTCACGGTCGTGGACATCGACGCGTACGCCGGGGACATCACCCTCACCGCAGCCGGCCCCGAGCGCCGCACCGTCGGCGTGACCGAGGACCTGGAGTACGACAAGACCAAACCGCGCACCGAACACACCGTCGACGGCAACACCCTGCGGCTGAGCACCGACGACTGCGGCGGCAACGGCGACACCTGCGCCGTCGGCTACACCGTGGCCGTGCCGGCCGCGATGGACGTACGCCTCAAGACGGGCGTCGGCACGGTCACCGTACGCGGCACGGCGGGCAAGGTCTCCGCGCACACCGACGGCGGCGACATCCGCATGCTCAAGTCCCGTGCGCCGAAGGTCACGGCCGACACCGGCGGCGGCGACGTCTCCGCCACCTTCGCCGCCGCGCCCTCACGCGTACGCGCCGAGAGCGGCGGGGGCGACGTCAAGGTGCTCCTCCCCCGCGCCGAGTACGCCGTCAACGCCACCACGGGCGGCGGCACCCGCGAGGTCACCGTGCCCACCGGGTCCGCGTCCCCCCACAAGATCACGGCGCGCAGCGGCGGCGGCGACGTCTCGGTGCTTCCGGCGCCCTGACGGGGTCAACGCGCCGCGTGTCCCCCCACGCGGGACCGCTCTCCGCCCCGCTGCGGTGACGGACGAGTCCATCCGCCCAGCGCCCGCAGCGAATCGTCCGTCAGGCGGTAACCGGTCCAGCCGGCCTGGGACTCGGCGCCGAGCGACTCGTAGAAGGCGATGGAGGGCGTGTTCCAGTCGAGCACGGACCACTCCAGCCGCTCGTAACCGCGCTCCACACACAGGCTGGCCAGCTCGCGCAACAGAGCCTTGCCATGGCCGCCGCCCCTGGCCGTGGGGCGCACGTAGAGGTCTTCGAGGTAGATGCCGTGCACCCCGCGCCACGTGGAGAAGTTGAGGAACCACAGCGCGAACCCGACGGGCTCGCCCCCGTCGTCCACCGCGAGATGCGCGTACACGGCAGGCCGCTCCCCGAACAACGCCTCGCGCAACTGCCCCTCACTCGCACACGCCTCCTCCAGCGCCTTCTCGTAGTCCGCCAGTTCCCGGACCATCGCGTGGATCACGGGAACGTCGGCAGGCACAGCTGTACGGATCATGCGGGCAGCCTAGGTGGTCGGCTGAGCCCGGTGCTGCGGGCCGGTGCGCGGGGGCGGAGTTACGGGCCGGAGCTGCGGGGCGGTGCCGTGGGCGGTGGCCCGCCGGTGTCCCGGGTGAGGGGGCCGGGGGCGTCGAGTGTGCGGCGGTAGTGCTGGCGGGAGCCGCCTTCGGGGCCCGGTGGGGCCGCCTCGGCCGGGGTGAAGCCGAGGCGCTCGTAGAAGACGCGGGCGCCGCTCGCCGTCGCGCCCGGGTGGTCGGCGCCGAAGGTGACGACCTCAAGGGTGCCGGGCGGGGTGACGTAGCGGCGCACCGCCTCGTCCACCAGCGTGCGGCCGACGCGTTGTCCGCGCGCCCGCTCGGAGACGACCAGCCAGTGGAGGTGATGCGTCGGCGGCTCGGAACCGAACAGCAGCGCCCCGTACACGGATCGGACCCCTCCTCCCGCTCCCTCCTCAGCGACCAGGGCCATACCCGTGTCGATGTGCGCGCGCAGCGCCTCGTGGAAGCCGGGTTCCTCCACCATGGCGCCGAACCAGTGCTCGACCTCGCCCGCGAGTGCGAGCAGCGCCCCGAAGTCGCCCCCGTGCGCGAGGCGTACGAACGGGGTCACCGGGCCAGGCGCGGGGCGCCGGGGGCCAGGGGACGGTTCACGTACCACTCGGTCGTCAGCAGGCGTCCGCGGGTGGTCTCGGGCAGGGAGGCCAACAGGGTGACGCTGCCGCCGCGTTCCACCTCCGTCGTGTGCGCCATCAGCGCGTCCCACTTGCGCCCGCCCCACGCCGCGATGCCGACCTCGTCCGTGATCCACGCGTCGGGCACCCCCGGCAGCGGCGCACCATCCCCGGACCCCGCACCACCGGCGGGGGGCGGTGCCTCGCCGAACAGGTCGTGCCAGACCTCACGTACGAAGGACACGGGCAACGTCGCGTAACAGAGCGCCTCCGGGCGCCAGGGCGCGCCCGCTTCGGGATAGAGCTGCGGCTGTCCCGCCGCCTCGGCCGCTAGGGTCGCGACACGGTGGGCGTGGATGTGGTCCTCGTGCCCGTAGCCGCCGAAGGCGTCGTATGTGACGACCACCTCGGGCCTGAACTCCCTTATGCGCGCGACGACTTGACCGACCGCCTCGTCGAGGGGCACATCGACGAAGCGGGGTACGCCCTCCGGCGCGGAGGCGCCGGCGCCGGCGTCCGCGTAGCCGAGCAGCCGGGGGCCCTCCGCGCCCAGGATCTCCAGCGAACGCGCCAACTCTCCGGCGCGCGGCGTCCCTTCGGCCCACGTGCACGTCAGGACGGCCGTACGGGCTCCCGCGTCCGCGTGCTTCGCGAGCAGGCCGCCCGTCCACAGCGCCTCGTCGTCGGGGTGCGCGTGCACGCACAGCAGACTCTCCATGCCGCTGGAAGGTACACCGCGTGCGGGCGGCCTCGGCGGCCGGGCACCGCCGACACCGCCCGCGCCGACGCCGCCCGCGCCGCCCCCTGACCGCGCCGCCTCAGCCGCCTGTCGCCGCCGGTGCCTCCTGCGTCGCCTGCGTCGCCTCCGCCACTTCAGCCGCGAGGCGGATCGCGAGGGCACGGGCCAGCAGCGTGGGCAGGCCGGCCGCCGCGGCTGCCTTGGCGCGCATCGCCTCCGTGTAGCCGATGCAGTCCAGTACCACCCAGCGGCAACCGGCCGCCGCGAGCCGCTGTGCGGCCCCGGCGATCTGCGCGTGCGCGTCCGCCGCGTACGGGTCGCCGGGCTCGGCCCGTACGGTTCCCGGCAGCAGCGCCGACCACCTGCGCGCCACGTCCTCCCGCTGTGCGGGCAGCGGGCACACGATGCCGACCGGGTCCTCGCCCGTCACCGCACGTACGCCCTGCTGCACCAGCGGCTCGGCGTACAGCAGCGGCCTCGTGGCCGGTACGGGCGGGAAGTTGCCCGTGCACAGCAACAGCGTCGCCCCCGCACCGTCCGCCTCGCACCGCGCCACCGCGTCCCGCATACGGGGCGCCAGCGCATCGTGCCCCAGTACGACGGAGCTTCCGTCACGCAGCCGCGATATCAAGGGCGCCTCGCCCTCGACCGGCCCCAGCTCGGCACGCGTCCGCTCGCCCTCCTGGCCCGCGAACACGTCCTGGTCCAGCGCCCCGTGCTCGATCGGGCGCAGCCCGCCCAGCCACGGTTCGACGTCCCCCGCCAGGTCCGCCCGAGGCGCCTGCCCGATCGTCACCAACCCGAGTCCACCAGCCACTTCTCGCTCCCTTCCCACACCCGCACTCGCGCTCGCCTGCCGATGAGGCAGCAGCACCTGACATCAACTCCCGCCCCACCGACGACGGTCGCCTCCCGGCCGGCACGGCACCGCCGAACACCACCCTCCCGCTCCCCACCAGCGGCGGAAAGAAGGGAGCCCCGCCACCGACCGCCCCCCGCCGGCCGGTGGCCCCGAACCCCCGATCGAGAGGGTGACGGGTGGGTGGGTGGGCGCAACACGCACCCCGCTACAGCGCCTTGTAGATCTGACTCACATCATTCAGCGAGGACCCAGCCACAAGCCCGGCCCCGACCAGGGCCAGATCGTTGTCCGCGTCGGCCACAGCGGACTCCTGGGCCAGCCGACCCTTGTCGGCTGCCCTCCGCTTGGCGCGCGTGTACGCGAAGCGGATGGCGAGGGCCGCGAGGACGAGCCAGCCGGCCTGCGGGGTGGCGACGAGGAGGCCGGTGGCGAGCAGGACGCCCATCTGGCGTGAGGAGCCGCCGAAGAACTGGATGAGCGCTCCGGGGATCGCCCAGACCGCCATCATCGTCAGCGCGTGCGGGTCGGTGAGGCCCGCCTTGATCGTGTCGACGTACACCTGCGCGACCGGCGGTACGCGCCCGTCGGAGAAGAACGGCTTCCAGGCGATCATCACGACGATGATGGCGACGGCGAAGCCGACGAGCTGCGAGATGTACTGCTGGCGCCGCCCCGCCATCTCGTACGGGTGCCACGGTACGGCGTCCTTCCGCAGCAGCCAGCCGGCCTTGAAGTCGAAGCCGACGTCGGCGAAGGCGGGCCCGGTGGAGGCCGCGTAGCCGACGAGCAGCGCGAGCGGGACCATCGGGATGCCGACGACGAGGCCGACGATCAGGAAGATCAGGGTGACGGCGAAGGCGGGGAACCAGCCCGAGTGCATCGCGGCGAGCCCCACGATGAGCTGGTGGATCAGCGCGGCGACGCCCGCGAGCAGCACCCAGCCGACGAGGCCGATGCCGCTCATCTCGGAGACGACTCCGCCCATCAGGGCGATGAGCATGGCGCCGATCAGGAAGAGGACGAGGCCCTCCAGCAGTCCGCGGCGCAGCCGGCGCGCGTCGACCGTACGGAACTCGGCGTCGAAGGCGTCGCCGGGGTTCGCCTCCCGTTCGGCCTGGGCCGCCGCCTCCTTCTTCGACCTGCGGTCGCGCATCATCAGGACGGCCTGGACGAGCGCGACGAGCCCGGCGCCGATCATGACGCCGTGCGGCACGTAGTTGGCCGACAGGTCGACGTTCAGGATGCCCGGTGCGTACTGGGCCACGAGCAGGCCGATGCCGAACATCAGCAGGGCCCAGATGTTGCCGAGGAAGGCGACGCCCGCCGCGCTCATCGGCAGCTTGAAGAGCGAGCCGACGAAGCCGACGACGGCGCTGAGCCCCAGCAGCTTCGCCTTGCGGCCCCCCTCGTCGCCCGCTTTGATCGTCTCGGCCGCCGCGATGCCGGCGGGCCATGCGGCGGAGGCGGGCAGCAGGCGGGAGTCGAACACCCGGTAGAGCACCCAGCTGTCCACGGCGAGGCCGATGACCGCACCGCCGAGCATCGGCCACACCAGGTCGGGGCGGCCGAGCAGGAACGGTACGGCGATGGGCGTGACCAGCGAGTTCGCGGCGGCGAAGGTGGATCCGGAGATCGCCGACTGCACGAGGTTCTGCCGGTTCGGGTCACGCATCTTGGCGAGCGCGGCGAACGAGATGCGCCCGATGAGCATGGCGATCAGCGCACCGATCACCGAGGTGTTCGGCGCGATGCCGAGCGTGGTGATCAGTACGAGGCCGATGACCGCGCCGAGCACGGAGAGGAGCGCCGTCACGACGAGCGTGATCGGCTCCAGTGCTCTGGGGTGTGCCCTCGCCTGGGGGGCTTCGGCCTCGGGGACCGTGGGGTTGCTCATGGGGGCTCCGTGTGGCGTGCGTGATGGTTCTCGGCCCCCGCCCGCCCTTGCCGTCGCCCCGGACGCGAGGACCGTTCCGTGCGGACACGGGGACAGCCGCGGTACGAGGGCAGCCGCGGTACGGGACAACCGCGATACGGGGACAACGGCGCGTGGCGGGCCGGGGGGTCGGGCTCAGTCCTCTGTGGACCCTTCCGTGGACTGCAGTCGGGTCATTGGGCCGTACAGGTCGACAAGGCGGTCGAACTCGTCCGCGTCGTGGAAGCTGACGACCCCGCGGCCGTACTCCTTCGCCGACTCGATGGCGAAGCGGGCAGCCGCCGCGATGTCCGTCTCGTGCGAGGCGCCGGTCGCACAGCCCGCGACGGCGCTCTGCGCGGTGAGGGCGAGGCCCACGACGGGTGCGGAGGTCGCGACGCAGGGCTGCATGATCGAGTTGATGTGGTGCACGCCGTTGCCGTACGGGGTGATGTCCTGCGTGGTGATCGGCAGAACGTGCGCCGCCTCGCCCGTGACGGTCTCCAGTACACCCAGGAGGTCGTCGCTGACACGGAGGATCCAGCCCTCCTTGACGGTCGGCGAGAGGGCGATGCCCCGGTGGTTGAGGAGCCGGTTGCCCTTGGTCGTGTCGATGGAGACGACCGCGTCCATGGCCCCGTCGATCTCCTCGCGGTTGCAGTCGAGGATGGAGACGGGCGAGTCCATGAACGGCACCGGGTCGTGCGGCCTGGTGGGCGCGTCGGGGCAGACGTGGGTGCTGAGGATCACGTCGCCGTCGAGGACGTCGCCGCGCCCGTACATGTCGAGCAGCTTGGCCGCTGCGGAGAGCGCGGCGACGGCGCCGTCGGCGTCGGAGACGATGCCGGTGCGCTCGGGGCGCGCTCCGACGCCGCCGAGACGGCCGAGTACGCCGAGGGTGGGGGCCTGGCCTCCGGAGCGTGCTCCGGAGCGGCCGGGGACGACGACCTTGACGAAGTCGGTGCCGCCCTTGGCGCCCTCGACACGCTTCACGCTGATGTCGACGGGCTTGCGGTCGGCCGGCGCCGCGCCGCCGGACTCCTCGGTGGCCCGGTCGAGTACGGCGCGCAGGTGCGCGGCGAGGGTGTGTCCGTCGGCCTGGGGGCGGTCGAGGAGTTCGATGACGTCGAGAACGTGCTTGAGCACGGCGGCTCCTTGGTGCGCTGTGGTGCTGTGACGTGCGGGATGCGCTGCGTGAGGCAGGGCTGCGCGTCATGCGTGGTGGTGCGGTTGCGCAAAAGGTTCTCTCCGGGGTTCCGTGAGAGCAACCTTTTCCCTATATGAGAGACAGTAATTCACTTAACGATAGGGTGCCGTGTGTGACTACCGATCGAGGAGCACCGCTCCAGACCGCGGACCGCGCTCTCCAGGTTCTGCTTGCCTTCTCCCACGACCGGGAGGAGTGGGGTGTGACGGATCTCGCTGCCGACTTCGGCTGGGACAAGTCCGTCACCCAGCGCCTGCTGGCCTCACTCGCCCACCGGGGTTTCCTGGTCTCCGACGCCGTGACCAGGCGCTATCGCCTGGGCCCCGCCGTGTGGCACATGTCAACCGCGTGGGAGCGGCACGGCGGCATGGCGGGGCTGGTCCGGCCGGCGCTGCGCGAGCTGGCCACGGCCAGCGGCGTGACCGCGCTGTTCGCCGTGCCCGACGGGGCGCACCTGCGCTGCGTCGAGTCGGCCGACGGCTCCTCGGGCCCGCTGCGTGCCTACCGGCTGGCCGACGAGCTGTACCCCGCACACGCGGGCGCCACCTCACGCGCGTACTTCGGGATGCTCACGCCAGGCGCCCGTACGACGCTGCTGTACGGGCGGCCCATGGCCCGCTTCAGCGAGCTGACCGTGACCGACCCGGGCGAGCTGGAAGAGCTGATGAGCCGGGTGCCAGCCGAGGGCTACGCGTACTCGGAGGGCGAGTACGACCCCGCGACGGCGGGGCTCGCCGTGCCCGTCGTGGTGCGCTCGCAGCCGATCGGTTCGCTCACGCTCGTCGGCCCGCACGAACAGCTCGCTGGCCGCAAGCAGGATCTGCTGATACCCCTGCGCGCCGCGGCCGAGGGGCTCAGTGAACTGCTCACCCCGCGCCGGGTGCGCGGGCACCGTCCCGACAGCGCGTCCGCGCCCCGCACCTCACCCAAGAAAGGCTGAACCCACACGATGAAGCTGCTGCTGCTCTCCAACTCCGCCGCCCCCGGGCGCGGTTACCTGGAACACGCCCGCGAGGTCATCGCCGGTCATCTTTCCGGCGTCGACGAACTGCTGTTCGTGCCGTACGCGCTCGCCGACCACGACGGCTACACCGCGAAGGTCGCCTCCTTCATGGAGGGCCTCGGCATCCGCGTGCGCGGCATCCACACCGGCTCCGACCCGCGCGAGCTGGCGGCCTCGGCGCAGGCGGTCTTCATCGGCGGCGGGAACAGCTTCCGGCTGCTCAAGTCGCTCCATGAGCGCGGCCTCGTGGAGGCCGTGGCCGAACGGGTGCGCGCCGGCGCCCCGTACATGGGTTCCAGCGCCGGCACCAACATGGCCTGCCCGACGCTGCGTACGACCAACGACATGCCGATCGTCCAGCCGCCCTCCTTCGAGGCGCTGGACCTGGTCCCCTTCCAGATCAACCCGCACTACCTCGACCCGGCACCCGCGAGCGCGCACATGGGCGAGACCCGCGAGGAGCGGCTGAACCAGTTCATGGAGGAGAACGACGTGCCGGTGCTCGGCCTGCGCGAGGGCACATGGCTGCGCCTCTCCACGGAGGAGGGCGCGGGGACCGGCACCCTCACACTGGGCGGCATCGAAGCGGGCGCACGCCTGTTCACCTCGGGCGCCGAACCCACCGAGCACGGCCCCGACACGGACCTGAGCCAACTCCTGGCCGTCACCCCGCACTTCGACACCCGTACGGTCTGACCCGACGCGCCGACGGCCCGCCCCCTCCCGCTGGTGCGGAGGGTGCGGGCCGCACTCGGCGGGAGCGACTACGCGGCCGGGGCTCCGGCGACCGAACCCGTTTCGGCGTCGGCGTCGGCGTTTTCGAGGTAGAACCGGACCGACGCGATCCGCTCGCCACTCGGTCGCAGGATGACCACGCCCCGCGACAGGTACGGCTCGCCCTCCACCGTGGTGCCGACGATCTCCCACTCGCTCCACACCTGGTCCCCGTCCACGACGGACTGCAGGACCGTCCCCACGAGGTCGGGAACATGCGCGAAGAGGGCCGCCCAGTTGCTCCGCATCTGCGCACGGCCGGTGAAGGACCGTTCCGGGTGGAGCGGAAGCACCGAGCGGAAGTCCTCGGTGAAGCAGTCGGCGAACGCGTCCAGGTCATGGGAGTTCATCGTCTTCTCCATGCGCCGCAGAACATCCGTACTCACTAAAACTCTCCTCGTCGTCGACAGCTACACGATCAAAGACGGCAACCGGACACGCGGTTAGCCTGGACCGATCGGCCCAGGCTAACCGGCCCCGGCTCACCCGCGCCGCCGACGACCTCGCCGAGCCGCGCGGCATCGGCGGAACCTCGCCCCGTGGTGAAGAGCATCGCCAGCAGATCGCTGCGGGCCGGCATCCTTCTGACACTGGCCGGCTGCCTGCTGGGAGGTCTGGGTGCGCCAGGGGTACTCGTCGCCGCCCGCAACGCACCGCAGGGCGTGAGGTCTGGCCGCACAGCTCGTCTTCGGGCTGCTGTCCGGCGTGTTCTTCCTGGCATGGGCCCTGTTCATGCAGGACGGCCTCGCCCTGACTCCGGGACAGGCAGCGCTGGGCTTCGTCGTGGCCTCCGCCGGTGAAATGGGCGGTGCCTGGCTGGCGATGCACCTCGTCGGCCGGCACGGACGGCGCGCGCCCCAGAGCGGGGCCCTGCTGGCCGCTTTCACGCTGGCCGGCTACGCGTGGCTGATCGAGGCGCAAGGCTCCACGCTGCCTTGGGCCTTGGCCGTCGCGCCGATGGTGGCGGTCGGGCTCGGCCTCGGCATGGTCGGGGCAGCACTGGCCGACTTGACGCCCGCGGGGTCGGCGTCCGCCAGCGCGGTGCCGACGGACGCGTCGTCGAGCAGGCATGCG
This sequence comes from Streptomyces iconiensis, assembly GCF_028657195.3. GTDB lineage: Bacteria > Actinomycetota > Actinomycetes > Streptomycetales > Streptomycetaceae > Streptomyces > Streptomyces iconiensis. The sequence continues at coordinate 235,799 of NZ_JANCPR020000010.1, forward strand.
ACCACCAGAAGCGAGAAGGACCTCGTCAACCTCACCACCGGCACGCCCGAGCAGGGCAGGGCGCGGGCGCGCTGGGCCGAGGAGCGCGGCGCCCGTTTCCTGGACGCCGGGATCATGGCGGTGCCGACGATGATCGGGCAGCCCGCTTCCGGCGGTTACGTCTTCTACAGCGGGGACCGCGCCCTGTTCGAGGAGCACGTCGCGACGCTCGCCGTGCCCGCCGCCACCTCGTACGTCGGGGAGGACGCCGGCCACGCCGCACTGCACGACGTGGCGCTGCTCAGCGCCACGACCGGCATGTTCGCCGGAATCACCCATGCGTTCGCGCTGATGCGGCCCGAAAAGGGTTTCGCTCCGGGGGAGTTCGCGCCGCTGCTCTCCGGCTGGCTCGGTTCCATGGCGGGCGCGATCGACGGCATGGCCGCGCAGCTGGAGAGCGGCGACTACACCGAGGGCGTCGTCTCCAACCTCGCCATGATGACCGCGGGCGACGCGACACTGGTGGACACCGCGCGCCGACAGGGCGTGAGCACCGAACTCCTCGCCCCCTTCACGGAGTTGATGGCCCCCTTCACGGAGTTGATGGCCGCACGGCTGGCCCAGGGTGGTCATGACGACGAGGGAGTCGCCGGCCTCGTCGGCCTTCGCCGACGCGGTGACTGAAACCTCCGCCGGGGGTGTCCCAAGAGGACAGCGGATGCGGTTCCAGCCGGCCGGCGCTCAGCGGGAGGCGCGCAGGGAGGTGTCCAAGGCGGTCATCAGTTGCGCGACGCGGTCCCTGCCGGGCGGCGCGAGGGGGTACCGGTGCAGAACGCCGATCAGGACCGGTGTGGCACGCTGCCTCGCCTGCTCGATCGCACTGTTCCCGACCGCGGGATCGTCGCCCGCGCTGATTTCGGCCACGCGCGCCGCGCTCGCGGCGGCGCGCAGGATGTGGCCCACCTGGTGAGCCTTCGCGATCGGATGGAGGTAGGCGGCCGATGCGGCATCGCCGGCGGCACGCGCGGCGAGACGCGAGGCTTCGGTACGGGCTTCCTTCGCCGCTCGGTGTGCGTCCAGCGAGGTGACACGCTGCAGCTTGGTCCTTCTCGCACCGTTGACGAACTCCCATGCGGCGTCAAGGGCCGCCCGGGGCCGAGGGTCTCCTGGGCTGGCGTCCTCGAACACGGGGAGTACTTCCTGAGCGGTCTGGGCCACGTAGCGTGCTACGACCCGCAGTTCGTCCATGGTCAGCTCGAAGTCACCTGACACGGTCGCCGTCATGAACGCAAGCATCGCACGCGCGTCCCAAATGATCGCGGAGAACCGTGCGCGCGATGCTCTCACCTGCGGTGACCGGGTAAAAACGGCGTCAACTGATCTTGAGGAGCGGGACGATCGGCGGCTCTGCCGCCTACCGCTGAACGAAAGAGATTCCTACGAGCACGCACTTCGGGCGAATACACCGTAGGCGTGAGGCGCGCGTACCCGTACGGTGAGCCGATGCGCTACAGCATGTCACCGGGGTCCGGCGGCAGTTCGTTCGACGGCACGGCGGCGCTGCGGGCGCGGGAAGGGCTCGGCATGGGACCCGCCGATGTCGCGTACGGCATGCACGCCGCGTACGGCCTCGACATCGAACCCGCGACGGTCGTCGCGTGGGAGCACGGCGAGCTGACGCCCGACGAGCGCCAGCTCACAGCGCTGGCGGGCGCGTTGTGGTGCTCAGCGGGCGATCTGCTGGGCGAGCCGCGCACGCTGCGCGAGTTCCGGCTCGCCCGCTCGCTCTCGGCCGCCGATGTCGCGATGGAGGCCGGCATGGACGCCGCCGTGTACGCCCGCGTCGAGGAGACGGGCGTGTGGACAGGGGACGCACGGCAGGCCGAAGCCCTCGCCGGCGTACTGCGGCTGCCCGTTCCCGCCTTTGTCGAACTCACAGGGCGCGGCGAGGAGTTGGCGGGCCTGCTGCGCCGCGCCGTCACCTCGCGCTGGCAGGCGTACTCGGGTCCCGTCACACGGATCGTGCCGCTTCCGCGCCCGTACGTCGAGGACGGGCTGCGCGCACTCCAGGAGGCGTACGCGTCTGTGACCACGGCCTCCCTCGGCTGGGGCCAGGCGTCGTCGGCGGGTGCGCGTGACGCGTCCCGCGACTTCATGGCCGACATCCTCGACCACTTCTGGGACGCGATGGAGACCTGACGGGACCGGGACCTGAGCCCTGGCCGGGACCTGACCGGACCGGGGCCTGACCGGACCGGGACCTGAGCCCCGGCCGGGGCCTGAACCCGGGCCCTCCGTTCCGCACCCCTCCGCGCTGCTCCCCGCCCCAGCCCGCACCGCACCGCCCCGCCCAGCCCGCGACCGCGCCCGTGCGCCCGCCGACGACGAAGTGGGCCCGGTGGTGGGGCGCACGGCTGGGCTTCAGCCGTCCGCCACACACCGGGCCCCACCGTGGTGGCTCGCCACCGGATGCGTGGCCCGCCGTTACGCGAGGGTCCGCTGGTGCGGAATCCCCTCGCCCGGCTCCATCGGATGCGTGACCATTTCGTCCTCGCGGTGGCTCTTGTTCCCGAGATGGTTGAAGACGAGGTTGAGGATGACGGCGGTGACGCAGCCCGTGGAGATCCCGGAGTCGAGGATGATCTTCGCGCTCTCGGGGAACGCGTGGTAGAACTCCGGCGCCGCGATCGGGATGACGCCGACGGCGAGCGAGACACCGACGATGAGAACGTTGTTGTCCTTGTCCAGACCGGCCTTCATCAGGGTCTGGATACCGCTGGCCGCGACCGACCCGAAGAGCACGACGCCCGCACCGCCGAGCACGGGCTGGGGTACGGACGCGATGAGCGAGGCGGCCAGCGGACACAGCCCCATGAGGACGAGGATGCCGCCGCCGGCCGCGACGACGAAGCGGCTGCGGACCCGGGTCATCGCGACGAGTCCGATGTTCTGCGCGAAGGCGCTGCACATGAAGCCGTTGAAGAAGGGGCTGACGAAAGAGCCCGCTGTGTCGGCGCGCAGTCCCGCGGCGATCGTCTTCTCGCCGGACGGCTTGTCGACGATCTCGCCCAGGGCCAGCATGTCGGCCGTCGACTCGGTCATCGAGACGAGCATGACGACGCACATGGAGATGATCGCGGCGATGGCGAACTGGGGCGCCCCGAAGTGGAAGGGCGTGGGGAAGCCGATGATGTCGGCTTCCCTGACGGCGGTGAAGTCCGTGATGCCGACGGGTATCGCGATCAGCGTGCCGACAACGAGGCCGATCAGCACCGCGATCTGCTTCATGAAGCCGGTGGTGAACCGGCGTAGCAGCAACACGATGAGCAGGGTGACCCCGGCCATGGCGATGTACTTGCCGTCGCCGTAGTGGGGGTCCTTCTCATTGCCGCCCTGCGCCCAGTTGAAGGCGACGGGCAGCAGGGATATGCCGATCAGCGTGATGACGCTGCCCGTGACGACAGGTGGGAAGAAGCGTACGAGCTTGCTGAAGAACGGCGCCCCGATGAAGCCGAGCGCCGCCGCGACCATCGTGGCGCCGAAGATGACGGGGAGCGCGTTCTCCGGCCCCTCGGACTTGTTGATGGCGAGCATGGGTGCCACGGTCGCGAAGGTCACGCCGTTGACGAAGGGGAGGCGGGCACCGATCTTCCAGACGCCGAGCGTCTGGAGGAGCGTGGCGAGGCCGGCCATGAAGAGACTGGCGCCGGTGAGGAAGGTCAGTTCGGTGACCGACAGTCCTACGGCGGCGCCGATGACGAGCGGTGGGGCCACGACCCCGGCGTACATCGCAGCGACGTGCTGGAGGCCGGTGGTGAACAGCTTCAGTGGCGGCATGCCCTGATCGACAGGGTGCTTCTCCTGCGTCTCCCCCGGTGGGGACTGTTCCGATACCTCCCCACTGCTGTCCGCTGACTTGCCTTGCGCGGTGAACCTGGGCGTCTTGGCCACTGCGGTCCTCCTGTCGATCTCAGTGCTTGCGGCACGCGCTTTCAGGGAGGTGGTGCGAGGTGGTGCTCGGTGTGCGGTTGTTTGCCGTCGCGCCCATGCTCGTCGTGAACGGAGCATGACAGGACCCCGTGAGGGTGAGGGGGGTCGCAGGTGAAGTGGGGGGTTCCGCAGGGGTGTTGCGGAGTGCGGGTGTTGCGGGGGTCAGTGAGAGGTCAGAGCGGGGGTCTGAGTGCGGGGGGGGTGGAGCGAGGGTGCTGCCGGGTGTCGCGCGCCGATCGGCGTCGCGGTGGTGAACCGGCCGGGAGCCGTCCCTCCCGGCCGGTGTCCTGGGCCCCGGCGCCGAACGGCCCGGAGAGCGGCGAAGGTCAGCCGGCCTGCGCTGCGATACGGGCGAGGCGCCTGGACTCGTCCCGCGCCCCGCGCGCGATCTCGTCCTCGTCGGCGTTGAGCAGGCGGCCGTTCTCGACCACGGGCTTCCCGTTGACGAAGGAGAGGGTGACCGGTGCGGCGGCGCCGAGGACCAGCGCGGCGACCGGGTCGGCGATGGAGGAGTGGCCGATGCCGTCGAGCTTCCACAGCACGGCGTCGGCGAGCTTGCCCGGCTCCAGCGAGCCCGTCTCCTGTGCGCGGCCCAGCACTTGGGCCCCGCCATAGGTACCCATGCGCAGCGACTGACGCACAGTCAGCGCGTTCTCCTTGTGGGGACCGAGGCGGTTGACGAGCAGCGCGTTCCGCAGTTCGGTGTGCAGCTCGCCCGACTCGTTGGAGGCGGTGCCGTCCACGCCCAGCCCGACGGGCACCCCGGCTTCCAGCATGTCGGGCACCCGCGCGATCCCCGCGCCCAGCCGGGCGTTGGAGGAGGGGCAGTGCGCGGCGCCGGTCTTCGTACGGCCGAAGGCCGCGATGTCGGCGTCGGTCATATGGACGCAGTGGGCCATCCATACGTCCTCGCCGAGCCAGCCCGTCGACTCGAAGTAGTCGGTGGGCCCCATGCCGAACAGCTCGTGGCAGAACTTCTCCTCCTCCGCCGTCTCCGAGCCGTGCGTATGCAGCCGCACGCCCTTGCGACGGGCCAACTCGGCGCCCTGGCGCATGAGTTCGGTGGAGACGGAGAACGGTGAGCAGGGCGCGACCGCGATGTGCAGCATCGAGCCGAACGAGGCGTCGTGGTACGTGTCGATGGCCGCCTCGGTCGCCTTCAGCGCGCCCTCCGTCGTCTCGACGGCGAAGTCGGGCGGCAGCCCCCCGTCCGACTCGCCCCTGTCCATCGAGCCGCGCGCCGCGGTGAAGCGCACGCCCAGTTCGGCCGCGGCGCGGATCTCGGCGCCCAGCAGATCGCCGCTGCCGCGCGGGAAGACGTAGTGGTGGTCCATCGCGGTGGTCACACCGCCGCGCACCATCATGGCGAGCGAACCGCGGGCCGCCGCGTGGACCATCTCCTCGTCGATACGGGCCCAGGTGGGGTAGAGGGCCACGAGCCAGTTGAAGAGGTTGGAGTCCGTCGCCAGGCCGCGGGTGAGCCACTGGTAGTAGTGGTGGTGGGTGTTGACCAGCCCGGGCGTGAGCAGATGCCCCGTGCCGTCGATACGGCGCGTGACATGGGTGAGCCCTTCGGGGGCCGGGCCGGCACCGAGGGACTCGATGCGGTTGTCGTTGATGACGAGGTGACCCGAGGCGTACTCGGTGTCCTCCGCGTCGACCGTCGCTATCGCGCAGTTCTCGATGACGACGCGCGAGCTGTCTGGGGCTGTTTCCGCCATGGTGTCCTCGCTGCGGGGTTGAGGCCCCTGCCCCGCCGCTGATCCCTCGTTCCCCCGCAGGCACCTCCCGGCGGGAGGGCGAGAAGGGAGCGGGGCAGGGCGGGAGGCGGGGCAGGGGGAAAGATCAGAGGTTGGTCATGTCGAAAGGTATGCGCGCTTCGGCGCCGTCACGCAGCACCGTCGCCTCGATCAGGCCGTAGGGACGGTCGGCCGCGAGGTAGACGGCACCGTCAGCGGCCTCGTTCTTCATCCCGAACGGTTCGAGGTCCACCTTGAAGTGGTGCTTGTTCGGCATGGAGAACCGGATCTCGTCTATCTCCGGCCTGCTGTTGATGGCGCGCGCGCCCATCTGGTACAGCGTTTGCTGGAGCGACAGCGAGTACGTCTCCGCGAAGGCCTGCAGCATGTGCTTCTTCGACTGGGCGTACGACTTCTCCCAGTTGGGGGTACGCACGCCCTCGGCGCCGGTCCAGTTGTGGCGCCACACGGAGGTGACCTCGGTCGCGAGGATACGGTCGTAGTCCTCGCGGAGGGTCGTGTAGCGGTCCTTGATGTAGCCCCAGAACTCCGAGTTGGTGGAGTTCAGGACCGTGAGCCCCTTGAGCCCGGACAGCACCTCGACGTTCTCGCCGTCGTACGTGATCTGCGCGGTGCGGGTCTCCTGGCCCTGGCGCACGAAGGAGTGCTGGACCTCGTCGGCGCCGATGAACCGGGAGTTGGCGTCGCTGGTCGCGATCCGGTCCCAGGTGTACTCCTCGACGCGGATGCGGGCCGTGCGGATGGGCTCGCAGCTGTCCACGAAGTGCCGGGCCAGCAGGATGCCGAACGCCTCGGCGGACTCGATGCCGTGTTCCTTCGCGAAGGCGAACACGGTGTTCTTGGTTGTGTCGGTGGGCAGCACATGGGCGTTGGACCCGGAGTAGTGGACCTCGTCCAGGTCGCCACTGAGGGCGACGGACACGTTGAGGTCCTTGATGTGGTGGGTGTCGCCTTCCCGCGTGATCTTGACGACGCGGTTCTCCGCCTTGCCGTACTGGTTCTGGCCAAGAATCGTGGGCACGTGTATGTCAGCTCCCTCGGTACACGGAGTAGCCGAACGGGGTGAGCAGCAGCGGCACGTGGTAGTGCTCGCCCGGATCGACGGCGAAGGTGATCGCCACTTCCGGGAAAAACGCGTCGCTGTCCCGTAGCGCGGGGGCGTCCTGCTGGGCCTCGGCTCGCTTGTTCTGTGAGAAGTACGCCTCGGTCTCGAAGACGAGCCGTACATGGGTGGTGCCTTCCGGCAGCGCCGGAAAGTCCTTGCAGCGCCCGTCGGCATCGGTCACGGAGGTGCCGTGGGGTGACCACGCGGCTCCGTCCCCCGCGGCCCGGTTGTTCCGTGCGGACATCCGCACATCGACGCCAGCGGCGGGGCGGCCGAGGCTGGTGTCCAGGATGTGCGTGGACACCGAGGTGAGGTTCTCGCCACTCATGCCGTGGGCGCTCCTTCCTCCGTGAGACGGGTGAGGCGAATGCGGTTGATCTTCGCCAGCTCCCGCCGCACGGTCTCCCGCTCCTGTTGCGGGGAGTTGTCGAGTCGATGACGGACGGCGTCCCTCATCTGCTCGCCGGTCAGACCGGTGGCGCAGATGAGGAAGACATGGCCGAACCGCTCCTGGTAGGCCAGGTTGAGTTCGAGCATCTCCGCCTTCAGTGCCTCGGACGATCCCTCCATGCCCCGCTGTTCACGGGACGAGGTCGGATCCCCCGGCTTCGGGCGCCCGATGGGCGGGTGTCCCGCCATGGCCTCCGCCAGATCGGCGTCGGTGAGCGCTGCGGTGGCATCATCGCTCGTACGGAAGAGATCCTCGACGCTGCCGTAGGGGCGCTGGGCGAGCAGGGTGCTCCCCCAGGCTCCGGCGGCGCACATCTCGTGGAGTGCGGCGCGAGCGGCGGGTTCCTCTGCGGAGTTGAACCAGGCAAGACCTGGGGTCGAACGCGAAGTCACGGAACCTCCGAGGCCGTGGTGCTGTTCGGGCTGGGAACAGCTAAGTCCTCGGACAACATCGCGTCAACACTTTGTTGAATGTCTTTCGACATCGCGGAAGACAAAGCCCGGCATCCGGAAGCGAATCGCTCGCGCCGCGTCGGCGTACGGAGCGTCTCGGGGTGACCCCGTGTCCCTTGTCTTTCGCGGGGTTCGACTGCTCGGCTGCGGCGTCCCGCCGGGGTACGCCTTGCGCCTGCCTGTGCCGTGCCGTGCCGGGGGCAGACCTTGCCCCTGACCGTGTTCGCCGGCTGGCGGTTGCTCCCCCAAGCTCTTCGAGCAGGGAGGTACCCCCATGGTTGCTCGCGCAGTTCCCCGCGCCCCTTCGGGGGCGCATCTCCCGGGGCTTGTCAGTCGCCGTTGGCGCGGAGCGTCTCGGGGTGACCCCATACCCCTGTCTTTCGCCGGGTCCGGGTGCGGCGTCCCGCCGGGGTACGCCTTGCGCCTGCCTGTGCTCTGCCGGCTGCGGGAAGCGGCGTGGTTGCTCGCGCAGTTCCCCGCGCCCCTCCGGGGGCGCATCTCCCGGGGGCTTGTCAGTCGCCGTTGGCGCGGTTGAGGTAGTTGTAGACGGTGAAGCGGCTGACGCCCAGCGCCGAGGCGACCGTCTCGACGCCGTGGCGTACGGAGAACGCGCCGCGGGTCTCCAGGATGCGGACCACGGACTGCTTCGTGCGGCGGTCGAGTTCGGACAATGGCACTCCGTGCCGTCTTTCGAGTTCGGCGAGGATGTGGTCGAGCGAGTCGGACAGATGCGGCAGCCGTACGGCCACCACGTCCTCGCCCTCCCAGGCCAGGACGACATCGTCGCCCTGTGCCTCGTCCGGAGGGACCATCGAGCCGCCCATCGCGTCCACGAGCGGCTTGACCGCGACGACGAACGGATGGCCCGAGGCGTCTGTGCTGCGCCCCATCACTCCTCGCCCTCCCCGATCACATTGACCTGCAAGGATACCCGGGTCGCCCCCGCGTCGATCGACCCCCGGAGCAGTGCGGAAACCGTGGCCAGCACCTCGTCGGCCGAACCCTCGGCCGTGTTGCCGAACGGGCCGACGTCCACCGCGTCCAGCGCCCCCGCCTGCACGATCTCCCGGGCCACGACCGCGTGTGCCGGCGCTTCGTCGAGATCGAAGGGCTCGGTCGTGAACTCCACTCTCAATCGCCTCATGGAGCCCACAGTATCGACGCCCGGCCAGGCACCCGCGCGGCGCTGACGGTCAGCCCATCTCGCGCAGCAGCTCGCGGATGAAGCCGATGCTCTCGTCCGGCTGGTACGCCTCGGCACCCAGCCGGTTCATGATCAGCGTGTACTGGTCGATCTCCGCCTGCTTGTCCAGATAGACGGCGCCGGTCAGATGCTCCAGATACACCTTGTCCGGCAGGTCGGGGTCGCCGAAGCGCAGCAGGGTGATGGGCGAGCCCGCCGCCGCTGCGCTCACCTCGAACGGGGCGATCTGGAGCGTCACATGGGGCAGCTCCACCATCTTCAGCAGGTGTTCGAGCTGGCCGCGCATCACGTCGGGGCCGCCGAACGGGCGCCGCATCACGGCCTCGTCCACGACGGCCCAGAGTTTCGGCGGCGCCGGATCCTCTCTGGCCAGCAGCCGCTGCCTGGCCATCCGCAGCTCAACCAGCCGTGCGATCGTACGAGGCTCGGTGTTGGGGTAACCCAGACGGCTGACGGCGTAGGCGTAGTCCTCCGTCTGGAGCAGCCCGGGCAGGAACTGGACCTCGTACGTCCTGATGAGCGAAGCGGCGTCCTCCAGTCCGAGGTGCAGCTCGAACCAGTCCTCCAGCACGTCGTTGTACTGATGCCACCAGCCAGGGGAGTTGGCCTGCCGCGCGAGCGTGAAGAAGTCGGCGCGCTCGTCGGGGTCGTGCACCCGGTAGAGCGTCAGCAGATCGGCTAGGTCGCGCTCCTTGGCGCCCACCTGCCCGCGCTCCAGCCGCGTGATCTTCGCGTGGGAGCCGCGGATGGCGCGGCCCGCCTCCTCGCGGGTGATCCCGTACTCCTGCCGCAGCCTGCGCAGCTTCACGCCCAGGACGATGCGCAGTGCCGTGGGACCGGCCTGCGGTTCTTGCGAGCCCCTGCGTGACGGCTCGCCGACCGGCTGCATCATGGCGGGCATTACGACTCCCGTGGGTCACTGGGCGGTCACAACAGTGTGGCATCGGCGCCCCTGTCCGGTACAGATACCCAGAGAATATGCGCGGTCAGCGCGTACGGGTCCCGGCCGGAGTTCCGCCCCGTGCCTCTCGGTTCCACCCTGCGCCTCTGACCCGTCGGGCCCGTGAACCGCAACAAGCCTTCCGGGCGCGGCAGTTACGAGCGCAGAATGTAGGCGTCCCGCACACGGAGAGCAACTACGATTTCGCGCACAGCAGCGGGTGATCACCTCACGACAAGGGGCGGACATGGACGAGAACGCCGACCGGAACGGCGGGACCGGCAGGACCGAGGGGAACGGCGGGACCGACGCGGGGCCTGGTACGGAGCGTCCGGCGCGCACGGAGCCGGCCGCCGTACGGACCAGCACGCCGGGCACCGCGCGGGGCGCCGGGACCGGTGAGCGGGACCTGGGGCTCGACCGGCACCACAGTGCCCGCATCTACGACTACTTCCTCGGCGGCAAGACCAACTTCCCGCCCGACCGCGAGGTGGCCGAGAAACTGCTCGCCGCCTTCCCCGGCTTCCGTAACGCGGCGCGCGCGAACCGCGCGTTCATGCACCGTGCGGCGCGCTACCTGGCCGAACGCGGCATCCACCAGTTCCTGGACATCGGCACCGGCATCCCCACCAGCCCCAACCTGCACGAGGTGGTGCAGTCCATGGTGCCGGCGGCGCGCGTCGTCTACGCCGACAACGATCCGATCGTGCTCGCCCACGCCCGCGCGCTGCTGACGGGGTCACCCGAAGGACGGACGGCCTACGTCGAGGCGGACATCACAGAGCCCGACTCCATCCTCGACTCGGCCCAACTGCTCGACACCCTCGACATGAAGCGCCCGCTCGCGCTGTGCCTGGTGGGTCTCATGCACTACATCGTCGACGAGCGGGACGCCTCCGGCATCGTGCGCCGCCTCGTGGACCAGCTGCCCTCGGGCTCGTACGTCGTCATCTCCCAGTGCACGCCCGACTTCGCGCCGGAGGAGTGGGAGCAGGCCATCAACGTCTACAAGGCGGACGGCGGCGAGGCGCAGGTGCGTCCGCGCGAGGAGTTCGCGCGCTTCTTCGATGGGCTGGAGTTGGTGGAGCCGGGGATCGAGGTGCCGCATCGGTGGCACCCCGATCCGGATTCCGCCGGTGTCGTCGGTATCGGGGACATGGATGACGCGCTTGTGAGTATGTGGGCGGGGGTCGCTCTGAAGCGGTAGCGGGCTTCGCCCGCGGGGGTTCCGAGACCTTGGCCCCGGATCGTCGTTCTTTTCGGACGGCGTCCGGGGCCTTTGTTTGTCTGCGGTCCGCGCCTTGTGCGCGGTTCGCCGTGTGTTCGCCTCCACCGTGCGGCCCGCCGTGTGTTCGCTCGCTGCGCGTGCGGCTCCGCCCGTGTGTGCCGCTTCGTTTGTGGCTGGGGGCCTTGACAGGGCGCCAGGCTCGGTAGCAATCTTTCAGTAAGCAGAATATGACTTCCACGATGCGAAATGGAAGGGAGTGCGGTCCCCGTGGCTTTCCCGTACCGGTTCACCGTCAACGCCTCGATCCTCTTCACCGAACTGCCCCTGCTGGAGCGGCCGGCCGCGGTCGCCGCCGCCGGGTTCGACGCGATGGAACTGTGGTGGCCCTGGGTCGACGCTCCCGTGCCGGAGCAGTCCGAACTCGACGCGCTGCGTTCCGCGTTGGAGGACGCGGGGGTCCAGCTCACCGGGCTGAACTTCTACGCCGGCCAGCTGCCGGGGCCGGACAAGGGTGCGCTCTCCCTGCCGGGTGAGGAGTCCGAGAAGTTCCGCGCGAATGTGGATGTCGCGGCGGAGTTCGCACGCAGCGTCGGGTGCCGTGCGCTCAACGCGCTCTACGGCAACCGTGTCGACGGGGTCGCGCCGGAGGAGCAGGACGCGCTCGCGCTGGAGAACCTCGCGTTCGCCGCGCGGGCTGCGGATCGGGTCGGGGCCGTGCTGCTCGTCGAGGCGTTGAATGCGCCGGAGGCGCCGGTGTTCCCGATCGTGAGTGCGCCGCGGGCTGTCGAGGTCGTTGACGCGGTGAACGCCCGTACCGGGCTTGGTAACGCGCGGTTCCTCATGGACCTGTACCACCTGTCCATGAATGGGGAGGACCTGGACGCTGTGATCGACGCGTATGCCCCTAAGACGGGGCATGTGCAGATCGCTGACAATCCCGGGCGCGGGGCGCCGGGGACTGGGGCGCTCGACTTCGGTTCTCTGTTGGGGCGGTTGGAGAAGGCGGGTTACGACGGCCTTGTGGGGCTTGAGTACAAGGCTGGGGCTGACGGGAGTGCGGCGGCCTTCGGCTGGCGTCGGTAGTCCGTTCTCTTTTTTTCGGGGCTTCGCCCCGTGCCCCCCTGTTGTTGTTCCTGTGGTTTGAAGCCCCTTCCCGTTCAATATGGGGGCTTCGCC
>NZ_JANCPR020000100.1 GCF_028657195.3 Streptomyces iconiensis
CCCCCAACAACCTCCCCACCTACCCCTTCCAACACCACCGCTACTGGCTGGAGGACGCAGCGGCCGGCGGTGAGCCGGAAAGCTTCGGTCTACGTGCCACCCAGCATCCGCTGCTCAGCGCCACCACCACCCTCGCCGAGAGCGACACGGTGCTCTTGACCGGTCGGCTCTCCGCCCACAGCCACCCATGGGCCGCCGATCACACGGTCGACGGGTGCTCCGTTCTCCCCGCCACCGCGTACATGGAACTCGCCCTGCAGGCAGGCTGGTTGCTAGGAGACCTGGCGGTAGCCGAGCTCATCCTCGACACGCCTCTCCTGCTTCCGCCGGAAGGTACCGTCGACCTCCAGCTCACGGTCGGACCCTCGGACGAGGACGACCACCGCGCCTTTACCGTGCACGCCCACGCGGCCGAGGACACGCTGGACGACGACGAACCCTGGCAAGGGTCCTGGACCAGCCATGCCTCCGGGACGCTCGCACCACCGTCGACCCACGCCCCGAAGGCATTGACCTCCTGGCCGCCCACCGGTGCCCAGGCCATCGACCTCGACCAGCTGCGAGGCCGTCTCGCCGGGCTCGGCTATGACCACGGCCCTGCCTTCCAGGGACTGACGAAGGCATGGCAGCTCGGGGACGAGATCTTCGCCGAGGTGCACGCCGCCGAGGAGGCGTCCGCCGAATGTTCCCGGTACGTCCTGCACCCGGCGCTGCTCGCCACCGCCCTCCAGCCACTCCTGGCGGAGGCCGACTCCGCTGCTCAGCCGACGGTCTGGCGGGGGACGGCACTGCACGCGGTGGGTACCGACGTGCTCCGCGTCCACGCCACGCGGCACGCCGAAGGCTTCACCCTGACGGTCGCCGATCGGACCGGATCCCCCGTGGCCTCGGTCGACACCCTGTCGCTCAGCCCTCTGACACCCGAGCAGCTTGCCCCGGCAGGCGACGCCCGGCCCGACTGGCTGCTCGGTCTGGAATGGCCAGCGCTGGAGACAGAAGCCGATCTCTCCGGAACGCGTCCGTCCGGCGAGCCCTGGGCGTTGATCGGCTCAGGCGTGACCGGACTCGAAGAGGCTCTCGGCGGGGAGCGACTGCCCGCGCACGCGTCGGTCGAGGCACTCGCCGAGATGCTGAGCGGGGAATCAGGGCCCGTCCCTGCGTACGCGTTCCTGACCGCCTCGGACTGCGACACGCTCTTCCGTGACCTGTGGACTTGGACGACGCGGGAGGAAACGGCCTCCACCCGGTTGGTGATCGTCACCCGTCGCGCGGTGCTGCCGGACCCGGAGGATGTGCAGGACCTGACATCTGCCCCGGTGTGGGGGTTGGTCAGGGCGGCCCAGGCGGAGCATCCGGGGCGCCTCACGCTCGTCGACTTGGACGACGAGGCCGCCTCGCTGTGTGCACTGCCCGCCGCACTCGCCACCGAGGAGCCCCAACTCGCCCTGAGAAACGGCGGGATACGGATTCCGCGGCTGTGCCGTTCGTCCTCTGATGACTTCCCGCCACCACCGGAACCCGACTCCGCAGCGACCGGCACCCTCCTGGTCTCGGGTGACGGCAGCCTCACGGCCGCCGTCACGGAACATCTCGTCACGGCGCTCGGAGTACGCCACGTCATGCTGCTCGGCGGGGACAGGGACCTCGCGGCCACGCTCACCGGGCTCGGCGCAGACGTACTGACCGCACCGGGCTGTGCCGCGGACCGCGAAGCGGTGGCCGGTGCCCTGGCCCTGCTGCCCGCGGCGCACCCGCTGACCGGAGTGCTCCATGTGGCAGCCGAAACGCCGGAATCGTTGCTCGCAAGCACCGCTCCCGAGGATTTCGGGAATGCCTTGCGGACGGCCACCGACGCCGCGTGGAACCTGCACGAACTCACCCTCGACCTCGGCCTGGATTCCTTCTTGCTGCTCGCCCCCGACCCGGCCGGCACCCTCGGCGGTGCTGGGCAGGCGACCAGGGCCGCCGTCGGCAGCTACCTCGACGCGCTGGCCCGGTACCGCCGTACGCTGGACCGGCCCGGTGCCTCGCTCAGCTGGGGCCCCCGGGAGGGTGGCCAGGACCGCTCGCCCGGTGGGCTGACACGTTTCAGCGCCGCGCAATGCGGCCCCGTCTTCGCCCTCGCGCGGCGGACGGACCGGGCATGCCTGCTGGCCACCCGGCTCAACCGGAGCAGCCTGCGCTCGCAGGCCGAAGGCGGCCTGCTGGCCGCACCGTTGCGCTCCCTCGTCAGCGCGGTCGAGACCGCCGCACGTGGAACCGGCCCGGGGAACGGGACCGAGGCGGCCGAGCTCACCGACACGCTGGCGGGCCGCTCGGAATCCGAACAGCTGCGTGTGCTCACGGGGTTGATACGCGACCAGGTAGCGGCCGTGCTCGGCCACTCCTCGCACGAGACCGTGGACACCTCGCGCGCTTTCAAGGACCTCGGCTTCGACTCGCTCACCGCTGTTGAACTGCGCAACCGGTTGTGCACGGCGACCGGATGGAAACTGCCCAGCACCTTGATCTTCGACTACCCCTCCCCTGAATCGCTCGCCGCCTTCTTCCGCACCAGGCTCCTCGGCTCCGACGAGAAGGTGGCGGCCACCGGCGCTCCGTCCCACCACGACGAGCCGATCGCGATCGTCGCCATGTCCTGTCGCTATCCAGGGGAGATCCGCACGCCCGAGGACCTGTGGGAGGTGGTCGCATCGGAGCGCGATGTCATCTCGCCCTTCCCCACCAACCGGGGCTGGGACCTGGACCGGCTCTTCGACCCGGACGCCTCCCGTGCCGGCACCTCGTATGCGCGCGAGGGCGGATTCGTGCATGACGCGGACGAGTTCGACCCGGCGTTCTTCGGGATCAGCCCGCGCGAAGCGACGAGCATGGACCCGCAGCAGCGGCTGCTGCTGGAGACGGCCTGGGAGGCGTTCGAGCGGGCCGGTATCGACCCGTCCTCGCTGCACGGCTCGCGCACCGGTGTGTTCACCGGCGTGGTCTATACCGACTACGGCTCGCGCGTGAAGCTGCCCGCCGAGATGGAGGGGTACCTGGGCATCGGCAGCGCGGGCAGCATCGCCTCGGGCCGGATCTCCTACACCCTGGGTCTTGAGGGTCCGGCGGTGACGGTGGACACCGCCTGCTCGTCCTCGCTGGTCGCGCTGCACCTGGCGGTG
This sequence comes from Streptomyces iconiensis, assembly GCF_028657195.3. Classification (GTDB taxonomy): domain Bacteria; phylum Actinomycetota; class Actinomycetes; order Streptomycetales; family Streptomycetaceae; genus Streptomyces; species Streptomyces iconiensis. The sequence continues at coordinate 3,162 of NZ_JANCPR020000100.1, forward strand.
CGGGCTCTCCGGAACTCCGAGTGCGACCTGGCCCTGGCGGGCGGGGCCACGATCCTGGCCAACCCGGACATCTTCATCGGCTTCAGCAGACAACGCGGCCTGGCTCGCGACTCCCGCTGCAAGGCGTTCGCTGCGGCTGCCGACGGCACGGCTTTCGGCGAGGGGGTCGGTCTGCTGCTGGTGGAACGCCTCTCGGACGCACGCCGCAACGGCCACCAGGTCCTCGCCGTCGTCCGGGGCACCGCCATCAACCAGGACGGCGCCAGCAACGGCCTCACCGCACCCAACGGCCCTTCACAGCAGCGGGTCATCCGCCAAGCGCTGGCGGATTCGGGGCTGGCCCCGGCGGATGTCGACGCGATGGAAGCACACGGCACGGGAACGACACTGGGCGACCCCATCGAGGCCCAGGCACTCCTGGCCACCTACGGACAAGACCGCCCCGCGGAAGAACCCCTCTACCTCGGCTCCCTCAAATCCAACATCGGACACACCCAGGCCGCAGCCGGCGTCGCCGGCATCATCAAAATGATCATGGCCATGCGCCACGAACTGCTGCCGCGCACTCTGCACATCGACGAGCCCACACCCCACGTCGACTGGGAAAGCGGCGCGGTACAGCTGCTGGACGAGGCCCGCGAGTGGCCACGAAACGGACACCCACGCCGCGCAGCCGTCTCCGGCTTCGGCATGAGCGGCACCAACGCGCACGTCGTCCTGGAAGAGGCTCCGGACCAACCGGAACCCGCCGTCGAAGAGGATCCCGGCGAACTTGAGCCGGTGTTGGTTGGTGTGGAGGGGCAGGAGGAACCCGATCCCGTCACCGCCGATACGCCGCTCGCGCCCTGGCTGCTCTCAGGCCACACCGAACAAGCACTACGCGACCACGCCACCCGCCTGCACACCTACGCCCTCACCCACACCACACCCACCGAACTCAACACCACCGCTCACACCCTCACCCAAGGACGCACCCACCACACCCACCGCACCGTCATCGCCCCCACCGACCACACCGACCTCCTCAACGCACTCCACGCCCTCACCCACAACACCCCCCACCCCAGCCTCGTCCAAGCCACCACCACCGAACCCGGCAAAACCGTCTTCGTCTTCCCCGGCCAAGGCTCCCAATGGCACGGCATGGCCCACCAACTCCTCACCACCTCCCCCACCTTCACCCACCACCTCACCCAAGCCTGCCAAGCCCTCCAACCCCACACCGACCACAACATCCTCGACCTCCTCAACAACCCCCACACCCCACCCCCCGACCGCGTCGACATCACCCAACCCGCCCTCTTCGCCGTCATGACCAGCCTCGCCCGCCTCTGGCAACACCACGACATCCACCCCGACGCCGTCCTCGGCCACTCCCAAGGAGAAATCGCCGCCGCCCACATCGCCGGCGCCCTCACCCTCAACGACGCCGCCAAAATCGTCGCCCTCCGCAGCAAAGCCCTCCTCACCCTCGCCAACACCGGCACCATGGCCTCCATCCCCCTCCCACCAAACGAAACACAAACCCACCTCACCCCCTACAACGACCTCCACATCGCCGCACACAACGGCCCCCACACCACCGTCATCGCCGGCAACACCCAACAAATCCACCACCTCACCACCCACCTCAACAACCACAACATCCGAGCCCGCACCATCCCCGTCGACTACGCCTCCCACACCCCCCACATCACCCCCCTCCACGACACCCTCCTCCAACTCCTCCACGACATCACCCCCACCCACAGCACCACCCCCTTCTACTCCACCCTCCACGCCCAACCCATCGACACCACCCAACTCACCGCCCAGTACTGGTACGACAACCTCCGCAACCCCGTCCAACTCCACCCCACCGTCCTCACCCTCCTCAACAACGGCCACACCCAATTCATCGAAACCAGCCCCCACCCCGTCCTCACCACCGCACTCCAAGACACCGCCGACACCACCCCCCACACCACCCTCACCACCGGCACCCTCCGCAGAAACCAAGGAACCACCCACCGCTTCCACCTCTCCCTCGCCCAACTCCACACCCACGGCACCCCCACCAACTGGCACCCCCCACCCCCCCAACCCACACCCCAAAACCACCCCC
>NZ_JANCPR020000101.1 GCF_028657195.3 Streptomyces iconiensis
ACAACCCCACGGCATGACCGCACAACTCACCACCACCGACCTCACCCGCATAACCCGCACCGGCATCACCCCCCTCACCACCCACGAAGCACTCCACCTCTTCGACACCGCACTCCACACCACACGCGGCAGTGACGGTCTCCTGGTAGCGGCCGGTTTCGAGACCGAAGCACTCAACGCCCCCGGCGCGACGGTCGCGCCACCGCTTCGCTCCCTCGTACGGGCCCCGCTCCGGCGGGCCGCCAACACCGGGACGGCCGCGGCAAGTCGGTCCTTCGTCGAACGCGTCGCGGCGCTGCCGTCCGCCGACGCCGAGCGGGAACTGCTCGACCTGGTCCGCACGACAGTCGCCACGGTGCTCGGGCACGCCGACACTCACAACGTCGCCGAGGAGCGCGCCTTCACCGCTCTCGGCTTCGACTCCCTGGCCGCCGTGGACCTGCGCAACCGCCTCAGCGCCGAGACGGGGCTGCGCCTTCCCACCACCCTGGTGTTCGACCACCCCACACCGCGCGCGCTCGCCGCACGGCTGATGATCGAACTTCCAGGCGCCGCGGTGGAGTCACCGAAAGCCCCGGCCCGCAGGACGACGGAACAGGACGACGACCAGGTCGTCATCGTCGCGATGTCCTGCCGCTTCCCCGGGTCTGTGACGTCGCCCGAGGGCCTGTGGCGGTTGGTGGCGGAGGGCACCGACGCGGTCTCCGGCTTCCCCACCGATCGCGGCTGGGACCTGGAGGGGCTCTACGACCCGCAAGGCTCACGCCCGGGCACGTCGTACGCGCGTGAGGGCGGATTTCTGCACACGGCAGCCGACTTCGATCCGGCCCTGTTCGGCATGAGTCCGCGCGAGGCGCTGACCACCGACCCGCAGCAGCGGCTGCTGCTGGAGACGGCCTGGGAGGCGTTCGAGCGCGCAGACATCGACCCCGTCTCGCTGCGCGGCTCACGCACCGGTGTCTTCGCCGGCGTGATGTACAGCGACTACGGCGCCCGGCTGCACCAGAACCGGCACGCCCCCGAGGGCACGGAAGGCTACCTGGTCAGCGGCAGCGCGGGCAGTGTCGCCTCGGGCCGCCTCTCCTACACCTTCGGGCTTGAGGGCCCGGCGGTGACGGTGGACACGGCCTGTTCCTCGTCGCTGGTCGCACTGCACCTGGCCGCTCAGGCACTGCGCAGCGGCGAGTGCGACCTGGCGCTGGCGGGCGGAGTGACGGTCATGGCCAGCCCGGCCACCTTTGTGGAGTTCAGCCGTCAGCGGGGCCTGTCCCCCGACGGGCGGTGCAAGGCGTTCGCGGCGGCTGCCGACGGCACCGGCTGGGGCGAGGGAGCCGGCCTCCTCCTGGTGGAACGCCTCTCGGACGCACGCCGCAACGGCCACCAGATCCTCGCCGTCGTCCGCGGCACCGCCGTCAACCAGGACGGCGCCAGCAACGGCCTCACCGCACCCAACGGCCCCTCACAACAACGCGTCATCCGCCAAGCCCTCCACAACGCCGGACTCGACCCCGCCGACATCGACACCGTCGAAGCACACGGCACCGGCACCAAACTCGGCGACCCCATCGAAGCCCAAGCACTCCTGGCCACCTACGGACAAGACCGCCCCGCAGACCGTCCGCTGCGCCTGGGGTCGGTGAAGTCCAACATCGGACACACCCAGGCCGCAGCCGGCGTCGCGGGAGTGATCAAGACAGTGCTCGCAATGCACCACGGCGTACTGCCGCGCAGCCTGCACGTCGACGAACCCAGCCCGCATGTGGACTGGTCCTCGGGCGCGGTCGAGTTGCTGACCGAGCACATGGACTGGCCCGGTCACGACGGGCCGCGGCGGGCCGGCGTCTCCTCGTTCGGCATCAGCGGCACCAACGCCCATGTGATCCTCGAACAGCCGACGCCGGATCCGGACACGAAGGACGGCACCGCACAGCCCGGCACGGCGGACCCTTCGCCTGCGGTGTGGGTGCTGTCGGGCCACACTCCACAGGCCTTGCGAGCGCGAGCGGAACAGCTGCACGACCATGTGGAAGCCGCCCCGGAGACCACGTTGACCGCCGCGGCGCGCGTCCTGGCCACCGGGCGGAGCGCACTGGAGCACCGGGCGTCGTTCACGGCGGCCGACCGCCAGGACGCACTCGCCGCCCTGTCCGCACTCGCTTCCGGCGTGCCGGCGCCCGGCACCGTCACCGGGGAGGCGGCCGGGGGGACCCGGACGGCGTTCCTGTTCACGGGGCAGGGCAGCCAACGCCCCGGAATGGGCGCCCAACTCCACGCCGCCCACCCCGTGTTCGCCACCGCCTTCGACAACGCGTGCGCCGCACTCGACCCCCACCTCGACCGACCCCTGCGCGACATCGTCCTCGCCGCACCCGACACCGAAGAAGCCACACTCCTCAACGAGACCCAATACACCCAACCCGCCCTCTTCGCCCACGAAACCGCCCTCTACCAACTCCTCCAACACTGGGGCATCCGACCCGAAGCGCTGCTCGGGCATTCGGTCGGGTCGCTGACGGCCGCCCATGCTGCGGGGGTGCTCTCCCTGGAGGACGCGGCGACCCTGGTGGCGACGCGTGCCCGGTTGATGCAGGAGCTGCCGTCGGGCGGGGCCATGGCGGCCCTGTCCGTCGGGGAGGAAGAGGCGTCCGAGCTGCTGGAGGGATTCGAGGACCGCGCGGCGGTTGCCGCGCTCAACGGGCCACGTTCCACGGTGGTCTCGGGTGCCGGTGACGCGGTGGCGGAGCTGATGAGGCTGGCCGCGGAACGCGGGGCGAAGACCCGGCGGCTGCCGGTGAGCCACGCCTTCCACTCGCCGCTGATGGAACCCGTGCTCGACCGCTTCCGCGAAGTCGTCGCTGAACTCTCCTTCTCCGCGCCGCGAATCCCCATCGTCTCCGACCTCACTGGACGCATGGCCACCGTCGATGAACTGTCTTCCGCCGACTACTGGGTCCGGCACGCGAGGGAGACGGTACGTTTCGCGGACGGCGTGCGCACACTTCAAGAGGCCGGTATCGGCGCCTGTCTGGAGGTCGGGCCCGACGCCGTACTGTCCGTGATGGCGGCCGAGACGGCCGAGACCGCGGTGTCGCTGTCGACCCAGCACCGCGACAGGCCCGAAACGCGGGCGCTGGCCGCGGCCGTCGGCGCACTGCACACCGCCGGCGGATCGGTGGACTGGTCGGCCTACTTCGCGGGCCATGCCGCGAGCGGTGTCGCGCTTCCCACCTATCCGTTCCAACGCGAGCGCTACTGGCTGGACATCCCGGCGACGAGCGGCACGGACGTGCACGCGGCGGGCCTGGAGACGGCGGACCATCCGCTGCTGGGCGCCGCGGTGGAGCTGGCCGGCGACGCCGGCACCGTCTTCACCGGCCGCATCTCCTTGGACACCCACCCCTGGCTGGCGGACCATGTGGTGCTGGGCGCGCTGATCCTGCCCGGGACGGCGCTGCTCGAACTCGCGCTGCACGCCGCCCGGAAGATGGCCTGCGACACGGTGGAGGAGCTGACGCTGCAAGCTCCGCTGCCTGTTCCCGCTTCCGGAGCCGTACAACTGCAGCTCACGGTGGGCCCGCGGGACGACGAAGGACGCAGGACGCTGGAGGTCCATTCGCGGGAGGACACCGGCGACGGCGGTGAGGGGCCGTGGACAGCTCACGCCTCCGGTGTGCTGTCCACCCAGGAACCGCCGCCCGCCGTGGCACCAGAACCCTGGCCGCCGCGGGGAGCACAGGAGATCGAGACCGCTGCGGCGTACGCGGAACTCGCCTCACTGGGCTATACGTACGGGCCGGCATTCCGCGGACTGCGAGCCGCCTGGAGCCGGGGCGAGGAACACTTCGCCGAGCTGATCCTGCCCGACGTCGCCCGGGACGCATCGGATCACGATACCGGAGGCCCGGACGAGGGGGCATCGCACGGCTTCTGCATCCACCCCGCGTTGCTGGATGCCGCGCTCCACCCGCTGGCGCTGCAAGGCACCGGCGATTCCGGCCGACTCAGGCTGCCGTTCGCGTGGAGCGGGGTCCGGTTGCACACGACCGGCGCGAGGGCGGTGCGGTTGAGGCTGACACCGGCCGGGCCGGGGCGAACTGCCCTGCTGCTCACCGACGACGACGGGGCGCCGGTGCTCTCCGTGGACTCCATAGCGGTGCGGGAGGCCGACTCCGGCTGGCTCACGGCGGCCCGCCGCACGGCGGACGCACTCCACCACGTCGCTTGGGTGCCCGCACCGTCCGCGAGCGCATCGCCCGTGCCCTTCGTCGTCCTGGGGTCCGACGACGAGGCGGAGGAACTCGTCCAGGCGGCAGAAGAGGGCGGCGAGGTGCCGGGGCACGTCCTGCTCACGGCGACCGACCCGAGCGCGGACACCCCGCGCACGGCGACCACGCGCACGCTCGCGGTGCTGCGGCGCTGGATCAGTGACGAGCGTTTGGCCGCCAGCCGCCTGGTCATCGTGACCCGGCGCGCGACCGCGGTCCGGGACGACGAGCCGATCCTGTCCCTGGGGCAGTCCTCGGTGTGGGGTTTGGTGCGTTCGGCGCAGAGCGAGCACCCCGGCCGGTTCGTACTCATCGACACCGACGACACCACCGAATCCCACACCGCCCTCAACACCGCCCTCAACACCGCCCTCAACACCAACGAACCCCAACTCGCCCTACGCAACGGCCACATACTCCTCCCCCGCCTCACCCCCACACCCACACCCACACCCGAAACCGGAACCGGAACCGAAAC
>NZ_JANCPR020000102.1 GCF_028657195.3 Streptomyces iconiensis
TCCCCACACCATCCGGATCAGGATCAAAAACACCCTCCACATCCCAACCACGATCAACCGGAAACCCCGAAACCGCATCCACCCCACCCACCAACAAACCCCACAAACCCTCCGGAGAAACCACACCCCCCGGAAAACGACACCCCATACCCACCACAGCCACCGGCTCATGGGCACGTTCTTCGATGTCCTGGAGACGCTGCTCGGCCTTGTGGAGATCGACCGTCACGCGCTTGAGGTATTCAGCGAGCTTCGCTTCGTTCGTCATGGTTGTCCCCCTGGTTTTCCGAATCGTTCCGGGACTGCCGGCCGAGTCGCTTGTCGATGAGTTCGAAGATCTCGTCAGGCGTCGCCGCCAGGATTTCCTGCGTGAGGTCCTCGCTCGGAGGCTCCACCTGCCGCAGCAGCGCGGACAGCCGCCTGGAGATCGCGTCGCGGGTGTCCCCGTCCTCGGGATCGAGCGAGCCCAGTGCCGCTTCGAGCGAGTCGAGGCGCGCCAGGGGCGAGGTGTCGTCCGCCGGAGCAGGGCCCGGAGTGAGCAGTTCGCGTACGTGTGCCGCGAGCGCGGTGGCTGTCGGGTGGTTGAAGACCACGGTCGCGGGCAGCCGCAGGCCGGTCGCCGCGCTGAGCCGGTTGCGTAGTTCCACCGCCGTCAGGCTGTCGAAGCCCAGCTCCCTGAAGGCACGCCCGGCTTCGAGCGGCTGCCGGGCACCGCCGAGGACGGTGGCCGCGTGACCGCTGACCAGGTCGAGGAGGAGTGCGTGCTGTTCCGCTTCCGAGCGGCCGGCCAGGCGCAGTTCCCACGAGTCGGCGCCGGGCGCGGTGGCGGCCACCCGCCGGGGCGCGGCGGGGGCCAGTCCGCGCAGCACGGCGGGAAGCGTGCCGGCGCTTGCCAGGTCGCGCAGGGGCGCGGTGGGGATGCTGGCCGGAACCAGCGCCGCCAGGCCGCTCGCGAGGGCGGCGTCGAAGAGTGCGAGCGCCTCGTCGCTGGGCAGGGGGCTGACGCCTGTGCGCCTCATGCGGGCCACGTCGGCCTCGGAGAGGTGGCTGGTCATCCCGGTCGACTCGGCCCAGTAGCCCCAGGCCAGGCTGGTCGCCGGCAGCCCTGCCGCGTGGCGGTGCGCGGCCAGTGCGTCGAGGAAAGTGTTGGCGGCGGCGTAGTTGGCCTGACCCGGCGTGCCGATGAGCCCGGTGACGGAGGAGAACAGCACGAAGGCCGCGAGGTCCTGCCGCCGGGTCAGCTCGTGCAGGTTCCACCCGGCGTCGACCTTGGGCCGGAACACCCGGCTGACCTGCTCGGGGGTGAGGGCGTTCAGGGTCGCGTCGTCGAGGACACCGGCAGCGTGGACGACCGCGGTGAGCGGGTGGTCGTCCGGCACCGCCTCCAGGGTGGCGCGGAGTGCCTCCCTGTCGGCGGCGTCGCACGCGACGACGGTCACCTCGGCACCCTCGGCTGCGAGTTCGGCGCGTGCCCGCTCGGCGTCGGGGGCGTCCGGCCCTCTGCGGCTGAGCAGCAGCAGGCGCCGGGCTCCGTGCGTGGTCACCAGGTGGCGGGCGACGAGCCGGCCGAGCGTTCCGGTCCCGCCGGTCACCAGCACCGTGCCCTCGGGGTCCAGCGGCCTGGCCGGGGCGTGCGGGGCGGGCGTCTCGCGTGTGAGCCTCGGGACGTACGACTTGCCTTCGCGCAGGGCCAGTTGGGGCTCGCCCGTGGCCACAGCGGCGGGAAGCGCACGCACCGAGTCGGGTGAGCCGTCGATGTCGATCAGTGTGACGCGGTCGGGGTGTTCGGTCTGGGCGCTGCGGCCCAGCCCCCAGAGGACGGCGTCAGCGAACCCCGTCACGCCCTCGCCCGCGTAGCGGGCCACGGCGCCGCGGGTGAGGAGGACGAGCCGCGCCTCGCCGGCGCTCTCGCCCGTGAACTGGTCGCGCAGAAGTTCCAGCGCGGCCACGGCCGTACGGTGGGCGCGCTGCCCCGGGTCCGCCGGATCGCCCGTCCCGGCGTCGGGGCCGGGGCCCGCGAGCGCGGCGGCGGTGACCAGGACGACATCCGGCGCCGGTGCCCCGCCCGCGCGGTCCGCGCGGAGCGCCGCCAGGTCGCGGCAGGCCGTCGCCGTGACCCCGGCGGGGGCCAACTCGCGGGCCAGAGCGCCGTTCTCGTCTCCGAGGAGCGCCCAGGCGCCCGGCGTGGTCGCGTGGGCGTGGGGCATCTCCGGCCAGCCGAGGTGGAGCAGCCGCCCAGCGTCCGCGCCCCGCCGGGCATGCTGCGCCCGTCCGTCCTGCACCTCTCCCAGGACGACGGCGTCGGCCGCGGCGACCGGCTCGCCGGCGGGGTCGGCCAGCGTCAGCCGGTACCGGTCCCCGTCCAGCGGGCCGAGGTGTACGCGCACGGTCGTGGCCTGGGTGGCGTAGAGGCGCAACCCGGTACACGCGACGATCCCGCGCGGCTTCGCGCCGTCGGGCTCCAGGGCAGCGACGACGGTACGGAAGACCGCGCCCAGCAGCGCGGGGTGGATGCCGAACCCGTCGAGATCCGGGTGCTGTTCTGCCCCGAGCGCGACCTCCGCGTACAGCTCCCCGCCCACTCGCCACGCTGTCGCGTCGACGCGCGGCGCCCTCCCGGCGCCTCCGCCCCCGGCCTCGCCCCTGTCCCCGTCACTCTGCGCCCCCGCGTCCCCGTCCCTGTCTTCGTCACCGTCCGGCTCGGCGCCGGCGGCGGAGAGGTCGACCTCGCTCGCTCCCGGCGGCGGCCATTCGCCCCCGTGCGCCGTAGCGGGCCAGGCGCCGGACGCGCCGTCGTCGCGGGGGTCGCCCGGCGAAACGGTGGCCTCGGCGTGCCGGGACCAGGCCCCGTCGTCCTCGCCTTCGGCACGTGAATGCACCAGGACTTCGCGCCGTCCCTTCGCGTCCGCCGCACGGACGGTGATCTGGAACCGGGAGGCGCGTGCGACGGGCAGCGCGAGCGGTGTGCGCAGGGCCAGTTCGTCCACCCGGGGGCATGCCACCTGGTCGCCCGCGTGGAGGACCAGCTCCGCGAGTACCGCGCCCGCCAGCGAGGGGTCGCCCGCTGAGGCGGCAGCCCAGGGCGGTGTGTGCGGGGCCAGGCGGCCGGTCAGCACCAGCTCGCCGCTGCCGGCGAGCGGGAGCGCGGCGCCGAGCAGCGCGTGTTCCGTACCCAGCAGCCCCGCTGAGGCCACGTCGGCCCCGCCGGACGTACTGGCCAGCCAGAACCTCTCACCCTGGAAGGCGTACGTGGGCAGGTCCACCGTCCGGGCGCCGGAGAGCGCCGGTAACGCGGCCCAGTCGACCGGCGTCCCGTGCGCGTGCAGTTGGGCGGCCGAGGTGAGGAAGCGCCGCCAGCCTCCTTCGCCGCGCCGCAGCGTGCCCGCCACCAGGGCGTTGCCGGCGGGGGCGGTCGCGGAGTCCACCGTGTCCTGGACTGCCATGGTCAGCACCGGGTGCGGGCTGACCTCGACGAAGGTGCGGTGCCCCGCTGTCACAAGGGCCCGGGTCGCGTGCTCGAACAGGACGGTCTGCCGGAGGTTGCTGAACCAGTACGAGGCATCCAGGGTCGCGGTGTCCAGCGGCTCCCCGGTGACCGTCGAGCAGAACGGAATCCGCGAGGGACGGGGGGCGAGATCGGACAGCACCTCCATGAGGCGGTCGCGCAGTTCGTCCACGTGCGGGGAGTGCGAGGCGTAGTCGACGGCGATCCGCCGGGCGTCCACCCCCTCTTCCCGGCAGACGGCCAGCAGTTCTTCCAGCGCTTCCCCGTCGGCGGAGACGGTGGTCGACGTGGGCCCGTTGACGGTGGCGATGTGCACCCGCGCGCCCAGGCGAGCGAGCAGCGGTTCCAGCTCCCGCACCGGCAGGGGCACCGAGACCATTCCCCCGTTCCCCGCCAGCGCCACGAGTGCCTGGGAGCGGAGAGCCACCACGCGCGCCGCGTCGTCCAGGCTGAGGGCGCCTGCCACATGGGCGGCGGTGATCTCACCCTGGGAGTGCCCGACGACCGCGTCCGGCTCGACGCCGAGGGAGCGCCACAGCTCCGTGAGCGACACCATCACCGCGAAGAGGGCGGGCTGCACCACGTCGACCCGGTCCAGCGAGGGGGCGTCGGCGGTGCCGCGCAGCACGTCGAGGAGCGACCAGTCGACGTACGGCCTGAGGGCATCCGCGCAGTTGGCCAGGGCCTCGGCGAACACCTGGGAGGAGTCGAGGAGTTCACGGGCCATGCCGGTCCACTGCGAGCCCTGGCCCGGGTAGATGAATACGGTGCCGTCCGGCTCGGTCGCCGTGCCCACCACGGCATCGGCCGCGGGCTGGTCCGCTTCGAGGGCGCTGAGTGCGGTGAGGAGTTCGTCGCGGTCGACGCCGATGAGGGTGGCCCGGTGATCGAAGAGCGCACGCGTGGTGACCAGCGAATGCCCCACCTCCGCCACCGACACCCCCGGCCGCTCCTCCAGAAACACCCGCAGATTCGCCGCCTGCGCCCGCAA
>NZ_JANCPR020000103.1 GCF_028657195.3 Streptomyces iconiensis
GCCCCGGCTGCGGCGGGAGGGTGCGCCCTTGTCCCCGCGAGTCGGGCCCGGTCACTGGGTGACCGGGCCCGACTTGTGCGTGGGGTGTGCGCGAGGCGTGCGCGTCAGTCCTGCTGGGCGTCGGCGGGGAGCTTGCGGATCTTCATGTCCGCTGCGTCGTCGGAGCCGAAGCCGTAGTCGAGCATCTTCGCCGCGTCCTTGTAGCGGTCCTTGCTGTTGAGCACGGTGCCGGTGAGGGTCTTGCCGTCACGTTCGGCCGCGAAGACGAGGCACTCGCCCGCCTTGCTGGTCGTGCCGGTCTTGATGCCCGTGATGCCCTTGTACGAGCTGAGCATCTGGTTGGTGTTGGTCCACGTGTAGTAGCGCGTGCGCCCGTTCGCCGCCGGGGCCTCGGTCTTGTAGGTCTTGGTCTTGACGACCTCGCGGAAGGTGTCGTTCTTCATCGCGTGCTGGGCCAGCTTCGCCAGGTCCGCCGGCGTGGTGGAGTCCTCGCTGGTGCCGTCGATGGAGTCGAACTTGCTCTTGCCGAGGCCGAGTTCATGGCCCTTGGCGTTCATCTTCACCACGAACGACTGAACGCGCTGCTCGTTGGTGGCCCCCTCGCCGAAGGTGTCGGCGAGCGCGTAGGCGGCGTCGGCGCCGGAGGGCAGCAAGGAGGCGTACAGGAGCTGGTGGACGGTCACCTTGTCACCGGTCTGCAGGTCGGCGGTGCTCGCCGAGTGCTCGGTGACGTAGTCGCGGTACGCCTGCTTGACGGGCACCTTGCGTTCAAGATCGACGCTCTTGTCGTCGAGGATCGTCGCGGCCATCATGATCTTCACCGTGCTGGCCATCGCACGGTCGTCGTTCACGTTCTTGCCGAAGACCTGCTCACCGTTCTCATCGAACAGCGAGGCGCCCTTGGCGCTGACCTCCGGCGGAGGCTCCTCCGACGTGGCGATGGCGACGACGGGCACGACAGCGGCGAGCACGACACCGCCGGCGATGGCGGTGAGGGTCTTGCGCTTGGACAGGATTCTGGCAGCCATGGAGAGCTACTCCGTATCTGCTGGACGTGGTGGTCAATTGTTCAGGTACGCGACTTCCGCGGCGGTGGCATCAGGCATACAGGCGCGCAAAGGCGCACGGACGCACGGTGTGCTCGCGGCAGTCGGACCGGTCTCCCTGTGTCCGATGACGAGCCTGACGAAAAAGTTCACGGTGATAACGCAAGGAAAGAAATTTTCCGTGCGGCACTGAGAATCAGCGGACACTTCAGGTCAACCACCTAGATGCTGTGGGCATCCATCCGGCGCACGGGAAGTGAATCACACCGGAAGACCTCTCATCAAACAGCAGACCCGTCCCCTCCCCCGCCACGACCTGCGGGGATGCGAGGAGGCGGCGATGCGGGCACGCGGGGAGGTGGGGGGCCTGGGGATGCGGGGAGGGTGACGGTGGAGATCCCGTGAAGGTCAGGTGAGACATTCCGGCCGCACGCCGCGGATTCCACGGAGTGCGGCTGCGCGGTGCCCTCTCGAATCCCGAGCGACGGAAATTAGAGGAACTCCGTTCAAACTCCGAGACGCCAGGGAATAAGTGTCAGCCTCGTCACAGACCGCAGCCTTTCCGCAGCACAGAAGAACCCCGTCACGCATATCCCATTGACGGAGAATGTCGCATTCATTTCGGCCGTTCCGGCCCGAGGAGAACGGAAGGTCGGCCTTTGCCCCGGTGTGCCACAGGCTCGGCGCTGCCCGTGTGCGGCCGGGCCCCGGACTCTGTGGAGTCCGGGGCCCGGCGGCGGGTGTCAGCGGGAGGCGGCGGCTGCCAGCGTCCACTTGGCGGCGTCGCCCGGGTGGCACGGCTGGATGTCCAGCCGCGCGTCGGGGTTGCCGTTCGGCACCTGAAGGCACTGCTGGTTGCTCGCGAAGTTGTGAAGCCAGAACGAACCGTTCCCGCGCGGCTCCAGCCACCACAGCTGGTTGTCAGCCTTGGTGCCGTTGCAGGGGTACTCCGAGATCTTCGTACCGCTGGGCTGACCGCCGAACTTCGGCAGGTCGACGCACAACTTGTCCTTGCGGTTCCTGATCTGGAAGAGGTCGGTGTTCTTGGGGCTCTCGCCCTTGTACCTCACCTCGAAGTCCCAGATCTGGTTGTCCTTGTCGGTGTTGTTGCAATGGAACTGGTTGACGGGGCCGTCCGGTCTGCCGTTGCCGAACTTGGGGATGTCGGCACACAGCTTCGACGCGACGTTCTGGAGCACGACGTTCTTCGAGTTCGCGTAGTTGGGCGGGGCCGGAGGGGCCGCCCGCTTCTTCTTGGGCTCCTCCTTCACCCCCTCCTTCGCTTCCTCCTTGGTCTGCTCCCCGGCCTCTCGCGCCTCCGGCGCCGCCTCGTCCTTCTTCCCGGCGGCGGGCTGATCGTCCTTCACCTTCACAACCTCGCCCTGGGCCTTCAGCACCTCAAGGGAGTAGACCCCCGCCTGGAGCGGCTTCGACACCTGGAGGATCTGGGGCGAGGGCTGCCCGCCCGCCGCGTCCTTGTCCTTCGCGCCCCCGCTCTTCTTCTCGGCGCCCTCGCTCTTCACCTTGGCGGGACGCTCGTCCTTCGGCTTTTCCTCGTCGGTGTCGTCGGCCTTCAGGTACTTGGGGGCACCGCCGCCCTTACCGTCCGCCTCGTCCTCCTTCTGAAGGATTCCGGCCGTGGGCGACTCGTCCGCCGACTCCTTGTCGTCCGTGTCGTCCTTGGCCTCCTTGCCGTCCTTGCCGTCCTCGGCGTCGTGCTCCTTGGCGTCCGCCTTGGCCTTCTGTTCGTCCGACGGCGACGACTTGTCCTTCTCCTGCTTGGCCTTCTCCTCGGCGAGCCGGCTGAGCTTCGGAGCCTTGTCTTCGGCGCCTTCGGCGTCCTTGGCGTCCTTGTCCCCCGCGCCCTTGGCGTCCTTGGCGTCCTTGTCCTTCGGCTTCTCGGGCGCGTACTGCCCCGGCGGGGCCGACGCCTCCTCGGACTGCAGGGGCCGGTCCGAGTTCTCCGCCGCAGCCACCACGGACTCGGTCTTGTCGTCGTCACGGTTGGTGCCCATGACCAGGAACGGCACCGCGATCAGCAGCGCGCCCCCGAGACCCGCCGCGGCCAGCAGCGCCTTGGTGGGACGCCCCGAGGGGGGTACGTCCCCGCCCGTTCCGGTATCGCCCTTGGCCGCGCCGGGCGGGCTCCCGCCCTCTGCCGCGAGCAGGGAACCGACGGCCGCGTCGCTGTTCTCCTCCACCTTCTTCGCTGCGGGCGCCGATGCCTCGGAGGAGGCAGCGCCGGAGCCGGTGCCGGACGCGGCAGAGGTGCCGGACGCGGCAGAGGCGGCGGGGGTGGCGGAGGCTGCGGGGGCAGTGCCGGACGAGGACTCTTCCGACCCGGACGGGGACGCCGCCCCGGCCGTCGGCTGCTCCTCGCCTGACTCGGAAGAGACCGGCTCCTCCGTCCGCTCGGGGCCCGTGGCCGGGCCCTGGCCCGTGGCCGAACGTGGTCGCAGCGAGGCGGACTTCGGCTGGGCCGCCGTGCCACGCATCGTGACCGCACGGCGCACTCGGGGCCCTATCGACCCTCTCTTCTCCTCTTCTGGCATCAAGTCTCCACTTCTGTTGGGCCTGGTCAGTTGGATGGCGGGCGGCCCGCAGCCCGGTCCAGTGATCCCGCGCAGAGCCGCGGCCAGCCGGGACCGCCCGGCGCCACAGGGCGAGCACGCAGGGCCTCCTCCAGCCGGTCGAGCGCAGCGCGGTCGTCGGCGTCGAGTCCCTCGCCGCCGCGCGGAGCCGGGGTGTCCGGCCCGCTGAGTGGCACCTCGCGCAGCAGGGTCAGCGGGGCGCCGCCCTCCTCGCGCACGTCGAGCACCCGCAGCAGGGTGCCCGGCGGGAACACCACCTCGTCCCGGGCCTGTCCGGCACCGGGCCGGTCGGTGAGCTGGCGCACGCGGCGCCCGGTCACCGACCACACGGCGTACTGCGCGCCACCCGGCCTCGGTGTGCCGGTGCCGAGGGGCAGCGCGGGCACAGGGGCAGGGTCACGCAGCAGAACACCGGGTTCGGAAACGCCGCCGTCCGGCTCGTCGGCCGCGCCGGCGCTCGCGCCGCGGAACGCGATCCCGCGGTACGAGGGCATCCGGCGCAACCCGGAGGCCACGCAGGCGGCGTACGGCAACAGTTGCTCCTCTCCGTCGTACAGCCCCCGGGCCAGCGCCTCCGGGCCCAACGGGCCCTCGGGGGTGTGGAGATAGAGATGGAGCGCGATCAGATCGGTACGGGCTGCCTCCTGCTCGTGCCCCCGCAGCACGGGCATCCGGGTCAGCAAGCGGCCAACGGCGGTGCCGTGCTGGTGCCACACGCCGTCCGCGAGGACACGGAAGGCGTCGCGCTCGGCCTGGGTGCTGACGTGTCCTGGCCGGAACGGCGCCGGGGGCAACGGCCCGCTCCGCGTCGCGGGACGACGCGGGGCGGGGGCCGTGGGAGCGGGGGCCGTGGG
>NZ_JANCPR020000104.1 GCF_028657195.3 Streptomyces iconiensis
GTGGGACACGGCGGAACGACCCGGTCGGCGTCCAGGCCGCCTCGCCGCAACTCACCCACCTGTACCCGGACCCCCTCGGACCGGGTACGGCCGAGCACGGACAGGGGGCCCACTAACGGCCGTTCACGCCGCCGCCTCCTCCCAGTTCCTTCACCCGTACGTCGCGGAACGCGACAGCGTCCTCGTCACCGTGGTTCTGGAGGCCGATATGGCCGTCGGTGAGGCTCCGTACGGGATCGGTGTTGGTGTAGTCGTTGATCAGGCGGCCGTTGAGGTAGATCCGCAACCGCTCGCCCTGGACGCGCAGTTCGTAGGTGTTCCACTCCCCCGGCGGGTTGAGCGCGGCGTCGCGCGCGGCCAGGTCGGCCGACTGGAAGCCGTAGACGGAACCCGTGGTCTTCGCGTCGACGTCGGTGGCGTCGATCTGGATCTCGTAACCGTTGTCGACAGCGGACCACGGATCGTCGGAGGCGGGGAAGCCGACGAAGACACCGGAGTTGTCGTCGCCGCCCTCGCTCGCCATCTTCCAGTCCAGCTTCAGCGAGTACGAGCCGAACCGCTTGCCCTCGTACCACAGCAGGCCCATACCGCCCCGTGTGGTCAGCGTGCCGTCAGCGCCTTCCTCGAAGGTGCCGGGGCCCGCCTGTTTCCAGCCCTTGAGCCCGGTCCCTTCGGCGCCGTCGTAGAGCGGCGTGTAGCCGTTCTCGGCGCGGCAGTCGGCCTGTGCGGCGCCGGTGGCGTACTGGATGCCGCCCAGCAGATGACGTGTGAAGGCGTCGTCGGTGTAGGACTCCTTGGTGTGCCCGCCTCCGGTGTAGAAGGCCCGCCCGCCCTCGTACTCCTGGCACCAGGCGAGGGGATGGTCCTCGCCCATGGTGCCGCCGGTGTACGAGCCCTCGTCGAGGGTGGCCAGGACGCGGGCCTTGTCGCGCGGGTTGGAGCGGTAGTCGTACCACTCGTCCGTGCGCTTCCAGTCCGCGCCCAGGTGGGCGGTCGAGGGGTGTGCGTGGTTCTCGACCTCGACCGTGGCCGGCTGGATCGCCGGGTGCGAGGAGAAGTAGGCCCCAGCGAGCCCGCCGTACCACGGCCAGTCGTACTCGGTGTCGGCCGCGGCGTGCACGCCGACGTATCCGCCGCCCTTGCCGATGTAGCCCTCGAACGCGGCCTGTTGGGCCTTGTTGAGGACGTCTCCTGTCGTCGACAGGAAGACCACGGCGTCATAGGCGGCGAGCTTGCGCGGCGTGAACTCGGCGGCCTTCTCGGTGGCCCGCACCGTGAAGCCGTGTTCGGCCCCGAGCCGCTTGATGGCGGCGATGCCGTCGGGAATGGAGTCGTGCCGGAACCCGGCGGTCCTGGAGAAGACGAGCACGCGGTCCTTGCCCGCTCCGGGCGCGGCGTCCGTTTCCGGCGGGGCATCCGCTCCGGGCGCGGGGCCCGCGCGGTCAGCCGCGCGGTTCTCGGCGGCATGACCCGGTAGCGCCATGGCCCCCAGGAGCAGGGCCGCGGCAACTACCGCCGTGCGCAGTGTGCGCTGCGTACGCAATTCCGTTCACCTCCTCTAGCCGGTAGCGACGGTGAAGCTGTCGAGGTCGAAGAGCTTGCCGCTGCCTCCGGTGAAGGTGAGGAACAGCTCTCCTGTGCCTGCGGGCACACCGCTGATGTCGGCGCTGACATCGGCCCAGCCGCTTCCGGCTGTGACCTTCGCCGTGCCGATGACGGGCCCGTCAGCAGCGCCCGCCCTGACCTCGATGGCGCCGGCCGCCTGCGCCTTGACGCGTGCGGTGACCTTGGTGACGCCGTCGGCCGCGTACGGGTCGAAGGCGATCCACTGGCCGTTCTGCGCACCTGTCACGGCCTTGCCGCCCTCGGCTTCGGCGACGTCACCCGTGGTCACGCCGTCGGAGGAGGTGGTGAAGTGCTCGGCCTGGCGGTGCTTGGGCTGCAGGACGCTCTGACCGTGGCCCGTGAGCGGGGGCTGACCGTTGCCGCCACCGTCGGTGTAGGCGGCGTCGAAGACCCCGAAGATGTTGGCGTTGGGGTCGTGCGCACCGTCGTTGGAGGTCTTGATGGTGCCCTTGCAGCCCTTGGCCGAGGTGATCGGGTGGCCGTGGCTGTCATGCCCCAGCACATAGGTGACCTCGACGCGGGAGCAGTCGATCTGTGCGTCCTCGGGGTCCGCGACGGTGACCTCGAAGGGGATCTCGTCGCCGAAGCTGAAGGGCTGCCCGTTCGCCGGCAGCTTCAGCTCGACCTTGGGCGCGGTGTTGCCGACGGTGATACGGGTGCTGGCGCTGCCCGTACGTCCCGAGGGGTCCTCGGCCGTGAGGGTGGCGGTGTAGGTGCCGTTCTTCTCGTACGTGTGGGTCGGGTTGGCGTCCGTCGAGGTGGCGCCGTCGCCGAAGTCCCAGCTGAGCTTGAGCTGGTCACCGTCGGCGTCCTCGCTGCCGGCCGAGGAGAAGCCGACCTTCAACGGTGCCTGGCCGCTGGTGGTGTCGGCCTTGGCCTGCGCGACGGGGGTGTGGCCCTCGGCGGCGTTCTCGATACGGTAGACGGCGGAGTTCTCGTCACCGGCGAAGTAGCCGGTGCCGTAGTCGAGCACGTAGAGGGCTCCGTCGGGGCCGAACTCCATGTCCATGACCTGCGTGCCGGTCCACGGGAAGTCGTTGATCTTCGAGACGCCGCCGTCGCCGCCCTGCTCTATCCGCTTGATCCACTTGCGTCCGAACTCCCCGGCGAAGAAGTCACCGTCGTACTCCTTGGGGAACTTCACCTGCGACTTCAGCTTCTTGTCGTAGCGGTAGACGGGGCCGCCCATGGGGGACTCGGAGCCGGAGCCGAACTCCGGGACCGAGTCGTCGTCATAGGCGATCCACGCGGACTGCGCCGGGGGCAGGTCGGTGAGGCCGGTGTTGTGACGCGAGGTGTTCTTGGGCGCCTTGCAGTCGAACGCGGGCCCTGAATCCTTCGTCGCGAAGTCGTAGTCCCTGTAAGCGTCATTCTTTCCGTGGCAGTACGGCCAGCCGAAGTTGCCCGCCTTGTTGAAGCGGTTGAACTCGACCTGCCCGGCCGGGCCCCTGTCCGGGTTCGCGGCGCCGGCGTCGGGGCCGTAGTCGCCGAGGTAGACCGTGTCCGTCTTCTTGTCGACGGTCATACGGAACGGGTTACGGAAGCCCATCCCGTAGATCTCGGGGCGCGTCTTCTTCGTGCCGGGCTTGAAGAGGTTGCCCTTCGGCACGGAGTACGAGCCGTTCTTCTTGACCTTGATACGGAGCACCTTGCCGCGCAGGTCGTTGGTGTTGCCCGCTGAACGGCGTGAGTCGAACACCGAGTTGCGGTCGGCACGGTCGTCGATCGGCGTGAAGCCGTCCGACTGGAACGGGTTGCCGTCGTCGCCCGTCGACAGCAGCAGGTTTCCCTTGCTGTCGAAGGCGATGTCACCGCCGACGTGGCAGCACTGGCCGCGGTCGGCCGGCACGTCCAGGATCTTCTTCTCGCTGCTCTTGTCGAGCGTGCCGTCCTTCTTGAGCACGAAGCGGGCGAGTCGGTTGACGCCCTCGAACGGCTTGAAGTCCTCCGGCTTGCCGGCGTCCGGTGCGTCGCCCTCGGGGGTGTTGCCGGGGGGCGCGTAGTAGAGATACACAAAACGGTTCTTTGTGAACCCCGGGTCCACGCCTACGCCTTGGAGTCCCTCCTCGTCGTGCCGGTACACCGGTATCTCGCCCGCGACCTTGGTGTTGCCCTTCGCGTCCGTCAACCGCACCGTGCCCTCCCGGGCCGTGTGCAGCACTGAGCGGTCCGGGAGTACGGCGAGGGTCATGGGCTCGCCGGTCTCCTCCACGCCCTTGGCGAGGGTCACCTGCTGGAACTCCGCCTTGTCGGCTTGCGCCGACGTGTGTGCGGCTGGTGTGGGTGCCGCCTGTGAGAGCGGGATGCCTATCGCCATCGCGGCTGCTGCGAGCAGGGCTGTTGCCAGCGCTGTTGTGCGGGGTTTGTTTTGCGCCTTGTGGGGTTTCTGCGTTCTGTGCACGCGTCTCCTCCTGGGAAGTTACGGGAATTCCGTGCGCTTCTCGCCAGGCGCGCGCCGCCGCGCCTTCGGGGCTGGCGCCCCGGGGTGCCGGTTCTGTTCTGTTCGGCTCGCTGAGGGGGTGTCATGCCGGTGACATGTCCCGTACACCCCAGGACGGTAGCTCTGTTTGTCTGGGCCGGAAACCCCTTTGACACGCGGGGAGTTGAAATTGTCCACCCCCTGGACAAAGGGCCCCCCTCACGTGTTTCCCCTCTCCGGGGCTGCGCCCCGTGCCCCCCTGTTGTTGTTCCTGTCATTTGAAGCCAGTCCCCCTTCAACATGGGGGCTTCGCCCCCTGTCCCCCGTTGGCCTCGCCGGCCGGGCGTCGGGGGGCTCCGCCCCCCGGCAATCCCCCCGCCAAAAGGGGCTCCGCCCCCTCTGGACTCCCCCGCCCGTATCCGGGCCCACCCTGAAG
>NZ_JANCPR020000105.1 GCF_028657195.3 Streptomyces iconiensis
AAAAGGGGCTCCGCCCCCTCTGGACTCCCCCGCCCGTATCGGGACCAGCCCTGAGGTTCGGTCGGACCAACACGGGGCGGTTGGGTCGGACCAACACGGGGCAGTGGGGCGGAAGTTGTCGGGGGGCGCGAGAGGCGAGGTTGTCGCGGGGCGGAGGTTGTGGCGGGGCCGGGGGTGGAGGTTGTCGCAGGGTGGGAGTGGGGGTGTCTCGGGCGGAGTGGGGTGGGGGGTGTCTCGTAGGGGGTGGTCAGGTGACTACTGCCAGGACTGTGCCTACTTCTACTTGTTGGCCGGGGGTTACGTGGAGGGCGGTGAGGGTGCCGGTGGTGGGGGCTACTACTTGGTGTTGCATCTTCATGGCTTCCAGCCAGATGAGGGGCTGGCCGGCTGTTACGGGGGTGCCTGGTTCCAGGGGGGTGGCCAGGCGGACCACGGTGCCGGGCATTTGGGCCAGGAGGGAGCCTGGTTCGTGGGTGGCTTCGGGTTGGGGGAGGCGGGGCAGGGCCGTGAAGGCGTGAGGGCCTGTGAAGCGGTGGGGGCCGTAGGCGGCTACGGGGAACTCGCGTCGTACACCGTCCAGTTCGAGGGTCACCTGGTGGGGGGCTGTGCTCAGGACGCGGGTGTTCGGGGCTTCCACCGGGGTCGGGCCCTCGCGGGTCCAGGTGTAGCGGACTTCGTGGGGCGTGCCGGAGGTGTCGGTGTAGCGGCGTACCTGGGGGGCGGAGGCCAGGTTGCGCCAGCCTCCTACGCGGGTGGCTATGGCGGGGCGGCCAGGTTCGGGGCGGGTGGCGTCGGCCAGGGCTATGACCAGGAGCGCGGTGCCGGCGTCTGCGGGGGGCGCCGTGAGGGGGGTGAGGTGGCGGTCGTAGAAGCCGGTGTCGAGGCGCGCGGCGGCGAAGTCGGGGTGGCGCAGGGAGCGTACGAGGAGGTCGCGGTTGGTCAACGGGCCGTGCACATCGGCCCGTTCGAGGGCGCGTGCGAGCTTGCGTACGGCGGCGTCCCGGGTGGGGGCCCAGGCGATGACCTTGGCGAGCATCGGGTCGTAGTGCATGCCGATCTCGCTGCCGTCGGCGAAACCCGCGTCCACACGTACGTCTCCGGGGACGTGGAGCCGCCAGAGAGTGCCGGTCTGTGGTTGCCAGTCGCGGGAGGGGTCCTCGGCGTAGAGGCGGGCCTCCACCGCGTGGCCGTGCGCGTGCGGTGGGCCGCCGGGTGGGAGGGGGTCGCCCTCGGCGACGCGGATCTGCTGTTCGACGAGGTCGAGGCCGTGCACG
The DNA here is from genome assembly GCF_028657195.3 of Streptomyces iconiensis. Taxonomy (GTDB): domain Bacteria; phylum Actinomycetota; class Actinomycetes; order Streptomycetales; family Streptomycetaceae; genus Streptomyces; species Streptomyces iconiensis. The sequence continues at coordinate 1,275 of NZ_JANCPR020000105.1, forward strand.
CACTCGGTGACGGGGTGCTCGACCTGGAGGCGGGTGTTCATCTCCAGGAAGTAGGGCCGCCCGTCCTCGGAGACGAGGAACTCGACCGTTCCCGCTCCCTCGTAGGAAACGGCGCGGGCGGCGGCGACGGCGGCGTCCTGGAGGGTGTCGTGGAGCGCCTCGGGAAGCCCCGGTGCGGGGGCCTCCTCGATGACCTTCTGGTGGCGGCGCTGGAGCGAGCAGTCGCGGGTGCCGAGTGCCCATACCTGGCCGTGCGCGTCGGCGAGCACCTGTACCTCGACATGGCGTCCGCGCTCCACGTAAGACTCGATGAAGACTTCCCCGTCACCGAAGGCGGAGGCCGCCTCTGCGCGCGCTGCCTCGGTCTCGCCTTCCAGGGCTGCCAGTTCCCGCACGACACGCATGCCGCGTCCGCCGCCACCGGCCGAAGCCTTGACGAGTACGGGCAGGTCGGACGCGCGGACGTCCGTGGCCGCGAGAGGCGCGAGGAGGGGGACGCCGGCCTCCGTCATGAGTTTCTTGGCGCCCGTCTTGGACGCCATGGCCTCGATCGCGGCGGGCGGCGGCCCGATCCAGGTGAGCCCCCCGGCGGCGACGGCGCGGGCGAAGTCGGCGTTCTCGGAGAGGAACCCGTACCCGGGGTGCACGGCGTCGGCTCCCGCGGCCAGTGCGGCCTTCACGATCAGATCGCCGCGCAAGTAGGTGTCGGTGGGCGCGCTGCCAGGCAGCCGTACGGACGCGTCCGCCTCCCGCACGTGGGGTGCCTCGGCGTCCGGGTCCGCGTACACGGCCACCGTGGCGATGCCCAGATCGCGGCACGTACGGAAGACGCGCCGCGCGATCTCGCCTCTATTGGCGACCAGAACGGAAGTAATCATGTTTCGCCCTCACATCCGGAAGATGCCGAAGCCGCCACGGGCGCCCTCGACGGGTGCGGTGTGGACGGCTGACAGGCACAGGCCGAGCACGGTGCGCGTATCGCGCGGGTCGATGACGCCGTCGTCATAGAGCCGTCCGGACAGGAACATCGGCAGCGACTCGCTCTCGATCTGCTCCTCGACCATGGCCCGCAGCCCGGCGTCGGCCTCCTCGTCGAACGGCTTGCCCTTGGCCGCGGCCGACTCGCGCATGACGATGGAGAGCACCCCTGCGAGCTGCTGCGGGCCCATGACGGCCGACTTGGCGCTGGGCCAGGCGAACAGGAAGCGGGGGTCGTAGGCACGCCCGCACATCCCGTAGTGCCCCGCGCCGTAACTGGCGCCCATCAGCACCGACAGGTGCGGCACCTTGGAGTTGGAAACCGCGTTGATCATCATCGAGCCGTGCTTGACGATGCCGCCCTGCTCGTACTCCTTGCCGACCATGTAACCCGTGGTGTTGTGCAGGAACAGCAGCGGAATGTCGCGCTGGTTGGCCAGTTGGATGAACTGGGTGGCCTTCTGGGACTCCTCGCTGAAGAGCACCCCTTGCGCGTTGGCGAGGATGCCCAGCGGGTACCCGTGCAGCCGCGCCCAGCCCGTCACCAGGCTCGCCCCGTACAGCGGCTTGAACTCGTCGAAGTCCGAACCGTCCACGAGACGCGCGATCACCTCGCGCGGGTCGAACGGCACCTTCAGATCGCCCGGCACGATCCCGAGCAGCTCCTCGGTGTCGTACAGCGGCTCGGCCACCACCTCCTGCGGCGGATCGGCGTTCGCCTTACGCCAGTTCAGGCGGGCGACGACCCTGCGGGCCTGGCGCAGCGCGTCCGGCTCGTCCAGCGCGAAGTGGTCGGCGAGACCCGAGGTACGCGCGTGCATGTCCGCGCCGCCCAGCTCCTCGTCGTCGGCCTCCTCGCCGGTCGCCATCTTGACCAGCGGCGGCCCCCCGAGAAAGACCTTCGCGCGCTCCTTGACCATGATCACGTGGTCGGACATCCCGGGGATGTACGCGCCTCCCGCTGTCGAGTTCCCGAACACGACGGCCACCGTCGGAATCCCCGCCTCCGAGAGCCGCGTGATGTCCCGGAAAAGGGCGCCTCCAGGGATGAAGATCTCCTTCTGACTCGGCAGATCGGCACCCCCCGATTCCACGAGGCTGATGCACGGCAATCGGTTCGCATACGCGATCTCATTCGCCCGCAGCGCCTTCTTCAACGTCCACGGATTACTCGCCCCACCCCGCACGGTCGGATCGTTCGCCGTAATCAGACACTCGACCCCCTCGACCACCCCGATCCCGGCCACGAGCGAGGCTCCCACCGCGTAGTCGCTGCCCCACCCCGCCAACGCCGACAGCTCCAAAAACGGCGTATCCGGATCGACCAACAACTCAACGCGCTCCCGCGCCAGCAACTTGCCGCGCTTCCGATGCCGCTCGACATACTTCTCACCCCCACCCTCGACCGCCTTCGCCTGCTCGGCCTCCAACGCCGCGAGCCTGCCCAGCATCGTGTCGCGGTTCTCCGCGTACTCCGGGCTGTTGACGTCGAGTGTGGACCTGACTTCCGTCACGTCAGCAGTTCCTCCGGTATCTCCAGGTGCCGCGAGCGCAACCACTCCCCCAGCCCCTTCGCCTGCGGATCAAAACGCGCCTGAGAGGCCACGCCCTCCCCGAGAATGTCCTCGATCACGAAATTCAACGCCCTGAGATTCGCCAGTTCATAGCGGGTTATCGGCAACTCCTTTACCTCTGGCAGAAGTTCGCGCAGCCTGTCGACGGTCAACTCCCTGCGCAGCCACTCCCAAATCCGGCCATCGAAATCCCGAGCCCACACCCCAATATTGGCGCTCCCCCCTTTGTCCCCACTACGAGCCCCCACCACCTCACCAAGCGCCCCCCACCAACCGCCCCGTCCCTCTCCACGGGACAACTCCACTCGCGAGCCGCCTCCCAAATTCGGGGAGGGGGAGTCCAGAGGGGGCGAAGCCCCTTTTGGCGGGGGGCCGTCGGGGGGCGGGGCCCCCCGCCCCCCGGCC
>NZ_JANCPR020000106.1 GCF_028657195.3 Streptomyces iconiensis
GGGTGCTGCTGGCGTCGGTGGCGCTGTTGCTGCTCACGGTCCGCCCGAACCTGAACGGCGGCGGTGGCTTCCCGCACTGGGCCACCCTCGCCCCCGACCAGCTGCGCGCGCACCTGGTCGCGGACCGCCTCCCGCACGACATCGGCAACCTGTCGAGGATCGCGGTGGGCAAGTTCGCCCGCCTGCGACAGGCCATCCACCTCACCTGTGCGGCCGGCGCCCTGCTGGTCTGCGCGGCCGGCATCAGCCTGGGGGGTGCGGCATGAAGCGGTTTCCCCGCAATCTGCTGGTGACCGCGCTGGCCGGGGTGGTCGGTATGGCCTTCCGGGTGTCCTGGAACGCGCTGCACGACGTGGCCCGCACGGTTGGTGCGGACGATGTGGCCGCGCTGCTGTACCCGTTCGTGGTCGACGGGCTGATGGCGCTGGCCCTGGTGGCCACCCTCGTCCTGTCCGGGCCCGATCGCAGGTTCGCGCTGCGCGTGCTGGCCGCCTACACCCTCGCCTCCCTGGCCCTGAACTACGTGCACGGGCTGGTACCCGAGCTGCACGGCCGTTCTGCCGACTGGGGGCAGTTGGCCGACTGGGACCCCGCCAACTGGACTCTCGTCCTGCTGGCAACCAGCCTGCCGGTCGGCTCCATCTACTTCGGCTCCGACCTGGTGGCCAAGGTCCTGCACCACCGACCCGCACCCCAGGCGAATACGGAGGAGTCGACACAGACCGACGTGAATCGGTCGAAGGGTGACCTGCACGAATCCCGCCCGGCACCGATCATGCCGGCCGTGCAGCCGCTCCCCACCCCGGCGGTCCAATCCGGCGCGATCGCCCCGGAGCCGGAGCCGACTCCGCGCCCGTTGGCGCCGGCGGTGGCGGCTGCCGAGTCGACCCGTCCGAGTCGGGCGACCGGCCGCCTGCCGCAGTCGGCCCGCCCGGCCCGCCCGGCCCGCAGCGCCGCCCAACTCCTGAGTGAGGCCCGGTCGGCGACCGCCGGTTGGTCGGACGGGGAACTGACTGCGGAGGGCATCCGCAAGGCCGTCCACATCTCCGCAGCCAAGGCCCGCGAACTGCGCGAGACCCTGCGCACCGAGCGCGAGGGACGCGCGGCCGAGCAGCGCCACCAGGTCGAGAAGCCCGAGGTTGAGTCCGCGTTCGCCGCGCTCGCGCCCGGCTACTCCGAACTGGCCAAGGCCGCCTGATGTCGGCCGCGTTCGGCAAGTGCTGGGACCCGGCCGGCGCCCGCTACGGCGTCCCGACCTACCCGTGGAAGTACGCCCCGGAAGGCATGGCCACGCGCCGGCAGCTCCGCGCCCGGGGCCTGCGTCCGGGCGGGCAGCCGATAGCAGGACAGGTGATGCGCCGCTCCCGCCACCGCGACGGCGGGGTGTCCGTGGCCTACCTCTACCGCCTCGATGCGGCCAGGCCCGTGCGGCGGATGACCTCCCGCAAGTGGGGCGCCCTGGCCCTGGCCATGCTCGCCCGCCGCACCTGCCCCAACTGCCGCCTGGACGCCGGGTACTGCATCCCGCGCTCCCTCGGCATGTGCATCCCCTGCGCCTACCCCGACGACCAATGGACCCCTGCCTGACCCACACCCCGCGAAAGGAATCCCGCGTATGAGCGATATCGAGAAGGCGTCAAAAGACGCGGTCGAGGCGGCCCGGCAGGGCGAGCAGTTCGCCGCGCTCCTAGCCGCCGTCCAAGCCGCACAACAGACCCAGCCCGCACCCTGCCAGCACCCCCCGCCGCCCCAGCAGGGGACGGCAGGCAAGTGGGTCGCCATCGGTATCGCGGGGACGTTCCTCGCGGTCGGGCTGGCCGTGTCCATGGTCGCGTTCGCCATCGGCGCCGTCGCGCTCACCACGTGCGTGGTCGTGCTGCGGTCCGTCTGGCGCGAGCACCAGACCAAGGCCCGCTGATGGGCCGCCGCGAGAAGGCCGACGACGAACGCACCGGCCGCCTCATGGACGAGCTGGAGCGCTACGCCGCCGACGGCAGCCACGATCGCGCGTTCGTGTCCACGACCCTGCACGCGCTCGGCTCCGACAAGACACAGACCCGCTGGCCGCCACCCGGCCACAGCTACCCCAAGCCCTGACCAGCCCCGAGAGCTGACCTGCTCTTCCGCGCCAACCAGCCCCGCCGTCATGAGGGCTGGCGGGCGTGGTGGGGCCGGACCAGCCCGGCCCGGCACACCCACGAACCGCGTACGGCCAAGCAAACCTCGAAGGGGATCACCCATGGCACGCGAGACCAGCCACGAGAACGCGAACCGCACGTTCGACCTGAACAACGACCTCATCGACGCCGAAATCGCAGGCGCATTCAAGGACGGGGATGCCTTCCACCGCACCGTCCAAGGGTCGCTGTCCATCGAGGACGAACTGAGGGGACAGGGCCAGTACCCGCCGCCCGGCCACGGCTACCCGCGCAGCTGACCAGCCCGGAGAGGAGCACTCGTGTTCCACGCGGGTGACGAGGTTCTGATCACCTCCTGCGAGGACGACCCCCGCGCGGCCGGACGCACCGGCCGGATCGTGGACGAGGTTCCGCCCGGACCGCTCACCGCCGGCCGCTGGACCGTCCACCGCATCGGCCCGCTGGTCGGGCCCGTTCTGTGCCGCACCGATGAACTGCGCAAGACCGGCTGACACCAACACAACCACGGAGGAGACCGAAGCATGGCCGAACGCATCTACACCACGGCCGAGAAGGCCAGGCGGGCCCGGCTGCTGGCCAAGGGCGCCAAGAACGCCTACGGCGACACCGCCGCCATCGACCGCGAACTTGACCGTATCGACGCTGTGGCCGAGGACCGCGCGCAGCGCGAAGCGATCGCCTACCAGCGGGAGTTGAGCGCCGCCAAGGACGCGGTGGCCACCGCCAGGGTCCGTGAACGCGCCGCCTCCCACCAGGAGCGCGGCGCCGCACGCCAGGCCCGCAAGGACGCCGAGAAGCGGCTACGCGCCGTCGAACACGCACGCCGCTAGCCACAACCGAAGGAGAGTGATGACTGAGACCGACTCAGGCCGGTGCCCCGCTGCGCACCCACAGGACCCCAGCGGCTGCTGGGGCCCCGTCGCGGTGACCGTCGTGGACAGCTCCGGAGACGGGGCAAAGGGGTGCGAGCACCACGCCGCACGCATGCTCGCCTCCCTGAACGAGGCCCGCGTCCACCCCCTGCCCGACGCCCCCAACGGTGCGGCCCTCCGCACGTTCAAGGCAGCGGGCGCCCTGCCGCCCTACGCCTGGCTCCAACCCGCCGCCCTCGACCACCGCAGGTAGATCCGCCCCGCGACGACCGCAGTGCCTGCCAGCGTCGTCGGTCGTCGCGGGCCCCTGCACCGCCCAACAGAAGAGACAGACAGGAGAACCCCATCATGACCGAGCTGACGGCGGCGGTGCCAGAAGTGGGCACCTTGCACAGCCTCGCCGACCACCGCGCCGCCAGGGAAGCCACGGCGGAGCCGAAGGTGTCCCTGGTCAAACCGCCCGGGACACCTGAGCAGGAGAGGGCACGGGATCGGGTGTGGGTGCGCGGAATGCGCGCCGCCCGCGTGGCCTTCAGCGATGAGCGCACCCGTACCGCCGGGCGTTTCGTGGTCCGGCACAGCTCCTACATGCTGTCGGGCAGTGGCATCCTCGCGCGCCGGGTGTGGGACGGACGCAGCGCGGCCCGCTACGAGCGGATGATGCGCACGGCCGAAGCCGCGGGCAACCCGGAGGAGGCCCGGGAGTGGGAGGAGCGCGGCAGGGCCTTCCGCGCGGCCCGGCACCAGCGCCGCATGGACCTGCTCACCGCCCCGCAGCGTCTGGCCAAGGGCGCCGCTGTCGGCGTCGGCGCCACGACGGGCGGGCTGCTGGTCCTGGGCGGCGTGCTGGCGCTGGCCGAGAGTGAACCGGCGCTGATCGTGGGCCCGTTCATGGCCGCCGTGGAGACGATCCGCTGGATCGTGGTCATCGCCTCGGTGGTGTGGGGTGCGGGCAAGGTTGTGGCGC
>NZ_JANCPR020000107.1 GCF_028657195.3 Streptomyces iconiensis
TGTTGAGAGGCATTCAAGATGCCAATGTCGCGGGCGGGTTTTGGGCGTTGAACATGCCGACAAGATCGGTTGCATGCCGGTGAGGTCGGGGTGTTCGTTGGCGGCGACACCTTGCCGATGAGGGCATGCAGAAGGCCCTCCCGCTGTGATCTCTTGGCCGAGTCCGGGAGGGCCGTGCAGCGCGTGGAGGCGCCGGTGCTCACGGTAGAGGCGGACGCGGTCAGGGTCGAGGCCCGGTTGTCGGCGGGGGAGATCGAGTGTCCGGATTGCGGTGGTGTGCTCGCGCCGTGGGGCTGGGCGCGAGGGCGGGTGCTGCGGGCTGAGGCGGGACCGGTGCGGGTTCGGCCGCGGCGGTCCCGGTGTGTGGGCTGCGGGGGCTCGCATGTGCTTCTCCCGGTGTTCGCGCTGGTCAGGCGAGTGGACCTCGCGGATGTGGTGGGGGCTGCGCTGGTGGCGAAGGTGTCCGGGGCTGGCGCGAGGACCATCGCCGAGGCGCTGGGGCGGCCGGTGGAGACGGTGCGGGGATGGCTGCGCCGGTTCGGACGGCGGGCTGAGCACGTTCGGGTGTACTTCACCGCGTTACTGGTCGAGGTCGGCATCGATCCGGTCCCGCCCGCGCTGGCGGCCTCGTCGTTCGCCCAGGCGGTCTCAGCGATGGTTGGGGCCTGGAAGTCGGCCGTCTCGCGGTGGCCGCAGATCGGTGAGGTGTCGCCCTGGCAGGCCGCCTGCGCGGTCAGCCAGGGGCGGCTGCTGTCGCCGAGCTGGCCTTGATCGACGATCAACACCAACTGACTCTGATCTTCACCGGGTTGGCCCTGGCAGCCTCGGCGGACCTGTGGCCGTGACGAGATGTCAGGAAGGTGCAGATGACGCAGAAGAACGACGACGAGGCCCGGACCGAGCGGGCCAGAAGGATCGGCCTGTTCCGTTACATGCTGATCCGTGAAGCGGCCGACCCGAGCCTCAGCGGGCGCCAGCGGGGCGCTTTGGTGCGCAAACTCGCAGCTCAGGAGCATATTGATGCCGATGGCCGACGGGTGCGGATCTCCCGGTGGACGCTGGATCGCTGGATCCTGGAGTGGCGCCAGGGCGGTTTCGACGCGCTGGTTCCCTCCCCGCGTCAGTCCCAGCCCCGCACGCCGCCGGAGGTGGTGGAGCTGGCGGTCGCGCTGAAGAAGGAGAACCCGGACCGCACGGCCGCGCAGGTCAGGAGGATCCTGCGAGCTCAACTGGGCTGGGCGCCGGATGAACGCACGCTGCAACGGATGTTCCACAAGACCGGGCTGGTCGCACTCAAGCGCGAGCGGCCCAAGGACACCTTCGGCCGGTTCGAGGCCGACCGCCCCAACGAGCTGTGGGTCGGGGACGCGCTGCACGGGCCGCGGATCGACGGCCGCAAGACCTACCTGTTCGCCTTCCTCGACGACCACAGCCGGGCCGTGGTCGGGCACCGGTGGGGCTTCATGGAAGATGCCGTCCGCCTGGCCGCGGCCCTGCGGCCCGCGCTGGCGGCCCGGGGCGTCCCGCAGTACATCTACGTCGACAACGGCGCCGCCTTCGTGGACTCCTGGCTGATGAGGGCCTGCGCGAAGCTGGGCATCAAGCTGGTGCACTCCGCCCCGGGACGGCCCGAGGGCCGAGGGAAGATCGAACGCTTTTTCCGCACCGTGAACGGCGAGTTCACCGTCGAGATCGCCTCCGAGAAGGGCGAGGTCGGACGAGAGATCACCGACCTGGCGGAGATGAACCGCCTGTTCACCGCATGGGTGGAGAACATCTACCACCGCCGGGAGCACTCCGAGACCAAGCAGACTCCCCTTGACCGGTGGATGGCCGGGGCTCCCTTCCCCGTCCCGCGAGGTGAGGACCTGGCCGATGCCTTCCGCTGGTCCGAGCACCGCCGCGTCGCGCGGACCGCGACGATCTCGCTGCACGGCAACCGCTACCAGGTCGAGCCCGAGCTGGTCGGCCACAAGGTCGAGCTGGTCTTCGACCCCTTCGACCTGACCGTCCTGCGGGTCCGGCTGGAGGGCAAGGACGCCGGAGTGGCCCAGCCCTTCCAGGTCGAACGGCACAGCCACCCCAAGGCCCGGCCCGAGGTCCCCGATCAGGATCAAGGCGCCCGGGCGGCGACGACCGGCATCGACTACCTCGGCCTGGTCGACAACGCGCACTCCAACCGCCTCGGAACAAAGATCAACTACGCCGCACTGGCGGAGCCTTCCTCCGAGACCACTGCCGGACCGCCCGGCCAGGGCTGATCCCACGCCGACTGCCGATGTCCGTGAACTCCCCCAAGGACAACCATGATTGAGAAACTTCAGGCCCACTACGGGTTCGAGCGCATGCCCTTCGGCCGGAACCTGGCGCCCGGCATGCTCCACCGGCACGAGTCCCACAACCAGGCCGTCGCCCGCATCTCCTGGTGCATCGCCGAACGCTCTATCGGCGTGGTCACCGGCGAGGTCGGCGCAGGCAAGACCGTCTCGGTCCGCACCTGCCTGGACACCCTCGACCCCTCGAAATACACCGTCATCTACATCCCCAACCCCATGATCGGGGTCCGCGGCATCCACGAGCAGATCGTGGCCGCCTTCGGCCAGGCCCCCGCCCACCTCGGCTCGCGGCTGACCGTCCAGGCCGGCAAAGCCCTCCTGTCCGAGCGCGAAGAACGCGGACGAACCCCCGTCCTCGTCATCGACGAAGCCCACCTGATGGCCTACGAACAGCTCGAATCCATCCGCATGCTCACCAACCAGGGCATGGACCAGGACTCCCCGCTCTCCTGCCTGCTGGTCGGCCAGCCCACCTTGCGGCGGACGATGAAACTCGCCGTCCTCGCCGCGCTGGAACAGCGCACCGCCCTGCGCTACACCATGCCCGGCATGACCTCGACCGAGACGACCAGCTACGTCGCCCACCACCTCAAGATCGCCGGACGCCCGGATCAGCTTTTCACCGAGGACGCCCTCGCGCTGATCCACACCACGTCGCGCGGCTACCCCCGGGCGGTCAACAACCTCTCCCTCCAAGCCCTCGTCGCGGCCTTCGCCTCGGGCAAGAACCTCGTCGACGACGCCGCCGCACGCGCCTCCGTCAGCGAGGTGATCGGCGACTGAACCACCGGCACCTCGCCGACGAAAACGACACCTTGCCCACGACCGCCCCGCCGGAACACCCACCGGCGGGGCGTCGCCGTCACACCACATCGGCACCCTGAACGCCGCCCTCATCGGCATTTTGAGCGTCGGGCAACA
>NZ_JANCPR020000108.1 GCF_028657195.3 Streptomyces iconiensis
TCGCCCCCCTCTAGGACTCCCCCCGCCCGTATCGGGTGAAGCCGCAGTTGGGCTTGCTCCGTGAAGGGGAGAGGAGTGGAGGCTTCCTCAGTGGTGGGGGGTGGAGGCTTCCTTGGAGATGGGGGGGCCTCTCGGCTTGGCAGACTTTTATGGAAAGGCAGTCATGAGCTACACCCCGGACACGACCCGTATCGGCTTCATCGGTCTCGGCATCATGGGTGCGCCGATGGCGCGGAATCTGTTGAAGGCGGGGTACGACGTCACCGCGTACAACCGCGACAGCAGCAAGACTGAGGCTTTTGTGAAGGAGGGGGGCAAGGCCGCCGGCAGTATCGCGGAGGTGGCGGCAGGCGTCGATGTGGTGATCACTATGGTGCCGGCTTCTCCGCAGGTCGAGGAGGTCGTCCTGCATGAGGGGGGCGTTCTGGACCATCTGCGGGAGGGTGGCCTGGTGATCGACATGTCCTCGATCACACCGCAGACCTCTCAGGAAGTGGCCAACGCCGCGAAGGAGAAGGGCATTTCGGTGCTGGACGCGCCGGTGTCCGGTGGTGAGGCGGGGGCCATCGAGGGGGCGCTGTCCATCATGGTCGGCGGTGAGCAGGACACGTTCGAGGCGGCGAAGCCGGTCTTCGAGGCGTTGGGCAAGACGATCGTGCTGTGCGGCCCGCACGGTTCGGGTCAGACGGTGAAGGCGGCGAACCAGCTGATCGTCGCCGTGAACATCGAGGCCGTCGCCGAGGCCGTGGTCTTCCTGGAGAAGTCGGGTGTCGACCTGACGGCGGCGCTCGATGTGCTGAACGGCGGGCTCGCGGGCTCGACCGTGCTCACCCGTAAGAAGGCCGGCATCCTCGCGGGCAACTACAAGCCCGGCTTCAAGATCGACCTGCACCACAAGGACATGGGCATCGTGACGGACGCGGCCCGCGCCGTGGGTGCGGCCGTGCCCGCCGGTGCGCTCGTCGCGCAGCTCGTCGCCGCGCTGCGTCAGCAGGGCGACGGCCAGCTCGACCACTCCGCGCTCGTGCGCGGCGTCAAGCGGCTGTCCGGCGAGAGCGGCAACTGAGGGTCGAACCCTCCCCACTGACCCCGGGCGGCGGCGTTGACACTGTCCTGTCGCGCCCAGGCGCCGCCGCCCGGACACCACCTGTACGGAACCTGGAGAGTGTCATGGCTCGAATGACCGCTGCCCGCGCGGCAGTTGAGATCCTCAAGCGCGAGGGTGTGGACACCGCTTTCGGCGTGCCGGGTGCGGCGATCAACCCGTTCTACGCGGCACTCCGTGCCAGTGGCGGCATCGAGCACACGCTCGCCCGCCACGTCGAGGGTGCCTCGCACATGGCCGAGGGCTATACGCGTACGGCGCCCGGCAACATCGGGGTGTGCGTCGGTACGTCGGGGCCCGCGGGCACCGACATGATCACCGGGCTGTACTCGGCGCTCGGCGACTCGATACCGATCCTGTGCATCACGGGGCAGGCGCCGGTCGCGGTGATCGAGAAGGAGGACTTCCAGGCCGTCGACATCACCTCCATCTCGGCGCCCGTCACCAAGAAGTCGACCACGGTCAAGGAAGCGGCGCAGGTCCCCGGCGTCTTCCAGGAGGCGTTCCACCTGATGCGCTCGGGCCGTCCCGGCCCCGTCCTCATCGACCTGCCGATCGACGTGCAGATGACGGAGATCGAGTTCGACCCGGACATGTACGAGCCGCTGGTGCCGCACCGGCCCGCCGCGTCCCGCCGTCAGGTGGAGAAGGCGTTCGACATGCTGGCGGAGTCCGAGCGCCCGCTGATCGTCGCGGGCGGCGGCATCATCAACGCCGACGCCTCCGCGCTGCTCGTGGAGTTCGCCGAGATCACCGGCATCCCCGTCATCCCCACCCTGATGGGCTGGGGCGCCATCAGCGACGACCACGCGCTGAACGCCGGCATGGTCGGCCTGCAGACCTCGCACCGCTACGGCAACGCGACGTTCCTGGAGTCGGACTTCGTCCTCGGCATCGGCAACCGCTGGGCCAACCGGCACACCGGCGCCCTCGCGGCCTACACCGAGGGCCGCACGTTCGTCCACGTCGACATCGAACCGACCCAGATCGGCAAGATCTTCGCCCCGGACTACGGCATCGTCTCCGACGCGCACGCCGCGCTCACCCTCTTCGTGGACATCGCCCGCGAACGCGCGGCGGCCGGCACCCTGCCCGACCGTTCCGCATGGGCGGCCTCGGCGCAGGAGCGCAAGGCGACGCTTCAGCGGCGTACGCACTTCGACAACGTGCCGCTCAAGCCGCAGCGCGTCTACGAGGAGATGAACCGCGCCTTCGGGCCCGAGACGCGCTACGTCACCACGATCGGCCTCTCGCAGATCGCCGGAGCCCAGTTCCTGCACGTCTACCGTCCGCGCCACTGGATCAACTGCGGCCAGGCGGGACCGCTCGGCTGGACCATCCCCGCGGCACTGGGTGTCGCCAAGGCGGACCCCTCGGCGAGCGTCGTCGCCCTGTCGGGCGACTACGACTTCCAGTTCATGATCGAGGAGTTGGCGGTGGGTGCCCAGCACCGCATCCCCTACGTCCACGTCCTGGTCAACAACTCCTACCTCGGCCTGATCCGCCAGGCCCAGCGCAACTTCGACATCGACTTCCAGGTCAACCTGGAGTTCGAGAACCTCAACGCCCCCGAGCTGGGTGCCTACGGCGTCGACCACGTCAAGGTCGCCGAGGGCCTGGGCTGCAAGGCGCTCCGCGTCACCCAACCGGAAGACCTCCTCCCCGCCTTCGAGGAAGCGAAGAAGCTCGCCGCCGAACACCGCGTCCCCGTAGTGGTGGAGGCGATCCTTGAGAGGGTCACCAACATCTCCATGAGCGGCAGCGACCTGGCCTCCGTCAACGAGTTCGAAGACCTGGCCAGCACCCCCACCCACGCCCCCACCGCCACCCTCCCCCTGACCTGACCCCTTCGACCAGAAAACGCCCCTCCGCCGCGCATCGCCGACTACCACTACTCCGTGGCTCGTCACGCAGTGCCCCGCCGCCCCTGGAG
>NZ_JANCPR020000109.1 GCF_028657195.3 Streptomyces iconiensis
TGAGGAGGTCGGTGTGGTCGGTGGGGGCGATGACGGTGCGGTGGGTGTGGTGGGTGCGTCCTTGGGTGAGGGTGTGAGCGGTGGTGTTGAGTTCGGTGGGTGTGGTGTGGGTGAGGGCGTAGGTGTGGAGGCGGGTGGCGTGGTCGCGTAGTGCTTGTTCGGTGTGGCCTGAGAGCAGCCAGGGCGCGAGCGGCGTCTCGGCGGTGACAGGGCCGGGTTCCTCCTGCCCCTCCACACCAACCAACACCGGCTCGTCAGGGACTTGTTCGAGGATGACGTGGGCGTTGGTGCCGCTGATACCGAAGGAGGAGACGGCCGCGCGGCGCGGGCGGTCGTGGTGGGGCCAGGGGGTGGGGTCGTGAAGCAGGTGGATATGGCCGCTTTCCCAGTCGACGTGGGGCGTGGGTGTGTCGAGGTGGAGGGTCTGGGGGAGTTGGCCGTGGCGCATGGCCATGATCATTTTGATGATGCCGGCGACGCCGGCCGCGGCCTGGGTGTGTCCGATGTTGGATTTGAGGGAGCCCAGGTAGAGGGGTTCTTCCGCGGGGCGGTCCTGTCCGTAGGTGGCCAGGAGCGCCTGGGCCTCGATGGGGTCGCCCAGTTTGGTGCCGGTGCCGTGCGCTTCGACGGCGTCCACGTCTTCGGCGGCCAGTTGCGCATCCGCCAGCGCTTGGCGGATGACCCGCTGCTGTGAAGGGCCGTTCGGCGCGGACAGCTGACCGCTCGTACCGTCTTGGTTGACGGCGGTGCCGCGGACGACGGCGAGGACCTGGTGGCCGTTGCGGCGTGCGTCCGAGAGCCGTTCCACCAGCAGCAGACCGGCTCCCTCGCCCCAGCCCGTGCCGTCGGCAGCCGCCGCGAACGCCTTGCACCGCCCGTCGGGGGACAGCCCCCGCTGACGGCTGAACTCCACGAACAGTCCGGGAGTGGCGATCACCGTCGCCCCGCCCGCCAGCGCCAGGTCGCACTCGCCGCTGCGCAGCGACCGTATCGCCAGGTGCAGTGCGACCAGCGACGAGGAGCAGGCGGTGTCCACCGTCACCGCCGGACCCTCAAGACCGAAGGTGTAGGAGATCCGGCCCGAGGCGACCGAGCCCGCGCTGCCCGTGCCGATGTATCCCTCAAGGCCGTCGGGGGCTTTCTTGATCCGGCCTCCGTAGTCGCTGTACATCACGCCGGCGAAGACACCGGTGCGCGAACCGTTCAGTGAGGACGGGTCGATACCGGCCCGTTCGAACGCTTCCCAGGCCGTCTCCAGCAGCAGCCGCTGCTGCGGGTCGACCGCTAGTGCCTCGCGCGGGCTGATCCCGAAGAACGCCGGGTCGAACTCATCCGCGTCATGCACGAATCCGCCCTCGCGCGCATAGCTCTTCCCGGTGCGCTCGGGGTCAGGGTCGTAGAGCCCGTCCAGGTCCCAGCCCCGGTTGTCGGGGAAGGGAGAGATGGCGTCCGTGCCGGAGTCGACGATCTGCCACAGGTCCTCCGGGGAGCGCACCCCGCCCGGGTAGCGGCAGGCCATGCCGACGACCGCGATTGGCTCATGGCGCTCGGCCTGGACCTCCGACAGCCGCTCCTTGGTCTGGAGCAGGTCATTGGTCGCGCGTTTGAGGTAGTCGCGGAGCCTGGCCTCGGTGGTCCCACTGGACTCGGTCGGCTCACTCGCCTGGTGCGCGTCGGTGGTCATGGGAGGTCAACTCTCCTCGATGGGCGGCACTTTGTGTCATGCGGTGGGTTGGGACGGGTGTACGGCTGGTCGACCGCCGCGTGGACGGACGGCGCGATGCGCCGGGTGCGGCGCCGGCGTAAGGGCGGCGGACGCACGACGGTGCGGTCACTCGGGCGCAACGTGCCCGTCGATGAGGTCGAAGAGCTCGTCGTCGGAGGCTTCCTCGACTTGGATGCCGGTCGTGGCCGTAGCACTGCCTTTCTGACCTGGGGCGAGCCGGGACAGAACAGACGTCAGCCGAGCGGTGATCCGATCACGCGCCCCTTCGTCCGGTGGCGCCTGGGCGAAGAGGGCCTCCAGTTCGTCGAGCCGGGCCAGCGCGTTCGCGACGCCCCCCGGCATCGAGGCGCCGAGCTCCGCCTGGAGATGGGCGGCGAGCGCAGCGGCCGTGGGGTGGTCGAAGAGCAGTGTGGTGGGCAGGCGGAGCCCGGTCTGGGCGCCGAGGCGGTTGCGGAGCTCGACGGCCGTGAGCGAGTCGAGTCCGAGGTCCAGCAGACCGCGGTCGGTCGGCACCAGTTGGTTCGGCGGATGGCCGAGCACCTCGGCGACCGTGGCCCGGACCAGCTGAAGGGTGAGGCGTGGACGGTCGGCCTCGGATGCCTCGGCGAGCTCGCGGACCCAGGGAAGCGCGCCTGTCTGCCCGTCAGCCGGTTTCGCGGGCGCCGAAGGCAGTCCCCGCACCAGGCCGCGGAAGAGCGGCGGCACGCGGTCCTGGCTGCCGAGGGCGCGCAGCGCTCCGGTGTCCAGCCTGGCGGGTACGACGACCGGGCGTGTGGTGTGGAGTGCGGTGTCGAAGAGGTGGAGTGCTTCGTGGGTGGTGAGGGGGGTGATGCCGGTGCGGGTTATGCGGGTGAGGTCGGTGGTGGTGAGTTGTGCGGTCATGCCGTGGGGTTGT
>NZ_JANCPR020000011.1 GCF_028657195.3 Streptomyces iconiensis
TACGGCTCGACGTACTCCCACTCCTCATCGCTCAGTTGCGCACGCGTCATACATCCCTGACTACCGGAGCCGCCCTCGCCAGGAGGGCGAATCCCGCACATTGATCACGACCAAATACAAGCCCTAGCGCCCGCCGAGGCTGCTGCCCCCGTCGACGTCGAGGACATGGCCGGTGATGAATCCGGCGTCCTCGGACAGCAGGAACCCGATGGCCGCGGCCACGTCTTCGGGTGTACCCAGGCGCCCCAGCGGGATCGAGTCGAGGGCCTTGCGCTCGTCCTCGCTGCCGACGGGCCGCGCGCGGCGGAACAGTTCGGTGGCGGTGGGGCCCGGCGAGACGGCGTTGGAGGTGATGCCGTCAGGAGCGAGTTCCAGCGCCCAGGAACGGGTGCAGCCCACCAGCGCGCTCTTGGCCGCCGCGTAGGACGTACGGTCCTTGGCACCGTACGTCGCCCGTGAGGTGACGTTGACGATCCTGCCGAAACCCGCCGCGCGCATACCCGGCACGAGGGCCTGGACGATCTGCACCGACGCGCGCAGGTTCAGGTCCACCACCTGTCCCAGAGTCGCCAGGTCGAGGTCTTCGAGTGACTGGGGCTGCGCGATACCCGCGTTGTTCACGACCCGGCAGACCGTACGCTCCCGGGTCACCTCGCCCAGCATGCGAGCGGTGTCCCCGACATCGGAAAGGTCGCACCGCAGGAACGTACCGGGGAACCCGCCCTCGGGCTCGCTCCTGGCCACCCCGACGACCCCGTACCCCGCCTTCGCGAGCCGCTGGGACACCGCCAGGCCGATGCCCTTGCTGGCGCCGGTGACCAGTACCTCGTTCGTGTCGCTCATACCGCTCCTGTTGCTCCTTCGGCCGTGCGCCCGGCCCTGGTGTGCGGGTGCGGCCTGACCACCGCTCCCCGGAGAGATCCGGCCCATTCTCCCCACGGTCGGGTGAACGGTCGGCAGCGCCCGCGGTTCCTTGGCCGACCGCACCCACTCCGACACCTGCCGACGCCTCCTGCCGGGGCCTTCAATGGCCATCCCACGCGGCCCTCTCGCGCCCGCGAACGGCACGGACTCCACGGCCTGTACGAACTCCACGGCCTGTGCGGCCTGTACGACGTGCACACCAACGCGGCCTGCGCGGTTCAGATTTCCCGGTGGCCGAACCAGCGGGTCGCGGCCTGCTGGAAGGACCCAGGATCGGGGTTGTGGTCGCCGGGGTCGCGGTCGTCCGCCCAGGCCACGATGGCATCGGGCCGGATGAGGAGGGCGCTGAATCCGAGGTCGTTCCGCACGGGGCCGCTCGCGTACCGTACGCGGCTCTTCCAGCCCGCCGCCGCGTCGCGCAGGCACTGACCGGTGCTGAAGTCGAGTGCGACGCCGTGTCCTTCCCGCAGAAGGTCGCCGAGGCGGGTGCCGTCCTCGAAGTGGAAGTCCGGGGCCGTCCGGCCGACGAGCGGCTGCTCGCTGCCCAGGTCGTAGCGGTTGAACAGTCCCGATGTCTTCCGGTGGACGTGGGTCGTCCCGTCACGGGTGCTCATCAGGTCGCGGACCAACTGACGCAGCGCGGGGGCGTGCGAGCCCGGCCGCATGGTCGCCACCTGGGCCCGCGACCAGTCGAGCACCGAGGCGCCGACGGGGTGGCGCTCGCTCGTGTAGGTGTCGAGCAGGCCGTCCGGCGCGTGCCCGTGCACGGTCGCCGCGAGCTTCCACCCAAGGTTCACCGCGTCGCCGATGCCGAGGTTGAGCCCCTGGCCGCCCAGCGGGGAGTGGATGTGCGCGGCGTCGCCGGCGAGCAGCACGCGGCCCCTGCGGTAGGTCGTCACCTGCATCGCGCGGTCGGTGAAGCTGGAGGCCAGATGGACCTCGCTCAGCGTCACGTCGGTACCGGAGACGCGGCGCAGTACCGTCTGAAGATGCTCGCGGGTCAGCGGCTGCGAACGGTCGAACGTGCCGTCGTCGAAATCCATCATGCCCAGGTGCCCTTCCAAGGGCGTACGCAGATACATGCCGGTCGGCGTCAGGTGGAAACCCAGCGGCAGCAGCTGCGGATCGGCGAAGGTGACCACCGCGACGTAGCCGGTGAACAGCGGCTCGGTGCCGACGAAGCCGAAGTCCACCAGCTCGCGTACCGCGCTGCGCCCGCCGTCGCATCCGACGAACCAGCGCGCCTGGTACTCACGCCCGCCCGCCGTCACGACAACTGCCCCGTCGTTCTGCGTCACTTCCGCGACGGGAACGCCCCGGACGATCTCCACGCCGAGCGCGGCGGCCCGCTCGGACAGCACCTGCCCGACCGCTTCGAGACTCGTCATGAAGCCGTTCATCGCTGGGCTCGGCAGCCGGAACGCAAGGGCGGCTGGGTCGATGTCGGCCGCGTCGAGCGAGATGCCCGCGAAATGGCTCACGTCACGAGGAGCCGGCGGCTCGATCGCTTCGGGGTCCGCGCCGACCTTCTCCGCGGGCACATCCGAAGCCTTCACCATCGCTTCCAGCAGTCCGCGGCGGTAGAACGCCTCGGCCGAACCGGCGGTCAGGCCCCGCAGCCCGAGCGGGAGCGCCTTCACACGCGAGTCGGGTTCCTGGTCCCGCTCAAGCACCAGGACAGAACAGCCGGACAGGGCAAGCTCATCGGCCAGGAACAGACCCACAGGGCCGGCGCCCGCGATCACTACGTCATGCATGGCAGCTCCTTCGAGAAGAATCCTCGCGATGAACACGGTCGGACCCGGTCGGACGCGGTCGGACGCGGTCGAACGCGGTCGAATCCCACCGGAGCCCACCGGTCCCCACCGGACTCCACCGGCCCCACCGGATCCGGCGAGTCAGCGCAGGTTGGTAATGCCGTCCAGGACAAAGCCGATGCCGGTGAGGAACTGCTCGCGATCGTCGTGCTCCCGCATCTGGCCGACGATGGCGTGCATGAACGGGTAGTCGTCCGGGTCGAGTTCCTGCCATGCCGTCGACGCCGCGCCGAAGAACTCCTCGCGGTCCGTATCGGCCCCGACTCCTGAGGTGTCCCCGTCGATGCGGGCGTTCTGGCTGACGGCGCCGAGGATGTAATGCACCAGCGCCGAGGTCGCGTCGAACCAGGCGGCCTGCGGCACCCCCAGGGCGCCCACCTGTCGGCCGATCCGCTCGAAGATCCCCACCGTCACCGGACCGACCGGGTTCCGGTTGATCTGCAGGGTCAGGCGCGTGGCGAGCCACTGGTGTTCGGCGATCGCGTCGAACAGGGCCAGTGCGACGACGCGGATCTCATCCTCGGGCGTGGCGGCAGCTCGGGCGGGCTCGGTCGCCAAAGCCGCGGCGATGACGGTTTCCGTCGCCGTGTCCAGCAGCTCGTCCCTGGTGCCCACGCGGTAGTAGATCGCCCCTGACCCGGTGGCCAGCCGCTCGGTCAGCGCGCGGACCGTCAGCGCGCCCTCGCCGCCCGTATCGAGCAGCTCGATGGCGGTCTCGGTGATCTGCTCCCGGGAGAGCACCTGGTTGCGCCGCTGTGACCGGCGCGCTCGCGTTGCCATGCCTCGATGGTGTCACATTGGAGCGAGGAACCAAATTGGTGCACTGGACCAAAATGGCGTAGCGTCCCACCTTGGAGCAGCGCACCAAAGGTGTCGGCAGCGCCGACCTGGAGAACGGAGGGGCCATATGAAGCCGGTCACGATCATTGGCGCCGGACTCGGCGGGCTCACGCTGGCCCGCGTCCTGCACATGCACGGCATCCCGAGCGAGGTCTACGAGGCGGATGCCTCACCCAAAGCGCGGGCGCAGGGCGGAATGCTCGACATCCACGACTACAACGGGCAGCTCGCCCTTGAGGCCGCCGGTCTGACGGAAGCCTTCCGCGCCATCGTCCTGGAGGGCCGCCAGGCGATACGCGCACTGGGGCAGGACGGCGGCGTTCTGTTCGAGAAGGGCGACGACGGTACGGGCGGCCGTCCGGAGGCGCAGCGCGCGGACCTGCGGCGGATGCTGCTCAACGCGCTCCCGCAAGGCACCGTCCGGTGGGGCCGCCGGGTCACCGGCGCCCACGGCCTCGGCGGCGGCCGTCACAAGGTGACCTTCGCGGACGGCGGCACCCTCACCACAAGTGTGCTGGTCGGCGCCGACGGCGCCTGGTCACGGGTGCGCCCGCTGCTGTCAGCCTCGATACCCGAGTACGCCGGCACGTCGTTCGTCGAGACCTACCTGTTCGACGCCGACACGCGGCACCCGGCCGTCGCGGAGACGGTCGGCGGCGGTTCGATGCTCGCCCTCGCACCGGACCAGGCGATCACCGCTCACCGCGAACGGAACGGCACCCTGCACGCGTACGTATCGCTCACCAGGTCGCTGGAGTGGTTCGACGGAATCGACTTCTCCGATCCGGCCGCGGCGGCCACGCACGTCGCGGCGGAGTTCGACGGCTGGGCGCCCGAACTCACCGCACTGATCAGCGACACCGACACCCCGCCCGTCCTGCGCCCGCACTACTCACTGCCTCAGGGGCACCGGTGGGACCGGGTCCCCGGAGTGACCCTGGTCGGCGACGCCGCCCACCTGCTCGCCCCGAACGGCGAAGGGGCCAACTGGGCCATGTGCGACGGCGCCGAACTCGGCGAAGCCCTCGCCACCCACCCCGACGACTTCGAGGCCGCCCTCGCCGCGTACGAGCAGGCCATGTTCGCCCGCATGAGCCGGGCGGACGACGAGACGGCCATGCACCTTGAGGAGACGCTCGGCGACATCAACCCCGAAGACCTACTGGCCCAGAGCCACGAAATCAGCGTGACCACTGAGCAGGCCGCGAAGGACTCCGCCTGACCGCACTGACGACCTGACGCACCGCCTGGACGACGAGGCGGTTTCGTCCCGATGCCTCATGCGGCTTCGTCCCGATGCCTCATGCGGCTTGCCAGCCAGCCCTCCCTCCCCCCTCAACAGGCCCCGTGGCCGCGCTACTTCCACGGGCCACGGTTCGACGTGCAGTTACGGGACACCTCGGCCAGGACCGGCCGGACCGGCCCCCGCAGGAATTCCGGAGAGCGAGGCCGTTGCCCGGTCGCGGTGTTGTGCAGCCGCCCCTCGCGCAGCCGCGCCCGTTGTGCAGCCGCCGTTGGGCGACATCCCCGGCGGCAACGACGTCGCACTGGGCCCCCGGGAGCGACGTCGACGGCACAACCGAACACGCGCGAGTCAACCGGCCCCGGCTCCCGCCGCAACCAGCCCCAGCCCTCCAGCCCTCCAGCCCTCCAGCCCTCCAGCGTCGACCGCCGACAGGACCACGACCACCACACCAGGGTGATCAGCGCCCGCGGCACGTGGCGAGCCCCTTCGACCATCCACCCCTTCGGACACCAACCGCGGTACCAGCAAGCGAAAGGATCACCGTCATGGCCGAAAGCGCCACCCACTCCTCCCCCTCCGAGGGAACCGGAGCGGCTTCGTTCGCATGGGTTCGCACCTGGGGCGCCTCGCCGCAGGCACCGGACAACTCCGTCATGGCCGTCGAACCCTTCAAGGACGCGACGTTGCGGCAAGTCGTCCGCATCAGCGGAGGCGGACACAGCGTCCGCCTCCGCATCAGCAACGAATACGGGACCGCGCCGCTCACCATCGGCGCCGCCCGAGTGGGAATCACGGAGTCCGGCGGTGACATCCGGAGCGGAAGCGACCGTGAACTGACCTTCAGCGGCAGGCCGACCGCCACTGTGCCGGCGGGCGCGCCGATCCTCAGCGACCCGGTCGATCTGCGCGTTGCTGGACTCTCCCATGTGACGCTCAGCCTCTACCTGCCCGATCGCGTCGAGACCTGCACCTGCCACGGAACCTTCCACGCGCTCGGCTGGATCCTCCCCGGCGACGCGACCACGCTCGCGACACTGCCTGAGAGTGCCACCGCATTGCCGACGCAAGCCCTGATCTCGGCCGTGGAAGTGCTGCCCCACACACCGGCGAAGGCCATCGCCGTCCTCGGGGACTCCCGCGTCGACGGCATCGGCTCCACCCCCGGCGCGGATCGCCGCTGGACCGACGTACTCGCCGAGCGCCTGGGCGCCCGCGCCGGCCAAACACGCTACGTGGTCAACCAGGGAATCGGCGGCAACCGCATACTCGCCGACGGCATCGGCACGGCAGCCCTCGCCCGCTTCGACCGCGACATCCTCGCCACACCAGGTCTCGGCCACGTCGTGCTCGCGGTGGGCAACGACCTCGTCTTCTCCTTCGCGCCGCGCAACGAGGAGACCGCGGGTTTCCTCGACATGTTCCCCGGCGCACCCGTCACGCCTGACGACATCACCGCAGCCCACCTCCAACTGGTGGCCCGAGCCCATGCCCACGGCGTGAAGGCATACGCCGCGACCATCGCTCCATACGGCGGCTCGGACATGTACTCGCCCGAGGGCGACAACGCGCGCGAGCAGATCAACTCATGGATCCGCACGAGCGGCGCCTTCGACGGCGTGCTGGACTTCGACGCCATCTGGCGCGACCCCGCCGACCCCACCCGGATCCGCGACGACTTGCACGCGGGCGATCACCTCCACGGCAACGACACGGGCTACAAGTTGCTCGCGGAATCCATCGACCTCACCCTCTTCGACTGACCGGACCGCCGCCCAGGCGCGAACCGTGTCCGCAGCGACACCCAGCCGACGGGACGTCTCCGTGCTGGAGTGCTCCTCGGCGCACTCCAGCACGATCCGCGACCGCAGGGCCAACGCCTGAGCACGGCACGGCGCAGCACGGGCCCGGTGGTGTGCCGGGCCGCCGCTGCCGCCGCCGGTGGGATGAACGCCCCCCGAGGGACGCGCGACCGGTGACGGACACTCGGTGACCTGCCCTGACCGCCGGACCGGGGTCCATGCGATGCACCGCAGCATCACCGAGCACCCGGGAAATGCCTGGTGCGGGCGCCGGGTGGGTGATTAGGGTCGGCCCCAGCGGCGTGTAGCTCAGCAGCAGAGCACCGGGCTCGGGACCCGGAGGGCGCAGGGGCAGAACCTGCCACGTCGGCATATGAACGACGACGCTGAGCAGCAGCCTCCCACCCTTCCCGACGGGCACTCCGGGCCCCGCGACCCCGTCGCGGTCCCAGGCTCCGTCCCGGCGAACTACCCGCGGCTCCAGCTGGCCCGCGCCCTGCACACCGCGCTGGCCCACGAGGACGCCGCGGCCCGGCGCCGGGCCGAGAGCAAAGCCGGGCGCTGGCGGGCTGTGCTCGCGGGTATGGCGGACGGCCGGCTGGCCATCGGTTCGCGTACGCCGGTGGACGGGCTGCCTGCCTGGGTGACGCCGGAGGTCGTACGGGGCGGCTTCGCCACATCGGCCGCGAGCGCGGAGGGTCCGCTCCAGCCGTACGAGACGGCCGCCGCCTCTGCCGCGGGGTTGCCCGCCGAACGCGCCGCGCTGTTCGCGTACTGCCTCACCGAACCGGGGCTGGCGCACCTGTACGGACTGCTCGACAGCGGCCGTTACGAGATCCGCGTGCCCGAGGAGGCCGCGCTGCTGACCGTGGCGTGGCTGATCCGTACCGGCGATGTGGCGGCTGCGCTGGAGCTGCTGGACGAGCTGGAGCCGTTCGCGGCGCGGCTGCGCTTCACCCCGCGCCCCTCGGCGCTGCCCGCACCGGATGTCCGCGCCGTCCACCGGCGCACGGTCGGGGAGGCGAGCGGGAAGCTGGCCGTGAAGCGGCCCAAGGCCGCTGTCGAGACGCAGCGCGAAGCCCTCACGGTCTGGCAGCCGTTCGGCGACGAGTTGCTCGCCCACTGGCTGAAGACCGCCCCTGCGGGCGACCGCGTACGGGCAGACGTTCCCGACCGTGCCTGGCACGCGCGCGGCGCCGAACTGCTGGGCCGTTACCAGGAGTTGGCCGCCCTGCACACCCGCTGCACCAAGCACAGCGACCCGAAGCAGAACCTCGGCATCCTGCTCGGCGCGCTGGAGGAGAGCG
This sequence comes from Streptomyces iconiensis, assembly GCF_028657195.3. GTDB lineage: Bacteria > Actinomycetota > Actinomycetes > Streptomycetales > Streptomycetaceae > Streptomyces > Streptomyces iconiensis. The sequence goes on from NZ_JANCPR020000011.1 coordinate 7,934, forward strand.
TCGCCGGGCGCCCCTTGGACGCGCGGCGGCTCGGACTGCTGCGGCACGCGGTGGAGTCGATGGTGCGGCGGCGCGGCATGCCGGGTTCCGAGGCGCACACGGCGCTGCGCGCGGGTCAGGCCGCGCAGGCGGCCCGCCCCTCGCATCACGCCTACGCCCAGCTCGTCCTGCGACGGCTCTCGGTTCTGCCCCAGGAGACGGGCGCGGGCGAGGTGGCGCCGCTGGTCTCCGCCGTCTCGGCGGACGAGGCCCGCACGAGCGGACTGCCGTCCGGCTCGGCCGTCCCCGCGGCGGTGCGGCGGGTCGTCGAGAACGCGCTGAGCGCCCCGCTCGGCACTCTCGTGGAGCGCGGCGTGGTGCCCTCGGCCGAGGTGCTGGCCGAACTCGTACCGCAGCTGGTCGCCTCGACCAGCGCGCAGGTCTACCCGGACGAGGCGCTGCGCACCCTGATGGCCGCGAACTACCGCGCCTTCCGCAACCGCCGCTCGCTGCTCCTGCTCGACCTCGCGCAGCAGATACGGCCCGAGGAACTGCCGTGGGTAGCAGCGGTGCGCCCGTACCGCGCCGACGGGGAGGGCCGGGAGCCGGCCAGAGCCGCACTGCACCAGCTCGGCGAGCTAGCCGTACAGGCGTTCCCCGGCACGCTGCTGCCCAACCCGCTCATCCGGGAACTCGGCGTGCTCGCACGGCAGTCCGAGTCCGGGGCGCCGCTCGTCGCGGAGCTGGCCGCCGACATCTTCATGGGCACCTTCACCCCGGCGTACCTCGCGGCGGCGCGCGTCGCAGCGGAACTTCTCCGCGGGACCCTCTACGAGCACTACTACGACATCGACTACGCCGCTGTCCGTGACCTCGCGATCAGGGAGGCCGCCGCATCGCTGAACGGGCCGCACCGGGCCCGCACCTCCCCCGGGTTCGCGAGGCTGTGCGCCGAGCGGGCCGGCGAGTCCGGGGGCGGTTCCTGGTCGGTGGCGGCCAACGGGAAGATCATCGAGCAGGCCCAGATCCTCACCACGCACAACCTCGCGTCCCTGGCCGCCGGGGTCGGTATCGCCCCCGCGCCAGGCTGGGCCGACCTGGCCCGGCGCTCCTTCGCCACCGTCTGCCGACTGACGGCCCGCGTGCACGGCAACCCGCGCCCGCTGTCCACGATCAAGGACGCGGCGTACGCGTGGCGCCACATGCTCTTCCACCTCTCGCTCTGCACCCCGGCAGAACAGGCCCATTTCCTCACCGGACTCCCCGAAGAGACCGCCCGCTACCCCGCGCACACCGCCGCCCGCCTGGCCCCCGCGCTCACCGGCCTGCACCGGGCCGCAGCCGGCGACCCCGTCGAATCCGGCGGCGGGCGCCGCCTCCTCGGCTGGACGACCGGACACCACTGGCTCCGCGAAGCCCGATAACCGACGCCCGATAACCGACCCCCGCACCACTCACGCATACCGGCGCCCCGGAGGCGACACGGAGACCGGACAACGTGCCGCGACGAGCAGCAGGCCCAGCCCCAGCAGCACCACGCCCCGCTCCATGCGCGCGAAGAAAGCCGGTTCCGGATCATGAACTCCCGTACCGGCGCGGCCTGGGCCGCACAGGACGCGGCCGGAGGCCAGGGGGCGCAGGGCAAAGAGCTGTGAGGGCGGGGGCCACGAGAGGGGCGGCGTCCGGGCGATCCGTGACGCCCAGGGAAGGCGCACCCCGTATGAGGCGGTCAGGGCTTGCGGGCCGTATGGCGGTCAGGGCTTGCGGGCGAGGCCGCCGTGCACGGCGATCTGCGGAGGTTCACCGAAGGGCAGCGCTTCCGGACGCCATCGGGGGCAGGAGACGACGCCGGGCTCCAGCAGCTCCAGGCCCTCGAAGAACCCTTCGATCTCCCCGGGCGTGCGCGGGGTGTAGGGCACGGCGCCGCTGCCGGAGTTGAAGCGCGCGATGGCCTCCAGGTAGGCCGGGTCGGTGGTACTGCCGTCGTTGAGCGCGAGATAGCTGCCGGCCGGCAGCGCGTCCAGCAGCCGCGCCGTCACCGCGCGCGCCTGCTCGTAGTCGTCGACCAGTCCCAGGATGCCCATCAGCATCAACCCGACAGGCCGCCCCAGCTCAAGGGGCTCGCCGGCCGCGGCGACGATGCCCTCCGGGTCCCGCACATCGGCGTGCAGGTAACTGGTGACGCCCTCAGGGGTACTGGTGAGCAGCGCCTCGGCGTGCGCGAGGACCAACGGGTCGTTGTCGACGTAGACGATCCGCGCGGCGGGGTTCATACGCTGGGCGAGCTCGTGGGTGTTGTCGACGGTCGGCAGCCCTGTGCCGATGTCGAGGAACTGGTCGATACCCGCCTCGCCAGCGAGGTACCTGACGACACGTCCGGTGAAGGCGCGCGAGTGGCGGGTGATGTCGACCATGCCGGGGAAGACCTCGCAGACCTTGTCACCGGCTGCACGGTCGACGTCGTAGTGGTCCTTGCCGCCGAGGAGGTAATTCCAGATACGCGCGGAATGCGGAACCGTGGTATCGATCTTCGGCGGGTGCTGCTGCCCCGTACTGTCCGTCATCACGTGCACTCCTCGCCGGCCTGTGTAGAGGCATTCCGTCAGCTGTCAGCGTGTACCGCCAACGTAGCGCCAACCGGCCACTCACCGTGCCCCGTCGCACACCACCACACAGTCCCGGACGGGACTTGACCACTACCCCAACTGTCCGAGTGTGTCCCGGAGTTGTACGAGCCCGCCGCTTGTGTCTGTTCCTGCGTCGTTGCTCGGCTGGGCTGTTGGGCACGCGGTCGCCGCTGGGCGAGGTGACTTCCGGGCGGAGGGCCCGCGGGCCCGCGGCTACGAGTTGCCGAACCAGCCAGGTGCGTCGAGCAGGAACGGCTCTGCCGGTGTCACGCTGCGCAGGTCGGCTTCCAGCGCGCGGAGGCGGTCTCCACCGAGAGTCTGGGCCCAGTCGGCCCGGAGACGGTCGAAGATGCGTGCCGACAAGGCCAGGCAGTCGATGCCGCGGTCGGTGAGTCGCACGGTCTTGCGCCGTGCGTCGCGCGGATCCGTCCCGCGTTCCACGTACCCAAGCCGCTCAAGCGAATCGATCGTCTTGCCGGCCGCCTGTTTGGAGACTCCGAGCCGACGGCCAAGATCCGCGGCGGTGGTGCCGTCCGGTCCGATCGCCTGGAAGACGAAGCCGTGCATAGGGCGGACATCCGGGTGTCCTTGGCGCGCGAGTTCGTCGTGGAGGTCATCGACGAGGACGCGGAAGGCAAGGAACAGTCGCAGCGGCAGCTCGAAGCCAGGGGGGTCACTTGACACGATCGACAACCAAGTTCACTATCTCGACAACCATGTTGTCGAGTTTAAAGGTTCCCACGATGCCTGTCATCCGCCATGCCGAGAGCCGCCGGACCGAGACCCCTAACGCCGTCATGACCACGCTTGCCTCGCCGACACTGGGCGGAGCCCAACACGCCCTGTGGCGCGTCGACATGCAGCCCGGCGCCACGGGCCCTCTCCACGCCTTCGATGCCGAGCAGGTGTGGACGGTGGTGGACGGCGGCGCGACCGTTGAGCTGGACGGTGAGAAGTTCACCGTGGCGCCGGGCGACACGGTCGTCCTTCCCGCCGCAGTACCGCGGCGCATATCCGCCGCCCCCGAGGCAGGCTTCGCCGCGATTGTCGCCGCCTCCCCCGGCGCGAGCGCTTCCACACCGAACGGCACCGGCAAGACGGTGCCCGCCTGGACCGTATAGGGCGGTTCGGGGGCCGTTCTGACGCGGTGGGCTGGGCCGGGCCGGACCGCTGCCACAGAAGAGCCCGTACGGGGCGCGGCCTCGCAGCACCGGCTCCCGTTGGCACATTTTCAGCGGCGGCCTGTCACATCGGGTGGGTGGCGGGGGTCATATTGGTAGCGGGGGTCATACGAAAGCGCTTCATGAGGAAGCTCAGCCAGTAGGTGGTGTGGAGGACCGCTTCGGAGCGGCTGGAGGCCATGCCGTGTCCAACTCCGTCCCAGATACGGAGGAGAGCCGGGGTATCGGGGCCGACCGCGGCCTGGATGCGGGCGACGGCCTTGCGGGTCTGGCCGGGGGGACACGCGGAGTCGATGGCTCCGGCGTGGACGTAGAACCAGGGGTAAGGGGTGTTGTCATCGACCAGTTGATACGGCGACGTTCCTGCCAGACGGCGGACTTCGTCAGGGGTGTCGAAGCCGGCGAACTCATAGGAGATGGCGAATTTGCCGTACGGATCACGGTGGCTGCCGACCAGGTCGAGGATGGGGCACTGCGCCACGACGGCTGCCCACAGGTCCGGGCGCTGGGCGAAGGCCGCGCCCGCCATGATGCCGCCGTTGCCCCAGCCGGTGACGGCGAGGCGGTCGGTGCTGGTGAGGTCCGTGGTGAGGAGGTGTTCGGCGATGGCGTAGAGGTCGTCGTAACTGTTCTGCTTCTGGCTTCCCCGCCCGGCGTCGGCCCAGTCCGATCCCAGATCGCTGCCTCCTCGCTGGTGAGAGATGACCAGTGCCCCGCCCGAGGCGACGAACGCGGCCAAGGGGCCGGGGAATTGCGCGAACACCTGCGCTCCCAGTTCACCGGCGACTTCGCTGCGCACCTGCCCGGCGACGATCCCGCAGTGCGCGCGGAGTTGCTGACCGCATGGATCGTCGGAATCGAGGTCCTGCGCTCGGTCATCGGCACGCCCGTCCTGGCATCGGCAGACCAGGACGATGTGCGCGCGGACTTCCGCAGGGGCGTAGCGGCCCTGCTGCACGGGGGCGGGCAGACGACAGGCAGTTGACCACCCAAGCCCGGGCGGCGGTCGCGGAGATGATGCGTCGGCGGGCAGGTCCAGTTGGGCAGCCCGCTACCGGTGACCGGAGCCGTTCGCGCGTTTCGCCAGGCCGCCCTGACAGGGAGCAGGTGCGACTCCCCCGGCATCTTCCCGCACGGGCAGCTGCCCCGTACGAGGCCCCGCGCATGAGGCGCGCATGACTCCGTTGTCGAGCAAGAGACGGGATGCGGCACGCCTCATGGTGGTTTCGCGGTGTGTGACCACCAGTAGTGCGCAGTGCTGCCCGATGTGCTGAAGGGCAGCGAGTACGGACCCCTCCGCGGCGGGGTCCAAGTGGGCGGTCGGCTCATCGAGGAGGACGAGCACGGGGCGTGCCGCGAGAGCTCGGGCGATGGCGATGCGCTGGCGTTGGCCTCCTGAGAGCGCGGTGCCGTGTTCACCGACCATGGTGTGCAGGCCATCGGGCAGTGTGCGGATGTGGGTTGCCAGGCCGGTGAGTTCGAGGACGTTCCACAGGTCGTCGTCGGTGGCCTCGGGCGCGGCGTAGGCGAGGTTGTCGCGGACGGAGCCGTGCAGAAGGGGGCTGTGCTGTTCCACGAGGCCGACCATGCGTCGGTAGTCGGCCATGGGCAACTGTGCGACGTCGGTGCCCTGGAAGAGGATGCGTCCGCTGTCCGGTGTGTGGAGGCGGGCGGCGAGGTTCAGCACGGTTGTCTTGCCGGAGCCGGAGTCGCCGAGCAGTGTGGTGACTCCGCGCGGCGGCAACTGGAAGCTTGCTCCCCGTAGTACGGAGTGATTCCGGTCGTGGCCGTACCAGACGTCGCGGAACTCCAGCGCGGGCGTGCCGGGCACGGCGGCGGCTTGTGCCGGCTGCGTCTCGCGGCTGCTGTTGGCTTCCTGCGGTTGGGCGAGGGTTTCGGCGATGCGGCCGGCGGCGCCGCTGGCCTGCTGCAACAGGGCGGCGGCGCTGACGAGGGCGGTGAGGGGGACGGAGAGATAGTTGAGGTAGAGCAGGAAGGCTGCCAGGTCAGCGATCGAGGCGGTGCCCTGCGCGCTGCGCACGGCACCGACCACGACCGTTGCGGTCAGTGCCGCGTGGAGGGCGAGTTCACTGGCCGGCATGAGAACCGCGTTCAGCCGCGCGATCCGGAGCCCGGCGGCGCGTGCTTGGCGCGCGTGAGAGGTGATGCGGTCGGTCTCTCGCTGGGTGGCACCGCTCATGCGCACCGTGCGGATCGCGCTGAGCGCGCGTTCCAGTTCCGCGCTCATCTGACCGAGCACCCGCTGGTTGGTCTCGGCGGCCGGGCGCATGAGGTGCAGAGCAGGCAGCACCGTGAGGGCGAGCACCGCGACGACAGCCGCCGCGGTCGCCAGCAGCCACAGATCGAGCCATGCCATCAGCGTGAGGGTGCCCAACAGGCCGATGACTCCCGTCACCGCGTCGGTACAACCTGTGGCAAGGGCGGTGCGCAGGGCCGCGGTGTCGGTGCTCGCGCGGGAGAGCAGATCCCCCAGGCGGTGACGCTGGTAGTCGCAGGCCGGCAGCCGCAGAAGGTGGCCGATGAGCGTGGTCCGCAGCCCCAGGACGATGTTCTCGCCGGTCCGCCCGAGCACATAGCTGCCGGCAGCCTGCATCACTGCCTGGGCCGTGACGAGTGCGGCCAGCGCCCCGGCGTCGCGCCACGGGGGCGGACCGTGGCGCCCGGCCGCATCGACCGCGTGGCTCACCAGCAGCGGCTGGGCCAGGCCGAGGGCCAGAGCACAGAGCGTCAGGAGAACGCACAGGGCGAGGACCCTGCGGTGGCCACGGGTCAACCGGACCAGGAAGCGGAGTCTCCACGCGTGGTCGGAGCCTGAACACTTCCCGGGTACGGCACCGCTCACGGCCTGGTCCGCGGGGCGCGGGGTCCGACAGTCATGATGGCCCGGTAGTGGTCTGCCGGATACGGCTCGTCCACAGGCCGCCCTTCGGCCTCCACCCAGGCATGTGCGGCGAACGGCTGGGTGCGCACTCCGGTGCACCAGATGGGCCAGCTGCCACGCATCCGGCACAGCAGCGCGGTGGCGAGGGAACGTTGCAGACACCCTTCACCCGCGCAGGACACGCTGAGCGCGACCACACCCGCACGGGCCCGGCGTACCTCGGCGAACGTAGCGGTGCGGGCACCGCGGCTGACCCAGGTGAGCACGGCGCGGATGCGGCGCGGCGGCTGCTTCGCCAGCAGCCAGGCGAGGGTGATGGCGACCCGGATCGGCGGCCTGCGCCAGAGAGCGGGCCTGGTCCCCGTGGGCAGCGCGGTGTTGACGCTCATGCCGCGCCTCCCCGGATCGCGCGGGCGTTCTGCCCGTGGCCGGCAGCGGCGGTGCCCGTCTCGTGCGCCGCTTCCGCAACGGCCTGGACCAGCCCTTGCCGCGTAAGGCACGTCACGAAAGCGGCGATGTCCGCGCCGGCGCGCTCGGCGTCGGCGTCCGTCGTCCCTTCGGAGAGGCGCCGGGCGAGTTCCTGGGGACGGGCACCGTCCAGCAGAGCTGTCAGTACGGTCGCCCCTGTGCCGTTGAGTTCGAAGTACCTGCCCGTCGTCTCGTCCAGCAGGGCCATGCCGTTGTCGGTGACGGCGGTGGAGACGTGCGGCTTCAGTCGTACGGTCACGCGTATTCCTCGGTCTAGGACAGGTCGGTGGACAGTGGCTCCGGGACGCAGTGCAGCAACCAGTGTTCGCAGGCGAGGGTGTCCTCCAGGGCTGTGGAGGTGTGCGGCGCCGGAACGAGCAACGCGCGGCGCAGGGCGGCCGGTTCGATCAGCCCGCGCGCGGCCAGTTCTGACCGGTCCACGAGGGCGGCAAGTGCGCCGCGGTGGGCGCGGAGGCCGTCGTAGAAGTCGGTGTCCGTGCTCCCCTTGGTCGTCCTGGCCAACAGTTCACCCGGAACGGTGCTTCGCATGGCGGTGGTGAGCAGCTGTTTGTAGGCGTACGGGGTGCCGCGGTGACTCGGGCGCACCGCCAGGCACGCTTCGACCACCCGGTCGTCCAGGAACGGCAGAGCGACCCATGGGGTGTGCAGTTCCTGGCGCATGAGCCGGTAGATCTGCGCTGCCGAGCGGACGCGATGCAGGCTGTGATGCTGTCCCCGGTCGGCGCTGAGCGGCTGGTTGCTGTCAGCGGCTTCGTTCAGCAGGCCGGCGACGAGGGTTTCGGCCTCCGGTCCTGCCCAGGGCGGCAACCGCACGGGCTCTCCCCAGCCGAACGGCGCGCTGGCCCGTTCCGGGGCCCGCAGCAGCCGGGCCTCGTCGGCGAGCCACCTCCCGTACGGTCGGCTGTCGGTGAGAGCCCGCAGCGTGGAGCCGAGTGACCAGTGCCGGCGCGCGCGATGGCCGCGCATGTGCCGCACGGCCTGGGCCGGTTGGCGGCGCACAAGGCCGTGCAGGTAGCCGGGGGTGGCCTGGAGCACTTCGTCTCCGCCATGCCCCGCCAGGTGCAGGCTGATGCCGTGCCGGGTGTACTCGGCTGCGCCGGCGTCCAGGACGGCCCTGCCGCGCAGCAATGGAGAGGGTGCGTCGGTCGGGGACGGAGCGGAGCCGGCGGCGGCGTACTGGGCGGGCACGTGGCCGCCCGCCAGGAAGAGCGACGGCCCCTCCGTGCCGACGGAGGGCAGGAGTTGCCGGGCGCGAGCGGCCCAGAGGGGATCGTCATTGGCGGCGTCGGTGTACTGGACGGTCAACGTCGCGAGGGGGCAGGACGGGGCGGCGAGAAAGGCGAGGGACGTGGAATCGAGGCCACCGGACAGGTCACAGCCAAGAGTGCGTTCCTGGTATCTCTCGGCGCGCACGCGGTCGTCGACCGCCGCGGAGAGCGCTTCGGCCACCGTGAGTGACCCCTGCTTCAAAGGGGCTTCGGCTGCCGGTAGTTGCCACCAGGAACGCAGACGCTGATCACCCTGGTGATCGACGGTGACAGCGCTGCCGCTCGGCACCGCCTCGATCCCTGTCCAGCACGACAGCTCGTCCAACGGGGAAGGGGGCCCTGCCACGAGCAACTGCGCGGCCAGTGCCCGCGTTTCCACAGAGGCCCCGGTGAGGCGCGCCAGCACATCGGCACGGTCGGCGAGGACGGTCACGCCGTGATGCCGGGCCCGGTAAAGCCTGCGCAGCCCCGACGCGGTTCCCTGTGCCCGGCTCTTGCCGTGCGCGGAGAGCACCATATGGCAGCTGCCGCGCGCCGAAGCGGCAAGCGCATCGAGGTCGTTGAGGTCCGGCAGGTCACGGATCCGTCCGAGAGCTGACAGCAGCGGTGCCGAGTCGTCTTCCCGGGCGTCTGTGCCCCTGGCGCGCATGGCCCCAGGGGCACAGACGTTGACCTCCGCTGTCCGGCCCAGAACCGCGAGCCGCACGGCACCTTCCGTGTGGATCCGCACCCAGGTGGCCGGAAGCCGGCCCGCGAGCCATGGGCGGCCCGAGGCATGGTCGGCGATCAGCACACCGCTGCCCCCCAGTTCCTCCAGGATCGGCCGGGACACAGGGCAGTCCGGCAGGGCGACGAACCAGTACACGGCGTCCTCACGAAGGGTGGATGGTGCGGGCGGTCAGGTCAGCGCGGAGCGCCTCTCACAGGAAGCGGCCGACCCCGGCTTCCCTGTACTTGCCGCTGCCGCCATGAGTCACCTCGGCGAAGGCACCGGCCTCCGCCACGATCGGCGGCTCGTACGACCTGGTCACCGGCTCCGCTACCGTCTCCTCCACGCGGGCTTTCTCGTCCTCGTGCTGCATCTCTGCCTCCAGCAGGTAAGGGGTGACACCGTGAGCACTCACTCTCGGCAGTCAAATAAGTACCTGCTGATATCACCGGCACACCGCACCAACGAGTGGTTTCCCTACGCCGGGACAGCAACCGCGCGAACTACGGTGCCGCGCCCGCCTGTGGGTTGAGACGGCACCCACTCCGCCCTGCTTCCCCCTCGGACCGAACAGCCGTTTGTCCGGTCGCCGACAGCCCTCGTCACGGTGACGCTCCGCGCGACGGCAGCCGGGCGCTGATCGCTGCGTCGGGCAGTTGGGGCGACCGCCCGTGCCCGGCATGAAGGCGCCCGGGGCACGGGGTTGGCGTGTCGGTGGTGGCTGGTCAGCCGAGTGGGTTGGTGACGTCGCGCAGCGTGGCCAGGGCCGGGGCGTACATGCGGGCCTTGATCGTGCCGGCGGTGTCGCCGGCCTTGTTCACCTGAGCCTGGGCGATCTCCCTCGCGGTGGAGCGCACGGCGTCCTCGGTGACCGCCTGGTCGACGATGCCGGCTGCCGCGGCGTCGACACCGCCGTAGCGGCGAGCGGTGACCATGGCCTCGTGCGCGGTCCGCGGCGCCAGCCGGGACTGGATGAGGGCGGACATGCCGGGGGTGAAGGGGATGTTGATGTCCGCTTCGGGCAGGCACCAGTAGCCGCGGTCGGCACGCATGACGCGGAAGTCGTGGGCGAGGGAGAACATCGCGCCCGCGGCGAAGGTATGCCCCTGCAGTGCGGCCACCGTGATGACCGGCAGCGACAGCATCCGCGCCAACAGCTCGTGGACGGTGACGACATAGTCCTGGTGCTGGTCGGCGTGGGCGAACAGCCAGTCCAGGTCGAGCCCGTTGGAGTAGAACTTGCCGGTGGCGGCCGTGACCAGGGCGCGGGGCCCTTCCGCCTTCTCCACCTCATCGAGCGCGGAGCCAACGGCAGTGAGCCAGTCGGGGTGGAAGCGGTTCTCTCCGTCTCCGAGGTCGAGGACGAAGACGTTGTCCTGACGGTCGAGCGAGGGCATGGTGACTCCTTCAAGCTGGGTGGGCACAACGGCTGCAAGACGGCTGCCGGTTACGGCCAGGCCCGGGGTTGGCCCCGAGTGGTTGTGCGGGGCGTAGTACGGGAGTGGTTCGTGGGTCTCGGCGGCCACCGCCACGGTCGGGCGGCGTCGCGAAGGCGGCTCTCCGCGAACCGCCGGTCGCGCCACAGCGCCGAAGAACGCGTCGATGGCCTCCCTCGGTTCATCGGCCTGCGTAACGGCGTCGAGCAGGCCGCGGCGGCGGTCCCCATCAGCACCGCCGCTGCGTGGCGGAGTGCGTCCGCCCGCCGGAACGGCGGTGGCACGGGGCCGCGCAGGGCTACGTCGTGGGCGAGGAACCGGGGGACTTCGGACGCGCTCGCTCCGTACTGACGCGGCAGCACGCAGGAGCACCGGTCACGGCTGTCGCTGTTGCGCGGACTCACTCGCCCACCCCTTCCCGACGGCGACGCGGCCCGCGATCGGACTACCTGCCAGTAACTTATGAGGTGCGGCAGAGGACACGCAAGAGGGGCAACTGAAGGGAATCCCCTGCGTGCCCGGCTCGCATCGCGGGGCCGGTGCGGCGGTTGAACCCACATCACAACGCCGACGCCCACACGGTTCACGCCGCAGGCCCGTACGCGGCAGGGGCCGCTGTGGCAAGCCGAACCGCCTTGACGCCGCCAAGAGATGACCAGGCCGCGTGTGGTCGTACGGCCGGAGCGGGCTTCGCCATCGGCGTCACCCTCCCCGCCGACAGCGGCTACGCCGGCCCGCAAGCGGAAGCACCGCCGCGCCGCGAGGGCCGTCCGCATGGAGGCCGGCGCCGCACCGGCCGCCGTCACCGGCGTCCGGCTGCACTGGGCCGTCGAACGGCTCGTCGCCGCCCGCCGGTGACGCGAGAGGCACCGGGGCCCCGACGGTGCACGACGCCGGATACGGCGCCCCCTCGCCCACTTGCAGGGGCGGTCCGCCGACGAGGCACGTGGCCCGTCCGCACTCGGACCGGGCAACCGCACCGGACGAGGCCGCCGCGCACCGGATGGCCCGCCGCACATCCATGACCCGCCGCGCATCCACGACCCGATGGGCGGCCAACCACCCGGCCGTTACCGAACCTTCGGCCGTAGCTGTGCAGTGGGCGGAGCCGGCTCGGGCGCGGTCAGCGAGGCAATGCGGATGGGCGAATTCCTGTTGATGGCCTCGCTCGTTGAGTGATTGCTGGTCTTGTTCAGCGGCTGAGCTGCGGCAAGACAGCGTCGGTCTCCGGAGCGTTCCGCTCCGGCACGAGAAGAGGAGAACTCTGTGCGTCGCATGAGTATTGCCCTGGCCATGGCAGTGGCTGCCGGTGGGCTCAGTATGTCGGCTGTAACCGCCCAGGCCGCCCCCACCGTCACCCCCAAGGGTCCCCCGTACTCGTACGCGGCCTGCCTCAAGGCCACGGCGAAGAAGTGGAAGAGCCCGTCACACCGGAAGTGGCGCTGTGACCGGCTGGTCAAGAAGGGATTGGTCAAGCCGCCGAAGCGCTGACCTGTGCTTTCAGGGGGGCCACCTTCGTTGGTGGCCCCCCTGACCATGTAGCAGCGCCGGACCACCGACCAGCTCCCCTCAACTGCCCCCGGTCCACCCGGCTTTCGCGCGAGCGTGTGCCGCGCAGTGGGAGTCGGCACCGGTTTCGAGGTGGCGCCGCTGAAGGCAGAGCGGTCGACGACGATCTCGCCTTCCCACCTCAGAGACCCCCTCGCCCCGCGTCTCTCCACGGCGGCGGACCCTTCGGCCTTCGGCACCGCCCGGACTTGAGGCGGACGACCCGGGCATGGGCACCGCTGGAGACCCTCTCTCGCTCCGTGATCGTCGAACAGGGCCACCCGGCCTGCACGTTCAGCCCGCCGGATCGAGCAGGTCGGGCGGAGATCGCGCGGATCAAACCGGTCGGGCGGACCGAGCAGGTCGGGCGGATCGAGCAGGTCGGGCGGATCGAGCCGGTGGCGGGCCCGGTCCCACCGGCACACCGCCTTCCGCTCCCCCATCGGCGACGGCACACGGGATCATCTGTGCGATGCCCTCGCCGGCCACGGCAGCACACGGCAGCCTCGATACCGATGCGTTCCCCCAAGTCCCCTGCTCCCGCGCGTAGTTGGCCGGCCGTCCGCCTCCCCGCAGGCGTGGCGACCAGCTCCCTCCGACAGCCGCGAGGGGGCTCCCCCGCCACCGAACCGGTTCCGCTGTGCCGGCCTGAGCGAATGCCGGGCCGCTTCAGCTGGTTGACGGTCGAGTAGACCAGTCGTATAGTCATGGACATCGGAACGGCACACCGCCAACTCCCCGGAAGGACCAGGACCATGGGACGCATCAAGGCCGGCACGGAGAACAGCACCGACATCGAACTGCACTACGAGGACAAGGGGACAGGACAGCCGGTCGTCCTGATCCACGGCTACCCGCTGGACGGCAACTCCTGGGAGGGCCAGATCCCGGCCCTCCTCGACGCGGGCCACCGGGTGATCACCTACGACCGGCGCGGCTTCGGCAAGTCCAGCCAGCCGGGCACCGGTTACGACTACGACACCTTCGCCGCCGACCTGAACACCCTCATGGAAACCCTGGACCTGCACGACACGGTCCTGGCCGGCTTCTCCATGGGAACCGGCGAGGTCGCCCGCTACCTGTCCACATACGGCTCAGCCCGGGTCACCAAGGCCGTCTTCCTCGCCTCACTGGAGCCGTACCTGGCCATCACCGACGACAACCCCGACGGCGCAGCACCCCTCTCCTTCTTCGAAGGCGTCTCCGAAGCGGTCAAGAAAGACCGCTACGCCTTCTTCACCGGCTTCTACAACGACTTCTACAACCTCGACGAGAACCTCGGCACCCGCGTCAGCGAGGAAACCGTACGCAACGCCTGGAACGTGGCAGCCGGCGCCGGACCGACCGCCTCGGCCGCCGCACCCCTGACCTGGCCCACCGACTTCCGCGCCGACATCCCCCGCATCGACGTACCCACCCTCATCGTGCACGGCACCGCCGACCGCACCCTGCCCATCGACGCCACCGCACGCCGCTTCACCAAAGCCCTGCCCACCGCCCGCTACGAGGAAATCGACGGCGCACCCCACGGCCTCCTCACCACCCACACCGCCGAAGTCAACGAAATCCTGCTGGACTTCCTCAAGAAGTGACACCCACCCACCCGGAGGGGCAGCGGACCACCACCCCGCCAACCCAGAGACGACCGGTCTAGTTGAAAGGTAGGGTGGCAGTCATGCCAGCCACCCAGAGCGACACCCGCCTGCGCATCCTCGACGCCGCCCAGCAGATCATGGCCCACAAGGGCTTCGCCGCCGTCGGCATCAACGAAGTCCTCACCGAAGCCGGCGTACCCAAAGGCTCCTTCTACCACTACTTCGGCTCCAAGGACGCCTTCGGCGAAGCCCTGCTGAACACCTACTTCGCCGAGCAAACCACCGACATGGACCGCATCTTCGCCGAGCCCGACCTGACCCCGGCCGAGCGACTGCTGAACTACCTGCACCACTGGCAAGAAAGCCAGAGCGCCGACGGCTGCCAGGGCAAATGCCTCGCGGTCAAACTCGGCGCAGAAGTCTCCGACCTCTCAGAACCCATGCGCCTCGCCCTCAAGGACGGCACCACCGCGATCATCGACCGCCTCGAACGCATCCTCCACAACGGCAGCCAGGACGGCTCACTGACCACCACCGGCGACACCCGCGCGACAGCCCAGGCCCTCTACACCATGTGGCTCGGCGCCAGCGTCATGGCCAAGATCCACCGCGAACCCACCCCCTTCGACAACACCATGGAAGCCACCCGCCAACTCCTGCACCTCTGACCCCTGGACCTAACCCCACCGCGCACGGCCCGGTACCGCCCAACCGGTGTCGCCGTCCCCCGAGACGACCGGGCTACTCAACAGGAGTCATTATGAAGGTCCTCATCGTCCTCACCTCGCACGACCAGCTCGGTAACACCGGTCGGAAGACCGGCTTCTGGCTGGAGGAACTCGCCGCCCCCTACTACCGCTTCAAGGACGCGGGCGCCGAGATCGTGCTCGCCTCCCCCGGCGGCGGGCGGGCGCCGCTGGACCCCAAGAGCAACGAGCCCAGCTTCCAGACCGACGAGACCCGCCGCTTCGAGGCCGACCCGGAAGCCACCGCAGAGCTGGCCCGTACCGTCCGCCTCGATTCCCTGTCCACCGACGACTTCGACACCGTCTTCTACTCCGGTGGGCACGGCCCGCTGTGGGACCTCGCCGAGGACCGGGCCTCGATCCGGCTCATCGAGACCACGTTGCGTGCCGGCAAGCCGCTCGCCCTGGTCTGTCACGCCCCCGGGGTCCTGCGCCACGCCACCGATCCCGACGGCGCCCCTCTTGTCCGGGGCAGGAAGGTCACCGGCTTCACCAACTCCGAGGAGGCCGCCGTCGGTCTGACCGAGGTCGTCCCCTTCCTCGTCGAGGACGAGCTGAAGCGGCTCGGCGGCGACTACTCCAAGGCGGGTGACTGGCAGCCGTACGTCCTCACCGACGGGCTGCTCATCACCGGCCAGAATCCCGCCTCCTCGGGCCATGCAGCCGATGCCCTCCTCACGCTCGTCACCGAGGCCGGTAAGACCCGCGCGTGAGCGACTGCGTGGCGGTGCGCGCACACGCGTGAGCGACCCGCCGGGCCGGATGACTGCACGGCTCCGGCACGGCGGGTCGCGCCGGTGCGGCGCCCCTTGCCCCTTCCCCGGACAGGCGTGGCCGGCCTGGATGGCCACGCGGCTCAACAGGCGTGCAGTACAAGGAGGAACGATGGTCGAGAGCGAGCTTCACCGGCGGGACGCGACCGGGCTGGCGGAGTTGATCAGCAACCGGCAGGTGTCGGCCGTCGAGGTGGCACGCGCGCACCTGGACCGGATCGAGGCCGTAGAGCCGCAGATCAACGCCACGGTGACGGTGCTCGCCGACCAGGCGCTCGCCATGGCGGAAGCGGCGGATCAGGCACTGGCCGCCGGTGCGGCTGTCGGTCCTTTTCACGGTGTGCCCTTCACGGTCAAGGACTCGCTCGATGTGGCCGGTGTGGTGAGCACACGTGGTTCGCGGCTGTTCAGGGACCATGTCGCGGATGCCGACGCGACCGCGGTGGCCCGGCTCCGGGCTGCCGGGGGCATTCCGCTGGCCAAGACGAATCTGCCGGAGTTCTCCTACTGGACCGAGACGGACAACCCGCTCGTCGGCAGGACCCGCAACCCCTGGGACGGCGAGCGGACTCCGGGCGGGTCGAGCGGCGGTGAGTCGGCCGCCATCGCCGCGGGGATGTCGCCGCTCGGGCTGGGAAGTGACGTGGCCATCTCGGTGCGGGGCCCGGCCCACAACACGGGCATCGTCGCGCTGAAGGCGACCCGGGGCCGGATTCCCGTCACCGGCCACTGGCCCGAGGTGCCCCGCCGGTACTGGCATGTGGGTCCCATGGCGCGCAGCGTGCGGGACATCGCGGCAGCGTTCGGGGTTCTCGCGGGTCCCGACGGCGCCGACGGGTACGTCCGGCACGCGCTGCCCGTCCCGCCCTCTTTTCCGGCCGCGGCCGACGGGCCCAAGCAGCTCGCCGGACTGCGGGTCGGCTGGGCCGGTGAGCCCGCCTTCGGCCCGGTGGACAGCGAGGTTGCCGCCACCGTGGCGGCTGCTGCCGATGCGCTGCGTGACCTCGGCTGCGCCGTGGAACCGGCCGCGCCCGCCGGCCTTGAGAGCGTCGACGCGACCGAACTGAGCGCGGTGCTGTTCGCCGCCGAGATCGCGCCGTACTTCAGCGAGGCCGCCGGCGGGCGCACATCGGAGCTGGGCAGCGTCGTGCGGCGGACGCTCGCCGCGCCGGAGACGGATCTGGCCGACTACGTCGCGGCGCAGCAGCAGGTCGAAGAGCTCAGCCGCATGTTCGCCGAGTACTTCACGCGCTACGACGCGCTGCTGTGCCCGGTGTGTCCGGTTCCCGCTCCGCCGCACGCCAGAAGGGAGTTCGAGGCCGGTGGTGTGACTGTCCCCGCACGCGGGATCATGCGGGCGACCGTTCCCTTCAACCTCACCGGCCTGCCCGCACTGGCCCTGCCGTTCGGGACCACGAGCGGCGGTCTGCCGGTCGGCGTGCAACTCGTCTCCCGCTGGTACGACGAAGCGACCGTCCTCCGCCTCGGGAGCGCCCTGGAAACGGCCGGTCCCGCACCCGGCCGCGGCCCCGGCCTCGGCTGACGCGGTGGCGCGGTCGTCCCCGAAGTGGGCGGCGGCGGAGGGCCGTTCGTGCCCGTCGGCGCTACGCCGCCGCCTGCGGAGTCAGTGGCTCGGGATGGAACTGCTCGACGCGGTCGCGCTTGGTGTACATGTTCCAGTAGTCCTCCGCGAGGTCGTCCGGGTCGGCTACGGGGAACTGCGGTCCGTCGGCCGACTCGAAGGCGGCCTGGGCCGCGGCGGACACCTCACTGCGGGCGATCAGGGACGCGATGGTCAGGGCGCCGACGTAGATACCCGAGTCAGCCAGCTCGGCGTTGAGGGAGTACAGGTAGTTGCGGGTGGCGGCCATCACCGGGCCCAGGCCGCTGAGGTGGGGCATCGGCTGCGCCGCCGAGTAGCCCTGGGCCAGCAGGAAGGCGCCCTCGCCGCGCTCGGTCCACTCCGGCAGCACGGCCCGGACCACCTCGACAGGGGTGAACAGCAGGATCGGAGACAGGTCCTGCAAAGTGGCCGCGTCCAGCTCGGCGGCGGGGGTGAAGCCCTGTTCGCCGCTGATCGGCCCGTACTCGACCACGTCGATCCGGCCGAAGCGGTCACGGATCGCCCCGACGAGAGCGGGCACCTCGGCCGGCTTGGAGAGATCGGCGGAGAACGCGACCGCCTCGATGCCTTCGCCGGCGAGCACCTCGACGAGGGCGTCCAGCCGGTCCTTGCGGCGGGCCACCAGCGCGACCCGGAAACCTTCGCGTCCGAAGCGGCGGGCCACGGACACACCCAGACCTGTACCGGCACCGAAAACGGCGATCACTTTGCACATGCGGCTGCTCCTTGCCGTAGCAGTATTCTTGACCCGGGGGTCAACTTCCCGCCGACGGTAACACCTAAGGTGACCCAAGGGTCAACTTAGGCTGCCGGGGAATGCGACGATGGGGGCCGCAATGCCACGACCAGGAGGAACGACCGGATGCGGGCCGACGCGCAACGGAACGCGGAGAAACTGCGGGCAGCCGCCGCCGAGCTCTTCCAGGAGCGCGGCCTCAAGGTGCCCCTGAAGGAGATCGCCCGCCGGGCCGGTGTGAGCCACGGCACGCTCTACAACCTCTTCGGCACCCGCGAGGCGCTCATCGACGAAGTGGTGACCGGGCTGGCAGCCGACCGTCTCGACGAGGCCGCCGAGCACGCGCTGTCCTTCGAGAAGGCCGGGGAGGGGTTCGCGTACTACATCGAGAAGGTCTGTGAACTGCAGGCCACGGATCCCGCGGTCGCCGACGTCGTCAGCGGACGCTTTCCGGCTGCCGAGTGCCTGATGGCCATCTGCGGCCGGACGCAGAACGCCGCCACACGGATCATCGAGCGGGCCCAGCAGGCCGGTGCCATCCGCCAGGACTTCACCGGCGAGGACCTCCTGGTCTTCTTCGGCACCAATGCTCTGCTCGCTCGCGCGGTCGCTGACACCGCGCCCGACGCCTGGCGGCGCCAGGTCGCCTTCCTGCTCGAAGGACTCCACACGGAACCAGCGCAAGCCCCGCTCTCCGTCGCCCCGTTGACCCCGCAGCAGATGTACGACGTGATGGGCAAGCTCGCCGGCACGCCGTAACGGGTCGGGCGGACGCCCCTTGTCTTCACCGGGGCGTCGACCCGGGGACCGAGTGGCTGACGGTCGAGCAGATCGCCCGCCTGATCGACGCGACCCGGTACGCGCGGGACCGCTTCCTGGTGCTCCTGCTGCGGTGCACCGGCATGAGGATCGGCGAGCCGCTCGGGCGGGCGATGACGTACTCCGGGGTCAAGGGGGCTGTTCGACCGGCTCGCCCGGCGCGCGGACCTGACGGCGCGAGACCAGCGGTCGCAGGGGAAATCGGCGCCCTCTCTGGCGCAGACTTCCGAGAACAAATCGCTGGGGATGAACCCGAGAACATCCCCTCAGCGCCCCAGCCACGGTATGAACAACCCCTGGTCCCGCAGGGGGGCTTGCGGCACATGGTCTGCCTCTGCCCCGGCGAGCTGACCCGACAGCGCATCCTCGCCGCCGCCGGCCGGGCCGTCACAACGGGCCGCCCGGGGCCGGACTCACGCAGGACGAGAAGCGGCGCCACCGCTGACGGGATTTCGGCGATGTCTGTGGCTGAGGGTGGCATGGACTTAGGTTGGGGGTGCTGACGCTGTCTGATGAATGGCCGATGACGGTAGAAAGCGTTCCTCGATCTGGCACAGTCGCGAATTTCTGCTGTTATGGGGCAGCCAGACGGTCAGCGAGATGGGGACGCACATCACCATTCTCGCTCTGCCGTTGGTCACCGTCGTGTTGTTGGAAGCCTCCGCCTTCCAGGTCGGCCTATTGGCGGCGGCGGAGACAAGTGCGTTTCTCCTGGTGGCGCTGCCGGCCGGGGCCATAGTGGACCGGATCGCCAAGCGCCGGCTGATGATCGGGGGCGACCTCGCGCTGTTCGTGGTGATCGGCTCGGTGCCGCTGGCACACGCCGTCGGAGCGCTGACGCTCGCTCAACTCTATGTTGTCGCACTGGTCTCCAGCGTGCTCTCCGTATTCTTCTCAGTCGCCTACCAGGCATATCTGCCGGCGGTCCTTCCCCGCGACCAGCTCATGGACGGCAACGGCAAGCTCGCCGCCTCCCGGTCGGTCGCGCAGATCGCCGGGCCCAGTACGGGCGCGGGGCTGGTGACGCTGGTGGGCGCCGCGGGGGCGATGGCCGCCGACGCGATTCCTTCGCGTTGTCGGCGGGCTCGTTGTCGGCGATCCGTACCCGTGAGCCGCGCCGTCCCCGACCGAAAGCCGACCAGCGTCCCACGCTGCGGTCGCAGATCCGTGAGGGCCTCGATTACATCTTCCGCGATCCGATCCTGCGCAACTCGGTGGCGTTCAACGGCACCGCCAACTTCTTCGTCATCATGGTGGAGACCCTCGGCACTCTTTCCCTGATCCGCACGCTGCATCTACAGCCGGGCCTGGTCGGGCTGCTGCTGGCACTGGGGGCCGTCGGTGGGGTAGCGGGCGGCGTGGCGGCAAAGTACCTCGCCCGTAAGTTCGGCTCGGCGCGGATCAGTTGGATGTCGATGACCGTGCTGTCGCTGCCCGGTCTGCTCATCCCGCTGGCCGGGCACGGTTGGTGGGTCAGCGCTGCCGCTCGCTGGATCACCTGGGGCACGCTGCCGCTCGGCGGTCTGGCCGGCGGCGGGCTCGCCACCGCCTTCGGCGTCCAGACCACGTTGTGGATCGCCGTCGCCGGCGGCTGCTGCGCGGGACTGTGGCTGTTCTTCTCACCGTTGCGCGGCATGCGCGACATCCCGTTCACAGAACCCGAGCGCGAACCCGAACCCGAACCCGAAGCCGTGGCCGAAAAGCCGTAACAGCACCCCGGTGTCGTCAGGCGTCACTACTCGGCCGGTTCTCGGTGTCACCGCAGGACGAGCAGTGGCTGGTCGTGTGTGGTGTGCAGCCGCCAGAGTTCCTGGGCCACCTCGTGCGGTTCGTGCCTGACGCCGGGGCCGACGGGGGCCGACGACCTGCCACGACGCTCCGTGCCAGTGCGCTCCCGATGTCCGACGGCGCGGTGGCGAGAACGGGCTTGATCCACCCGAGGCTCGGCCGTGGACTGAACAGCACCGCCGCGATGGGACCGAGCCGCTCGCGCAGTGCGCCGAGCGCAGCGGTGAGGGCCTTCTCGTCGGTGACGTCTGCGGACGCGGTCGCCGTGATGACGCCCTGACGCCGCGAGCGTGGCCTCGCGGCGTTCGCGCTCACCGGCCCTGAGGGCCACGTCCTGTACGTGTACTTCCCCAGCCCGGCAGCACGGACGACGAAGCGCTGCGCGGCCTCACCTGAGAAGGCCAGGCCGACGGCGCGCACACCTGTCCGGGCCGCCGGCCGGCACACGCGATGATCCGTCCCGACCAGCTTTCCTCAGTCCGGTCGACGGGGTGGCCCCGTGTGGAGGGGGCTGTGGGCTCAGCGTGGAGGGGGTGGCGTCATACACCGTTGCTCGTAACTTCTTCGGAAATAAGGGCACTTCACTTACATAGCAACGTTGGTGACTCTACGTTTGCGTTGCCCGGCTGACCTGCCGGGCCACTCGATCAGGGAGAAGGGGATCGGCGATGTCCAAAGTCGACACGTCCGGCACCTGGCCCGCCATCAGCGTGACTCCGCCCAGCCTCGAAGGGCTCAACACCGACAACGTCAAGTGGGGTGTGCCCGCCGGAGGTGCGGGGAAGAGCGGGTATCTGTTCGCCGGGGGAACGGCCGAAGTGCTGCTGGACGGTACCGAGTTCACGCTAGGCACCTTCACTCACCAGAACTTCCCGATCCAGGGGATGCCGCAGAGCGAGTTCGATGTCGACCTCGCGGTGCGCGTCCTGTTCGAGGACCAGGTTCCACACGACTTCAGCTTCCGCTTCCACCACAACGAGACGCCCAATGTCGGGCCCAGCCCCGAGGACATCGTCGACCTGCCCACCCGGGTCTCCCCGGAGACGGTGATCATCGACGGCACCGAGTACGCGGTCGTGATCACCGGGTTCAAGATGGGCGGGCAGATCGTCACCCGGTTCATCAGCCCGGAGAACGGGGCCAACAGCGCCGACCTGGTCGCCGTGCTCGCCCGCATCGGCCGTCCGGACGTGCGCATCGCGAATGTGCGGTTCAAGGGCGAGGTCAAGCGTACGCAGGCCGACGAGTACGTGGAGGTCGTCAACCGGGGCACAGCGCCCGCCGACATCTCCGGCTGGGTGCTCGGCGCCGACGACGCGGGGCAGGACTTCACCTTCCCCGCCGGCACCGTGCTGCAGCCGGGGCAGCGCATCCGGATCTACACCAACCAGAACCACCCCGAGTGGGGCGGCTTCTCCTACGGCAGCGGGCGCCCCATCTGGAACGACAAGGGCGACGCCGCCAAGCTGCGCGACACGGACGGAAACCTCGTGTCCGAGCACCGTTACGGCTCGGCAGCCGCGACGCCGTGATCAGTCACAGCACGCCCGCACCAGCCACAGCGCGGTGATCAGCCGCTGAGCCCGGGCTGTTGGTGTGTTCCCCGGCCCCGTGCGAGGGCCGGGGAACACCTCGTTCGCTCCGGGAGCGAGGACCGGCGGGCCCTCCCGGTACGCCGTCAGGAGACGGGCCTTCCTGGTACGCCGTCAGGAGGGGCCGGGCCCGCAGCAGGCGTTCAGTGTGCCGCTCCTACGCTCGGCCGGCTCGCCGAGCCGGCCAGTGACGGGCGCTTCCCGGCCGTACGCGGGTCTCCCGTGCCCGCGTACGTGCCTGCTCCCGCGTTGCGCCGCAGCAGCGCCTCCCATACGAGGCTCACCGGATGTCCCGGGCCGCCGGCTCCCGGGTCCCGGCGGCGGAAGGCGCCCACCAGGACGCGCAGGGACGGGCCCATGTCCTCGACCAGGCGCAGGGTGCGCAGACCTCTGGCCTCGGGGAGCCTGCCTTCGGCGATGGCCTCGCCTATGCCCTGGGTGACCAGCATGCTGCCGTACAGGACGCCGGAGCTGAGGAGTTCGAAGCCGTAGTGTGCCGAGTCGATCTCCGCGGCGATGCGCATCCGGCGGCGGTAGTCCGCGCCGAACCAGCCGCGCAGGAAGTCGGGGATGATGCCGTCGGCCGAGACCACCAGGGGCATGGTCGCCAGCGCGCGGACGCCGGCGGTGTCGCCGGGCAGCTGTGAGGCCGGTTCGTTGGTGACCAGCGAGAGGCCGCTGCGCCGCCACTCCATGACCTCGTAGCCCTCGAAGCGTGCCTCGTTCTCGGCGGCCCCCGCGGACGCCGAGGTGAGGACGCTGCCGCAGACCAGGTCGAGTTCACGGGAGCGGAGCTTCTCCAGCAGGCTTCCGCTGCGCACGTGCGCGATCCTCAGCTCGACGTCGTCCCGCGCGAGACGGTCGTTGACCTGCTCGACGGCGTCCAGGAGATAGCCGAGCGTGTAGCGGGTCGAGCCGACCATGAGGGTCCGGCCGCTGCGGCGTCTCGCACTGTCCAGACTTCCGCGCCACTCGTCGAGGGTGCCGCGGGCGAGCCGGGCCAGTGCCTCTCCCGTGGCGGTGAACTGGACTCGTTCGCCCCTCCCCCGTTTACGGAGCAGCGGCTCGCCGCAGTGCTCCCCCAGTTTCCGGTTCAGCGTGTCGATCTGCTTCTGGACGCTGGACTGCTCGCGCCCCAGGAGCCGGGCAGCGGCCAGCGCTGTGCCCTCCTCGTGGACGGCGAGCAGCGTGCGGAGCTGGTCCATCGTGGTGTCCAGCAAGCCAGGGGGGTAATCGACGGTGCCAGGCAGGGACATAAACCCTTCCCACTCTCCACTTCGGTCATGTTCGGACCGAGAAGCCTAACTCCCGCAAAGTTCCCGCGAGTTCAGGGCGAATGTTCTTCAGTTTCTTTACAGGAACGCCTGGTTCGTCGCAGCTCGACCATGGAAGGTGCCGGCTGCGGGCCACGGCGAGAAGGCCCCCTCGCTCCTACGGCCGGGGCCGCTCCGCTGTCCGTATCGCGGACGGTGCCGACGTCTCCCGGCAAGTGGGTGCAGCGTACAACTCATACGTAACGCCCCATGGCGGGCAGGAGCGGGCCCGCGCGGTCCGCCTGCCACGCCCGCAGTCCGTGCCGGGAGGCCCGCATGCTCACTCCGCCCCGTCAGGTCGCCGCGATCGAGGACGTCAGTGTCCGGCGTATGACCTCCGACCAGGTCATCCTCGACGGGATCGACTGGTCGGTACGGGCCGGCGAGCACTGGGCGCTGCTCGGTGCGAACGGCGCGGGCAAGACGACGCTGCTGAAGCTGCTGGGCGCGACGATGCACCCCACGACGGGGAGCGTGGAGGTGCTGGGCAACCGGCTGGGCCGGGTCGACGTACGGGAGTTGCGCGCCCACATCGGTCATGTGTCCACCTCGCAGCGGGTCCCGCAGGACGCGACGGCGCACACGGTGGTGCTGACGGGTGCGACGGGGACGGTCCAGCCGCTGTGGAAGAAGTACGACGAGGCGACCCGCGAGCAGGCGTACGCGCTGCTGTCGGAGCTTGAGTGCAAGGAGCTGGCCGACCGCCCGTTCGGTGTGTGCTCGGGCGGACAGCGTGCCCGGGTGCTGATCGCACGGGCGCTGATGCCCTCACCGTCGCTGCTGCTGCTCGACGAGCCGTTCAACGCGCTGGACCTGCCCTCGCGCGAGGACCTCATCGACGCGCTGCGCAGGCTCGCCGCTGACCGCCCCGGGCTCGCGACCGTCACGGTCACCCACCACCTGGAGGAGCTGCCGCCCAGCACCAGCCATGCGCTGCTGCTGCGGGAGGGCAGGACGCAGGCGGCCGGGCCCGTGGCCGAGGTGCTGACCGGTGAGGCGATGACGCGCTGTTTTGGGCGGCCGATCGAGGTGACCTCGCAGGAGGGCCGTTGGCTGGCACGCTCGGGCCGCAGGTCCTAGGACCGAGGAAGGCGGGAGAGCGGGACCCGCGTCCGTTACGGGCCTGCGGGCGCGGGCGTAGCGTCGGCGCCATGGACACGCGGGTGACAGGCGGGAACGGCGATACGACGGGAACTCTCGACGAGGCGCTGGTGCGGCTGCACGCGAGCGGACCCGAGCGGATGGGCTGGCTCTCCAACCATGCGCCGATGGCCGTCGAGGCACTGGTGCGGCATGGCGAGGCGCCCGCCGTGCACCGGTGGATCGACCGTTACCGCGACAAGCTGGAGGACATGCCCGGGCACGAGTCGCCCGTGACGGACGCCAACTGGCGGGAGGCGCTGGGCGATCCGCGCCGGCTGGCCGACTGGACCCGGTACTTCGCGCTGCGGATCGCGGAACACCCGTGGCGTGCGGTGCTGGCCGAGTGGTGGCCACGGCTGCTGCCGGGAATCTCGGGCGCCGCCACCCATCCGGTGATCCGGACGGGGCACGCGGTGCGCACGCTGCTGAGCGAGGGCGGTGACACGGAGCCGCGCCGGACGGAGCTGGCGCACGCGCTGGGCTACTGGGCGGCCCGCCACCACGTGCTCACCGGGATCGGGCGGCTGCCCGCGCCCACGACGGCGGGCGCGGCACTGGAGGCGGTACCCCTGGTGGCCGACCGGAGCGGCGGCATCCAGGAGAGGCTCGCCCGCATCACCGCGCTGCCCGACCGACCCGTTCGGGTCCCGTTCGGTGCGGAGGGTGCGCTTGGTGGGGAGGGTGCGCTCGGTTCGGAGGGTGTGCCCGGTTCGGAAGGCAGGTCCGGTGCGGCGAGCGGTGCGGGCCCTGCCGGTACGGAAGGCGTGTCGCCTGCCGAGGCCGCGCGTGAGGTGCTGGTGGAGCTGGTGCGGGTCGCGACCCACCGGTACGCCACCCACGCGCACGGGGAGCCCGTGATGCTCGTGCACGCGGCCACGGCGCCCAACGCCGTACTGCGGACACTGCCGGCGCTGCCCTCGGAACTGTGGGCCCCGAGCGTGGACGCGGCGTGGGCGGCGAGCGCCGCCGTCACCGCCTCCTACGGCCCCGGGGAGGGAGGGGTCGCGTCGGCGTCCGGTGGGCTCACGGCGCGGGAGGCGTTCGCGCGGGCGGCTGCGCACGGGGACGAACACGCCATCAAGCTGGCGGACACGGCGTGGGACGTGGCGCTGTGGGCGCCCGGGGATGACGCCGTCGCTGTGGCCGCGGCGCTGAGTGCGGTCGAGCTGATCGAGCCGTTGTTCTGAGCGCCCGCTGTCCTGCCGGTCCCCCTCCGAGGTGCCTGTGTGAGGCGTGCCGGTGTGCCGGTGCCGACGTGTGCCGGTGCCGGGTTGCCGACGTACCGGTGCCGGTGCGCACGTCAGAGCGCGGCGGAGAAGGTGTCGTAGGCGCGCTTGTCGAAGAGCACGAACCGCAGCTCGGCGAAGCCCTCGCCCTCTTCGCGGAGTGTGGTGACCGCGATGCGTGCGGCGTCCTCCAGCGGCCAGCGGTAGACGCCGGTGGAGATGGCGGGGAACGCGACCGTACGGGCGCCGAGTTCGCGTGCGGCGCGCAGGGATTCGCGGTGGCAGGAGGCGAGCAGTTCCGAGCGGTCCTCCTCGCGGCCCCATACCGGGCCGACGGTGTGGATGACCCAGCGTGCCGGCAGCCGGCCGGCCGTGGTGGCGACGGCCTGTCCTGTGGGGAGGCCCTTCCCGTAGTGCGAGGCGCGGAGCCTGCGGCACTCGGCGAGGATGTCGGACCCGCCCTTGCGGTGGATCGCGCCGTCGACTCCGCCGCCGCCCAGCAGCGAGGAGTTGGCGGCGTTCACGACGGCGTCGACGTCCTGTTCGGTGATGTCGCCCTGGACAAGGGTGAGGTTCGGTCCTGCCATGGCGCCCATCATCGCCCGGTGCGTGGCCGAGCGCACGCGGGTTACCCCGTGTGCGGACCCTGGTCGGCGGTGTCACCTTCGTATTAGCTTGCCCCACCAGCCCCTCGGAAGGACGGTCCGTCATGACCAGTGCACCCTCCCGTCGTTCGCTCGTGGCCGGCGGAACGGCTGCCGCGCTCGCTTCACCGCTGTTCGCGCGTACCGCTGCCGCCGCGCCGCCCGGACCGGCCGGACCGGGTGGTTCCGGGCACGGTGTCACTCCGGGGGCCGACGCGGCGGCTGCGCAGGGGTGGCGGATGCTGCGGGGCCGCGAGGTCGGTGTGGTGAGCAATCCGACGGGTGTTCTGCGGGACGCGAGCCATGTGGTGGACTCGATGGCCGCGCACGAGGAGCTGAGAATCGCCGGGGTCTTCGGGCCGGAGCACGGCTTCCGCGGCAGCGCTCAAGCGGGCGAGTCCGAGCCGGAGTTCAAGGATCCGCGTACGGGCCTGACGGTGTACGACGCGTACGGGGCCGACGCGGCGAAGATGGCGGGGCTGTTCCGCAAGTCGGGCGCCGACACGATCGTCTTCGACATCCAGGACGTGGGCGTGCGCTTCTACACCTACATCTGGACGATGTACCACGCGATGGTGGCGGCCAGGACGATCGGTGCCTCCTTCGTGGTGCTGGACCGGCCGAACCCGATCGGCCGGAGGGCGGACGGGCCGTTGCTGACACCGGAGTTCGCTTCGGGTGTCGGTCTCAAGCCGATCATCCAGCAGCACGGGATGACCGTCGGGGAGCTGGCGCGCTACTTCAACGGTGAGCTGCTGCCGCGGGAGGGCGACGGCGGCAAGGTGAAGCTGGAGGTCGTACGGGTGCGGGGCTGGGAGCCGCGTTCCACGGCGCAGGACACCGGGCTTCCCTGGGTGCCGCCCTCGCCGAACATGCCGACGGCCGACACCGCCTCGGCCTATGCGGGTACCGGGTACTTCGAGGGCACGAACCTGTCGGAGGGGCGGGGTACGACGCAGCCGTTCCAGTTCGTGGGGGCGCCCTATCTGGACTACCACTTCAGTGACCGCCTCAACGCGCTGCGGCTTCCGGGAGTGCGCTTCCGCGAGGGCTATTTCGTGCCCACCTTCAGCAAGCACGAGGGCAAGACCTGCGCGGGCGTACAGCTTCTGGTGACGGACCCGGGCCGCTACGAGGCGGTGCCGACGGCGGTGGCGATGCTGGTGGAAGCAAGGAAGTACGACGCCTTCGAATGGCGCAAGGACGCGGATCCGAAGCGTCCGTTCTGGATCGACAAGCTGTCGGGCTCCCCCCGGCTGCGGGAGATGGTCGACGCGGGCAAGGACGTACGCGAGATCACGGCCGCCTGGCGCTCGGAGGTGCGGGACTTCGAGCGGGCACGCCGCCCGTATCTGCTCTACAGGTGAGCTGCGCACTACAGGCGGGCTGCGCACTACGGGTGACGCGCTCGTCTGCGGAGCGGCTGATGTGAGCCCGTTCTGCCGCCCGCTCGGGGGCGTGCGCCGTCCGGCGGCCGTACGCTCGGCTCATGGCAGCACGATTCAAGGATCTGGCCCTGGAGGCCGCCGACCACCAGTCGCTGGCGGACTGGTGGTGCTCGGCGCTGGGGTACGTACGGCGTGAGCCACCCGCCGGGTACACGGAGCAGCCGCGGGAGTGGCCGGTGCCGATCTACGACCCGGAGGGTTCGGGTCCGCTGATCTGGCTGAACCCTGTGTCCGAGCCCAGTGAGGGCAGCAGGATGCACCTGGACGTCTTCGGTGACACGGAGGAACTCCTGGCGCTGGGGGCGAGGTTGGTGCGCAGGCGGGACAAGGAGATCGGCTGGGACATCCTGGAGGACCCGGAGGGCAACAAGTTCTGCGTCTTCGACCCCAAGCCCCGGGTCGTGCGCCGCTAGGACCTTCCGGCCGGCCCGGCCGCCTGGCGGGGACGGGGGGTGGAGGCGGGGGCCCCGCGCCTGGTCACGGATGCGCCGGGGGTATGCCTGGGGTCAGAGGATGTGCCCGGTCAGAGTCGGGTCCAGGTGCGGCGGTCGCGGGCGAGGGCGTAGACGGTCTCGATCTCGGCCGGTTTCCACACGCCACCGGTACGGCCGAGCCGGTCGGCGATCTCCCCTTCCCTGAGCACCAGCACCGTGCCGGAGGGGTCGGTGCAGGTGAGGGCGCGGGCCGCCACGAAGACGAGGACGGGCTGTGCCGTGACGGCGAATCCGCAGCGGCGTTCGAGTGCGAGCGAGGCGGCCAGGGCCTCACGCCTGGCGAGACGTACGCAGGGCACGCTGCCGCGACGCCGTCCCAGCTGGGCGGCGTCGGGCCCGACACGTACGCGGGCGCGCCTGTGGTGTTCTGTGCGGACGGTGAAGACTCCGCCGGGGCCGATGAGCAGGTGGGCGATGACCGTGTGGGAGGGCAGGGGGAGGGAGTGCAGAAGGCGCCATCCGGTGCCTGTCAGCTCTTCGAGGATGTCGCCCACGCGCTGCTGTCCCGTGAGCTGCTCGCGCCATGCGGCGGCGGCGCGGGGCCGGCGGGCCACGCGGGCGAGGGCGGTGCGCAGCGGTCCGGGGTCGCGTTCGCGGGGCTCCAGGGAGGCGAGCTTGGCGTGTACGTCCTCGCCGGGGCGGTTGGGGGCGAGATCGTCGTCGGGGTGGAGCCACAGCGGGCCACTGTCGTGGGGCCATTCGTGAGCGCTGCCGTACTTGTCCATGTCGCCACCCCCCGGTGCTCGTGCCCTTCTCCGGCGCTTCCGATGCCTCACCCAAGGATCCGTCAGAGCGGGTGCGAGGTCGAGCGCGTGACGCGGACTGCGACGGCAGTGACGTAAGTGGCATGTCCTATGGGCGCTTACCGGGTGCGAGCGCTGCCATGTGACGTGTACCGGGCCCCATGTGGTGCGCACATGTGCACCGGGGGCGGGTCCCGTGTGGTGTGTGCGTACGGGCGGGCCCCCGCGCCCGGCCGGAGTGCGGGGGCGTGCCGTGTCAGCCGACGGCGGCGTCGGCTGTCTGTGCGTCGCGGCGTACGAGCGCCGCGTACCGGCCGTCTGCGGCGAGGAGTTCGTCATGGGTGCCGCGTTCGGCTATGCGTCCCGCGTCCAGGACGACGATCTGGTCGGCGTCGCGGACGGTGGACAGGCGGTGGGCGATGGTGAGCGTGGTGCGTCCGGCGGAGAGCGCGTCGATGGCTTCCTGGACGGCGCGTTCGGTGCGGGTGTCCAGGGCGCTGGTGGCCTCGTCGAGGATGAGGACGGGCGGGTCGCGCAGGATGGTGCGGGCGAGGGCGAGGCGCTGCTTCTCGCCGCCGGAGAAGCGGTAGCCGCGTTCGCCGACGAGAGTGTCGTACCCCTGGGGCAGCGCGGCGATCTGGTCGTGGATCTGGGCCGCCCGCGCGGCTTCGCGGATCTCTTCACCTGTGGCGTCGGGGCGTGCGAAGCGCAGGTTGTCGGCGACGGTGGCGTGGAAGAGGTAGGTCTCCTGGGAGACGACGCCGATGCCCCGGGCGAGGGTGTCGAAGTCCAGGTCGCGTACGTCGGTCCCGTCGAGCGTGACGCGTCCGGCTGTCACGTCGTACAGGCGCGGCACGAGGTAGCTGAGGGTGCTCTTGCCTGATCCCGTGGCTCCTACGACGGCGAGGCTCGTTCCGGCGGGAACGGTGAGGTCGATTCCATGGAGCGTGCCGTTGGGTTCGGCGGGGTCGTAGGAGAAGTCGACGTGTTCGAAGCGGACCTCACCGCGCACGGTGGGGAGCGCTACGGGGTGGTCGGGTTCGGTGATGTCCACCGGCAGGTCGAGGTATTCGAAGATGCGCTGGAAGAGAGCGAGCGAGGTCTGCATCTCGACGCCTGTGGTGAGCAGGGAGACGGTGGGGCGCAGCAGGCCCTGCTGGAGGGTGACGAAGGCGACCAGGGTGCCGATGGAGAAGGCGGGCCCTCCGAGGTCGACGAGCATTCCGGCTGTCCAGTAGAGCAGCGCGGGGATGGCGGCCATGACGATGCCGATGGTCGACATGCGCCAGCGGCCGGCCATGTTGGAGCGGATCTCCAGGTCGACGAGGCGTTCGGACTCGGTGGCGAAGTCGCGGGTCAGAGAGTCGGAGCGGCCCATGGTGCGGCCCAGGAGGATGCCGCTGACGGAGAGCGACTCGGTGACGATGGCGGACATGGAGGCCATCTGTTTCTGCCGCTCGGTGGTGATGTGTTTGCGCTCGCGGCCGACGCGGCGGCTCACCCACACGAAGAAGGGCAGCAGGATCAGGGAGGTGATGGTCAGCCGCCAGTCCAGGGCGAGCATGGCGACGACGGTGGCGATGACGCTGGTGAGGTTGGAGACCAGCGAGGTGGCGGTCGAGGTGACGGTGGCCTGCATGCCGCCGATGTCGTTGGCGATGCGGGACTGGACCTCGCCCGTGCGGGTGCGGGTGAAGAAGGCGAGCGGCATCCGCTGCAGCTTGGCGTAGACGCCGGTACGCAGGTCGTGCATGACGCGCTGGCCGACGGTGGTGCTGATGAGGGTCTGGAGTACTCCGAAGACGCTCGTCATCACGGCTGTCGCGATCATGCCGAGCGCGAGGAGGCTGAGCAGGCCGGTGCGCTGGTCGGGGATGGCGACGTCGAGGATCTCGCGCAGCAGGAACGGGGAGGCGACGGAGACCAGGGACGAAGCGGCGACCAGCATGCCGACGAGGGAGAGGCGCCCGCGGTAGGGGCGGAAGAGGCGGAGGATCCGGCGGACCTGGGCCGGCTGTTCGGTGCTCAGATCGCCCTTGGGCGCGGGCGTCCAGCCGGTGGCGTCATGGGGCAAGGGTCTCCTCGCGGGGGTGTGGGGCGGTGCTGCCCGGTACGGTCGCAATGCTTCATGGAGCATAGTTCATCGTTACCTATACTCACAATGAACTTAGTCCTGGTAGTCTGCGGCCATGGTGCTCCACCCCGCTGACGAGTCCGCCGGAAACCTCGCTGACCAGCTACTTCGCCTCACCCGGCGGCTGAACCACGCCCACCGGCACAGCTTCGCGCCGGTCGGCGTCACCCCCGCCCAGGCCCGGACGCTGCGCACGGTCGCGCACAGTGAGGAGCCGCTGCGCATGGCGGACCTCGCCGAACGGCTGGGCGTCGTGCCCCGCCAGGTGACGAGTCTGATCGACGCGCTGGAGGAACGCGGCCTGGTGCGGCGCGCGCCGGACACGGCGAACCGCCGCGTGATCCGTATCGAGCTGACGGAGGGCGGCACGCACGCGCTCAAGGAGCTGCGGCAGGCACGCAGGACCGCCGCCGAGGAGCTGCTGGCCCCGCTCTCCGGGGACCAGCGCGAAGAGCTGAGCAGGCTGCTGACCCTGCTCGATGTGGAACACGGCCGCCCGGGCTGATGTCGGAGGCCCGAACTAGCATGTGCTTCGCACCTGCTCGCTCGTCTGCCTCACACCCGGTTCCGCCCCTCGCCCCCGCCCTCCACTCACTCCCCTCCGCGCCTTGGAGATGCCATGCCGCTGCTCGAACCCAAGTCCGGCGCTCTGCGTCCGCAGCCAGAAGCCGGGCACTCCCCTGCGGCGGACCGCGTGGCCGACTCCCGCGCGGGCGGCACGGCGCAGCCGCTGCGCGGTGACCTGGAGCGGCTACTGGGTGCGGACAAGGTGCTCTGGAAGGTCTCCGACCTGGTGCGCTACGCCTCCGACGCCAGTCCGTACCGCTTCGTGCCGCAGGTCGTGGTGCTCGCCGAGGACGTGCACGACATCTCCGCCGTACTGTCCTACGCCCGCGAGCACGGCCGCGATGTCGTCTTCCGCGCCGCCGGTACCTCGCTGAACGGGCAGGCGCAGGGCGAGGACATCCTCGTGGACGTACGCCGTCACTGGGCGGGCGTCGAGGTGCTGGACGGGGAAGGAGCGCGTGCCCGCATCCAGCCGGGGACCACCGTGTTCAGGGCGAACGCGTCGCTGGCGCCGTACGGCAGGCTGCTCGGACCCGACCCGGCCAGCGCCATCGCGTGCACCGTCGGTGGCGTCGTCGCCAACAACGCCTCGGGCATGACAGCGGGCACCACCCGCAACTCCTACCGCACCGTGGCCTCGCTCACCGCCGTGCTCCCCAGCGGCACCGTCGTGGACACCGCAGCGCCGGACGCCGACGAGAAGCTGGCGAGCGCCGAGCCCGAGCTGTGCGAGGGCCTGATGGCCCTCAAGGCGGAGATCGAGGCGGACGCCGGCCTTGTCGCCCGTATCCGTGCGAAGTACGAGCTGAAGAACACCAACGGTTACCGCCTGGACGCCTTCCTCGACGGCGGGACACCGGTGGAGATCCTGCGCGGGCTGATGGTGGGCTCGCAGGGCACGCTCGGCTTCCTGGCCGAGGTCGTCTTCGACACCCTGCCCCTGCTGCGCCGCACCTCGACGGGCCTGTTCTTCTTCCCGACGCTGTCGGCCGCCGCCGCCGCTGTGCCACGGTTCAACGAGGCCGGGGCGATGGCCGTCGAGCTGATGGACGGCAACACCCTGCGTGCCTCGGTCAGCGTCGCCGGGGTGCCGCAGGACTGGGCCGAGCTGCCGAGGGAGACCACGGCGCTCCTGGTGGAGTTCCGCTCCCCCGACGACGCGACGCGTGAGGAGCGCGAACGCGAGGCGCGGGAGGTGCTGTCCGGCCTGGAGCTGATCGCTCCGGTGCCCTCGGTGACCAACGAGCTGACCCGCGACCCGGGGACGATCGCGTCCTACTGGAAGGCCCGCAAGGCGTTCGTGACCGCCGTCGGCGGATCGCGCCCCTCCGGAACGACCCTGATCACCGAGGACTTCGCCGTACCGCCCTCGCGGCTGGCGGAGGCGTGCGAGGCGCTGCTGGAGCTGCAGGAGAGGCACGGATTCGACGCCGCTGTCGCGGGGCACGCCGCGCACGGGAACCTGCACTTCCTGTTGGCCTTCGACGCCGCCGCCCCGGACGACGTGGAGCGGTACGCCGCCTTCATGGACGCGTTCTGCCGGATGACCGTCGAGCGGTTCGACGGCTCCCTCAAGGCGGAGCACGCCACCGGGCGGAACATCGCGCCGTTCCTGGAACTGGAGTGGGGCGCCAGGGCAACCGATCTGATGTGGCGCGTCAAGCGGATCGTTGACCCCGCCGGGGTCCTGGCGCCCGGTGTGCTGCTGGACCGCGACCCGCGGGCGCATCTGCGCGGCCTGAAGTCGATCCCGAGCGTCGAGGCACTGGCCGACCCGTGCATCGAGTGCGGCTTCTGCGAACCGACCTGCCCGAGCGAGGACCTGACGACCACACCGCGCCAGCGCATCGTGCTGCGCCGCGAGATGCTGCGGCAGGCGCCCGGCTCACCGGTCAACGACAGCCTTCTCGACTCCTACGGGTACGACGCCGTCGACACCTGCGCGGGCGACTCGACCTGCAAGCTGGACTGCCCCGTGGGCATCGACACCGGCGCCCTGATGAAGGACTTCCGGCACGCGCGGCACTCGGCACGCGAGGAGCGCAACGCCGAGCGGACAGCCCGGCACTTCGGGCGGGTCGAGCGCTCAGCGCGGCTGGCCGTCGCGGCGGCCGACCAACTGCGCGGACGGCTGCGCGGACGCGGCGGCGACCTGGGCGACCGGCTGCTGAACTCCCTGACGGACAAGGCACGCAAGGCCGTGAGCCCCGACCTGGTGCCCGAGTGGCTGCCGGAGGTCCCTGGACCCGCTGCCAAGCGGCTGCCCGCGACGAACAGAGCGAGCGCGGCAGCCGTCTACTACCCGGCCTGTGTCAACCGCATCTTCGGCGACCCGAAGGGCTACGACGGGCTGTCCCTGCCCGAGGCCATGATCATCGTCTCGGCGCGTGCCGGCCGACCCGTATGGATCCCCGAGGATGTCACCGGCACCTGCTGCGCGACGATCTGGCACTCCAAGGGCTACGAGTCGGGCAACACACTGATGGCCAACCGGATGGTGGAGGCCGCCTGGCGGTGGACCGACGGCGGCGAACTTCCCCTGGTCGTGGACGCGTCCTCGTGCACGCTGGGCATCGCCGAAGAGGTCGTGCCGTATCTGACGCCCGCCAACCGCAAGCTGCACGACCAGCTGAGGATCCTCGACTCCCTGGTGTGGGCGGCGGAGGAGCTGCTGCCCCGGCTGACGATCGAGCAGCGCACCGGCTCCGCCGTACTGCACCCGACCTGCTCCATGCGGCACCTGGACGACGAGGCCGAACTGCGCACCGTCGCCGAGGCATGCGCCGAGGAAGTCGTGGTGCCGCTCGACGCCGGCTGCTGTGCCTTCGCGGGCGACCGCGGGCTGCTGCACGAGGAGTTGACGGCTTCGGCGACCGCGCGGGAAGCCGCCGAGGTGACGGCGCGCTCCTACGACACGTATCTGTCGGCCAACCGCACCTGCGAGATCGGGCTCAATCACGCTACGGGCAACAGGGGTTACCACTCGGTCATCCAAGAACTGGAGCGCGCCACCCGGCCGAGGTGACAGGGGGACCGGTGCGGGCCAGGACACGGCCCCGGAGCGGGCGCGGCGCCGGGCCCGGACACGGGCCCCAGGCGGCGGGGACGGCGAGGCCGTCGCCCACGTAAGGCATGCGGGACGCGCGCGTGGGCATGCGGGGACGGGGAGTTACGGACCCGCCCGCGCCGGTTGCCCCCGTATGGCGTGCGGGGTCTCCCCCGCACGCCTGCGGTGCGTGGCTATCCGGTCGCGCCGGTGTGGAGGGCGACGGCCGCGTGCGCGGGCAACTTGAGCTGGACCGTCCCGCCGTCATCGACCTGGACCTTCTCGGCGCAGTTTCCCAGCCCGGAGGCGACGTTGCAGTACGTGCCCGCCGGCAGCGAGGTCTTCAAGCTCCTGTTCAGCTCGCCGTCACCGTTGTTGAGGGCGACGAAGCCCTTGTCGCCGCGGCTGAAGGCGAGCGCCTGGCCCTCCGACCACCAGTCCTTCAGCTCCGCCGCACCGACGGTGTTGCGGAACCCGACCATGCCGGTGATCTCCGGCCGGGCGTGGGTGTTGGTCCAGCCGCTGTCGCCGCCGGGCGGGCCCGCGTCGTGGTCGCTGAACTCGTAGCCGGAGTAGACGTTCGGTGAGCCGTAGGGATGGGCCAGGAGGAAGACGTTGGCGAGCGTGTGGGCCGGGCCGTCCTTGTAGGTGAGGGTGGAGCCGTTGCGTTCGGTGTCCCAGTTGTCGACGAACGTGCGCGCGGGGCCGCCGTCGAGCTTTCCGTCGCCGATGCCCTGGAGAGAGCCCAGGTCACCGCCCTGGAAGGCACTCTTGATGTGGGCTCCATAGCGGAACTCGTCCACGTCGCCGACGCCGGTGTACTCCTCGGGCTGTACGGCTTCGCCCGCGCCGTGGATGACCTCGCTGACCCAGAAGCCGGGGTCCTGCCGCATCGTGGACTTGATGGCCTCCACGTCGGCTGCGGCCATGTGCTTGGCCGCGTCGATGCGGAAGCCCGCGACGCCCATCGAGCGCAGGTCGTCGAGGTATCCGGCGATGGCGGTGCGGACCTTGTCGCTGCCGGTGTCGAGGTCGGCCAGACCCACGAGTTCGCAGTTCTGGACGTTCTCGCGGTTGGTGTAGTCCTTGATGTTCTCGCGGCAGGTGTGGAAGTCGGCGTCCTCGTAGGTGCCGGGGTAGCCGTACTTGGTGTACCGCGTGCCGCCGGTTCCGGTGCCCGAGCCGGAGGACATGTGGTTGACGACGGCGTCGGCGATCACCTTGACACCCGCCTTGTCGCACGCGCCGACCATGTTCGCGAAGTCGGTACGGTCACCGAGCCGGCCCGCGATCTTGTAGCTGACGGGCTGGTAGGAGGTCCACCACTGGTCGCCCTGGATGTGCTCGGTCGCGGGTGAGACCTCGACATAGCCGTAACCGGCCGGTCCGAGCGTGTCGGTGCACTCCTTGGCGACCGAGGTGAACGGCCGCTCGAACATCGTCGCGGTGACCGTCTTCTCGCCGGGAGGCACGGCCTGGGACTGCCAGGGGGCGACCGCTATCAGACCGCCGGCCGCCAGAACTCCGGCCGTGCTCGCCCCGAGCAGGCGTTTTCTCATCGTTGCGGCTCCTTCGTCATGCGGGCACGAGGGGGTGCCCGGGAAGGCAGCCACGCGCCTGGGCCGCCGTGGGGGGTGACGGCTCGGAGCCTGCCGCTTGCGGCGTGGGCACGTCAAGAGTTGCCGCAAGCATTTCCAGCTGTTGCTGCAATATCTTGCTGCCCGCTCCCGCAAGGAAGTCCATCTACGGGCAAGGAGAGTCCAAGCCCGTCCTCTTGCGCACCACTGGTCTCAACCACCAGTGTCCTGAACGGAGTTCACGCATCCGTCACGCAGCGACCTGCCGGGAGGCCCTATGAACGACCAAGGATTCAGCCGCCGTTCGGTGATCAGAACGGCCGGTGCCGCGGGAGCGGGACTGGGCATCGGCGCGCTCGGCACCGGAACAGCGGACGCCGCGCCCGGAGCCGCGGCGGACGCCGGGGAAGCACAGGCACCCGCCGCGCCTCCACGCCAGGGCGAGACCATGATCGGCGTCCCGTTCGAGGGCCGCAGCACCATCCGGGTCGGCATCGTCGGCCTGGGCCAGCGCGGCGGCAGCATGATCGACCTGTTCCTCGCACTGAAGGGCGTACGTGTCACCGCGCTGTGCGACACGGTGCGCGAGAAGACCGAGCGCGCGGCGAAGAAGGTCACCGACGCGGGCCAGCCGGCGCCCGCCCTCTACACCAAGGGCGAGCACGACTTCGAGAAGCTGTGCAGACGCGGCGACCTGGACTTCGTCTATGTCGCGACGCCGTGGGAGTGGCACTTCCCCATGGCCAAGGCCGCGCTCAAGGGCGGCAAGCACGTGGGCGTGGAGTGCCCCATCGCGCTGGACCTGAAGGAACTGTGGGAGCTGGTCGACCTCTCCGAGCGGCACCGCAAGCACTGCATGCAGCTGGAGAACTGCGCCTACGGGCAGAACGAGATGCGCGTGCTGCGCATGGCACACGAGGGACTCTTCGGCGACCTGCTGCACAGCGCGGGCGCCTACATCCACGATCTGCGCGAGCTGATGTTCGACCCCGACTACTACGAGGGTCCCTGGCGCCGTCGCTGGCACACCCGCCTCAAGGGCGACCTCTACCCCAACCACGGCTTCGGTCCGGCCTCCAACTACATGGACGTCAACCGCGGCGACCGCGCCGTGCGCATCAGCACCTTCGGTACGCCCTCCCTCGGCCTGGCCGCCTACCGCAAGCAGCACATGCCGCCGGACCACGAGAGCTGGAAGGAGACCTACGTCGAAAGCGACATGTCGATCAGTCTCGTCCAGACCGCCAAGGGCCGCGTGATCCGGCTGGAGCACAACGTCTCCAACCCGCACCCCTATGACCGCCTCAACCTCCTCGCCGGCACGAAGGGCGTGTTCGAGGACTACCCGCCCCGGATCTATCTGGAGCCGGACATGTCCGGTCACGAGTGGGGCGACTTCGGCAAGTACAAGGACTTCGACCACTGGCTGTGGAAGGAACACGCCAACCCGCCCGGCGGCCACGGCGGCATGGACTACATCATGCTCTTCCGCCTCGTACAGTGCATGCGCCTCGGACTCGTCCCCGACTTCGACGTGTACGACGCGGCCACCTGGACCTCTCCCGTGCCGCTGAGCCACGCCTCCATCAAGGCGAAGGGCATGCCGCAGGAGATCCCCGACTTCACCCGGGGGCTGTGGAAGAAGGAGCGCACCGGTATCGACTCCGAGAAGCCCAAGGGGTAGCCGTACGCGCTTCGTTCAGGGATCGGGCGCCGGTTGCCTGGCGGAGGCCGTGAGAGCGGGGCGCGGGAGTGGGAGCTGGTCGTAGGAGTGGCCGCAGGACTCGGCCCCTCGGGCCCTCGGGGCGTAGAACTCGGGCCCCGGGACTTGGGACTCGGGACTCGGGCCCTGGGACCTGGGGCTTGGGACCTGGGCCCGGTTCAGCCGGCGAGTGACCGCTTGTCCCCCATCACCACGACCGGGCTCCGGTCCGGGTCGAGGGTGCGCAGCAGCGTCTCCATACCGGACTTGGAGATGCTCACACAGCCCGAGGTGCCGTCGCCATGATCCATGTGCAGCCAGATGCTGCCCCCCTTGGCCTTCCCCTGCGGGCGGGTCGGGTCGAGGGGGGTTGTGCCCTTGACGCGGTTGTAGTCCACGGCGATGACGTGGTCGAAGTCGTGCCGCGTCTTCTTCGGCCAGTACGTCGGCGGGGTGAACGCCGGGGTGTGCGCATAGGGCAGCTTGGAGCCGGGGTCGGCGAGCACGCCGCCCGCGTCAGAGAGGCTGAAGACGCCGACGGGGCTGCGCTTGTCGCCCTCGTGGTGGTTGGCGGACCAGCCCTTCTTGCCGTTGTGCGCCTGCCAGGTGTGCTCCTGCTTCCACTTGCCGCCCTGCTTCTGGCGTGTGTAAAGGCGCAGCGTCGCGTCCGCCGAGTCCTTGTCCTTCCCCTCAACGGCGACGACCTGGGTGCTCTTGGCGGGAATCTTCTTCTGAAACCTGTCGCCCACATCCGGAATTCTGGTGGGGTCCTGCGCACGGTCGGCCTTGGCCGAGGGTGCGGCGGCCTTCCCGTTCCCTCCGTCCCCTCCCCCGGCTTCGGTGTCACCGCCGCAGCCGCTGAGGAGGACCGCCATCGCAGTACCCCCGACTGCCGCGACAAGGGCCGCCTTGCCCTTCGCATGTGCTCTCGGCCGCACGGTCGCCGCATCGTGCGGGCCCGCGGCGTCGACCGCCCGTGCCGCCGCCCTCTCCGGTGTACGTCCTGCCCCAGGTATGCGCATGTCCTCCATGGTCGCACTGGCCTGAAGCGAGCCGGACGCCGGGAAAACCCGTTGATATTCGGCATGCGGTGAAGCGAGCCTTTCACGGCACCGGTCGGCCCGTACGAACTCCTCTGGAAACTCATGCAGATTCGCGATCTCCCCTACGCCGACCCGGGCGTCCCCGACGTCCGTTCCGGCTTCCGCCTTTTGGTATGGCTCGGCCGCAACCAGCTGGGCGGCCAGCTCAAGGCCCTCGCCTGGGGCGTGCTGCACCTGGCCTCCATCGCGCTCTTCCCCGTGGTGGCGGGCCTCGCGGTGGAGGCCGCCGTCGACCGCTCCGGCGAACGGCTCGCCGTGGCCGGCGCCGTGATGACCGTAGTCACCCTCACCGTCGCCCTCGGCGACACGATGCTGCACCGCGTGGCCGTCACCAACTGGATCACGGCAGCGGCCCGCGTCCAGCAACTCCTCGCGCGGCGTGCCGCGGCGCTGGGCTCCACCCTGACCCGAAGGGTCGCGGCGGGTGAGGTCGTGGCCGTCTCCACGGGCGACATCGAACGCATCGGATGGTGCGTCGAGGCCGTCTCGCGCTTCAGCGCCGCCCTGCTCACCACCCTCGCCGTGTGCGCGGCCCTGGTCGTCTACGAACCGCAAATCGGGCTGCTCGCCTGCGCGGGCATGCTCGCCCTGGCCCTGACCGTGCTGCCGCTGCTGCCCCGCGCGACCCGGCGCGCTGACTTCCAGCGCGAGCGCGCGGGCAGAGCCACGGAGCTGGCCGCCGACACCGTGGCCGGTCTGCGCGTGCTGCGCGGCATCGGCGGCGAGGAACTGTTCCTCTCCCGCTACCGCCGGGTGTCCCAGGAGGTACGCAGGGCCGCGGTGCGCACCGCGCGAATGTGGGCGCTCATCGAGGCCGTACAAGTGGCCATTCCTGGGCTCCTGTTGGTCGGTGTCGTGTGGTACGGCACAGGGCTCGCCCTGGACGGGCGCATCACGGCGGGTGAACTCGTCATGGCCTACGGCGCCATGACGTTCCTGCTGTTCCCGCTGCGGCTGTTCGGCGAGTTCGCCATGTCCTACTCCTTCTCCCGCCCCTCGGCCGCACGCGCTGCCCGCGTGCTCTCGCTGCACCGGTCGAGCGAGAGTGCGGAGGCGGGCGCCGGGGCATCCCCTGGCCCTGGGGCGACCGGGGTGGCCGGGGTGGACAGGGTGGCCGGGGTGGACAGGGTGGCCGGGGTGGACAGGGTGGCCGGGGGCGCCTCGCCCGTCCCGCCCCCTTCCGGCTCTGTCTGCGTCCCGGATGCCGGGGATGCGGGGGATGCCGCGGATACAGCCGGGCTCTACGACCCCGTCAGCGGACTGCACGCGGCGGCGGGACAGCTCACCGCCGTGGTGTGCGGGGACCCCGACGAGGCGGGACGGCTCGCGGAACGGTTGGGCGGGCACCCCGTGGACGAGCCCGGTGAGGATGAGGCCGGTCAGGACGAGCCCGTTGAGGGCGGAACCAGGCGCCAGGACACGGTCGTGGGCGAAACGGTCGTGGGCGAAGTGGAGGCCCAGGGCGAGGCAGGTCCACCCCGTGAAGCGGGCATCGGCACGGGCACGGGCTCGGCCCCGGGGCACGCCGGTCACCGGTCCGCCGTCCTCGACGGTGTACCGCTCGACGCGATGCCACTGGAGGCGGCCCGTACCGCGGTGCTCGTCCAGGACAAGGACCCCATGCTGCTCTCGGGCACGCTCGCCGAGTTGCTCGACGTGCCCTCGTCCGGCGCTGTCGGCGTCCACCAGGCGCTGGAGGCGGCGCACTGCTCCGACGTGCTGACCGCACTGGTGCAGGGCAGCCCCGACGCGGAGGGCGATCCGATGCGGGCACGGCTGACCGAGCGGGGCCGGTCGCTGTCGGGCGGGCAACGGCAGCGGCTCGCCCTCGCGCGGTCGCTGATCACCGACCCGGACGTGCTGGTGCTGGACGAGCCCACCTCCGCCGTCGACTCGCACACCGAGGCCCGTATCGCGCGTTCCCTGCGGCAGCTCAGACAGGGGCGGACCACCGTCGTCTTCTCCTCCAGCCCTCTCCTGCTGGACCGCGCCGACCGCGTGGTGTTCGTACACGACGGAACCGCTTCGGCCGAAGGCACACACCGCGAACTCGTCCGTACCGACGCGGCGTACCGCGCCGTCGTCACACGCGAACCCGAACCCGAACCCGAACCGGAACCCGAGCCCGCCGGCCCGCCGGGCGGCGCCCTCACGCGGACCGCCAAGACCGAGGGAGCCAAGTCAGCATGACCCTGGACACCGCAGAGTCCATACGTGAAGAGAGCGTGGAGACCGCCCGTGAGCGGCCCCGGAAGGCGCCCCGCGCCAAGGAGTTCGGTGTGCCGCCGCCCGCGTACGACCCCTCCGCTCCCGAGGACGTCACGATCCTCCCGGTCGGCTCCCCGACGACAGTCCGCTCCTATGTGCGCGAGCTGCTGCGGCGGCACCGGCGTACGTTCATCCTGCTCATCGCCGTGAACACCGTCGCCGTTGTCGCCTCGATGGCCGGCCCGCAGCTGCTGGGCGGGGTCGTGGACGGACTCGCGGACGGGGAACGCGATCTCCATCTGGGCCGCGTCGTCGCACTGTTCACCGCCGCGCTCGTCATCCAGACCGTCTTCACACAGCAGGTGC
The DNA here is from genome assembly GCF_028657195.3 of Streptomyces iconiensis. Lineage (GTDB taxonomy): Bacteria > Actinomycetota > Actinomycetes > Streptomycetales > Streptomycetaceae > Streptomyces > Streptomyces iconiensis. The sequence continues at coordinate 49,460 of NZ_JANCPR020000011.1, forward strand.
GGCTGCGCGGCTCCGTACTCGGCGAGGAGATGCTGGCCGACCTGCGCGAAGACTTCCTCGTACGTTCCGTCCAGCTCCCGCCCGGAGTCCTGGAGCGCGCCGGGACGGGCGACCTGCTGTCGCGGATCACCACCGACATCGACAGGCTGGGCGACGCGATGCGCCGGGCGGTTCCTCAACTCGCCATCGCCGTCGTATGGATGGTGCTGCTGCTGGCAGCTCTCGGTTTCACCGCACCGCCCCTGGCACTGGCCGTGCTGCTGACGCTGCCTGTGCTGGTGCCGGGCTGTCGCTGGTACTTCCGCCGGGCGCCGCGCTCCTACCGCGCCGAGGCCGCCGGCTACGCGGCGGTGGCCGCCGCGCTCGCGGAGACCGTGGACTCCGGCAGGACTGTGGAAGCCCACCGGCTGGGCGCCCGCAGGATCGCGCTGTCCGAGCGGCGGATCGCCGAGTGGACCGCGTGGGAGCGCAGGACGCTGTGGCTGCGTACCGTGCTCTTCCCCGTCATCAACCTCAGCAACATGCTGGTCCTCGGCGGAGTGCTGATCCTCGGCGGGATCTTCGTGCTCCAGGGATGGATCAGCGTCGGCCAGCTGACCACAGGTGCGCTGCTCGCACAGATGCTGATCGAGCCCGTGGAGCTGATCCTGCGCTGGTACGACGAGTTGCAGGTCGCTCAGGTCTCGCTGGCCCGGCTGGTGGGAGTGCGCGAGATCGAGCCTGACAACGGTGACAGCGCCGTCACGCCCGACGGGCAGGAGGTGCGCGCCACCGACGTGCGCTTCGGCTACCACGACGGCGTCGACGTACTGCACGGCGTGACCCTGGAGGTTCCGCCCGGCACGCGGGTGGCGTTGGTGGGCCCTTCGGGCGCGGGCAAGTCCACGCTCGGACGGCTGCTCGCCGGGGTCTACGGGCCGCGGCGCGGCGAGGTCACACTGGGCGGAGCCGAGCTGACGGACATGCCGGCCGAGGAGGTCCGCCGCCATGTGGCTCTGGTCAACCAGGAGCATCACGTCTTCGTCGGCTCCCTGCGCGACAACCTGCTGCTCGCCCGCCCCGAAGCCGCGGACGCCGAACTGTGGGCGGCACTGGGCGCCGTGGACGCCGACGGCTGGGCCACGGCGCTGGATGACGGCCTGGACTGCGAAGTCGGATCCGGCGGCGTCACCGTCACCCCGGCACAGGCACAGCAGATCGCACTGGCACGGCTCGTGCTCGCCGATCCCCACACGCTGGTGCTGGACGAGGCAACCTCCCTGCTGGACCCGCGCGCCGCGCGGCACCTGGAACGGTCGCTGGCACACGTGCTCGACGGCCGCACCGTGGTGGCCATAGCCCACCGACTGCACACCGCGCACGACGCGGACGTGATCGCGGTCGTGGAGGACGGCCGGATCAGCGAACTGGGCAGCCACGACGCCCTGGTGTCCGCAGGAGGGCCGTACGCCGCGCTGTGGCGCTCCTGGCACGGGTGAGAGCGGGCCCGAGTGGGGCCCCGGGTGATCGAGTTGGGGCCCGGGGCGGCCGGGGTCGGGATGCGGTCCCGGGCGGCCGGGGTGGGACCCCGGGAGAGCCCGTTGGCCGGGACGGGCTCCGCGTCGCGGTGGGAGGGCGGAGGCAGGAGCCGACCCCCGGGCCGGAACGGCTGCGCGTGAGAGCCGGGGGTGGGCGGCGTCGCGGGGCGGCGAGGTGCGGACGGCGTCTCGCGGAAACGAGAGGGGGACGGCGGCGCGCGGCAACCGGACGGGGAGGGCGCCACACGGGAGCACGGCACAGAGGGCACCGCACGGAAGCGGCATGAGGGCAGCGCCGCGCGGGAGGCAGGCACAGCCGACATCGCGCGGAAGCGGGTCCGTCAGCCTCCTACGATGCCCAGCGCGACAAGGCTGCCCGCACCGCTGAGCACCATGAAGGCGGGCATCAGTATCTTGTGCTCCACCCAGGCACCCGCGCGGAACCTCATGAAGCGGGGGGTGCCCAGCGGGTACCAGCGATTGCCCGCGATCGGAATCGGCCACAGGACGGGGCAGCCCGAGACGGTGAGGGAGTCCCCGATGTTGTGCACCATCGCGCCCAGCACGATCGGCAGCCCCAGCCAGAGGTACTCCTGCCCTTCTCCGGTGAACAGCCAGTGCGCGCCATTGCCCGGCTTGTCCATGATCCCCGCGAGCATCCAGGCGCTGGTGGCACCCAGCAGCCACACCAGGACGTCGCTGGAGACCCGCGCCATCCGCCACAGCAGGCCCTCGACGGCAAGCACCATATGGATGAAGAGGATGACGAGGACCGCCCAGCGGTCCCACATCACGGCTGCTGCGGAGAAGCCCGCGCCTATGAACAGTGCCCAGGGCCAAGTGTGGGTGAGCGTGCGGTGGCCACCGGCGCGGCGGCGTTCCCCCTGGGAGCGGGTCCCGTTGTAGACGGCGGTGGACAGTTTGTCGATCACTCCGCACAACGCATGGGAGAGGGGTCCGAAGGCGCGGGAAATGGTCGCGGACTTCTGGTCGAGGTCCGGTGCCAGGGCGGCTCCCGCGCAGATCAGTGCGCCGACGACGACCACAGGCCATGGCATGGGGTGGTCCATCGCCGCGGCTGCGGCTCCCACCCCCAACCAGGCTGCGGCCCCCGACAGCGAGTGCGCCGGTCCCATCATGCGTATCCCGCCTCTGTTCTTGGTGTTGCGTGCCCGCCGTCCGGAGTCCCTCCGGTTCTGACGCCTGGTCGGCGACACAGCGTAGCGTCAGATGATCACTGGAAGCCCACCGGTTCCGTGATCGGAGACAGCAGAGGGCAGTATGGGGGGCGTGACAGCCACCCTTATCGATCAGATGCCGAGCGACGCCGATCCCGATGCCCTCTTCGAGTCCTTCTCGGGCTGGGCGGAAGAGCGGGGTATCTCGCTGTATCCCGCCCAGGAGGAGGCGCTGATCGAGGTGGTCTCCGGTGCGAACGTGATCCTCTCGACACCGACGGGTTCCGGCAAGAGCCTGGTCGCCGCCGGCGCCCACTACACGGCACTCGCACAGGACAAGGTCACCTTCTACACGGCACCCATCAAGGCCCTGGTCTCGGAGAAGTTCTTCGACCTGTGCAAGCTGTTCGGCACGGACAACGTCGGCATGCTCACCGGCGACGCCTCCGTCAACGCCGACGCTCCCGTCATCTGCTGCACGGCGGAGGTGCTGGCCTCCATCGCGCTGCGCGACGGCGCCGACGCCGATGTCGGTCAGGTGGTGATGGACGAGTTCCACTTCTACGCCGAGCCCGACCGGGGCTGGGCCTGGCAGATTCCGCTGCTGGAGCTCCCGCGGGCGCAGTTCATCCTGATGTCCGCGACGCTGGGTGATGTCTCGCGGTTCGAGGAGGACCTGAAGCGGCGTACGGGCCGCCCGACGACGGTGGTGCGTTCGACGACGCGGCCGGTGCCGCTCTCCTACGAGTACCGCACCACCTCGCTCACGGAGACGCTGACGGAGCTGCTGGAGACCCATCAGTCGCCGGTCTACATCGTCCACTTCACCCAGGCACAGGCCGTGGAACGGGCACAGGCACTGATGAGTATCAACATGTCGACCCGGGCCGAGAAGGACGAGATCGCCAAGGTCATCGGCAACTTCCGCTTCACCACGAAGTTCGGCCGCAACCTCTCGCGCTACGTGCGGCACGGCATCGGGGTGCACCACGCGGGGATGCTGCCGAAGTACCGGCGGCTGGTGGAACGGCTGGCGCAGGCGGGACTGCTGAAGGTCATCTGCGGAACGGACACGCTCGGTGTGGGCGTCAACGTGCCCATCCGCACGGTCCTGTTCACCGCTCTCAGCAAGTACGACGGCAACCGCGTACGCACGCTGCGCGCCCGCGAGTTCCACCAGATCGCCGGCCGTGCCGGGCGCGCGGGCTTCGACACCTCGGGCTTCGTCGTCGCACAGGCTCCCGAGCACGTGGTGGAGAACGAGAAGGCGCTGGCGAAGGCCGGCGAGGACCCGAAGAAGCGCCGCAAGGTCGTGCGCAAGAAGGCACCCGAGGGGTTCGTCAACTGGAGCCAGCAGACCTTCGAGAAGCTGATCGCCTCCGAGCCCGAGCCGCTCAACTCCCGTTTCCGGGTGACCCACGCGATGCTGCTGTCGGTGATCGCCCGCCCCGGTGACGCGTTCGCGCAGATGCGCCGGCTGCTGGAGGACAACCACGAGGACCGGCGCTCCCAGCTGCGGCACATCCGCCGCGCCATCGCGATCTACCGTTCGCTGCTGGACGGCGGGATCGTCGAGGCACTGAACGAGCCGGACGAGGAAGGCCGGACCATCAGGCTGACGGTGGACCTCCAGCAGGACTTCGCCCTCAACCAGCCGCTCTCGACATTCGCGCTCGCCGCCTTCGAGCTGCTGGATCCGGAGTCGCCCTCCTACGCCCTGGACATGGTCTCCGTCGTCGAGTCGACACTGGACGACCCGCGTCAGATCCTCGCCGCGCAGATGAACAAGGCCAAGGGCGAGGCCGTTGCGCAGATGAAGGCCGACGGGATCGAGTACGAGGACCGGATGGAACGGCTGATGGACATCAGCTACCCCCAGCCGCTGGAGGAGCTCCTCTTCCACGCCTACGGCCTCTACCGCAAGTCCCACCCCTGGGTCGGCGACCACCCGCTCTCCCCCAAGTCGGTCATCCGTGACATGTACGAACGGGCGATGACCTTCACGGAGTTCGTCTCCTTCTACGAGCTCGCCCGCACCGAGGGCATCGTGCTGCGCTACCTGGCGAGCGCCTACAAGGCCCTGGAGCACACCGTCCCCGACGACCTCAAGTCGGAGGACTTCCAGGACATCATCGAGTGGCTGGGCGAGATGGTCAGGCAGGTCGACTCCAGCCTCCTGGACGAGTGGGAGCAGCTCGCCAACCCGGCGGACGAGACCGCCGAGGAGGCCCAGGAACGGGCCGACCAGGTCAAGCCCGTGACCGCCAACCCGCGCGCCTTCCGCGTCCTCGTGCGCAACGCGATGTTCCGCAGGGTGGAGCTGGCCGCGCTCGACAAGGTCGACGAACTCGGCCAGATGGACGGCGAGTCGGGCTGGGACGCGGACGCCTGGGCTACGGCGATGGACTCCTACTGGGAGGAGTACGAGGAGCTGGGCACCGGGCCCGACGCCAGGGGCCCGCGTCTGCTGCGCATCGAGGAGGTCCCGGAGGACCGGCTGTGGCGCGTCCGGCAGACTTTCGCCGACCCCCGCGGAGATCATGACTGGGGTATCTCGGCCGAGGTCGACCTCATCGCCTCGGACGAGGAGGGACGCGCCGTGGTCAAGGTGACCGCCGTGGGCCCGATGTGAGCACGGCGCCGGGCGTGAGGGTCGCGCCGGACGCGAGAGAGGAACAGACCACATGACCGGGCCCAGCCCTGCGGAACGCCTCGTCGACCTGTTGGACCTGGAAGAGATCGACCTCAACATCTTCCGGGGCCAGAGCCCCCATGAATCCCTCCAGCGGGTCTTCGGAGGGCAGGTCGCGGGGCAGGCGCTGGTCGCGGCGGGCCGCACCGTCGAGCAGCAGCGGCCCGTGCACTCCCTGCACGCGTACTTTCTGCGTCCCGGCATTCCCGGGGTGCCGATCGTGTACCAGGTCGAGAGAGTAAGGGACGGGCGTTCCTTCACCACCCGCCGGGTGATCGCCGTCCAGCGCGGCAGGACCATCTTCAATCTGACTGCCTCCTTCCATCTTCCCGAGACCGGTTTCGAGCATCAGCTCCCCATGCCGGACGTGCCGGATCCGGAGAGCCTGCCGAAGCTCGCCGACGAGATCCGCGAGCACCTCGGCTCCCTGCCGGAGCCCTTCGAGCGGATGGCACGCCGTCAGGCGTTCGACCTTCGCTATGTGGAGCGGCTGCGCTGGAGCACCGCCGAGCTGGAGGGCGTCGAGCCGCGCAGCAGCGTGTGGATGCGCGCGATCGGTTCGCTGGGCGACGATCCCCTCGTGCACACCTGCGCACTGACCTACGCCAGCGACATGACGCTGCTCGACGCCGTACGTCTCCCGGTCGAGCCGCTGTGGGGAGCGCGGGCCTTCGACACGGCCTCACTGGACCACGCGATGTGGTTCCACAGACCGTTCCGCGCCGATGAGTGGTTTCTGTACGAGCAGGAGTCACCGATGGCGACGGGCGCCCGCGGGCTCGCCCGTGGCCAGATCTATGACCGTGCTGGGCATTTGATCGTCTCCGTGATGCAGGAGGGGCTCTTCCGGCCGCACGAGTCCAACCGCCCGCCGCGCCGGCAGGAACCGAACGAGACGCCACCGTCCGGCTGACCTCTGCGCGTGCCCCACTCCCCCGGATACATGACGCTCACGGCCGGGCCCGTGGCGGCGCTGACCGTCATTGGGCGGGGCCGGTGGCGGTCTTGGTCCTTCGGCTGCGCAGGGACCATCGCCGCCGGGGCACGGTCGCCGGCGGGCCCGGCACAAGGTGCGGGGTGTCCGGGCCCGGACGGGCCGGATCGGCCTCCGGCGCTGGGGTGGCGGGGTGGGACGCCAAGGGCGCGGAGGAACGCGCCTCCTCCAGGGCCGTGTGCAGTGACAACTGGTAGGTCCGGACCTCCTCTTCGCTGTCTGCGACGCGGAGCGACTCCAGCGCGTCGTTCATCGCCTCCGGTTCCCTGCGCTCTTCCGCGAGCGCCGGCATCAGCGCCCTGAGCCGGGCCTGCTCGTCGGCGGCCGGAACGGCCTCGGCGAGCGCGTCGTCATCGAGCACAGACGCCCTGGCCGCCGCCAGTTCCCAGGGGCCGCCCGCCTCGGTCTCCAACTGGCGCACCCGCCTGCTGCGCCAGCGCCTTCCCCGCTCGTCGAGACCCGCTTTCAGTGCCTCACGCCTCTCGCGCGGCATGCGTTCTTTCAGCAGCTCAGGGCTGCTGTCCACGAACTCCCGTAGTTCGTGGGCGAGATAGAGCCAGACAACGGTGCGGTAGCGATTGACGTAGAACCTCACCGGGCTGAAGTGCCCTGTCCTGGCGAGACGGGCGAAGCGCGAGAGGCTGATGCCCATCAGCGTCGCCCCCTCGCTCGCGCCGACCAGCCGCAACCGCTCGCGCAGGAGCTCCGGAAAGCCCTCCGCGCTCTTGACCCTCTCGATCTCCTCGCGCGTCACCCGGCGAGGTCCTCCGGGGACCCCCGGCACAGTGCGTACCTCCTCCGTGTGCACGGCAAGCTCAAGTTCCCTGGGCCACAGGCCCAGTTCCCCGGCCGCCGTGCGCAGTGCCATGTTCGTGGAGCGGGTCTCCGCTCCTTGGCCGTTGGTCGTCCTGCTTCGCATGCGGTCATCCCCCCGCTGTCGTTCAACTACGTTGCGTGAAGACGATAACGCGCTCGCGATTTTCTCGCGGAGCCTGTGGATAACTCCGCGGACATGCAGGTCAGAGGCTTTCGGTGAGGAGCGGTGCGGCGGCTCAGCGACTGTTTCGCATGGCGACGCCCAGGTGCTCGCCGACACGGTTGACCAACAGCGTCATCTCGTAGGCGACCTGGCCGATGTCCGCCTCCGCCCCCGCCAGGACACACAGGCAGCTGCCGTCACCCGCGGCCGTCACGAAGAGCACCCCCTCATCGAACTCGATCATGGTCTGTCGTACGCGTCCCGCCCTGAAGTGCTGGCCTGACCCTTTGGCTAGGCTGTGCAGCCCGGAGGAGACGGCCGCCAGATGCTCGGCGTCCTCCCGGTCGAGTTCATGGCTGCTGCCCGTGACGAGTCCGTCGTTGGAGAGCACCAGCGCGTGCCGGACAGACGAGATCCGCTTCGTGAGGTCGTCCAACAACCAGTCGAGTCCCGTATTCAGTGCCACCCCGCTGCCCCCTTTTCCTCAGCATCTGCCGTGCCACCCTTACCCACGACAGCACGGTGAGCAACCACTACGTCCTCTTTGGGCGCGCGAGGTTATATCCCTGTCGCATCCGTCACTGCCATCTCGCCCAGGAGCGCGGTGCGGTGGCGTCCGGCCACGTACTCGATCAGCCGGACCAGCGCTTCCTTGCCCACGTCGCGGTCCCGTGCATCGAGGAGCGTGACCGGAACCCTGGGCTCCAGACCGAGCGCTCGCGCGATCTCGCGCGTGGTGTGGGAGCGGGTGCGGGAGAAGCAGTTGACGACGACAAGGAAGGGAACGCCGAGGCGCTCGAAGTAGTCAACGGCCGGAAAGCACAGTTCCAGTTCGAGGGGGCGTTCACAGGGCGCGGAGGCCATCGATCACCTCGCCGAGGACTCCGGCGGCGCCCTCCCGGGACAGCGGCGTGGGAGACGCGGGGCGCTGGACGCGCAGGTGGCCCCGACGGCACAGATCCCCCAGCAGGACCCATCGGAAGGGCCCTGGTTCGGGTGAGGCTCACGCCGAACGCCTTGCGGAAGCGTCGCAATTCGCCGACTCCGCGAACGGCAACGACCGGTCCTGCTCCGTATGTGAGTGGCCGGGGCACGATGATGGGCGTATGACACATGACATGGCTGAAGGACGGGCCGCAGTCCAGGAGTTCTTCACGGAGCGCGCGGCGCGGTGGGACGCGAAGTTCCCCGACGACGGCCCGGCGTACGCCTCCGCTGTCGCCGCGCTCGGTCTGCGCCCGGGCGCCACGGTCCTGGACGGGGGGTGCGGAACCGGTAGGGCACTGCCTCCCCTGCGGGACGCCGTGGGACCGTCGGGCACGGTACTGGGCGCCGATCTGACACCGGCCATGCTGGAGCAGGCCGTGCTCAAGGGGCGGGACGGAGCCGCCTGGTTGCTCTGCGCCGACGCCGCCCGGCTGCCGCTGCGGGACGGCGCCCTGGACGCGGTGTTCGGCGCCGGACTCATCTCACACCTGCCAGGCCCGGAGATCGGGCTGCGCGAACTCGCCCGCACCGTACGTGCCGGCGGCGTGCTCGCCCTCTTCCACCCCCTCGGGCGCGCGGCGCTGGCCGCGCGCCAGGGACGGCAGGTGACCTCGGACGACGTACGGGCCGAGCGCCGGCTCCAGCCGCTGCTGGCCGCGACGGGCTGGCGGCTGGACTCCTACGTGGACGAGGACAACCGGTATCTCGCGCTGGCCGTACGGATCAGGGCCGGTGAGCCGACCGGGGGCGACCCTGCCTAGGGGCGCTTCTCCTCGATGGCGGACTGCCCCTTGGCCGCGTGCGGCACCGGGCAGGCGGACTTCCCCTGGCCGGTCCCGCCCCCGAAGGCGCCGAGGTCGGCCACCTGGTAGCCCACGGGGTAGCCGGGATAGCTCTTGATCTCGCGGTTCTGCCGCCCGAAGTGCGGGCGGTCGCGCGGCGGCAGCAGCCGTACGCCCCTGCCCCGCAGCCGCAGCGCGCCGCGCACCAGGCGCCGCGTCGTGGGGCTGGGTCGGGCGTAGCGGAAGGCGCGCAGCAGCGAGTCGTCCAGCAGTGCCTTGCTGGCGGTGCGCACCGCGGGGGCGAGGGGCGCCGGGTACCAGGAGGCCATCAGGTCGAGGGTGGAGTCGGAGACCTTCCGCGCACCCTCGTCCCAGCCGTAGTTGGCGTCCTCGTAGTCGTTCAGGTACTTCTCGAACTCGGCGTAGCCGACGGGCACGTCCTGGATGCCCATGTGCCGCCCCAGGGTGCTGTAGTAGTGCGCCGTGGCGCGCAGCTCGTGCGGAGTGAGGCGGCGCCAGCCGAACGCGTCGAGCCAGCGCTTGGGCGTCACCACGAAGGTGCACAGCACGTAGCGCATGTCGTCGTTGGAGATGTCGTAGGTGCGGTGCATCTGGTTGATGCGCCGGATCGCGGTGCGCCCGTTCACACTGTCGAAGCCGTGCTCGACAACCGCGTCCAGCAGGAGCGAGGTGTCGTCGTAGCGCCTCTGCGTACGGTCGGTCAGTTCGGCCGTCTCGGCCAGCAGCCGGCCGATGCTGGGCACGGCATAGGTGCGGTAGAGGGCGAGTTCGAGTGCCCGGGCGATGTCCCAGGGGAACTCGTAGGCCGCGATCAGTCGGTAGATCTCGTGGGAGTCCTTTTCGGGGTCGAGTCGCAGGATGTGCTTGAGCCGGTCGTAACGCCGCACGTGGCGTCGCCTCCTGTCACTGCCCGTGTCTGTTGTGGATCCACTCTAGAAGCTATGGTCACCGGGATCCGGTCCGAAGGAGGGGCTTGATGGTGGCTGCCGAAGAGCAGAACGCACTGGACGGGGACGCACTTTACGTACTGACGGCCGTGCTGTTGACGCCCGCTCAGTTCCCCAGTGTGCTCGGCGACGACTACCCGGCGGCGTGCGCGGTGCTCGGCCTTGAGCCCTACGCCGAGGGCTACGGCCTGGTGCTGGGGCAGGACGGGGAAGGCGCGCGGTGGACCGTGGTGACCGAGGACGTGACACTCGTGGCATGCGCGGTGGCCGCGTGGGACTGCGGCATGGAGTACGACCTGTCACCCGACGGGAGTTCGGTCGTCGCCGTACTGCCGGGGTGGCCACTCGCGCTGGCCGTCTCGGCGCCCGGTGTGCCCGCACCGCACGACCCGGCGCCCGATCCGGAGCTGGACGGCGGAGTGCCCCCGCTCGTCCCGCCGGACACCTCGCAGTGGGGGCCGCCGCAACGCAGGCTCGGGGCCGACGAGATCGCGCTCCAGTGGGCGCAGTGGCGTGAACAGGTGGAAGACGGCGTGGAGTTCGTGGACGCCGGTGAGGAGCCGGACAGCGGCGTGCGGCGTGTCCTGGAGGAGGTACAGGCGTATGTGGAGTCCCCGCCGCCGCCCGGACGGATACGTTCGGCCTTCGCTTCGGGCGAGGCGCGGACGCTGCGCGCCGACGGGCCGGGCTGGAGCGTGGTGGCGCGCACGGACGACATCGCGTTCGTGCTCCTGGACGAGGCGCCGGGTGAGGTACGCCCCGTCGGGCGTGGCCGCGAGCTGCCCGAACTGCTCGCGGCCCTCGACGGCATCGCGGTCCGGCCTGCTGCCTGACGGGCGTGTGGCGTTGCCCGGACCGCCTGCCGCGCTAGCGGCCCAGCTCCTTACGGCCGACCCTGCGGAGCCTGCGGCGCTGCGAGGGGTCCAGCGTCAGGTAGGCGACTGCCGGCACACCGACGATCACCAGCACCGCGATCCAGAACGACGTCAGCCACCACAGCAGCAGCCCGACGGCCACTCCGCCGACGGCGATCTTGCCTCGGTTGGTCATCTCGATCCCTCCTCCGATGCGACGGCGCTCGCCGCTTATCCGGTACAGCGGCGCCTGCCACTCACTCCATTGAACGCCATCGGAGCCGGATGGGTTCCATACGCGTTTCCAGCCGCCTCCACGTGTGGGGTACTCTCGGCGACCCCCTCCCGCTAGTCAAGTTTGAGGAATGCGTCAGCACTGTGGCAGAGACCGTGGTAACGCCCTTCGGAACATCGCAGCTCAGCGGCTGCGCAGCTGTGTTTCTCCCCTCGGACCCGCCGCGCGGATCACGGGTGGCGTTCTGGCTCCCCGACGGCACGCCCCTGTGGGACGACGGAGGTGAGGGAACGGGCGGCTGTCCCGGTGACGCCGTACCGCTGACCGTCGTACTGCCCGACGAGGACGGCGCCGTGGACACGCATACGGTGCACGCACTGGCACTGTCCGTGACAGAAGCGCTCCCGGTGCTGACCCGGGCGCACGCGGCCGGCTCCGGCACGGCCGCGGCCTACTGGGGCGCCGTCGCGCTGCACGCTCTGGGGCTGGCCGCACGGGGCAAGCTGCTGCCAGGGCTGAGCCCGGAGGGACACGACGCGTGGCGGCTCGGGCCGTTCGACACGGAGGACAGCGAACACACCGCGCGGCTCGCCGCCGCGATGCCGCCGTACGCGCACGCCGTACCGCTGCCCGGCCAGGACCCGCTCCGGATGCCCGCTCCCGAACCGCTGCTGCGGGCCTTCATGGACGCCGTGGCCGACTCCCTGCCCCGCACTCCGGCGGCGCCGCTCGCGGCGGGCGGGCCCGCCTTCGTCTCACGGGAACCCCTGCGCATCCCCGAACTGCGCGAATGGGCCGCCGAGGTGGCGGCGGGGCAGGACGCCGGGATCCGGCTGTCGCTCCGTATCGAGGTCTCCGGTCTGGAGCGCACCGGGCGGGGCGGCGAGGCGGAGGGCGAGCCGGCCGTCCGGTTCCGCGGCGTGCCCCAGCTCCACGCACTCGCCGACGCCACCCTGGTCGCCGACGCCGCCGAGGTGTGGTCGGGAGCCTCGCCACTGAGTGAACGCCTCGGCCCGAGAGTGCGTACGGAAGCGCTGCTCACCCTGCGCAGGGCTGCGGCTGCCTGGGACGCGCTCACCCCGCTGCTGTCGGCAGCTGTGCCGGATGCCATCGAGCTGGCCGACGAGGAGATCGCCGAACTGCTCGGCTCCGCTGTGCCGCGCGCCCTGGCGGCTGCGGGCGTCCAGGTGCACTGGCCGCGCGAGTTCGCGCGGTCGCTGACCGCGCGGGCCGTGATCGGCCCTGGAGGCGATGACGGCGGCGCGGAGCAAGGCACCGGGGGCGGCCAGGGCACCGGTCCTGCGGGCACGGGGCTGCCCTCCGCCCTCTCCCCCGACGCGCTGCTCAGCTTCGACTGGCGGTTCGCCGTTGGCGACCATGAGGTCACCCGCGCCGAACTGGACCGGCTGGCCGAGTCCGGCCGCCCGCTGGTGCGGCTGCGCGACCAATGGGTGCTCATCGACCCCGGCGAGATCCGCAGGGCGCGGCAGCGGCAGGACCGCAAGGTCGGCACGCTCGACGCGCTCGGCGCCGTCCTCACGGGGACGGCGGAACAGGACGGCGAGCGCGTGGAGGTGCGCGCTACCGGGTGGCTGGAGGCGCTCAGAGAGCGGCTGGCCGACCCAGAACGCCGGGACGAGCCGCCCCTGCCGCCGCCACCTGAGCTGAAGGCCACGCTCAGGGACTACCAGCTGCGGGGCCTGGACTGGCTGCACCGCATGACATCTCTCGGACTCGGCGGCTGCCTCGCGGACGACATGGGACTGGGCAAGACCATCACGCTGATCGCGCTCCACCTGCGCCGCCAGCGGCAGCCGGCCACCGCGGGGCCGACCCTGGTCGTCTGCCCCGCCTCACTGATGGGCAACTGGCAGCGTGAGATCGAGCGGTTCGCGCCGGGGACCCCCGTACGGCGGTTCCACGGAGGCGCGAGGAGCCTGGAGGAGCTGGGCGAGGGTGAGTTCGTACTGACCACCTACGGCACGATGCGGCTGGACGCGGAACGGCTCGGCGCCGGCTCCCCCTGGGGCTTGGTCGTCGCGGACGAGGCACAGCATGTGAAGAACCCCTTCGCCGCGACGGCCCGGGCCCTGCGCACCCTGCCCGCGCGGGCACGCGTCGCGCTGACCGGCACTCCTGTGGAGAACAATCTCTCCGAGCTGTGGGCGGTACTGGACTGGACGACGCCCGGACTGCTGGGCCGCCTGGGCACGTTCCGAAGGCGCTACGCCGACGCGGCCGAGGACGGCGACCCGCTGGCGGCAGAGCAACTCGCCCGCCTCGTGAGGCCGTTCCTGCTGCGGCGCCACAAGACGGACCCGGGCATCGCGCCTGAGCTGCCGCCCAAGACCGAGACCGATCGCGCGGTGTCGCTGACACCCGAACAGGCGGGGCTCTACGAGGCGGTGGTGCGCGAGAGCCTGCAGGAGCTGCGCGGAACGGACGGCTTCGCGCGGCGCGGGCTCGTCGTCAAACTGCTCACCTCGCTCAAGCAGATCTGCAACCATCCGGCGCAGTACCTCAAGGAGGACGGCGGCAGGCTTCCAGGGCGCTCGGGGAAGCTGGAGCTTCTCGACGAACTACTGGACACGCTGCTGGCCGAGGACGCCGGCGTGCTGGTCTTCACGCAGTACGTCCAGATGGCACGCCTTATGGAACGCCATCTGGACAACAGGGGTGTGGCCACGCAGTTCCTGCACGGCGGCACACCCGTAGCGCGCCGTGAAGAGATGGTGCGCCGGTTCCAGGAGGGCGCGGCTCCCGTCTTCCTGCTCTCCCTCAAGGCCGCGGGCACGGGCCTCAACCTGACCCGCGCGAGCCACGTCATCCACTACGACAGGTGGTGGAACCCGGCGGTCGAGGCCCAGGCGACCGACCGCGCGTACCGCATCGGGCAGACCCTGCCCGTGCAGGTGCACCGGCTCATCGCCGAGGGCACGATCGAGGACCGTATCGCCGGAATGCTGCGCCGTAAGAAGGCGCTCGCCGATGCGGTACTCGGCTCGGGCGAGGCAGCGCTGACCGAGCTGTCCGACACCGAACTGGCCGAACTGGTGGAGCTGCGGAAGGTGGAGCGTTGAGCGAGGACAGGGCGCACGGGGCCGCCGAGGAGAGCAGCACCCGCACCCCGGAGCGGGTCTTCGCCGCACTCCCGGCCGCACAGGGCCGCGGTTTCGCCCGTACGTGGTGGGGGCGCACCTGGCTCCAGGCGCTCGAAGACACGGCGCTCGACGGCGGACAGCTCAAGCAGGGCAGGAAGTACGCGCGTCAGGGTGCCGTGGGCGCCGTGTCCGTCCGTCCCGGCCGGATCACGGCCGTTGTGCACGATCCCGACAGGACGACGTACCGCGCGGACGTGCTGCTGCGCGAGCTGGACGACGACGAATGGGACCGGATGCTGGAGATGGTCGTCGACGAGGCGGGCCATATCGCGGCGCTACTGGACCGCGACATGCCGCCACGCCTGGTGGAGGACGCGGCCGACGTCGGTCTGGAACTGCTGCCGGGCATCGGCGATCTGGACCCGGAGTGCGCCTGCGGAGCGTGGGACCACTGTCCGCACACCACGGCGCTGAGCTACCAGATGGCGCGGCTGCTGGACGAGGACCCCTTCGTGCTCTTCCTGATGCGCGGCAGGGGCGAGCGCGAGCTGCTCGAAGCGCTCCAGGAGCGCAGCGCGGCGCGGGCGGCCGAGGGCGACGGGGGCTCGGGGACGGCGGGCCGCGACGACGGCCCCGAGGGGGTGGCGGCGCAGGAGGCGTTCGCGCTGGGTGCTGTGCTGCCCTCGCTGCCGGACAGGCCGCTTCCGCCGCGGGAGCCGGCGGAGATCGCCGCGCTCGACGGCGGCACCTCCCCCGCTCCCGGCCTGGACATCGACGGGCTCACGTTCGTGGCCGCTGACGCGGCCTCACGGGCCCGGCGTGCCCTCGGTGAAGCCCTTTCGCCAGGACACGCTTCGCGCGCCGTCCCGGCCCCGCTCACGGAGTGGGAGGACGCGGTACGGCTTGCCTCGGCGCTTCCTGGGCGCACCGTCTCGGCCCGGCTGGCGGGCGGCTGCGGCCGTACGGAGCGGGAGCTCGAAGTGGCCGTGTGCGCCTGGGGGTTCGGGGGCCGGGAGGCGCTGAGCGTACTGGACGAGGGCTGGTCGCCACCCCCCGGGGCACTGGCGCGCGCCCGTGACCAACTGGCCGCTGCGTGGCCTGCGGAGGACGGCTCACGCCCCCGGTTGCGTGCTACGGGCGCCCGCTGGACGGCGGCAGGCACGGACGCGCAGGTGCGCTACGGGCCGGACGGACAGTGGTGGCCGTACCTGAGGAAGGCACGCGTCTGGTGGCCCGCCGGCGGCCCGGAGCGCGATCCGGCGGCAGCCCTGGCCGTGGCCATGACCGGGGGCGAGGACCCCGCCGAGGACTCTGCCGAGGCCGTCGGCGCCGGGGCGCGGAGGGACGCCGGCCAGGAAGGCTGAACGGTGAACGCCGGTGTGCCGCAGCCCGGTTGGGCGGGCACACCGGCGGCGGCGCGGGTCAGGCCAGGCCGTCCAGCACCGGGAGGTAGCCACCGGACTGCCCCGCGGCCGTCGGGTGGTACGAGTCACCCACCGGGAAGGTGACGCTGTGCAGCCAGGAGCTGCCCGAACAGATCTCGTGACCGCTGAAGGTCGGGCGTACGTCACCGAAGCTGAAGCCGTGGTCGGCCGCGCGCTTGGCGGTGACATCGTTGAGGTCGGCTGCGGCGGAGTTGATGGCCGCGCGTGACTTCTCACTGAGGCCGACGTTGCAGGCGCCCTTGAGCTTGTACATGTTCGGGTAGCCGAGCACGACGACCTTCGCCGAGGGAGCCTTGTCCCGGATGGCGTCGTACACAGGGTCGAGCTTGCCCGGGAGCGTGCCCGCTATGTAGTCGCGCGCTTGCTTGATCCTCTTCAAGCAAGCGCTCTCGCCCTGGAGCACACAGGTCGTCATGGCGTCGGCGAAGCCCGCGTCGTTGCCGCCGATCGTGATGCTGACGAGCCCTGTGGAGTCTTTGAGCGGGCCGAGCTGTCCTGAGAGCACGTCGCCCGTGCGTGCGCCGGAGCAGGCCGTGAAGTCGAAGGAGGAGGGGGAGTTGGCACCGCTCCACAGCTTGGGATACGCGTTGGCGCTCCGCTTGCAGTTGCCACTTCCCGAGTCGTAGTCCCCGGCGCCGACGCCCGAGGAGTAGGAGTCGCCGAGGGCGACATAGCCGGTGGGGGCTGCCTCTTCGGCGGTGGCCGAGGAGGCGCCGAGGGTCGACAGTCCGAGGAGGGCGACGACGGCTGTGGCCGTGGACGCCCATCTGCGCAGCTTCATGGAACCTCTCATGGGTGGCATGGAAGGAACACCTGACACATCAGTCGCGGCAACTTACCCCGTCAAAGATGTGTCCATGCCAAATCTCAGGGTTCACAACTACGCGCGTAAATCACGCCGTTGACATGGATTCCGAAACGGGGGGTGCCGCAAGGGATCTTCCGCACTCGGAAGATCCCTACACGCGTAGCTTCCTGGGAACCGCGCCGCGCCTGTTGTTCGAGATGAACACGCGCGCCGTTCACCGACGGTGAGTGCTCCGGCTCACCAACGGGGCGACCAGGCGGGCCGGTTCACACCAGTGGCTTGTGGAGCTTCTTGCCCTGCCCCGCTGTCAGACTGCACGTCACATGGTCGATGCCCGCGTTCATGCCCCGCGCCTTCGGGTACGAGATGAGCGTGCCGCCCACCGTTCCGCGCGGCTGCTGCCTCGCCTTGTTCTTCAGCGTGTCCCGGCACAGGGAGTCGGCCTTGCGTCGGACCGCGTCGTCCGAGCCGTAGTCGCCGGTGATCTTCTTACGGCTGACGACCTCGGCGTCGTGCGCGCTGTCGCAGTCGCGGGTCTCGACCGAGCCCTGCCCCTTGTCCGAACGGTCGTAGCAGTCCCCGGCCTTGAGCATGAAAGACGGCAGCGCGAGGTCGCCGGTGCCCCCGGACGGCTCGCCCGAGGGCAGGCCGCCGCTCGGGCCAGGAGTGGGGAAGTCCGTTGCGGCGCCGCCGTCGTCAGGCTCCGCCGAGGGCGCACCCTCGCTCTCCTCCTGCGACGGTGTGGGCCTGCCGGAGGAGCTGGGGCCGCCGGGTTTCCCGTCGGCGCTCTTGCCCGTGCCGCCGTCGCCGCCGGTCAGGAACACGATCCCCGCCGTGATCAGTGCGAGCGCCACCACGGCCGCCGCCACGATCCCGGCGACCAGCTTGCCCCTGCCCCGTCCCGGAGGCGGCGGAGGAGGCCACCCGCCCGGCGCCGGCGGACCGAGACCACCGGAGCCGGGAGGCCCGAAGCCACCACCGGCGGGCGGCTGCCCGAACCCACCAGGAGGCTGTCCGAATCCACCGGGAGGCTGCGCCGGTGGTGGGCCGGACGACGGCGGGTGGCTCGGCGGAGGCGGCATCGTCATGGTGGCCACTGTGTCATGTCGCCCTCACAGTCCGCAGTTTGATCCCCTGCAGGGACCTGCCCGTACCGGTGCCTCAGGCATGCCGGGGTGCCGGATGGTGGCAGACAAGCAGCAACCGATGAGACCGAGGAGACGCATGAGCATTTCCCGCACCGGCGGCCCGCCTCTCTCCCCCGCGCCCCCGCCAACGCCCTACTACGAGGACGTCTCCCCCGGTACCGGCTCGCTGCCGCCACGTGCCTGGATACCCGGCTCCGACGCGCGCCGCCTGAGCCTGAGCGGGAGCAACTGGAGATTCCGGCTCTCCCCCGCGGCTGACCACCACGGTGAGGAGTTCGCCGGACCAGGCTTCGACGACTCCCGGTGGGCCGAACTCCCCGTGCCCTCCCATTGGGCGCTGCACGGGTACGGCACGCCCGCGTACACGAACGTGCGCTATCCCTTTCCCGTCGACCCTCCGCACGTTCCGGCGGAGAACCCCACCGGCGACCACCGGTACGTCTTCGACCTCCCCGGCGACTGGACCCCGTACGCCACGGGAGGGGACGAGGGCGAGACCCTGTTGCGCTTCGAAGGCGTGGAGTCCTGCGCCCGGGTCTGGATGAACGGACACGAACTCGGCACCTTCCAGGGCTCGCGGCTGCCGCACGAGTTCCCGGTGGGGGCGCTGCTGGGCCCGCACGGCAATGTACTGGCGGTCCGTGTGCACCAGTGGTCGGCAGGCAGCTACCTGGAGGACCAGGACCAGTGGTGGCTGCCCGGCATCTTCCGCGACGTCACACTGCTGCACCGGCCGCCCGGAGCGGTCGTCGACCACTACGTGCACGCCGGCTACGACCACACCACGGGGCGCGGCACCCTCCGCGTGGACAGTGACCCGCCCGGCAGGGTCACTGTTCCCGAGCTGGGTCTTGACCTGGCGACCGGCCGGAGCGCGACCGTGCCGGTGACGCCCTGGAGCGCCGAGGTCCCGCACCTGTACGACGCCGAACTGGTCACCGCGGGCGAGCGCGTGCCCCTGCGCATCGGTTTCCGTACCGCCGTCGTCGAGGACGGGCTGTTCAAGGTCAACGGCACGCCCGTACTGCTGCGCGGCGTCAACCGGCACGAGTTCCATCCCGACACCGGCCGGGCCGTGGACGCGGCCACCATGCGGTACGACCTGGTGCTGATGAAGCGGCACAACATCAACGCCGTACGCACGAGCCACTACCCGCCCCACCCCGCCTTCCTGGACCTGTGCGACGAGCTGGGCCTGTGGGTGGTCGACGAGTGCGACCTGGAGACGCACGGCTTCCAGGCCCTCCACGGCGTACAGAACCCGGTGGACGACGAGAGGTGGACACCCGCGCTCCTCGACCGCGCGGCGCGCATGGTGGAGCGCGACAAGAACCACGCCTCGGTGGTCGTCTGGTCACTCGGCAACGAGTGCGGGTCCGGCGCCGGTCTGCGCGCCATGGCCCGCTGGATCCGCGAGCGCGACCCGTCACGGCCGCTGCACTACGAGAACGATCCCGCGTACCCGGACAGCGACTTCCACTCGCGCATGTACGCGTCCCACGACGAAGTGGAGCTGATCGGGCGGCGCGAGGAGCCGGCTACGGGCGAGCCGGAGCAGGACGCGCGACGCCGCTCGCTCCCGTTCCTGCTGTGCGAGTACGCGCACGCCATGGGCAACGGCCCCGGCGGGCTCGCGGACTACCAGCGGCTCTTCGAGAAGTACGAGCGCTGCCAGGGCGGCTTCGTGTGGGAGTGGATCGACCACGGTCTCTCGCGGCGCACCCAGGACGGGCGCCTGTGGTTCGCCTACGGCGGGGACTTCGGCGAGGAGCTGCACGACGGCAACTTCGTCTGCGACGGCCTGGTCTTCCCCGACCGCACACCCTCGCCCGGGCTGACCGAGTACAAGAAGGTGATCGAACCCGTCAGGATCGGGCCTGGCCGGGCGCCGGGAACGGTGCGCGTCACCAACGGGTACGACTTCGCCGACCTCTCCGCTCTCGCCTTCGCCTGGTCCTACGAGGCCGAGGGCGCCCGGGTCAGCGGCGGCATGCTGCCGCTGCCCGAAGAGCCGGTGCTCCCGGGTGAGTCGGCCGAACTCGTCCTGCCCACGCCCCCGGAGCACGCACGCGCGGGCGAGGCGTGGTGGACGGTCAGCGCTGTACTCGCCCAGGACACCGACTGGGCCGGAAGCGGGCACACGGTCGCCTGGGGGCAGCTGCCCGCCGTGCCGCAGCAGCCGGACGACGAGCCGCTGTACCCGGCGCCGCCCACCGCGCTGCGCCCCGGCGAGGAGAGCGGGCAGGAGGGCACCGTCCGGCTCGGCACGGGGGTGTTCGCGGCCCGCACGGGCCAGCTGCTGAGGCTGGGCGGGCTCGCCCTCGGCGGGCCCCGCCTGGACGTGTGGCGTGCCACGACCGACAACGACGACGGCGCGCCCTGGCAGCCCGCTCCCCGGCTTGGCCCTCTGTGGCGGGAAACAGGACTGCACCGGATGCGCCACAGGACCGACACGGTCGAGCGCGAGGGCGACACGTTGGTCGTCAGCACACGGGTCGCGCCCGCCGCTTCGGCGCTGGCACTGCGCACGGTCTACCGCTGGACGGCGTCAGGGGACGCGCTGCGGCTGGAGGTCTCCGTCGAGCCCGAGGGGCACTGGGAGGTGCCGTTGCCCCGGCTGGGCGTCCGTCTGGGCCTGCCCGCCACGTACGGCCACGCCACATGGTTCGGCGGCGGGCCTGGTGAGGCGTATCCGGACACGCGGGAGGCGTCCCGTACCGGCCTGTGGCACAGCACGGTCGACGCCATGCAGACGCCCTATGTGCGTCCACAGGAGAACGGCGCCCGCGCCGATGTGCGTTGGGCAGAGCTGAGGGAGGGTCCCGGAGGCGCGGGGCTGCGGGCCGAGGCGGACGCGGCGCGCTGCTGGTTCACCGCGCGGCGGTGGACCAGCGAACAGCTGGACGCCGCGCGGCACACCACGGACCTGGTGCCGGGCGACACCGTGTGGGTCCATCTCGACCACGGGATGCAGGGCATCGGCTCGCAGTCCTGCGGCCCCGGGGTACTGCCCCGGCACCAGCTCACGGTGGGTCCCGCGCGGTTCTCGTTCGTCTTCCGCCCCGTAGCGGCACGCAGCGGGCCGGCCCCGGGTGCCTCCCGGAGGTGAAACGCCGGCCTTATGGAGGAGAAGCGGCGGCCTTACGAGGCTGCGCAGACGCCGCCTTGCGGGGTGGCGAAGAAGCGGGCCGTCCGTGTGCACGGGCGGCCCGCCCACGCCTCACTTGACGCCGACGCCGCCGTACCCCATGTGGTGGCTCAGCTCCTCGCCTTCGGGCACGGGGCCTTCGGGCCGCCACAGGGGGAGCTGCACCAGGCCGGGCTCCAGCAGTTCGAAGCCCTTGAAGAAGGTCATGATCTCCTCCTTGCCGCGCCACTGCGCACGGGAGGTCGACTCCTCGTTGTAGACCTTCGCGGCCTGCTCGAAGCCCCTGCTCTCGTGGAAGTCCGCCGTGGCGTGGCTCAGGATGAGGTGGCTGCCGGCGGGCAGGCGCTCGGTGAGCGCGCCGACGACGCCCGTGGCGTCCTCGGCGTCGGTGATGAAGTGCAGGACGGCGACGAGCATCAGCGCGACGGGTTGGTCGAAGTCGATGGTCCGCTGGATCACCGGGTGGTCCAGGACCGTGCCGGGCTCCCGCACATCGGCGAGGACGAAACCGGCGTTGCCCGAGTTGGTCAGCTTGGCGTCCGCGTACGTGGCGACGATGGGGTCGTTGTCGACATAGGCGACACGGACGTCGGGGGCGATCTGGCGCGCCACCTCGTGGGTGTTGGGCGAGGTGGGGATGCCAGTGCCGATGTCGATGACCTGACGCACACCGCTGTCCATGGCGGCGCGCACCGCGCGGTGCAGGAAGTCACGGTTGCTGCGGGCGGTCACGCGGATGTCCGGCAGGACGCCCAGTACGCGTTCGGCCGCTTCACGGTCCGCCTCGTAGTTGTCCCTGCCGCCCAGGTAGTAGTCGTACATCCGGGCGGGATGCGGCGTCGTGGTGTCTATCTGCTCGGGTGTGAAGCCGGCCTCGGACACGCTCTTCTCCAACTCGTCGTGCTGAGTGACCACGTCGGTCGTACGCGGCCACAGGTCTTGCTCCCCCGCTGTCCCCCCGTGGGTCCGGCCTCCGGGCCGTCAGGCGACCAGGAAGTCGGCCTGGCCCGCCTTCGCGCCCCGTATGAACACGGAGATGTCCCGGTGGCTGCAGATGAGGGCCGGGCCGTCCGGGTCGGTCGACTGGCGCAGTGCCACCCGCCCGTCGGCGAGCTTGAGGGCTTCCACGCAGCTGCCGCCGTTGCCGCCGCTCCAGGGCTTGTGCCAGCCCTCGCTGCCCAGATGTTTGGCGGGCATCCCGTTGTAGATACGACCCATGGTTCAGATCTCCTTGCGCAGTGCACTGAGGACCGCCCTGGTCCGTGCCAGCGGCACGGCCTGGGCGCACATCCGGTCCAGCGCCTCCAGGAACCCCGAGACGTCGTCGCGCTGGTCGAAGTAGACCGCGCCTACCAGGCTCTCGGCGCAGACGACGTCCGGGAGTTCTTCGAGCGGGAACCGGAAGAGGTGGAACGGCCCGTACATGGCGGGATGAGGCCCCGCGCTGTACGGCATGATCTGGAGCCGGACGTTGGAGCGTTCGGTGGCCTTGATGAGCTCGTCCACCTGCTCACGCATGACCTCGGCCCCGCCGATGTTGCGCCGCAGCACGGTCTCGTCGATGACGGCCCACAGCATGGGCGGATTCTCGTCCCTGAAGAGGACCGCCTGGCGCTCCATGCGCAGCGCGACGCCCCGTTTGATCTCGCCCTCGGGCGCGTGGGGCATCCCGGCACGCAGTACGGCCCGCGCGTAGCTCTCGGTCTGGAGCAGGCCGGGCACATAGTGCGGCTCGTAGGCGCGGATGACGTCCGATTCGCTCTCCAGGCTCACGAAGACGCTGAACCACTCGGGCAGCACGTCGCGGTACCTGTGCCACCAGCCGGGCTGGTTCGCCTCGCGGGCGAGGGAGACGAAGCCCTCGATCTCGTCCGGCTCACCGACGCCATAGGTGCGCAGCAGCTTTTCCACGTAGGGGACCTTCAGGCCGACCTCGGCCTTCTCCATCCTGCGGACCGTGGCATGCGTGACGTCGAGAGCCCTGGCGGCCTGCTCGTAGGTCACCCCCGCCCTCTCGCGCAGATGCTGCAACCTTTTGCCGAGCACCATGCGCAGCACGGTGGGGGCCCCACCGCCCGTCCGCGTGTCCGCCACTGTCGCTCCCCTCCAACTGGTGTGATGCACGGGCAGTTTGGCATGGCAGTGTCCAGACGCACACCCTGTCATTCGCGGTTCTGCAATTCACAGACTGATCCTTGCCATACGCGAGTGACGAACCGCATAGTGGGGCTGTGGCTTCCCCCCATGACGCCCTGCCCTCTGACCACCGGCTCGATGGCGCTCTGACGACGCGTCCCTTGCGGGACGCCTTCCATCTCCCGGCCCGGGACACCTCCGTGGCCGTGGCACGCTCGCGCGTCCTCGACAGACTGCGCGAGTGGTACGTCGACGACGAGGCATGCGCCGACGCGCAGTTGCTGATGTCCGAGCTGTTCACCAACGCGGTGCGGCACACGGACAGCGAGAAGGTGAGTTGCGAGCTATGGGTCATAGGTGTGCGCCTGCGGCTCGAAGTGGCCGACGAAGGCAGCGGCTCGGAGCGGATACGCGCCGACTGCGCCGACAGCACACCAGTAGGTGACAGCGACGGGGAGAGCGGGCGGGGGCTGCTCCTGGTGAGCGTCCTCGCGGACGATTGGGGCATACGCGCGGCGCGCAGAGGCGGACCCGAAGAGAACACGGGGCACGCGGTGTGGGCCGAGCTGGAATGCCAGAGAACGTACGGCTGACATCGCCCGGCGCCAATGGCAGGATGCACGGCACTTACCGGTCTGATCGGACTCTTTTGCCCGCCCATCCCTTTTCGGAGGCGCTGTGTCCGCACGATCCACGCGTAAGCCCTGGCAGCCGCTGACAGCGGCACTGGCATCGGCCGCGCTGCTCGCCACTCTCACAGCCTGTTCCAGCACCAAGACCTCCGGTGGAGGGAACGGCGAGGTCGAACTCGTCTCCTCCGGGAAACTCAAGACCTGCACCCACCTTCCCTACGCGCCCTTCCAGTTCAGGGACGGCAAGAAGGTCGTCGGTTTCGACGTCGACCTGGTCGACCTGGTCGCGAAGGATCTCGACGTCACCCAGGAGATCGTGGACACGCCCTTCGAGGGCATCCAGTCCGGCGAGGACCTGAACGCGGGGAAGTGCGATCTGGCTGCCGCCGGCATGACCGTCACCCCGGTGCGTGCCAAGAACCTCGACTTCTCCGCCTCCTACTTCGAGGCCACCCAGGCCCTGCTGGTCAAGAAGGGCGAGCGCTACGACTCCCTCAAGGACCTCAAGGGCAAGACGCTGGGTGTCCAGCAGTCCACCACGGGTGAGGAGTACGCCAAGAAGCGCGGCAAAGGCGTCAGGACCCGCCAGTTCGAGGACCTCGCGCTGCTGCTGACCGCCGTCAAGACGGGGCAGGTCGACGCGGGCATCAACGACAACGGTGTGCTCTACGACTACGTCAAGAAGAACCGCGACACCAAGGTCACCGCGGAGTTCGACACCGGGGAGCAGTACGGCATCGGTGTCCGCAAGGGCAACGACGCGCTGCGCAAGCAGATCGACAAGACGCTGAAGAAGGCCAAGGCGGACGGCCGTTACGACAAGCTCTACAAGAAGTGGTTCGGCACGGAGCCCAAGAAGTGATGCGCCGCCGGAACCGTACCCGGCTCATACGCACCGTGCAGTACGGGGTTCTCGTGGCGGCGGTGCTCGCCTTCGCTCTCGCCGCGGACTGGGGCGAGCTGCGCCGTGCGTTCTTCGACCTCGGCGTCGCCAGGGCCCAGTTTCCCGAGGTCGTCGTCACGGCGCTGGTCAACACCGTTGTCTACACCATGATCGGTTTCGGTTTCGGTCTGGCGCTGGGACTGCTGCTGGCACTGATGCGGCTCTCCCGGGTACCGCCGTACCGCTGGCTCGCGGTCGGGTACATCGAGTTCTTCCGCGGTATCCCCGCACTACTGGTGTTCATCGCGCTCGGCTTCGGTGTACCGCTCGCCTTCCAGGTGTCCATCAACCAGTACGTGACCGTGATGCTGGCTCTCGGCCTGGTCGGTGCCGCCTACATGGCGGAGACGATCCGGGCGGGGATCCAGGCGGTGCCCAAAGGGCAGACGGAGGCGGCACGTTCGCTGGGGATGTCGCAGTCGCGCGCGATGGTCTCCATCGTCATCCCACAGGCGTTCCGTATCGTGCTGCCGCCGCTGGCGAACGAGCTGATCCTGCTGACCAAGGACTCCTCCCTGGTCTATCTGCTGGGGCTGTCGATGGACCAGTACGAACTGACCAAGTTCGGCAGGGACGCGCTCAACCAGCACCACAGCCTGACCCCCATCCTGATCGCGGGACTGTTCTACCTGGCCCTCACGCTGCCCCTGGGACACCTGGTGCGGCGCCTGGAGGCCCGTACGGCGAGGGCGAGGTGAGCGCGCGGTGAATCGGAACGAGAACGACGGCGGAGGCGCCCCGGAGGACGGCGGCAGACGCGGCGACGGCGGCGTCCCGGAGCACGGGGCAGGCACGTCGGCCGCGATCGAGGTGACCGGACTGCACAAGTCCTTCGGGGACCTTGAGGTGCTCAAGGGGATCGACATCACGGTGCGCGGCGGCGAGGTCGTCTGCGTCATCGGGCCCTCGGGATCGGGCAAGTCCACGCTGCTGCGCTGCGTGAACCTGCTGGAGGAGCCGACGTCGGGAACGGTGCGGGTCGCCGGCTTCGAAGTCACCGACCCGGAGGTGGACATCGACCGGGTGCGGCGGCGCATCGGCATGGTCTTCCAGGCGTTCAACCTCTTCCCGCACCTGACCACGCTCGGCAACCTCACCCTCCCGCAGCGGCGGGTGCTGGGGCGGGGCCGCGCGGAGGCCGAGGAGGTGGCCCGCGGCAATCTGCGGCGGGTCGGCCTGACCGACAAGGAGTCCAGCTACCCGGCGCAGCTCTCCGGCGGGCAGCAGCAGCGGGTGGCCATCGCACGGGCGCTGTCGATGGGCCCGGAGTTGATGCTCTTCGACGAACCGACCTCCGCCCTCGACCCGGAGCTGGTGGGGGACGTACTGGCGGTGATGCGCCGGCTCGCGCAGGAAGGGATGACCATGCTCGTCGTGACGCACGAGATGAGCTTCGCGCGGGAGGTCGCCGACCGGGTCGTGTTCATGGACGCCGGTGCCATCGTCGAGGAGGGGCCTCCCGAACAGGTCGTCGGGGAGCCGCAGCAGGCGCGGACGCGTGCGTTCCTGGCCCGTGTGCTGGACCCGGCGGCGGCCGACGTACTGGAGCAGGAACCCGGGTAGCGGCGGCGCCAGGCGATCGCCGGAGCGGGCGGGCGCGGTTCCGCATCGCTCCGCTCCGGTGGCGAGGGGGTGCGAAGGGAGCGCGAAGCACTGCGTCGTGGGGGAAACCGCTCCTTCGCCGGGCCGGAGGGAGCAGACTGGACAGCGCCGGAGCGGACCCGCCGGGCCGCCGTCCCGCACCGTTTTCCCACGTCCGGGGCGAGTGTCAGACCCGCCCTCTACATTGACGTCTCATCGCATCAACGACGTCTCATCGCATCAGCGCGGTCATCGGTGACCGGTGCATCACGAAAGGCAAGGATGATGGCAGAGAGGCCACCTACCGAGTCCGTCCCCGTGACTCCTCCAGCGGGCGGCGGCACGGCCGAGGATCTGCTGGAGCAGGCGAAGCCGTACCGCAAGGAGCTGCTGGCGCACTGCTATCGCATGCTCGGTTCGGTGCACGACGCCGAGGACCTGGTCCAGGACACATATCTGCGCGCCTGGAAGGCCGGGGACAAGTTCGAGGGCCGGTCCTCGCTGCGGACGTGGCTCTACCGCATCGCGACCAACGCCTGCCTCACGGCGATCGAGCAGCGGGGCCGCCGCCCCATGCCCTCCGGCCTCGGGGCGCCGAGCGATCCGGAGCGCTCCGTGTCCGAGTCGCCCGAGGTGCCGTGGCTGGAGCCGATACCGGACGCGATGTTCAGCGGCGGGCTTCCTTCCGACCCGGCGTCCGTGGTGGTGAGCCGCTCGTCCATGCGGCTCGCGCTCGTGGCGGCGCTCCAGCATCTGCCCGCACGGCAGCGGGTCGTCCTGCTGCTGCGCGACGTGCTCAAGTGGCGGGCAGCAGAGGTCGCTGAGCTGCTGGACACCACGACCGCGAGCGTGAACAGCGCCCTCCAGCGGGCCCGCACACAGCTGGAGGAGGTGGCGCCTGTGGAGGAGGAGCTGACCGAGCCCACCAAGCCCGCCATGCGCGAGTTGCTGGACCGGTACGCGGCGGCGTTCGAGAAGTCCGACGTCTCGGCGATCGTGGACCTGTTCAATGAGGACATCGTCTGGGAGATGCCCCCGTTCCCGCAGTGGTTCCGCGGTGTGGAGGACGTGGTGCGGCTCATCAGTACCCAGTGCCCCATCGGCCCCGACCAGGGCCTCATGCTGCCCACGTCGGCAAACGGCCAGCCCGCCTTCGGGCTCTACAACCTTCAGGAGGACGGCGTCTACCGGCCGTTCCACCTCCAGGTCCTCACCCTCCGCGAGGGCCGGGTCGCCCATGTGGGCGCCTTCTTCGCGCCCTCCCTCTTCGAGAAGTTCGGTCTGCCGGACGAGGTCACACGCGAGGAAGCAAAGCGCTGAGTCTCGCCGGCGGGGCCGGGCGCACACATCTGGTGCGCCCGGCCCCGCCGTTCGTCCGAGCGGCGGCCGTTCTGTTCAGCCAGCGCCGTTCATCACGTCCGGGCGGCGCCGTTCAGCTCAGGGCCGGTGGTTCACACACCCAGCAGGTGGTCCATGGCGAGCTGGTCGAGGTGTTCGAAGGCCATGCCGCGCGCTGCAGCCGCCTCGACATCGAAGTCCTCGTAGGCCGCGCGATCCGCCAGCAGCACCGAGGGTGTCTCGTCCTGGCCGAGCGTCGGCTGCGCCAGCTCGTGCAGCCTGGAGGCGCGGAGCGCGTCCCTGACGGCCGGGTCGGAGCGGAAGGCGGCTGCGCGTTCGCGCAGGATCAGGTAGTTGCGCATGCAGCCGGCCGCTGATGCCCAGACCCCGTCCATGTCCTCGGTGCGCGGCGGTTTGAAGTCGAAGTGCCGCGGCCCGTCGTATCCGGCGCTCTCCAGCAGGTCGACCAGCCAGAAGGCCGCACGCAGGTCGCCGGCGCCGAAGCGCAGGTCCTGGTCGTACTTGATGCCGGACTGGCCGTTGAGGTCGAGGTGGAAGAGCTTTCCCGACCACAGGGCCTGCGCGATGCCGTGCGGGAAGTTGAGGCCGGCCATCTGCTCGTGCCCGACCTCCGGGTTGACGCCGAACAGCTCGGGGCGCTCCAGCCGTTCGATGAAGGCCAGCGCATGCCCCACGGTGGGCAGGAAGATGTCACCGCGCGGCTCGTTGGGCTTCGGCTCCAGCGCGAAACGCATCGGGTAGCCCTGCTCGGTCACATACTCGCCCAGCAGGTCGAACGCCTCTTTCATCCGGTCGAGCGCGGCCCGTACATCCTTGGCCGCACCGGATTCGGCGCCCTCCCTGCCACCCCACGCGACGTAGATACGCGCGCCCAGTTCGGCGGCGAGGTCGATGTTGCGCATGGTCTTGCGCAGGGCGTAACGGCGTACGTCGCGGTCGTTCGCGGTGAAGGCGCCGTCCTTGAAGACGGGATGCGTGAACAGATTGGTCGTGGCCATCGGTACGGTCATCCCCGTGGCGTCCAGCGCGTGCCGGAACCGCTTGACGCGCGCCTCGCGTTCGGCTCCGGACGCGTCGGAGGGGATGAGGTCGTCGTCGTGGAACGTCACACCGTAGGCGCCCAGTTCGGACAACCGGTGCACGGAGTCGACAGGGTCCAGCGCCGCGCGGGTCGCGTCGCCGAACGGGTCCCGCCCCTGCCAGCCGACGGTCCACAGTCCGAAGGTGAACCTGTCCGCCGGCGTCGGCTGATAGCTCATGGTGCCGCTCCTCTCCCGCGCGGCGCCGCAACGGGTGCGGACGGACGCGAGGGTATTCGTCATGGCCGTTGACAAATTAGTATGCGCGCAGCATCCGCAGCGTGGGAAGGGACCGCACCCATGAGCGCACCGGAAGGGCCTCTCGTCATCGGGGTCGACAGCTCCACCCAGTCCACCAAGGCACTCGTGGTGGACGCCTCGACGGGCGAGGTGGTCGCCAGTGGACAGGCGCCGCACACGGTGACCACCGGCACCGGCCGCGAATCCGACCCCGAGGAGTGGTGGCGGGCGCTCCAGGAGGCCGTCGCACGGTGCGGGCGCGCTGCCGGTGAGGCGGCTGCCGTCTCCGTCGCCGGCCAGCAGCACGGACTGGTGACGCTCGACGGCGACGGCCGCCCCGTGCGCCCCGCGCTGCTGTGGAACGACGTACGGTCCGCGCCGCAGCGCGACCGGCTGGTGGCCGCGCTGGGCGGGCCCGGGAGGTGGGCCGAGCGCGTCGGCAGCGTGCCGGCCCCCGCCTTCACCGTCACCAAGTGGGCCTGGCTGTGCGAGAACGAGCCGGATGCCGCGAAGTCGACGGCCGCCGTCAGGCTGCCCCACGACTACCTGACGGAGAGGCTCACGGGGCGCGCGACCACGGACAGGGGCGATGCGTCAGGTACCGGCTGGTGGGCGTCGTCGACGCAGACCTACGACGAGGAGATCCTGGGCCTGGCAGGGCTGCGCTCCGAGACGCTGCCGCACGTACTGGAGCCCGGCGAGGCCGCGGGAACGGTACGCGGGACCAGCGACGGCTTTCTGACGCCCGGTACCCTCGTCGCCACCGGAACGGGCGACAACATGGCGGCTGCTCTCGGGCTCGGTCTGCGCCCCGGGCAGCCCGTGCTCAGCCTCGGAACCTCCGGAACGGTCTACACCGTCTCGACCCGCCGCCCGCAGGACCCCACGGGTACCGTCTCCGGCTTCGCCGACGCGCGCACCGACTGGCTGCCGCTGGCGTGCACGCTCAACTGCACACTCGCGGTCGACCGGATGGCGGCGCTCCTCTCCCGCGACCGGGAGGACGTCGAGCTGGACGGCGGAGTCACAGCACTGCCCTTCCTGGACGGCGAGCGCACCCCGAACCTGCCCTACGCGAGGGGCCTGCTGACGGGCCTTCAGCACTCCACCACCGGCGGCCAGGTGCTGCAAGCCTCCTACGACGGCGCCGTGTTCGCGCTGCTGCGCGCGCTGGACCGCGTGCTGGGCGAGGAGCCCCAGGGCGCGGAAGCCGGAGGTACGCAGACGGGAGGTGCGCAGGCCGGAGGCGGAACGGAGGCGCCGCTGACCCTGATCGGGGGCGGCGCCAAGGGAACGGCCTGGCGTGAGACCGTACGGCGGCTGTCGGGGCGGGCCGTCCATGTGCCGCGCGCCGAGGAGTTGGTGGCGCTGGGCGCCGCGGCCCAGGCGGCGGGACTGCTCCTGGGTGAGGACCCCGCGGCGGTCGCGCGGCGCTGGAACACGGCGGCCGGTGACTCCTACGCGCCCGTGGAACGGGACGACGCGGCGCTGACCCGTCTCTCGGAGGTGCTCGGCGACGCGGACACGCTGCTGAACCGCAGCCCGGAACGCCTCTGACGGCCTCTCGCGGCCCCTTGGCCCCTTGGCCCCTTGGCCCCTTGGCCCCTTGGCCCCTTGGCCCCTGAAAGCGTCCGATTGCCCCTGCACCATCCCTGACCGCAGGCTCCGACAACCGCCGGACCCGCTGACCACAGCTCCCCCGGCCACCGTTGGAGACCGTTCCCTACAGGCCCGTTCCCCCAGAAGGAGCCGCGCACCATGGCTGCCCCCGCTCCCGGTTCCCAACGGGAGATACGCACGCGCAATCTCTCGCGTGTGCTGTACGCGGTCGCCGAGCGGGACTCGTCCTCCTCGCGGGCGTCCGTCGCGGCGTCCTTGGGGCTCACCCGGGCCGCCGTCTCCACGCTCGTTGACGAGCTGCTGCGCGCCGGTCTGCTGACCGAGCGTGGACCCGCGCTCCCCGGCGGCGGACCGGGTCGCCCGGGCACGGTGCTCGAACCGTCCGACAGGGGGCCGTGCGGGCTGGGGGCCGAGATCGGGGTGGACCATCTCGCCGTGTGTGCGGTCGATCTGGGCGGGCGGGTCCGTGCCCGTACCCGCGTCGAGTACGAGGGCCGCGGCAGCGAACCCGCCGTGGTGCTCGACCGGCTGGGCGCACTCGTGGACACGGTGGCCGACGAGGTACGTGGCGCGGGGCTGCGCCCCGCCGGTCTGACGGTCGCCGTGCCGGGGCTGGTCTCGCGCGGGACGTCGCGGGTCGTACGGGCGCCCAACCTGGGCTGGCACGACACGGACATCGCGACCCCGCTCGCCCGGCACGCCGCTCCCCCACAGCCCGCCTCCGGCACGGCGGCGTCCCCCTTCGCCGTCACCGTCGACAACGAGGCCAACCTGGCGGCGCTCGCCGAAGTGTGGCTGGACGGGGGCCGGATGCCCGGGGACTTCGTGCACGTCTCGGCCGAGGTGGGGATCGGCGGCGCCGTCGTGTTCGACGGTGAACCGCTGCGCGGCACAAGGGGGTTCGCGGGGGAACTGGGCCATGTGCCCGTGCGCCCTGAGGGACCCGTGTGCGCCTGCGGCGGGCGCGGATGCCTGGAGCAGTACGCGGGTGAGAAGGCGGTCCTGCGGGCCGCGGGCATCGGCACCGAAGGGCCCAGGGAAGGTGCGCTCACCCTGCTCGCGGCCCGCGCCGAGGCCGGAGACCGGGGCGCGCTGCGCGCGCTGGACGGCGCCGGGGAAGCGCTCGGTGTCGCGCTGGCAGGCGCCGTCAACCTGCTCGACCCCGGCGCCGTGGTGCTCGGCGGCGTACTGGCCCGGTTCGCACGCTGGCTGCTGCCCACCCTTGAGAACGAACTGCGCAGCAGGGTCGCCGCACCGGGGACACTGCCCAAGCTGCTCGTCTCGGAGCTGGGGGCCGAGGGCCCCCTGATGGGCGCCGCGCACTGCGCCGTACGGGCGGTTCTCGACGACCCGCTGGCCCACGCACAGCCGCGCGCCTGAACGGGCCTGCGGCGCCCCCGCGCCGGTCACACGCTCAGTGGTCTGCCCAATGGCACCGCACTGCGGACCTTGGCAGCCCCTTGTGGGAATGCGACCATCAACGCGCGTCAACTTGGCATGCACGTGCCCCCATTGCCATTCCGTTCTTCCCTTCCCCCCACCGGGAGACACGATGGATCCAGCACGAGAGCGCCTCGCACGGACACAGCGCAACCCCCACGCACCCTCGCGCCGTGCGCTGCTGCGCGGCGCCGGCGGCCTCGCCCTCGCGGCGGGCTTCGCGGGTGCCTCGCTGTTCACCGCGGGCTCCGCCGCAGCGAGCACCCGGTCGGCCGCCCGGTCCAGAGACGTGGACTATCCGCAGGCCGAGTGGGTCCCCGCCGCCGGCTCCAACTACACGGTGGCCAACCGGCCTTCGCAGTACCCCGTCGAGTACGTGGTCATCCACGTCACACAGACGACGTACGCCGACGCGCTCGCCATCTTCCAGAACCCCGCCAAAAAGGTCTCCGCCCACTACGTGCTGCGCTCGGCCGACGGCCACGCGGCGCAGATGGTGCGCGAGAAGGACGTCGCCTGGCACGCGGGCAACTGGGACTACAACACCCGTAGCGTCGGCATCGAGCACGAGGGCTGGATCGACGAGCCCGGCAAGTGGTTCACGGACGCGATGTACGAGGCTTCCGCAGCGCTCACCGCCAATGTCTGCGACCGCCACGGCATCCCCAAGGACCGGGCTCACATCATCGGCCACAACGAGGTCCCGGGCGCCGACCACACGGACCCCGGGCCTCACTGGGACTGGGCCCGCTACCTCAAGCTGGTCAACGGCCAATAGCGCGACGCACGCGACAACGCGACACATGTAGTGACGCTTGGTGCAACGGACGCATGCAGTACAGCGGCAGCCACCGCCCGCCCGTGTGGGCGGCGGTGGCTCACATGCGCTGTCATGCCGCGAACCGCCGGGCGTGGAGCGCCACTTCAGCCCATCGTGTGACTACCGGCCAGAAGCCTTCTTCCTGTCCCCCGGGCGGCCCCATGCTCGGCGTGTGACGGGACGGTATCGATGGCAGCGGCCAACGGCGGCGGCCGTGGCCTGCGCCTCGCTGGGATTCGCATGCTCCATGGTCTCCACGTCGTCGGAGCCCGCCGGCTCCTCCCGGACGGCGCCTCAGCGCGCCCGGATCGCGCTGGCAGCCGCCACGCCGGGTACGTCGACGGGGGTTACGGCGGCGGCCCCCGCCCGCAGACCGGCGGAGGCAACCCCGCAGGGCGGACGTGTGGGACCTGCGGGGCGGACAGCAGAAGGCGAACCGGCGAACGCGACAGCAGAAGGCGGACCGGCCGGCGGGCAGCGGCCGGGCCGGGGCTCCGGGCAGCCTGCGGGCGGCGAACTCCCGGCCGCAGCGGGGGCACAGGGCCCCGGCACGGTCGGCGCGGGGATGCCGGGCAGCAGCGCGGTAGGCCCCCATGGCGGCGCGGGCATGGCCGTCCATAAGGACGGCACAAACGTCGAGATGGTCTCCGGTCGGCACGAGGACTGCCGGGGAGCGTCCCTCACGGTCCAGACGGGCCAGGGTGGCCGGATCGAGCTGACGGCGGGTCAGGGGCGGTGCTCTCCGCCGCCGCAGCCCCCTCCAGACCCGACATTCAGCCCTCCCCCGCCGCATCCGTCGCCCACACCCACGCCCACCGCGGCGCCCGCGCCGAGGCCGACGCCGGCGCCCCCCACCCCTGAACCCCCGTCGGTACCGAAGCCCCGGCCCCGCCCTCCGTCCGGTGCACCGGCTTCCCCCGTGCCCGCTCCCGTGGTGCCCGTACGGCACCCGGCTCCCGGGCCGAGCGAGCGGCCTTCGCTCGCGCCCGAGCGGGAGCGGCCGTCACCCTCGCCAGCGCCTCCGCGCAGCGACATCGCCGTCCCCGCACACGCGGCACCGGAGCGGCAACAGCCGGACGGTGACCTGTCGATGGTGACCCGCACGCTGCTGGTCATCGCCCCCGCCGTACTCGCAGCCGCCGCCCTGCGACCCCGTAGCAGTGCCTCCGGGCAGGCGCGGGCCGGCGCTTCCGCCGATCCCTCGGGGGCCGGTTCGGCCGGGGGCACGGGCGGCTGACCAGGCCGGAGCCCTGCGCGCCCCGCCGTTCATCCGTCGCACGTCCCGGCTTCCCCCCGGTCCGCGCGGCGCTTGCGGGGGAGCCGTTGCCGTCCATGGGGAAGCCGTTGGCGTCGTCGTGCGGGCCTCCGCGGAACAGGGTCTCTCCGGCCGGTCCCCCTCCGGGACCGCGCCTCTTCCACGTGTCGCGCGTCAGGACACTGCCAGAGCCCGGAATCCACCCGTTCCGGCGATGAACAGGGGAAAGGTTCTCCCAACTGCGGCCCGGTCGGAAACAGTTGCTGGGCGAGGACGGCACGGCGAGACCGCGTCCGACGGTGGGAGAAGCGAAGACGACCCGGGTGTGACTCCTGCGGGTCCCCATATCTCCCCCAGCGGGCCTCCCAGGCCGTCGTGGGTGCGGGAGCGGTCTGGAGGGGCACGTGCCGGAGTGGTTGATTCTCGCTGTTCTTACGGTTCTGACCTGCGGTGTGGTCCTGGGGGTCGTTCTCCTCAGACAGCGGCGGGTGGGAGACCAGGATGATCCGTCCGAAACTCCGGACGTGATCGAGTACATGACGATGATGATCGGGGTGGTCTACGCGATCGTGCTCGGTCTCGCCATCGCGGGGGTGTGGGAGGCGCGGAACGCCGCCGATGCCGCCGTCACGCAGGAGGCGCAGGCGCTGCACGAGGTGAGTGAGCGTGTCCGCGCCTATCCCGCCGAGGAGCGCGAGCGGGTACGCGACGACGTGAACGCGTACGTGCGCTACACGGTGACCAAGGAGTGGCCGCGCATGGTCGAACAGGGCGCACTGTCCGACCATGCGCGGCTGCTGGGGAAGCTGCGTGCCGACGTGATGGCCTATGAGCCGTCCACATCGCTGCAGGCGCAGTCCCACCAGGCGGTGGTCGACCAGGTCGCCGAGGCAGACGCGGCGCGTACCGAGCGGGGTTCGAGCGCCGAGCCGACGATGCCGGGCGTGGTGTGGTTCGGGCTGCTCGCCGGGGCCGCGGTTTCGGTGGGGATGCTCTTCGCGCTCCAGATCCAGCGCTCGGGCAGAGAACTGGTGCTGGCGGGGCTGTTCAGCGCGCTGATCGCGTTCCTGCTGTTCTTGGTGTGGCACTTCGACGCGCCGTTCGCGCGGGGCCTTCAGGATGCGACGGAGGCGTTCACCACGCAGTTCCCGCAGGCGGCCCGCTCCTCGGGATGAGGATGGGTGCCTTCCTTGCACCCATCCGCTTAGGTCCGAGGAATCCTGCAGTTCAGCCCCCGGAGGTCCAACTTCCGGGGGTCTGCTCTGCATTGACGTCCGATGTTTGTGGTGCGAGAGGGCTTCCGCTCCGGCTGAGGCGGCTGCACTATGCGTGGTGGATTCACGGACACGAACCACCGGCGCATACGTGACTGGAGGCCACATGCCGAGCCATCCCCTCTCCCCGCCGTCACGAAGAGCCGTACTCGGCACGGCAGCCGCCGCGACCGCCACAGCGGCCGGAGCCGCGGGCACGGCGGGCCTGCTCCCCTCGCCCGCCCACGCTGACACCCCCGGCGCCGCCGCGCACCCGGGGAAACCGGACCCCGGGATCTGGCGGAGCGTCCTGCGGGACGCCGACCTGGTGTGGCGGCGGATGCCGAGCGCCTGGTACGAGGGCCCGTTCCTGGGCAACGCCCGGCTGGGCAACACGTTCTACGCCGAGCCAGGCTCCGGGGACCGGGCCGTGCGCGTCACCGTGCAGCACAGCGAAGTGCAGGACCACCGACCGGAGTTCGGTTCCCTCTTCGGCCTCGCCCGGCTGCCGATCGGCCATTTCACGCTGGAGCCCGCCGGGAAGATCACCGGGATCGACTGGCGCCTCGATCTCCACGGCGCT
Source organism: Streptomyces iconiensis (assembly GCF_028657195.3). GTDB lineage: Bacteria > Actinomycetota > Actinomycetes > Streptomycetales > Streptomycetaceae > Streptomyces > Streptomyces iconiensis. The sequence goes on from NZ_JANCPR020000011.1 coordinate 85,237, forward strand.
GAGCTGACCGGCACCGTCACCACCACGGTCGGTCGGCTCACTCTGCGGGCGCTCGTGCACAACTCCCGTTCCGTGCTCGCTGTCGAGATCAGCCCCAGCACGGGTGAGCGGGACTTCACCTGGACGTTCCATCCGGCCGAAGCGGTCAGTCCCCGCGCGGAGTTCAAGGAACCGCCCCAGGGCTACACCGCCAACCCGCCCGCGCGCACCGAGGAGCACAGCGGGGCCAAGGCCGCCGTGCAGCCCCTGCACGCCGGTGGGCAGCACACAACGGCGTGGCGCGAGGCCAGGGGGCGTGCGGAGACACGCACCCTGTACGTCACCGTCGCGCACTCGCACCCCTCCGACGGGGCACGTGAGGCAGCCCTGAAGGCGCTGCGGTCGGCCTCGGCGCGCTCCTACGACGCGCTCGCGGCCACGCACCGGGACTGGTGGCATGCCTACTACCGCAAGAGTTTTCTGTCGGTACCGGACGCCCGGCTTCAGCGCTTCTACTGGATCCAGCTCTACAAGGCGGCCTCTGCCGCGCGTGCCGACGCGCCTGTGATGGCCACCTGCGGCCCATGGCTGGAGCCCACGCCATGGCCGGCGACGTGGTGGAACCTCAACGTGCAACTGGAGTACTGGCTCGTCCACGGCTCCAACCACCTCGAACTGGACGCCGTCACCCGCGCGTTGGGCGAGCACCGCGACCAGCTCTCCGCCGCGCTCGCCCCGCCGTACCGCAAGGACTCGGCCGGCGTCCCGCGCACCACGGACGCACGGCTGCGGGGCGGCGCCGACGCGGTCAACGGCGGATACGGCGTGGGCATCCCGGGCCAGGCGCAGCCCACTCCCGAGGTTGGCAACCTCACCTGGGCGCTGCACAACGTGTGGCTCAGCTACCGGCACACGATGGACGAGAGCATCCTGCGTGAGACCCTCTTCCCGTTGCTGCGCCGGGCGGTCAGCTACTACCTGCACTTCCTGGAGCCAGGTTCCGACGGCCGCCTCCATCTGCCGCTGACGTACTCGCCCGAGTACCCGGAGTCGGGCCCCGACTGCAACTACGACCTGATGCTGCTGCGCTGGGGCTGCCGCACACTGCTGGACTCGGCGCAGGTCCTCGATGTGGACGACGCACTGGCTCCGCGCTGGCGCGAGGTGCTGAGGCGGCTGACGCCGTATCCGCGCGACGAGAACGGGTACATGATCGCGGCGGGTGTGCCCTTCGCACAGTCGCACCGGCACTACTCGCACCTGCTCGCGGTCTATCCGCTCCACGAGGTCACCTGGGAGCAGCCGGAACACCGGGAGGTCATCGAGACGTCGCTGGAGCACTGGGTCGGCTTCGAGGGCGCACTCCAGGGCTACACGTTCACCGGGGCCGCCTCCATGTCGGCGCAGATGGGGCGGGGTGACAAGGCGCTCGCGTATCTGGGCGAGCTGATGGAGCGGTTCATCCGGCCCAACACCATGTACAAGGAGTCGGGCCCGGTCATCGAGACGCCGCTGTCGGCGGCGCAGTCGCTGCACGACATGCTCTGCCAGAGCTGGGGCGGCACCGTGCGGGTCTTCCCCGCGGTTCCGGAGAAGTGGCGGGATGTGACACTGCACGACTTCCGTACGCAGGGCGCGTTCCTGCTGAGCGCCGTACGGAAGGGCGGGCGCACACGCTGGGTGCGGCTGCGCAGCGAGGCGGGAGCACCCTGCGTCGTGCGCCACTCGCTGCCCGGCGCCGTCGAGGTACGGGACACGCGGGGCCGCCCGCTGCCGTACGGGCAGGAGGGCGAGGGAACCGTCCGGATCGCGCTGCGCGCGGGCCAGGAGGCGGTGCTCACGGTCAGGGGTGAGCGGCCGGACATGCGGGTCGGTCCCGTCCGGCCGAACGCCGAGGCGCCGAAGTGGGGGTTGCCGTCATGAGCGGAAACCGCGCGGACGTCATGAGTGGGCCTCACACGGACAGGCGGACCGTACTCGGGGCCGCGGCGGGTGCCGGGGCCCTCCTCGCGCTGGGTGCGCGGCCCGCGCTCGCGGACGGCGCAGGCGATCCCGGCGGCCATGGTGGTAGCGGCGGCCCTGGTGGTCGCGGCGGCTCCGGTGAGGGGCGCAGGCTGCCGTTCCTGCTGGACATGGTGCACGCGAATCCGGGCGAGCCCATGACCGAGAGCCGCTACAACGACCCGCGTGTGCTGGCCTCCTACGACTACGACGGGCAGGTCATCAACGAGTTCAGGCCCCCGCACACGGCGCTGACGTTCGAGTCCGTCGACGAGCGGATCTTCCCGGCGGGTTCGGAGGGCCGCGCGTGGGTGGAGGACAACGCGCTGCGTGTGGAGGCGCACATCAGGCGGGCGCACGCCGCAGGGATCGCCTGCTACTTCTTCACCGACATCATCGTGCTGCCCAAGCGCCTGGTGGAGCTGTACGGCGAGGAGATCCTGGACACCGAGGGCCGGATCAGCCTGCACAGGCCGCGCACCGTGGAGATCCACCGGCTGATGCTGCGCGAGTTGTTCAGGCGCTTCCCCGGCATCGACGGACTGGTCATCCGCACCGGTGAGACCTATTTGCAGAACGTTCCGTTCCACACGGGCAACAACCCGGTCACCGAGGGAAGGTCCAGTCACGGTGTGCTCCTGGACCTGCTGCGGGAAGAAGTGTGCGTCCGCGCGGACAAGCGGCTCTTCTACCGCACCTGGAACACCGGTTCGGACGGCGGCCTGCGCGACAATCCGGCGTACTACAGGGACGTAACGGATCGCATAGAGCCGCACGAGAAGCTGCTGTTCGCCATCAAGCACACCGCCTCGGACTTCTGGCGCACCGTCCCGTTCAATCCGACGCTCGGCATCGGCCGCCACCGGCAGATCGTCGAGGTGCAGTGCCAGCGCGAGTACGAGGCCAAGGGCGCGTGCCCCGACTACATAGCCGACGGCGTCGTCAACGGCTTCGAGGAGTACCCGCACGACGGAAGCCCCCGCGGCCTCGCCGATCTGGTCGGTTCCTCCCAGCTCGCCGGGGTGTGGACGTGGTCGCGCGGCGGCGGCTGGCGCGGCCCGTACCTGACCAACGAGCTGTGGTGCGACCTGAACATGTGGGTCATGGCCCGCTGGACCCGGGGAACGGGGCGCGGCGAGGAGGGCGCCTTCGCGGAGTACGCGCGGCGTGCGGGGCTGCGTGGCGAGGACGCGGGCCGCTTCCGCGAACTGGCCCTGCTGTCCGCGGCGGGAACGCTACGGGGCCACTACGGCGCGCGCTTCCGTGTACGTGCCCTGACCTGGACACGGGATCAGTTCCTCGGCGGCTCGGACAAGGACCTCACGGGCGACTTCGGCAGGTTCGTGGACGACGGGCTCGTCGACGGCGCGCTCGCCGAGAAGGCACGCGCCGCGGACATCTGGCGGCGCGTCACACGGCTGGCCGACCGGATTCCGCTGCGCGACCGGGAGGACCGTGAGTATCTGCGCGTCTCGGCACGCTACGGGCAGTGCCTGTACTCCGTCATCGACCATGGATGGCAGGTGATGCTGCGCGGCTTCATGGGCGACCGTTCGGGGACGTATGAACGGGACACGATGGCGCGGCACATAGGGGCCTACGACCGGACGTGGCGGGAGTGGCGGCGCCTGGCCGAGCGGCACGAGGCGTGTGCGTCGCTGTACCAGCCGTACAGCTTCGGCAAGAAGGACGCCGACGGCGTCTACGAGGCCGATCCCGACCACGGCATCGGTCCGTCCGTCGACCGCTACAGGAAGGTACTGGCGCGGTGAGCGGCCAGGTGACGCGACGGCGCGTACTGGGCTCGGCCGCCGGTGCGACCGTCGCGCTGGGCACAGGTGGTGCCTGGACGGCGGCGTCGCGTACGGCCTGGGCCTCCGCCCCAGGGGCTTCACCCGACGGCACGGACGGCACGGACGGCGCCGGGAACGCCGGGGACGTGTGCCGCGCGTACGTGCGGGACGCGGCGATGCGGTGGCACCGTCTGCCGCGCGGCTGGCAGGAGGCGCCGTTCCTGGGGAACGGGGGGCTGGGGTGCCAGGTGTACGCGGGTGAGAGCGCCCGCACGCTCAAGGTGATGCTCAGCCACACCCGGGTCCAGGACCAGCGCGGCCAGTGGCGGGCCGGGACCGGCTATTCGCGGCTCCCCGTCGGGTACCTCACGCTCACCCTGGAGGGCGAGGTCAGCGGGGTGGACTGGACGCTCGACCTGTGGCAAGCGGAATTGCGCGGCACGGTCACCACCACACGGGGCAGCGTCGCCCTCCGGGCGCTCGTGCGTACCGACATCGACACGCTACTGGTGTCCACGTCCCCGAGCGGCGGTGAGGAGGGAGCCGCCTGGTCGTTCACCTGGCTGGAGGCCGGCACCACGCGCACGAGCGGCAAACCGGCGGACTACAGGCCCAACGACCCGCCGCGCACGGCCTCTTCGGGCGGCGTCGAGTTCTGCGAGCAGCCGCTGCTCGCGGGCGGCGGCTGGACGACGGCGTGGGCGGAGCAGAGGGCGGGCACAGGGCGGCTGCTGGCCGCGCATCTGGTCTACCGCTTCCCCGGCAAGGTGGCCGACGCGACGCGTGCGGCGGTCGGCGCCGTACGGCGCACGCTGGCCCGGCCTCCCGAGGAACCGGTGTCGCGGCACCGGGAGTGGTGGCACGCGTACTACAGGCGCAGCTTTCTGTCGGTGCCCGACAAGAGGGTGCAGCGCTTCTACGTGATCCAGCTCTACAAGCTCGCCTGCGCCACCCGCGCCGACGGGCCCGCGATCTCCGAGTGGGGCGCGTGGTTCCCGGAAGTGGGCAACAACTGGCCGGCGCTGTGGTGGAACCTGAACGTGCAGATCGGCATGGCACCGGTGCACGGGTCCAACCATCCCGAACTCGACTCCGTGACGGGGGCTTTCCGCCGCTTCGAGGACAACTTGCCGCTGTCGGTCCCCGAGGAGTACAGGGACGGGCACGGCTACGCGCTCGGCCATCCCTCCGACTGGCAGCTGCGCCCGGGTGCGCACGACGTCGGTGTGCCGGGAAGTGACCGCATCACCGACAACTTCGGCAATCTCATCTGGGGCCTGCACCACGTCTGGCTCGGCTACCGGCACTCCCTCGACCGGCGGGTACTGCGGGACGTGCTCGTGCCCGTTCTGGCCAAGGCCGTGCACTTCTACTCGCTCTTCCTGCACGAGGGGAGGGACGGGAAGCTGCACCTGCCGAAGACCCGCTCGCCCGAGTACGCGGACGCGGAGGACTGCACCTACGACCTGTCGCTCATCCGGTGGGCCGTGGCCACGCTCCTGGGGTCCACCAGGCTGCTGAGGTCCCCTGACCCGAGGGAGAAGCGGTGGCGTGACATCCACCGGCGTCTGACGCCGTACGCACGCGATCCCGAGCAGGGCGTCATAATCGGCGCTGCCGTACCGCTGGCCGGCTCGCACCGGCACCACTCGCATCTGCTGTGGCTGCATCCGCTGCGCGAGGCGAGCTGGGAGCGCGCGGGCGACCGTGAGGTGATGCGGCGCAGCATGGCGCACTGGGTGAGCATGCGCGAGCGCTGGCACGGCTACAGCTTCGCCGTGGGCTCCTCGATGTACTCGGCCATGGCCGAGCCCGAACGGGCCCTCGATCTCCTGACGTTCTTCACCGACCTCAACGCGGTCGACGACTGCCGCATGACGGTCAACACGATGTACCGGGAGGGGAAGAACCTCGCGCTGGAGAGCCCGCTGGCCGGGGCGCAGTCGATGCTCGACATGGCTGTGCAGAGCCATGACGGGGTGGTGCGGGTCTTCCCTTCGGTCTCCGAGCGCTGGCCTGACGCCTCTGTGGCCTCGCTGCGCGCGCAGGGCGGGTTCCTGGTCGACGCGGACCGCGCGGGCGGCCGTACGCGCTGGGTCAGGGTGCACAGCGAGGCGGGCGCTCCCCTGGTGCTCGACCACGGCATCCCGGGCTCCGTCGAGGTGCTGGACGAGCGCGGACGTCCGCTGCCCCGACGCGAGCGCGGGCACGGGCGGATCGCCGTCGACCTGCAGCGCGGCGCCTCAGCGCTCGTGGTCGCGCACGGGAAGAGGCCCGATGTCGCCCCGCGCGATGTTCCCCCGACAGGAGAAGCGGCGCCCTGGGGGCTCCCCGCGTGACCGGCCGCACATTGGCGCGCTCTCCCCCATATGCACTCGCAACCGCACCTCACCCGAAGCCCTAACCCGAAGCCGAAGCCCGAACAGATTCGACAAAGGAGTTCGCAATGCACCGTGCGGCACGAAATCGCGCCCGTACGCTGGGCGTTCTACTGGGAGCCGGAATGCTGGCCGCCACCTTGCCCTCGGTCTCCGGAGCAGCCGAGCCCGCCGCGCCCCGCGCGGGGGACGCGAGCGAAGCCCTGAACGCCGGGAGCACCGGGAGCACCGGGAGCACCGGGAGCACCGGAGACGGAAACGCCGGGAACGCCGGGAACGCTGACCGCGCCAAGGTGGCCGAGCGGGCCGGCGGGGGCCCGGGGACCAACTACGCCGTGGATGACGCCTTCACCTCGGACCGGACAAAATGGTGGCGGCAGGACCGGTTCGGGATGTTCATCCACTTCGGCGCCTACTCCAACCTGGAGGGCGAGTACACGAGACCGGACGGCACCGTCTGCCGTGACGCCGAGTGGATCATGCGCGAGTGCGACGTTCCCAAGGACGCGTACGAGAAGCAGGCCGCCGGCTTCAACCCGGCGGACTTCGACGCGAAGGCCGTGGTCAAGGCCGCGAAGGACGCGGGACAGCGGTACATCGTCATCACCTCCAAGCACCATGACGGCTACGCGATGTGGCCCACCAAGGTCAACAAGTGGAACCTGCGCGACCACTCCTCCTTCGACAAGCGGCGCGACATCATGCGTGAGCTGAAGAAGGAGGCCGACAAGGCGGGCATCAAGCTCGGCTTCTACTACTCGATCTGGGACTGGCACGACCCGGACTTCTCCGATCCCGCCACCTTCCCGAAGTACAAGAAGCGCATGTACGCGCAGCTCAAGGAACTGGTCGACAACTACGACCCGGCCATGCTGTGGTTCGACGGCGAATGGGACGCCGACAACCCGGTCAACCGCTGGTCCCCCAAGGACGGCGCCGAGCTGGAGACGTACGTCAAGGGCCTCAAGCCGGGCCTCCTGGTGAACAACAGGGTGGGCAAGCGGCGCGTCACCGACGGCGACTTCGGCACGCCGGAGCAGGAGATCCCCGAGGCCCCCGTGGACGGGCAGCCATGGGAGAGCTGCATGACCCTCAACGGGCACTGGGGGTACGCGCGTTACGACCACGACTGGAAGCCCGCCGCCGAGCTGACGCGCAATCTCCTGGCCACCGCGAGCAAAGGTGGCAACTACTTGCTCAACGTCGGCCCTGACAGCAAGGGCCGTGTCCCCCAGGAGTCGGTCACACGGCTGCGCGCCATGGGTGACTGGCTGCGCGCTCACCACCAGAGCAGGACGGTCTACGGCGCCGGGTACAGCGGCCTGGTCGAGGACCCCGAGTGGGGCGAGGTCTCCCGCGAAGGCTCCAAGAAGCTGCACGCCGCCGTGACGCGGTGGCCCAAGGACGGTGCGCCGCTGCATCTGAAGTCCAGGACACCGTTCGAAATCACCGGGGCACGGGTGCTGGGCAGCGACCAGAAGGTGACCGTGAAGAAGTCAGGTGACGGCTTCGACATCACGCCGTCCGGCGGCCCCGTCAACGACACCGCGACGGTCATCGAACTGGCGGTCAAGTCCGCTACGGGCAAGCGCGGCAGCGGCCAGGGCCTCACGGCGCAGATCTGGGACAACGACTCCTTCGAGGGAGAGCCCAAGGTCACCCGCACGGATCCGGCGGTCAACAACTCCTGGCGGTTCGACGGCTCTCCCGCGCGCTCCATAGGCGCCGACCACTTCAGCACCCGCTGGACGGGCTCCCTCCAGCCGCGCTACTCGGACACGTACACCTTCACCACCGTCTCGGACGACACGGCGAAGGTGTGGATCGACGGGAAGCTCGTCATCGACTCCGGAGTGCCGCACGACCCGCGTGTCGACAAGGGCGGGATACGGCTCAAGGGCGGCCAGAAGTACGACATCAAGGTCGAGCACAGGGAGCAGGGCGGCGAGGCCCATATGAAGCTCCTGTGGTCGAGCCCGAACCAGCAGCAGGAGATCGTGCCGCGCTCTCAGCTCTACGCGGACTGACGGCCGGCGGCGGGGCCCTGCCCCGCCCGTGACGGCTAACAACTGGCCACTTGCCACTGACGGCTGGCGGCTGAGGGATCAGTGAATGTGTCCGTGGCAGCCGGGCCGTGCGGAACGGTGCCCGAGTGGCGCCGTTCCGCACGGTCTGCCGCAAGCGGTCAGCCCCTGACGCGCTCGCGGATCCAGACGCCGGCTTCCTTCAGTACGCCGGCCCCTGTCCACTCGTCGCCGTCGCACGTGCCCGTCTTGAAGACGGCGCCCGAGCGGTCGTCGTCGGAGTAGTTCCAGTTGGTCCAGGAGATGTTCTTCTCCTTCATCAGGTCCAGGTACTTCTGCGACATCGCGAAGTCGTTCGCTCCCTCGCCCGCCGAGTTCTGGGTACCGAACTCGGTCACGAATACCGGCAGTTCGTCGGCCGCGCGGGACAGCGTCCGCAGGTACTCGTCGCCGTGCGAGGCGGCGTAGAAGTGGAAGGTGTACATGATGTTCCCGGCGTCGACGGGGTTCTCGACGACCTCTCGCTCATCGGCGCCGTCCGAGACGCCGAAGGAGGACCAGGCACGGGTGCCGACGAGGGCGACACCGTCGGGGTCGTGCCGCCGGATGACGGGAATGACCTCCTCCGCGTACGACTTGATGTCGGCCCACTCGACGCCGTTGGGTTCGTTGGCGATCTCGTAGAAGACGTTCGGCTGGTCCGCGTACTTCTTCGCCATGTCGGTGAAGAACTTCTTGGCCAGCTCCGTGTTGGCGTTGGGGTCGCCAGGGGTGAGCTGGTGCCAGTCGATGACGGCGTACATCCCGCGCTCGATGGCCTGGTCCACGATGCGCTGCGCGAGTTTCGTGAACTTCTCCGGGTCGGTCTCGTAGCCGTCCTCCTGCACATAGGTGGACACCCGCAGCACATCGGCGCCCCAGTCCTGTGCGAGCGCGTCGAGGGAGCCGTCGGTCACGCACTGCGCGTACCACTGCGTTCCGTGTGTGCTCATGCCCCGGAGCTGGACGGCCTTCCCGTCCTCGTTGCACAGCCGTTCGTCGCAGACCTTGAGCTTGCCGTTGCGCGCGACGGCTGACCCGGCGGGCGCGGCCGGGGTGGCCGCCTGTCCGCGCGCCCCGCCGCCCTCACCCGCGCTGGCGGTGAAGTACGGCTGGAGCACCAGGAGCAGGGCCGCCGCGAGCGCGCCCGCGAGGACGACCCAGGGCAGACGCCGGCGCGTTAAAGCGTGCGAGGGAGAGGAGCGCGGCATGGGGGTGCCTCCTGTCTCGGTGGGGGGTCTTCTCGGTGGGGGGTCTTCTCGGTGGGGGTTCTTCTCAGTGGGGTTCTTCTTGAGGGCTTCTCTGGGGGCGTGGGGAGTGTGCCGCCGGCAGGAGATGTGGGTTCGTACCGGGCCGCTGGGACGCGTCGGGAACGGGCGGGGTGTACGGGTGGATGCGATCCGGTGCGGTGGCTCAGGGCGCCACGTCGTCGTAACTGCCGCCGACCTTCGCGCTGTTGAGGTACGCGGTGGCGGGGCCCTTGACACCGTCGGAGCGGTAGACGCCCCACTTGTCGGTCACCCAGTCCGCGCGCAGGGTCGCGCCCTTGAACGAGTTGGCGCCCTTGAGCTGCTGCTTCTCTCCGTTGACCCAGAACTCGACCTTGCCCTTGTCCGGGTCGGAGGAGATGGTGAGGCCGACGACGAAGTCGTACCAGTGGCCGGTCTTCAGGCCGGTGTTCCACAGCTCGGTGGTCTTCAGGTCCGGGTCGCTGTATTCGAGGTCGACGGTGCCGTTGCCCCGGGCCCGCAGGGACAGCGGTGGGGTCGCGGCGCCGCTGCCGTAGTCCTTGAGCTGCCAGAGCGCGACCCAGTTCTTCCCGGCCGTGGGCAGCGGGTCCCACAGGGACCGCCAGCCGACATGGACGGTGTCGCCTTCCTGGAAGCGCAGCCGTTCGCCGTCCGGTGTGCGGTGACCACGCGTCTCGACGCGTACGCGTTCGTCCGGGTCGGTCTTCTCGCCCGAGGTGTGGAGCTTGTACGTCCTGCCGTGACGGCCCGCCGGATCGTCGACGACGCTGATCTCGCCGGGCTTTGTCTCCACGCCCTCGAACACCTTGGTACCGCGCGCCGGATCGGCCTCCCACTGCGCTGCCTGGGCCCGTGGAGACCGGATCCCGGAAGAACCGGCCGACTCCTGTCCGGGCTTTTCGGGGGAGGCCGAGGCGTTCCAGGTGCCGAGCGCCGCGAGGGATGTGGTGGCGGCAACTCCCGCCAGGAGCAGGGACTTCCGGCGCCTGCGCGGCGTGCGGTGTGGGGGTGTGCCGGTCACGGCGGCCGTGGCCCTGGGGTCCGTTCGCATCTCGGATCTCCGATTGTGGGGGACATGACACCCCATAGAAGAGGTGGGGGTGGCGGGAAAGTTAGGGTTGTTTCCTATTGCCGTCAAGGGCAACAGGAAACTTTCCTTACTTTCTCCTCGCCTCCTCCCTACCCGAACCGGGGGAACCGGGTGAGATGCTGGCGGCCCAGAGGCGAGAGATCACAAAGGAGTCCCGGGTGTCCCTGCTCTTCCCCGCGTTGCACACGGCGTCCTCGCACACCGCGTTGCGCTTCGGCGACCGAGCACTGAGTTATCACCAGCTCGCCGCCGCGGCGAGCAGCCTGGCAGCGCGGCTCGACCCGGCCTCACGCGTCGCCGTCTGGGCGACCTCCGGCCCCGAGACGGCCGTCGCCGTGGTCGCCGCGCTCCTGGCCGGTGTGCCCGCCGTGCCGGTGAACCCGAAGAGCGGCGAGAGCGAGCTGGCGCACATCATCGGCGACAGCGGCCCCTCACTGTTGCTGGCCGAGCCCGGGGCCCCGCTCCCCGAACCGCTCGCCGGACTGCCCCGCATCGAGACCGACCTGACGGACGACGAGGGGGGCGCCGACCCGGGCTCCGCCTGGAGGCTGCCGCCGGAGCCGAACGCGGGGAGCGCCGCGCTCATCGTCTACACCTCGGGAACGACCGGCCCGCCCAAGGGCGTCGTCCTCTCGCGCCGGGCGATCTCCAGCAACCTGGACGCGCTGGAGGACGCGTGGCAATGGACGGCCGACGACGTGCTCGTACACGCGTTGCCCCTCTTCCACGTCCACGGCCTGGTACTCGGCCTGCTCGGACCGCTGCGGCGCGGCGGAACGCTGCGCCACCTGGGGCACTTCACCCCGGAGGGTGTGACGGCCGAACTGTCCAGCGGCGGCACGATGCTGTTCGGGGTGCCGACGATGTACCACCGGCTCGCCGAAGCCTGCGGGAGCGACCCGGACCTCGTCGCCGCGCTGGCCGGTGCGCGCGTCCTGGTGTCCGGCTCGGCCGCGCTGCCCGCGCACGACCACGAGCGCCTCACGGCCGCGACGGGCAAGCGCGTCATCGAGCGCTACGGCATGACCGAGACGCTGATGAACACCAGCGTGCGCGTGGACGGCGAGGACATCTCACCGCCCGGCACGGTAGGCGTGCCCCTGCGTGACGTGGACATCCGGTTGATGGACGACACCGGCGAGCGCGTTGCGGCCGAGGACACCGAAACGGTCGGCGAACTCCAGGTGCGCGGCCCGAACTTGTTCACCGAGTACCTCAACCGTCCCGACGCCACGAGCGAGGCGTTCGACGGCGGCTGGTTCCGTACGGGCGACATGGCGACACGGGCGACCGGCGGCTCCTTCCGTATCGTCGGCCGCAGGGCCACCGACCTGATCAAGAGCGGCGGCTTCAAGATCGGCGCCGGGGAGATCGAGAACGTCCTCCTCGGGCATCCCATGGTCGCCGAGGTCGCCGTCACCGGCGAGCCCGACGACGACCTCGGCGAACGCGTCGTCGCCTGGATCGTGCCCGTCCACCCTCAGTCGCCGCCCGCCGAGCGCGAGTTGGCCGACATGGTCGCCGGCCAGCTCGCCCCGCACAAGCGTCCGCGCGTGGTGCGCTACCTTGACGCGCTGCCCCGTAACGACATGGGCAAGATCCTCAAGCGGGACCTCCCCGAAGGGGGCTGACAGGGCCCCGGCTCAGGTCGCCGCGAGGCCGGCCGCACGGGCGAGGCGGCGGTAGGAGTCGAGGCGGTCGGCCGGGTCATGGGTGTTGAGGGTCAGCAACACCTCGTCGGCGCCCGTACGTTCGACCAGCCCGGCGAGCGCTGCGGTCACCTCCCCCGCCGTACCGTGCAGCTGAGTCCCCCGCGCGTCCTCGAAAGCGGCGCGCTCCTTCGCCGTCATGTCGCGCGCCAGGACGTCCCCGCTGGGAACGAGCGGTGCGAACGAGCCACGGGTGCGGGAAACCGCCGTCGACCACGCCTCGGGGATCTGCAGCAGCTCCGCCGCCTCCGAGGTGGCGGCCACGGCCGCGTTCACCGCGAGGACGACATAGGGCTTCGTCCCGTCGGAGCCCGGCACGAACGCCTCGCGGTAGCCGTCGACCGCCTCACGCGTACGGCGCTCGTCGCGCGAGGCGCCGATCACCAGCGGAAGCCCGTGCTCGGCCGCGATGCCCGCGCCCGCGCCGACGGCCAGGACGAACGCGGGTACGCGCAGCCCGTCCGCCGGGCGGGCCCGCACGGGTCCCGTACCGGTGAAGTAGCCGAGCAGCTCGGTGATCTGCTCGCTGAAGTCCTCGGCGGCGTCCTTGTCTACGCGCAGCGCCTTGCGCACACCGTCGGTGAAGCCCACCGAGCGCCCCAGACCCATGTCGATGCGGTCGGGAAAGAGGGACTCCAGGACCCCGAACTGTTCGGCCACCACGAGCGGCTGGTGGTTCGGCAGCATCACACCTCCGGTGCCCACCCGGATACGGGAGGTGGCCGAGGCGACGGCCGCTGCGAGCACGGTCGGGGCCGAGCCCGCGATGCCGGGGACCGCGTGGTGCTCGGAGACCCAGAAACGCCGGTAACCGAGCTGCTCCACCTCCCGCGCGAAGCGCACCGTCTCGCGCAACGCCTGCCCGGGGTGCTCGCCCTCACGGGCGAGAGAGCGGTCGAGGACGGAAAGATGTGCGGGGAATCCGGCTGGTGAGATCACCTTTGTTCCAACGCCTGTGCGGGCTCAGGATTCCCGGCCTGCGCGTCGTCGTCCAGCGCCTACGCGTCGTCCGCCGGCGCCTACGCTTCGTCGTCCAGCAGTCCGGCATCGTGCGCGAGCAGCGCGATCTGTACGCGGTTGTTGAGACCGAGCTTCGTGAGGATGCGCGACACATGCGTCTTGACCGTCGGAAGGCTCATGTAGAGCCCCGCCGCGATCTCGGCGTTCGACTGCCCGCGCCCGACAGCCAGGGCGACCTCACGCTCCCGCTCCCCCAGGCCGGAGAGCACCCCCCGTGCACGGGTACGCCGGTCGTCACGGCCCGCCGGGGTCACATGCTGGATCAGCTGCCGGGTGACGGCCGGCGAGAGCACCGGGTCACCGGCCGCCACCTTGCGCACGGCGGCGACGATGTCGGCGGGCGGTGTGTCCTTCAGCAGGAACCCGGCGGCGCCGGCACGCAGCGCCCGCAGTACGTGCGTATCGGCGTGGAAGGTGGTCAGCACGACGACCTCGGGCGGCTCCGGCCTGGCCCGCAGCATCTCGGTAGCCGTCAGGCCGTCCATGGTCGGCATCCGGATGTCCATGAGGATCACATCCGGACGCAGCTCGGCCACGAGCGGTGGCACCTGCCCTCCGTCGGCCGCCTCACCGACGATCTCGATGTCGGCCAGTCCGTCGAGCATGAGCCGGAGCCCGGCACGGACAAGCGCGTCGTCGTCGACAAGGAGCACACGGATGGTCATGCGCCTACGGTAACCAGGCCCTGCACCGGGTGACCGGCCACGGTCACGGGACCCCGCCTCGGGGCCTGAGACCAGGGCCTGGAGACGCGGGCTCGGGCCCGGACTCGGGCTCGGCGCTAAGGGATCAGGGCTCGGGGCTCCGAAGGGGCTCCGGACCAGGGGCTCCGAACCAGGGGCTGGGCGGGTGGTCCGGCGCTCAGGAACCGGTGGCTGTGGGGGTGGAGGCGGAGGCAGAGGCGACGGGTGTGTCCCAGTCGATGCGGTAGTGGAGCAGCCAGTCCGCGCCCTCCGGTACCCGCACGCCCTCGGTCTTCCGTGAGGGTGCCAGTGACTCGGCCGCTGCCGAACCACCCGCGCCCGCCGAACCCTCAGCACCTACCGAGCCCTCAGCACCTGGCGAACCGTCAGCACTTGCCGAGCCCTCATCACCCGGCGAGCCGACAGCACCCGCCGAACCGTCCGCGCTCTGCGGACGGTTGTTCCCCCGTCCCCGCGCTGCGCTGGGGACGGCCCTGTCGTTGATACGGGCGCTGCGCTCGACCACGGCCTCGACCCGCTCGCGCCGCAACTCCTCGTACGCGGCGAACGCCTCGCCGGGCGACGGCAGATCGCGCAGGCACTTCGCGAGCACGACGCTGTCCTCGATCGCCATCGAGGCGCCCTGCGCCGCGTTGGGTGCTGCCGCGTGCGCCGCGTCCCCGAGAACGACCATGGGCCCCCGGGACCAGACGGGAGTGCGGGCGACGTCATAGGCGTTGCTGGTGAAGATCCCGTCCCCTGTGGCACGGACGATGTCGGCAGCGGGCGAGGCGTCCTCGGCGAAGAGCGCCGCGACGTGCTCGCGCCAACGCGCGTTCCGCTCGGGCGTGTCCGTCGCCAGTCGGTCCTTGGAGAGTTCCGGCCCCGGGGTGTTGGCGAACCACCAGACCTCCCCATCGGGTGCCGTTGTGCAGCCGAGGAAGGCACGCCTCCCCTGGATCATCCGGTAGGTACCCTGCGCGGGCGCCGCTTCGGGCGGCATCCCCGCGGCCCAGCCGCACACGGTGATCTGGCCGGTGTGACGGGGTGACGGCGCGTCGGGGTCGATGAGTGAACGGGTCATGGAGTGGAGGCCGTCGGCGCCGACGAGCAGATCGCCCTCGGCGGCCGTACCGTCGCCGAAGCGTGCGCGCACCCGCCCGTCCTCGGTCGTTTCGGCCGCGACCAGGCGCTTGCCGTGCTCGATGGTGATGCCCCGCCGCGCGGCCTCGTCGTGCAGCGCGCGGTAGAGGGTGGCGCGGCGCAGCGTGCGCGGGCCGAGGAGCTTGCGTCCGCCGGCAGCCCCCTCGGCTCCCTCAGCCGCTTCGCCGCCGGAGACCGGCCGCGTGCCGAGGCTGTCGCCCGTGTGGGAGAGCGTCTCGATGCGCTCCGCGGGGAAGGACACGTCCAGCACCGGCTGATGTGCGCCGATGGTGCGCAGCGCCTCCAGCCCGTTGTGGAAGAGGACGAGAAACGCCCCCACGTCGTCGGCGCCTGACGGGTATGCCTCGTAGACGGTCGAGCTGATTCCGGCCCTGTGCAGTGACATCGCGGTGACGGCTCCCGCGATGCCGCCGCCGGCGATGAGGACATGGGTCATTTCGCCTCCCGGTCCGTTCCGTCCCGTCGGCGTCACCGCATGGACGTGTCGGTCTCACCTTGCTGGACATGTCTCACCTTACGGACGGCCACAGGGCTCCCGGGGTTGCCCGGTGGGCTCTCACTCCTCCAGAGCCGCGCGCAGGTAGGGCGCCGTGGCGCCGGCGCCGGAGCGTGCCACCTCGGCCGGTGTCCCGGATGCCACGATCCGGCCGCCCCTGTCGCCGCCCCCGGGGCCGAGGTCGATGACCCAGTCGGCCCCTGCCACGACGGCGAGGTCGTGCTCGACCACGATGACGGTGTGCCCTGCCTGGACCAGCCCGTGCAACTGGCGCAGCAGCACTTCCGTGTCGGCCGGATGCAGCCCGGTCGTGGGCTCGTCGAGCAGGTACAGGGTGTGGCCGCGCCGGGTGCGCTGGAGTTCGCTGGCGAGCTTGATGCGCTGCGCCTCACCGCCGGACAGCTCCGTCGCCGGCTGGCCCAGCCGCAGATAGCCCAGACCCACCCGCCGCAGCGCCTCAAGACCCCGTACCGCGGCGGGAACGTCCGTCAGGAACTCCGCCGCGCGGTCCACCGTCATCTCCAGCACGTCGGCGATGGTCGCGCCCCGGTAGGTGATCTCCAAGGTCTCCGGGTTGTAGCGGGCTCCGTGGCAGTCGGTGCAGGGCGCGTACGTGCCGGGCAGGAAGAGGAGTTCGACGGCGATGTAGCCCTCGCCCTGGCAGGTGGGGCAGCGGCCCTCGGCGACGTTGAAGGAGAACCGCCCGGCACCGTACCCGCGCGCCCTCGCCTCCTCGGTCCCCGCGAACACCTTGCGTACGGCGTCGAACAGGCCGGTGTACGTGGCCAGGTTGGAGCGCGGCGTACGCCCGATGGGCTTCTGGTCGACGCGGACAAGTCTGTCGACCGCCTCCAGCCCCTTGGCCTCGGCCACCCCCGACTCGCCCTCGCCCGCCCGCACTCCGGCCCCGTTCCCCACGGCGTCCGGCTCCTCGTCCTCCTCGCCGCGTCCTTGGGTCCCCGTGCCTGTACCCCCGCCCGCGCCCGTACGTTCCGCGACGAGCCCGGCCAGCACCTGGCTGACCAGGGTCGACTTGCCGGAGCCCGACACCCCCGTGACCGCCGTGAACACGCCCAGCGGGAAGTCGACGTCCAGGTCATCGAGGTTGTGCCGGGTGACACCGGAGAGCGACACCCACCGCTCAGCCGTCCTGGGCACCCGCCCGTCCCCGTCCTGGCCCCGCTCACCCTGCTGGTCCCGGCCCTCGTAGTGGTGCCGGCCCTCCGCCTCCCCTTTCCCCGGGAACAGGTACCTCTGGGTGGCCGAGCCCGTGACCTGTGCCAGCCCGGCAACGGGTCCGCTGTAGAGCACCTCTCCCCCGTGCTCGCCCGCCCGGGGACCCACGTCCACGATCCAGTCGGCCCTGCGCACCACCGCCATCTCGTGCTCGACGACGAACAGCGAGTTCCCCGCGCCCTTGAGCCGGTCCAGCACGGTCAGCAGGGACTCCGTGTCGGCCGGGTGCAGCCCTGCCGAGGGCTCGTCGAGCACGTAGACGACGCCGAAGAGCCCGGAACGCAACTGCGTGGCCAGGCGCAGCCGTTGCAGTTCCCCCGCCGACAGCGTCGGCGTCGGCCTGTCCGTACTCAGATAGCCGAGGCCCAGCTCGGTCAGGACCTCGATACGGGAGACGAGGTCGCGGGAGAGCGTCGCCGCGACACTCTCGCGGATCCCGCCCTCGGCCGCCTCCTCGCCCTCACCGCCCGCCGCGCTGGGCCGCAGCACCTCAGCCAGCCGTTCGAGCGGCAGTGCCGCCAGCTCCGCGATGTCCCGCCCCTCGAACGTCACCGCCAGCGCCTCCGGCCGCAGCCGCCGCCCGCCGCACACCGGACAGTCGGCGCTCACCAGGAACCGCCGCACCCGCTGCCGCATCGTGGCGCTCTTCGTGTCGGCGAACGTGTGCAGTACGTAACGCTTCGCGCTCTGGTACGTGCCCTGGTACGGGCGCTGGATACGACCCGCCTCCCGCACCGGATGCACCGTGACGACGGGCTGCTCGTCCGTGAACAGCAACCACTCCCGCTCCTCACGCGGCAGCTCCCGCCAGGGCCGGTCGAGGTCGTAACCGAGCGCGGCGGTGACATCGCGCAGGTTCTTGCCCAGCCACGCCCCCGGCCAGGCCGCGATCGCACCCTCGCGGATCGTCAGCGACGGGTCAGGAACGAGCGACTCCTCGGTCACGCTGTGCAGCGTCCCCAGACCGTGGCATTCAGGACAGGCACCGACCGCCGTGTTCGGTGAGAACGCGTCCGAATCCAGCTGCCGCGCACCCTCCGGATAGCGGCCGGCCCGGGAGAAGAGCATGCGCAACGAGTTCGACAGCGTGGTGACCGTACCGACCGAAGAACGCCCCGTAGGCGCCGAACGCCGCTGCTCCAGCGCCACAGCAGGCGGCAACCCCGAGACCTCCTCCACCTTGGGCGCCCCCACCTGGTGGATCAGCCGCCTGGCGTACGGGGCCACCGACTCGAAGTACCGTCGCTGCGCCTCCGCGTACAGCGTCCCGAAGGCGAGCGAGGACTTGCCCGAACCGGACACCCCGGTGAACGCCACCAGCGCGTCCCGCGGAATGTCCACGTCGATACCCCGCAAATTGTGCTCCCGGGCACCCCGCACCCGTACGTAACCGTCGTCGCTCATCCCTCCATGATCGGCCAGCCCTCCTGGCAGTGCCTCACGGGTCCTGTCTCAGCCCCCGCTACGGCACCAGTGCGCGTGAGCATGGCCTCGTGGTGGTACCCATGGCCGCCATGGAGTGGTTCACGCCCTGGTTCTCGGCGCCCGGTTACGGGCTGAGCCGACTTGTGCTGCAACGTGCACTGGCCGGCATCTATCTCGTCGCGTTCCTGTCCGCCGCGTTCCAGTTCCGGGCGCTGCTCGGTGACCGTGGGCTGCTGCCGGTGCGGACGTTCCTGCGGCGTGTCCCGTTCCGGGTCGCGCCGGGGCTGTTCCACTGGCGCTGCGGCGACGCGTTCACCACGGGCTGCGCGTGGGCAGGGGCGGTGCTGGCCGCAGCCATCCTGGTGGGGGCCGCTGACGCGGTACCGCTGTGGGCGGCGATGGCGATGTGGGCACTGCTGTGGCTCCTCTACCTCTCGTTCGTGAACGCGGGTCAGGTCTTCTACAGCTTCGGGTGGGAGTCGCTGCTGCTGGAGGCAGGCTTCCTCGCGATCTTCCTGGGCAACGCGGAGGTGGCGCCTCCCGTGCTGGTGATGTGGCTGCTGCGCTGGCTCACGTTCCGTGTGGAGTTCGGCGCCGGCCTCATCAAGTGGCGCGGGGACCGCTGCTGGCGCGAGCTGACCTGCCTCTACTACCACCACGAGACACAGCCGATGCCGGGTCCGCTGAGTTGGCACTTCCACCGGTTGCCGAAGCGCCTGCACCGGGTCGAGGTCGGGGCCAACCATGTGGCGCAGCTCGTGGTGCCCTTCGCGCTCCTCCTCCCTCAGCCCGTCGCCACGGTCGCGGCGGGCCTCGTCATCGTCACCCAGCTCTGGCTGGTGCTGTCGGGCAACTTCGCCTGGCTCAACTGGCTGACCATCGTCATCGCCCTTGCCGCCGTGGACAGTTCGCCGCTGACCGGAACGCCCTCCTACCCGGCCACACCGACCTGGTACGCGGTGCTCGTGTGCGTGGTGACGGTGCTGGTTCTGACGCTCAGCTACTGGCCTGTCCGCAACATGCTCAGCCGGGGCCAGACCATGAACCGCTCCTTCGACCCCCTCCATCTGGTCAACACCTACGGGGCGTTCGGCAGCGTGACCCGGATCCGGCAGGAGATCGTCCTGGAGGGCACGGACGAGGAACGGGTCACCGCTGACACGGTGTGGCGGGAGTACGAGTTCAAGGGAAAGCCGACAGATGTGCGGCGGCTCCCGCGCCAGTTCGCTCCGTATCACCTCCGTCTGGACTGGCAGATGTGGTTCGCGGCGCTCTCGCCCGCCTATACGCGCGGCTGGTTCGAGCCGTTCATCGAGCGGCTGCTGGAAAACGACCGCGCCACCCTGCGTTTGCTGCGCCACAACCCCTTCCCCGACGCGCCACCGACCCACATCCGTGCGCTGCTGTACCGGTACCGCTTCACCACGAGGGAGGAGCGGCGGGAGACGGGCGCGTGGTGGCACCGCACGCTGGTACGGGAGTTCCTGCCGCCGGTGCGTGTGGCGGGCGACGGCGACGGGGCGGTACGGCGGCCGGGCGCCGGCACGTAGGACAGCGGGGGCTCCCCTGACCGGCGCCCGGCCTGCTATGCGGGAGCGCCCATCGTCTTGGCGCCCCGGACGGGCGACGGTGCCGGGCCGCGCCCCTTCTCGTAGACGGTCAGTCCGCGCGAGAGACGCAGCGGTACGAGTACCAGCTCCACGAGGACCGCTTTCCACGCGTACCAGAGGTTGACGAGCTTGGTCGGGTACACGCAGGGGATGTCGCCGAGCACCCTGCGGAGGGAGAGGCCCCGTCTGCGTGCCGCGTACACCAACGGCGGTACGGTGAGCGCCAGTTCCGCACCCACCCACCAGGCGAGGGTCGGCAGGACAGGGCGTTCGAGCCCCAAGGTGAGAACCAGCGGCGCGCTCCACCACAGCGGCGCGAGAAGGATCTCGGCCATCGCGAGGAACACCCACAGCGCGAGTATCGGTTTGCGGACGACGAGGTCTCGCGCATGCAGCCGCACGTTCTGGCAGAAGCCGGCCATCCAACGCCATACCTGCTTGCGCAGATAGAGCAGCGTCTCGGGGTCGGCAGCCCAGGCGACGGCGTCGCCCACATACCGCGCGCGGCGCCCGGCAACCTGCTGTGACCAGGTGTAATCCATGTCCTCGACGATGGTGCGCTGTGGAAATCCGCCCGCTGCGAGCAGCTCCTCCCGCCGGAAGACGGAGCAGCATCCGGAGCACACCATGGGGCTGTCGGTGCCCTGCTGGATCGGCCTGTGCCAGTGAAAACCGAAGAGGTATTCCACCGACCTGCCGCGCTCCCAGACGGTGCGGGTGAAGCGTGTCTGGACGTTTCCCGCGGCCACGACGACCTTCGGATCGTCGAAGGCGGGCAGCATGCGTTCGATGTAGTCAGGGGCCAGGACGGTGTCCGCGTCGACGGCCAGGACCAGTTCGGCGCTGCAGTGTGGAAGCGCGTGGTTCTGCGCCTTGGCCTTGCTGCCGAGATTGGCGGGTGGGCGCAGGACCTCGGCGCCGTGGTGACGGGCGATGTCGCCCGTGCGGTCGTCGGAGGCGTCGTCCACGACGATCACTTGTCGCGGAGGCACGGTCTGGGCCCGTACGGACTCCAGGGTCGCGGGGAGTCCCGCTTCCTCGTTGTGCGCCGGGACGATCACGGTCACGCCGCGCATGTCCGTCCCCTCCCCCGTCGCCCGCACTGCGCACGGTGACCCGGCAGGCACCTGACCAGTGCGCCTCTGAGCAGGAGGCCGGCTCCCACACTTGCGTAGACGAGCATGCTGATACCGATGACCGGCAGTCCCCCGTGCATGCGGCTGTCCCTTCTCTGCGTCGCGTTGTCCGCCTCGTGCGGTTCGGTCAGGCCCGGTGGTCTTGGTCTTCGCCGGGCCCGATGAGAGAAAGGTAGCCGGGGTCGGTGACGGTGTGTTTCGAGGTCTTACTTTCTGTGGATTACGCGGGAGTTGTGGACAACTCCGTCACCCTTCGGTGGCCCTCCCCAGCCCTCAGCCCTCGGGCCCTCGGCGCTCGCCCGCAACCGACCGCTCCCCCGCCCACCTCTCCCCTGCTCACCACTCGCCCGGTCACCGCTACTGGTCACCCGGTCACCCGACCACGCGGTCACGCGGCCATCGCTCACCGGTCACCGCTCGGGTTCGGACGCCGGCTCCGAAGCCGCTGCCGATTCCGGCTCGGACTTCGACTTCGAATCCGGCTCGGACTTCGGCTCGGACTTCGAATCCGGCTCAGCCTGCGGCTCCGGCTCCGGGACCCGGGCGGTCTCCGGTGACGAGGACTCCAGCGGCACCGACCACGACCTCACGAGCCCCAGCTGTACCGCCTGCCTCGGCAGCAAGCCGTCCAGGGCCCAGTCGGCGAGCACACGGATACGGTTTCCCGGCATCGCGGCCAGGTGGTAGCCCCGCGTCACCAGATTGGCGAAGGGGCCCGAGAGCGGCACGTGCAGCGGGTTCGCGGCGCCCTGGACGCCGCCGAGGTCGACCATGAAGCCCAGGTCACGGTGCTTGTAGGCGCGCGGGGCGCCGTAGCCGTAGGAAGCCGCGAGGTTGCGGGCCGCGACCTTGCCCTGCCGTACCGCGTGCTGCGCCGTCATGGGCGTGAACTCGCCCGGCCGCGTCAGGTCCGGTACGGCGGCTGCGTCGCCGCAGGCCATCACGTCCGGTTGTCCTGGCACGCGCAGGTACTCGTCGACGACGAGCCGGCCGCGCGCGGTCTCCAGGCCGATGTCCTCGACGAGCGGGTCGGGCCGCACTCCCACGCACCAGATCAGCGAGTGGGTGGGGATGAACTCTCCGTCGTCCAGCAGCACTCCGTCCTTGGTCGCCTCCTTCACGGACATCTCCGTACGTACGTCGACCCCTCGTTTACGCAGCACCCTGTGCGCTGTCCTGGAGAGCCGCTCGTCCAGTTCGGGGAGCACCCGCGGCGCGATGTCGAGGAGCATCCAGCGGGGACGGCGGTCGTCGCGGAGGCCGGGCACGCCGAGCGGGGGCCTGTTGTGCTGCCTGGCCAGCGAGTCGGTGAACAGCTTTCCGTGTGCGGCGACCTCGGTGCCGGTGTAGCCGGCGCCGACGACGACGAAGGTGCAGCGCGCCTCCGCCTCCGCCGGGTCGTCGGTCGACGCGGCCAGCGCGACCTGCCGCGTCACGTGATCGCGCAGATACAGGGCCTCCGGCATGCCCCGGAATCCGTGTGCGTGTTCGGCCACTCCCGGGATCGGAAGGAGCTTGTTCACGCTGCCGACGGTCAACAGGAGCCGGTCGTAGCGCAGTTCGCCGCCCTGGCCCTCGGGGTTCACGTAGTGGATGTGCCGCCTGTCGAAGTCCACACCGTCGACCTCGCCGAGTACGAGCCGTACCCGCGGCAGGGTCCCCGCGAGGGACACGGAGACGCGGCGGGGCTCCAGGATCCCCGAGGAGACCTCGGGGAGCAGCGGCATGTAGAGGAAGTAGTCGTTGGGGTTGACCAGCACGATCTCCGCCGCGCCACGGAACTGGCGCGAGAGGGTACGGGCCGCCTGGTATCCGGCGAATCCCGCTCCGACGATCACGATGCGCGACCGGCTCACAGCCGACTCCTCCTCCCGGGAGCGGCGGGGCCGCGGGCCCCGCCTGCACTCCGAACTCCGTACGCCACAGGACCGCCGGGGTTCCCTCCCCCACCTGCGCCAAACCCTGCCGGCGAGGTCGCACCCCAGGCGGCGGAGGGGGGCGCGAGCACTCCCTGAGGTGCTGTATTGTTCTTTGTGCGCGAGCGGCGAGGGGACACAAAAGCCCCAAAGCCGACGGGCACCGGGACGTGGCGCAGTTTGGTAGCGCACTTGACTGGGGGTCAAGGGGTCGTGGGTTCAAATCCCGCCGTCCCGACTGGAAAGAATGCAGGTCAGGAGCCGTTTCAGCTTTTGCTGAAGCGGCTCTTTCCCGTGGTGTCCGCGAGCCTCTGCGGTCGCACCCGCCCGGCCCGCCGCACCATCCACTCCACCGAACTCGCCGGACACCCCGTCGTCTCCCCGGTGCCCCTGCTCGCCGCCCGATGTCCCTGCCCGGCCTCTCCATACGCCGTATGACGCATTGACCCCACAGGGTCCTCGCGGTTGCATGATTCCGGTCTCCCGGTGGGGAACCGGATGAGGGGCCGTGTCCTACCTGGGGGGAAAATGAGGGGAAACGCGAACCGGAGCAGCATCAGACGGGTGCGGACCGCCCTGAGTGCTGCGGTTGTGGTCTGCGCGGTCACGGTGGTGCTGCCCGGAGCCGCCTCGGCGGCGCCCACGGCCGCGACGGGGCCCGTGGCCGACAGCGGAGCCGGTGTCGAGAGGATCAGTGTCGCGGCGGACGGCGCCCAGGCCGACGACAACTCCGCCGGCGCCTCGATCACGCCCAACGGCCGCCGCATCGTCTACTCGTCGTCGGCGAAGAACCTCACCTCCGACGCCCCGACGGCGGGCGACAAGGTGTACCTCCGCGACCAGCGGACGAGCCAGACCACGCGGCTGGGGTATCTGGCCCCGGTCCAGCCTCCGGTGATCAGTGGCGATGGGGAGTACGTCGCCTATCCGCATCAGTGGATGAACAACGTACGGATCGGCCATTACCAGGTGAGCACCGGAAGGTCGGCATCAGGCAACTGCGCGCTCTTCACCTGCAACCAGCCGTCGCTGAGCGCGGACGGCCAGTCCGCCGCCCATGCCAGCCTCTCCTACAGACAACAGACGTACGGGCAGCGCGTCCAGGTCGAGGACTGGGACACCAACACCACCGAGACCGTCGCCGCCTTCGACCACACCGACCCGTCCCGGCCGTCCATCAGCGGCGACGCCCGCTATCTCGCCTACCAGGACGGCAAGGCGAAGGACGTCTTCGTGCGGGACCGGACCGGCGGCACCACCTCCGGCCCGATCGAGGGCCCGTCCAAGGAGGCGGCGATCGTCCAGCTCAGTGAGAACGGCAGCAAGGTCGTCTACCTCTCGGGCCCCGACACCTACGTCCACGACGTGAGCTCGGGCGCCGCCCAACTGGTACCGGACGTGCGGGGCGTGGCCATCGATCCCACCGGCCGCTATCTGCTGTACGCACCGCACGACGCGAACGGACCGTCACTCACGCTGCGTGACCTGCGGACGGGCACCGACGAGACCGTCGCGAACCAGCCCGCCTCGGCCGGTATCGACGCGGTCAGCGCCGACGGGCGCGACGTGGTCTTCCAGTCGGCGGCCGACGACATCGTGCCCGGCGACACCAACGCCAAGTCGGACATCTTCGTCCGCCGGTTCTACTGATCGCCCCGGCCGCCGACCATCCGACTGCCGACCACCCGGCAACCCCGACCGCCCCCGCCACCCCGCCACCGCGCTCTCCCGGTCGGGCAGAGAGGCGGCGGCCGGGGTGGGCGCACCGTCGGCGCGGTGGCTCAGCGGCTGCTCAGCGGCTTGCCGTACTTCTGGGCCGTGGAGAGGTACGGGAGGCCGAGCGTGCGGGGGGAGAAGGCCGCCGAGCCGCCGGCCGAGCCCTTGGGGAGGAGCCATACGGCGCCCAGGGAGGCGTTCTCTCCGGGGGACCCGACCGTGACATCCGGTACACCGTCGGCGTTGTAGTCGCCCGTGGCGACCGCGGCGCCGAAGGTGTCGCCCGCCTCGGCGACGCCCGGGACGCTCTGCGTGTCCTGGTTCCAGGCGACGGACGTGGCAGCGCCGCCCGCGTCGAGCAGGCCCCGGGCGCCGCCGCGGAGCAGCCAGGCGGCGCCGGCCCCCGCTTTGCTTCCGATGGCCTCACCGGACGCGCCCGCGACCAGGTCGTCGCGGCCGTCACGGTTGATGTCGGCGACAGCGAGCGCGGAACCGAAGCGGTCCCCGGCCTCGGCCACCCCCGGGACGCCCGCCGTGTCCTGGTTGAGGGTCTGGGCGCGGCTGCCGAACGAACCTGGCGCCGGGCTTCCGTAGTGGGTGTGGATGCTGCCGCCCTTGGCGAGTGCTTCGGGGCCGCACGGGTCGTCGATGTTCTCGTCGGCGATCTCACGGCATTCGCCGAGCGCCAGGTCGTCGTGGCCGTCGCCGTCGAAGTCGCCCGCGGCCAGAGCGGTCACGCCCGCGTTGTCCGTGTTCCAGAAGTTGGCCATCGCTGACCCGTCGGCGTCCCACTTCCACAGGCGCACGTGGGACTGCGTATTGGGGTCGCCCGCTGTCCAGTACGCCACGGCCAGGTCCGCCAGGCCGTCGCTGTCGAAGTCGCCCGTGGCCAGGACGGGGGCACGGCCTCCCATCGGGGCGGCGACGACGGTGGTGACCATGCTGTCTTCGCCCTGGGCGACACGAGCGACGACCTTGTCCTTGCCGCCGATCACGATCTCCTTGTTGCCGTCGCCCGTCAGGTCGGCCGCCGCGACCGACTGGCCGTAGGCGGCCGACGGCGACGGCCCGGTCAGGACCGTCGATGCCGGTCCCGGCCCGTTCTTCGAGCCGCCTACGGCGATGACCATGCCCGCGTCCGCACCGCGGTCGGTGACGTCCTCGCCGGGGACACCTACGAGCAGTTCCGCGATGCCGTCGCCGTTGAGGTCGGTCAGGGCCACGGATGCGCCGAAGCGGTCACCTGCCTCCGGGGTGCCGGGAACCTCGGGAGTGGCCTGGGTGACACGGATGCTTCCGTGAGCGCCGACCCCCCTCGGACCGCCCCGGACGATGTTCACGTACCCGGCCTTGGCCTGGCCGCCGACGGTCCCGCCCGGGACGCCGACGGCGAGGTCCGCGTAGCCGTCGCCGTTGAAGTCACTTGTGGCAGTACGGGGTGCGGCAGCGGCGGCACCGGACGGGAGCACGAACCCGGCGGTGGCCGCGGCGGCTGCGATGGCGTACGTCAGGATGCGGCGGCTGTGTGGCACAGGGGCTCCCACTCGGTCGACGGGACGCGCGGTTGCCTGGTGTGACCGTCGAAGGGGGGAGCTGGTTGTACGGCGTTCGCCAATGATCGGCACCGGGTTCCTGGTGCCCGAGGCTCCTGACGTCGCGAGCGCCACCGGGCCCGAACAGTGGCCCCGAGGCGCCCTCACGTGCCGCTGCGAGGAACGGTGGCAGGAGCACGCCGTCCGTTGTCCTGTGCGCCCGTTGTCCTGTGCGCGCGTGCCGTCTTGTGCACCCGTACCGTCCCGTTGCACGCGTGCACGGCGTGGGCCTACAGGGGCAGGCGCCGCACGGTCAACCGCCGACCGCGGCCGTACTCGCCTCCGCGGTGCTGGCGCCCTCTGTGACCACACTCGGGTCCTCGGTGACCACGCCTGCCGCTTTGACCTGTCCGATCACGCGGTCGAGCTTGGTCTTCGCCTGGCCCAGCTCGTCGATACGTGTCGCGATGCGGTCGCGCTCGGTCTTGAGCTGGTTGAGCATGGCCTGGGTCGCCAGCCCTGTGCTGACGCAGGGCAGGAGGTCGACGATGGTCTTGCTCGGCAGGCCGGCGGCGTAGAGCTGCTGGATGAGCCGCACGCGCTCCACGGCCCCTTCGGGGTAGTCCCGCTGGCCTCCGGATGTCCGTGCCGACTCCAGAAGCTGCTGC
Source organism: Streptomyces iconiensis (assembly GCF_028657195.3). GTDB lineage: Bacteria > Actinomycetota > Actinomycetes > Streptomycetales > Streptomycetaceae > Streptomyces > Streptomyces iconiensis. Next base: position 112,102 of record NZ_JANCPR020000011.1, read on the forward strand.
TCCTCGTAGTAGCGCAGGGCACGGACGCTCACTTCCGAGCGCCTGGCGAGTTCTCCGATACGCATGGCAGAAACTACTTCCCTCTTCGGCTCGACATCTCACGTCCGCGTCAGGTTTCAGCGTACGGGATGCGCCGGCGCCTGGCCATCGAGAGCCGTGAACCACTCACCGCCGCCGGCCGCAAGGCCGCCTTCGCCGGATTCACCGGCTCGCCCGGCTCTCCGGCCCACCGGATTCGCCGCAGCGCTCGACGCCTTCTTCCCCCTGGCCGCGCGAGCGCTGTCGCGCTGCTGGGGCCCGCGGCCGTGAAGGCCACGGGCCCCTGCACCGTGCGCGAGGGTCATCCCTCGCCCGGGGGTCTCACCGGGCGCGCAGGTGGTCGGCGGCCTGCGCGGGGCCGGTCCTGTGTCACCCTCCGGATTCGCCGCGCTCGCCCTTGGGGCCCCGGCCGCGCTCGGTGCGGGGGCCGGAGGGCCTCCACTGCGGATCCTCTTCGAGTTCCTGCTTCGCCTCTTCGTTGGCGCTCCGGCCGGACTCGCCGAGGTCGTCCTTGGCCTCCTTGCGCCGGCGGGCGCGCTGGATGTCGTAGCTCTTGCTTCCGGGTTCCGGCATGGCGATCACCTCGCGGGTCCGGGTTCCCGGGGCATCAGGTCCGAAACGGGCCGTTCAGCGCTGATTTATACCGTTACGGTCCGCACGCGCTGACGCGTCCCGACGCGTCCTGAACAGCGTCCTGGCACGGTGCGCCGCTGTTCACCGTCCTGCGTTCCAGCCCTGCCGCTTCACAGTCCCCAGCGTCCTCTGTCCCCCGCACTCCGCCCCGCGTTCCCTCCTACGTTCCCTCCCCGGGCGGCTCCGCGCGGGCGATCGGCAGCAGTTCGACGACGTCGGCCGGGAGTACGTCCCTGAGCTTGACCATCAGTTCGGGCGCCACGGCGTCGTCGAGTACCTCGAAGACCGCGGCTGCATGGCGGAGCGCCGTCTCCTCGTCGGTCCGTGAACGCCATGCCACACGCCCTGCGAAGGTCGTCAGGTCGAACTTCTCGCCGCGCTCGCGCTCCTCGGTGTCGGCCGTGTGATGGGTCGACCTGTCCATCTCCTCCGCGGCCTCATCGGGCAGTTGTGCCGCGAAGTGTTCGGCGGTGGCGTCCGGCATCCGCTCGGCGAGCGTCCGCAAGGTGGCCTTCAGTACCGCGTCGGCCGACTGCCGGTCGCTCAGCCCCGCCTCGTCCCGCACCAGGTCGAGAATCTCCGTGTAGCGCACTGCGCACCCGCCTCTCCGCTCAAGTCTCCGTACAGGTCCAGGTGACGGCCTGTCGGCCGGGCCGGCCGGGCGCGTACGGGAACGGCACCGGGACGGCCCGGGGCCCTTCCCAGTCTGCACCGGCCGGCCCCATGTGCATCCCGGGGACAGGTGCGTCCCCGGGATGCACAGCCCAGGACATGTACAGCCCGGGACATGTGCAGCCCGGGACATGTGCAGCCCAGGGCCTCGGCGGGTAGCCGGGAACCCCCTGGGCCGGGTGGGGAAAGCTGCCGGAACACGCGGTCGGCATCAGCTCGGCGCCGCCCGAGAAGGCGCAGGGTGAGGCAGTCGAGAGGAGCAGCATGACCGGGAAGCGGAAACAGGGAAGCCTGGCACGGCAGCTGATCGAGGCGCACCTGGTGGAAGGGCGGCCCGAGGCGGGCGAGGAGATCGGGCTGCGGGTCGACCAGACCCTCACCCAGGACGCCACCGGCACGCTGGTGATGCAGGAGCTGGAGGGACTCGGGCTGGACCGCGTACGGACCGAGGTCAGCGTGCAGTACGTCGACCACAACATCCTGCAGGCCGATGAGCGCAACGCCGAGGACCACGACTTCCTGCGGTCGGCGGCCCGCCGGTACGGGGTCTGGTACTCCAAGCCGGGCAACGGCGTCTCACACCCCACGCACATGCAGCGCTTCGGCGTACCGGGCAAGACGCTCGCCGGTTCCGACTCGCACACCTGCGCCGCAGGTTCGCTGGGCATGCTCGCGATCGGCGTGGGCGGCCTTGAGGTGGCGATGGCGATGGCGGGCCGGCCGCTGTATCTGCGGATGCCGGACATCTGGGGCGTACGTCTGACGGGCCGGCTGCCCGCGTGGGTGAGTGCCAAGGACGTGATCCTGGAGCTGCTGCGGCGGCACGGGGTGAAGGGCGGTGTGAACCGGATCCTTGAGTACCACGGCCCGGGACTGGAGTCGCTCACGGCGATGGACCGGCACGTGATCGCGAACATGGGGGCCGAACTCGGCGCCACCGCAAGCGTGTTCCCGGCCGACGACGCCGTACGCGACTTCCTGCGTGCCGAGGACCGGGAGGAGGACTTCGTCGCGCTGGCCCCGGAACCTGACGCCGCGTACGACGTGGAGGAGGAGATCGACCTCGGCTCCCTGGAGCCGCTGATCGCGCGTCCCTCCTCGCCGGGCAACGTGGTCACCGTACGGGAGGCCGCCGGCGCTCCCGTCCACCAGGCGGTGATCGGCTCGTCCGCCAATCCTGGGCTGCGCGACTTCGCCGTCGCGGCGGCCATGGTGCGCGGACGCAGCACCGCCGAGGGCGTGAGCTTCGACGTCAACCCGACCTCGCGGGAGATCCTTCAGGACCTCACCCGCTCGGGCGGCACCTTCGACCTGATCGGTGCGGGTGCCAGGCTGCACCAGAGCGGCTGCCTGGGATGCATCGGAATGGGCCAGGCTCCCGCCGCCGGACGGAACTCGCTGCGCACCTTCCCGCGGAACTTCCCCGGGCGGTCGGGCACGGAGGACGACGCGGTGTGGCTCTGCTCGCCGGAGACCGCCACCGCCTCCGCGCTGACCGGGGTCATCACCGACCCCCGCGACTGGGCGGCGGACGCCGATGCCGAACCCCCGGTGCTGCGGCTGCCGGAGCGGGCGAGCGTCAACGTGTCGATGCTGGAGGGCCCGCTGCCGCCCGAGGAGGCGGCCTCCGTCGAGCTGGACCGCGGCCCCAACGTCTCCGCGCTGCCCCGGCTCGACCCGCTGCCTGACACGCTGGAGGGGCCGGTGCTGCTGCGCACCGGTGACGACGTGTCGACGGACGAGATCTCACCGGCCGGCGCGCGTGCCCTGCCGTACAGGTCGAACATCCCGAAGCTGGCGGACTTCACGTTCACCCGCATCGACCCGGAGTACCCGCGGCGGGCGCGGGAGACCGAAGGGCCGCACTTCGTCGTCGGCGGCCACAACTACGGGCAGGGCTCGTCCCGCGAACACGCCGCCATCACACCCCGCCACCTCGGGCTGCGCGCCGTCGTGGCCAAGTCGTTCGCCCGGATCCACTGGCAGAACCTCGCCAACTTCGGTGTGCTGGCCCTGGAGTTCGAGGACGAGGCGGACGCGGACCGGATCGACGCCGGGGACACGCTGCGGCTGGAGCGGCTGCGTACCGCGCTGGCCGGCGACGCGTCGCCCCGACTGCGCCTGCGCAACGTCACGAAGGGCGAGGACTGCACCGTCCGGCACCGGCTCTCGCCGCGCCAGCGCCGCAGCGTGCTCGCCGGCGGCATCATCCCCGCGCTCGCGGAGGAGGAAGCGTCCGCGGACGGGAGCGGGAACGGCGGCGGAGGCGGAGGCGAGGGCGGGTGAGGACGGTTCCGCTCCGCACCGGCCGTGCGGCCGGTGCGGAGCGGAACCGTATGCAGCCCTCGGGCTATTCCTTCTCGAAGGTCAGGCGCAGGACGGTGTACCGCCGCTCGCGCATGAATCGCAGAGCGGTGCTCTGCTCCCTGAAGACATCGGAGACGGATTTCTCACCGATGATTTCGTTTCCGCGCGCGCGGTTGGCCTCTCCCCGCTCCAGCCAGTTCTGCAGGGTGAGGACACCGTCCTTCGGGTCGCTGCGTTCCGACGAGAGCCGGAACAGACCGCGGCTCGCCTCTGTCAGTTCGGAGCGGGTCGGCAGGAAGACCTCGGGGAAAACATTCCGCGAGGCGTGCATTCCAGCGGCGAGGTTCTTCACGCCGTGATAGATGTCCCTGGGTCCCGGCCTGCGTGTCGGGGATTCTCCCGCCGTCTGCATCTCATCGGGCGCAGGCACCGGCATCATCAGGGACGAAAGCCATCCAGGACCGTTCCACGCATTGGTCTGGAGAGACAGCAGGCCGCCCGGCCTCATCCAGGAATGGCATTTCTGGAAGAACGCGCGATAGCTGGCGATGCGCTGCGCCCGCCGCAGGGTCGTTCCCGCGAAATGCTCGATCGCCTCGATGGCGATCACCGCGTCGTACGGGGCTTCGGGTACGTGGTCGAACCAGTTCTCCTCCCGTGCCTCGCAGCGCGGCCAGCCCTGCTCCCGGATCCACGCGGTCTGTGCCGGGCTCATGGTGAGGCCCACGACGTGGCCCGCCTCGTGCTTGTCCACGAGACGCCGCATGAGACTGCCCCAGCCGCAGCCGACATCGAGCACCCGTGCGGCGCCCACCGCTCCTGCGGCCTCGGCGTGGTAGTCGAGCTTCCGCCGCTGGGCCGACTCCAGCGTGTCGCCGTCCTCCCACATCCCGTAGGAATAGACGAGGTCCTCGCCGAGAGTGAGTCGGTAGAACTCGCCCAGGAAGTCGTACTGATGGCGGATCGCCTCCAGCGAGGTCCCCCTGTAGCTCGACTGGTCCTTTGTCTCCACGTTCGTTCCGGCCAACGCAAACACCTGCCTCCGGGTCCGTCCTGATTTCAGGTTGTCCTCCCGCCTGATGCCGGGAAATCGAAAGCCAATCACAGCGGAAGGGCGGGATCGGCGTGCACCGCGCGCGGGTACCCGGAGTTCGCCGTAACGCCTAATGCCGCAGCCGGTCGGTGTCGCCCGGTCGCACGCGCGCGGAACGCTGCGTGCATTCCGGCGGATCGAAGAAGGTTTACGGGTCTCGGCCGGGCGGCCCGTTCGGGAGCGGCCATGAGGTACGGGTTGACACTTCGCAGTGTTCTACACATAGGCGCGGCGCGCCGCTCCCTGTCGACCGGAAAACGGCAGGAAGCGGAACCTTTCGGATCTACGCCGCATAAGCCGCCTGCCGCTGGGGACCCGTCGGGCATGGCAGAGACAAACGTGCACGAGGTACTCAAGGCGATCAGCGACGTGTCCTTCCCCGCGGGAAAGGACGATCTTGAGCAGGTGGCGCAGCGCAGCGGCGCCTCCCCGGGCGTCATGGCCGCGCTGGCGGGGATACCGCCCGAGGAGTACGCGAACAAGGACGAGGTGGCCCGCTCCGTACGGACACCGGCCGACACCGACATCCCCCACAGCGCGGCGCAGAAGGCGCAGCAGGCGCGCAAGGGCGGAAAGCCGGGCCTCTCGCAGCACCTTCGCGACGCCGAGAAGCCGCCGGTCGAGCGAGAACTCGAAGAGTAAGGGCTGTCCCGTAATCCCCGGTGGATCAGCGAGCGGCGTCAGATGCGGTCAATCGCAAGGCAGCGAAGCGTCCTCATAGTGGGTCTATTCGGGCGTTTCGCTAACGCCGCGAGTGGCCGTAGCTGGCGTCGGGAGCCCGCCGGGGGTTGCGGGACAGCCCTTAGGCGTCAAGGACAGAAGGCGTAAGGACAGAGAGGAGCCGCGGCATGGTGCGCAAGAAGGTCGAGGGGAACGAGGAGGAACGCCGGGCCGCCGCCCGCGAGGCCGAGCGGGTCGGAGAGCGGCCCAGCGAGCGGGGCGAGACGACGGGCGCCTCCAAGCAGCGACGGCACATGACGTCCCGCAACACGCTGACCCACGAGGACAAGCTCGCCTCCCAGCACCGGGGTAAGCAGGAGTGGCGCGCGGGCGATCTGGCGGAGGAGGAACTGGTCGACACGGCCGCCACCGAGCCGGCGCGCACCTTCCAGGGACGCGGCAGCCCTCCGTACGGGGACCAGCACGAGCAGGTCTTCCGTGCGCTCGCCTCCACCGAGGCGGACAACGGCGGCAATCCGGTGGCGCTCCAGGACGTGGCGCAGGCAGCGGGGCTCACCGATGAGGACACCCGTGTGCTCCTGCACGACCTGGTCAGCGTCCACAACCTGGCCACCGAGATCCAGACGAACGCCGAGGGCGCGCTGTACACCACCTCGGCGCGTCGCTGACCCGCGGCCGGCGGTTCCGGGGGTGGTGGGAGCGTGAAGCGCCGCGCCCTGCTCACCTTCGGTCACGGCACCGCCGGCCGCGAGCAGATGGCGGCCCTGCTCGGCGGCGCCGGAGTCGAGGCTGTGGTGGACGTCCGTACGGCCCCTGGCAGCCGCCGTGATCCGGACGCCGGCCGGGAACGGCTGCGTATCTGGCTGCCGGAAGAGGGGATCGGCTACCGGTGGGAGAAGCGCCTGGGCGGCTTCCGCTCCGCCGCCGCGGACTCGCCGGACGTGGTCTGGCGCAACGAGTCCTTCCGCGGATACGCCGGGTACACGCGGGAGCCGGAGTTCCTCGGCGCCATGGAGGAGCTGCTGGACGGCGCGGAGCGGCGGACGACGGCGGTCATGTGCGGCGAGACGGTGTGGTGGCGCTGCCACCGCCGCGTCATCGCCGACTTCGCTGTGCTGGTCGCCGGAGTGCCGGTGCTGCACCTGATGCACGACGGCCGGCTGACCCCGCACCCGCCGCTGCCCGGGGCGCGGGTGCGCGACGACGGCCTCCTCGTCTACGACGACACCCGGCACGCGGCGTGAGGGTGCCTCAGCGGCGCTGCAGTACGCCCTTGACGAAGGCGGCCTGCCCCACGTGCTGGAGGTCGTCGGCGAGGACGCTGATCAGCCGGACGCCGAGGGTGGTGGGCGGGTCCCACGAGGCGTCGACGACCTCGTCGAGCGCCTGGTCCTGGACACCGCGCAGGTAGTCGGCCGACCGGGCGTGCACGGCGTCGTAGTACTCCGCGAGGAGCGCCGGGTCGGCGACGTGCACCTTGGCGACGTCCCTTGAGGAGTGCCCGAAGCCTGTCGAGCCGGCGGGCAGGTCGAGGCCGAAGCGTTCCTCGAAGCCCTCGGTCGTCCACGCCTGTTCGAGCCCGGCCACCTCGGAGACGTGGTCGTCCTGTACGCGGGTGAGGTGCCAGACGAGCCAGGCCACCGAGTTGGCCGCGCTGTCGAGGCGGGCGTTGAGGTCGTGCTCGGAGAGCCCGTCGAGAACGTCGTGCACCTCCTCGCGGATGCGGGTGAAGCCGTCGAGCAGGAGTGCGCTGGTGTCCATCGGTGCTCCTCGTCGTCCAGGGGTCGGGACTCCCCCAGCCTGCCCGCCGCGCCACCGGGGCGCCGCCGGTGCGCCGCGGCGGGGGTCGGTGCGGCGCCCGACCGGAGTACCCGTGGCGGGCTCGGAGTACCCGTGGCCGACCGGGCGCTCGCCTTCGGGAACGTCGCGCGGAGGAGGCGGCCCGCGGGGCCGGGACCCTGGGGCCGAGTCGCGGGTGGGTCGGCGCCCGCTGATAATCAGGAGGAGCCGGGCCGCGATGATCTCCATCCGGGGAGCGGTCCGCGTGCGAGGGAGTCGTATGACCCGAATCGCAGCCGTGCACAAGGTGCTTGCGCCCTACCGGCATCCGCAGCGAGCCGTCACCGACATGGTGGAGGCCAGTGTGCCGGGCGAGAACCGGGCGCTGCTCGACCGTCTGCACGCCTCGGCGCGTGTCCGCTCGCGCTGCACGGTGCTGCCGTTGGACGCCTACCAGCAGCTCAGCGGGTTCGGCGCGGCCAATGACGCGTATGTCGCCGCGGCGGAGAAGATGGCGGCCCAGGCGCTCGACGGCGCACTGGAGTCGGCGGGGCTGCCGCCGGACGCGGTGGATCTGCTGGTGTTCGTCTCCACGACGGGTGTGGCGGCGCCGTCCATCGACGCCCGGCTGGCGGGGGCGCTCGGGCTGCGGACCGACGTCACGCGTCTCCCCCTGTTCGGGCTGGGGTGCGCGGCCGGGGCCGCCGGTATCGGGCGGCTGCACGACTACCTGCGGGGCCAACCGGGGCACACGGCGGCGCTGGTGTCCGTCGAGCTGTGCTCGCTGACGTTCCAGCGTGACGACACCTCGATGGCGAACCTCGTCGGCAGCGCCCTGTTCGGTGACGGCGCCGCAGCGCTGGTCGCGCGCGGCCAGGAGGCACCGGACCCGTGGCCCGCCACGGGGGCGGCCTCCGGTACGGGCCGGGGCACGCCGGGACCCACCGTGGTGGCGAGCCGCAGCCGCTTCTATCCGGACACGGAACGGGCGATGGGCTGGGATGTGAAGGACAGCGGTTTCCGTATCGTGCTGGACCCCGGCATCCCCGACATCGTCCGCACGCATCTCGCCGCCGACATCGACGCCTTCCTCGCCGGGGAGGGCCTCACCCGGGGCGACATCGGAACCTGGGTGTGCCATCCGGGAGGGCCCAAGGTCCTGGAGGCCATCACCTCGACGCTCGAACTGCCGGACGGGGCACTCGATGTCACCTGGGATTCGCTGGCCGAGGTCGGAAACCTGTCCTCGGCCTCCGTACTGCACGTCCTGGAGGACACCAGGCGGCGCGGCCCACGCCCCGGCACCCTCGGTCTGCTGCTCGCGCTGGGGCCTGGCTTCTGCGCCGAACTGGTGCTGCTGCGCTGGTGAACTCCGGGAAGGGGAAGGGGTGGTCGCGTGGGTGCCGGCCTGGTGGGTGGCCTCTCGTCGCAGACCTGGTACCTCCTGCTGCTCGCCGCCGTCGCGGCCGAGCGGGTCGCCGAACTCGCCGTCTCGCGCCGTAACACCCGGTGGAGCCTGGCCAACGGCGGCGTGGAGAGCGGCAGGCAGCACTATCCGGCCCTGGTCGCGCTCCACACCGCTCTGCTTCTGGGGTGCCTGGCCGAAGTGCGGCTGGCCGACCGGCCGTTCGTGCCCGCCGTCGGGTGGCCGATGCTCGCCCTCGTCGCCGCAGCGCAGGCGGGGCGCTGGTGGTGCGTGGGGACGCTGGGCAGGCAGTGGAACACGCGCGTGATCGTCGTGCCCGGGATGCCCCGCGTCACCACGGGGCCCTATCGCTGGCTCCGCCACCCCAACTACGTGGTCGTGGCGGTCGAGGGGATCGCCCTTCCGATGGTGCACGACGCGTGGCTGACCGCGCTGGTTTTCACCGTGTGCAACGCCGCTCTCCTGGGGATACGCCTGCGCTGCGAGGAGTCGGCGCTCGCCGGGGCACCGGAGTTGCCCGCCCGTCCTTCACGGCCGGGGTGACCGGCGCGGCCCGACGGGCGTGCGGCGCGGGTCAGTCGTGCCTGCGGGGGCCCAGGGGCACCAGTGCCGCCCAGGCGGCGCCCAGGGCGAGGAGCGCCGCGCAGATGAGCATGCCGCGGGCGTAGATTCCGCTGAAGTCCCCGTCCGGTACGTAGCCGCTGCCCGCACCGGCGGCGAGCGGGACCAGCGCGACGGCGATCATGGCGGAGACCCGTGCGACCACGTGGTTGGTGCCGAAGGCGGTACTGCCGTGCTCGTCGGGGACCGAGTCGAGCGTCACCCGGTTCAGGGGGGCGACCGCGATGCCGAACCCGAGCCCGAAGAGGCCCACTCCGGCGAGTACGTGCCAGGTGCTCACCGTCGTCGCGGCGCCCACGCCCAGCACCGCCGTACCGGTGCCGCACAGCGCGGTGCCCACCGCGAGCATCGGGCGCAGGGGTGCCACGTCGGTCAGCCGTCCCATCAGCGGCGACAGCAGCAGCAACAGCACCTCGACGGGCAGTATCACCAGCGCGGTCAGCTGCGCCGAACGGTTGCCGGTGTGCTGGAGGTAGAGCGGGGTGAGGAAGAACATCACGTTGAAGCCCGCGTAGATCGCCACCGTCAGCCCGTTCGCGTACCACAGGCCCCTGGCGCGGAAGAAGAACGGCGGGATCACCGGCCGCTCCGCCCGCCGTTCGATACGGGGAAAGGCCAGGAAGGAGGCCGCGGCCACCACCAGCCCTCCGGTCACCACGGGGCCGCCCCAGCCGGCAGCGGCGCCCTCGATCAGTGCCACGGCCAGCGCCCCGAAGGCGACCACCACACACAGCGAGCCGGCCAGGTCAGGACGGCCGCCGGGCCGCGCGCGCCGTTCGGACTCGGCCAGTACGGGCGCGTACCGCAGGATCAGTACGACCGAGACGCTCACCAGCGGCACGTTCAGGAAGAACACCCACCGCCAGCTCAGCGAGTCCAGCAGCCCGCCCGCCAGTACGGGGCCCAGGATCGCCCCCACGCCCACGAACGCGGTCCACAGTCCGACTACCACTCCCCTGCTCGACGCGGGAAAGCCGCTGGTGGACAGCGGGATGCTGGTCGGCAGCAGCAGCGCGGCCCCCAGCCCCTGCACCGCCCTGCCGCACAGCAGCATCCCCGGTGAGAGCGCGAGCCCGCACAGCACGGAGCCCGCTCCGAAGACGACCGTGCCCAGCAGGAAGATCCGCCGCATGCCGAGCCGGTCGGCGAGGGAGCCGCCGACCAGCAGCAGCGAACTCACCACCAGAAGGTAGGTGTTGACCACCCACTGCAGGGCCGGCAGGTCCAGGTCGTAGTAGTCACCGATCGAGGGCAGCGCGATGTTGACGACGGCGACGTCCAGATACGAGATCGCGGAGCCGAGCACCGTGCCCGTCAGCACGTACACACTGCGTCGCGGGGACAGCCCGCGTATGGCTGTCAGGGTTCCACGGACGGGCAGGGCACACACTCCTCGGCTCGGGGGAAGGGCGGCGTGCGGGGCGCTCACCGCACGCCGGTCACGGCTGGACCTCGGGTTTCCGCAGCAGTTGGGCCACTTCAGTGTGCCGCTCGGACCCGTTGGACCGGAAGACGGCCTGCGCCTGCTCCCACAGTTCGCGGGCCTCCTCCGGGCGGCCGGTGGCGGCCAGCGCGTGCCCCTGGGCCAGCAGCGCCCTGGCCCGCCACTCCACGTCGCCCACGGCGGCGAAGTCCGCCACCACAGTGGCGAACCGCTGCTCGGCACCGGCCATGTCCCCCGCGGCCGACTGGGTCACGGCACGCAGATAGGCCACCATCGCCAGGCCCTTCGCCTCGTCCGTCTCGCGGAAGATCTCCTCCGCACGGACCAGGCACTCCTCGCGCTCGACACCTCGGCCCGCACGCTGGTGCGCCGTGGCCAGGCTGTGCCACACATAGCCTTCGGCCAGTCTGTCCCCGATGACGGCGAACGCCTCCTGGCTCAGCTCCAGTTCCTCCAGCGCCCGCCGGTGCTGCCCCAGCTCCAGGTGGCAGTCGCCCAGGCCGTGCACCGCGTACGCGCGCAGCCGCCTGTCCTTGAACGTCTCGAAGACGCGCAGCGCCGCTTCGAAGTGCGCGATCGCCTTGCCGGGGTTGCCCAGGTTCCGCTCGCCGATGCCCAGATCGAGTTCGGTGATGGCGATCCAGCGCGCGTCCTCCAGCATGGCGAAGACGGGCAGGCACTGGTCGTAGCGCTGCTTGGCCTGCACGCCTTCGCCGCGGTCGCGGAAGATGTCGGCCTCGTAGTGCACGGCGACGGCCTTGCTGCGCAGGTCACCGAAGGCGTCGAAGAGCGCGGCTGCCTCCCGCAGCGTCGCCACCGCCTCCTCCCACCGGGCGCGTCCGCGCCGCACCAGGCCGCGTTCGAGCAGCGCGAACGCCTGCCAGTGGCGCTCGCCGTACCGGGCGAAGACCTCCTCGCAGCGGTCGAGTTCGGCGTCGGCCTCGTCCCAGGACCAGGCGTCGCGGTGGACATGGGCCAGGTTGCAGCGGCTCACGGCGGCCAGCAGCGTCTCGCCCGCTGCCTCGGCGGCACGGATGGCGAGGTGCTGGGTGTGCTTCCAGTCCTCCCAGGCGGAGGTGTAGTCGCAGTACGGGCGCAGGGCGCTCGCCAGCTCCCACACCAGGGGCCGCAGCCCGGCCTCCAGCGCCTGTTCGGCGATGGAGGCCAGCCCTCTGCGCTCCTCCTCGAACCAGCGCAGCGCGAGCTGCGGGGTGCCGGGCACCTCGGCCGCCGGGAAGTAGTCGACGGACAGTCCGCTGTCACCGCCGACCACCCGCATGTTGCCCGGCTCCAGCGCCTCGGCTCCCGCACGCGCGAGCCGCAGATACCCGGCCGCATACCGTTGGTGCGCCGCGGCCCGCGCCTCGGCGGTGTCGTTCTCCGCGAGCAGCTTGCGCGCGTACACCCGTACGAGATCGTGCATGCGGTAGCGCGGACGTACCGTGTCGTCGGCGGCCTCCAGCAGCTGCACCAGCTGGGCGTCCACCAGGGGCCGCAGCATGCGGCGCCCTTCGTGGCCCGGCAGGTCCAGCAGGAGCGGGCACACCCAGGCGGGAAAGGTGCCGGTTCCGGTGATCGCGAGGAGGCGGAAGAGCCGCTGCGGCTGCTCGTCCAGGCCGGCGTAGCTGAGCGCGAAGCTGGCCTCCACGCCGAGGTCCCCGGCCTCCAACTCGCCCAACAGGTCCTGGCACTCGCGCAGTTCGCTCACCAGCTGGGCGGGGCGCAGTTGCGGGCGGGTCGCGAGCTTGGCGCCGACGATGCGCAGGGCCAGCGGCAGGTGGCCGCAGAGCCGGGCGAGTTCACGTGCCGCCGCCGGGTCGGCGGCCAGCCGCTGCCGGCCGCCGATCCGCGCGAGCATGTCCATCGACGACTCCGGCGACATCACGCCCATGTTGACGAAGACCGCGTTCTCCAGCCCCGCCAGCCTGTTGCGGCTGGAGATCAGGACGCAGCACGGCGAATTGCCGGGAAGAAGCGGGCGTACCTGGGCTTCCCCTTCGGCGTTGTCGAGCACGATCAGCATCCTCCGGCTGCCGATCCTGGCCCGGAAGAGCGCGGCCCGTTCATGGGGGTCGGCCGGGATCTGGCTGCCGTCCACCCCGAGGGACCGCAAGAAGTGCCCCAGCACCTCGGAGGTGGTGGGACGGGTGGTGCCGGCGCCGCTGCCTCCGGCCAGGTTCACGAACAACTGGCCGTCGGGGTGGTCGCGTTGGAGCCGGTGTGCGCTGTGCACGATGAGCGTCGTCTTCCCGACCCCTGGCGGCCCGGAGACTGCCACCACGGCGGGAACGGCCGGATACGCCTCGCGCATCTCGGCCACCTTGGCCACGACCCACTCAGGATCGCTGTCGCCCACGGCGAAGTCGGTCAGGTCCGCCGGCAACTGGCGTGGAACGGCCTCCACTTCGGCGGCCAGGAACCCCCGGTCACCGCCCGCGCCGCGGGCGCCACCCCACCCCCGCTGCCGGGTCTGCGACCAGGCCATACCGCCGGAGAGCACGGAAGCCAGCAGCGCCAGGGACAGTTGCAGCGTGTCAGGCAGCTGCCCCTCGGAAGCCGAGAAGCCCGCCGCGATGCTCGCGAACACGGCGACACCGGCCCCGACGGCAGTCACCCAGGCGACGGCGCGCGGTCTCACCGCAGCGGAGACCTCCGCCCCGGAGGACGGCGACGAACGAAGAACCGACCATGGTGGATTCACTGATCCCGTCCCGGTGTCCGTGGATGCGCCCCGGGAGCCGGCGGGACAGCGGCCCACCGGCACCCGGTACGTAGGCAGCGTAGGGAAACAGCATTCAGCAGTGGCCCGTTGAACGGAATAGGCACCCGGGACAGAGACCCGGAAGGGACACGTCGAACGGCCCGTTCCGCATGCCATGCAGGACTCGCGGCCGACGGCCCTCGCGCGCAGTCCCACGGTCCGGCGCGGGCGGACCGGCCCCGTTGTCAGTGGGTGGTGGGATGCTCGGAGCATCCGTATCCATTGCTGGCTGCTGTGGGCGGACGCCTCCGCCGCCGTGCGCGGCGGAGGCGCTTTTCCCACACGGGGAAGCTCTCGCCCCGCCTCGGCAGGGTCCGGTGGTGCCCGCGTCCATTCGTGTCGCGATGCCCTCTGACCTGCTGATACACTCTGCGATGTGCTTACGCGGCACACACCGGGACGTGGCGCAGCTTGGTAGCGCACTTGACTGGGGGTCAAGGGGTCGCAGGTTCAAATCCTGTCGTCCCGACCAGCGAAATCGCAGGTCGCAGGCCGTTTCCGCCGGAAGGCGGGGACGGCCTTTCTGCTGTGCGTGCGTACGTTGCGTGGCCGCATGGAGGCGCGGACGGCGGCCGGCGGACGGCAGACGGAGCGACGCGGTCTCTGCCGAACTTCCCGCGCCCCACCGCCCGTTGAGGGCCCCGCCGATGCCTCGCCCCGCCCATGTCCCTCACCGCGCATCGCGCACCCGACCATGAATGACCCGCCCACGTCACCGCCGCCGAACACCCCCACACGACCGCCAAGTGCCCCGCACCCGTGCCGTCCCTCCCGCACTTCGACGGCGGGGACCCGGTGCGGCGGCGATCACGCGTCGGCCCGTTATGCAATCGTGACGCCTCCATGTGCCTCTTGCCGCCCCCTGCGGCCTGCGGAAACGCGGTGGGGCGCCGGGCAGTTGGGACCAGGGGCGCTCCGGATTATTTTTCCGCAGTGTTGACGAAAATCAGCGGACCTTCACATGCTGTGCGGCATGCCCTCCCGGGACGCTTCCTGGCGGGGCGACGGTGTCCTGCACGAAGCGAAGAAGGACGTGACTGATGACCAGCTCCGAGAACGGGTCCCCTCTCGACCGGCGGTCCTTGCTCGCCGGTGTCGGCACCCTGGGAGTGGCGGTGGCGCTGCCCGCGGCCTCGGCGCAGGCCGCACCCAGACCCGCATCCGCACAGGCGGCGGCTGCGGATGTCGCGTCGTCGCGCCGGTACCCGCCCAACCGGCCCGGCCTTGAGCCCTACGGCCTCGCTGACACCCACAAGGACCTGTGGCCGCGCAAGGACAACTCCTTCGTCCTTCCGCTTGAGCTGCGCCCCCGCGACAAGGAACGCGGCACGGTGTGGATGCGGGACACCTACGTCAACTGCTTCACCGTCCAGGGGCGTCCGCTCTACGTCGCCACCGGCACCACCCGTGTGCCCGGGCTCGAAGCGGCCGGGCCGTGGAACGACGGCATCTTCGTCTGGGTGGCCAGGTCACTTCGCGGACCGTGGTCGCTGGTGGACACGACCGGCATCCGGCCTGGCGCCGAGAAGGGCAAGGTGTGGTCGCCCGAGTTCGCCGGCGAGAACCGGCCGGGGCGTACGGTCGTCGCCGCGTGGCAGGAGTACTGGCACGACGACCGGTTCGGCAAGCGCGGGCAGGCGTGGGCTCCTGAGCTGCACTACTTCCGCGGCACGTGGTACATCGTCGCGTGCATGGGGGACCACTCCCGCAAGGTCGGCTCCTTCATGCTGGTGAGCGAGGGTGGGATCGAGGGCCCCTACCGGCTCGTGGAGGGCAACCGCGAGAAGCCCTTCGGCGATCCGGTCGCCGGTGGCCCCGACTTCATCGAGCCCGGCGCCTACCACCACATCGACGGCAGCCTCTACACCGAGCGCGACGACGCGTGGCTCGTACTGCACAACCACGAGTACGCGAAGTTCAGGGACGACATGGAGGACATCGTTCCGACGACGAAGCTCCCCAGGTTCCAGCAGCAGCCCTACTCACCTGAGCCGTATCTCGAAGGCGCGTACGTGCTCAAGCACGGCGGCAAGTACTACCTCCTGCACGCCGCGTGGAACCGCGCCTCGCTCCGTCCCGACGGCAGCACGCGGTACGCCTACGACCCGCCGGGGCAGGGCCGTGTGCAGTACCAGTACGACGCCGTCGTCGCCGTCGCCGACCGCTTCGAGGGCCCGTACTCCAAGCGGTGGACCGCGGGTGTCGGCGCCGGTCACAACAACTTCTTCGTGGACGGCAAAGGCCGCCTGTGGGCGACGTTCTTCCGCAACCCGGCCTTCGGCCACTGGTCCGACCCCTCGCGCATCGACGAAGCGGCCGTGCCCGGTGTCGTGCGGGTGGAGTGGACAGGCCCGAAGGGCAACCGTCTGTACGTCAAGCGGAGGAACCAGGGGCGCCCGCACCAGGGCTGACGGGGCGTCAGCGGCCTCGGCGGGTGGGGGCCTGGGGCCGACCGGCCCGGGCCCCCACCCGGGGCCCCCACCCGAGTCCTCGCCCGGGTACGAGCGCCGTTCAGGAATCAGGGGTGTTACGCGTCGGTGTGCGCGTGCGGCGGCGCAGCGGGGGCGCGGACCACGCGGAAGCCGACGTTCCCCGAGGTGCTGTCGGGGGTGTTGGCGGTGCGTGCGGCGACGCGGTAGCGGTTGCAGTAGGACGCGTGGCACAGGTACGAGCCGCCGCGCATCGCGCGGAGCCCCGGCTGCCGCGGGTGCCAGGTGTCGGCCGTCCATTCCCAGACGTTTCCCGAGACGTTGAACAGCCCGAAGCCGTTGGGCGGAAAGGCGTGCACCGGAGCGGTGCCCGCGTAGCCGTCCTCGGCTGTGTTCCTGGTGGGGAACGTGCCCTGCCAGATGTTGCAGTGGTGCACTCCCCCAGGGGTGAGGTCGTCGCCCCAGGGGTAGCGGGCCAGGTCGAGTCCGCCGCGTGCCGCGTACTCCCACTCCTCCTCGGTCGGAAGGCGACCGCCGTCCCAGGCGCAGAAGGCGCGCGCGTCCGACCAGCCGACGTGGCCGACGGGGTGGTCCCAGCGCCCCTCAAGTCCGCTGCCGGGGCCCTCCGGCGCGTCCCAGCGCGCTCCCTCCACGCCGCACCACCACGGGGTCGCGTCGGGGCGCGGGGAGATCTTGCGCAGCGGGCCCGGCAGGAACTTCGCGAAGACATAGCTCCAGCCGAAGCGTTCGGCGTCGGTACGGTGGCCTGTGGCCTCGACGAAGGCGGCGAAGCGCGCGTTGGTCACGGCGTAGGCGTCCACGGCGAACGGGGCCACGGTGACCGCGCGTACGGGCCCTTCCCCGTCCCCGGGGTTCACGTCCCTGTCCTCGCTGCCCATGCGGAAGGTGCCGCCGGGCAGTTCGATCCGGGTCCTGTACGCCTCAGCGGCGCCGGCCGGTGCGGCTGAGGCGGGCGCCCCCGCCGCCGCGGGCACGGACTCGGCCGACCCGCGGGCGGGGGCGCAGCACGAAGGGGTCGCGGCCCCGGAACCCGCCGGGTTCACGAGCGCTCCTCCCCCGCCCGTCCGGGCGCGGAGGCCGTGGCGGGCTCGCTCTCGAACGCGGAGAGCGTGGTGTCGTAGTCGGTCTCCACGTCGTACATCGGTGTCATCCAGTGGAAGAAGTTGTCGCCCCGCTCGCGGAGCAGGTCGTAGAGCGTACGGGTCAACTCGCCCCTTACATCGCGGAGTTCGGGGTGGTCGTAGCGGTTGTGCAGCTCGTCGGGGTCGGTGTGCAGGTCGTACAGCTCGTTCCGTGACTCGGGGTTGACCACCAGTTTGTAGCGGCGGGTGCGCAGCATGCGCTGGGGGTACGGGAAGTGGTGGCCGTGGAACTCCGCGAGATGGTACGGGGCCCACTCGGGACGCTCACCGGCGGCCAGCGGCAGCAGGCTGCGGCTGTCGACGGCCGGCTTGGTGTCGCTGCCCGCGAGGTCGAGGATGGTGGCGGCGCAGTCGGTGAGCGAGACGAACTCGTCACGGACCTGGCCGCGCGGGGCGCCGGGCACCTTCAGGAGACCGGGTATCCGGTAGATGTCCTCGTACATCGCCGGGCCCTTGTCGTGCAGCCGGTGTGCGCCGGTGAACTCGCCGTGGTCGGCGGTGAAGAACACGGCGGTGCTCTCCTCCAGGCCCAGTTCGCGAACGGCGTCGAGGATGCGCCCGATCTGCTCGTCGATGAGGGTCACATAGCCCCAGTAGACGGCGATGAGCTTCCGGCTCTCCTCCAGCGGCATCGTGTCGAAGGCCCACAGCTTGCTGTAGTTGCTCTGCACCGGCGGTTTCGAGTCGAACGTCTCGCTGACGGAGGCCGGCAGTTCGACCAGCTCGGGGTCGTACATGTCGTAGTACGCGTCCGGGAGTATGTAGGGCAGGTGCGGGCCGAAGAAGTGCGTGGCCAGGAAGAACGGGTCGTCGCCGCCCGGCCCCTCCCCCGCTGCCCCGGCGCCGTCGGCCACCCAGCGGTGCAGCATCTCGATGGTGCGGGTGGCGAGGTAGTGCTCGAACGTCGCCTCGACAGGCTGGTGCAGCCGCGCCGCGAGGAGGTTGCCGGGGCTGCCGTTGGGTGTGGTGCCGCGTACGGGGTCGGTGATGCGGTACGCCGGGAGGCCGTGCTCCTCCAGGTAGGCGAGGTAGTCGGGGTGGTCGACCGGGTTGTGCCAGCCCGCCAGGTCGGGGCCCTCGAAGCCGTAGTCGGCCGCGGTCCGCCGCACCCCTCCGTGCCACTTGCCCATCAGGCCCAGCCGGTAGCCCTCGGAGCGCAGTTGGCCGGCGAAGGTGAACTGGTCGTCGGCGAGGTCTTCCAGATAGCCGACGTTCCGCTCGTAGTTGGCCAGCAGCTTGTGGCGGAACGGCGCGGCGCCGGTGAGCAGGCTGGCGCGGGCGGGGGTGCAGATCGCGGTGGGGGTGTAGCAGTTGTCGAACCGGGTGCCTTCGGCGGCGAGCCGGTCCAGGTTGGGGGTGCTGACGTGGGGGTTGCCGTAGGCACCGAGGGTGTCGACCCGGTGCTGGTCGGTCATGAGGAAGAGCATGTTGGGGCGCACGATGACCCTTTCGGTTCGGTCGGCCTGGGGTCAGCGGGAGCGACCGGGGCAGGCGGCGTCGCGGGTGACTGGCATCCTGTCCGCCCGCCCGTCCGCCGAGGGCACACGCCCACGAACGCTTCCGTCGCCGCCGGGGGGTGGGGCGATCTTGGCCAGTGCCGTGCGAGGCATGTTCTGACCCGCGCAAGATTTATGTCAATAGTGCGAACATTATTCGGTCCCCGCTGCCGCAGCTCCTGCCCTCCGCAGGCCGTGCGGCACCGGAACGGTGCGGCGGCGATGCCCTGTTGCCGTTGGCCCAGGTTCGGGAATCTTTTTGTTCCGACTCATTGACGAAAAACCATGGGGCTCTCCATGCTGTGCGGCATGCAGGCACACGACGGTCCGCTGACGCGGCTGCGCAAGAGTCATGAGCAGTCCGTTCTGGACCTGCTCCGTAAGCACGGCCCACTCAGCAGGGCCGAGTTGGGCACGCACAGCGGCCTGTCCCGTACCACCTTGTACGACATCGTCGCCGGCCTGGTGGACAGCGGCGCCGTGGTCACCTCCACCCCGCAGGCCGAGGTGCGCAGGCGGGGCCGTCCCGTCGAGAAGCTCAGTCTCAACCCGGATGCGGGGGAAGCGATCGGCATCGACTTCGCCCGCCGCGCCGTCCATGTCTCGGCGGTCAACGTCGCCCACGAGATGATCGGTTCCGCCAGCGAGGCCCACGCTTCCGACCTCACATGGTCCCAGCGCGCCGACATCGCCGAGCGGCTCCTCGGCTCCCTCGGCGGCCCGGCCCCGGGCGGCACGGCGGGGGGTGGCACCGTCCCCGAAGGCACCGCGCGGGGCGGCGCACCTGCAGCGCGTACCCCACGGCAGGGCACGCTCAGGCTCGGGTCGCTCAGCGCGATCGGGGTCGGCGTCGTCGGGCCGATCGCCGACCCCGGCGGAGCGGGCGCCCACGCGCGCAGCATCGAAGGACTGCCAGGGCTGCTCCGCGAGCGGTTCGGCGTGCCGGTGCTGCTCGACAACAACACCAGGCTCGCCGCGCTCGCCGAGGCCGTATGGGGCGCGGCATCCGACGACGGGGACGTGCTGTACCTGCGGCTGTCGCACGGCGTGGGCGGCGGTCTGGTCGTCGGCGGCTCGCTGCACCGCGGGATGTACGGCATGTCGGGCGAGTTCGGGCACATCACGGTCGACCCCGACGGCACGCCGTGCGAATGCGGCGGCACCGGCTGTCTGGAGACCGTCGCCTCGCTCGACGCCGTGCTCAACCGGTACCGCTCGGCCGGTGGACAGGCCGGGGACATCTCCGCCTTCCTGACCGCCGCCGCCTCCGGCGATCACACCGCGCACGCGGTGCTGGAGCGCACAGGCACCGACATCGGCACCGTACTGGCCGCCGTGTGCAACGCGGTCGGCCCTGGCGTCATCGTCATCGGCGGCGAACTCGCCCAGGCAGGTGCCGCGCTGCTCGAACCCGTCGAACGTGCCCTGCACACCCACGTGATGCCGATGGCCAGGCACCGGGTGCGCGTACGGCGTGCCTCCCTCGGCGAAGCCGGCAGCGCACTGGGCGGAATCGCCCTCGCCCTGCACGAAACCCCGCTGCTCTCCCGCTACCCCCAGCCCGTCACCGAGGAGCACGCATGAACCCAGTGAGGCATCCATGGCCGTGATCGTCCCTCCCGAAAAGACCGCCGTGGCGCAGGAGGCCCCACGCCGTACCGCACGCCGCTCCCGGCGACGGCCGCTCGTCCTGAACGTCCTCGCACTGGTGGCCGGCGTCTCCGTGTGGGCTGTCGTGGCCGCGCTCGGCCTGGTCGAGAACCTGCCGACTCCGTCGGCCGTGGCACAGAAGTTCGGCGACATGGTCGCCGACGGGACGCTGGCCACCGATACGCTCGCCAGCCTGCGCCGGGTGTTCCTCGGTTACGCGCTCGGCGTGGTCGTGGCCGTGCCCGTGGGCTTCCTCATGGGCTGGTACCCGACGATCCGCGCCGTGGTCGAGCCCTACATCCAGTTCTTCCGCACCATCCCGCCGCTCGCGCTCATCCCGCTCACGGTCGTCCTGCTGGGGATCGGCGAGGTACCGAAGATCGCGGTGATCTACCTCGCGTCCTTCATGGCCTGCGTCGTCTCCTCGTTCCAGGGCGTCGTCGACGTGGACCGCACCCTCATCAACGCGGCCCGGGTACTGGGCGCTTCGGACCGGGTCATCTTCGCGAAGGTGGTCGTCCCGGCCTCGACGCCGTTCATCCTCGTCGGCATGCGCATCGGGCTCGGCGCCTCCTGGGCAACCGTGGTCGCGGCCGAACTCATCGGCGCCCAGGAGGGGTTGGGCTACCGGATGCAGAAGGCGTCCACCTGGTTCGAGATGGACACGATCTTCGTATCCCTGATCACCATCGGCGTGCTCGGCCTGCTCATGGACCGGCTGCTGCTGCTCGCAGAACGACGTCTCACCGGCTGGCAGGAGCGGCGATGAACAGCAAGATCAGTTTTCAGGACGTGGTGAAGACCTTCCCGTTGAAGGGGACCGAGTTCACCGCCTTGAACGGGGTGTCCCTGGACATCGCGGACCAGGAGTTCGTCACCGTCGTCGGCCCCTCCGGATGCGGCAAGAGCACCCTGATGAGCATGGCAGCCGGGCTCCAGGAACCCAGCGCAGGCCAGGTCCTGGTGGACGGGAAGCAGGTGAAGGGGCCGGGGCCCGACCGGGGGGTGATCTTCCAGCAGTACGCCCTCTTCCCGTGGCTGACCGTACGGCAGAACGTGGAGTTCGGCCTCAAGCTGGCCTCCGTACCGGGCGAGGAGCGCCGCCGCAGGGCCGAGCAGGCCATCAGCCTGGTCGGGCTCGACGAGTTCGCCGACGCGCTGCCGAAGACGCTGTCGGGCGGTATGAAGCAGCGCTGTGCCATCGCCCGCGCGTACGCGGTGAATCCGCAGGTGCTCCTCATGGACGAGCCGTTCGGCGCGCTCGACGCGCTCACCCGGGTGCAGCTCCAGGACCAGTTGCTGACGACCTGGAGCCAGGAGAAGCGCACCGTGCTGTTCATCACCCATGACGTCGACGAGGCGGTCTATCTGGCCAGCCGGGTGGTGGTCATGGCCGCCAGGCCGGGGCGCATCCACCGTGTCATCGACGTGGACCTGCCCTATCCCCGTACGGAGGAGATCCGGCTCTCCGCCGAGTTCCGGCAGATCCGCAACACGGTATGGACCTCCGTCTACCACCAGGAGCACGCCGCTCCCGCCGCCTGAACGCCTCGTCGGACGCGCAGCGCCCCGCGGTGCGGATGCCGCCCGCGGTGGGGATGCCGCCGCCGTGCCCGAGGACGGCGTGCCCGGTCCCGCCGGCGCGGTGTAACCGCACAGCCGCACAGCCGCACAACAGACCCAGCTGCGCGCCTTGTCGGGGCACGCACCGCTCGCCTTCCCTCCCTCTGATAGGACACCTCCGCCATGCCCGGAAGCACCATCCGCCGTACTCTGTCGGCGCTGTTCTCCGTCACGGTCCTCTCCCTCGCCATGAGCGCGTGCTCCAACAGCGCCTCGCAGGACGACGACACGGTCAACTTCGGTTACATAGGCGACTACAACGGCGCCAGTCTGCTGGCCATCGCCAAGGAACAGGGCCTGTGGAAGAAGCAGGGCCTCACCGCGAAGGCGAAGGTGTTCAACAACGGGCCCGTGCAGATCCAGGCGCTCGGCTCCGGCGACCTCGACTACGGCTACATCGGCCCCGGCGCGATGTGGCTGCCCGCCTCCGGGAAGGCGAAGGTCGTCTCGGTCAACACCTTCACCTACGCCGACCGCGTCATCGCCCAGCCCGGCATCAAGACGATGAAGGACCTCAAGGGCAAGCGGGTGGGCGTGCCCGAGGGCACATCCGGCGACATGATCCTCAACATCGCGCTGGAGAAGGCCGGGATGACCACGAAGGACATCCAGAAGATCGCCATGGACCCGTCCACCGTGGTGTCCTCCTTCACCTCGGGGAAGATCGACGGCGCCGGCATCTTCTACCCCTCCATCGACACCATCAAGGAGAAGGTCCCGAAGATGCGGGAGGTGGCCAGTACCAAGGACACCGGGGACACTTTCCCGACCGCCTTCGTCGCCGGGACCGGCGCCAACACGGTGTCGGAGAAGAAGAACACCAAGGTGGTCAAGGTGTTGCAGCAGGCCAACGACTGGCGCAAGAAGCATCCCGAGGAATCCATCGCCCTCACCGCCAAGATGCTGAACGTCAGCAAGGCGCAGGCGACGGCGGATGCCTCGCACGTCGAGACCCTCTCCACCGATGACCTGGCGGCGAAGACCAAGAGCGGCGAGATGGGCCGCTCGCTGAAGAAACTCGGGGACTTCTTCGTCCGCAACAAGCAGCTTGAGGAGAACCCCGACCCGGCCGACTACTACAACGGTGAGCTGTACCAGAAGGTGCACTCCGAGTAGTTCGAAGGCTGTCTGCCGGAGTCCAGCGGGTTGCGGGTTCCGAACGGCCCGGCAGGCAGCGGAGCGCCGCCCCCGCACCTCGGGCCCCAGGCCGTTCCCGCCGCAAGGCGGGGACGGCCTCTCTGCTGTGCGGCCCCCACGCTGCTGTGCGGACCCCACGCGGAGGGCACAGGACCGCCCCCGTGGGTGCGGACCCGCACGCGCGCGAGAGGGATTTCGGCGCGTCCCCGGGCCATAAAAAGCCCTGTGACCTGCACGGATATCCAGACGGAATCACGCGGAGCCCAGGAGCGTATTCGACACGTTCCGCGCGCCCGGGCTTGACTGAGTGCCATGCAACAGGGCCACCACGGTGGCCCACCTGGCCTGCCCATTCGGCCCTGCCCCCGGCTCCCGGCGACGATCCGGCGGGTCCCGGCCGGGCCCGGCCCGGTCCAGCCTGCGGAGCGGCATCGGCCTCCCGCACGCGGTGGAGAGCACCCGGCACACCGGGTCCCCGCGACGGCGACGTACCGGCACACCGAAGGAGGACGCCTTGTCGTATCCGGAAGAACCGAAAAGTCCGGCAGTGTACGGCCAACCGCGCAGCAGACGGCGGATGTTCGGGCTGCTCGCCGGCGTACTGCTCCTTGCGGGCGGCGGCTTCGCCGGTTACTGGCTCCTCAGCGACGACGCAGAAGACCCGCAGGTCACAGCGGCGCAGGAGCGCCTGCGGCCGTTTCTGCTGGCCTGGCAGAAGGACCGGGCCGAGCGGGCGGGAACGTACACCGACAGCCCGTCCGAGGCGGAGTCGCTCATCGACTCGGTCATGACCAACCTCAAGCCGTCCAGCACGAAGATCACCGCGGGCAGCGGTGAGCTGAAGGACAAGGGCGAGGTGCGGGTGCCGTTCACGGTGGCGATGCGGATTCCCGGTGTGGGTGCCTACGACTGGAAGTCCGAGGCGCGTGTGCTGAAGCGCTCGGGCAAGTGGACGGTGGCGTTCACGACGCCGATGATCCACCCGGAGATGCGCCCCGGTCAGACCCTCGCGCTCTCGGGCGGCGGCGACAGGGCGAAGATCCTCGACAGGAAGGGCGACGAGCTGCGGGCCGCCTCGCTCACGGGTGTGGTGGACGGTAAGAGCGGCAAGGGAGTGTCGGGTCTTGAGGCCCGCTACGACGACCGGCTCGCCGGCGGCAAGGGCCCCCGCAAGGCGGTGGTGGTCGCTGACCGCGGCACCGGGAAGGCAGCGAAGACGCTGTCCTCCGCGAAGCGCGCCAAGGGCCGTCCGGTGAAGACGACGATCGACCCGCGCGTACAGCAGGCGGCGGCTGACGCGCTGTCGGGGGTGAAGAAGAAGGCGGCCGTCGTCGCCGTCGATCCCCGCAACGGTCATATCCTGGCCGCCGCCAACAAGCCTGGTGGCGCGAACCGCGCGCTGACCGGGCGCTACGCACCCGGCTCCACCTTCAAGGTCGTCACCACGGCCGCACTGCTGGACAAGGGGCTACGCCCCTCGGACCCGGCTCCGTGCCCCAAGTACGAGCACGTGAACGGCCAGCGCTTCGAGAACCAGGACACGTTCACGCTGCCCAAGGGCTCGACGTTCCGTGAAGCCTTCGCGCAGTCCTGCAACACCTTCTTCGTCGGCGCCCGCGACAAGCTGTCCAACTCCTCGCTGCGCGAGACCTCCCAGGCATTCGGGATCGGCGGCAAGTGGGACGTGGGCACCAGCACCTACGACGGCAGCGTTCCGGTCAACGAGAGCGACAACGACAAGGCCGCCTCCGTCATCGGCCAGGGCAGGGTGCAGGCGTCGCCGCTGGTGATGGCGTCCCTCGCCGCCACCGTCAAGAACGGGACGTTCCAGCAGCCTGTCCTGGTCCCCGACGCCGTACGCGAGAAGTACCGGGCCCCCAAGAACCTGGACCCGAAGGTGGTCGCCGACCTGCGTACGCTCATGCGCGCGACGGTCACCTCCGGCTCGGGCAAGGCGCTGAAGGGCCTGCCCGGCGAACCGCACGCCAAGACGGGTACGGCCGAGTTCGGCACCGAGAAGCCGCCGCGCACCCACGCCTGGATGATCGGCTACCAGGGCGGCTCCCCCGACCTCGCCTGGGCCGTGCTCCTGGAGGACGGCGGCTCGGGCGGCTCGGACGCGGGCCCGGTGGCGGCCAAGTTCCTGAAGGGGCTCGGCTGACCGGCCGACCCGCTGACCGGCCAGCCAGCTCGCCAGCTCACCGGCCGACCCGACGGCCCGCCGGCCCGCAGATCCCCGGACACCGCCGTCACCGCGCCGCAGGGCCACTGGGCACAGGGCACGGGGCACAGGGGCAGCACGCCAACTGGCCGACGCAGCACCACAGTTACCGACACAGCCATCCCGTAGATCCATCGTGACCACACAAGAGAACCATCGTGACCACACGAGCAGAAACGAGGACGTCCGTGCACCTCACCCAGACAGTTCCGTCCCGCCGCACCGTACTGGCCTTCGGCGCCGGTACGGCCGCGACAGCACTGGTGGCCGCATCCGGTACGGCGCACGCGGCCACGCGGACCGCGCCATCGGCGAAGGGCGGTGCGCTCGCCGGGCAACTGCGGGCGCTTGAGAAGAAGTACGCGGCACGGCTGGGCGTGTTCGCGCTCGACACCGATACGGGGAAGACGGTCGCCTACCGCGCCGGGGAACGCTTTCCGATGTGCTCGGTGTTCAAGGCGCTCGCCGCAGCAGCCGTACTGCGCGACCTCGACAGGCACGGCGAGTTCCTGGCCAAGCGCCTGCACTACACCGAGAAGTTCGTCCGGAAGGCCGGCTACGCACCGGTTACGGGCAAGGCCGAGAACATCGCCAACGGCATGACCGTCGAGGCGCTGTGCGCAGCCGCGGTGAGCGAGAGCGACAACGCGGCGGGCAACCTCCTGCTCAGCGAGCTGGGCGGCCCCACGGCCATCACGAAGTTCTGCCGTTCGATCGGGGACGGGACGACCCGGCTGGACCGCTGGGAGCCGGAGCTGAACTCCGCCGAGCCCTGGCGGGTCACGGACACCACGAGCCCCTCGGCCGTGGGGAAGACGTTCGGGAACCTGCTGGTCGGGCACGCGCTGGAGCGGCACGACCGCAAGATGCTCAACGGCTGGCTGGAGGCGAACACCACCAACGGCGAACGCTTCGGCGCCGGACTGCCGGCCGACTGGGTCCTCGCGGACAAGACGGGCGGCGGCGAACAGTACGGAATAGCCAACGACGTGGGCGTCGTCCGGCCTCCGCAGGGTCCCCCGCTGGTGCTGTCGGTGCTCTCCACCAAGTTCGACCCGAAGGGGCCGACGGACAACCCGCTGGTGGCCAGGGCCGCCGAGCTCGCGGCCGGAGCACTCACCTGACGGACACCCGCGCCTGACGGGTCACCGGGGAAGCCTGCCTGATGCCCCGTCACCAATGCTCCGCAGGTGCGGACTTGAGGGTACGAAGAAACACTTGAGGGCGCGGAGAGCAGGGGCCTGTGAGGGCTCCGCTCTCCGCGCTTTCCGCGTTACGGGACGGGCCGTGTGGCGGTGACGGTGATTCGTGGCCTTGAATGAGGTCTGATCGCGGGGCCGGACTCAAGTGCGACGAGGCCGCCCGGAAGCCGCACCAGAAGGGGGCCGAGCGCGTATGAGCGACACAACCGGGGGCACGGGCACAGGACGGCGATTGCTCCCCGAGTACCCCGAACGGCCGGAACAAGCCTGCGAGTTGCCCGGCGACGGCGCTCACATGGCCGGTGCGGCGTGAACGGGGGCGGCAGGGGCGGGAGTCTGCTCGCGATCAGCGATCTGCACGTCATCCACGCGGAGAACCGCCAACTGGTGGAGGACCTGCGGCCGGGCTCCGACGAGGACTGGCTGATCGTCGCCGGAGACGTCGGCGAGAAGTCCCCCGACATCGAACACGCGCTCACCACCCTGAGCAGACGGTTCGCCAAGGTCATCTGGACCCCGGGCAACCACGAGCTGTGGACCCCGCGCGAGGACCCGCTCCAACTGCGCGGCAAGGAGCGCTATGAGCACCTGGTCGAGCTGTGCCGGGGCCTGGGGATCAGCACTCCCGAGGACCCGTACCCGGTGTGGGAGGGACCCGGCGGTCCCGTCACGGTGGCGCCGCTGTTCGTGCTGTACGACTACAGCTTCCTGACGCCCGGTACGGCGACGGTTGAGGAGTCTCTCGCCAAGGCATACGCCAAGGGCGTGGTGTGCACCGACGAGTTCTTCCTGCACCCCGACCCCTACCCCACTCGCGCCGCCTGGTGCGAGGCGAGGGTGGAGGAGACCGAACGGCGCCTGTCCGCGTGCGACCCGGCGCTGCCCACCGTGCTGGTGAACCACTTCCCGCTCGTACGGGACCCGACCCGGGTGCTGTACCACCCGGAGTTCGCGCAGTGGTGCGGCACCGTCCGAACGGCGGACTGGCACCGCAGGTTCCGCGCGGTCACCGCGGTCTACGGGCATCTGCACATCCCGCGCACGACATGGCACGACGGCGTCCGCTTCGAGGAGGTCTCGGTCGGCTACCCCCGCGAGTGGCGCAGGCCGCAGCACCCCCGCGTGGGGCTCCGCACCATACTCCCGGAGAACGGCGGCCCGGCGGGTGCGGGGTTCACGCGCGGGCAGAGGGAATGAGCCCTGGCGGGACGGCCCCCGTGGGCGCCCCTATGGCGTGCACCAAGGCGGTACCGCCGGTTTTGGTGGTGTGAGTCGGGGTTCACGCGGCGATGGGCCGGCCGTCCGCGTACGGGACCGCGCACGGCGTCGGCCTTCTCCGCCTCCTCCGCCTCCTCTCCCCCCTCCGTCCTGGCTGCCGGATGGCGGCCAGGAGAGCAGCGCTGTCACCCCCTGTCACCCCTGTTCGCCTCTGCCGCCCTCTGCGGCTGAGGCGCAGATCGCCCTCTCCGTTCGCCCTTTGGTGAATTGATGGGCCTTCAAGGTACTGATAACTATTTGTTACATACACGAGGTTCCTGTTGAGTAGTCTTCCTCTCAAGGAGTCTTCGCGCACGAGGTACCACCCTCTTCGGTCACCATCGGCCGTACCTCATCGCCTTGATGGAGATTCGGGTGAACTGCGCGATGTGGCCGCAGGGTTCCTGAGTCCCGATCTGGTTTCTCGTGTCGCGAAGCCTCGTCGAGACTGAGTGAGCATTTGGAGCGTTTTTGAGATCCGGCCCAGGTCGGTCGCTTTCTGTGCGATCGGTTCCGCTGCTCAGCGCGTTAATCGCGCTCGTCGTGTTCTCTGCGACCTGGTGCGTCTCTGTGGTGGCCCCCGCCGCAGCAGTGACAGCACCCAATGAACAGGAAAGAAGCGAACTCGCCAATTGGTGGGCACCCGTTCACTTCCAGGACGTCGATACGAGCGGCGAAACCGCTCTCGGCGGAAAGTCAGACTACATCACCTCCTACGACTTCGACGGCGACCTCAACGGCCGTAACAACTGGGAGAACACCAGCGAGAAAAAGCTGAAGGCGCATGTCTACTACTCGGTCGTCGAGACCGAGAAGTACGCCTACGTGCTCTACACGTTCTTTCATCCGCGCGACTGGGCCGATGCCTCTCTGGACGACTATCTGGCGGACGCCTCGGAGCACGAGAACGACGCCGAAGGTGTTCTCGTCGTCGTGGAACGTGACGGTTCCGAACACGGGAAGCTCACGTCAGCCATTACGGTCTCGCACTCCGATTTCTACTCCTATATCCCCAAGGACAGCGACTGGAAGGATGGAGAGGAGACCAAAGACGGTGAACTCCCGTTGCTGGCAAGCTCACACGGGGACGGCCACGCGCGCCCGTTCACGGCGCAGCAGGCAGGCACCCACGCCGCGTGGTCGGCGACGGCGAAGTGGAAGGGTCTCGACAAGAACATCGTCTACAGCGAGTACCTGCATGGAGACGGGGTCCTCTACCAACCCGGAAACACGGCCGAGGAACCCAGCGGTCCCAATGACCGCGACACGCAGTACGACCTGATCGACGTGTTCGCGCCGAACGGCATGTGGGATCAGCAGAACAACAAGGATCTTTTCGCCGAGCCGAACAAATTCGCCGGAGACGACAGCTCGAATCCCAACGAAGGCGGCGCCTGCGGAGACGGCGGCGTTCTCGGTCCCGCTTCGGGTGAGTGCGGCATCGATTCGGCGAACCCGCCCTGGGCGTGGGACGACAAGAACGACCTTCCCGGCCCTGGGCATCTCGCCTATCGCCCGGAAGAACTCGCGCGCAACTACTTCGACTGGCCCGGTGAGCCCTCGGGAACGAAAACCGAGTACCTCTGGAACGAGTACATCGGCGTCACGCCTCCCGATGACCCCGGGAGACCCGAGGAGCCGTCAGGGGACTGGCGTGTGATGGGGCTCGGCTCGTCCAGCACCTATGGGCAGGGCAGTTCCGACGGGAACGGCTACCGTGGTGCCGCCGACGCCGAGCTGCGCAAGCAGTCCCGCACGCTGGACTGGGTCGGTTCGGTACGCGTCGGCACGATGGCCGACCGCGACGTCGAAGGCTGGCCCGGATACCGCATCAGCGAGATCGCCGGCAAGGCACAATGCGCCGTCAAGACGTACCAGCCAAACATGGTCACGCTGGTGGCGGGCGCGAACGACGTGATCCAGGACTACCAGATGGACGGCGCCATCGGCCGGCTGGAGGCCCTGGCCAAACAGGTCGTGGCCGACTCACCCGGTGCCGTCGTCATGGTGGGTGCGATCCAGCCCTTCCCCGACGCGGCCAGGAACGCGCGGGCCGGGAAACTCAACGCACAGATGGCCGACATGGTGAAACGGCTGGCCGGCGGCGGAATGCACATCGCCTTCACCGACGGCGGACTCCAGGTGTCCGACATCGGTCCTGACGGCATCCACCCGAATGACGCGGGCTACGCGAAGATGGGGCGCGCATTCGCTGCCACGGCCGCCTCGGCCAAGAGCAGCGGCTGGATCAGGAAGCCGAACCCCGAGGCGCCCAACGCCGGTTCGCATCCCTGCGGTCTCAAGGACGACGGAACCGGCGCCGTTCCCGGGGGCGGTGACCTGGGTGGGAAATGGTCAGACAGCGGAGTCATCCAGAGCAAGGAATTCCGCTCCTCGAACCGCTTCTGGCTGGTCGACATCAATAAGGACAGCAAGGCCGAGTTCGTCACCGTGGACAAGGACCAGAACATGCGGTTCTGGTGGAACGGCGGTCCCTCGGGAAGCAAGTGGGTGCCGTTCGTCGAGGGGGAGAACGCCTACAAGCCAACCGCCGGAGCGGTCGGCAACGCCCTGCGCTTCGGCGACATCGACGGTGACGGCTTCCCCGACTGCATGGTCGTCGACCTGCAGGGCCATGTGAACATCAGCACCTGGAACGCCTCCAAGCCGTCCGGCCAGCGGATGTGCACCAAGAAGTACGACGGTGTCGGCAGCGTCTTCTCCAAGGGCTCGACAGGTGACCGGCCGCACATCGACGCATCCACGCAGATCCGGTTCGCCGACGTCACCGGCGGAGGACGCGACGACTACCTGCTGATCGAACCCGATGGCTCCACGACCGCCTGGTACAACCGGGACTTCCAGCTCGCGAACGGCCGCAAGTATCTCGACTGGACCCCGCCGCAGAACATTTCAGGCCCACTCCAGAATCCCCGCCAGATCCGGTACGCGGACATCAACGGTGACAAGCGCGACGACCGTCTCCTGATCACCGCCAAGGGCGGCGTCCGTGCCTGGATCAACGAGGGAGCCAAGGGAGCAGGCGGGAAATACCGCGACATCGGCAGGATCGCCGGCGACTCCGGCCTTCCTCCGAAGGACATCAAGTTCGCCGACATGAACGGTGACGGCAAGGCGGATTTCGTGCGCATCGGCTGGACCGGCGTGGCACATGCCTGGCTCAACAAACTGACGGCGGAAGACTTCAAGGTCTTCCACCCCTGATGACGCACTGACCCACGATGTTCAGGCCGGGTCGGGTTCGTGGTACCTCCCACGAACCCCACCCGGCCGCGTACGGCCCGGGAATTCGCCGGCAGCCTCCCGGCCCCTTCTCCCGTCGTGTGCAAGTTCTCCCGTCGTGTGCAAGGAGAGAACCACCGGCGGGCTCGGCGCCGCCGCCGGGTCGGGCTCAGGGCTTGCGGGCCACCGCGCCGAACTGCGGGACCACCTGGGGTTCGTCCGTGGACCCGGAGGTGGCCTCGGGGCGCCAGTGGGAGCAGGAGACGATGCCCGGGTCAAGGAGTTCGAGCGCCTCGAAGAAGCCGGCGACCTCGGCGCGGGTACGAGCCGTGATCGGGGGCGTGGCGTTCTCGTTCCAGAAGCGCATGGCCTCGGTGTTGGCCTCGCCGCCCAGTTCCACGGTGGGGTGGGTGAGGACGAGGTAGCTGCCGGAGGGAACGGCGGCCACAAGGCGCTCGACGATCGAACGTGCCTCCTCGGTGTCCAGGACGAAGTTGAGGATGCCGAGCATCATCACGGCCACGGGGCGGTCGAAGTCCAGCGTGCGTCCCGCGGCGCGCAGGATCGTGTCCGGGTCGTGCGCGTCGGCCTCGATGTAGTCCGTGACGCCCTTGGGTGAGCTGGTGAGAAGCGCGTTGGCGTGGAGGAGCACGGTGGGGTCGTTGTCGACGTACACGATCCGCGACTCGGGCGCGATGCGCTGGGCGACCTCGTGGGTGTTGTCGACGGTGGGCAGTCCCGTGCCGATGTCCAGGAACTGGCGGATTCCGGCCTCGCCCGCCAGATGGGTCACGGCGCGGCCGAGGAACGCCCGGTCGGCGCGGGCGACTTCGCCGATGATGGGGTACATGCCCGTGACGTGGTCGCCGACCTGCCCGTCCACGTCGTAGTAGTCCTTGCCGCCCAGCCAGTAGTTCCAGACCCTGGCGTTGTGTGCGACGCCCGTGGGCCCGTGTTCGGCGTCCCTGGGTCCGCTGCTCTCACTCACGTCGGTCTCTCCTCTGTCACTCGCTCCGCTGAACCGCGTGCGCGCGGTGAGTCTCTCGCGTCGCCGCGCCACGTCCGCAGCCGGGGCGCCGTTGTGGATCAGGGGACAGCCTGCCACCCCGCACGCCGTCGCGCGCCCGCCCCCGCTGGTCACATCGTGAGACGGCGATCCGGTGAACGGACGGGCGCACGGACGATGTTGGCGCCTCGGGGGCATTCGGGTCCCCGGTGGCCGGAGGCGGCCGGGCCGGTGCACGCGGCCCGAAGGGGGGAAGCGGTGGGAAGCGCGGCACCTTTGGTGCACACGGCGATCGCGATCACGGGGCTGGTCGTTCTCATCCTCAAGGCGAAGGTCAACCCGGCCCTCGCGCTGGTACTGGGCGCCGTCTACCTCGGCCTGGCGGGCGGTCTCGGCGCCGAACGCACGCTGGAGACGGTCAACAAGGGCTTCGGCGCGCTGATGGCCGAGGTGGGCCTGCTCATCGTGCTCGGCGTGCTGCTGGGCACGCTGCTGTCCGCGCTGGGTGCCATCGAGAAACTGGTCGCCCTGCTGCTGCGTGTGCTCGGGCCGCGCAGAATGCCGTACTCCTTCGCCGTGACGGTGGGCACGGTGCTCCAGTCGATCTTCGCGGACGTCCTGTTGGTGATGACGGCGCCGCTTGCCCGTTCGCTGGGCACGAGGATCGGACCGTACGGGGTCGCGCGGATGGCGGCGGCGATGGCGCTGGGCGTGGAGGTCGGCATCGCCCTGTCCGTCCCGGGCGTCGGCGCCCTCGCGCTGGCGGGGCTGCTGGACATACCGCTGGGCATCATGCTGCTGTACGGCTTCCCGCTCGCGGCCGTGACGATCGTGTGCGCGCTGTTCCTGTTCACCGTGGTGAGCAAGCGCGGCTTCTGGAACCCCGAACGGGACGAACTGGTCCTGTCCATGGACGAGAAGCGGCCGGCACCGGCCGCGCCGGCGGAACACGGAACCGCTGGGCACGCATCCGCCGGTCAAGGCGCAGTGGGGCACGAGCCCGTACACGAGCCCGTACGCGAGACGGCCCAACAGCCCGTACGGACACCCCCGTTGGCGCTCTCGCTCGCACCGCTGCTGCCCGCACTGGTGATGATCGCTACCGGTGCCTTCGCCGAGGTCGCGGGCTGGGGCTCGCCCGTCGTCCGCTTTCTCGGCGACCCGCTCATGGGGCTGCTGACCGGGCTCGTGTGCGCCTGCCTGGTCGCCCTGCGCAGCCTGCCGCCGGGCGCTGTCGGTGAGGCGTTCGGGCAGGGGTTCCGTACGAGCGGACAGATTCTGATCCTCACCGGCGTGGGCGGTTCGCTGGCGGCCGTGGTGGAGGCCGTCGGGCTCGGCGATCTCGTCAAGGACTCGTTCTCGGCGAGCACCTGGGCTCCCCTGGCCCTCGTCTGGGTCATCGCGGCCGTCCTGCACATGGCGATCGGCTCGGTGACGACCTCCGCGATCACGGCAGCGGGCATCCTGGCGCCGGTCGCGCCGCAACTGGACGTGCAGCCCGTGCTCGTGGCCCTGGCCGCAGGCGCTGGCTCGCTCTTCGCCATCCACGCGACCAGCAACACCTTCTGGCTGCTGCAAACACTGCTCGGCCAGACGACCCGGGGCACGCTCAAGACGTGCACCGTCACGGTCTCGGGCGCCTCGGTGATCGCCCTGCTGCTCATCCAGGGCATGAGCCTGGTGATGTGAAGCCCGCGGGCAATCACCGTGCGGGCCGCCGTCCACCCGCGGGCGGACGGCGGTTCACGCGGCGGCGGGAGGGCTCAGCTTCCGCCGCCCGCCGCTGCCTTGTCCTTCTCGCAGGTGGTGTCGCGGGCGGGCAGCTTGCCGGTGCGCAGGTAGTCGTTGACCTGCCGTTCGACACAGCGGTTCGGGTAGAGGCCGTAGACGCCGTGCACCCGGGCCTTGAGCGTGATCAGCCGGGAGTGCGGCATCCGGCGGTGCAGGCCCTGCCCGTTGGCATAGCTCGTACGGGTGTCCCCGGTGGCCTGGACGATGAGTCCCGGCGCTTCGTTGCCGCTCAGTACGGGTTCCTCCACCGGCTTGGCCGGCCACGTGGCGCACGGGGTCACGGCGTTGAAGAGCGGTCCGAAGACCGGCGCTTCGGCGCGGCTCTTCTCAATGTTGCGCCGGTACCAGGACAGATCGCGCGGGGCCTCGCGGTCACCGCACAGTATGGCCATCTGGAGCGAGGTGCCGTTGTCCGTCCCCTTGTCGGGCTTCCCGAGCGCCTCCGCCAGTTCCTCGTTCGGCTCGACCGGCCTGCCCCGCGCGGCGTCGTGCAGGACACGCACCGTCCTGGCCGCCCTGGCGAAGTCGCGGTCGTTGGCCATCAGCATGGACAGCACCATCGGCACCTGCTGGCCGTCCGCCGTGTACGTGCCCACCCTCAGCGGCTCGCGTGCCGCCTGCCGTGCGATGCCCTCGACGGTCGCGCGTACCTTCGCGGGCGTACCGCCGAGCCCGTACGTACGGTCGCGGTGCGCCGTCCACTTCGCCCAGGCGTCGAGGAACTCCTCGTTGGCGCCTGCCGCGTCCCGGAGCGTCCGCACGCTCCAGCGCGCGGGGTCCACGGCGCTGTCCAGCAGCAGCCTGTCGGTACGGCCGGGGAACATCTTCGCGTAGACGGCACCGAGGTAGGTGCCGTAGGAGATCCCGTAGTACGAGGTCTTCCGCTCGCCGAGCACGGCTCGCAACAGGTCCATGTCCCGCGCGGTGTTGCGGGTGGTGAAGTGCCGCAGATGCTCCACGCCCTTCCCGTAGGCGCGACGGCAGCCCTCGACCAACTGGGCCGAGTAGGCGCTCTGGGCACGGAAGCCGGCCGTGTCGTACCCGGCCGAACGCAGCCAGTGGCCCGAGGTGCCGCAGTGAACGGGACTGCTGCGGCCGACACCGCGCGGGTCCATGCCGATCAGGTCGTAGCGCGCTGCCAGTCTCTTGCCCATGACCGGCGCGTCGAGCAGCGGCATGTCGAGGGTCGGGCCGCCGGGACCACCGGAGTTGTGCATCATCAGACCTATGCGGTGGCGGGTGTCGGTGGCCTTGATACGGGAGAAGCCGATGCGCAGGGTGCGCCCCTGCGGGTCGCGGTAGTCCAGCGGTACGCGGATGCTCGCGCACCGCGCCCCGGCCTTGTCCAGCTCCTTGTGGCCGCACTCCGTCCAGCGGGGGCGCTGCTGGACGAAGCGGTGGAGGTCACCGGTCGCGGCGGGCGAGGCGGACACGGTGGCACGTGCCACCGTGTCCGCCTGCGCGGGCACCGGAAGCGCGGCGAACGCTGCGGCGCCCGCCAGCACTCCCACGGCAACGGTGCGTCCTGCGTTTCCTCGTCTCATGACGGGGTCTCACCATCCTCGTACTCGGGTCGATCACCAGGCTCGCGCGGATGCGCTGCCTACCGCCATGCAGCCCACTGCCGGTCAGCGGTGGTGCGGGCTCCAGCGCGGAGGCGGGGGTGAGCGCCCTTGCGTACGGTCAGGGAGTCATGCGTAGCCCGTCGGTCAAGGAGTCATGCGTAGCCCGTCGTTGGCCGCGCCCCGGCTGAGGACGGCGCCGCGGATCGTGTCGTACGCCTTGTCCTGCTCGGCGTCCCCGGCGTTCCTGCTGGCCTTGCCCGCGAGGTTGATGAGCGTGTGCCGGGGCGAGGTCTGCATCAGGTACGGCGTGAACTCGGCCTTCTGTACGGTCCATTCGCCCGAACCGCGCTTCTTCGGCGGTGCGAAGCGGAAGCGCGCGGCTGAACCCATGGTGCCGCGCGGGTCGTTCATCTTGCCGGCGATCTGGTCACCCATCCCGTAGACGACCCAGGTCCCGTTGACCTTCTCGTACGCTTGCGGCACATGTGCATGAGTACCGAGGATGAGGTCGATGTCGCGGCGCCCCTGGGAGCGCGAGGCGGTCAGCTTGCGGGCGACCGAGCGCTGGAGTGAGTCGGGCTCCTGCTGCCACTCGGTGCCCCAGTGCATGCTGGCGACGACGACGTCCGCCCCGGCGCGGCGTGCCGCACGGGCGTCGGCGATGATCCGCTCCGGCTCGATGAGGTTGACCAGCCACGGCTTGTTCTGGGGCAGCGAGATCCCGTTGGTGCCGTACGTGTACGCGAGCTGCGCCACCTTGGCATCGCCTGCGCGCATCAGGGTGGGCTTGGTGCTCTCGGCCCGGGAACGGGCCGAACCGGCGTGCTTGAGCCCGACGGCGTCCATGGCGTCGAGGGTGCGGGTCACCCCCTCGCTGCCCGCGTCGAGGGTGTGGTTGGAGGCCGTCGAGCAGGAGTCGTAGCCCAGTTTCTTGACGGACCGTGCGAGCTGGGGCGGTGTCTTGAACAGCGGGTAGCCGGAGAAGGGACCGCCGTCGGGCCCGTAGACGGTCTCCATGTGACAGATCGCCAGGTCGGCGCCGCGTGCCATCGGTCCTGCCGCGGCGATCATGCGGCTGAAGTCGTAGCCTGAGCCACCCGCGTCGGCGCGTGCCTGGCGGATGATCGAGTCGTGCACCAGCAGGTCCCCCGTGGCGACCAGCGAGAACCCACGCCGCGCCGCACCTGTCCGCTCCCCGTCCCGCTGCGCCTCGGCCCTGGCCTGCGCCTGCCTCCCCGCTTCGGGACCGCCGCCGCGCTCGGCATCCTGCTCCCGCGCTGTGCCGCACCCCGCGATACCGCCGAGGACGGCGGCGGCAGCGAGAACAGCCAGCGCACGCCGTGCTCCTCGCGTGCCGTGCTGCACTGCTGCGGTACGGGGCCGGTGGTGAGGTCTCGTCAGATCGTCTGCGTCCACGTGTACTCCCGGGTCGGTCCGGCATTAGTGCGATAAACACACCCTTGCCCGACCACCCGTCCCCCCTCAGACCCCCACCGCGCCCAACACCGCCCGTACGGCCCACAAGGCGCCGGGACGGCGGGACGTAGCGGGGCGGCGGCGGGAGGCCGGGAGACGTGGCGGGCCCGGCGGGCCGGCGGGACGCCGCTCGGCCGGCGTGGGCTCGGTCCCTGTCGGTCACGGGTCCGGTCCCTGTCGGTCACGGGTCCGGTCCCTGTCGGTCACGGGTCCGGTCCCTGTCGGTCACGGGTCCGGTCACGCCCGGACGCGGGTCCGGTCACGGGCCCGGTTCGCCAGGACGGACGGGAGACGGCAGGCACCGCCCAACGCCGCGTGGCCTCCACGCACAGGCCCGGAGCTGATGTGTTCCATGCCGCCCGAGGGCCCGAGGGCTGGCGGTGAGCCGGCGGGGTGTGCACCGACTTCTACGGGTCCACGGGCATGGGAACCTGAGAGTGACCAACAGCGCTGACGCCGTTCCGCTGAACCCGGCGAACCCGGCGAACCGCGACCGACGAAAGACTCTGCCGTGACTGTCTCTTGCGCTGCGGTGCTGTTCGATCTGGACGGGACGTTGATCGATCACGATGCCGCGTCCGATGCCGCTGTCGTGGCCGCCCTGCCCCAGCAGAGGCGGCTCTCGCATGTCGGGGCTGAGGAGATCATCCGGTGGTGGCGCGAGCTGGAGGCGTCGGCCATGGACCGCTATCTGGCGGGCGAGATCACCTTCCAGGAGCAGCGTCGACTGCGCGTGACGGGTCTCGCGGACAGGTGCGGGCTCGGCCGGTGGTCGGACGACATGGCGGATACCTGGTTCGCCCGGTACCTGGAGCGGTACGAAGCCGAGTGGCGTGCCTTTCCCGATGTGCTGCCGGCCTTGGCGTCGCTGCGCAGAACCTCTGCCGGCCTCCTGTTCGGTGTGGTCACCAACGGAGACGCCGCTCAGCAGCGGCGGAAGCTCGCCCGGGTGGGGCTGGCCGGCCGGCTGCCGTACGTCATCGCCTCCAGCGAGGTGGGTGCCGCCAAACCGGATCCGGCGATCTTCCGTGCCGCGTGCTCCGCACTCCGACTGCCCGCGGCGCAGGTGGTCTATGTAGGAGACCGACTGGGCACGGACGCGGAGGCCGCCGCGGGGGCCGGGCTCCACGGCGTATGGCTCGACCGGCAGGCCGCCCGGCCCGGACCGTTGTCCGTTCCCCGCGTCGAGAGCCTGGCCGAACTCCCCTCGCTCGTCACGAGCCCTCCGTCCGCGCCGGGACGACATCCCCGCGCATAGGGGTCGGCCATGTGCCATCCGGCCGGGATGACTCCGGGAGTTGCCGGTTGTCCTGCCCTTGAGGCGTGCGTGCGGGTGAGGCGGTGCGGTGCTCGTCGGCCGTCCCGGCTGGGGTGCCTCACCGGCTGGGTCGTCCTTGGTCGCCTGCCGTCACGGGCCACCCGGGTCACCCCTCCAGTCGTGCCAGCCAGGGATGCCCGGGGTGTACGAGCTCCAGCCACCCGCCAAGGGCACCCCGCCGTGCCCGGCTCAGCAAGGGCAGTACCCCGTCGAAGTCCGCCTGGTCCTTGGGCCGTGTCGCCTTCGCCTTGAACAGCAGCACCAACTCCGGGACCAGATACGGGATACCGTCCACGGTCCGCTCGATGACCATGTCGTACGGCAGCCGCAGCCTCCGCTCCCGCCGGCAGATCCAGACCTCGCCCTCGTGCGGCTCACGGAAGACATCCAGCAAGAACTGACCGCTCCCCGGATCGCGCAGCCAGGTCTGGTACGTAGCCGCCAGCACCTCAGCGCCCGGCTCCCTCCAGATCCGCCCGGAACCCACGGCGTCAAACACCTCCTCGGCGAAACAGCCCTGAATCTCCGGAAACCCCGCCGCCGGTACCGCGATCTCCAGATCGCCGTGTGACCGCGACTGTTCCCCCCGGAAGAGATCCAGCGCCCACCCCGCCGCGATGCACCAGGGCGCCCCCACACCCGCCAACCGCTCCGCGACATGTTCCGGACGCCAGGCATCCGCCCAACGGGCGTCCAGTTCACCGACGTCCAGCACAGCGCCGCCGGGCGGCAGATACTCAGCCATCGGCACAACGTACCGTCACCCTCCGAACCGGGACGCCCGCGCCGAACACCGCGCCCAGGCCAACTGGCAGCACGCATACGGCTTCGCCGCTTGACGGCATTCCATGCCCAACGGTGCCGCACCCGGTGAACCGCAAGCTCAGTCGCGCGTGAGCGCGTGGGGCAGGTCGTGGAGTACGGCCGTGAGGCGGTCCGGGGTGATGCCGCCGCCCTGCGCTGTGCCGTCCGTGCCGCCGCCCTTGCCTTCCAGTAGCAGCTTGACCAGGGCTGATGCCGAGTGGCCTGCCTGTCGGGCCGCCTCGTTGACGCTGAGGACGAGGGTGGCCCTGGAACCGGCGACGGTGCCGATGGCGATGACGCCGGGGCGGCGTGCTGGGAGGCGGTCGCGGGTGGCGGCGGCGAGGGCGCGCGCGTCGGTGCCGGGTTCGCCGTCGGCGGTGACGGTGGCCGTCACGGTGCTGATGCCGTGGACGTCGGCAGCGCCCGCCGCGAGGTCGGCGGCGCGGGCGAGGGTGGCGCGTTCGCGTAGGGCCGCGGTCTGGCGGTCGGCGGCCTTGAGCCGTTCCAGGAGCGCGGCCACCCGGTCGGGGAGTTCGGCGCTGGGTGCCTGGAGCTGTTCGCACAGCTGGGCCACCAGGTCGCGTTCGCGGGCGAGGTAGCCGAAGCCCTCGATGCCGACGGCGGCTTCCAGGCGGCGCGTACCGGCTCCGACGGACGACTCGCCGGTCAGCGCGATCACGCCGATCTGCGCCGCGTGTTCGACGTGGGTGCCGCCGCACAGTTCGCGGGACCAGGCGCCGCCGATCTCGACGACGCGGACCCGCTCCCCGTACGTCTCGCCGAACAGGGCCAGCGCGCCCAGTTCCCTGGCCTCGGTCAGCGGCATCCAGCGCACGCCGACGGGCAGGTCGCCGCGCAGGGCACGGGCAGCGGTCTGTTCGATCGCTGCCCGGGTGGCGGTGCCGAGGGGGCCGCGCCAGGGGAAGTCGAGGCGGAGGTGGCCGGGGCGGTTGTAGGACCCGGACTGGAGCGCCGCGGGGCCGAGCACCTGGCGCAGCGCGGCATGCAGGACGTGCGTTCCGGAGTGTGCCTGGCGGGCGCCGAGGCGCCACTCGGGGTCGACGGCCGCGCGTACGGTGTCGCCGGGCGCCAGCTCGCCCGCCGTGACGCGCACCCGGTGGACGACGAGTCCCGGCAACGGGCGCTGCACATCGAGGACTTCGGCCTCGGCCGAGGCGGCCGTCAGGTGTCCGGCGTCGCTCTCCTGCCCGCCGGACTCGGCGTAGAACGGGGTGCGGTCCAGTACGACGGTGACGATCCCGCCCTCGCCTGCCACGGGCAGCGGTCCGTCGGCGCCGAGTACGGCCTGGACGGTGGAGTCGGTGCTGAGGGTGTCGTGGGCCCGCCAGTCCGTGGGCCCGTGCGCGTCGAGGACCGTGCGGTAGGCGCCCGTCAGCGCGGTGGCGCCCGCGCTGCCCGACTTGCGGGCACGCGCGTCGGCGCGGGCACGTTCGCGCTGTGCGGTCATGAGCGCGGTGAAGCCCTCGCGGTCGACCTCGACTCCCTGTTCGGCGGCCATCTCCAGGGTGAGGTCGAGGGGGAAGCCGTAGGTGTCGTGGAGCAGGAAGGCGCTCTCGCCGGGAAGGGAGCGCCCGCCCTCGGCCCTGATATGCGAGATGGCGGTGTCCAGGACGGTGGTGCCCTGCTTCAGGGTGGAGCGGAAGGCGTCCTCCTCGGCGTACGCCTGCTGGGAGATGCGCGCGAACTCCCCCGCGACCTCCGGGTGTCCGGGTGCCATGCGGTCGCGTGCCACCGGCAGCAGTTCCGGGAGCGCGGGGTCCTCGTGGCCCAGGAGGCGCATGGCGCGTACGGCGCGGCGCAGGATGCGGCGGAGCACGTAGCCGCGGCCCTCGTTGGCGGGTGCGGTGCCGTCGGCGAGCAGCATCAGCGCGGTACGTACGTGGTCGGCGACGACGCGCAGCCGGATGTCGGCCTCGGGGTCACGGCCGTAGGTCAGGCCGGCGAGCGCCGCGGCACGGTCGAGCACCGGGCGGGTCTCGTCGGTCTCGTAGAGGTTGTCGGCGTTCTGGAGGAGGGTGGCCATGCGCTCCAGGCCCATGCCGGTGTCGATGTTGCGGCGGGGCAGTTCGCCGAGGAGCGGGTAGCCGCTCTTGCCGGGGCCCTCGCCGCGCTCGTACTGCATGAACACGAGGTTCCAGAACTCCATGAACCGGTCCTCGTCGGCCTCGGGGCCCCCGCCCGCGCCGAAGGCGGGCCCGCGGTCGTAGAACATCTCGGAGCAGGGCCCGCAGGGTCCTGGTACGCCCATGGACCAGAAGTTGTCCTCGTCGCCGCGCCGCACGATGCGCGCTTCGGGCAGTCCGGCGGTACGGCGCCACAGTGCCGCGCTCTCCTCGTCGGTGTGGTGGACGGTGACCCAGATCCGGCCCGGGTCGAGTCCGTAACCGCCGTCGGCCGTCGGGGTGGTGGACAGTTCCCAGGCGAGCGCGATCGCCTCTTCCTTGAAGTAGTCCCCGAAGGAGAAGTTGCCGTTCATCTGGAAGAAGGAGCCGTGGCGTGTGGTGCGCCCGACCTCCTCGATGTCCAGGGTGCGCACGCACTTCTGCACGCTGGTGGCGCGCGGCCAGGGAGCGGGTGCCTCGCCCGTCAGATACGGCTTGAAGGGCACCATGCCCGCGTTGACGAACAGCAGCGTCGGGTCCGGCGTGGGCAGCGGTGCGCTGGGAACGACGGTGTGGCCGCGCGCGGCGAAGTGGTCGAGGAAGCGGCTGCGGATCTCGGCGGTGAGCAAGGAGGGCTCCGTGACAGAAGGGACCGCGTGGGTCACAGAGGGAGGGTGACGGCGGTACGGGGGGTCAGCGCCGCGTGGTGGAGAGGCGCCGAGGGGTCGATGGACACGTCAGGGGGCGCGGGGTCGGCGCCCGCGCGTACGAGCAGATCGCCGACGGCGGCGATCATGGCGCCGTTGTCGGTGCACAGCGCGCGTCCCGGTACGCGCAGCGCGACACCGGCCGCGGCGCAGCGCTCCTCGGCGAGGGCGCGGACGCGGGAGTTGGCCGCCACTCCCCCGACGACCACGAGGGTGCCGACGCCGTGTGCGCGGCAGGCGGCGACGGCCTTGGCGGTCAGCACATCGGCGACGGCCTCCTGGAGCGATGCCGCCGCGTCGGGCACATGTCCGTCCGGGTGGCGCTCGGCCCAGCGTGCGGCGGCGGTCTTGAGCCCGGAGAAGGAGAAGGCGTACGGGTCGACCCGTGGCCCCGTCATCGGGCGCGGGAAGCCGATGGCGCGGGGATCGCCCTCGCGCGCGGCGCTGTCGATGGCGGGCCCTCCCGGGTAGGGCAGGCCCAGAACGCGGGCGACCTTGTCGAAGCACTCGCCCGCCGCGTCGTCGACGGTGTCGCCGAGGTGGACGACGGGTTCGCGCGCCAGGTCGGTCACGAGAAGCAGCGAGGTGTGGCCGCCGGAGACGACGAGGACGACGCAGGGGTCGGGCAGCGGCCCGTGTTCGAGGGTGTCGGCGGCGACGTGCCCCGCCAGGTGGTGCACGCCGTAGAGGGGGACGCCGAGCGCGTAGGCGTAGCTCTTCGCGGCGGCGACCCCGGTCTGGAGCGCGCCGGAGAGGCCGGGGCCTGTGGTGACGGCGACCGCGCCGATGTCCCGGAGCCCGAGGCCGGCGTCGGTGAGGGCCGCGCGGACGACGGGGCCGAGCGCGTGGAGGTGCGCGCGTGCGGCGATCTCGGGGACGACGCCGCCGTACCTGGCGTGCTCGTCCATGCTCGAAGCGAGCGCCTGGCCCAGCAGCCTTCCGCCGCGCACGAGTCCTGCGCCGGTCTCGTCGCACGAGGACTCGATGCCCAGCACGACGGGCGCGGTCGCTCCCATCGGCCCACCCTCCCTGTCTTGTCGGGGCACCTCTTATTGCACATGGGTTGCAATTGCATGGTACCCGCAACGTGACGGGGTGGGGGTCGGGACCGGGGCGCCGGGTGCCGGGAGCCGCGGCGCCGGATGCGCCGGGACGCCGGGCGTCGGAAAGGGGTCCGGGCTGCGACATGGTGAATAGGGCGAACCGAGGCTGCGCTCGGCGGAGTTGCTGGGGGCAGGTCCCTCCGGCCCTTTGGCGACCTCAGTCGCGCACGCTGAAGACGCGCTATGACCAGGAGATTCAACGCGTTCACGCTTCCAGGCAATGAATCCCTGGCCCTCACCTGCACGAGGTTGTTGTGTGGAAGTAACCGAGTCCGCAACGAAGCCGGCATCGCTGGTCAGGGGTCAGCGCGTCGGTCGGCTCGTTGCCGAACAGGACTCCTGCGACGGTGGATGGCGCGTAAGGGAGCGCACATCCCGGATTCTTCGACACCAACCGAAGGCCGCGCGATGACAGACCATGCACCTTCCCAGGATGCCCGCTACGAACTGGGCGTGCGGACCATGTACCAACTGGGTGGGCAGACAGTCACGGATGAATTCCTGGAGGCGCTGTCCGGCGTATGCCCGGCCCTGGGAGAACACATTGTCAGCACGATTTACGGAGAGCTGTACCAACGGCCGGAACTGAGCCCGGCCGAAAGGGGGCTGACCACGCTCGTGGTATTGGCAACCCTCGGAGACTGTGAGAGAGAAATCCGCCTGCACGCCAAAGTCGCGCTGAACGCGGGGCTCAGCCCGGCCCGCATCATCGAGACGATGTTCCAGATAGCCCCCTACGCAGGGGTACCGCGCGCCCTGAACGCCGTTCTGGTCCTGCGCGAGATCTTCAACGAGATGAACCTGCTGCCGGTGGTCGCGGACCGCGGCCGTCCGGCATCGTGATCGGAGAGGCTCATGTCCACTCGCACCGCCTTCCTCTTTCCCGGACAGGGCTCCTACGTGCCGGGCCTCGTAGGGGAATTACGGCATGAGCACGCGAGGGCCCGCGGTGTGCTGGAGGCAGTGGACGCCGCATGCGGCGACGCCGGGCACGAGCCCGTCTCGCATCTGCTGACCGACGCCGCGGCGCCGGGCGCGGACGAGCTGATGTCACAACGACCGGGGGACTTGGACCTCGCGATGTTCGCCGCGAATCTGGTCTGCTTCGAGATGCTCACAGCACGGGGCGTACGCGCGGACGTCCTGGCAGGCCACAGCTTCGGGGAACTGTCGGCCCTCACCGCCGCCGGTGCCGTGAGTACCGAGGACGCCACGCGGATGGTCTGCATGCGCGTGCAGGCGATCCGGGAGGCGCCCCCTGCCGACGGAGGCATGCTCGCGGTCGCGCTGGACGCGCGCCGGGCCGCGCACCTGGTCGGAGTGCTGGACGACCCCGAGGTGGCGCTCGCCGTGGACAACGGGCCGGAGCAGTGCGTCGTCTCCGGGCCGGACGCGGCGCTCGCCCGTGCCGAGCAACTCGCGAAGGCGGCCGACGCGTCACCGGTGCGTCTCCGTGCCGCGATGCCCTTCCACAACGCGATACTGCGCCGCACCAACTCCGTCCTCTCCGAGATGACCACGGACATCGCGCTGTCGGCACCGTCCCTGCCGGTGTACTCCGCG
Source organism: Streptomyces iconiensis (assembly GCF_028657195.3). Taxonomy (GTDB): domain Bacteria; phylum Actinomycetota; class Actinomycetes; order Streptomycetales; family Streptomycetaceae; genus Streptomyces; species Streptomyces iconiensis. The sequence goes on from NZ_JANCPR020000011.1 coordinate 156,435, forward strand.
ATCCTGGGCAGGTACGTCGAATCCGCCTCGGACATCCGGTCCCTGATCGACATCCACCTGACGCGCCCTGTCATGTTCTACGACTGCTTGCTGCGGCTGCACAGCGACGGCGTCCGGACCTTTGTGGAGTCCGGCGGCCACGACACGCTGTCGCGGCTCGTGAAGGCGTGCCTGCCCGGCGGGCCCACCACCGTCGCGCCCTTCGTCTCACGGCTCTCGCCGGGCGAGCTTGCCCAGTTGCTCGCCCCCCTCACCGGAGACGAGCCAGGGAGTGCTGGGGCCGAGGACGCCCCAGCGCCCGCGCACGGCCCAGCCCCCGTGGCTGACGAGGGTGAGCCCACCGCCCCCTCCGACACCCCGCAGGAGGCGGCCCACGCGGAGGGCGGCACGGACGGCGACGTCATCGGCGAAGTGCGCTCGATCTACGCCGATTTCCTCGATCTTCCCGAGGAGATGCTGGACGAGGAGATCGATCTGGAGGCGGACCTGGGGGTCGACTCCATCAAACAGATCGAGGTCTTCGACCTGGCCCGCAGGAAACTCCACCGCAAGCGACCGCCGGAGGACCTGCGCACCACCTCGTACACGACGCTGCCCAAGATCGCCGCACTGATCGAGGACCTCGACCCCGACGAGGAGGCCGCGTCATGAGCCGGGAGTTCGATGGCAAGGTGGCGCTGGTGACAGGCGGCGGGAAGGGAGTCGGCCGCGCCGTGTGCCGCCTTCTCGCGGAACGCGGCGCGCACGTGATCGTCAACTGTTTCCACTCCGAGCCGGCCGCGCGCTGCACCGCGGAGGAGATCCGGCGCGGCGGTGGCGCGGCGGAGACGATACGGGCCTCTGTCGCCGACCGGGACGCGGTCGCGCACATGTTCGCGACCGTCGAGGCACGCCACGGCGGGCTGGACATCCTGGTCAACAACGCCTCGCGGGGCATGGGAGCCGTCGGCGACCTGCACGACGAGGACTGGGACAAGACGATCGCGGTGAACCTCGACGGCAGCCGCTGGTGCTCGCAGCACGCCGCCCGCCTCATGGCCCCACGGGGCGGCGGATCCATCGTGAACCTCTCAGCGGCGGGGGCAGGGTGGGTGATCCCCGACTACGCCGCCGGCGGAGTGGCCAAGGCCGCCGCGGAATCACTGACCCGGTATCTGGCCGTCGAGTACGCACCCCACGGAATCCGGGTCAACACCGCCTCGGCGAGCGTCATCGAGAACGAGACGCTGGAGAAGTTCTCTCAGAGCGCCGCGCTGCGCGAGACCCTCGTCCGCGCGACACCTTTGGGCCGCCTTGCTGATGAGACCGATCTGGCCGAGGTGGTCGCGTACCTCGCCTCGGAACGTTCCGCCTTCATCACGGGCCAGACCCTCCTCGCCGACGGCGGCCTGACCCTGTGCTCGGCCAGCTTCTCACCGTCCGGGCAAGTGAAACCGCTGGCTGGTCCGGAACCGCGGACGGCTGCCTCTCCGCGCTCCGGCGGAGACCTCGTAGCCATCGTCGGCACGGGCATGACCGTCCCCGGAGCCAACAGCCCCCGCGAATTCTGGGAATCCGTCGGACAGAGCCCCGCTGCCTTCACCGAGCCGGACGACCGCTGGCCGCTGGAGCACTTCTGGTCCGCCGACCCGGAAGCCCCCGACCGGACCTATTCCCGGGTCGCGGGATTTGTGCACGACTTCCACCCGCACCACCTGCTGGAGGAAGAGGAGGAAGAGCACGGGACCGTCGCCGACGAGACGACCCGGTGGCTGCGCCACACACTGCTCCAGGCGCGCGAGGAGACCTCGATGCGCCCCGAGTACCGGTGCGGCCTCTACGTAGGTGCCTGGCCAGGTGGCAGCCAGGCGCTTGCCGAAGCCCTCATCGTGGAGACCCTCACCACGCGCGCGCAGTTGCCGCCGGAGCAGACTGCGGCGCTCCGCACGCTGTTGAGCGAGCACTACACGCGGGCCGGAGAGGAGCACGTACTGCCGGACCGGATGCTCCAGCGGGCGGCCCGGGGAATCCTCGAACCGCTGACCGAGGCCGTTGTCGTCGATACGGCATGTTCCTCCTCCCTGTACACGGCGGATTTCGGAGCCAAGGCTCTGCTGGCAGGAGAGTGCGACATCGCGTTCTGCGGTGGCATCGAGGTCCTCGACCCCACCGCCTGCGTGCTCTTCGCCAAGTTGCGTGGGCTGTCACCCACAGGGCGGGTGCACTCGCTCGACGCCCGGGCGGACGGAACGCTCTTCAGCGACGGCGCGAGCATGGTCGCGCTGAAGCTCCTCTCCCGGGCCCAGGAGGACGGCGACGACATCCAGGGCGTGCTCTGCGGCTTCGGCGCCGCCGCCGACGGCCGGGGCAAGTCGATCTCGGCCCCCAACCCCAAGGGGCAGAGCCTCGCCGTCCGGCGTGCTCGCGCGGTCAACGGTACGGAAGCGGGAGACATTTCCTGGATCCTGGCGCACGCCACGGGCACGCCGGCGGGCGACCGCTCGGAGCTGGAAGCGCTCAATGAACTCGCCCCGCAAGACGGCTACCTCTGCACGTCCAACAAGGCCGACATCGGACACACCGGCTGGGCGGCAGGCGCCGCGTCCCTCACCCACGCCGTCCAGGCCATGGAGCACGAGCGCATCCCAGGACAGAGCGATTTCGTCTCGCCGCCCCAGGACATCTCGATTCCGCGCATCTCGGTACCCGAGACCGGCCGAAGCTTTCCGCGGGACGACGACCGTCCCCGCACGGTAGGTGTCTCCGCGTTCGGCTTCGGCGGTACCAACGGCCACCTCCTCGTCGCCGACCGCCCCGGCCAGGAACACCAGCGTTCGGTACCGGCGGCAGGTGAGGAGGAGACCGTACTCGTCGCCTGGAGCGCCCACCTGCCCGGCGTCCCCTCCCACGACGACGTGCGCCGCTGGCTCGGCGGCTCCGGGCCGGCCCCCGAGCGCGGTTTCGGGGAGAGCTACCCCGCTCCGGCCCCGGCGGATATCCGGCTGTCTCCCCGGACCATCCAGACCATCGACCGTTGCCAGCTCATGGCCATCGAGGTGACCAGCAGGTTCCTCGGCGAGCACGGAGAACTGTGGAACCCGGTCCGTGACACCACAGGCGTTTTCGCCGCTCATACCGGCATCCCCCTGCGCCTGGCCGAAGCGACCTTGCGCTGCCACGCCGACCGGCTCTCCGCTCTGCTGAAGGACGCCGACCCGGCCGTCGCCGCCGGAGGGCAGCAGGTGCTGGACCGAGTGCGCGGCCACGTGCCCGAGAGCAACGAGGACACGCAACCCGGTGTGATGACCAACGTCATCGCCTCCCGTATCGCCGCCCGTTTTGACCTGCACGGGGCGTCGATGACGCTCGACGCGGGCGAGGACTCGACGCCGGCGGCACTCAAGGCGGCCGAGCGCCATCTGCACACCGGCGAGCTGGACTTGGCCCTCGTCCTGGCTCTCAACGGCAACAGCACCAGCGAACTGGCCGCCCTCACCGGGCACGACGCCGAAGCGCTCGCTGAAGGCGCCTTCCTCCTGGCCGTCACCACCGCACGCCAGGCCCGGCAGCACGACTGGCCCGTCCTGTCCCGACTGCGGCTGAGCGCCCCGCACGCCCCCGACCGGAGCACATCGACCGCGCCCGGGCACACCGGAGCCCACTATCTGGGAGCACAGGGCGCGCTGGCCGTACTGAAGGCCACCGAAGCCGCCCCGGACAGCGCGAGCCCGGTCGACATCGCGCCCGCGCACATCCCGTCGAGCAGCATCCGCGTCATCCCCGAGAGGGCGACAGCCCCCGAGCCGGGAGCGACCGAAGCCACCGAAGCCACCGAAGCCACCGAAGCCACCGAAGCCACCGAAGAGGGGAACACGACCCCGCAGTCGGCCACCACCCGCTACGAGCAGCGCCTCACACCGGTCCCGGCCCGGCCCGTACGGGGGACGGACCCCCCACGTACGGCAGCCAACGGCGTGCTCCTGACCAACAGCAACCGCTATGTGAGTGCCCTGTCCTGCCAGGAGACGACAGTCCTCACCACGGACGCCGACCAGGTACCCGACGGCGCCCACGTCGTCGCCGATCTGGACGATGACGACGAGACGCAACGCGTACTGCGTCTCCTGGACGGCGCCGAACCCACGGTCGCGCTGCTCGTCGACTGCCAGGGGGCGACACGTTCCTGGCCCTCCGCTCCGGACCCGGCCGTCCAGCGGCTGCACGACCTGCTGCTGCTCACGGTCAAGCACCTGGAGCCCCGCTGGACGCGGACCAGCTCACTGGAGATGGTGCTGCCCGGACAGCCGGAGGGACTGCGGCCCCACCCGCACGCGGCTCTGTTCACGGGATTCGTGAAGAGCCTGAGGTGGGAGTACCCCGCCTCACAGATGTTCGCCCTGCTGACGGACGAGACCGTGCCGGACGCCGTGGCCGGCCTCCTGGCCGCCGAACGGGAGGCGACACGTACGACACCACTCGTGTGGCACCTTGAGGGCGTACGCCACGAGGAGACCCTGGTACCCGCACCGCTGCCGGACACGGGCGCACCCCTGCCCCTCACCGACGAGTCGGTCGTGCTGGTCAGCGGCGGTACGGGCGGCCTCCTCACGGCCATGCTCACCGACCTCGCGCAGCACGCGCGCCCTCGGATCTTCCTCCTGGGCCGCACCGACGTGTCCGAACTCGGCCCCTGTCAGGACTCGTTCGCCGGTCCGCGTGAGCCCGTCGGACGCCGCGAGATGGTCCGGAAACTCCATCAGGAGGAGGGGCTCCCGCCGCGCTCCGCCCTCTCCAAGAGCGACCGGCTTCTGCACGCTCGCCAGATACAGGAGACGCTGGAGGAACTCCGGGAGTGCTTCGGACCCGGACGTGTCCACTACCAGTTGTGCGATCTCCGGGACCAGGGATCCGTCGAGGGAGCCGTCAGCGCGGTCCTGGAGGAGGCAGGGCACGTCAACGCGGTGCTCCACGGTGCCGGTGTCTTCAAGCCGGGACTGCTCAGGACCGCATCGCTCGTGGACTTCCGGGCGGTCCGTGACACCAAGCTCCTCGGGTACCACCACCTCAAGCAGGCCCTGGCGGCCGACCCGCCAGAGCTGTGGTGCAACATCGGATCCGCGGCGGGAACGTACGGAATGGCGGGCGAGCTCGCCTACGCCGGCGCGAACGACTTCCTCGCCGCAGCCTCCCGGTACGCGGCCGAAGAGGGAGGCAGCGAGCTGACCATCGGCTTCCCTCTGTGGTCCCAGTCCGGGTTCGGCTCCACACCGGTCAACCGCGACTATCTGGACCGGCAGGGCCTCCTGACCCCCGTCGGCGACGAGGAGGGGACCCGCATCTTCCGTACAGAGATCTCGGAAGCCGTCCCCGGCAGCGTCGGGGCCTATCTCGGCGACAGGGAACGCGCGGCATTCGCCGTCCAGTACCCCGGCTACCTGCGGAAACCCGACACCCGGGGATACCTTCTCCCCAGCATCCGCAGCGAGGCCGGCAGCGACAGCGCCAGGTGGCGGCTGCGCCTCGATCCTGAACGCGACGCGTACCTCGAACATCACCTGGTCGACGGGAAGCCCACGGTCCCCGGCACTCTCATGCTGGAGATCGCCGCTGAGGCCGCCGGACGCCTCTTGCCCGACGGCATACCCCACGGCTTCCGTGACGCCCGGTTCGAAGCGTTCATCAAGCCGTTCGCCGGCCGCCGCCCCCTGGACCTGTACGTCATCGCCACCGTCGAGGAAACCGCGGAACACGCGGCTGAGGGAATCACCTCGGTCGCCGTGACCATCGAGTCGGACGTCGTCGCCCCTGACGGCCGCACCCTGCGTACGGGGCGAAGGCACTTCCGCACCAAGGTCCTCCTGGGCCCTCCCCGCCCGGCCGGGGACAGGATGTCGCCTTCGTCGCACGGGGGGCCGGGGAAGCAGGTCGACGACCCCTACTACCAGGCCGGTTCACCGGTACGGCTGAGCAGTATCTTCTCCAACACCACGGACGGTCATCACGGGGCCGACGGTGCGGCATGGTCGACGTGGGCTCCCGATTTCGACGGGGCAGAAAAACTTACTGCGATGCGGACCCCCTTCCTCATGCTGTGTGCCGCGTCCAGGACCGTCGCGCTCACACCCGCAGCGGGCGCCGGTCATCCGGTGTACGTGCCGCGCGCCATGGACCGCATCGACCTGTACGTGCCGGGAGCGAACGACCTCGAACTGACACAGCACTACGACGCCATCAGCCTCAGCACCTCGGGCGACGACCGATTCCGGGCCTGCGGGCCCGACGGCACCCTCCTCTTCGAACTGTCCGGCGTCACCATGACGTCCCTCGGGAGCGTCGCCGCCGACGGAAGTACGGACAGCACGGCGCCATGAGTGCGACGACATACGCGGCGGCCGTACCCGGCATCCACGTCTGGGCCGTCGACCTGCGGCCGTCCCTGGCCACGTGCGAGCGTCTGTCCGTCCTGTCGGCTGAGGAACAGGAGCGCTTCTCCCGGTATCGCCTGCACCGTCCCGCCTACGAGTTCGGCCTGACGAGAGCCGCCCTCCGGCACATCACGGGACGGCGCCTCGGTATGGAGGCCGAGACGGTGCCTCTGGACAGCACCTGCGGGAGCTGCGGGCATCCTCATGGGCGCCCGCGCGTACCGGGCCTGTCCGTATCGGTCTCCCGCACGAGGGGCAAAGCACTCATCGCCCTCGCACCGTCCGGAACCCCCGTCGGTGTCGACGTCGAAGTCCTCGCCCCCTGTCTCCCCGGCGTGAGCGAGACGGCCGGCACCCACCGCCCGACGTGGGTGCGGAAGGAGGCTTACGCGAAAGCGTGCGACCTGGCCCCTGCTCCGGGGCAGGTCAGGCTGCTGCCCTTCCACCGGGCCGTGGCCACGGGGAACCCCTCACTGCACATGACCGAGCTGGACCTGCCCGGGAACCAGTACGACACGTGGGTGGCCGCGCTGGCCGCCTCGTCCACCGATGAGCCCCACGTCAGAAAGTGGTACTGGCGCCCCGCGTCCACGGGGTGAAAGCCGACGGCTGACCGTTTCCACCCCGCCTTCGCGGGGGCATTCCACCGGCAACTCGCTGCTCGCCGTACAGCTGTCCGGTGCGCTGCGCAGGGCCGGGCTCCCCCGAGCCGCGGGGCCGCCGGCCGAGCCGGGCGGCAGCCGAGCCGGGCAGCGGCCGAGCCGGGCGGCGGCCCCGCTCAGGGTGTGAGGGAGTGGCCCGTGGTGGTGTCCACGTGGGCGGGTACCTCCTCGTGGCGGTCTCCGACGGACGAGGTACCGGTCGGCTCGAACATCAGGATCGAGGCGCCCTCGGGCGCGTACGGCCTGTGTTCGGTGCCGCGCGGCACGGTGAAGACGGAGCCGGTGGGCAGGGTGACGGAGCGCTCGCCTTCGGGGTCGCGCAGGCCGATCCGGAGTTCGCCGTCCAGGACGAGGAAGAACTCGTCGGTGTTCTCGTGCACGTGCCAGACGTGTTCGCCATGGACCTTGGCGACGCGCGCCTCGTAGTCGTTGACGCGGGTGACGATGCGGGGGCTCCACAGTGCGTCGAAGGAGGCGAGTGCCTGGTCGAGGGCGATGGGTTCGTTGCTCATGCCCGCATCCTCGGCCGTGACGCGCGGCGCCGCGAGTGCTAGAAATCGCATATGACGCAAGAATCCTCGCAGGCGGCTCCGGCTCCGGCTTCGCCAGCGGCTTCGGTATCGGCCCCGGCGCCTGCCCCCGTATCGCCGGACGGCGACCGCGCGCACCGCGTCGTCGTGATCGTCGACGAGAACTCCAACCCGTTCGAGCTGGGCTGCGCGACGGAGGTGTTCGGGCTGAGCCGCCCCGAACTGGGCCGCGACCTGTACGACTTCACGCTGTGCTCCCCCGCGCCGCACACGGTGATGCGGGACGGGTTCTTCACCCTCACCGGGGTCGCCGAACTGGAGGCGGCCGAGACCGCTGACACGCTGATCGTGCCCAACCGTCCGGACATCGAGGTGCCGCGCCGCCCGGCCGTACTGGCAACGATCCGGCGGGCACACGCACGCGGGGCGCGGCTGGTGGGCTTCTGCAGCGGCGCCTTCACCCTGGCCGAGGCCGGCGTGCTGAACGGGCGCAGGGCGACGGCGCACTGGCAGTGGGCCGGCCAGTTCAGGGAACGCTTTCCCGCCGTACACCTCGAACCCGACGTGCTGTTCGTGGACGACGGCGACATCCTGACGGCGGCGGGCAGCGCGGCGGCGCTCGACCTGGGGCTGCACCTCGTGCGCAGGGACCACGGCGCCGAGGTCGCCAACTCGGTCAGCAGGCGCCTGGTGTTCGCCGCGCACCGGGACGGCGGGCAGCGGCAGTTCGTCGAGCGGCCCGTGCCCGACGTGCCCGGCGAGTCGCTGGCGCCCGTACTGGCCTGGGCGCAGGAGCGGCTGGGCGAGCCCCTCACCGTGGCCGGGCTCGCCGCGCGGGCCGCCGTCAGCCCCGCCACGCTGCACCGGCGCTTCCGCGCCCAGTTGGGTACGACGCCGCTGGCGTGGCTCAGCGCCGAACGTGTCGCGCTGGCCTGCCGGTTGATCGAACGCGGCGAGGAACGGCTCGACCTCGTCGCCCGCCGCAGCGGCCTGGGCACGGCCGCGAACCTGCGTGCCAGACTGCGCCGCGAGACGGGCCTCAGCCCGTCCGCCTACCGGGACAGGTTCGGCACGGGCGGGGGCCGGCTCGCAGGGGCCACCTGAACGCGGCCCGGCGGACAGGGCCCCGGACAGAGCGCGGCGGACACGGCGGATACAGCGGACACGGATGGCCACCAAGGTGCCACGTGCTGGATGTGTACGCGTCAGCCCGTTGTCCTCACGGGACGCTGCAATCTCCCTGACCCCGCGTCAAGAGAGAGGCAGCGCCCCGTGTCCCGTTCGCCGTACGCCTCGCACCACTCCTCCGTACCGTCGTCCGCCCCGGCTCGGCCGTCCGCCCCGGCTCGGTCCTCCGCATCCGCCGAACTGCGCGCCGCAGCACGGCACATGGGCCGGCGGCGTTTTCTGACCACGACAGGTGCCGCAGCCGCGCTCGCCTTCGCGGTGAACCTGCCCGGTACGGCGCACGCTGCCGAGGGCGTGCCCGGGCGGATCTCCAAGGACCCCTTCACGCTGGGCGTCGGCTCGGGCGACCCGCTGCCCGGCTCGGTCCTGTTGTGGACGAGACTCGCGCCTTCCCCGTACGAGGTCGGCGGCGGGCTGCCGCGCGACCGGTACACGGTGCGGTGGGAGGTGGCACGCGACGCGCGGTTCCGCCGTACGGTCAGACGGGGGACGACGCCCGCGCACCCGGAGTTCAACCACGCGGTGCACGAGGAGGTGAAGGGGCTGGAGCCCGGCACCGACTACTACTACCGCTTCCGCGTCGGCTCCTGGATCAGCCCGGTCGGCCGTACGCGCACCGCGCCCTCCCCCGGCGCACGGCCCGACAGCGTGCGGTTCGCCATGGTCTCCTGCCAGGCGTACCACGACGGCTACTGGACGGCCTACCGCAACCTCGCCGAGGAGGACCTCGACGTGGTGCTGCATCTCGGCGACTACCTGTACGAGTACGCGGTGGACTCGGCGGGCGGCGCGCGCAAGTACACCGACCGGGTCCTGCCGGGCGTCTTCAACCGGGAGACGACAGGGCTGGAGGACTACCGGCTGCGCTACGCGCTCTACAAGTCCGACCCCGACCTGATCGCCGCGCACGCAGCGCACCCGTTCGTCGTCACATGGGACGACCACGAGACGGAGAACAACTACGCGGGCGGAACGCCCGAGAACGACACGCCGCCCGAGGAGTTCCTGCTGCGCAGGGCCGCCGCCTACCGCGCGTACTGGGAGAACCAGCCGCTGCGGGCGCCGCAGCGGCCCAAGGGCCCCGACATGGCGCTCTACCGGCGCCTCACCTTCGGACGGCTCGCGCAGTTCGACGTGCTCGACACCCGGCAGTACCGCTCCGACCAGGCGTACGGGGACGGCTGGCAGCGCCCGGGTCCCGAGTCGGAGGACCCCTCGCGCACCATGACGGGCGCACGGCAGGAGCGGTGGCTCATCGACGGCTGGCGCTCCTCGAAGGCGCTGTGGAACGTCGTACCGCAGCAGGTGACGTTCGCGCGGCGCCGGGACAGGACAGGCGACGACTACAAGCTGAGCATGGACTCCTGGGACGGCTACCCCGCTTCCCGCGAGCGCGTCCTGAAGGGCGCCAGGTCGGCGGGGGTCGAGAACCTGATGGTGCTGACGGGCGATGTGCACGTGCACTACGGCTTCGACCTGAAGGAGAACTTCGAGGACCCCTCCTCGCGCACCATCGGCACCGAGCTGGTGACCACGTCCATTTCGAGCGGCAAGGACGGCGCCGACAAGCCGCCCAACTGGGGCACCTACATGGCGGCCAACCCGCACATGAAGTTCTACAACGGGCGGCGCGGCTATGTGACCGTCCAGTTGGGACGCGAGCAGGCGCGCGCCGACTTCAAGACCCTCTCGGCCGTCACCACCCCCGGCGGCGAACTCCGCACGGCGGCCTCGTTCGTCACCGAGGCCGGCAATCCCGGGCTGGTCGAGGTCTGATCCGCATACGTACGGCCGGGGGACGGGGAGCGCGACACCCGGGAATTTCCCACATGTTACTCATGCGTTCCTCACCCCCGGCTGGTGACAATTCCGACTACCCATTTCCCGACCCGTGTAGCAGTCTTGTCCCGTGCTGCTCGTGAGAGGGGAAAATGGACAAACGATACGAGATATTCTGCCTCGCTGACAGGTATTTCTATGAAAGCCCAGAGCGTTTGTCAGTCACCCGCTCCGACGGTTCAGCAGGCGAGCGCGACGACTTCGCCGTCGCGCGGCGGCCCTTACCGGAGGGGTGGCGGGAGACACGGTCAGGCGACTGGCTCGAACTGCGTCCAGTAGCAGGTGAGTTCCCCCTCCAGGGCTGGAAGATCCACGCCTCCGCTTGCCTGGGCAACGCCAACACCGTCGCCGCCGCCGTCTGGGACCACTGCGTACCGCGCGGCATTCCCTTCAAATTCGTTCCCGAACGCACCCTGCTGTACCTCCGTAACGCCAAATACGCGGGACGCGGCACGAGCGGAAAATTCGCCACCCTTTACCCGGCCGACGAGGCCCAGCTGGAAAGCGTGCTCAACGAACTCGGCACCGCACTCACGGGAGAGCCGGGACCGTACATTCTCACGGATCTGCGCTGGGGCGACGGGCCGCTCTACGTGCGCTACGGCGGGTTCGCGCCCCGCTACTGCCTCGACGGCAAGGGCCATCTCGTGCCCGCCATCGAGGACGCACGGGGCAACCTGGTGCCCGACCGCAAGGACCCGACGTTCCACATACCCGAGGGGATCGAGCTTCCCGCCTTCCTCCGGCCGCACCTGGAAGCACGTGGCGCCGCGACGGTCAGCGACCTGCCGTACCGCATCGAACGCGCGCTGCACTTCTCCAACGGCGGCGGCGTGTACGGCGGAACGGACACCCGCGACGGGCGGCGCGTCGTCCTCAAGGAGGCACGCCCGCACGCCGGGCTCGCCGCCGACGGCGCCGACGCGGTGGCGCGGCTGGAGCGGGAGAAGACGGCGCTGGACCGCCTGGCGGGGCTGCCTGTCGTACCGGAGGTCCTCGACTGGTTCGTGCTGGACGGGCACAGGTTCCTGGTGATGAACGAGCTGCCGGGCCAGACACTCAACGCCTTCTTCGCGAAGCGCCACCCCCTGCTGACGGCCGACCCCGACCCCGAGGCCGTCGACCGGCACACGGAGTGGGCCCTGCGCATCCACCGGATGGTGGAGGAAGCCGTCGAGGCCGTGCACGCACGCGGAGTGGTCTTCAACGACCTGCACATGTTCAACATCATGGTCGCGCCCGACGAACAGTCCGTCTCGCTGCTCGACTTCGAGGCAGCGGCACCAGCCGAGGACGATCCCCGGCAGATCGTCGCGCACCCCGGCTTCATCGCGCCGGCCGACCGCAGCGGCTACGACATCGACCGCTACGCGCTGGCCTGTCTGCGGCTGGCGCTGTTCGTCCCGATGACCACGCTGCTCGCCGTCGACAGGAGGAAGGCCGCGCACCTCGCACGGATCGCGGCAACGCAGTTCCCCGGCATCCCGGAGGACTTCCTGCGCGAGGCCGTCGCCACCATCGAGGGCACGGACAGCCGCACAGGACAGGCCGCGGACACGGGCGTGCACGCGGACCGGGACACGGACACAGGCCGGGGCTCGGGCGCACGCGGCCACGCGGCTCCGCTGCCGGGGGCCACCCCGCCCGTGATGCCGGCGGACTGGCCGGCCGCGCGCGACTCGATGGCCGCGGCGATCCTCGCCTCGGCGACCCCCGAACGCGACGACAGGCTCTTCCCCGGCGACATCGCCCAGTTCGCCGACGGCGGCGGGCTCGGGCTCGCGCACGGCGCCGCCGGAGTGCTGTACGCGCTCGCCCAGACCGGAGCAGGCCCCTACCCCGAGGGCGAGGAGTGGCTGCTGCGGCACACCGAACCCCCGCCGCGCGGCGCCCCGTTGGGCCTCTACGACGGACTGCTGGGCGTCGCATGGACGCTGGCCGGGTTCGGGCACACCAAGCAGGCGCTCTCCCTGGCCGAACGGGTCCTGGACGAGAAGTGGCAGCACCTGGGCTCCTCGCTCCACGACGGCCTCGCGGGACTCGGCCTCGCCCTCGACCAGCTCGCCGGCACCACGGGTGAGCGGGAGCTGCGCACCCACGCGTGGGAGGCGGCCAGGCTGCTCGCCGACCGGCTCCCCGAAGCGGACGCGAAGCCCGAGGGACGCGCCGGGCTATTGCACGGCGCCACTGGATCCGCACTGCTGTTCCTGCGCCTGTACGAGCGCTACGGGGACACCGCCCTGCTCGACCTCGCCGAACGGGCCCTGGAACAGGACCTCTCGCGCTGCGTCCAGGATTCCTCCGGCACCTGGCAGGTGGACGAGGGCACCCGGATCATGCCGTACCTGGGCGCGGGCAGCGTCGGCATCGCCATGGTGCTCGACGACTTCCTGCGGCACCGCCCCGGGCACGAGCGCTTCACGCAGATGCGATCGGGCATCCTGCCCGCCGCCCGTATGCGCTACTACGCGCAACCCGGCCTCTTCCAGGGCCGCGCGGGCATGCTGCTCCACCTCTGCCGGACCCTGACGCCGGGCGTCACGGGCGAGGACATCGCCACGCAGCTCGACGGGCTCGGCTGGTACGGCATGTCCTACGAGGGGCTGCTGGCGTTCCCCGGTGACCAGATGATGCGGCTGTCCATGGACCTGGCGACCGGCACGGCCGGCTGCCTGCTCGCGGCAGGCGCCGCCGCCACAGCCGGCACCGCCGGAGTCACGGCCACGGCCGCGACCAGCACCGACACTACGGACGCCAGGGCCGGTGACGGCGGACTCCCGCCCTCGCTGCCCTTCCTCCCGCCGCCGCACGGCGGCCCACAGACCGGTCTCCCGAGCGGGGACCGTGACGAAGCACCACCCGCACCACTGTTCCTGTAACTGCCCATGAACGCGACGGAAGGAAGACACCATGGCACTTCTCGACCTGCAGACCCTGGAGCCCGAGGAGACCACCAGCGGCGGCGGGGGCGGCGACGTCAGCAGCGCCAGCCTGCTCCTCTGCGACAAGCACAGCTCCCACAGCACCCTGCTGTGCCTGTGACCAGGTGAAGCAGCTGAACGGCTCTTCCGGGCGGGGCACGTCCCCCGCCCGGGAGGGCCCACCTTCCGTGAGCGCCCGGCGCGGCGCCGACCGGCTGCTTCTCGCGGCGTGCGGGCACGGTGCCCTGCGCGCCGCCGTCCTGTGTCTCGCCGCCACCGCCTCGGCGGGCGCCGCGCTCGCGCTGCCGGCCGCGCTCGGCAAGACCCTCGACCTGCTGCTGGCAGGCGCAGCCGCTGGGCCCTGGCTCGCACTGTGCGCGGGGCTCATGGGCGCGCTGGTCCTGCTGGACGCGGTGGACACCGTGCTGACCGGCACCCTCAACTCCCGTACCACCGCCTGGCTGCGCACGTGCCTGCTCGGGCACGTGCTGGCGCTCGGCCCCGCGCGCGCCGGTGGCTTCGGTCACGGCGACCTCGTCACCCGCTGCACCGGCAACGCGGCGCACGCGGGCACGGGCCCCTCAGCCGCCGCCTCGGCACTCGCCGCACTGGTGACGCCGGTGGGCGGCCTCGTGGCGCTCGCACTGCTGGACCTGCGGCTCGCCGCCGTCTTCCTCGCCGGCACACCGGCGCTCTATCTGCTGCTGCGCGCCTTCTCCCGTACGTCGTCCGACTGCGTCACGCGCTACCAGGAAGCACAGGCGCGGATCGCCGGACGCCTGGTGGAGGCGCTGGGCGGCGCCCGTACGATCGCGGCTGCCGGCATCAGGGAGCGTGAACGGGCCCGCGTACTGGAGCCGTTGGGTGAACTGGGCGAGCACGGGCACCGCATGTGGCGGGTACAGGGGCGTGCCACCGGGCAGGCCGCCGTGCTGGTGCCGCTGCTCCAGCTCGCCGTCGTCGCCGTCGGCGGGCTGCTGCTGACGGCTGGACAACTGAGCGTGGGCGGGCTGGTCGCCGCCGGGGCCTACGCGGCGCTGGCCGCCGGTATCGGCACGCTCGTCGGGCAGCTCAACGCGCTCGTGCGCGGCCACGCGGCGGCCCGCAGGCTCTCCGGGGTCCTGGACGTGCCCGCTCCCGTGTACGGCGAGGCGCGCGCCGCGCATGCGGGGCGGGCCGAACAGGGCGCCGCGCGGCTGGAGTTGCGCGGCGTACGTGCCTCGCGGGGCGGGCGTGAGGTGCTGCGCGGCGTGGACCTGACCGTACCCGCGGGCGCCACGGTCGCCGTCGTCGGCCGCTCGGGCGCGGGCAAGTCGCTGCTGGCCGCGCTCGCCGGACGGCTCGCCGAGCCGGAGGCGGGCAGCGTACTGCTGGACGGTGCGGACCTGGCGAGCCTCGACCGCGCGGAGCTGCGGCGCGCGGTCGGCTACGCCTTCGAGCGCCCCGTGCTGTTCGGCGGCACGGTCGGCGAGGCCATCGCCGCCGGGATACCCGGCGGCGAGCAGCGCACGGCCTCGGCGCGCGCCGCACGGGTGGCCGGGGCCGCACGCGCGGCGCGCGCCGACGGGTTCGTCCGCACGCTGCCCCGGGGCTACGACACGCCCTGCGAGGAGGCGCCGCTGTCCGGCGGAGAGGTCCAGCGGCTCGGCCTGGCGCGTGCCTTCGCGCACCGCGGGCGGCTGCTGATCCTGGACGACGCGACCTCCAGCCTCGATACGGTGACCGAACTCCAGGTCACCCGGGCCCTGTTGGGCGAAGGAGACCGGACCGGAACTCGGGCCGGCACCCGGCTGGTGGTGGCGCACCGGGCCTCGACCGCCGCGCGCGCCGATCTGACCGCCTGGCTGGAGGACGGACGCGTCCGCGCGCTGGCACCGCACGACGACCTGTGGGAACTGCCCGCCTACCGCGCCCTGTTCGGCTCGGGGCCCCGCTCGGAGTTCGACCCGGATCCCGACCCGCGGTCCGGCTCTGGCGAGGAGATCGCCGGTGGCTGATCACGGCGGCGGTGACGGCAGGCGGGGGCTGGTCGCTGCGGGGACACGCTTCCTGCTGCGGCGGCCACGGGTGCTGGTGGCGCTGGCGGGCTGGTCGGTACTGGAGGCCGCGCACACCTTCGCGCTGGGCTTCGCGCTCGCCCGCGCCCTCGACGACGGCTTCCTCAGGGGCCGCCCGGCCGTCGGCCTGTGGTGGCTGGCAGCGGCGGTCTGCGGGCTACTGGCCGGCGCGCTGGGAACCAGCCGCGTGTACCGGTCGGTCGCCGCACTGACCGAACCCCTGCGGGACGCGCTGGTGCGCCGCGTGGTCGGGCGCGGCCTGTACGAGGCCGTGGCGGGCGGCAACACCCCCTCGGGCGCCGCGCGTGCGGGCTCGTCCTCCGTCGTCTCCCGGCTCACCCACCAGGTCGAGATCGCACGGGACAGCTTCGCCGGGCTGGTGATGGTGTCCCGCTCGTTCGTGTTCACGGCGGTCGGCGCCCTGGCGGGGCTCTTCCTGCTGGCCCCCGCGCTACTGGTGGTCGTACTGCCGCCGCTGGCCGCAGGACTGGCCGTGTTCGCGCTGACGCTGCGGCCCCTGGCACGACGGCAGCGGATGTTCCTGGAGGCGGACGAGGAGCTGGCGGGCGAGGTGGGCCGTACGTTCGCGGCGCTGCGCGACGTGACGGCCTGCGGCGCCGAGGAACGCGTACGGCGTACGGGGCTGCTGCGGATCGAGACGGAGCGGCGGGCCGCCGACGCGCTCGCCCGCTGGAGCGTCTTCCGCGCGCTCGCGCTCGGCCTGGGCGGACGGCTCCCGGTCGTACTGCTGCTGGTGATGGCGCCGTGGCTGCTGGCGCGCGGGGTGACGGCCGGCGCGCTGGCCGGGGCACTGACCTATCTGACGCAGGCGCTGCTGCCCGCGCTGCAGAGCCTCGTGCACGGACTGGGCGGCGCGGGTGCCCGCCTCGCCGTCGTGATCGGCAGGCTGCGCGAGGAGCCACAGCCCGGCGCCGCACTCCCCCGCGCCCAGGCCACCCCCGGCACCCCGCCGCCGACACACGCGCCGGAACCGGAACCGGTGCACCCCGCACTCGAACTGCGCGGGGTCACCTTCGCGTACGGACCCGGGGCCGAACCCGTGCTGCGGGGGCTGGATCTCGTCCTCCCGTCCGACGGGCACCTGACGGTCGTCGGCCCCAGCGGTGCGGGCAAGTCCACGCTCGCGCTGCTCGTCGCCGGTCTGCTGGCCCCCACGGCGGGGACGGTACGGGTCGGCGGGGAACCACCCACCTCCGTGGAGCGCAGAGTTCTGATCCCGCAGGAGGCGTACGTCTTCTCGGGGAGCGTGCGGGACAACCTCGGCTGCCTGCTGCCCGCCGGCGGTTCAGCGACGGACCAGCGGATGCTTGCCGCGCTGGAGGCGGTCGGCGCCGGTGAGTTGGTGCGGCGCCTCGGCGGTCTGCGCGCGATCGTCGAGCCCCGGGCGCTCTCCTCCGGCGAGCGGCAACTGCTCGCGCTGGCACGCGCGTACCTCACCCCGGCACCGCTGGTGCTGCTGGACGAGGCGGGCAGCCAGCTGGACCCGGCAGCCGAGGAGCGGGCCGAGCACGCCTTCGCACGGCGCCCCGGCGCACTGGTCGTGGTCGCGCACCGCATCAGTTCGGCACTTCGCGCCGACAGCGTCCTGGTGCTGGACGGCGTACGGACCCGCTGCGGCACCCACGCGGAACTGCTGGAGCACTCACCCCTCTACCGCGACCTCACCGCGCACTGGGTCCCGGGCCCGCGCCGCTGACGCCGACACCGCGCCCCGCGGCCCACCGTCCTGCGGCCCCCGTCTCCCCCACCGCCCGTCGCACCGGCCTATCCTGGCCACCGCCGGACGCGCCGGTCGCGCACGTACCGCTCACAGCCATCCGGCGCCCTGGGAGATGCGTATGGCATCCACGCGGTTGCGGGCGCCTGTCTTGCGGGTGATGGCGGACATGTAGTTGCGCACCGTTCCGGCCGACAGGCCCAGCCTGCGGGCGATCTCCGCGACCGAGGCGCCCTCGGCCACCGCTGAAAGTACACCCAACTCCCGCTCGCTCAACGGCACTTCGGACGCCTTGAGCAGCGTACTCGCGAGCGCGTTGTCGACAAAGCGCTCTCCCTCCGCGACCCTGCGGATACCGGTCAGCAGCAGTTCGGGCAGGGCGTCCTTGCAGACGAATCCCCTGGCCCCCGCGTCCAGGGCCCGCCGCAGCGCGCCCGGGCTGTTCTGGCTGACCAGCACGAGCAGCCGCAACGAGGTACCACGCACCGAAGGGCCCGCCAGCTCGCGCAGCGGTGTCCTGCCCGCGTGATCAGCGTCGACGACACAGACGTCCGTACCGGACGACGAGGCCAGATGTAGCGCCTCCCGCCAGGGCGCCACTTCTATGGCCATGTCGTGCGCCCTGTCGACCAGTGCGGCCAGGGCGTACCTGAGAATCCGCACATCGTGCACCAGAAGTACCCGGATCACGCTCGTTCCCCCTCGCCCCATGACCTCGACGCGTGACAGGCGCAGCTCAATACATACAAGCTCGGGGGAACGAAGAGACCAGTAGATTCAGCCATGCCGGAACTCGACTGAAATCAAAGGACATTCGTTGGGTTATGGCACCTAGAACGATCGAATGAAGTCCATACGCGCTCGTTTTCCTTCGCACGCTCTGAGAAGCAACGCGCTTCCGGATACGCCGGAATCCCAGCGCGGGCCGGTCCCGGACGTATCCGCACCGCGCTCGACCCCGCCGACGACCGCGGCGGCGTGCGCCTGCCGGGTCATGGTGTGAGGGGTTCCAGCACCTGTTTGTGGGTGTGCTGGTAGATCACGGAGGCGCGGAAACCCACGACTTCACGGCGCTCGGTGAACTTGTCCATCAGGAAGCCGTGGAGGTAGTCGACGCTGGGCACGGAGACGTGCACGATCATGTCGTCGCCGCCGGTGACGACATAGACCGCGTTCACCTCGGGCAGTCCGGCGGCATAGGTCTTGAACGCCTCGATGACCGCCCGGCTGAGGGGCCGGATCTGGAAGTGGACGAGCACCTGGACGTGCCGGTTCAGGGCCGCGGGGTCGACCGCGGCGTGGTAGCCGGTAATGACCCCGCGAGCGCGCAGCGCGCGGATGCGTTCGAGGCAGGTCGAAGGGGCGACGCCGAGGGTGCGGGCCAGATCGCGGTTGGTCTGCCGCGCATCGCGCTGCAGATGCCGGACGATCGCCGAATCAAGTTCGTCCATACGGCGAGTATGGCCGCCGTACCGAATTCTGTTCGGGCGAGGGCCGGGAGCCTCGCCCGAGCGGCTAGCTTCAGCGCCATGACCGCAACACTGGAACAAGCCCTGGCCCTCAACACCCCTGATTCCTCCCCCGAGTTGGTGCAGATCGTACGAGGCCGCCGCAGCGGCCTCCCGATCAGCGTCGCGATCCACTCGACCGCTCTGGGACCCGCCGCGGGCGGGTGCCGGATCGCTCACTACCCCGACCCGGCCGCAGCGGTCGCCGACGCGCGGCGGCTGGCGGTTGCGATGACCGAGAAGAACGCGCTGGCCAGCCTGGACCACGGCGGCGGGAAGGCGGTCGTCGCGCTGCCGAGCCCCGACCGCCCGTCCGGCACCGGGCGTACGGCGCTGCTCCACGACCTCGGCGACATCGTCGAAGCGCTCGGTGGCCGCTACATCACGGGGCCCGACGTGGGCAGCGGCCCGCCCGACATGGCCGTGATCGGCGAGCGCACCACACATGTCTCCTGCCGGCCGGTCGAGGACGGCGGCAGCGGCGACTCCTCCCTCCACACGGCGCGCGGCACCCTCGCGGCGCTGGGCGCCGTGGCCAAGGAGACCTACGGCTCACCCCGACTCGCCGGCCTGACCTTCGGGGTGATCGGCCTCGGCGCTGTCGGCGCCCATGTGGCCCGGCTGCTGGCACAGGCGGGCGCGCGGCTCGTGGTGACCGACGTCGACCCGGCCACCCGCGGCCTGGCCGACGAGCTGGACGCGACCTGGGTGCGCCCGGACGACGTGCTCTCCGCGGAGGTCGACATCCTGGTACCGGCCGCGCTCGGCGGCCTGTTGACCGCCCGCACGGTGCCGCTGCTGCGGTGCGCCGCCATCGCGGGCCCGGCCAACAACCAGCTCGACGAACCGGCCACCGGCCGCCTCCTCGCGGCACGGGGCATCCTCTGGGCACCCGATGTCCTCGTCAGCTCCGGAGGAGTCATCCACGCCACAGGTGTCGAACTGCGCCAGGAATCCGAGGAACAGCTGACCGAGCGCATCGACGGCATCGCGGCCACCCTCCGCCAGGTCTTCCACACGGCCAGGACCCGGCGGACCACACCCGCGCTCGCGGCGAGACAGCTCGCCGGACAGCGGATCCGCGCGACGCGGCGGGAGGGCTGAGCCATGGCCAACCGCTGGGTCGGAGTGACCGTCGACTGCGTCGACGTGGAGCGGGTCGCGGACTTCTGGAGCGTACTGCTGGACCGCCCGCGAGGGCCTTCCAGTCCCGGCTGGGTCTACCTCGGCCATCTCGACGACCCGCAGCCACGCCTCGTCTTCCAGCCGGTGACCGAGCCGAACCGCGGCAAGGTGCGCCTGCACCTCGATGTGGCGGTCGACGACATCGACCAGGGCATCGCCCATGTCACAGCGCTCGGTGGCCGGTTCACCGGCGAACGGCACGACTACGACGAGGGCGTTGTCGTCGTCATGACCGACCCCGAGGAGCACGCCTTCTGCCTCGTCCAGTACTACTGACCTGCTGAATCGGGCCGCGTCAACCGCTTGATCGGGCCGCGTCGGTGAACTCGTCGAGCTCCGCCTCGCCCAGGGGACGCAGCCGGTCCCCTCCGGGGCGCAGTGGTCCAGTACGTCGGCCACGCCGGTGTCCGGCCACCGTCCGCCGTCCGCCCGAGGGCGGGGCTGCCCTCGTCATGGCGCGGACGGCGACGACAATGGCGAGGGCGGCGAAGGGAAAGATCTGCCTGCCCTGCCGCTGTGACGCCTTACTCCCCCTCACCACCGGAGGACCTGATGCCCGAGGCATTCGCCAGCGCCGTCGTTCCGGCCGACGCCGACACCGTGTGGCGCGTCGTCCGCGATTTCGGCGGCCTGGACACATGGCTACCGCCCGTCGTCCGCTGCGACCTGCCCGAAGGGGAGGCACCCGACCGCGTCGGTTGCGTACGCACTCTGCTCATGGCCGACGGCGGAACCGTGGTGGAGTCCCTCGTGGCGCTGGACGACCACACACGGGCCCTGACCTACGCCATCGTCAGCTCCCCGTTCCCCGTGCATTCCTACCTGGCCACCATGCGGGTGCTGCCGCTCACCACCACGGACGAGGCGTTCGTCAGCTGGTCGGTCACCTTCGACTGCGACCCCGCCGACGCCGACGAACTGACCAAGACCTTCCGGGACGACATCTTCTCGGCGGGTCTGCGCGCGCTGGCCGACTCCGTGTGACTGGCCGACTCCGTGTGAGGGGTGCGGGGCCGGGGGTGGGACGGCGGCACGTGTGCGGGAGACCGTGTCGCCGCCGAGGGGCCGTGACGGCCGCCACCAGGCAGGAGTTCGAGGTACACGGCGCCTTGGCTAATCTGCACGGATGACCACCGACCTGACCCTGCTGCCGCGCGTCGCCTATCGCGGGCAAGAGGTCACCGCACCCCGGCTCCGCGGCCTCCTCGCGCTGCTCGCCGGTGACTTGCGGGCCGGCCGCAGCACCGAGCGGCTCGTGGAAGGGCTGTGGCCCGACGAGTTGCCCGAGCGGCCGGGAAAGGCGGTGCAGGTTCTCGTGTCCAGGGCGCGGGCGCAACTGGGTGCCGATGTCCTCGCCAGCACGCCGACCGGGTACCGGCTCGCCCTCGCCGAGGACCAGGTCGACAGCTCGGCGCTGCTGCTGCACGCCGCCGCAAGCGCTGACCGGGCCAGGGCGGGGGACCACGCGGGATCGCTCGCGGCTGCCGAGGCCGGGCTCGCGCTGTGGGAGGGCGCTCCTGACGGTGGGGCCTGCGAATCCGGCGACCCCGTGGCCGCGTTGCGCGCCGAGCGCGCCCCCGTACGCGGCACGCTCGTACGCGCGCAGGCGCTCGCGCTCGCCCGGCTGGGGCGGTACGGGGAGGCGGCAGGGCCGCTGGCCGTGCTGGCGGCGGAGCATCAGCGCGACGAGGAGGTGCTCGCCGAACTGCTGCGCTGCGAGGCGGCGACGGTCGGCCCTTCCGCCGCGCTGACGCGCTACGAGGCGTACCGCCGTGAGCTGCGCGAGACACTCGGCACCGACCCGGGTACCGCACTCAAGGCCGTACAGCGTGAGTTGCTGCACGGCGAGGCACCCGTCGTCAGGCACGGCGTGCCGCACGAGCCGAACCCGCTGCTGGGGCGGGACGAGGACATCGCGGCGGTGGAGCGGCTGCTGTCCGCCTCACGCGCCGTCACCGTCGTCGGTCCCGGCGGCCTCGGCAAGACCCGGCTGGCGCACGCCGTCAGCCGCCGGGCCGGGCAGCGCGTGGTGCACTTCGTGCCGCTCGCCGGTGTCACGGCTGACGAGGACGTGGCGGCAGAGGTCGCCTCGGCGCTGGGCGCCGGCGAGGCGCGGCACAGCCCGGGAAGCGGCCCGACCCCGGTCGACCCGGTGACCGGGATCCTCGGCGTGCTCGGCCCAGGGCCCGCGCTGCTGGTCCTCGACAACTGCGAGCAGGTCATCCGGGGCGCAGCCGATCTCGTACACGCTCTGGTCTCCGCCTCGAAGGACCTGCGGGTGCTCGCCACCAGCCGGGCCCCGCTGGACCTCACGTCCGAGGCGGTGTACGCGCTGCCTGAGCTGGGCCTCGACACCTCGGTCGAGCTGTTCACACAGCGGGCCAGGGCTGCCAGGACCGGTGTGGAGCTGCCGCAGGACGCGGTGACAGAGCTGTGCCGTCACCTCGACGGGCTGCCGCTCGCCGTGGAGTTGGCCGCCGCGCGGGTGCGGGTGATGTCCGTGCAGGAGATCGCCCGCCGGCTCGGCGACCGGTTCGCGCTGCTGCGCGGCGGAGCGCGGGACGTGCCGGAGCGCCACCGCACGCTGCACGCGGTCGTGGAGTGGAGCTGGAACCTGCTCGCTCCTGACGCCAGGGCGGCGCTGCGCACCCTGTCCGTCTTCCCCGGTGGCTTCTCCGGTGAAGCGGCCGAGCACGTGCTGGGCCAGGACGCGCTGTCTGTGCTGGAGCAGTTGACCGAACAGTCGCTGCTCACGTTCACCGACGCCCCGGCGGTGCCCGGGGCCTCCCCTGGCCCGGATGCGTCACCCGGCCGACGGCCGGAGGACCGGCAGGGAGCGTGCGGCAGGTTCCGGATGCTGGAGACCGTACGGGAGTTCAGCGCGGCCCTGCGCGCCGAGGCGGGCGAGGACGAGGAGGCCGTCGGCCGGTTTCTCGCCTGGGCGCGGGACTTCGGGGTCGCGCACCACGACATGCTCCTCGGTACGGACCGGCCGGCCACATGGGAGCGGGTCAAGACCGAGCAGGACAACCTCACACTGGCCCTGCGGCACGCCCTGGCGCGTTCGGACGGTCCCACCGTCGCGGCGCTCACCGCCACCCTCTCCGCTCTGTGGTCCACGGACTCCAACTTCCCCCGCCTCGCCGCCCTCGCCGCTGACACGGGCCCGGCGCTGTCGCACTACTACCCCGAGCCCGCGTACGTCGAAGTCGCCCGCGCCGCCGCGGTGGTGTGCACGGCGAGCCTGCTCATGGGCCACGGACCACGCGCCGTACGCCACCTCGTCACCCTCCGGCGGCTGCCTCCGGCCCCGCCGGACACGCTGCTGCGCGCCATCGCCGCGGTGCTGAGCGCCGTTCCCGAGATGGTGCCGCCCGACTACGAAGTGCTGCACCAGCTGTGCGGGAGCGAACAGCCGCTGGTCGCGTGCATCGCCGAGGGCGTCGCCACCTATGTCTGGGAGTACGAGCACGACCTCGACAGCGCACTCGCCTCGGCTCGCCGGATGATCGCGGGCATGGCTCCGGTCGACAACCCGTCCGTGCAGCTCACGGGGTACTCCCGGCTGAGTGAGCTGTGCTTGCGCATGGGGCGGGGTGAGGAGGCGTACGGGCACCTCGTCACGGCGCTCACGGTGCTGCCGCGGCTCGGCGACGGGCACGACTACATCGGCATCCGCTCGGGCCTCGTCCTCGCCTGCCTGCAGCGCGGCGACCCCGACGAGGCCGAGTACTGGCTGCGGCAGGCGGAGAGCGACAACGCCCCGCACGAGGACGCCTTCTACAACCCCGAGATCGGCGCACGCGCCGAGATCGCGCTCGTGCGGGGACTGACGGAGGTCGGGCTCGGCTTGTGGCGCAGCGTCGCGGAGCGGACGCCCGGGACCGCCTCGGCGTACAGCGGCGACGACCCCTGGCTCGATCCGTGGGGACTGCAGGTCCAGTCGGCCGCGGTGACGGCGCACGCGCACGCCGGCCGTCTTGAGCTGGTCGCGGGGCCGCTCGACCGGCTGCGGCAGCGGCTGCGGACGCTGCTCTCCCGCCCGTCGCACTCACCCGTGGAACTCCCCGTGTTCGGGACCGTACTGCACGCGCTCGGCATGGCGGGGCTCGCGTCCGGCGACACCTCCGGCGCACGGATGATCGCGCTGGCCGAACGGCTGCGGGTGAAGCGTGAGTTCGAGCCGACGATGTCGGCGGCCCGCGCCCGGCAGGCGGTCGAGGCCGCAGGGAACGCTGCCGGCGCCGCGTACGCCGACGCGGTGGCGGAGTACGCGGCGCTGGAGGGGCAGGAGTTGCGGGAGGCCGCCCGCGCACTCATGTCGGTTACTTCGGGTCGCGGTTGAACAACGCCGTCGACCAGCGGTAGCCGAGCACGCTCAGTCCGAGGCACCAGGCGAGGGCGACCCAGCCGTTGTTGCCGATCTCGGTTCCGAGCAGCAGTCCGCGCAGGGTCTCGATGGCCGGGGTGAAGGGCTGGTACTCGGCGACGGGCTGGAACCAGCCCGGCATCGCGTCGATCGGAACGAAGGCGCTGGAGATGAGCGGCAGGAGGATCAGCGGCAGCGCGTTGTTGCTCGCCGCCTCCGCGTTGGGGCTGGCCAGTCCCATGCCGACCGCGATCCAGGTGAGCGCCAGAGCGACCAGTCCCACCAGCCCGAACGCTGCCAGCCACTCCAGCGCCGTGGCGTCGGTCGACCGGAAGCCGATGGCCACCGCGACGGCCCCGACGAGGAGCACGGAGGCGAGCGACTGGAGCACACTGCCGACGACATGCCCGATGATCACGGAGCCGCGGTGGATCGCCATCGTACGGAAGCGCGCGATGACCCCCTCGGTCATATCCATGGAGACCGACACCGCAGCGCCGACCACGGTGCCACCGATGGTCATCATCAGGATGCCGGGGACGATGTAGGCGATGTAGTCGGAGCGATCGGCTCCGCCGCCGCCGATGCCCGCGCTCATCACGTCGCCGAAGACGTAGACGAAGAGCAGCAGCAGGATGACGGGTGTGAGCAGCAGGTTCAGGGTGAGGGAGGGGTAGCGCCGGGCGTGCAGGAGGTTGCGGCGCAGCATCGTGTTCGAGTCGCGCAGGGCGAGGGAAAGGGCGCCGCTCATCGGACGTTCTCCTTGGACTGGTGGGGCTGGTTGGACTGGTTGGGCCGGTTGGATCGGTGGGTCGTGGGCCGGCCGCTGCCGCTGGTGAGGGCGAAGAAGACGTCGTCGAGGTCGGGGGTGTGCACAGTCAGCTCGTCCGCCTCGATGCCGGCGGTGTCCAGCCAGTCGAGGACGGCGCGCAGTTCGCGCTGGCTGCCGTCGCTGGGAATCCGCAGCGACAGCGCCTCGTCATCCGTACTGGCCTCACGCAGCGCCTCGGCGGCGGTCCGGTACGCGGCGGGGTCGGAGAAGCGCAGCCGCACATGCCCGCCGGGGATGAGCCGCTTCAGCTCGTCGGCGGTGCCCTCTGCGGCGATCTTCCCGTCGTTGAGGACGGCGATGTGGTGGGCGAGTTCGTCGGCTTCTTCCAGGTATTGGGTGGTGAGGAAGACGGTGACGCCGTCGGAGACGAGTTCGCGGATGATGCCCCACATGTTGTGGCGGGAGCGGGGGTCGAGTCCGGTGGTGGGTTCGTCGAGGAAGATGATCCGCGGGTTGCCGACCAGCGTCATGGCCAGGTCGAGGCGGCGTTTCATGCCGCCGGAGTAGCTCTGGGCGGGCTTCCTGGCGGCGTCCACCAGGTCGAAGCGTTCCAGGAGTTGGGCCGCGACCCGGCGCCCCTCCCGCTTGGACAGGTGGTGCAGGTCGGCCATCAGGAGCATGTTCTCCTCGCCGGTGATGAGTCCGTCGACGGCGGAGAACTGTCCGGTGACGCCGATCGCGGCGCGTACCGCCTGCGGATCGACTGCCACGTCATGCCCACCCACCCGCAGCTCACCACCGTCGGCAGAGATGAGGGTGGAGAGGATCTTCACGGCGGTGGTCTTACCGGCGCCGTTCGGGCCGAGCAGGGAGAAGATGGTGCCGGCCGGCACCGACACGTCGATGCCATCGAGCACGAGCTTGTCCCCGTACGCCTTGCGCAGCCCGTTGGCCACGATGGCGGGTGAGTGCGGTGTCGTTGTCGTCATGCCGCAGAGATTGCGGCAAGGCGCATTCAGCGCGGTTTCACGGTGGTTTCAGTGCCGCGCGCACACGTCAAGTCCGCGCCCCCTACCGCCCGTTCAGCTCGCGCACAGCGCGCGGACGGACGGTAGGGGGCGCGGCGTCGCCATCGTCGTGCGGGCCGTGGGCTCGCAGGTCAGCCGGTGCGCTCGCGCTCGCCCGCCACGCGGCCTCCGACGGCGGTTGCGAGGGTCAGGGTGAGGGTGAACAGGAGCATGACGGTGTTCTGGAAGGCCGGATCCATGCCGTTCCACTTGTCGTTGAGGTACATCACGAACCAGTTGCCGCCGATGACCATGAACCCGAGGAAGAAGACGAGCAGTCCGACGAGGGTTCCGGCGAACACGGGTGCCTGGACCGCTTCCCAGGAGGCGTGGTCGCGGCGGCGCAGCATGCCCCTGACGCCTCCGTACAGGAGCAGCGCCCCGGAGACGGTCTCGCCCGCGATGATCAGGACGTAGGCGATGACGCCCACCCAGGTGGCGTGGATCTCGCGCCACTCGAAGCCGTCGTCGTCCGGGGTTCCGTCGCCGGAGAGCACACCCTTGACGAACTCCCAGTTGCTGCCCGGGTTGGTGATGTTGTCGAAGGCGACGAGCAGGAGGTACAGCGCCACCATGACGGTCACGGAGGAGGCGAGGACCCGCGCGTGCCGCCACAGCGGAGTGCCGGGCGGTCGTGTCCTCGCGGGGTCCCCGGTGCCGGATCCTTCGGCGGAGCCGGACTGCAGGGTGTGGTCCGGTCGTTCAGCTGGTTCGGATTGCTGGGCCGGTTCGGACTGCTGGGCCGGTTCGGGACGTTCGGCGGGGGGTTCGGGTTGCTCGGCGGGTTCGGGACGTTCGGACATGGAAACTCCCTCGGGATCACGGGCACGGGTCACGGGTCACGGGCCGGGTGGAGCCGCGCATTCGCGGGCTTCGAGGCCGTCGAGAAGGGTGAGCGCATGGCTCTCGGCCGCCTGGGCCTCCTCGCTCCTGCCGAGGGCTTCGAGGGCCGTGGCGAGCACGATGTGCTGTTCGGCCGCGGTGGAGGGGTCGGGGTCCACGGCCGGGTCCACGGCAGAAGCGGGGGCCTCGCCGGAGAGCCTGTCGGAATACGCGCCCGACAGCTCGGCCGAGTGCCCGATTCCGGTACGTGCCCAGTGTGCCGCCTCCGTGAACTCCCCTGCCTGGAGGTGGAGTTCGGCCAGCGCGCCGGCGGCCGAGGCCCGGAGTGCCGGGGTGTCGGCTCTCTCGTAGTTCTCGCCGAGCAGCCGCAGTGCCCGGTGGCGGTCACCGAGGTGGAGGTGGCATCCGGCGAGGTGGGAGCGGACGGACGAGGCCACATCCGGCAGTCCTTCGCGCTCCGCTTCGGTGAGCGCGGCCTCGCCCACCCGTACCGCCTCGGCGAACTCCCCCTGGGAGACGAGGCAGGGCACCAGGTCGCTCATCGCCACGGCGGCGTCCTCGTCGGCGCCCACCGCGCGGAACAGGCCGATGCCGCGCCGGAGTCGGCTCACGCCCTCGTCGCTGTCGCCGGCCAGCGCCTCCGCCCTGCCCAGTCGCGCGAGAACGGTGGCCATGGCGTGCCGGTCCTCGCAGCGCTCGGCGACGGACCAGGCCAGCTCGCACAGCGTGTGACGGCCGGACCTGTCCAGCCGGAGCGCGAGGTAGCCGTCGAGCGCGGTCAGCGCCTCCAGCGCGAAGCTGGACAACTGCCCGCGCGCGAACGGCGAACCACCCCCGCGGCCCGCGTACGAGCCGCGCCCGCCGCCCACGTACGTACGGGGCTCGTGGCCTGCACGCGGACCGGGCCCGTGTCCTACGTGCCGCGTACCCGCCTCGTCGCCCACGTGCGTACGACGGAGTTCGTCGCCTGCGCCCGTACCGATGTCATCGCCCGCCTCCGGCCCCGTACCGGCACCATCGCCTGCCCCCGGCCCCGACCCGGCAGCGTCACCCGCCCCCGGTCCCGTACCGGCATCATCACCCGCCCCCGGTCCCGACTCGGCATCATCGCCCGCGCCCCGTTCCGGCACGGCGCCGTGGGCCCCCACGGTGTCGTACGCGGGCGCCGCGAGCTGTCGTGCCAGCGCCAGCACATCGGTGACCGCATCGTCGGCCCAGGTCAGCGCCTCGTGCGGGGTGGTGAACTCGGGGCCGTACGGGAAGAGTTCGGCGCCCTCGCGGTGGCGGCGTGTGTGCCGGACGGTGAGTCGGAGGGGGAGGTTGAGCCGGTGCAGGGCGCCGGCGTACCAGTGGGCGAGCCGTGCGAGTGCCGCACGGGTGACGGGCTCAGGCAGCCGGTCCGCTTCGCCGGAGGCCACGGCGCGCACCAGGTCGTGCAGGGTGTACAGGCCGGGTCGCGGGCTGGCGAGGACGCGCGCGTCGGCCAGCCGCTCCAACGCGGCTCGCACAGCGTCCGGTTCGCTTCCCGCGAGCGCGGCGACGGCGGAGACGCTGTGGCAGCGCACATGCGCCGCACCGAGGAAGGGGAAGAGCGCGGCTGCCTCGCGGTCGACGGGGTCGGCGCTGTCGCGGAGCCGGCCGACGCCCGTGAGCAGGCTGGCGCGTACGTCGCGGTCGGCGACGACGAGCTGGTCGAGCCGCCCCCGCTCGTCCCGCAGCGTGTCGATCCAGTCCTGAAGGCTCCAGCGCGGCCGGGACGCCATGCGCAGGGCGATGATGTCCAGCGCGAGCGGCAACCGGCCGCACAGCGCGGCCAGTTCCTCCCAGGCGCCCGGCTCGTCTCCCGCGCCGGGCCTGCGGCCCGAGACCGTGCGTACCAGCTCGACAGCGTCCGCGCCGTCGAGCACGTCGATGTGCAGATGGTGGGCCCCGCTCGGCCCGGTCAGCAGCGAGCGGCTGGTGACAAGGCAGGCCGCGCCCGCGTGCACGGGCACGAGGGACGCGACCTGCGCGGCGTCGTGGGCGTTGTCGAGCAGGAGAAGGACGCGGCGCCCTGCGAGGGCGCTGTGGTAGAGGGCGAGGGCCGCCTCCTGGTCCCCCGGTACCGACTCGCGGGCGACACCGAGCGCCGGCAGCAGTGCACGTACGGCCTGTGTGTGGTCCAGGGGCGGGCTGTGCGGGTCGGCGCCGCGCAGGTCCACGTGGAGCAGCCCGTCGGGGAACTGGTCCGCCACCTCGTGCGCCACGCGCACGGCGAGCGCCGACTTGCCGGCGCCGCCCGGCCCGTCGAGCAGACAGACGGCGGGGGCCGCGACAGCGCCGGTGAGCAGTTCGCGCAGCCGCGCGCTCTCCACGCTCCGCGCGACGAACGTGGGCTGGCCGGCGGGGAACCGCGGCGGTGGCTCGGCTCCCCCGGCGTCGGATGGCGAGGGCGCCGTGGGGGCTCCCCCCTCGTCGGCCGACGAGGGCGCCGGGGGCGCGGGGGCGCGCTGTGCGGGTA
Organism: Streptomyces iconiensis; assembly: GCF_028657195.3. GTDB lineage: Bacteria > Actinomycetota > Actinomycetes > Streptomycetales > Streptomycetaceae > Streptomyces > Streptomyces iconiensis. Next base: position 186,018 of record NZ_JANCPR020000011.1, read on the forward strand.
CGGGGACGCGGGAGACGGGGAGGGTGGGGGTCTCCAGTTCCCTGTCGCCCCGCAGGATCGCGCGTTCGAGCGCGCGGAGTTCACGGCCCGGCTCGATGCCCAGTTCCCGTACGAGGGTGCGGCGTGCCTCGCGGTAGACCGCGAGCGCCTCGGCGGTGCGTCTGTTGCGGTAGAGGGCGAGCATGAGGTGGGAGACGAGCCGCTCGCGCAACGGGTGCTGGCGTACGGCGGCGACGAGTTCTTCGGTGAGCGCCTCGTGGTGGCCCAGTCCGAGCCGCAGCGCGAACCGTTCCTCGACGGCCGCCAGGCGCATCTCCTCCAGCCGGGGCAGCTCGGCCGTACGCAGAGGACAGTCGCCGACTCCGCCGAGCGGCGTGCCGCGCCACAGGGCGAGCGCCTGGTCGAGGAGTTCGGCGGCCTCCTCCGGCGGAACGGTGTTCCTGCGTGAGCGGCGCAGGAGGTCGTGGAAGCGGCCGAGGTCCGTCTCGTGCCAGTCGGCCTCCAGTTGGTAGCCGCCCGCCGTGGTGAGGATGCGTTCCTCGCCGACGGCCTTGCGCAGCCGCATCACGTAGTTGCGCAGCGTCCTGGGCACGGAGAGGGGGTGGTCCTCGCCCCACAGCTGCCGTGTCAGCTCCTCCACCGGCACGACGCGCCCGGCACGCAGCACGAGTGCGGCCAGCAGCGCACGCAACATCGGTGCGCTGACCGGCAGTTGCTCACCTCGCGCCCCCCGCGCCTCCAGCGGCCCGAGCACACGGAACTCCACCTGCTACTCCTCAGCTCCCCCTGCGCCACCCCCACGCCCCGGCAGGGAAGATCACCCGACGCAGCGTACGGACCGCGCACTTGCCCCGCACCGGGACCACACATCCGGCCGGGGCGCTCGCCTGTCGTTCGACTTGTTACCCGTCCCGTGCCCAACCCGTCGCCCGGCACCTGGCGGGTGTCGGGCGCCCCGGCGCACAGCGGGACGGCGTCGCAGCGCAGCCGCGGGTGTCACAGAGTAGAACCCGGGGGAGCGCCGAGCTGTTCCAGCAGACCCCGCAGGTACCAGTTGAACCATGCCTCCGCGATCCTGCCCTCCTGAAACCTCAGGGTGACCTGGCCGGGCACCCCCTCGAAGGTCCTGCCGCTCGGAGGGAATCCGTGGTACTCACCGACGTGCCGTCCGCGCACCGTGAACCGCGCGCACACCAGGTCGCCTTCGGCCACCACGCTCTCCGCCGTGTGCCTGAGTTCGAAGGCCGCGAGCAGTTCCCCGTACACCTGCGCGGCCTCGTTCCTGCCCACCGACTCCCGTGGCATGACCGGGTCGTGCTCAACGTAGTCCGGGGTGCACAGGTCGGCGTAGGCGGGCTCGCGGTTCCGCTCCTCCGTCTCTTCCAGGAAGCGGCGGGCGACGGCTTTGTTGTGGTGTTCCATGCCTGGGTTGATACCGGACTGCGCGGCCGGGGAAGCGGACCTTCGCTCCTGCCCGGCGGGTCACGCCGCCCCCCGGTTGGCGGTCATGCGACGGAGCGAGCGGGTGGCGGGGACCCGGCGGGGCTCACCACAGCAGGGCGGCGAAGAGCGTGATGCCGACGAGCGCGCAGGCCACGTGGTCGCCGAGGTGTCCCGAGTGCAGGCGGCGCAGCGGCACCGACCACTTCTGGGCGCGGCCCCCTGTCCTGGCACGCACGGCCGTGCCGGCGAGCGCGACGGCCAGCACCGTCCCCCGTGCCAAACGGCGCGTCGTTTCACGGGGCCGGGCGCGGGTACCGCGAACCTCTTCTGGTCGGCACGCGTCACGCGGCCGGAGAGAACGGGAACGGCAACCGGTGAGGACAGGTGAAGCACGGTGACCACACAGCCGGCGCGGACCACGGAACCGAAGTGGAAGGAACCGGGGGAACTGCCACCGGCGAGTGCGCGGGACGCCGCCGCCGTGGTGGGCGACGTGCTGCTGCCTGTGCTGGCGGGCGGCGTGATCGTACGGCGGCCACTGGCCATGCGCGCGGTCGAGAAGACGGGCTGGGACCGGCGCGGCATCGAACGTGTACGGGGGCTGCGCGAGCGGTACGGGCCCGACCCGCTGCGCTTCAGCGCGCGCGGGCGCACCTACGCGCTCGTGCTGGAGCCGGAGGACGCGCACCGGGTGCTCTCCGGGACTCCGGAGACCTTCACCCCTGCCACGTGGGAGAAGCGCGGGGCACTGGCGCAGTTCCAGCCGCACGGTGTGCTGGTCTCCGGCGGCCAGGAGCGCGCGGCGCGCAGGAGGTTCGTCGAGGAGGTGCTGGACACCCCGCAGCCCGTGCACCGTACGGCCGAGCGGCTGACGGCGACCGTGCGCGACGAGGCGGCGCGGCTGCTGGGCGAGGCCGAGCGTTCCGGGCTGCTCACCTGGGACGCGTTCCAGGACTCGTGGTGGCGCACCGTGCGGCGCCTGGTCCTGGGCGACGCGGCGCGGGACGACCGGACGCTGACGGAGCAGCTCCAGCAGCTGCGTTCGGCAGCCAACTGGTCGCTGGTGGGCCCCCGCAGGAGGGACCTGCGCGCCACGTTCCTGCGGCGGGTGCGTAGCTACGTGGACCAGGCCGCCGAGGCCGAGCGGTCAGGTACGGGCGAGCGGTCAGGTACGGGCGGCGCTGCCCACAGCCTCGCCGCGCTGGTCGCGGCGACCCCGGCGGCCCCGGGTGCCGATCCGGCCGGGCAGATCCCGCACTGGCTGTTCGCCTACGACGCGGCCGGCATGGCCACGATGCGCGCGCTCGCGCTGCTGGCCACCCACCCCGCTCAGGCGGCGACGGCCCGCGCCGAGGCGGCGGAGACCGCTCTGGAGGGCCCCAGGGAACTGCCGTACCTGCGCGGCTGCGCGCTGGAGGCGGTACGGCTGTGGCCGACCACGCCGCTCATCCTGCGCGAGAGCACGGAGGAGACGGTCTGGCGCGACGGCACGCTGCCGGCGGGAACGGTCTTCGTGCTCCACACCCCGTACCTGCACCGGGGCGAGCCGGCTGAGCCGTACGGCGACACCTTCACACCGGGCCTGTGGACCGGCGCCTCGGAGTGGGCGGCCCGCGCCAACCCGGCGCTGCTGCCGTTCAGTTCGGGCCCGGCGGGGTGCCCCGGCGAGAACCTCGTCCTGCTCACCGTCAGCACCCTGCTCGCCACCCTGCTGGAAGCGCACACCTACACGCTGGCCTCACATCCGGGGCTGAACCCCTCGGTACCCGTACCCGCCACGCTCGACCACTTCGCCCTGCGCTTCCGCGTGCACCGCGACGCCGTGCGGCGGGACGCCGCGCACCGCGACGCCGCGCACCGGGACACCGCGCACCGGGACGAGGGGTGACCGCCGGGGAGCCGGCGCCTCACACCTCGTCCTCGTCCACGGTCCTGACGGCCTCCTCCTCGCCCGAGAGCCCGTTGCCGCCGGTCTCGCGGCTGTGGATGTCCTGACGGCGGGGCGGCGCCGGCTCGGGCTCCGTGGCCAGCCGCCCCGACGCCGCGCTGGGCTCTCCCGAGACGGTTTCGGGCTCGGGCTCCTCCTGCGCCAGCCGCTCGTCCATGGACTCGCCCTCGCGCATCTCGTTGGGGGTGGGCGCGGCGCGCGTCACGGCCGTGGGGCTGTCGCCGGGCACGGGCTGCTGCTGGGGATCGCTGGCCCACTGCTGCTCGGGGGTGCCGTCCTGGAGGTCGGGGATGCCCTCGTCCTCGGGGTTGGCGCCGGGGTCGGGCGGCGGTGTGGCCGTCTCCTCCTCGACGGAGCTGCGGTCGGGGCCCACGGCGTCCTCGTCCTCGGCGCGCGCGTCCGCCGCCCTGCCCGGCGGCGCGTCCTCCGCGAGGGGCGGGGTCCAGGGGCCCCGTTCCACGCGTTCGCCCGGCTCCAGGCCCTCCACCGGGCCCTCGGCGATCTCGGGCTGCCGCACATCGCTTCCGGCGACGTCCTCGCGCGCTTCGCGTGCGCTGTCGTCTTCCGCCATGGTCGCCTCCTTCGCTTCCGGTTCCGCTTCCGGGGCGTGTACGGGTACCCCTGACCAGGGTGGGACACGCGCGGCCCGGGTGCCTCTCGGGGAGCGCTGCCGCGCGCCCGCCCCGCCCGGTCGGGATGGCGCCCCCGCCCCGTCGGGCGCCCGCCCGGCACCGTCGGGGTGGCGGCCTCAGTCCGGAGCCGTGCTGCCCTCCAGGCGGGCGAAGGCGCTCCCGTCGAGGCGGGCGAGAAGGTCGGCGGGGTCCGCGTAGACCTCCTGGGCCCCTGCCAGCTCCAGATCGGCGCGCGGGATTCCGCCCGAGAGCACGGCGAGCGGAGTCACGCCCGCGCGGACCGCGGCGCGCATGTCCCAGACGGAGTCCCCGACGAACACGGTCTCCTCGGCCGAGGCTCCGGCGACCCGTCTGGCCTGCTCCACCGGCTCGGGCGCCGGCTTGCCCTCGCTGACGTCGTCGGCGCTCGCGATCTCGGTGAGCACGTCGTCGGCGCCGATCGCACGGCGCAGCGCGCCGAGTTCACCGACGCCGGCCGAGGTCACCAGCACGACGCGCCAGCCACGGTCCGCCAGGCCCCGCAGCAGGTCGCCGGCCCTGTCGAACGCGGTGAGGCGCTCGTGGAAGGCTCCGTAGAGTGCCTTGTGCGCCGCGCTGATGGCGGCGTCCCTGTCCCTGTTCCTGTCGCCGGTGCCGAGCACGTGGTCGAGCAGGTCGCGTCCACCGAGCCCGATGGCCCCGTGCAGGGCATGGCACGGTACGCGGTGGCCCGCCTGCCTGAGCGCCTCCCACCAGGTGGCGGCGTGCAGGTAGTTGGTGTCGACCAGGGTGCCGTCGACGTCGAAGAGTGCCGCGCGGGTCATCGGTCCCTCCTTGAGCCGCCAGGAGCGTGCGCGCCCCTCCCCCCGTTGCCGTCCCCCTTCTCCGGCTCGCTCCCTCCGGTGAGCGCGCGCTCGTCACGCCCGGCGAGCACGCGTACGGTCCGCAGCCTGGGCGAGGCCGCGTCGGGGAGGTTCATGCCCGCCTCGACGCCGGTCTCCAGATAGCGCAGCACGGCCCGGGTCAGCCGTTCCCCGGGGAGCGCGGCGGGGATGCCGGGCGGGTACGGGGTGATCATCTCGGCGACGACACGGCCCTCGGCCTCCGCGAGCGGTACGTCCTCGACGGCACCGAAGTACGCGTCGCGCGGCAGCACGGCCTGCTCCATGCGCAGCGCCGACGACGCGCTCAGGGAGATGGTCGGCGCGGCGGTGAACTCCCCCGCCCTCGCCGACAACTGCCGTACGGCCGCCACGAGCGCTCCTGTCGTGGCGGCGTTGTCGGCGTGCGTGAGCTGGGCGTTGATCCTGCGGTGGTCGCTGACGTGCACATCGATACTGTGGTGCTCGCGCAGCCAGTCCGCCGCCTGGTAGCCGGTGACGGGCAGCTCCGACAGGTCGAGCACGACGGGCAGCGGGTCGAGGTCGGCGCCCCGGTGGGGGCCCGTGAAGTCGGCGGCGTCGTTGACGTGCACCCCGTCGACGCGCTCCAGAAGCTCCCGCGTCGCGTCGGCCAACTCCAGTGCGTCGGCGAGCAGTTGACGCCCCTGCTGCACCATCTGCCGGCGCCAGCCGTCCATGCCCGCGTACAGGAGCACGCTGGGACTGGTCGTTCCCAGCAGGTCGGCGCGGGAGGCGAGAACGGCGGGCTCGATGTGCGGGCCCTGGAGGTGGAAGACGGATCCCTGTTCCAGGCCGCTGCCCATCTTGTGGATGCTGGTGACACACACGTCGGCGCCCGCGTCCATGGCCCATGCCGGCAGGTCGGGGTGGAAGGGCAGGTGGGCGCCCCATGCCTCGTCCACGACGAGGGGGCGGCCCTGCGCGTGGCACACCTGCGCGATACCGGCGAGGTCGGCGCAGCTGCCGTACGGGGTGGGGCTGGTGACGAGGGCTCCGCGCGCGTCGGGATGCGCGGCGAAGGCCGCCTCGAAGGAGGCGACGGACGGCGCGTGCGCGAGCTGGCGCTCGTCGTCCCACTGGGGCTCGACCCACACGGGCTCGATGCCGGAGAGCACGAGACCCGAGACGACGGACTTGTGCGCGTCCCGCCCCACCAGCAGTTTCTCGTGCGGGCCCGCGACGGCGAGCATGGCCGCCTTCACGGACAGTGAACTGCCGCAGGTGGAGAAGAACGTGTGCTCGGCGTGGACGGCGTCGGCCATCAGCCGCTCGGCGCGCTCCAGTACGGCGCTGCGGGTACGCCGGTCGTCGAGCCCGCCCGAGGCCAGTACGTCGCCGTGGAAGACGGAGTCGCCCAGCACGGCGCGCACACGCGGGTCGGCGCCCCTGGCCTGCTTGTGTCCCGGCGGGCTGAACGGCAGCTCGCCCGCCTTCTGATAGCTGGCGAGTGCCTCCAGTACGGGTGCCGCTTCGTGGTCCATGCGTCCCGTGGTGCCCCGCCGGGCCGACCGGGAACCTGTGGGGACGTCACCCGGCGGCTGCCCCTCACCCATGGCGCCCTCGCCCATGGCGGCGCCGGTCCTCCGTGCGGCCCCGTGCGCCCGGCCTCCCCACGCGGCGCCGGTCACGGCGCTCTCCGGGCGCCGGCCGCCTGCCGCCCTTCACCGCTCCTCCCGGGGCACTTCGCGGACGACCTCGTGCGGCTTCTTGTCGTCGCGCAGGCCGAGGAAACGGGGGTGGCGCAGCAGGCCGTCGCGGGTCCACTCGGTGAAGCCGATCTGCGCGACGAGGCGGGGCCGCACCCAGTGCACGCCCCGCTCGCGCACGGGATCGGCGAACGGTGAGGTGGCGGTCTCCAGCCGGTCGAGCCCCGACCGGAGCGCGAGCAGCGTGCGGTGGTCGTAGCCGGTACCGACCTTGCCCGCGTAGCGCAGTGCCCCCTTCTCGTAGTGGCCGACGAGCAGCGCGCCGAATCCGGAGCGGCTGCCCGCGGGGTCCGTGAAGCCGCCGACGACCATCTCCTGTCCCCACTCGCACTTGAGCTTGAGCCAGTCGGGCGAGCGCCTGCGCAGGTAGCGGCCGTCGGCACGCTTGGCGATCAGCCCCTCCCAGCCGCGCGCGCACGCCTCGTCCAGCTGCCGCTGCCCGCCCTGGTTGCGGTGGGTGGTGAAGCGCAGCGGTTCGTGGAAGTCCAGGGCTCTTCGCAGCAGCGACTTACGGGTGCGCAGGGGCAGCCGCGTCAGGTCCATGCCGTCGAGGCGCAGCAGATCGAAGAGGTAGTACGTGACGGCGACACCGCTGGCGCGGGCCTGCCTGGCCGTACTGAGCCCCATGCGCTGCTGGAGCAGGGAGAAGTCGGTGCGTCCGTGCGAGAACGCGACGATCTCGCCGTCCACGGTGAAGTCGGCGCGGTTCTGCGCCGCGAGGGCCTCGACGATCTCGGGGTACGTCTCGTTCACGCGCCGCCCCGTGCGCGACAGCAGCCGCTCGCGGCCGTTCTCGCGTACGGCCAGCGCGCGCACGCCGTCGAGCTTGCGCTCGAAGATCCAGCCCTCGGTGAAGTCGCGGCGGTCGCTCAGCTCCGCCTTCATGGGGCGTTCGGCGATACGTGCGCCGGGCGGCGCCTCGCGCAGCAGGGCACGTTCGGCCTCCGGCAGCCCATCGAGAAGGCCACTCACTCCGCGGTCTCCTCGGCGACCTGGTGGAGGGTGCGGTCGCTGAGGACCGAACGGGCGCGCTGCGGGTTGGGCGCCGGGCGGGGTGCGGCATGGCCGTCGTTCCCCTTGACCAGCAGCCACGCCTCGCGCTCCCCGTCGTCGGCGCTGCGGAAGCGGGTGAGGGCCCAGTCGCCGCGCAGCTTCCTGCCGTGCAGGCGGAAGGTGATGTGGCCCTTCGCCAGCGCACGGACGAAGTCCGTCTTGAGCGGCTCGTAGGTGCCCTCGTCCCACACGATCACGGGTCCCGCGCCGTACTCGCCCCGGGGAATGACCCCTTCGAACGTGCGGTAGTCCATCGGATGGTCCTCCGTCGGCATGGCCAGCCGCTTGGTCTTCGGGTCCATGGACGGCCCCTTGGGCACGGACCACGACTTGAGGACACCCTCGGCCTCCAGCCGGAAGTCGAAGTGCGTCGTCGTCGCGTCGTGGATCTGCACCACGAAGCGCGGCCCCTCGCCTGCCTCGCCCTGTTCGCCCTCGGGCTCGGCCGTCCGCTCGAAGTGCCGCTTGCCCCGGTACGTCTTCAGCGGGTCCTCACCGCTCACGGCCCGTCTCCTCTGGCGCTCGCCGGTACGTCCGTCCTCGCTCGCCCTTCCACTGTGGCGCCCACCCGGCGAGACCGCAGCGCGAGCGGGCGCGGCAGACTGGCGGAATGCCGCAGTCCGATCCCGTGTCCGAGTACGCGTACGAGCCCGAGCCCGCTGCCCCGTCTCCCCTCGCACCTGATCCCCGCACACCCGGCACCCTCACGTCCGAGGCGATCGCTTCCCTCCGTGCCACCAGGGCTTTCGACGAGCGGCCCGTCCCCCGCCCGGTGCTGCTGCGGATCCTGGAGGCCGCGCGCTGGACCGGCTCGGCACGCAACCGGCAGCCCTGGCACTTCACCGTCGTCACCGACCCGGCACTGCGGCGCCGGCTGGGCGCGCTGAGCGCCTACGCCGCGCACCTCGCGCAGGCCCCCGTCGTCGTGCTGCTCGCCGTCGACCGTGAACACGGCGGCCAGGACGCGGAGTTCGACGCGGGCCGTGCAGCGCAGAACCTGATGCTCGCTGCCCACTCCCTCGGAATCGGCAGCTGTCCCGCCTCCTTCTTCCCCGACGAGGCGGCGGCCGAGGCCACCCGCCTGGCCGCGGCACCGGCCGGCTGGCGCGTCCGCACGGCGGTCTCCCTCGGCTACCCGCGCCCTCGCCCCCGCACCGGCACCCCGGCGATCCCGACGGGCCGCCGCGCCCTTGACACCCTGGTCACCTGGCACGGTGGTGGGTGAGGCACGTGCGGGTGGATTCCCCGGTTCCGGCGCTCATGGTCGGATGACGGCCCCGGCCGGTACGGGAGACCGCGCGGGCCGGGCGAACGGACACAGCGAGTGAGGGGAGCACGGGCGTGCCGGAGCTGTACGGGCCGATCGAGCCGTATGACAGCGGGATGCTGGAGGTCGGGGACGGCAACCACGTGTACTGGGAGACGTGCGGGAACCCCCGGGGGAAGCCCGCGCTGGTGGTGCACGGCGGGCCGGGCTCCGGATGCGGCGAGGAGTGGCGGCGGCTCTTCGATCCGCTGCGCTACCGGATCGTGCTGTTCGACCAGCGCGGCTGCGGTCGCAGCACCCCGCACGCGAGCGACCCGGCGACGGACATGCGCCACAACACCACCTGGCACCTGGTGGCCGACATGGAGCTGCTGCGCGAGCATCTGGGCATCGACCGCTGGCTGTTGCACGGCGGCTCCTGGGGCTCGACGCTGATCCTGGCCTACGCCGAGCGGCACCCCGAACATGTCTCGGAGATCGTGATCGCCGCCGTGACCACCACGCGGCGCAGCGAGATCGACTGGCTGTACCGGGGGGTGGGTCGTTTCTTCCCCCGCGAGTGGGAGCACTTCCTCGCCGGCGCCCCGGGCACACCGCGCGAAGGCGACGTCGTGGCGGCGTACGCGCGGCTCACCGAACACCCGGACGCCGCCGTACGGGCGCGCGCGACGGCCGACTGGTGCGCGTGGGAGGACGCGGTGCTCTCGGGCGAGACGAGCGGCGGCGCACGCCCGTACGGCGACCGTCCCACCGAGGCGCGGCTGGCGCTGGTGCGGATCTGCGCGCACTACTTCTCGCACGGGGCGTGGCTGGAGGAGGGCGTGCTCCTGCGCGAGGCCGACCGCCTCGCCGGCATCCCGGGCGTACTGGTACACGGCAGGCTCGACATGGGCGGACCGCTCGACACCGCCTGGCAGCTCGCCCGTGCCTGGCCGGACGCCGAACTGCACATCGTCGAGAGCGCGGGCCACCTCGGCGACGCGACGACCCGCGAGCACGTACTCACGGCCCTCGACCGCTTCGCGCCCCGCTGATCGCGGCGTGCCTACGCGTCGGACCAGCGGTACGCGTACGCGTCAGACCGGCGGCACGAGGGCCGCGTACCGGTCGATCAGGGACCGTTCGCCGTCGATCTCCAGCCGGTCGGCCGGCAGCCTTCCCCAGAGGAAGAGCATCAGGTCGGAGGCCGTACCGGAGAGCCGGACATCGCTGGGCGCCGCCCGCCGGACGTGCGTGACGGTGTCGCCGTCGAAGCGGACGGTCCACGCGCCGGGCCCGTCGGTCTGCCGGAAGCCGTAGCTCTCGCCCTTGCCGGGAGGCGCTTCGTTCCGTGCGCGCCGGGCCGGCACCATGGTGTCGAGGTTCTGCGTCACGCCCTCGACCGCCAACTCCGTATCGAACGGCGAGGCTTGGCCCATGATCCCTTCGGCGTCCCAGCGGTGCACGGCCACCTCGACCGTCTGTATCCGCAGCCAGAACCCGGCCGTCCAGTCGTCGGACCAGCTCCACACGCGCTGCGCCGGGTCCGTGTCCCGGAACCGCTCGGCCAGTCCGGCGGCTCCCCGCTCGAACCAGTCGACCAGTACGGGCAGTACGGGTGTCCTGTTGGGCGCGTTGTCCGGGTGCGGCCAGGCCGTGAGATCGTCAGGCAGCTCGTAGAGCGACAGGTCGCTGAGGTCCGGCTGCTCCAGGAGCCCCCGGTCCAGGATGCGGCGCACGAAACGGTGCACCCCACCCAGGTGCACCGCCAGATCACCGGCCCGCCAGCCGGGACACGAGGGCACAGGCGGCGCCTCCTGCTCACCGACCGTACGCCTGACGGCGTCGGCGAAGGCCGTGGCTTCACGCTCGAAGTGCGGCAGGTAATCCATGGCCACACTCTGTCAGTTGGCGCTACGCCGCTCCATGCCTCTCCCTTGCCCTTCCTCGCTCAGTGCCCCTTTTCCCGGAGGCCGACCAGGTCACGGACGGCTCGGCGCCACCGCCCGCGGCGACGGTGAGGGATGCGAACGGCATACCGGCGCCCAGACCATCGACACCCAGTCCCTCGGCGCCCAGGAGCAGCGGCTGCCCGGGGACGCACCGCTGCGCCCCGACCTGTTCCCGGACGCGCTCCCGCACGGCCTTCCCGGGAAGGGCCCGCCCGCCTACGGCGCCCGGCCGGCGGGCGCGGCCACCCGCCCGCGGGGCCCATACCTGAGCCGGCGAGGGGAGAAAATCGGGGCGAGCCGCCCCGAGGATTTCTTTCCCGGCAACGGGTGCTGAATTGGTTTTCTTCGCCGCACCGGCACTCCGTGGTAGTGTCTATGTTGGTTGCAGTTATGGTCCCCAGAAACTCCGAGCACCCTCACCGTGTTTCCATCCCGGTGGGAGCTCTTTTGCATTTCGGTCATTTCCGGCAGGGTAATCATCGCGGCGACACGGAGTACGCACCGTGCGGGCTCCTGGCACTGCCCCGAAGGAGATGTGGCATGACTGCAGACACCGCGAAGTGGTTCCGCACCGCAGAGGGTTACGGGCCCATCGAGCAGACCGACGACAACGCCGCCGCCGAGAACATCGTTCCCGTCTGACGCGCACTCCACGGCCGGGCACCCTCCTGAGTGAGCCCCGACCGCCGCGCCCCGGGGCCTGGCCCCACGTGGACGGCCCCGCCGCCCGCAGCCAGGCCATGAGGCCACACCGCCTCTCCGCCGGACCGATCTGCCCCGACCCCGCTGCCCGTTTCGCTCCACTTTTTCCGTGTCACGCCTCGCCGGTCATTCACCGGCGAGTACGCACCATGAACGAATCCTTTACGCATTTCACTCGGCCCGTTCTCATAATTCTCCGCGTTGCGCATTCGCCGCGGGAATTCCTTGGTACGTGCCGCATCGAGGAAGGTCCCGCTTGAACCGCACACGTACGAACGACCGCTACTCCCGCACCCGCACCGGCGGTGGCTCGGGCTCCGGGAGGGGCGGCAGCCGCTTCGGTGGCGCACCCGCAGGACGGTCGGGCGGTGCCCCGAACAGGTCGGGCTCCGGCAACCGCTCAGGGAGTTACGGCCGCCGGCCGGCCGCGCAGCAGGGCGAGTTCGCGCCGCCGGAGACGCTCACTCCCGCACTTCCCGCCGTCGAGGCGTTCGCCGACCTCGACATGCCGGCCCCGCTGCTGTCGGCGCTCAGCGCCCAGGGCGTGACCGCCCCGTTCCCGATCCAGGCGGCGACCCTGCCGAACTCCCTTGCGGGGCGCGACATTCTCGGCCGTGGCCGCACCGGTTCGGGCAAGACCCTCGCATTCGGGCTCGCGCTGCTGGCCCGTATCGCCGGTCAGCGTGCCGAGTCACGCCAGCCGCTCGCCCTGGTCCTGGTCCCCACCCGCGAGCTGGCCCAGCAGGTCACCGACGCGCTCACCCCGTACGCCCGCACCATGAAGCTGCGGCTGACCACGGTCGTCGGCGGGATGTCGATCGGCAGGCAGTCCAGTGCGCTCCGTACGGGCGCCGAGGTCGTCGTCGCGACGCCGGGGCGGCTCAAGGACCTCATCGAGCGCGGCGACTGCCGTCTGAACCGGGTCGGCATCACCGTCCTGGACGAGGCGGACCAGATGACCGACATGGGCTTCATGCCCCAGGTCACCGCGCTGCTCGACCAGGTGCGTCCCGAGGGCCAGCGCATGCTGTTCTCGGCCACCCTGGACCGCAATGTCGACCTGCTGGTCCGCCGCTACCTGACCGACCCCGTGGTCCACTCCGTCGACCCGTCGGCCGGCGCTGTCACCACGATGGAACACCACGTGCTCCACGTGCACGGTGCGGACAAGCACCGCACGGTGACCGAGATCGGCGCCCGCGAGGGCCGGGTCCTGATGTTCCTGGACACCAAGCACGCCGTCGACCGGCTGACCGAGCACCTGCTGAACAGCGGCGTACGCGCGGCTGCCCTGCACGGCGGCAAGTCCCAGTCCCAGCGCACCCGGACCCTGGCCCAGTTCAAGGCGGACCGTGTCACGGTGCTGGTGGCGACCAACGTCGCCGCGCGCGGTATCCACGTCGACAACCTCGATCTCGTCGTGAACGTCGACCCGCCCAGCGACCACAAGGACTACCTGCACCGCGGCGGCCGTACGGCGCGCGCCGGTGAGTCCGGAAGCGTCGTCACCCTCGTACTGCCCAACCAGCGCCGCGAGATGAGCCGTCTGATGGCCACGGCCGGCATCACCCCGGAGACGACCCAGGTGCGCTCGGGCGACGCGGAGCTGACCCGCATCACGGGCGCCCAGGCACCCTCGGGTGTTCCGGTCACTCTCTCCGAGGCCGCCAGGGAGCGCCCCCGCCGCAGCGGTGCTTCCTCGTCGGGACGGAGCCGCCGCAGCGGCAGCGCCCGCGAGCGGTACAACGAGCGCGCGACATACCGGTCGGGCCGGTCGTAGTCCTCTTCGCGGGACGGCCGGCGCGCGTAGGGCCGGGCCATCCGCCTCTGGAACAGACCGATTTGGCACTGTTTCAGGGGCGGTACCGCCGTCCCGCGGCTCCCGCCCCGCAGAGTCCCGACCGACATCATGGAGCATCCGGCCCGTATGTCTGGGACGCTAGGACTGTCGAGGTGGGACTGCCCGTCATGACCGGCGCCTGTGCCGGTCATCCGTCCCTCCCATGCCCTTCCACGACGAGGACGGCCGGCGCACGGGGCTGGTCGCTCCGGCACAGCCAGCCGTTCCCCGCCCGCTCCCATTGACCGCCGCCCCTGTCAGGCAGCTCGTCCCTTACCTGTGAGGCATCATGCACTGTGTCATCGCCCGTTTCCCGTTCGACCTCACCAAAGAGGGAGTGGTGGCCGCGATGAAGGGCATCAAGCCCGAGCCCATCACGGGCGAATCCGTGATCATCGGCCGACGTCACTTCCCGGTGAAGCAGGTGGGCGCCGTCATCACCCGCCAGGACCGCCGTGACTTCTCCGCCCGGGAAGTCACCCTGGCCATGACCCACCTCGGCTTCACCTGCCGTGCCCAGCCCGAGCCCGAGCAGCCCCCGGCCGTCACGGAGCGCCAGGCGGCGTCCGACATGCTGGGCTCCCCCCTGGGCACTCCCACCGCGCAGTAGCCGGAGCCGGCGCCAGAGCCGGGGACGGTCGCGTCTGAGAACTGAGGAGGGCCCTGCCGGCACACGCCGGCAGGGCCCTCCTCGCGTACTCTCGCCGTCGGCGCCATGGTCGTGACCGGCCCCGAAGCGCCGTGGCGGTCTCGGCCCCGGCCGGCTCGAAGCCGAACAGGCGTGGCTCGCCCGTTACCGTGCATCGCTGCACGATGCGCGCCCTCCAGCGAAAGGGACAGCCATGGCCCCGTACGACGTCAAGCGCGAGCAGAAGCAGCTCTACGCGCCCAGGAACACCACGTGGTCCGTCGTCGACGTGCCCGAGCAGCGGTTCATCGCCATCGACGGCAGCGGGGACCCGAACGCCTCACCCGCCTACCCCCGCGCGGTCGAGGCCCTCTACACGGTCGCCCACACCCTCAAGTTCGCCGCCAAAGGCACGGCCGGCGGCGACTTCGTCGTCCCTCCGCTGGAAGGGCTGTGGTGGTCGGACCGGCCCGACGCGTTCACGGCCCGCGCCAAGGACACCTGGAACTGGACCATGCTCCTCACCATGCCCTCCTGGGTCACCAAGGACATGATCGAGGAGGCCGAGCGGAACGCGCTGGCCAAGAAGAAGCTCCCCGCGATCTCGCAGCTCCGGCACCTGACCCTCCACGAGGGTCCCAGCGCCCAGGTGCTGCACATCGGCTCCTACGACGACGAGACCCCGGTGATGAACGAACTCCACCGGACCTATCTCGGCGCCAACGGCCTGAGGCCGACGGGCATGCACCACGAGGTCTACCTCAGCGACCCCCGGAAGACGGCTCCCGAAAGACTCAAGACCGTTCTGCGTCAGCCGGTGGAACCCCTCGACGGGTGACCGGTCGTCGACGGGTAACCGGTCGGGCGCCAGGCCCCGGGGCCCGAGCCGGGGGCCTGACGCCTTCTGACGGGAGTCGTCTCCGGGGCCGTTCGACGGCGAACTGCGAGACGGCGGGTGAGAAGACGGCGGACGGAAAGCGGCAGGGTCAGCGGTCGGAGTAGCTGAAGTCGCCCACCGTCCAGGCGGTGACGTCGTGGATGGCGACGCGGTACATCCCGCCTGTTTCGGGAATTCCGATGCTGCCCTGGAGGATGCGGGCGATGTGAAAGTGCAGGTGGGTGGGGGTCCTGCCGGGGCCGGGTCGGGTCTGCGCTGGATCGGGGGCGAAGATGCGGGAGAACGGGCCCAGATGGTCGGAGTCCGTGAGGACCTCCGAAACCCGCTGCCTCCAGACGGCTTCCGGGGCGAGCCGGCCGGTGACGACGGCGCCGCCGACGACCACGGTCAAGGACATCTGATTGCTCTGCTCGGACTCCACCATGGTGGCGATATCGACGAGGAGCTCGTCAGGGTTCGGCATGAGAGCCGATTCTATGCGGAGGCCCCGTGCACGGCGCGCTCCCGACAGCCCCTGTCGCGGGCGCGGGGCTGTCGGGGCACGCGACTTCTCCCCGCTCGAAGGGTTCGGGCGAGTGCGCGCTGCCCGTCCGGTCTAGGGCCCTTCTGATGGATCAGGCTGGATCAGGGAGCGTCGTCCTGGGGCTTCGGATCCAAGGCGGAGGAGGTGGGGGCACCTCCCGGCCGGAGGCCGGGGGACCCTGCGCAGCAGCGGCGACCGACGACAACGCCGGTGGGGGCACCCCCCTGCTCGAAGAGCTTGGGGGAGGAGTCGCAGGGCGGCGCGAGCCCGGCAAGATCCATCAGAAGGGCCCTAGCTGTGTGCGGCGCGCAGGAGTCCCGTGATCTCCTCCGTGCGCTCGTTCACGAAGAAGTGGCCGCCGGGGACCGGTCTGAAGGTGAACTCGCCCTCCGTCAGCGCCTTCCAGCCGCGCAGCGAAGCGGGCGGGATGCTGCTGTCTGCCAGCCCGGCGAGCACGGTGACGGGACAGGCCAGCGGGGGTTCTCCGGGAGGCACGTAGGTCTCCACCAGGGCGAAGTCGGCACGCAGGCTGCTCGCCGCCAGATCGAGCGCGGCGCGGTCGTCGAACAGCTCGACCGGTACCTGCCCGTACAGGCCGAGCATCGTCATGAACGCGGCGTACGGCAGGTCGTGCAGCGGCGCGCGCTCGCCCGGTACGTGCGGCGGGCGCTGCGCCGCGACCGTCAGCCGCAGCGGCGATCGCCCCTCCGCCTCCAGCCTGCGTGCCGTCTCGAAGGCGACCATCGCGCCGAGGCTGTGCCCGAACAGCGCGTAGGGGCCCCGGATCTGTTTCCGCAGGACCGGCAGCAGTCCGTCCATCAGGCGGTCCATGGCGCGGTACGGCGCCTCCGTCGCGCGCCCCTCCCTGCCGGGCAACTGCACCGGTACGACGTCGATGTCCGGTGCCAGCAGCCGCTGCCACGGGCGGTAGACGGAGGCTCCCTGGCCGGCGCACGGGAAGCAGAAGAGGCGCAGCCGCGCCCCCTCCCTGGGAGGGAACGGGAGCCATGCGCTGCTGCTCGCAGCCGAGGTGACCGTGCTCATGCGGTGATGATGCCCGCGATGGCACGGACCGTCGGATTCTCGATGAGTGTGGCGATCGGCAGATCGGTGTCGAACTCCTTGCGTACGCGCGCCGCGAGCTGGACCCCGACGAGGGAGTTCCCGCCGAGCGCGAAGAAGTCGTCGTCCACGTCCACCTCCCCTTCCCCGACCCCGAGCGCGTCGGCCCACAGCCTGGTGAGCCGCTGGTGCGTGGTGCCGCCGCCGTCCCCCTCGCCTTCTCCGTCTCCCTCGTCTCCCTCGCCCTTCCCGTCTCCCCCGTCGGCCGTGGCAGGCGATCTGCTCCGGGAGGAAGCGGAGCCGCCGGGCGGTCCGCTGTTCAGGCCCGCCTCCGCGATCACGTTCCGGGTGAGGCGTTCGACCGAGCGGAGCCGGGCGTCGATGCCCTCGGGCACGACCACGATCTGCGGCCCCAGGCGCGCGCCGAGGATGTGCCAGAGCGCCTCGATGCCCTCCTCGGGGCGGATCGCGAACTCCCCGCCGAGACCCGGGGCCGGGGCCGGTTCCGCGGTCTTTCCGGTCTCCGGTTCGGTGGGCTGTTCCTCCGGTGGCGCCTGTGCGGCCTTCTCCGTGACGCTCCGCCGGAACTCGGCGGGGTCCCATACGCGGACGGTGTAGCCGGTGACGTCCACGACTTCGCGGCCCGTTCCGTCGGTGAGCGTGAGGTCGAACGTCACCATGTTCTGATGGGCGCTCCGGCGGCGCGAGTACACATGGAGCGTGGCGGGCAGCGGCGCGCGCAGGGTGATCTCGCTGATGGAGAAGGGCAGATAGCTCTCACCCGTCGAGCCCAGTTCGGGGAGGTAGACGGCGTTGGACGTGGCCGCGTCGAACATGGCGGGGTGCAGCGGGTGGTCGGCCAGTTCCCCGGCGTACTCCTCCGGCATCTCGACGCGGGCCAGGGTGGAGGAGTCGTCGCGCCGTATCTCCGCCATGTTCGCCCAGCGGGGCCCGAACTCGATCAGGCCCAGCTGGGGTTCGTACGGTTCGGTGTCCGGCTTGACGACCGGGAAGCACTCCCGCAGCACGTCGAGGTCCTGCACCTGCGGCGTGCTGTGCGGCGCCGTACGGACCAGGCCGGTGGCGTGCTCCGTCCACTCAGCGCCTTCCCCCCTACCGCTGTCCCACTCGGCGTTCCCTTCCGCCTCGCCCCTCTCCACCGCTTCGGCCGAGCTGGCGACGGAGAAGCGGTAGCCGCCCCGTTCGGGTACCAACGTCGTGCGCAGCACGCGGCGTTCGGTGAGGGTCAGCACGGACAGGAACGTGACATCGGTCAGCCGCAGCGGCCCCCCTTCGGCCGCGAGCGCGTCGTCTCCTGCGGCGCGTGCCGTCTCCAGGTAGGCCGTCGCCGGCCAGACCGGTGTCCCGGAGACCCGGTGTTCGCGGGTCACCCAGTGCGTGTCGCCGTCCACGGAAAGGCAGTAACGGATCTCGCCGTCCGGACCCTCGGACCGCTCGCCGAGCAACGGGTGGACGCCGGAGCCACGTTCGGGTGCGGGGTGATCGGCGTTGCCGGAGGGCGGGACACCCGGTGCCTCTTCGGCGGGCAGGTGCCCGTTGGCCTGGGTAGGGGTGGCTCCGGGAATGTGGCCGTCGCCCGGTGCGTGCCCGTTGGCCTGCGCGTGACCGTTGGCCTGCGCGTGACCGTTGCCCGGTGCGTGACCGTTGCCGGGTGTGTGTCGGTCGGCCTGGCCTTCGCCGTTCGCCCGCGCGGGGTCATCGGTCTGCTGCGCGTGGCCGTTCGCCGTGGCGTGACCGTTGGCCGCGGGGGTGGTGACCAGGATGCCGGTCGGCGCGGGGGCGCCCGTCTGGAGGGCGCGGAAGGCGGCGGGTGCGAGCGTGCCGGCCTTCGCTGCCATGCCGATCTCCGCCCAGGCGTCCCAGTTGACGGACACGGTGAAGCCGGGTCCTTCGGCTGCGCGGGCATGCGCGTAGGCGTCCATGAAGGCGTTGGCCGAGGCGTAGTCGGTCTGGCCGAGGTTGCCGGCGACGGAGGTGATGGAGGAGAAGAGGACCATCACCTCCGCGGTGTCGCCGAGCAGCCGGTCGAGGACGAGCGTTCCTGTGACCTTCGCCGACATGACGCGCTCGGCCTCGGCACGGGTCTTGAGCGCCAGCAGGCCGCCGCCCGGTACGCCCGCGGTGTGGAACACGCCGTGTACGGGCCCGAACTCCCGCTCACCACGCGCCACCACCTCCCGCATGGCCTCCTCGTCGGCGACGTCGGCACGGCAGACCAGCACCTCGGCGCCGTAGCTCTCGACGCGCAACAGCCGGCGGACGGTCCGCTGCACGGCGGCGGGGTCCGCTTCGTCTCCGGCTGGTTCCCGTGCGAGGATCCCGTCCCACTCCTCGCGGGGCGGAAAGGCGGAGCGTGCGGTCAGTACGAGCCGTGCGCGTACGGCCTTCGCGAGGCCCTCCGCGACGGCGAGCCCGATTCCGCCGAGTCCGCCGGTGACCAGGTAGGTCCCGCGCTCACGCAGTGGCCCCGAGGCGCCGCGGGTGCGGGGTTCGGGGACCTGCGGGTAGCTGAGGAGCCAGCGCCTGCGCCCGCGCAGGGCGACCCAGCGGTCTCCGCCGGCGGCAAAGGCGGGCGCGGGCTGTCCCGCCCGTGCCAGTTCCTCCAAGAGGCCCTCGGTGAAGCGGTTTTCGGTGACGTCCAGGCACCGCACCGCGAACTCGGGCAGTTCCTTGGCCATGA
The DNA here is from genome assembly GCF_028657195.3 of Streptomyces iconiensis. Classification (GTDB taxonomy): domain Bacteria; phylum Actinomycetota; class Actinomycetes; order Streptomycetales; family Streptomycetaceae; genus Streptomyces; species Streptomyces iconiensis. The sequence continues at coordinate 205,233 of NZ_JANCPR020000011.1, forward strand.
CGTCGCAGACGCCGGTGACGGCCGCGCGGGCGGGTTCGATCTGCTCGGCACCCGTGACCGCGCGCAGCCGCGAGCCGACCACGTCCCAGCGCAGGCCGGCGGCGAGCGCGGAGGTGCGTTCCGCGAGGGACTGGGCCAGGAAGAGGACGCTGAAGAAGCCGAGGTCCAGCCATGCGGCGGGGCTCCGGCCGTCGCCGGGGCTCTGGCCTCCGTCGAAACTCCGATCACCGCCGGGGCTCAGCCCGTCGGCCGGGCCGAACAGCCAGGCGTGCAGGACGCGTTCGGGCAGGAGCCCGTCGGCGGTGAGCGAGGCGACGAGCTGGGTGTAGTCCTCCCGTGCGCCCGGGCGCAGCACGTACCGGCTGCCGGTCAGGCGTATGTAGCGCGCGCCGGGTTCGACGGTGACGACCTGTCCGCCGGCCGCGCGGAGCCGGTTGACGAGCCCGTCCAGCGCGGTGCCCCTGCGGAAGAGGAGCCAGGTGCGGGCGAGGGAGGCGGTGGCCGGCGCGGGGTTCTGGTCCTCGCGCCACTCCGGCCGGAACAGCGCGCGTTCGACGGGCCGCCGCCCCTCCTCGTGTACGGGCTCCCGGTCTCCCTCTCCTCGGGCCCGTTGTTCTGCCTCCTCCGCGGTGCGGGGCCTCTCCGCGCCTGCCGGGGCGGTCGAGGGCGCTGCCGGGTCGAGCCAGTGGACCTTGCGCTGGAAGGGGTAGGTCGGCAGGGGTACGCGGCGCCAGTCCTGGCCCCAGTAGGCGTCCCAGTCCAGGGGTGCGCCCGCCGTCCAGAGCGCGGCAACGGCGCGTGCCAGGCAGTGGGGGCCGTCCTCCTTGCCCTGCGGCATGGGCATGGTCGGCACGACGGGCCGTCCCTTGCGTCCCGTGGCGAGGGCCTGGGCGCGGGTCAGTCCGGTGAGGACCTGTCCGGGGCCGGTCTCGACCAGCAGTAGGTCCTCGTCCTCCAGCAGCAGCGCGACGCTCGGTGCGAAGCGGACCGGGGCACGCAGATGTTCCGTCCAGTAGGCCGGGTCGGTCGCCTGTTCCCCGGTGATCCACTCCCCCGTGACGTTGGAGACGAACGGGAGGCGCGGGGCGCGCAGTTCGACCTGGGCCAGTTCGGCGGCGAACGCGTCGAGGGCGGGTTCCATCATCGCGGAGTGGAACGCGTGCGAGGTGTGCAGCCTGTGCCCGGTCACGCCGCGTTCGGCGAGCGTGGTCCGCGCGGCCTCGACGGCCTTGTCGGGGCCCGAGATCACGGTGAGGCGGGCGCCGTTGTAGGCGGCGATGTCGACGCCGGGCAGGCCCTCGACGTCCTCGGCAGCCGCGGGTACGGCCAGCATGCTGCCGCCCGGCAGCTCCTGGACGAGCGCGCCCCGTCTGACGACGATCCGGACGGCGTCGGCGAGGGAGAACACGCCGGCCAGGCAGGCGGCGACGTACTCACCGACGCTGTGCCCGACCATCGCCCTCGGCTCCAGGCCCCAGCTCATGAGCAGCCGCGCCATGGCGTACTCCAGCGTGAACAGCGCGGGCTGGGCCATGCTGGTCCTGGTCAACGCGCGGACGGCGGCGGGCTCTTCGGCGGCGAACATCACCGCGCGCAGGTCCGTGGCCAGGTGGGGGCGCGCGAGGTCGGCGCACTCGTCGACGGCCGCGCGGAAGATCCGTTCCTGCGCGTACAGCTGCTTGCCCATGCCGAGGTGCTGGGAGCCCTGGCCGGGAAAGAGGAAGGCGACAGGGCGTGCCCCGTCCCGCACGGGTGCGGCGTCGGTCCTGGCCGCGCGCAGGGCGAGCGGAACGGGGGCGTCGCCGGGCACCACCGCTGTCCTGTGCCGGAAGGGTGGACGGCCGCAGCTCAGCGTGGCGGCGGCGTCCTCGTACGGCAGTCCGGGGTGCGCCTCCAGGTGGTCGGCCAGCCGGTCGGCCGCCGCTGCGAGCGCTTCGGGGGTACGCGCGGAGAGCGGGAGCACCAACGGGCGCCGCCGCACCGCCAGTTCACCGCCGTCCTCCCCCTCGCTCACCTGGCCACCAGGCGGCTCCCCGTTTGCCTGGCCGCCGGGCGGCTCCTCCTCGCTTGCCCGATCACCGGACGGCTCCTCCTCGCTTGCCCGGTCGTGGCCCGGCCCTCCGCTGCTCGCGCGTTCCGGCGTAGGCGTGGGCGTGGCCTCGGCGAGGACGACGTGCGCGTTGGTGCCGCCGACGCCGAAGGAGCTGACGGCCGCCGTACGGGGCCCTTGGAGGCGGCGCCAGGGTGACAGCTCGGTGTTGACGTAGAAAGGGCCGTTCTCGAAGTCGATCTCCGGGTGCGGCTCCGAGTAGTTGATGCTCGGGGGGATGCTCCCGGCCTGGAGGGCCAGCACGGTCTTGATGAGCCCGATGACACCGGCTGCGGGGCCGAGATGCCCGACGTTGCCCTTGACCGAGCCGATGGGGCAGGTGCGTACGCCGGTCAGGCCCAGGTCGCGGTAGGCGCGGGTGAGCGCGTTCACCTCGATGGGGTCGCCGACCCTGGTGCCGGTGCCGTGCGCCTCGACGTAGCCGATGTGGGCGGGGTCGATACCGGAGGCGGTCATGGCCTGCTGGATGAGTGCGGACTGCCCGGCGATGCTCGGCGCGGTGAACCCGGTCTTGCGGGCGCCGTCGTTGTTGATGGCCGAGGACCGGATCAGGGCGTGCACATGGTCGCCGGCTGCCAGCGCTTCGGCGTGGCGCTTGAGGACGACGGTGCCGACACCGGTTCCGAAGATCGTGCCGTCGGCCGCGGCGTCGAAGGGCCGCACGCGGCCTGTCACCGAGAACATGCCGCCCTCGGCCGAGTGGTATCCGGTGACGCGGGGCAGCTCGACCTGGACGCCGCCCGCGACAGCGGCGTCGCACTCGCCGCTGCGCAGCGCCTGACAGGCCAGGTGCACGGCGACGAGCGACGTGGAACAGGCCGTCACCACGTTCACGCTGGGCCCCGTCAGGCCGAGGTGGTGGGAGACGGCCGTGGTGATGTAGTCGGTGGCGTTGGCCACCATGACGCCGACCTCGCCGAGATAGGCGGAGGCGTCGGGGTGGGAGCTGACGTTCCACTCGCGGTAGAAGTTGGGCGCACCGCCGCCGTAGACACCGACGGACCCGGGGAAGCGGAACGGGTCGTAGCCCGCGTGCTCCAGCGCCGTGTAGGCCGACTCCAGGAACAGCCGGTGCTGCGGGTCGCGGACCTGTGCCTCACGCGGCGTCAGGCCGAAGAAGGGTGCGTCGAATTCGGCCACGTCCTCCAGGACCGGTTTTGCCCTGATGTAGTGCGGATCGTTCAGCTCCGCCTCGGGGATACCGGCGGCGCGCAGTTCCTCCTCGCCGAAGCGGGTGACGGACTCCACGCCCTCGGTGAGGTTGGCCCAGAAGGCGTCGAGGTCCGCGCCACCGGGAACCCGGAGCGCCATGCCGACGACGGCGACGGCATCGTGATCGTCCGATGAGTCACCGCCGGGTCCACGCGGGTTCGTACTGTGCACGTTCCGGCCCCCTTACAGACGTCCGTGCATCCTGCAGGGCCCTCAACTCGCGCGTCAATGCGTACAGTTCGGCAATGACGAACGGCCGCCGACCGCTGCTCCTGTCGGCGTCCTACCCGCTCGGGGAGGAGAACACCGGTGCCCGAACCCACGTCCTACCGTCCGGGAGCACTGTGCTGGACGGAGCTGCACGCGCCCGATGCCGGCGCCGCCGAGCGGTTCTACGCCGCCGTGCTGGGATGGGGGTACGTGTACACGGGCCCCGAGTTCGACCACTACCGGTACGCCACGTCGCGGCGGCAGATGGTGGCTGGTATCGCACCTACGGAGGAGGCGAAGGGCAGCTGGATCGTCTTCTTCGCCGCGCGGGAGGTGGACGTGCTCGCCGAACGGGTAAAGGCGGCGGGAGGCGAGGTGGACCACGGGCCCGCCGATGTGGGTGTGCTGGGCCGCAACCTGCTGGCCGTGGACCCGTGCGGCGCGCACGTCGGGTTCTGGCAGCCGCGCGCGCACCTCGGCGCCGGGCTCTTCGACGAACCCTCGGCACTGTGCTGGGCGGAACTCGCGGTGCGGGACACGGCGGAGGCCGACCGCTTCTACGCGGACGTACTCGGGCTGCGCGTGGCGGCGCACGCGGCTGCGGGCGACGCGCGGTACGCGGCCTTCCGACTGGCGGACGGTGAGGCCGTCGCGGGGCGGACCGTGCTGGGCCCGGAGCGGAAGGACGCCGAACCGTTCTGGATGCCCTATTTCGGGGTTACCGACGCGCGGCGTGCCACCGATGTGTCAGTGGATTACGGGGCAACGGTGCTGTATTCGGGCGTCAATGCGGAAGGGCGCGGCGTCGCCGTTGTCTCGGATCCCTGGGAGGCGGTCTTCGCGGTGCTTGAAGTCCCCTCAGGGCACTGACTCTCCTCCCTTCGCCGACCCGCCGCCTTCCGCACTCGCTTTCCTGAGCATTTCCCGCCGCATTCCTCCGTTCAAGGCTGGAGCGGCAGTTCCCGAGGAAGTAGGGTGCGCGACCACTCGCCGTCATGAGAACGGCGTGCTGAGCCGCGAAGCTGTGGAGGTTACTGATGACCGCGGGCTCCATCTTCCTGTGGGAACTACTGGGCACTTCGGTGCTCGTCATGCTCGGTACGGGCGTCGTCGCCAACAACGTACTGCGCAGGACCAACGGCAACAGCACCGGAACGCTGTTCGTCAACATCGGCTGGGGTTTCGCCGTGTTCACCGGCGCGAGTCTCGGGGCACCGAGCGGCGCGCATCTCAACCCGGCCATCACGCTCGGCATGGCCGTCGCCGACAAAACCGAGTGGGCGGATGTGCCGGTCTACTTCCTCGCGCAGATGCTGGGTGGCGTGCTCGGCGCCGTGCTCTGCTGGGCCACTTACAAGCTGCAGTTCGACGACCACGACAAGCCCGCCGCCACACTGGGTATCTTCGCCACGGAACCCCAGATTCCCCATAAGTTCTGGAACATGGTCACGGAGACCCTGGGCACCTTCGTCCTCGTCGCGTTCGTACTCTTTTCGCCGGGCTACGACAAGGGGCAAGGCGGAATCCCCGATTTCGGGAATTCCGCACTCGGTTACGCAGGTGTCGCATTCGTCGTGCTAGTCATCGGCACCTCGCTCGGCGGCCCCACGGGGTACGCCATCAACCCGGCACGCGACCTCGGACCCCGTATCGCGTACGCGTTCGTTCTGCCGATCAAGGGCAAGGGCATCGCCCAGTGGGGCTACTCATGGGTTCCGGTGTTCGGCCCGTTGCTGGGCGGGGTGCTGGCGGCGCTGCTCTTCCTCGCCTATCCGGCGGCGTGACCGCCGCGTTCACCCGTGCCGACCCGCGCTGACGCGCCCGAGGCGGGGCGCGCCGGCGGGCGGGGCAGCCGGCCGCAGCGCGCGCCGTCGGACTCCGGCCGCCCCCGCCCGCCGTGCCCCGGCCGAGCTGCTGGGCCAGCGAGCGTGGCCAGCCACTCCTGTTCCATGTGCCGGCTGTTCCATATGCCGACAGGGAAGGCGTTCGGGCACCCGGGAGGCGCCGCGGCTGCCGCTGCCAGGTGGACGGCGTCATAGGCGGGGTCCGGAAATCCCATGTGTCCGAGCATCAGATGGGAAATGCCGACGGACCGGCCGCCGCCGGGCAGCGGGTCAGGAGTTCCGCGTTGTCCTCGCCGCGCGCGAGCGGTACGAGTGTTTCGCACAGCGCACGCACTCCGTCCGCCACCCGCGAATCCTTTTCCGTCGAAACATCCGAATAGGCCCACTATGAGGACGCTTCGCTGCCTTGCGATTGACCGCATCTGACGCCGCTCGCTGATCCACCGGGGATTACGGGACAGCCCTTAGGCAAGGTCGCCTCGCACACCCCCCGCGGAGTCCGATGTCGCCGCCGGCTGCTCGACCACCTCGGTCACGAGGAAGTACTCGTTGCAGCACAGGACATGAAGGCTCAGATCGTCCGACGCTCCCTCGGCGAGAGAGGAATACTGCGCCTCCAGCAGTTTCTCCAGCGTCGTCCCCCGGTCGAAGACCCCCGCGCCGAAGAGGCTTTGCACCATCTTTCCGATCTCACCGTGCGTGAGCCTGGTTTTCATGATCCCCCGATTCTTCGTGAATGTTTCCTTGTGCGTCGCTCATGCTGACATCCCGGCCTTTCACAGGCACATGAACGCATACGTGCTGTAACAAAAGGCGCAGGCGGAGCCGAGTTGTCAGCTCCGTCGACCCCGCAATTCCGGAGTTTCCTGTATTTCCTGGCGAGAGGGCAGGTGCCCAGGTGGCCGGATTCCCGTACACGCTCGCTCTCTTGGGCTACCCGTACGTAGTTCAATCAGCGAGCCGTGACGAGGGTGCGGCCATGGACCGGCATGGCAACGCGTGCGCCCTACGGCACCGAGCGGGCGGCGGGCCGGAGCGGGTGGGCCACTCCTATGGGTGGAACGGGCGCGATGCGGGTGTCCGCGCGGTGCCGGGGCGATTTGATCACAGCGGTCACTTGACCACCGTTTCCTCACCCCTGGAAAGGCGCCACCTTGCACGCACCAGCACCCCGCCTCCTCGCCCGCCGGCTGGCTCTCGCCGGCGGCATCTCGGCGCTCGCCCTCCTTCCCGCGATGACCCTCGCGCCCTCGGCCCCGGCGGCGGGCCCGGGCGAGGGCCGCACCACACCCGTACAACTGCTCGCCGTCAACGACCTGCACGGCAACCTCGACGCCGTGGAGGGCCCCGCGGGCGCCGTCTTCCGCGACGGGCCCGGAGGAAAGCCGGAGAAGGTGCAGGCCGGTGGTGTACCCCGGCTGGCGACGCTGCTCGACCGCGCCCGCGCCGACGCGAAGGGCGCCAACTCCCTGACCGTGGGCGCCGGAGACATGATCGGCGGCAGCCCGCTGCTCTCGGCCGCCTTCCACGACGAGCCCACCGTCGAGGCCCTGGAGACCATGGGCCTGGATGTGACCTCCGTCGGCAACCACGAGTTCGACGAGGGCCCGGCTGAGCTGCGCCGTATGAAGAACGGCGGCTGCCACCCGGAGGACGGCTGCGCCGAACCGGACAAGCCGTACGACGGCACCGACTTCCCCTACCTCGCCGCCAATGTGCTGCCCAAGGCCGGGCAGAAGGCCGCCGGCGCCAAGAGGGCGGCCAAGAACAGAGGGCCCATCCTTCCGCCGTACTGGATCAAGAAGCTGCCCACCGGGGAGCGCGTCGGCTTCATCGGCCTGACGACCAAGGACACCCCGGCCGCCGTCAGCGCCTCGATGACCAAGGACCTGGTCTTCGAGGACGAGGTCGCCACCCTCGACAAGTACGCGGAGGAACTCGACCGCAAGGGCGTGAAGTCCGTCGTCGCACTCGTCCATGAGGGTGCGCAGCCCAAGGGGAAGACGTACGACGCCGACTGCGACAAGGACGGCCCGGCGAGCGGGATCGACGGCCGTATCAAGGGCATCGCGAGCAAGACGTCGTCCAAGGTGGACATGTTCGTCACCGGTCACTCGCACGAGCCGTACGTCTGCACGGTCAACGACCCTGCTGGGCGGCCCAGGTTGGTGACGCAGGCAGCGTCCTTCGGGCGTACGTACACGGATCTGCGCTTCGACATCGACCGCGGAAGCGGCGACATCGTGCGCTCCTCGGCCTCGGCACGCAACCACATCGTCACGCTGGACACGCCGGCGCACCCCGCCGTTTCCAAGACTGTCGAGAGGTGGCGCGCGCGCTCGGCGGATCTGGCGAACAAGCCGGTCGGGTACATCTCGGGCGACATCCCCGGGCGCGGCTCCGACCAGCCGGAGACGCCACTGGGCGACCTGATCACCGACACACAGGTGGAGGCCACCCGCGGCGAGGGCGCCGAGCTGGCGCTGCTCAACTGGGGCGGTATGCGCTCCGACCTGGTGTACCGAGCCTCCGGCAAGGAGGGGGACGGCGTCGTCACCTACGGCGAGGCTTTCCAGGTACAGCCGTTCGACAATCCGCTGGTGACGATGACACTGACCGGCAAGCAGCTCATGGACGTGCTGCGCCAGCAGTTCTCCGGTGCCAACGAGGGCTACGCGCAGGTGCTCCAGATCTCCTCAGCCCTGAAGTTCGACGTCGACATGTCACGGCAGGGCGCCGAGCGGCTGCGGGCCGGCAGCGTCCGCGTGAACGGCAAGCCGGTCGACGCCTCGGGCAGCTACCGCGTGACCGTCAACGACTTCCTGGCCGAGGGCGGCAACGGCTTCACCGTGCTCAAGGAGGGCACGCACCGCGAGAGCACCGCAACGGACCTGGCTGCCTTCACGGACTACCTCAAGAACCACTCCTCGCCCCAGAAGCCCATCGACCCGCCCGCCGCCGACCGCATCACCTTCCAGTAGGGCCCCGGCGCGGACCCCGGCTCTGGCACGGGGACTTGCGGTGGGTGCTCCCGCCCCCCCCGCTCACCAGGAGCACAGCGACCGTGAGACCAGCCCGCGCCGTCACCGATGTCCTCCAGCCCCGTAACGCCCTGCTCGCCGGGCTGACGAGGCTGGGGGCGCGGCGGCGACTGGACGGACGTGGCCACGGCGGGCGCCTGGCTGCTGTGAGGGGGCGGCCGGGCGCTTGGAAGGCGCACGGGGCGCCCGGACGGTGCGGCCGGACGCCGGCGGTGGGGCCGAGGGCCGGTTCCACCGCCGGGGCTTCCTTCCCGTCCCCTGCCACCCCGGGCGGTCGCCCGGTGTCATCCGCGGGCGGTGCCGTCCCATCCGGTGGAGGTCAACCAGTCGGTGAACGTGGCCAGTTGGGGGTGCCGGGCACGCAGGGCCGGGAGGTCACGGTCGCGGGAGAGGATGTCGCGCTCCTGGAAAAACGCGAACATCGCGGCGAGATCATGGCCGACCCCGGGTATGGAGCGTGCGAACTCGTCGAGTTCCACCGCCTCGTAGGCGCTCGGCACACCGGTCACCCTCTCGAACGCCGCCGCGATCTCGTCCCCTGTGAGGCTGTCGGCCGCGACGCGCAGCGTCCTGCCGCCCCACTCGTCCCAGTGGTCGAGCAGATGACGGGCGAACCAGGCGATGTCGTCGAGCGCGATCAGCGGCCAGCGCCCGGCCTCGCCCAGCGGCAGGCCGAACCGGAGGCCGTCGCGGCCGTCGGGCAGCCGGGTCCTGCGCGGCGCCAGGTCGTACAGGTTCTCGAAATACGGTGCCGTCACGAGTACGGCGACGTGCCGCGAGTACCAGCCGTCCGGCTCCTGCCGCATGGCCTCCTCGGAGCGGTGGAGCGCGATACGGGCTTCCACTGCGGCCTTGGCGTCGTAGTGCGGAACCGGGATCCGCCCGTCGGTGAGGACCGCCGCGTTGTCCAGCGACGACCAGACGAACCGGTCGACCCCGGCCTCCCGGGCCGCGCGCAGGGCCCGCAGACCCTGTGCGTACTCGCCCTCGGGGCTGGCCGTCGCGAAGAAGTCGGTGTTGCAGAAGACCTGGTCGACGCCGTGGAAGGCGGCCTTCAGCGACTCCTCGTCGTCCAGGTCGCCGCGTACGAGCCGCACGTCGCCCGGCGTGTCACCGACCAGGGCCCTGGCCCGCTCGGAGGACGGGTTCCGCGTCAGCACCCGTACGACGTCGCCGCTACGCGCGGCGAGCGTACGGACGACGCGGGCGCCCATGACTCCTGTGCCCCCGATCACGAGGGCGGTCGTCCCGGTCACTTCGCGACCTCCAGTACGAGCTTGCCGCGTGTGCGGTTGGTCTCGCCCAGCCGGTGGGCCTCGGCGGCCTCTTCCAGGGCAAAGGCGCGTTCGATCTCGACCTGGACGGCGCCGGCGTCGACCAGTCCCGCGATGGCCGTCAGTGCCGCCGCGTCCGGCTCGACCAGGAGCGGGCTGGTGCGCACGCCCGCCCGGCCCGCTGCGGTGGCCAGGCCGGGGGAGACGCCGCCGGGTACGGAGACGACGATGCCGCCCGGCCGGGTCACCGACACGGACCGCACATCGGTCTCGTCCAGCGTGCCGAGCAGGTCGATGACGGCATCGACTCCGCCGGTGGCGTCCTCGAACCGCCGCTGGGTGTAGTCGATCGTCTCGTCGGCGC
>NZ_JANCPR020000111.1 GCF_028657195.3 Streptomyces iconiensis
CGTCCCCGCCGGACATCTCCATGCGCCACTGCTGGTTCTTGGCGCCGCTGACGCACCGGTACTGGTTGACGGTTGCGTTGTTGGCTTTGCTGGCGCCCCGCACGGTCAGACACTTACCGCTGTGCTTGCTGATCACCTTCCGGACGTTCTGTGCCGAGGCATCAGCGGTGCTGTGGGGAGATTCGGACACGTTGGCCGCAGCACTCGGCGCGCCGCTGGCCAATGTACCCAGGACTGCGGCTGCCGCCACCCAGAACGGTAATGCTGCGGAGTTCTTGAACCGTGTGGTCATCCGACGCCCACCCACTTCTGGTTGTTCTTCTTGTTGCACGACCATGTGATGACCGGTGCGTTGTCCGCCTTACTGGCTCCCTGCACGTCCAGGCACTTTTTCCCCTGGGTACGGCTCGGGGTAATCGGACCCTGTCGGTGCGGGGCTGTGGTGAACCAGGTCTGGTCCGGTTCCCCGTTGCAGGTTCGCTGCACCGCGGGAGTGCCCTTGGCAGTGCTTCCCCCTCGCAGAGAAAGGCACTTTTGGCTGTTGAAGTTGACGAACCGGCGGGCGATTCCGCCCATGAAGTACTCGATCCACCACTGGTTCTTGGCGCCGCTGACGCACCGGTACTGGTTGACGGTTGCGTTGTTGGCTTTGCTGGCGCCCCGCACGGTCAGACACTTACCGCTGTGCTTCACCTTGAGGTAGTAGATGTTGTCCCGCCCGGCCACAGGGCGCAGCGCGGCGCCCTCTCCGAGGCCGGCCGTCTCTCCTGACACCGACACCTCCCGAGACGCTGTCGTGCTCGCCGACGCGCCACTGTCAGCATGAGGCACGGCTGTGGCCGAGCCGGGAAACGCCGCGGCAGCGGCCGTTCCCGCCACTGCCAATGCAGTGAGCAATGTGCGCATGTGCTCGTACTCCTCTTGTCGAAACGTAGCCCGCCTGTCGACTGGGGTGGTCCTTGTACGCCGTGTGTGCCTCTGGCGTGCTCGTAGCCAGAGGGAAGACCCCGGCCAGTTCGATAGCCCCAGCAACGGTCGTTAGCTGCCGACGGAGAGATTTCCTGTGAAACTTCATATGCTCCCCCTTGTCCGTCCGCACGTTCACGCCGTCCTCATGCCGTTCTCCTTTCGTTGTGCTGACGACGTCCAGTGACGGCATCGGCATTGTCGTTCCCCTTCGCTCACTGGACGGTCCGCAGTGGCCGACTGCCGACTTTGGCGGGGTCGCCGATAGTGAGAAAGGTAGGACAGATACACATCGGACACGTCCACCCGTAGGTGGGAATGCCGGGTAAACCTGTGAGGTAGGTGGTGAACCAATGCGGTAGGCCGTCGCGCCGGGTCAATGAAGTGGTGATTCCGGTGTTGTCTGGTAAGGCGAAACCGCGATGGGCCGCGTCGTTTTGTCAGTGGTTGGCCGCGCGGATGTCAGTAAGCGTCGTCGCTGGTCAGGGCAGATGCACTGCTGACGCTGCTGCCGTCTTACTGCTTACTTTTCTGCGGTTTTGTCGTTGTCGGTTTGGTGTGGTGTCTGTAAGACCCGGATGTGGGGGGGAAGGCGCGGACCGCTCGGGAAGGGGCCCGCTCTGGGCTGGCATTGCAGCTGTTCTCTGATCCCAGCACCTGGAATCGGATTACGAATGTGAGCCTGCGGAGGGGAAGGCATCATGCTACGCGGGGAAGTGTGCGGTAACCCCAATACGTACCCCAGAATGCATACTTGAGCAGGCGTCAGGGAAATCCCCCTGCATTCGCGGGGGGAGTGGCACCGTGTTCCAATTCCGATTCTGTGCTGCTCGCTTGACGGGACATCAGGGGAAAGTCTTCGAAGAGTGAGGGGGAGTGGTCCCGAATCCCAAAACCAACCCCACGGTGCATACTGGGAAGGGGCGAGCAGGCACGCATCTCCTTTCTTGTAGCCCGCCCAGCATGACCCCGGAGGGGGCACGCGGTCACCGCACCACGGGACGGGCGCACGTCTCAGAAACGGGAAACTCTCCGGCTCCCGGTTCGGTTGGCGCCGGCCGGAGGCCGGGGCCCCACCCCCGGAGGGGGTGGGCCGTGCCCGGAGGGCACGGTGTTTTCCGCCGCGTAGCGGCGGCGCGGCGTGTCTGCGGAGCAGACC
>NZ_JANCPR020000112.1 GCF_028657195.3 Streptomyces iconiensis
ACCTCAGACCAGCAACGACAAGCAGCATTCCCCGACTGGCTCGACTGGTACAACCATCACCGACCCCACACCGGCATCGGCGGAGCCACACCAGCAAGCCGCGTCACCAACCTTCCCGAACAACACAACTAGTAGGGCTTGGTCATGTGCGGTCCGTGGTGGCGTGTCTTCTTGATCGGTCGTGTCGTTGATCGGGTGTGCTGGGTGGGGAGTTGGCTGCGGTCCGGTGTGATCTGGAGGACTTCGCGGCGGAGATGTTCGAGCCGTTCGCGCGGGCGGATCAGCGCCGGTGGGGCGGGGTCTACCTGCGGGGCCTGTTGCTGGAGGGTGGGCGCAAGTCGGTGGAGCCGATGGCCGCCCGCCTCGGCGAGGACGGGAACCGGCAGGCCCTGGCCCACTTCGTCACCTCCAGCCCGTGGGACGCGGCGCATGTGCGGGCCCGCCTGGCCTGGCGCATGCAGCCGGTCATCAAACCCACCGCGCTGATCATCGATGACACCGGGTTCCTCAAGGACGGAGACGCGTCCGCGTGCGTGACCCGGCAGTACACCGACACCGCGGGCAAGGTCACCAACTGCCAGGCAGGCATCTCGCTGCACCTGGCTTCCAACGGCGCCTCGGCGGCGGTGAACTGGCGTCTGTTCCTGCCCGGGAGCTGGGATCCCGCCTCGCCGAAAGCCGATCCGGCCAAGGTGGCCCGCCGGGACAGGTGCGCCATCCCCGCCCAGGAGGGCCATGTCGAGAAGTGGCAGCTGGCCCTTGACATGATCGACGAGACCCGGTCCTGGGGCATCGAGGTGCCCCAGGTCATCGCCGACGGCGGCTATGGAGACACCGCCGCCTTCCGGCTCGGCCTGGAGGACCGCGGTCTCGACTACGCGGTGGGCATCTCCACCACGACCACCGCCCAGCCCGAGGACGCACAGCCGTGCACCCCGGCCTGCACCGGCCGGGGCCGACCGCCGGTTCCCTCCTACCCGGAGACGGCAAAGACGGTGAAGGCACTGGTCATCGCGGCCGGCAAACGCGCCGCGCGGCCGGTGCAGTGGCGCGAGGGATCACGGCCGGGCAGTGGCCGCAGCGGACACAAACGCATGTACTCGCGCTTCGTGGCTCTGCGGATCCGGCCCGCCGGACGCGGGATCCGCAAAGCCACGGACGCCACTGACCTTCCGGTGCGCTGGCTGCTGGCCGAATGGCCCGCCGACCAGGACGAGCCAGTGCAGTTCTGGCTCTCCAACCTGCCCGAGGCCATCCCGCTGGCCGTCCTCGTGCGCACCGCGAAGCTCCGCTGGCGCATCGAGAACGACTACCGCGAGATGAAACAGGCGCTGGGCCTGGCCCACTTCGAAGGCCGGAGCTGGCCAGGCTGGCATCACCACGTCACCCTCGTCTCCGTCGCCCACGCCTTCTGCACCCTGCAACGGCTGACCCGATCCCCAAAAGAGACGGCGCCAGCCTGAGCCTCTACCGAGTCGTCCGCGAAGTGCAGTTACTCCTCGCGATCTGGACCGGCGCCTGCCCCACCTGTCACCGCGACATGCCGGACCCCGCACCAACATGACCGAGCACTACTAGGGCCTGTATTTGGTTGTGCTCATGTGGTTCGGGTGAGGTCTTTGATCCAGATCATGGAGGCGCGGAGGTGGAGTCCGGCCCGGTAGCTCTCGGGCTTCTTGTCGAAGCGGGTGGCGATGCCGCGCCATGCCTTGAGTTTGTTGATCAGGCGCTCGACGGTGTTGCGCTCCTTGTACAACCCGGCGTCGTGGGTGACGGGGCGACCGCCCCGGCGGC
>NZ_JANCPR020000113.1 GCF_028657195.3 Streptomyces iconiensis
TAACGGAGGACGGATTTACCTACCCTCCGGGCTACACCCTTACCCCGGGACAACCACCGCCCGGGCTGGACTACCTCACTGCGTCACCCCATCACTCACCTACTACAAGTCTGGACCGTCGGATCCACCACTCCCCTACACTCCGAAGAGCTCAGGGCGGCTTCACGGACTTAGCATCGCCTGATTCAATGTTTGACGCTTCATAGCGGGTACCGGAATATCAACCGGTTCTCCATCGACTACGCCTGTCGGCCTCGCCTTAGGTCCCGACTTACCCTGGGCAGATCAGCTTGACCCAGGAACCCTTAGTCAATCGGCGCACACGTTTCTCACGCATGTATCGCTACTCATGCCTGCATTCTCACTCGTGAACCGTCCACAACTCGTTTCCACGGCTGCTTCACCCGGCACACGACGCTCCCCTACCCATCCCAGCCCTCGTTAGAAGTATTGCTGGAATGACACGACTTCGGCGGTGTGCTTGAGCCCCGCTACATTATCGGCGCGGAATCACTTGACCAGTGAGCTATTACGCACTCTTTCAAGGATGGCTGCTTCTAAGCCAACCTCCTGGTTGTCTCTGCGACTCCACATCCTTTCCCACTTAGCACACGCTTAGGGGCCTTAGTCGATGCTCTGGGCTGTTTCCCTCTCGACCATGGAGCTTATCCCCCACAGTCTCACTGCCGCGCTCTCACTTACCGGCATTCGGAGTTTGGCTAAGGTCAGTAACCCGGTAGGGCCCATCGCCTATCCAGTGCTCTACCTCCGGCAAGAAACACACGACGCTGCACCTAAATGCATTTCGGGGAGAACCAGCTATCACGGAGTTTGATTGGCCTTTCACCCCTAACCACAGGTCATCCCCCAGGTTTTCAACCCTGGTGGGTTCGGGCCTCCACGAAGTCTTACCTCCGCTTCACCCTGCCCATGGCTAGATCACTCCGCTTCGGGTCTTGAACACGCTACTCAAACGCCCTCTTAGGACTCGCTTTCGCTACGGCTCCCCCACACGGGTTAACCTCGCAACATGCCGCAAACTCGCAGGCTCATTCTTCAAAAGGCACGCAGTCACGACACCAAGTGCAAGCACTTGATGCGACGCTCCCACGGCTTGTAGGCACACGGTTTCAGGTACTGTTTCACTCCGCTCCCGCGGTACTTTTCACCATTCCCTCACGGTACTATCCGCTATCGGTCACCAGGGAATATTTAGGCTTGACGGGTGGTCCCGCCAGATTCACACAGGATTTCTCGGGCCCCATGCTACTTGGGTGTTCCATAAACGAGCCGTACAGATTTCAGCTACGGGGGTCTTACCCTCTACGCCGGGCCTTTCGCATGCCCTTCGCCTATCCATACGGTTTCTCACTCGTCCAACAGCCGGCAGACCATTGCAATGAAATCCCACAACCCCGCATGCGCAACCCCTGCCGGGTATCACACACATACGGTTTAGCCTCCTCCGGTTTCGCTCACCACTACTCCCGGAATCACGGTTGTTTTCTCTTCCTACGGGTACT
>NZ_JANCPR020000114.1 GCF_028657195.3 Streptomyces iconiensis
GCATCCACCCCGCGAACTCCCGGACACCCCAGGATCTCCCCCGCCCGACCCCCCAGCCCGCCTCCCGACCACCGGGCCACCCCCGGCAGCCCCGTCATAGGGCAGCCCGAAGCGCCGGATCCGGACACCGCGGGGGGTCCCGGCGCAGGCACGGCGGCTCCGGCGCCCGAACAGCGTGTTCCGCCAGGGGAGTCGGCCACGCCGGCAGGCGAACGGACGGACCCGGCGGGCGAGTCGGCCGTGCACGCAGGCGAGTTGGCCGCACCGGCGAGCAGGCCGGTTGCGCCGACCGGCGAGCCTGCCACACCGGCAGGCGAACGCACTGACCCGGCGGGCGGTTCGGCCGTGCGGAACGACGAACCGGGCGCATCCGCCGACGTGTTGGCTCCGCCGACGGGCGGGCCTGCCGTATCGGCGTCCGAACGCTCGGCGCCTGCGGGCGGGGGGTCGGCCGCGCTTACGGGCGAAGGCGCGGACCCGGCCGGTTCCCACTCGATACCGCCGCCCGCCCCGGCCCGCGCGCCGCTGACGGGTGTGTCCTCGGGCCCGGGGGACCCGGCCGAGCGCCGGCCCGCGCCGCTCGCCGAGTCCACGGCCGAATCCGGGTCCACGGCCGGATCCACGGCCGAGTCCGGATCTGGGACCGGCCCCGGGCCCACGGCCGAGTCCGGATCTGGGACCGGCCCCGGGCCCACGGCCGAGTCCGAGTCCGAGTCCGAGTCTGGGACCGGACCCGGACCCCGACCCACGACCGGGTCCGGGGACGACACAGCGCGCCCGGAAACCGAGCGTGGCCCGGCGCCGGACCCGGCGTCCGACGACGGACAGGCCGCATCGACCGACGCCGCGCGAGGCGTCGAGCGAGGCACGCTGCCTGCGCGGGAACCGGTCGGCCACCCGCGGGAACCGGTCGGCCGCTCGCAGGAACCGGTCGGCCACCACACGTCGGAGAGCCCGAGCGAACCGTCGCACCCGCCACGGAACGCCGCGCCGGGCGCGGGAGGGGAGCGGGCGCAGGAGCCCGATACCGCTCCGGATCAGGCGCGTACACCCGGTACATCGGGCCCGGCGCCCGCCGAGCAGCGGCCCGAGAGCCCCGTCACGCCGGAACGCCCGTGGCCCGCCGTGCCGGAGGGTCCCGGACAGTCTCAGCGACCCGGTGCGCCCGTGCCGCCCGTGCCGCCCATTCCGCCCATTCCGCCCGTCCCGCCGGAGGGCCCTGTGCCGCTCGCGCAGTCCGCTCCGCCCGAGCACCCCGGGAAGGTGTCGGCCCCGGAGCCGCCGCGGCCCATGCCCACGGCCTCCACCGTCCCCACCGCCTCGGCCACTCCGACCACGGCGACGGCCCCTGCGACCTCTGCCACCCCTGTTGCCCGAGTCGCCCCTGCGGGCCAGGCGACCTCTGCCGCTGCCGTGGTCTCTGCCAG
>NZ_JANCPR020000115.1 GCF_028657195.3 Streptomyces iconiensis
CGCCGATGAGGGTGGCCCGGTGATCGAAGAGCGCACGCGTGGTGACCAGCGAATGCCCCACCTCCGCCACCGACACCCCCGGCCGCTCCTCCAGAAACACCCGCAGATTCGCCGCCTGCGCCCGCAACGCCTCCCGCGAAACCGCCGACACACACCACGCCACCGGCCCCGAAGAACCCACCGAACCAGCAGCCAACGAAGAACCAGCAGGAACAGAATCAGCAGGCAACGAAGAATCCGCAGAACCAGCAGACCCCGCCAAAGCACCGGAATCCGCAGAACCCCGCCCACGCAACACCACCGGCGCACCCCGGCCCCCGGTCTCACCCGGCCCCTCCGGAGCACTCTCCAAAATCACATGCGCATTGGTCCCACTGATCCCGAAAGCCGACACACCCGCCCGCCGCCGCCCACCCGAATCCGGCCACGCCACCGCCTCCGACGGCACCTCAATACGCCCCGAACCCCAATCCACATGCTCCGACAAAACCCCCGCATACAACGAAGCAGGAACCACACCCTCCCGCATCGCCAACACCATCTTCATCACACCGGCCAACCCCGCAGCAGCCTGCGTATGACCAATATTCGACTTCAAAGACCCCAACAACAACGGACGCTCACGACCCACCCCATAAGCCGCCAACAACGCACCCGCCTCAATCGGATCCCCCAACGCAGTCCCCGTCCCATGCCCCTCCACCACATCCACCTGCCAACCCGAAACCCCCGCATCCCCCAAAGCACCCGCAATAACCCGCTCCTGCGCCCGCCCACTCGGCGCCGTCAAACCATTGCTCGCCCCATCCTGATTCACCGCAGAACCAGCAACCACCCCCAACACCGGATGCCCCAACCGCACCGCATCACTCAACCGCTCCACCACCACCGAAACCGCACCCTCACCCCACACCGTCCCATCCGCACCCGCACCAAACGCCTTGCACCGCCCATCAACCGCCAACCCCCGCTGACGACTGAACTCCACAAACATCCCCGGATGCGGCATCACCGTCGCCCCCGAAACCAACGCCGCATCACACTCACCACGACGCAACGACACACACGCCTGATGCAACGCAACCAACGACGACGAACACGCCGTATCCACCGTCACCGCCGGCCCCTCCACACCCAGCACATACGCCACACGCCCCGACACCACACTCAACGTATTCCCCGTCAACAAAAACCCCTGCACACCACCCCAACCCTCATGCAACAACGGACCATAACCATTATGAATAACCCCCGAAAAAACCCCCGTCCTACTCCCCCTCAACGACAAAGGATCCACACGCGCCCGCTCCACCGCCTCCCACGACGTCTCCAACAACAAACGCTGCTGAGGATCCATCGCCACCGCCTCACGCGGCGAAATACCAAAAAACCCCGCATCAAAATCAGCCACACC
>NZ_JANCPR020000116.1 GCF_028657195.3 Streptomyces iconiensis
CCGCACAAGCTGCGCCAGGGCCTGGACAAGGGCACCGTCGTGGTGGCCGGCGACGGCGTGAAGCTCTCCCCCGGCCAGTCCTCCATCACCATCCGCACCCACTACGTGGACGATGACCAAGCCCAGGAGCTTGCCGACCGGGCCAAGGCCCTGCGCGACGGGGTCACCACCCTGCGCGCGGTCGAGACCGGCGAGGAGCGCGACCACCTGGCCGACATCGCCACCGTGGTCGGCGACGCGCCCAAGGTGCTCACTCAAGACGTGCTCAAGCGGCTCGCCGGGCTGAGCGGCAGCGTCTACGGCGGCTGGTCGTTCATCGACCTCAAGCGCACCCTGGAAGCGGCCGGCGAAGAGCCGAAGAAGTCGAACGGCCGCATGGTCGTCCACCGCGAACACATCGCCCGCGCGCTCGCCAACCGCCCCGACGACGGTTCCGCTTCCGCTTCCTGACGACGGGGAGGCACACCCGACCGGGCCGGGGAGGCGGGGAGAACTCCCCAACCGCCTCCCCGCCCCACACCCCCCCGCGCTGATCAGCGCAAATGGCCAATCGGGGGAGGCGGAGAGGCCGGGGAGGCACACCCCGCTACACCTCCAGAACGCCCTTCTCACGCGCACCCGAGGGGGTGCGTGCGCCTCCCCGACCACTACCCCAACCAGATTCCGCTTCCCTGCACCGAACACAGCAAGGGCGACCCCCATCACGCCAATGACCCGGGGCCGCCCTTGTCCACCCAGCAACTCCATAGAGAGCACTGGAGGTCTCCAGGATGACCCAACCCACCGACATGAGGCGAGCGCGCATCAGGCCGCTTCTGTTGGATCTGTTCTGCTGCGCCGGTGGCGCCGCCACCGGCTACGCGCGCGCCGGCTTCGAGGTGCACGGCGTGGACATCGCCGCACGGCCGAACTACCCGTTCGCCTTCCACCGGGCTGACGCGCTGGAGTACCTGGCCACGCTCATCGACTCGGGTGAGATCCGCCGGTACGCGTTCGTGCACGCCTCGCCGCCGTGTCAGCACGGGTGCGCGCTGACCGTGGGCACCAACGCCGCGCGCGGCTGGGGCCGCACCCACAACCAGCTCATCCCCGCACTTCGTGAGCTGCTGGAGGCGTCCGGGGTGCCGTACGTCATCGAGCAGCCCAACGGCCGCGCCCCGGTCCGACGGGACGTGTCGCTGTGCGGGGAGATGTTCGGACTCGGAGTCATCCGGCATCGCTGGTTCGAGCTGAGCGGCTGGAGGGCCGTGCAGCCGGCGCACCGGCCGCACCGGGGCCGGGTGCGCGGCTGGCGGCACGGCCGCTACTTCGACGGGCCGTACGTGGCCGCCTACGGGGCCGGCGGCGGCAA
>NZ_JANCPR020000117.1 GCF_028657195.3 Streptomyces iconiensis
GTTGATCGTTGCTTGTTGTGGTCATGTCAGTGGGGTTGTTGGAAACGTTCATGACGGGTCGGGTACGGGTCTGTTGCGGTGGTCGACGGCCGGGGTGAGGCGGGGTGCGGGTCGCGGAACCGGGGTTCCTGTGGGGGGTGACGGGGGCCGGTGGGGGTGCTGGTGTGGTGCTCGGATCCGCTTGTTTCCGGGGTTGTGCTGGGGTGTGGGGGCCGGGTGTTGGGTGGGTGCCCGGTGGGGTGTGCCTGGCTGTGGGGGTGCTGGTTTGTGTGTGTGGGTGTCACAGGGGTGTCTGGGGGTGGGGTGGGGCGGAACGGTGTGGGGTGCGGGTGGGGTCTTGGTGATCAGTAACGCTCGCTCGTGCCGGGCAGACGGCACCGACCGCTAAGGAAGTTCCGATGCGCGCTCAGAAGATCACCATCGCCGCCCTGGCCCTTGCGGCCGGTCTCTCCCTCACTGCCTGTCAGGGCAGCGAGGACTCGGCCGCGGGCAAGAACGACACCGGCTCCTCCGCGTCCTCCTCCTCGTCCTCGTCTCGTCTCGTCTTCGTCGTCGTCTTCGGGTGGTTCCGGTGGTGGTTCGGAGGAGAAGGACACGAGCGGTGGTGGTGGTAGTGCCGGTGGTGATGAGGCGAGTACTGCGGCGAAGTCGGGTGAGGGGAGCATGGGTGGTCAGGTGACCACGGGTACGTGCAAGACGGAGAATCTGCGGATGCGGGCCTCGCACGGGATGGGTGAGGGCACGCTTTTGGTGAGTTTGAAGAACACGGGTGAGGCGTGCTCGCTGAAGGGGTTCCCGGGTGTGGATCTGAAGGCGGACAGTGGTCCGGGTGGGATCAGTGCGAACCGGAGCAAGCTGGCGGCTCCGGGTGTGGCGCTCCAGTCGGGCAAGGAGACGCGTTTCACGCTGCACTACCCGCGTAATGACAGTGGCGGCTCGGGTGTGGACATCACGCGTCTCGTGGTCACTCCGCCCAACGAGACCCACTCCAAGGCCCTGACGATCGACCCGATCAACATTCCCGTCTCCGACCACTCCACCTCCGACGTCACCGTCGACCCCGTCGGCACCGGCAAGCAGTGAACCCGCGCCGTACACGGGGA
>NZ_JANCPR020000118.1 GCF_028657195.3 Streptomyces iconiensis
CTAGGTGTGTTGTCCCGGCACGTTGGTGACAGGCGACACGCCTTGAGTGGTTCTTGAACGAGGTGAGGGCCTTCTGGCTCGGTGTGGATTGCGAAGTCTGCACCGATGCCAGGAGGCCCTCGTGATCCACCGTAACGCTCCGCTGACCCCGACCGGCCGTCTGCGTCTGGCCCGTTGCGTCGTGGAGGAGGGCTGGCCACTGCGCCGGGCCGCCGAGCGCTTCCAAGTCAGTCACACCACCGCGGCCCGCTGGGCCGACCGCTACCGCAGGCACGGACAGGCAGGGCTGCACGACCGTCCCAGCCGCCCCCACCATCAGCCGCTGCGGTCACCAAAGACGGCCGAGGAGGAAGTCCTCCGCCTGCGACGCGAGCACCGGATAGGCCCCCTGCGCCTGGCCGCACGCACCGGCCTGGCGGCCTCCACCTGCCACCGCATCCTGCTCCGGCACGGCATGCCCCCACTCGCCACGCTGGACAGAGCCACGGGTGAGCCGGTGCGCCGCTACGAACGGGCCCGGCCCGGCGAACTGGTCCACATCGACGTCAAGAAACTCGGCCGCATTCCCGACGGCGGCGGCCACCGGACCCTCGGCCGCCCGGAGGGACGAAAAAACCGCAACAGCATGGGACTCGCCTTCCTGCACACCGCCCTGGACGACCACTCCCGCCTGGCATACACCGAGGACCTGCCTGACGAGAAGGCCGCCACCTGCGCCGGCTTCCTACGACGGGCCGCCGCCTGGTTCGCCGCACGCGGCATCACCACCGAACGCGTCCTGACCGACAACGCCTGGTCCTACACCAAGAACACCTGGCAACACACCTGCCGCGAACTGGGCATCCAGCCCCGCTGGACACGCCCCTGGCGCCCGCAGACCAACGGCAAGGTCGAACGCTTCCACCGCACCCTGCTGGAGGAATGGGCCTACCACCAGCCCTACACCTCAGACCAGCAACGACAAGCAGCATTCCCCGACTGGCTCGACTGGTACAACCATCACCGACCCCACACCGGCATCGGCGGAGCCACACCAGCAAGCCGCGTCACCAACCTTCCCGAACAACACA
>NZ_JANCPR020000119.1 GCF_028657195.3 Streptomyces iconiensis
ATCGGCTTCCAGGTTCCCGCCCGGGACTGTGTCCACTCAGCCAGAGCCGACTTGGATCTATCCCGCAGAACGGTGTACCCGTCCACTCCAGGGGTCTTGCGCCCTGCGTTGATTTCCGTTACGCGTCTCACTGCTACCAGAGCGTTTGACCGTGAGCGGAACATCAGCTTCTGCAAGTTGCGGACCTTCTTCAGGTCCCCTTTCCTCGATGCCGCGAAGATTCGCTGACGCAGTCGCCGTACGTCGTCCTCGACCGTGTTCCAGTCAACCGACTGCCAGTCAAAGAGTTCGTCGTCAGGTCCGTTCGCTTCCGGGTTTCCGGGAGCGTCCAACTTGTCCATCAGTTCCGGAGTCGTCGTCATCGTCTGCTTCGCAGACTCACCAGGCCCGCGTGGGCTCCCTTTCAGGCCAGGCATGGAGCCTGTATCCGGCCGGTTATCCGGACAGTCGGCGGAGGTGCCGCGTTGCCTCGTCCGGTTTCCCGTTTCCTTTCGGCTGCCGGCCTTCGCTTCTCGGGCCTTCCTATTCCCGCTGGAGAGGTGGGCCTTCCTTGCGGTCGGCTTACCAGGTGTGTGCACGCCTGGACTCCAACGGGGTTACCACGTTCCGCACATGCAAGATGCGACCGGTTTGGGTGCCCTCTATACCCCGGAGCAGTGGTGCTCTCCCGACCGACACTGGCTCGCCGGTCGGCACTCGCCGCTTTTCAACGGCCAGCTCTGTACGGCCCTTTACGCATTCCATCCACGAGCCTGGATCGTAACGAGGCATCAACGAGGATTCACTTCCGTTCACCCGCTCGGCCTTCCCCGACCTGTGACTCCTGGACAGAACAGCAGCCCTTGGGCCTCTTTCCTCGGGCTTCGAACCCCGCGATTACTCACGACGCACGCCGAGGTGGGGACAGGTCTTGAGCACTGACCTGAGACAGCGATATTGGCTACTTCAGAGAGCCAACCTCCTTATCGTGTCTACTTGCAATGTGCGACCTCGTGTCGCACGCC
>NZ_JANCPR020000012.1 GCF_028657195.3 Streptomyces iconiensis
TTGGGGGGCAGCGCCCCTCGACGCCCGGCCGGCGAGGCCAACGGGGGACAGGGGGCGAAGCCCCCATAGTGAACGGAAACTGGCTTCAAATGACAGGAACCACAACAGGGGGCACGGGGCGCAGCCAGGAAGCGGTGGGGACCACACGCAGGGTGGGGCTCACCAGACGCGGACTCGCCCGCCTGGGGCGAAGGCAGGGCTGGTGGCGTCAGGAGGTGGCTCAGCCAAGGGCTGGGCCACCTCGGCGACGGTGGGCCCAACCCGCGCCGCGACGGCCGCAAGAGCCGCAAGATCGAAGCCGTACAGGCGCGCCGCGTTGCCCCCCACCATCGCCGCGACCTCACCGGCCGGGACCCCCGAGAACGCCGCGCGCAGTGCCTCACGCGAGTACGGACGCGTCCCCTCGTCGTGGGGGTAGTCGCTCCCCCACATGATCTTCTCCAGGCCGATGCGGCCCCGCAGCGGCACCTCGTGCGGGCGCATGAAGCTGGCTCCCACGTAGCAGTTGGCCTGCCACACCTCGCTGGGGCCGCGTCCCATGGAGGCCGCCAGTCCGGCACCGAACTTGGACTCGGCCGTCGCCGCGCGCGAGGCCGCGGAGACGAGACGGCCGTGGTAGTAGTCGAGCATCTCCAGTACGCCCGGTATCCACCCCGATCCCTGTTCGGTCAGGACGAGTTGGAGGTCCGGGTGGCGGTTGAACGCGCCGCCGAAGACGAGGTGCCACAGCGCCCGGTGCGAGAACCACGTGGTCTCGACCATGAATACCGCCCGAGCCGCCGGCTCTTCGCCCAGGGGCGGCGAGGCGGAGCCGCCATGGTGGTTGACGGGCATGCCCAGTTCGGCGCAGACCGCCCACAGCGGGTCGTACGCCCGCGAGTACAGCTCGGGCACTCCGGAGCCCGGCGGTACTCCGGGGAGCAGGATGCCGCCGTGCAGCCCGTTCTCGCGGGCCCAGCGCACCTCGTCGACCGCGTCCTGGACGTCGTTGAGGAGGATCTGCGCGATGCCGGCCCGCCGCCCCGGCGCCTGCGCGCAGAAGTCGGCCAGCCACCTGTTGTGCGCACGCAGCCCGGCCCAGCGGCGCTCGTACTCCTCGCGGGTGGGGATGGGCGCCATGAGGGAGGCGGCGGGGAAGAAGGGCGGAATGGTGTTGGGGAAGAGGACCTCGGCCACGATGCCGTCCGCCTCCAGCTCCGCGAGGCGCCGCGCGGAGTTCCAGTTGCGGTCAGCGGTGTCGGCGAGCAGGTCCTCGTAGGGGTTCACATAGGTCGCGGCCCAGTCGTCGAACGCGTCGTGGTGCCGCTTCTCCAAGTAGGGCCTGTAGTCGAGGAGATCGGCGCCGGCGTGGCAGTCGGCCGAGATGACGGTGTAGCGGCCGGCGGTACCGGGGTGTCCCTCGTCCCCGGTGTGTACGTCGTTCGCGGTGTGTACGTCCTTCATGGCGTGCCCGCCGTTCCTGTGCTGTCCCTCGTTCATGGTGTGTCCGTCCCCAGGACCGGGAAGTCGCTTCCGGTCAGCCAGTGGCGGCCCGTTTCGCGTGAGCGGCGCCAGGAGTCCTCGACGGGTGCCTGGTCCGCCGGCTGGCCCAGATCGGACGGTGTGGGCCCGATACGGCGCGCGAGCGGGGCGAGTGCCTCGGTGTCGAAGCCGAAGACCTCGGCGGCCGACTCGCCGAGCATCCTGCGGGTCTCGCCGACGGGGATGTCGTGGAAGGTGTTCCGCAGCCATTCGCGGGTCTTGGGCCAGGTGCCCTCGGGGTGCGGGAAGTCGCTGCCCCACAGGATGTTGTCGACGCCGATCTCATAGCGCTGCGCGAGTTCGCGGCGCTTGGTGTTGGTCGCGCAGACGAACAGCTGGCGGTCCAGGTATTCGTGCGGAGGGCGCTTCAGTTCGGCGAAGGGCGAGAGTTTCTTGCCGCCGTGCGCGCCGAGGTAGAGCCTGTCCATGAACCACAGGAGGTTCGGCAGCCACCAGCAGCCGGATTCCGCGATGCCGAAGCGGAGTCCGGGGTGGCGCTCGAAGACGCCCGACCACAGGAGGAACCACAGGGGGCGCGCAGGCCACCAGGTGACCTCGCTGACGTAGATGCCCAAGTGGTCACCGTATTCGTGGCGCGGCGCCGCTCCGGAGTGGGTGACCACAGGCATGCCGGTTTCGGCCGCAGCCGCCCAGACGGGGTCGTAACACCGGTCGTGGTAGGGCGCCTTGTCGACCCACATGGAGGGGATCATCAGCGCGCCGAGCCCGGACTCCTTCGCCCGGTGTATCTCGGCGACGACCTTGCCGACCTCGGCCGTGACGGGCAACAGCGCGACGCCACAGTGCCGTTCGGGGTGCTGGGAGCAGAAGTCGGCGAGCCACCGGTTGTGCGCCTGGGCGCCCGCCATGCCCAGCTCGGGGTCCTGGTCGCCGGAGAGGCCGAGGCCCACGCCGAAGGGCGCGGCCGTGCCGCTGTCCACGGCGTCGGCGTCGGGGAAGACGACCTCGCCGGCCACCCCGTCGCCGTCCAGCTCCTTGACGCGCTGTGCGGCGTCCCAGCCGCCGCGCAGCCCTTCCTCGTTGTCCTCGAACCACTTGCGCGCGAACGTCTCGTTCCTGATGCCCAGCCGCGTGGACTCGGCGACGCGCGCGTCGCGCTGCCCGAGGAACTCGTCGAACTCGCGGTGGTACGCGCTGTCCAGGTAGGGCCGGTACTCCTCGGTGGGCAGTCCTGCGTGGCAGTCGGAGGAGATGATCAGGTACGGGTCCTGGGGCTCCTTCATGGTGTCCTCCCGTAAGTTGTCAGGCGGTCGGGACGCTGCGGCCTCCCGGCCGGGCGCACCCCCCGGGCCCCCGGCCGGGCGCAGCGGCCTCTCAGTCCAGTACGAAGCTTTCCAAGTAGCCCGGGTTCGCGCGCTCCAGCATCGACTGGGAGCGGGCCCGGATCTGCGCGTCGCTGTGCTCGCTCTCGGGGAGCATCCAGAAGCGGTCCTCCCTGATGCCGTCCATGACGTGCTCGGCGACCTCCTCGACGGGCGTGAAGCGCACCTCGTGCCCGGCCTCGCGCATCGCCGTCTCCCACTGGTCGAGCGAGCGGTAGGGCTTCTTGCGCGGCCGGGTCTTCGCGTACTTCTCCGGCCGGTTCCGGTAGGACTCCCACAGGCCCGTACGGAGCATGTGGGGCCCGGGGAAGAGCACCGAGGCGCCCACGGGCGCGCCCTCGGCCCGCAGGTGGGCGTAGAGCGACTCGGTCATGGTGACGACCGCCGACTTGGTCACCGCGTACACGGAGGCGGTCGGCAGCGGCGCGATGCCCCCGTCGCCCGAGGAGGTGTTGACGATGTGTCCTGGCTCGCCCGACTCCAGCATCCGGGGCACGAAGGCGCGGATGCCGTGGAAGACGCCCCACACGTTGACCGCGAAGGCCCACTTCCAGTCGTTGATCTCGTGCTGCCACATCCGGCCCTCGGCGCCCGAGCCGACGCCCGCGTTGTTGCACAGCACATGGACGGCCCCGAAGGCTTCCTGTACGGCGTCGGCAAGTTCCTCGACCGATTCGGGCTCGCTGACGTCGGTGACGTGCGCCAGCACCCGCGCGCCGTCCGCGCGGAGTGCGGCAGCAGCCTTCTCCAGGGGGCCGCTCTCGACGTCGGCGAGCGCGACGTTGAGGCCCTCGGCGGCGAAACGGCGTGCCATGGCCAGTCCGATGCCGCTCGCCGCTCCCGTGACGACTGCGGTCTGCCCGCCGCGCAGCCGCATCAGGCGCTCCCCTCCGGCGGCCCGTCGAGCACCTGCGCCGCGTCGTCGTAGCGCTGGTGCACGTACGGCAGCATCCCCTGGGCGCTGACGCGTTCGACGACGCGGCCCTTCTGGTCGCTGGTCTTCTCCCCGACGGTGATCTCGACGAGGCGCCGCACGGGCAGGTCGGCGACGGGGTCGTAGGGCGACTCCTTCAGCACCACGTCGCCTGCGACGGCCTCCAGCTTGCGGACCCGCTCGTGGCGCAGACAGTGCACGAGTACGGGGTCGACGTCGAAGCCCTCGCCGTCGACGCCGGGCAGGAACTTGAAGTAGAAGTCGAGCTTCCGCACCGGTTCGGGCAGCGGGAGTTCGGCGCCCACCGTGCCGGTGATCTCCACGAAGTCGATGCCGTGCCGGGCGAGCCGCGCGTGCAGCGCGCCGCCGGGACCGCGCTCGACGGTGACCTCGCCGAGCTTCTTGGGCTCGCCGAAGACCTCACGCCCGCCGATGAGGGCACGCTCGTGGGTCATCGGCATCACGAGGGGGTACCACCCCTCGGCGCCCGCGTGCCGCGCCGCCACGGCGACGGAGCCGGCGCCGAGCGGGTACCCGGCGAGGTCGACCTTGCTGATGCTGGCCCGTACGAGGGGTTGTTCCGGTGGTTCGAGCGGCGGCGGCAGCACCGCGGCCACCACCTCGGGGTCGGTCTCCCAGAGCGCGAGCACCCCCGTCGACCAGATGTCCGGGAGCTTCGCTCCCGCCTGCCTCGCCTTGCGGATCTCGCTCTCGTCACGCGGGCCGTACCGTACGCGCGTCATGCCGTACCACCCTTCCTCGGTCACGTCCTGACCCTGTAACACTGTTACAACGTGACCCGCGAAGGGTAAAGACATGCGCACGGTCCAGAATGGAGGGATCATGCCGAGCCCTCAGCCATCTCCCGCCTCGCCTTCGCGCCCGCGCCTGTCGCGCGAGACGGTGCTCGCGGCAGCCGCTTCCCTGGTCAAGCAGCACGGCCCCCAGGCGCTCACGATGCGCAAGCTCGCGGCCGAACTGGGCACGGCCGTCACGTCGATCTACTGGCACGTCGGTAATCGCGAGTCATTGCTGGAGGCCCTTGTCGAGCGCACCGTGCGGGAGTTGGGCGACATCCGGCCGCGCGGACGTACGCCGCACGCCCGCGTCGTCTCGATCGCACGCGCTCTCAGACGCGAACTGCGTGCCCACCCGCACCTGATCGCCATGGTGCACGAACGGGGTCTGACGGAACGGATGTTCCTCTCCGCGCAACAGGCGCTCGTGCACGAGGTGCACGCGGCAGGGCTGCGAGGCGCACGCGCCGCCGAGGCCGTACGCGCCGTGCAGTTCTCGGTGATCGGACACGTCCTCGTGGAACGCAACCGCGAGCGCGCCCCCGTACAGCGCCCAGGGGAGCCGGAACTGTGGGGACCCGAGGCCGCCGAAGAAGATCCGGGGCTCGCGCGTGCGCTGGCCCGCGCACCTGATCCCGAGCGGGTGTTCACCGTCTCGGTGCGCGCACTCGTCGACGGACTGCTCGGATTGCCCGATTCGCCCGCACCGTAGGCCCTTTAGCCCCTTCCTCCGCCTAAGGGACGCTCTCCAGGGGCCCGTGGAGCACCTCTGTCAACCACTGAACCGGGCGTGCCTCCAGCACTGTCAGTACCGACCCGTATTCTCTGGAACCATGCTCGAAGACCAGACGGCACGCCCTGACGGGATGTCCCCGCACATCCCCGCGCAGCCAGCCGCCGAAGCCCCCCGGCCCCACACCTGGCCCGAGGGATACCCGGACGGATACGCGGTGGTGGACGTCGAGACCACGGGACTGGCGCGCGACGACCGGATAGTGTCGGCTGCGGTCTACCGTCTGGACGCGCACGGCGAGGTCGAGGACCACTGGTACACGCCGGTCAACCCGCAGCGCGACCCGGGCCCCACCTGGATCCACGGCCTCACCTCCGAGGCCCTCGCCGACGCGCCCCTGTTCCCGGAGATCGCCGACGACTTCGCGGCACGGCTGAGGGGCCGCGTCCTGGTCGCACACAACGCCATCTTCGACTGGTCGATGATCGCCAGGGAGTACGCACGCGCCCAGCTGGAGGCCCCCGTACGCCAACGCCTGTGCACCATCGCGCTCTCCAAGGAGCTGGCCCTCCCCCTGCCCAACCACAAGCTGGAGTCCCTGGCAGCGCACTACGGCGTGGTGCAGCAGCAGGCGCACCACGCGCTGGACGACGCACGCGTGCTGGCCGAGGCGTTCCGGCCGAGCCTGCATCTGGCGGCGAGCCAGGAGGTGCGGCTGCCGCTGCTCGCCTGCCAGCCGCTCAGCGAGTGGTCGGACGCCGTCGTACCGCGCGGCGGTGGCGGGGCCCCCGGCGGGGGCGGCATGAGCGGCTCGTACGGCAGGTCGTGGCGCCCCTCCCGCAAGCGCCCCGCATGCCCGTATCCGAACCCGGGGCGGTACGAACCCGAGGGCCGGCTGGTGCAGGGAATGCGCGTGGCGATCTCCGGGGACACCTCTGTCGACCGGGACCTGCTGGAGGACCGCGCCATCGAGGCCGGACTGCACATCGCCACCAGCGTCTCCCGCCTCACCAGCCTCCTGGTCACCAACGATCCGGACTCCCCCACCTCCAAGGTCGTCAAAGCCCGCTCGTTCGGCACCCCGGTCATCGACGAGGCCGCCTTCAGCCAGCTGCTCCAGGACGTGGCCCCCGCGCCAGAACGCTGAAGGGCTGCGGGTACCGTCAGTAGGCGTGTACCGCTTCCTGTTGACCCGGCAGTGGGTGTTCCTCACCCTGCTCGGCGTCGTGCTCATCCCCACGATGATCAAGCTGGGGTTCTGGCAGCTTCACCGCCACGAGAGCCGGGTCGCACGCAACGAAGAGGTCTCCGCCAGCCTTTCCGCACCCACCGTCCCGGTCACCGAACTGACGGGGAAGGGCCGCGCACCGGGAGACGACGACAAGTTCCGCTCCGTCACGGCCAGCGGTACCTACGACGAGAAGCACGAGGTCGTCGTGCGGCACCGCACGGCGGCCGACGGCGACACCATCGGCTACTTCGTCGTCACCCCGCTGATCCAGAAGGACGGCTCAGCGCTCCTGGTCAACCGCGGCTGGATCGAGTCGGACCGCGACCTGACCTCCTTCCCCAAGGTCCCGGCCGCACCCGAGGGCAAGGTCAAGGTCACCGGCCGGCTCATGCCCGACGAGACGACCGAGGCCAGCGGCATCAAGGACACCAAGGGCCTGCCTGACAGGCAGGTGATGCTGATCAACAGCAAGCAGCAGGCCAAGGCGCTCGGCCGCCCCGTCTACAGCGGCTTCGTACAGCTCACCAAGACCTCGCCCAAGCCGCACGGCCGCCAGCCCGAGGCGCTTCCGGAACCCGACCACGACGGCATCGGCCCGCACATGGCCTACGCGGTCCAGTGGTGGCTGTTCACCGGCGCCGTACCCGTGGGCTGGGTCTTCCTCGTCCGCCGCGAAGTGGCCGAGCGCGCGGCCGACGCGGCGAAGGCCGCAAAGGAAGCGAAGGACGCCCCCACCGAGCCCCCGGCAGGCACCGATGCCGCCGCCGGCCCGGAAGCCGAATCCGGTGCCGGAGCGGAAGCCGCGAGTCCGGAGACCGCGCCCCCCTCGAAGGCGGCAGCGGACTCGCAGGCCCCTGCGGACCCGGAGACCTCCGGGGAAGCGTCCGAGGAAGCGGGAGAAACGGCGGGCAGGGCCGCCGAACCCGTCTCCGACTGAGACACACGCGTGCCACTGCGGCAGACTGCTCCCATGGATCTTGGACTCACAGACCGCGTCTACGTCATCACCGGCGCCACCCGGGGACTCGGCTTCGCCACGGCGGCCCAACTGCTCGGCGAGGGCGCCAAGGTGGTCATCTCAGGGCGTACGGAGAAGGCGGCCGAGGAAGCCGCCGCACGGCTCGGCGCCGAGACCGGTACCGAGGGCAAAGCCCTCGGTGTGGCGGCCGACAACGCCGACCAGCAAACCCCCGCCCGCCTCATCGGTGCGGCACGCGACGGCTTCGGCCGCTTCGACGGCATCCTCATCAGCGTCGGCGGCCCGCCCGCCGGGGTCTCGGCCGACGCCGTGACCGACGAGCAGTGGCAGTCGGCCTTCGACAGCGTCTTCCTCGGCGCCGTCCGCCTGGCCAGGGCCGCCTCGGGCGAGCTGGAGCAGGGCGGCACCATCGGGTTCGTACTCTCGGGCTCCGTGCACGAGCCGATCCCCGGACTGACCCTCTCCAACGGCCTGCGCCCCGGGCTCGCCGGCTTCGCCAAGACCCTCGCCAACGAGCTGGGCCCGCGCGGCATCCGCGTCCTCGGGCTGGCGCCGGGACGGATCGCCACCGAGCGGATGCAGTACCTCGACTCCACCTCGGGCGACGCGGACGCCGCACGCGAGCGCAACTCCTCCGCGATCCCGCTGCGCCGCTACGGCACCCCGGAGGAGTTCGGCCGCACCGCGGCCTTCGCCCTCTCCCCCGCCGCCTCGTACCTCACCGGCGTGATGCTCCCGGTCGACGGCGGCGCACGCCACGGCTTCTGAACCGTAAGACGGCAGCCGGCAGCCGTACGGCCCCACGCGGGTACGGGCCCCAGCGGGGTACGGGCCCCGCCAGGCACCGTACGGCCTGACAGGCGCCCAGGCGGCGTCAGTTCACGCGCTCCGCGCGGTGCCGGGCGCTGCGCAGCCTGACCTCGGCCGGGAGTTCGTCCAGGCCGGCCGAGGTCCGTGCGTGCTCGATCGCCTCGGCACGCAGCCTGCGCACCTCGGGGCCGGGTTGCGCGTGCGCTGCCAGGGTCAGCCCGATACGGGCCCTCGGCTGGGAGCGCCGCCCCGTCAGCGTGACCCGCGCACGGTCGACGCCGGGCAGCGCCTCGGCCTCGGCCGCGATGACGCCTTCCAGCGCACGCGCACGCAGCATCGCGCCCGAGCCGTCCCCGCTGTCGACCAGCACCTCGCCGATCCTGCGGCGCCTCAGCTGCGCCAGCAGCCACCACAGGGTGAGCACGACCAGTACGCCCAGGACCGCGAAGACGACGGGCCACCACCAGCCCTCGCCCCGCCACTGGAGGCGGTCGGCCCGGGTCAGCAGCACGTCGTCGGGCCCCGTCCAGCGCCACCTGGCCGGCAGCGGGAGGCCCCAGCGGCGGGGCAGGTCGAGGCCGCCGACCAGCGCGGCCAGACCGAGGAGGAGCAGGCCCAGCCCGGCCAGTCCGGTGAGCACCCGGTTCACGATCCGCAGCATCGTCCTCGCCTCACCGTTTCGCCGGTCGTCGTACGTGCACGGACAGCCCCAACCGGTGCGCGAGGCCCAGCTGTTCGACGCCCTCGGCCAGTGCCGCTTCCAGGTCGGAGCGCACCTCGTCCAGGTCGCGGAAGTGCGCCTGGGCCCGTGCGACGGCCTTGCGCCGCTTCACCTTGACCCGTGCGGACCGCACTCCTGAGACCTCCATGGCCCGGTCCCGCAGCACCAGCGCGGCGGCCGAACGCTCCAGCCCCGCGCGCACCTGGGGTGCGTCCCGCCGCATCGTCAGCAGCGAGCGCCGCCCCGGTGTCAGTGCCAGTACGAGCAGCCACAGACCGAGCAGCGCGGCGACGGCCGCGCCCGCGAGAACGGGGGCGCTGTCGAGGCGCGTGCCGGCCAGTTCGCCCGCCAGGTTCCTGCGCCAGGCCATGCCGGGCCGGCCTGCCCGTACGGACACCACGTCGTACAGCAGCACGGCCGCGCCCGCGAGCAGGAGCAGCGCGACGATGCCGCCGGGGCCCCTGCGTACCGACCAGAACCTGCCTGCGTGGCCGCCCGCGCCCTCCTGCGGCCCCCCGGCCGCCGCGCTTGTGGTGTCCTGCCCGCTCCCGGCGGGAGGTTCCTTCTCCAGTGTGGTGCGCCCGGCGGTCTCGTGTGCGTCGCTCACGTCACCCTCCCAGGGGTGTCGCCGTTCTGGTGCGCCGAGTGCAGCCGCTCGATGTCGAGTGCCACGTCCGGCACGTCCATACCGACCAATTCACGTACCCGCAAAGCGACTTGTCGACGCACTGCCCCGCACTGCGCCCCGATGTCCGAGGGGTAGGCCAGCTCCAGCGCGACCCGGACCCGCGCCGACTGCTCGCGCACGGTGACCGTGGCCCTGGGCATGGGGCGGCTGCCGTCGGGCAGGGTGCCGCCGCTGGTCCCGTCGGCACGCAATGCCTCGCGTGCCGCCTGCGAGGCGACCTTGGCGACGACCCGGTCGGCGATCCGCGTCTCGCCACGCTCGACCGGGGGCGTCCGCGCGCCCGTCGCGGGTACGTACGCCTCGGTCACCTGCTCACCTGCGGCGTTCATTGTTGCGGGGCCGGAAGAAGTCCCCCGGTTCCAGGTCTCCGTCCAGGAACCTGCCCGCCACGAAGCCGACGGCGCCCAACGCCGCGACCAGCAGGAAGGCCCCGAAGCCGCCGAAATATCCGGCGAAGCCCAGCGCCATACCGGCGATCAAGCCGACAACGGCCATGCTCATCGTGCGCTCCTTCGCTCGGCACCGCGCCAGCCCTGCGCTGCGCGCGGACCCCTCCCCGTCACCCCGTCACTGGAGGCGCGGCTTGTCCTTGTCGCCCTCGCCCGCGTTCTCGTCGTCCTCGTCCTCTTCGTCGGGCAGCTTCACATCGCTGACCGCGATGTTGACCTCGACGACCTCAAGGCCCGTCATCCGCTCGACGGCGGAGATGACGTTCTCGCGTACGGCGCGTGCCACATCGGCGATGGAGACGCCATAGTCGACCACGATCTCCAGGTCGAGGGCCGTCTGCACCTCGCCGACCTCTGCCTTGACCCCGCGCGAGACGGCCTTGCCGCCACCTGGCACCCGGTCGCGCACGGCGCCGAAGGTGCGTGAGAAGCCGCTGCCCATCGCATGGACCCCGACGACATCGCGCGCGGCCAGGCCCGCGATCTTCTCGACGACGCCGTCCGCGATGGTGGTACGCCCCCGGGACGCCGGGTCACCGCCGCCCTTGCGGCCGGTCCCCGTGCCCCCCGTGCTCTCTTCCGTCTCCTTGCCCCCGCCGGAGGTCTCTGAGCGATTGCGCGCCGTGGTGTCGGACATCTCCTGCACCCCTTTCGGACAGTCGGAACGGCCTGCCGCTCCGCTGCCCACACTAAGCGTGCCCAACCGGACATGAGGCGTGCACGCACGCCGAACGAGTGGCTTCGGGCGGCCCGGGGGCCTCCGGTGAGCGAGGGTGGGGAGGAACGGACCCCGGGAGCGGACGCGAACGGCGAGACGGACGATGAGGAGTGAGGCCCATGGCCGCCGACCGGTTGACCCAGGCCGTACGGCACCAGCTGGGGCTGGGGCGGCTGCTGCCGCTGGGCGGCGCCGACGACGGCGCCTGGCTGACGGAGGAGGCGGCCGTCGCGGCACTGCGCGCGGCCGTCGCCGACAGATTCCCCGGCGTACGGCTCAGCGACGTACGCCTCGGTCTCACGGACCCGGAAGCGGCGGCCGAGCCCGCCGTGCAGCCTCCGCCGACCGCACTGACGCCCGGACCGCTGACGCTCACGGCCGACCTGGCCGTGACGGCGGACGAGCCGCTCCCCACCCTCACGGCATCCCTGCGCCATGCCCTCCTGGCGGCGGCCGAACGGGAGTTGGGGCTGGCGCTGAAGACGGTGGATCTGCGGGTGACGGACCTGCTGGAGGCGCCGGAGTCCCCCGGCCCCGCGAACGGGGAGGCGGACGGGGAGGGCCGACCGCCGGAGGGGGACGGCACATCAGGGGAGTCCGAGGGCCCTGGTGAGTCCGGTGACCCGGCAGCGCGGGTGGCCGCGGCCGTGCTCGGCGTCCCCGGCGTCGCGCGGCTCGCACCCGTACTGGGCTCGCCGCTGGCCCTCACATCCGGTGGAACGGCGGCCCGCGCCGTACGGATCACCGGCCCTGCCGAGGACGCCGGCACCGGCGGCGGCCGTCACGTCCTCGTCCAACTGGCCGTCGCACGCGGCCACCGCGCCCTCGACGTGGCCCGTGCGGCACGAGGAGCCGCACGCGAGGCAGCGGAAGCCGGGGACGGGGCGAACGGAAAGGGACGGAAGCGGCCGGACCCTGTGACCGTGGCGGCCCTGGTGACCGCCGTCGGCCTCCCCTGATCGCGCGTGGCTCAGTCGCCGAGGCCCGCCAGGTCGCGCAGGCGCCGCGCCTGGGCACCGCGCTCGGCGGCACGCTGCTCGTCGTACGTCCGCGAGGAGGCGCCGGCCAGCAGCGCCTTGGTCTCCACCACCGCGTCACGCGGGGCCGCGAGCAGCGCGGCGGACAGGTCGCTCACGGCGGCTTCGAGTTCGCCCGGCGGGACGACGAGATTGGCGAGCCCGAGGCGGTCGGCCTCCTCGGCGTGCACGGAGCGCCCGGTGGCGCAGATCTCCAGGGCGCGTGCGTACCCGACCAGGTTCACCAGCGGGTGCGTACCCGCGAGGTCGGGAACGAGTCCGAGGCTGGTCTCCCGCATGGCGAACTCCGCGTCGTCGGCGCACACCCGCAGGTCGCAGGCGAGCGCCAGTTGGAAGCCGGCACCTATGGCGTGGCCCTGTACGGCGGCGATGCTGATGAGGTCGGGGCGGCGCCACCAGGTGAACGCGCCCTGGAACTCCGTGATGGCGGAATCCAGCACCTCGTCGGAGCTCTGCGCGAGCTTGAGGAACGACAGTTCGCCGTCGATGCCGTCAGGTTCGAAAGCGCGCCTGTCGAGACCGGCGGAGAAGGACTTGCCCTCGCCGCGCAGCACAACGACCCGTACACCGCCCGGCAGTACGCGCCCCGCCTCGGCCAACGCCCGCCACATGGCGGGCGTCTGTGCGTTGCGCTTGGCCGGGTTGGCGAGCGTGACCGTGGCCACGTCACCGTCGGCGACGACGTGCACGCCGTCCTTGTCCAGCAGGGTCATCGAGCATCCTCCGGTGGTTACTCCGCAGTTGGTTAACTGAAGAGTAACCACCGTCGATGATGCTCGGAAGCCTCATCAGGACGAGGCGGACTTCTTTCCCCGCGTAGCGCCGCCGCGACCACGAAGGGTCACGCCGGACTCGCTGAGCATCCGGTGCACGAATCCGTAGGAACGGCCCGTCTCTTCGGCCAGCGCCCGGATGCTCGCTCCGGAGTCGTACTTCTTCTTGAGGTCTGCCGCGAGCTTTTCGCGCGCGGCGCCGGTCACCCGGCTGCCCTTCTTCAGAGTC
Source organism: Streptomyces iconiensis (assembly GCF_028657195.3). Lineage (GTDB taxonomy): Bacteria > Actinomycetota > Actinomycetes > Streptomycetales > Streptomycetaceae > Streptomyces > Streptomyces iconiensis. The sequence goes on from NZ_JANCPR020000012.1 coordinate 12,964, forward strand.
TCGGCCACCCGTGCCTCCTCGTGGGAAGTGCGCTCTGTGACTCTCATGATCACCCCTCCCCCGCCTTCTGGCCACCCATTCGGCAAGGTCCGTGCGAGGAGCTTGCGCCTCAGGGCAGGCCCCGATTCCCATGGAGGAGCCGATTCCGGTGGCCTGGAAGTGGCCACAGGACGGGCACCCAGCAGGGTGAAGGACCAGAAGCGCCAGGTCAGGGGCGCATGCCCGGCGGAGGGACGGAGCACAGGAGGCGCATGCCACAGATCCGCACGCCCGGCGCGGGACCGCGCCGGGGGTACGAGCCGTCCTCACTCAGATGAAGGATCAACCGTCGGCCGAATGATCCATAAGAGATGGATCAAGCTAGGGCGACGAGATCGGCGTAGCCCTGACTCCACAGGTCCTCGACGCCGTCGGGCAGCAGAATGATGCGTTCCGGCTCCAGCGCCTCGACGGCACCCTCGTCGTGGGTGACGAGGACGACGGCGCCCGTGAAGGTGTGCAGCGCGCCGAGGATCTCCTCGCGGCTGGCCGGGTCGAGGTTGTTCGTGGGCTCGTCGAGCAGCAGCACGTTGGCGGACGAGACAACGAGGGTGGCCAGGGCCAGCCGGGTCTTCTCGCCGCCCGAGAGCACGCTGGCCGGCTTGTCGACGTCGTCACCGGAGAAGAGGAACGAGCCCAGCGTCTTGCGGATCGCCACCAGGTCCATGTCCGGCGCCGCCGAGCGCATGTTCTCCAGAACGGTGCGCTCGGGGTCGAGCGTCTCGTGCTCCTGTGCGTAGTAGCCGAGCTTCAGCCCGTGGCCGGGTACGACCTTGCCGGTGTCCGGCTCCTCGACCCCGCCCAGCAGCCGCAGCAGCGTCGTCTTGCCCGCGCCGTTGAGCCCGAGGATGACCACGCGTGAGCCCTTGTCGATGGCCAGGTCGACGCCGGTGAAGATCTCCAGCGATCCGTACGACTTCGACAGGTCCTCGGCCATCAGCGGGGTGCGTCCGCAGGGTGCGGGCTCGGGGAAGCGGAGCTTGGCGACCTTGTCGGCGCGGCGCTCGCCCTCCAGCCCTGCCATCAGCTTCTCGGCCCTGCGTGCCATGTTCTTCGCCGCTACGGCCTTGGTGGCCTTGGCGCGCATCTTGTCGGCCTGGGAGTTGAGCGCCGCCGCCTTCTTCTCGGCGTTGGAACGCTCACGCTTGCGGCGCTTCTCGTCGTCCTCGCGCTGGGTGAGGTACAGCTTCCAGCTCATGTTGTAGATGTCGATCGCGGCCCGGTTGGCGTCGAGACAGAAGACCTTGTTGACCACGGTCGCCACGAGTTCCTCATCGTGGGAGATCACGACGAGGCCACCGCGGTAGGTCTTGAGGAAGTCACGCAGCCAGGCGACGGAGTCGGCGTCCAGGTGGTTGGTCGGCTCGTCCAGGAGCAGGGTGTCCGCGTCCGAGAAGAGGATGCGGGCCAGCTCGACGCGGCGCCGCTGACCGCCGGAGAGGGTGTGCAGCGGCTGGCCGAGCACCCGGTCGGGCAGGCCCAGGCTCGCCGCGATCGTGGCCGCCTCGGCCTCGGCCGCGTAGCCGCCCTTGGTGACGAACTCCGTCTCAAGGCGCTCGTACTTCTTCATCGCCTTGTCCCGGGTGGCGCCCTGGCCGTTGGCGATCCGCTGCTCGTTCTCCTGCATCTTGCGGATCACCTCGTCCAGGCCGCGCGCTGACAGGATCCGGTCGCGCGCGAGCACGTCGAGGTCGCCGGTGCGCGGGTCCTGCGGGAGGTAGCCGACCTCGCCGCTGCGGGTGATGGTGCCGGCGGCCGGGGTGCCCTCACCGGCGAGGCATTTGGTGAGCGTGGTCTTGCCCGCTCCGTTGCGGCCCACAAGGCCGATGCGGTCGCCCTTGGCGACGCGGAAGGTGGCGGACTCGATGAGGATGCGTGCTCCGGCGCGCAACTCAAGACCGGTGGCGGTGATCACGGGAAAACTCCAAGGCAGGCTGAAGGACGTGCGTACGGACGGTGCGGAGCGGCGTACGCACAGCTAATGCACGAGGAGGTGAGGCATACGACCAGTCTAACGGCGGTACGCAAGCGGATTTCCGCCCCGTCCGGCACCGGCAGCGGGATGCGCTCCGCACCCGGTCAGGCGGTCACTCGCCGCCCGTGTGGACCTGGAAGGCGGCCCTGCGTACGGCCTTGGCGAGGGCCGGGTCCGGGTGCGCAGCCGCGAGCGCCACGAGGACCTGCACGGTGCGCGGGTGCCCCGTGGCGCGTACCTCGCGGATCAGTCCGGGCACCGAACTCTGTACGGCTGTGCCGAGGTGGTCGACCAGGAGCCGTTCCTCGCCGTGGTCGGTGACGGCGGCAGCCGTGTCCACCCACAGCCAGGTGGCCTCCTCGCGGGTGAGCACGCCAGGTGCGCCGCCCGCCAGGTCCTCGGGGTCGGTACCGGCCTGCTCGGCCAGCCACAGCAGCGCGTACGGGCGGAGGGTGGGCTCGTCGGCTGCCGCGTTCACGGCCTCCTCCGCCGGAGCGCCGACGACGCGGAGTGCCTCGAAGGCCAGGCCCCTTATGAGCGCGTCCTGACCGCGTGCGGCCTCCAGCAGTTCGGTGACGGCGGGGCCCGTGGGGCGGGCGGCGAGCCATGCGCGGTACTCGTCGCGGGCGGGGCCCGGCGTCATACGGGCGCAGCCGCGCAGCATCTCCTCGGCGGAGCGTTCGATGTTGCCGGCCGGGCTCTGGGCCGCGACGCAGATCTGCTCCAGCTTCGTCCAGACCGCCCAGTTGCCGAGCGGGGTGAGGACGGCGGAACCCTGGCGTGCCCTTCCGGCCTCGCCGTTGCCCGCGCCCGCTCCCGGGTCCTCGTGGACGTCCTCGTCGGGGCAGCGCGTGAGGGCTCCGACGGCGGAGAGCCCGTCCAGCGCCCACTCCAGGAGCCCGGGAAGGGCGACGCCGACGGCCGTACGGGGCTCGGGGTCGCGCTCGGCGCGCAGTTCGGCGATGCGCTGCGCGAGCAGGTCGTGCAGGAGCGGAAAGGTGACGGGGCCGCCGGACAGGTGCATGACGGAGAGGAACTGCGGTACGGCCTCGACGATTTCGGCGACCAGGCCCTGTTCGTGCGGCGCCGGCGGCGGGTGCGCGAGGGACCAGGCGTCGAAGAGTGCGACCCAGCCGCGCAGTACGGCGCTGTCGTCGCGGTCCCAGGCACGCAGCCGCCACCCGGCGCGCGCGATGTCGCCGTGCAGCTCGACGAGGCCGGCGAGGCGTGCCCTGTCCCAGTGCGCGCGGACGAGGTGCACCGGCATACGGAGCGCGGCTGCCGCGTCCTCGGCCTCGGCCGTGGTCCTGAGGGAGGCGTGGGTGTGGGCCGCCCAGCGCGCGAGGCGTACGGCGTCGGCGAGCGAGGCGCGGGCATGCCGCGCGAGCTGCTCGCGCGGTAGCACCCCGTCAGGCGGCCGGGGCGTGCTCCGGGAGCGCCTGGTGGTCACGGTGCGCCGGGCGGCGGCGACAGGCTGTTGGGGGACGAGGCGGAGCCGGGTGTCTCGCGGTGTACGGGACGACGTCACAGGAGCAGTCTTCACGGTGGGCCGGGGAAACCCAAACCTGGGGTGCCTTTTCCGGTCGTTCACCCCCGTGACACGTCCGCCGGAGGCGTTCCGAACGCGCACGGACGCGGCCACACATGAGGGCGGCTCACCTCGGCGCCACCTCACATGAGACTCACATGAGAGGGGTGAGGAAGCGGCGCAGCGCTTCCTCGTAGCCCTGGGGATCGGCGTTCCACATGGCGGCGTGGGGCGCTTCGGGGACCGTGTGCAGGCTGATGAGGTCCTTGCGTGCGTCCGCCAGCTCGCGGGAGCCGTCCCAGGGCGCGATGTGGTCGTCGGGGCCGTGCAGCAGGAGCGTCGGTACGGTCAGCCGGTCGGGGTCGGCGACGGATGCGAGCCGCCCCCCGGAGAGCCCGGTGCGGCCCTGGACCGCGCGCACGGCGAGCGGGAGCAGTGCGCGGGGCACATGGTGTGCACCGGCGAGTGCGCGCAGGGTCCGCTGCCAGTCGAGCACGGGCGAGTCCAGCACGATCCCCGAGATCCGGTCGCGCAGCGCGGAGTTGGCAGCCGCGTGCAGGGCCATGGAGGCGCCGGACGACCAGCCGTGCAGGACCACGCGCCGGGCGCCGTGGCGTACCGCGTAGCGGATCGCGGCGTCCAGGTCGCGCCACTCCGCGTCGCCCAGGTGGCTGATGCCGTCCAAGGGGCGCGGGGCCCCGGGATCGCCCCGGTAGGCGAGGTCGAGCACGGGCAGATGGTGGCGTTGGTAGAACGGGAACATGACCATGGGGTGTTCCCGTGTGGCGCCCAGGCCGTGCGCGGTGATGACCCATGTGGCGCGCGCTCCGGGCACGAACCAGGCGGGCAGGGAGCCGAGTTCGCCGGGGATCTCGACCTCGGCGTACTCCATGCCGAGGGCTTCGCCGGGGTCTCCGACGTGCACCTGCGGGGTCAGCCGTACGGTGCCGCCGACGGTCAACTGGCCGCGCGACACGCGCCGCAGCTCGCGAACGGTGACATGGACGTGCGCGTCCTCGGCCTCCGCCTCCAGCACGCGTCCGACGGCGGCGTGCGCGCCGCGTCCCGTGAGGCCGTAGACGCCGGGCAGGCGCGCGGCCAGTGAGCGGGTCAGGGCGACCCTGCCTTCGCCGTGCGAGTGCACGGTCAGACGCGTGCCCTGGAACCCGGCGGGCGGCTGACCACCGCCGTGCGGCCTCGGGCGCGGGGGCCGCAGAGCGGCATCGGCCGCGTACCGGCCGGCCGCCAGGACGGCCGCTCCGGCGCTCAGTACGGAGGTGGCGGTCAGGGCCGCCGTTCGCAGACGCATCCCGCCCAGTGTCGGCACGAATCGCGCCGGGGGCCAGTGGAGCGCGTCGCCCGGGTGAGAGTGACCGGCGGCGCTCACGGCGCCCCGGAGCGCGGCTGCGGCCCGGCGCCGGCCTCCCGCCGGCGGTCGGGAACGGGCGCCCTTCCCCAAGTCCGCGCCGGACACGGGGCGTTACGGGCGTGAGGGCCGTGACTCCCGGGGTCTGTCCGCGTTCTGTATATGTCGTGGCTCCATCAGGCGCCGTATCGCGAAGCTTTTACCGACGTAGTACCGGGAATAGACCGGATGACCGTCTTCTAGTTTTTTGGACGGAGAGGGGTCTTCTGGGCTGACTCGTCTCCGCGCTCTCCATAGAGGATTTTGTCATGTACTGCTCCATCACCCGCACGGCGCCACCAGGGGGCGACATGGCCCGTGGTCGCCAACCGGCGGTTCGGCGCACACCCGCGCTGACCCTCGCCGCCGCTGCGCTCGCACTGACCGGTACGGCGCTCGCGGACAGGCCGGTCCAGGCCGACACGACGGCGAAACCAAGGGGACACGACGTGTCCTCGTACCAGGGAAAGGTCAACTGGAAGCGGGCGCGCACCGACGGCGCCCGCTTCGTCTACGTCAAGGCGACCGAAGGCACCGCCTACAAGAACCCGCACTTCAAGCAGCAGTACGGCGGTGCGGGGGCGGCCGGAATCCTGCGCGGGGCCTACCACTTCGCGCGCGCCGACGAGTCGTCGGGCAAGGCGCAGGCCGCCCATCTGGTCCGCAACGGCGGGACGTGGCGCGGCGACGGCGCGACCCTGCCGCCCGCGCTCGACCTGGAAGCGGCATACGGCAAAACGTGTCACGGGCTGAGCAGGGCCGGAATGCGCGGCTGGATCCGCTCCTTCAGCAACGAGGTGCGGCGGTTGACGGGCCGGCGTCCGGTCCTCTACACCAGCACCCGGTGGTGGAGGACCTGTACCGGCGACTCGGCGGCCTTCGCCAGGACGCATCCGCTGTGGCTGGCCGACTGGCGCGGCACCCCCGGACCGCTGCCCGGCGGCTGGCACGCCCGCGCCCTCTGGCAGTACGCCAACAAGGGGCGGCTGCCCGGCGATCAGAACCTGTTCAACGGCACGTTGACCCAGCTCAGAAAATTCGCCCGGGGGTGAACGCACCCAGTGCGCACTGGGCCTGGAACGGGCCGTGAGCGATCACTCACAACAGGCGTCGGGGGGTGACACCTCGATGCCTGTCCCAGTTCACCTTCCGTTCACTCACCGTCTTTACGTTCACGACGTCATTGCCCTTCGAACTGATTGTGCCTGGTGAATGGAACACATCACGCTTCTCATCGGGATCGTGATCGTCACGGCCTTGGTGTTCGACTTCACGAACGGCTTCCACGACACGGCCAACGCCATGGCCACGACCATCTCCACGGGGGCCCTCACCCCCAAGGTCGCGGTGGGCATGTCAGCGGCCCTCAATCTTGTCGGCGCTTTTCTCTCCATCGAGGTCGCCAAGACGATCTCCTCGGGAATCATCGATGAAGGCTCCGGTATCCGGCCCGAAGTGATCTTCGCCGGACTGGTCGGCGCGATCATCTGGAACCTGCTGACCTGGCTCGCCGGGCTCCCCTCCAGTTCCTCGCACGCCCTCATGGGCGGTCTGATCGGCGCGACCGTCGCCTCGGTCGGCATGGGCGCCGTGAACGGCGACGTCGTCGTCATGAAGGTGCTCATCCCGGCGCTCGCCGCCCCGCTCGTCGCGGGCCTCGCCTCGCTCTTCGCCACCAGGCTGACCTACCGGGTCGCCCGGAAGGCCGACGAGGAGCGCACGGCCAAGGGCTACCGCACAGGGCAGATCACCTCGGCGGCGCTCGTCTCCCTGGCGCACGGCACCAACGACGCACAGAAGACCATGGGTGTCATCACCCTGGCGCTGGTGACCGGTGGCGCTCTGGCCCCCGGTTCCGACCCGCCGGTCTGGGTCATCGGTTCCGCCGGCCTGGCCATCGCGCTCGGCACGTACCTCGGTGGCTGGCGCATCATCCGCACCATGGGCAAGGGCATCACCGACATCCAGCCCCCGCAGGGCTTCGCGGCGCAGACCAGCGCGGCGGCCACCATCCTGGCCTCCTCGCACATCGGCTTCTCGCTCTCCACCACCCACGTGTGCTCCGGCGCCGTGATGGGCTCCGGCGTCGGCCGCAAGGGCGGCGTCGTGCGGTGGGGCACAGCGGGCCGCATGGTCGTCGGCTGGGCGCTGACCCTTCCGGCCGCCGGCCTGGTCGCGGCGTGCTCGGCGCTCCTGGCCCAACAGGGGGACTGGGGCGTGGCCGCCGTCGCGATTCTGACCGTGGCCATCTGCGGTGCCATCTGGCTCCGTTCACGCCGCGAGCCCGTCGACCACACCAACGTCAACGACGTCGAGCCCGCGGGTGCGGTCCCCTCCGGGAGCACCGCACCGGAACCCGGGCCCGAGCCCGCCGGGGTCGTCACGACCGCCATGCAGGCCGTGGCCCCTCCCCCGGCACCCTCGGGAGCCGCGCTGGGCGCCTCCTCCGACGACAGTTCCAGCAACCAGGACAGCCACGCGGCCAACCGGCCCGCCTCGGCGACCAGCATCTCCTAGGCAGGAAGGACCGCCATGAGCATCGACTGGGCCTCCCTCGGCCAGGTCTTCGGGATCAGCCTCGTCGCGACCGTAGGTCTCGTGGGCGTCTTCACCCTCGGCATCGTCGGCCACTCGGCCCGCGGCGCCAACGGCACCCCCTCGGCACTCGGCCGCCTCGGCGCCTTCACCTGCTACGCGCTGTGCCTGGCCGCCGTGGCGTACGGCATCTACATCATCGCCGCGTAGCGCACGCACCTCGGCAGCTTCAGCGCGTAAGAACGCCCCCAGGGAGGACTCTGGGGGCGTTCTTCGGTGCCGGGCGCCGGTGCCGGGCGCCGGCGGAGCCGTGCGGCATGTGGCGCGTGGCGTGTGGCGTGCCATGCGGGCGGCTTTGAGCGACGTGACGAAAGCATCCCCCAACCCGTCGCCGCACAGGCGGTGCGAAGGCAAGGACCGGTCCGTTCTCCCGTTCTTCCGTCTGGAGTCCCGCACCTGAGTGGGGACGCGAAGGTGGAGGGGTGGGGGTGTGCGGTGCGTGGGAGGGGTGGGGTGGGGGATCGCACAGTCCGGCGTTGCAGGTCATGGGCGAGTTGACGGGGTCACGCGTGCGTGGTGGACTTCCGTTGCCAAACGGCGGCATGGAGAGGAAGCCGGTGCGAATCCGGCGCGGTCCCGCCACTGTCACCGGGGAGCGCTTCCCTATCAGAGCCACGGCCCGCGGGGCTGGAAGGCAGGGAGAGCGTGGATCCGGGAGCCAGGAGACTCTCGCCGCCGGTCGATTCGAGCCAGGGCGAGGACCCTGAGTGAGGACACCTTCATGCGTGGCTCAGCCGCCGTTTCTGCCTTCTCTGTGAGCGCCTCCGCGCCACCTCGTGTGCGCCCTGTGTCCCTGCCAGGCGCCGCGGCACGCTGAGCCATGCGGGCTTCTCACGCTCATGTGTGTGGCACGGCCCTCGGCTTCGCCGCCGACGCGCTGCTGGGCGATCCCCGGCGCGGGCATCCCGTGGCCGCTTTCGGACGCGCCGCCTCCGCCGCCGAGCGCCTGATGTGGCGCGACCACCGGGGTGTCGGCGTGGTGTACGCGGCGCTGTGTGTGGGCGCCGCAGCCGCTGTCGGGGCCGGTTGCGCCAAGGGCGCGGCGCGTACGGGCACTTCGGTGGCCTCGGTGGCCCTGACGGCTTCCGCGGTGTGGACCGTGCTGGGCGGTACCGGGCTGGCGCGCGAGGCGCGCGCTGTCGGAGCGGCGCTGGACGCGGGTGACCTGGAGGTGGCGCGGGAGCGGCTGCCGGGGCTGTGCGGGCGTGACCCGCAGGCGCTGGACGAGGGCGCGCTCGCGCGTGCCGTGGTCGAGTCGGTCGCTGAGAACACCTCGGACGCCGTCGTGGGCGCCCTCGTGTGGGGCGCGCTCGCGGGGGTCCCGGGGCTGCTGGCGTTCCGCGCGGTGAACACGCTGGACGCGATGGTGGGTCACAGGTCGCCGCGTCACCTCAGGTTCGGCTGGGCAGCCGCGCGGCTGGACGATGTGGCGGGCCGGCCAGGGGCGCGGCTGACGGCCGTGCTCGCCGCCGTCGCGGGACCCGGCCGGCGGGACGCCGTACGGGCGTGGCGGGCCGACGCGCACCGGCATCCGAGCCCCAACGCGGGCCCCGTGGAAGCGTCGTTCGCCGGGGCGCTCGGGGTGCGGCTGGGCGGGACGCTCTCGTACGGAGGCCGCACGGAACACCGGCCGGTGCTGAACGGGGCGGGGCGCGAGGTCCGTGCAATGGACATCGACCGCGCGGTGCGGCTCTCGCGTCGTGTCGGCCTGCTGGCGCTCGCCACCACGGCACTCGCGGGCGCCGCGGTACGGGCCGTGGCGGAGAGGGCCGCCGGGTCGGAGAGCGCCGTATCGGAGAGGGGGGCGCGGTGAACGCGCGTACGGGCGGCGGGTTGCTGGTCGCCGGGACCACGTCGGACGCGGGCAAGAGTGTGGTGACGGCCGGCATCTGCCGGTGGCTGTCCCGCCAGGGCCTCTCCGTCGCGCCGTTCAAGGCGCAGAACATGTCCCTCAACTCGTTCGTCACACGGGACGGCGCCGAGATCGGCCGCGCGCAGGCCATGCAGGCAGCGGCGGCAGGGGTCGAACCGAGCGCGCTGATGAACCCGGTACTGCTGAAGCCGGGGGGCGACAGGACGAGCCAGGTCGTACTGATGGGCAAGGCCGTCGGGGAGATGTCGGCGCGCGGCTACTTCGGTTCCGGCACGGGCGACGGCCGGCTCGGCCGCCGCGAGGACCTGCTGGAGACCGTGGTGGGCTGCCTGGAGGAGCTGCGGCGTACGCACGACGCGGTGATCTGCGAGGGCGCGGGCAGTCCGGCCGAGATCAACCTGCGCCGCAGCGACATCGTCAACATGGGCCTGGCGCGCGCCTGCAGGCTGCCCGTCGTGGTCGTCGGCGACATCGACAGGGGCGGTGTGTTCGCCTCGCTGTTCGGTACGACGGCGCTGCTGGCACCCGAGGACCAGGAGCTGCTGGCGGGCTATCTGATCAACAAGTTCCGGGGCGATGTCTCGCTCCTGGAGCCAGGACTTGAGATGCTGCGCGGGCTGACGGGCCGTCCGACGCTGGGCGTACTGCCGTTCCGGCACGGGCTGGGCATCGACGAGGAGGACGGGCTCCGGCTGTCGCTGCGCGGCGCCGTGCGCGAGTCGTCCCTCGCTCCTCCGCTGGGCGCCGACGTGCTGCGGATCGCGGTGCTTCCCGTGCCGCTGATGTCGAACTTCACCGACGTGGACGCGCTCGCGGCAGAGCCGGGCGTCGTCGTGCGGTTCAGCGACAGGCCCGAGGAACTTGCCGACGCCGACCTCGTGGTGGTGCCCGGTACGCGCGGCACGGTCAAGGCGCTGGAGTGGCTGCGCGCACGCGGCCTGGCCGAAGCGCTGGTACGCCGTGCCGCCGAGGGCAGGCCGGTGCTGGGGATCTGCGGGGGCTACCAGCTGCTCGGCGAGCGCATCGAGGACGAGGTGGAGTCGCGCGCCGGCACCGTGGAAGGGCTCGGGCTGCTGCCCGTACGGGTCAGGTTCGCGCCGGACAAGACGCTCGCCCGTCCGGAGGGCGTCGCGCTGGGCGAGACCGTGGAGGGCTACGAGATCCACCACGGGGTCGCCGGTGTCGAGGGCGGCGAACCGTTCCTGACCGGCACCGACGGCAGGCCGCTCGACGGCTGCCGGGTCGGCACCGTACGGGGCACGCACTGGCACGGCTCCCTGGAGTCCGACGGGTTCAGGCGGGCCTTCCTGCGGCAGGTGGCGGCGGAGGCGGGCCGCGACTTCGTACCGGCGCCCGACACGTGCTTCGCCGCGCTGCGCGAGGAGCAGCTGGACCTCCTGGGGGACCTGATCGGGGAGCACGCCGACACCGCGGCCCTGTTGCGGCTCATCGAGAAGGGCGCTCCCGTGGGGCTGCCCTTCGTCGGGCCGGGGGCGCCATGACCCCGCACAGCCGCGGTGCGGGAACCGCCCGCACGACGGACACCGCACGCACCGCACACGGTGCATGCACCACGGACACCCCACACACCGCACCCGGCACACGCACCGCACAGACCCCACACGTTGCATGCGCCGCACGCACCGCCAGCACCGCACGAAAGGACGACGCGTGAGCACTCCCTATCCCTTCACCGCCATCGTGGGCATGCAGGACCTCCAGCTCGGGTTGCTGCTCAACGCGGTGAACCCGGCCATCGGCGGCGTCCTCGTGCGCGGCGAGAAGGGGACGGCGAAGAGCACGGCTGTCAGAGCCGTGGCCGCGCTCATGCCGCAGGTGCGGGTCGTGCCGGGCTGCCGCTTCTCGTGCGATCCGGCCGCGCCCGATCCCGGGTGCCCGGACGGGCCGCACGAGCCCGGCGCCTCCGGTGAGGCACGCGCTGCGCGGATGGTCGAGCTGCCGGTGGGCGCCTCCGAGGACCGGCTCGTCGGCGCGCTCGACATCGAACGCGCCCTGTCCGAGGGCGTGAAGGCGTTCGAGCCGGGGCTGCTGGCCGACGCGCACCGTGGTGTGCTCTACGTCGACGAGGTCAACCTCCTCAACGACCACCTCGTCGACTTCATGCTCGACGCCGCCGCCATGGGCGCCAGCTACGTGGAGCGCGAAGGCGTCTCCGTGCGGCACGCGGCACGCTTCCTGCTGGTCGGGACGATGAACCCCGAAGAGGGCGAGCTGCGCCCGCAGTTGCTCGACCGCTTCGGGCTGACCGTCGAGGTGTCCGCCTCCCGCGAGACGGACGAGCGCGTGGAGGTCGTCAGGCGGCGCCTGGCGTACGACGACGACCCGGAGGGCTTCGCGGGGCGCTGGGCCGAGGACGAGGGCGCGCTGCGGGACCGTATCGCCACGGCGCGGGCGCTGCTGCCCGAGGTGGTGCTGGGGGAAACGGCGCTCCGTCAGATCGCCGCGACCTGCGCGGCGTTCGAGGTCGACGGCATGCGGGCCGACATCGTGATGGCGCGTACGGCGACGGCGCTGGCCGCCTGGGCCGGGCGCACCGATGTGCTGCCCGAGGACGTACGGCAGGCCGCCCTGCTGGCCCTTCCGCACCGGCGCAGGCGCAACCCGTTCGACTCGCCGGGGCTGGACGAGGACAAGCTGGACGAGACGCTGGAGGAGAACAGCGGGGAGACCACCGGGTCCGCTGAGGACGACGACCCGGACCCCGACCCGCCCGAGGGCCCCGGCGGCGGGACCCCTCCCCCGCAGCGCGGCGACGACGGCGGCGCCGGAGAGCAACCGCAGCCCGAACAGCCTTCCGTGCCCGAGCAGTCCCAGCCGGAGCAGCAGCCGCGGCCCGAGCAGTCACAGCCCGAGGAGGGCCCGGCGGGCCAGGCGCCCGGGGAAACGGACGCCTCGGGCGAGCCCGGTGAGCCCCGGCCCGGAGCGCAGGCGCGGGAGAAAGGCGCGGCGTCGGCTGCCGAGCCGTTCAAGACACGCACCCTCACCGTTCCCGGGCTCGGCGAGGGCGGCGCTGAGGGGCGCCGCTCGCGGGCGCGCACGGCACACGGCCGTACGACGGCAGCCCGGCGGCCACAGGGCTCGCTCGGCAAGCTGCACCTGTCAGCGACCATGCAGGCCGCGGCGCCGCACCAGCACGCGCGCGGGCGGCGGGGCGCCGGGCTGCTCGTGCGCAGGGACGATCTGCGGGAGGCCGTGCGGGAGGGCCGCGAGGGCAACCTCGTACTCTTCGCCGTCGACGCGTCGGGTTCGATGGCGGCACGGCAGCGGATGAGCGCCGTCAAGGGCGCCGTGCTCTCCCTGCTGCTGGACGCCTACCAGCGGCGGGACAAGGTCGGCATGGTCACCTTCAGGCAGGGCGAGGCGCAGGTGGCGCTGCCGCCCACCTCCTCGGTCGACACCGCCGCCACCCGCCTGGAGTCGCTGCCGACGGGGGGCCGCACCCCGCTGGCCGCCGGGCTGGTGCAGGCGCGCGAGGTGCTGCGCATCGAGCGGTTGCGCGACCCCGCGCGCCGCCCGCTGCTCGTCACCGTCACCGACGGCCGCGCCACCGGGGGCCCCGAGCCGGTCGTACGCGCGCACCACGCCGCGCGGTTGCTGGCGGGCGACGGCACCGCCTCCGTCGTCGTCGACTGCGAGACGGGGCCCGTACGGCTCGGCCTCGCGGGGCGGCTCGCCGCCGAACTGGGCGGCACGGCGGTCACGCTGGACGAGCTGCGTGCCGACGCCGTCACCGATCTAGTCCGCAGCGCCACGCACTCACGAAAGGCCGCCTGATGCCACAGGGACAGCCGAGCGTCGTTCCCACCGACGGACTCACGACACGGCAGCGCCGCAACAGGCCGCTGGTGGCCGTGCACACCGGCATCGGCAAGGGCAAGTCGACCGCGGCCTTCGGGCTGGCGCTGCGCGCCTGGAACCAGGGCTGGCCGATCGGGGTGTTCCAGTTCGTGAAGTCCGCCAAGTGGAAGGTCGGCGAGGAGCGGGCGCTGCGGGTGCTCGGCGACTCCGGCGAGGGCGGCACCGTCGCCTGGCACAAGATGGGCGAGGGCTGGTCCTGGATCAAGCGGAACGTCCAGGACGGCGAGCAGAGCAGCGAGGAGGCGGCCCGCGAGGGCTGGGAGCAGGTCAAGCGGGACCTGGCGGCCGAGACGTACAGGCTGCTCGTGCTGGACGAGTTCGCGTATCCGATGCACTGGGGCTGGGTCGACCCGGACGAGGTCGTCTCCGTGCTGCGGGAGCGGCCGGGCAACCAGCACGTCGTCATCACCGGGCGGAACGCGCCCGCGCAGCTCGTCGAGGCCGCCGATCTGGTCACCGACATGTCCAAGGTCAAGCACCCCATGGACGCGGGCCAGAAGGGCCAGCGGGGCATCGAGTGGTGAGCGGCGCATGAGCACGTCCGTGCCGCGCCTCGTCGTCGCGGCGCCCTCCTCCGGCAGCGGCAAGACGACGGTCGCCACCGGGCTGATGGCCGCCTTCGCCGCGCGCGGCCTCGCCGTCTCGCCGCACAAGGTCGGCCCCGACTACATCGACCCCGGCTACCACGCCCTCGCCACCGGACGGCCGGGGCGGAACCTCGACGCGTACCTGTGCGGCCCCGAGCGGATCGCACCGCTGTTCGCGCACGGCGCCGCCGGTGCCGGACTCGCCGTCGTGGAAGGCGTGATGGGGCTCTACGACGGGGCAGCGGGGCAGGGCGAACTGGCGTCGACGGCGCATGTCGCGAAGCTGCTGCGCGCCCCTGTCGTCCTCGTGGTCGACGCCTCGTCGCAGTCCAGGTCCGTCGCCGCGCTCGTGCACGGGTTCGCCTCGTGGGACCCCGAGGTACGGGTCGCCGGCGTGGTGCTCAACAAGGTGGGTTCCGCGCGCCACGAGGAGCTGTTGCGCGATGCGCTGGACGCGTCGGGCGTACCGGTGCTCGGCGTGCTGCACAGGACGCGGGTCGTGCGGACGCCCTCGCGCCATCTCGGGCTGATTCCCGTCGCCGAACGCACGGACGAGGCCGTCGCCTCGGTGCGCGCGCTCGCCGAGCAGGTGCGCGCGGGCTGTGACCTCGACGCGTTGCTGGCCGTCGCCAGGAGCGCGCCACCCCTTGCCGACCCCGCCTGGGACCCGCTGACGGAGGTGGGCGCCGCCGCCCCGTACCTTCCATCCTCCGGCTCCGGCTCCGGTCCTGGCGGCTCCGGCCGCAGTCCTGGCGGCTCCGGCCCTGGCGGCCCCGGTCTCCGGCCGGGTGCGAAGGGCGGCACCGCGCGAACCGGCGCACCGCGCATCGCTGTCGCGGGAGGCGCGGCCTTCACGTTCTCGTACGCGGAGCACGCGGAACTGCTGCGCGCCGCCGGTGCCGAGGTAGCCGTGTTCGACCCCCTCAGGGACGAGGCGCTGCCGGAGAACACGGCGGGCCTCGTCATCGGCGGCGGCTTCCCCGAGGTGTACGCGCCGGAGCTGGCGGAGAACGAGCCGTTGCGCAAGGAGATCGCCGGGTTCGGCGGCCCGGTGGCGGCGGAGTGTGCCGGACTGCTGTACCTGGCAAGGGAGTTGGACGGCAGGCCGATGTGCGGGGTGCTGGACGCTTCGGCGCTGATGGGCGAGCGGCTGACCCTCGGGTACCGGGAGGCCGTCGCCGTGGGCGACAGCGCGCTGGCCGTGGCGGGCACGCGGGTACGGGGGCACGAGTTCCACCGCACGTCGCTGGAGCCGGGCGCCGGCCCCGCACCCGCGTGGGGGCTGGTAAGCCCCGAACGGCGTCTGGAGGGGTTCGTGCAGGGTGACGTGCACGCCTCGTACCTGCATGTGCACTGGGCCGCCGCGCCCGGCATGGCGCCGCGGTTCGCCGAACGGTGCGCCGGGTGGGAGCGCGCCTCATGAGCGCTGAGCAGCCGCTGACCGTGGGCGTGGGCGCCTGCGAGGGCGTGGGAGCGGACGAGGTGCTGGACCTGGTGCGCGCGGTGCTCGAAGCGGTGGGCCCGTCGGCCGAGGCCCGGGTGGCCGCGCTGGCGACGGTGGAGGCGCGTGCCGGTGAGCCCGCGCTGGTGGCCGTCGCGGAGAAGCTCGGGGTACCGCTGCGCGCGTACGGGTCCGCGGAGCTGGCCCGGATACGGGTGCCGCATCCCTCGGACTTCTCGCGCGCCGCCATGGGCACGCCCTCCGTCGCCGAGGCGGCGGCGCTGCTGGCGAGCGGGGGCACGCTGCTGGTGCCGAAGACCCGGTCAGCGCCTGCCGACGGGGCACCCGCGCGGGCAACGGCCGCCGTGGCGCTGGGCACCCCGGGCGCGGGGCGGAACGGACAGGACCGGCGGGACGGGGCACGGCGCGCGCAGCACGCGGGCCCGTACGAGCGGTACGGGATACGGGACGCGCAGCACGCGGGCCCGGACGGGCGGCGTGCGGAACAGGCCGGGCGGGAGCCCGATCTGCGGCATCACGGCGACGCCGAAGTGCGGGGCGCGGGCGCGGGGTTGACGGACCTCGCGGTGAACGTCCGTACGGGCACTCCCCCGGCGTGGCTCAGGTCGCGGCTGGCGGAGTCGCTGGAAGGGCTGGCCGCCTACCCCGACGCCGGGGCAGCGCGGCGTGCCGTCGCGGCGCGGCACGGGGTACCGGTGGATTCGGTACTGCTGACGGCGGGTGCCGCCGAGGCGTTCGTGCTGGTCGCACGCGGTATCGAGGCACGCTGTGCGGCGGTGGTGCACCCGCAGTTCACGGAGCCGGAGGCGGCGTTGCTGGACGCGGGGCACGCGGTGGAACGGGTGCTGCTGCGCGCGGACGAGGACTTCGCGCTGACGCCGGGCGCCGTGCCCGAGGCCGCCGATCTGGTCGTGGTCGGCAACCCGACCAACCCCACGTCCGTGCTGCACCCGGCCGCCGCACTGGCCGGGCTCGCGCGGGAGGGGCGCACGCTGGTGGTGGACGAGGCGTTCATCGACGCCGTTCCGGGCGAACGCGAGTCCCTGGTGCCCTCCCTGGGGCTGCTGCCGGGGCGGACGGTGGTACTGCGCAGCCTGACGAAGACGTGGGGCCTCGCGGGACTGCGGATCGGCTACGTGCTGGCCGACCCCGGTACCGTGCGGGCACTGGCACGGCACCAGCCGCTGTGGCCGGTGTCGGCCCCGGCACTGACGGCCGCCGAGGCGTGCAGCACGCCGGGCGCGCTCGCTGAAGCGGAGGCCGCCGCACGGGAGTTCGCGGCCGACAGGGCGTATCTGAGCGGCAGGCTGGCGGAGTTCGGGCACGGGCACGAAGGCTTGCGTACGGCGACGCCGTACCCCGAGGCGCCGTTCCTGCTCGTACGGCACCCGGAGGCGCGTGCCGTGCGCGAGAGGCTGCGCGGCCTCGGCTTCGCCGTGCGGCGCGGGGACACCTTCCCCGGGCTGGGCGAGGACTGGTTCCGTATGGCCGTGCGGGACCGCGCGACAACGGACCGCTTCCTCACGGCACTGGACACGGCGCTCTCGCACCCGACCTGACGCCCGGCGCCCGGCGGCTGATACCCGACGGCTGACGCTCGACACGGAGGCTGAGGCTGACGGCTGACGCTCGACACGGAGGCTGACGGCTGCGGCTGACGGCTCGTAGACATCACGCGCGCCGGCCGGGGGCGGCGGGGGGCGTGGCGGTTCGTGCCGCACGGACGCATGATCGGATGGGTTCCGGCAGACCCGGCCCGTCCGGCCTGCGCACCCCGTCAGAACCCGTTCTCCTCCGCCCCATCACACAGCCGACCCCGTCAGAACCCGTTCCGTTTCCGCCCAAACACACAGCCGACCCCGTCAGAACCCGTCCGTTCCTGTCCTGACGTGTCCCGCCCGCCACCCGAGGAGGTTTCCGTGTCCGTCACCCTGCGGCACCCCGGCACCGTACTGACCGACCACGTCTTTCCCGTACCGCTGGACCACGAGCTGCCCGAAGGCGAGCAGATCGAGGTGTACGCGCGCGAGGTGGTGGCGGCCGGGCGTGAGCACGAGGAGCTGCCCTGGCTGCTGTTCCTCCAGGGCGGTCCCGGCAACCCCTCGCCCCGGCCGCTCGGGCAGGACGCGTGGCTCGGTGCCGCGCTTCAGCACTACCGCGTGCTGCTGCTGGACCAGCGCGGCACCGGCAGGTCGACGCCCGTCAACCGGCAGTCGCTCGCGCTGCGCGGTTCGGCGCAGCACCAGGCGCAGTACCTCGCGCACTTCCGGTCCGACGCGATCGTGCGGGACGCCGAACTCGTCCGCAGGCGGCTGCTCGGTGAGGGCACACGCTGGTCGACGCTGGGCCAGAGCTACGGCGGTTTCTGCACGCTCGCCTATCTGTCGTACGCGCCGGAGAGCATCCGGGAGTCGTTCGTGACGGGCGGGCTGCCGGGGCTGCGGACGAGCGTGGAGGACGTCTACCGCGCCGCCTATCCCCGGGTCGCGGCCAAGAACCGTGCGCACTACGCCCGTTACCCGCAGGACGTCGATGCCGTACGCGACATCGCAGCGCATCTGGTGGAGCACGATGTGCGGCTGCCTGACGGCAGCCCGTTGAGCGTGGAGCGCTTCCAGTACGTGGGCATGCTGCTGGGCCAGGGCAGCGGTTCGGACACGCTGCACTACCTGCTGGAGAACGCGTGGATCCGGGGTGTCTCGGGCCCCGAGCTGTCCGACGTGTTCCTGGAGACCACGCGCTCCCTGGTCTCGGCCGGCGGGGCACCGCTGTTCGCCGCGCTGCACGAGCCGATCTACGCGCAGCGCTCGGTCGACCCCGGGGGCACCAGGTGGGCGGCGCAGCGGGTACGCGGCGAATTCCCCGGGTTCGACGCGGCGGGCGCGCTGGAGAAGGGCGAACCCGTGCACTTCACGGGCGAGATGATCTACCCGTGGATGTTCGAGCAGGACCCCGCGCTGGCGCCGCTGAGCGAGGCGGCACACCTGCTGGCCGACCGCGGCGACTGGCCCGACCTGTACGACACGGCACGGCTCGCCGCGAACGAGGTACCGGTGTACGCGGCGGTCTACCACGGCGACATGTACGTCGACCGCGACCACTCGCTGGCCACGGCCGACGCCGTGCCGCACGTCCGGACGTGGGTGACCAACGAGTGGGAACACGACGCACTGCGCGTCAGCCGGGGCAAGGTGCTGGAACGGCTCATCGGCATGGCACACGGCGAGGTCTGAACCGGAGCGCGGCGCCGGGCGCCTGGCAGTTGTGAGGCGCGGGGCGCCCGGCGGGCGTGAGGCAGGGTGCCTGGCAGGTGTGAGGCAGGGCGCGGGGCGCCGGGGCGGGCCTGAGGCGGCCGGCCGCACAGGGTGCGGCCGGCGGCGGCTCACTTGCGCGCTGCCCGCCACTCGTTGACGGCGGTCTCGATGTCGAACGGTACGAGGCGGTGCGGCGGCCCTTCCGGAGGGTGCCGGATCGCCTCGGCGATCTTCCTGTTGATCTCGCCGAGGATCTCCCGTACCTGCCGCTCCGACCTGGCCGCCGCCGCCTCCTCCCTGGCCTCCTCGGCCTCCTTGCGCAGGGCGAGCGAAGGCGGCAGGTAGGTGAGGTTCTCGTCGCGCATCTTGCGCTCGATCCACCACTGCTCGGTGTAGGGCTTGTCGAGCGCGGGGAGCGGTTTCCCCGCGCCGGGGAGGTTCGCGAAGTCGCCGCGTTCCTCGGCCTCGCGGATCTGCCGGTCCGCCCATGTCTCGAAGCTGACGCCGGGGGGCTTGCGTTCCGTCATGACGCGTTTCCTCTCAGCTCGCCGGGGGCACGTCCCCCAGTTTCTCAGGGGCGCTCCGCCGGCACGTCGCAGGTCCCGTCCTCGCAGACGGGCGCATCGGCGTCCTGCCCCGCGACCTGGACGAGGCCGCCACTCGCCGTGTGCGCCTGCTCCAGTGCCTGGGTGAAGACCTCGGCCGGCTGGCCTCCCGAGACGCCGAAGCGGCGGTCTATGACGAAGAACGGCACGCCCGTGGCGCCGAGTTCGGCCGCCTCGCGCTCGTCGGCCCGTACGTCGTCGGCGTAGGCGTCCTTGTCGGCGAGGACGGCGCTGGTCTCGGCCTCGTCCAGCCCCGCCAGCCTGGCGACGGTCACCACGGTCTCGGGGTCGCCGAGGGGTAGCAGCTCGGCGAAGTTGGCGCGGTAGAAGGCGTCCAGCAGCGCGGCGTGCGCCTCGGGGCCGCGCTTCTTGGCGTGGTGCAGCAGCCGGTGCAGGTCGAAGGTGGAGCCGTTCATCAGGCGGCCGGACTCGTACCCCAGGCCCTCGCTCCTGGCGGCGTCCGCGACGCGTGCCTCAGCTGCCTCGGCCTGCTCGGGCGCGAGGCCGTACTTGTCCGCGAGGAGCTGGACGACGGGCTTGCCGCTGGGCTCTCCCGCCGACGGGTCCAGCTCGAAGGAACGGTGCACCACCTCCACCTCGTCGCGGTGTGCGAAGGACGCGAGGCCCTTCTCGAAGCGTGCCTTGCCGATGTAGCACCACGGGCAGGCGATGTCGGACCAGATCTCTACGCGCATACCGGGAGCAACGGCCCGTACACGCGGCCTATTCCCCTCACGCACCCCCCACCTGCCGCTCCGTGCCGCCCGTCCCGCCCTCGGCGGTGCCGGGGTCACCGGCACCGCCCACGTCGCCCTCCGCGGGCGCCATTCCGCGTGCGACGCCCAGTTCGACCGCGTCCTGGGGGCGCAGCCGCAGCTCCTCCGCCGTCTCAGGGACACGGTCGGCCGCCCGCTTGAGGATGGCGGCTGCGGCCTCGGGCGCGATGACGGAGAAGTAGCTGTCGGGTGTGACCCACAGCCTGCCGGGGGCGGCGAGCGCGAGGGCACCGCCCGAGCCGCCCTCTCCGATGAGCAGCGAGGTGACGGGAACGGGCGCCTCGGCGAGAGCGGTGAAGGCGTCAGCGATGGCGGGCCCCGCGCCCGCGCGCTCGGCCTCGGGCCCGTTGGCTGCTCCGGGGGTGTCGATGAGCGTGAGGACCGGGATGCCGAGGCGCCCGGCCAGGCGGACGAGCCGCGCGGCCGTGCGGTAGCCGGCGGGCAGGGTCGGGGTGCCGCACTGCGCTGCGTAGGCGATCGTGCGCCCGTCACGCAACCCGAAGCCGCACTGGACGCCCGCGTCCACACCGCCGCAGCGGTCGCCCCTGATCTGTTCGCGCAGCTCGAAGTAGGCGTCCAGGTAGGCGGCGGCGCCTGGCCTGCGGTCCGAGCGGGCACGCCGTACCGCCTCCGTACCGGTTTCCGGCGGCCGGGTCCCGTGCGCGCTGCCCGCGACGTGCAGCGCGTAGGGGACGGGCGCGGGCTCGGGCGCCGGGCCACCGCCGACGAGCAGCCCGAGCCAGTGCGCCAGGGTGGAGCCGAGCGCGTGCTCCGGCACGATCTGGTCGATGTGGCCCGCGGCGTGCTGGCCCTCCGCCGTGTAGGCGTCGGGGTCGAGGCCGGCGTCGGACGGCCGTACGCGGGATCCCGCGAACCCGGCCTGCGCGCCGGGCAGTCCGAGCACGACATCGGCGCCGGCCGCGAGGGTGGCCCAGCCGCCGCCCGTCGTCGGATCGCGGACGACGGCGAGCTGGGGCAGTCCCGCACGCCGGGTCAGCGCGGTCTGCCGGGTGACGCGCTGGAGCTGGGTGAGCGCCCGCATGCCCTCCTGCATCCTGCTGCCGCCGGTGGCGACGAGCGAGACGACGGGCAACCTCAGCTCGCGCGCCCTGGTGTACGCCGCCTCGATGCGGTCGCCCGTACGTTCGCCGAGCGAGCCGCCGAGGTAGCCGAACTCGAAGGCGAGCAGCACCACTTCGGACGCGCCGACCCAGCCCGTGCCCCACACGACGGACTCGCTCTCGCCCGTACGTACCTGTGCCCGCGTCCTGGCCTCGTCGTAGCCCTCCCAGCCGAGCGGTCCTCCGTACGGCCCTTCCCCCTCGGGTACGGGACAGGGGAACTCGCTGAAGTCGCGCGCCACCCGCGCGAGTACCGTGCGCGCTGAGCGGACGGGCTCGTCCGTGTGCTGGCTGGGGCTCATGGGTCCAGGCTGCGGTACGCGGTGGGCCCGTGTCAGCCCGGCCGGTCCGCGCGTGCCGGCAGGTAGCGGCGTTCGGGCAGGTTCAGGGTGAGGGTGTCGTCCTCGGCGGGCGCGCGGCTCCCGCCGGGCGGCGTCGAGGTGCCCGCATCCGCGGACGAGCGTGAGCGCGCCGGGGGCCTGCGGCGCCAGGCGGCGCAGCAGGTACTCGGTGGTCTCTCCGCCCGTTACCGGTGCGCGCTCACATCTCGGCGCCGCCGTCCGGGATGGGCCGCACGACGACGGGCGGGTCGACGAAGCCCTCAGGTACGGGGCAGGAGTGGACACGGGCTGCGATCTCGATGGCGCGGGCCTCGTCGGCGACGTCGACGACCCAGTACCCGGCCAGCACCTCCGTGGACTCTCCGTAGAGGCCGTCCGAGACGAGGGGCTTGCCGTCCTCCGCGGTGACGAACTTGGCCTCGGAGGGCGCCGTGAGGCCCTGTGCGTCGACCAGTTCGCCCTTCTCGGCCAGTTCGCTGTTGAGGGCGCCCATGTGCGCGAACATCCCCCGCATCAGCTCCTCGGTCCAGGGTGAATCCGCCGACTTGCCGCTCATGGCGTCGTAGGTGGCCTGGTCGCCCATGATCATCAACATGTACTTCACGGGGATCTCCTCGGTCGTGTGCCGGGTGGCACCCGGGCTGGGCGCCTCCTGCCCGAGACGTCGGAGCCGGAGGCCGTTTCTCGACATCCTCCGCGAGAATGCGCCGCCCGGCGTCCGGAAGAGGCCCGCTCTACGTCCGCTCTACGCCGACTCGACACCCGCTGCCTACCGCATCACGCGCCCCCGCAGCACCACGTGGCGCGGAGCCGTGAGGACGCGGACGTCCGCGCGCGGGTCGGCCGCGTAGACGACGAGGTCGGCCGGGGCGCCCTCGGCCAGCCCCGCGCGTCCCAGCCAGTCGCGGGCCGCCCAGGTGCCGGCGGAGAGCGCGTCCAGTACCGGTATGCCGGCCTTGACCAGCTCGCCGACCTCCTGGCCCACGAGGCCGTGCGCGAGCGAACCGCCCGCGTCGGTGCCGGTGAAGACGGGGATGCCGGCGTCCCATGCGGCGCGCACCGTGTCGTACCGCCGTGCGTGCAGGGAGCGCATGTGCGCCGACCAGCGGGGGAACTTGGCCTCTCCGCCGTCGGCGAGCGCGGGGAAGGTGGCGATGTTGACGAGCGTGGGGACGATGGCGACACCGCGTTCGGCGAAGAGCGGGATGGTGTCCTCGGTCAGGCCCGTGGCGTGCTCGATGCAGTCGATGCCCGCCTCGACCAGGTCGTACAGGGAGTCCTCGGCGAAGCAGTGCGCGGTGACACGGGCGCCCTCCTCGTGTGCCGCCGCAATGGCTTCCTCGATCGCCCAGCGCGGCCAGCAGGCCGTCAGGTCGCCCTCTTCCCTGTCGATCCAGTCCCCGACGAGCTTGACCCAGCCGTCCCCGCGCCGGGCCTCAGCGCGTACGTAGGCGGCGAGGTCGCCGGGTTCGATCTCGTGCGCGTAGTTGCGGATGTAACGGCGCGTACGGGCGATGTGCCGGCCCGCACGGATGATGCGGGGCAGGTCCTCGCGCTCGTCGATCCAGCGGGTGTCGGAGGGCGAGCCCGCGTCGCGGAGCAGGAGCGCGCCCGCCTCCCGGTCGGTGAGCGCCTGCTTCTCGCTGGTGGAGTCGTCGACAGGGCCGTGCGCGTCGAGCCCGACGTGGCAGTGCGCGTCCACGAGGCCGGGCAGGACCCAGCCCTCCAGGGTCGGCGGATCCCCCTGCCCACCGGGGCGTTCATAGGTGATCCGCCCGTCCACGACCCACAGTTCGTCCCTGATGTCCTCGGGCCCCACCAGCACCCGCCCCTTGATGTGCAGATCCGCGCGCTCACTCATGAACCGCACTGTACGAGCCGCCCTCCGCGTGCCGTCCAGAGCGCCCGGCGGGGCCCGCCGGCAGGAGGGGGCAGGAGGGCGGCAAAGGAGGATCGCTCGGGTTCGCGCAGAGTACGGAAACGCATACGGAACACGAACATGTACCGGTTCACGGAAGGTCCGGGGCAATGAACGGAAGACCGCGAGAACGTGAACCCGGGATAAGCATGAACACGCGAAAACACGAAACGGTGAACGCAGCGTAGTGTCGTGGATTAGGCTGCAATTCAGGCAGGTTTTCGAGCACAGGTTCCCGTATTCTTCTGCCCGCTTTCCGTCACCTCAAACGCAAAGATTTCGCTAGCCCCAACCACCGTAATTCGGGCACATCTCGGGACCGTTACGTCACTGTGATGTACTCCACAGCCAGCCCTTAATGCCCGGAAAAAAGCGGATACTCCAGGGCCAAATTGCGAGGCGATGCGCGCCTGCGCGCCCCCGCGCGGTAACACAACACACCTCCCTCATGTAACCCCACACCCCCGTGCGGTTTCGGATTCTGCTGGGTAAATTGAATCCGCATGACCGCCGCACAAGCAGACCATGCACGTGCCCATAGCGATTTCCTGGAAATGCCGGAGGGACTGAAGCTCGACACTCCTCGCGTGGAGGACGGAGCCGCGATCTGGCGCATCGCCCGCGACTCCGGGACGCTCGACCTCAACTCCTCCTACGGCTACCTGCTGTGGTGCCGCGACTTCGCGGCCACCTCGGTCGTCGCCCGTGGCGACGGCGGCGAGCCCGTCGGTTTCATCACCGGCTATGTCCGCCCCGAGCAGCCCCGCACCCTCGTCGTCTGGCAGGTGGCCGTCGACGAAGCCGCGCGCGGTCGCGGCCTGGCGGCGGCGATGCTCGACGGGCTGACGCTCCGTGTCGCCGAGGACTCCGGCATCGACAGCATCGAGACCACGGTCACTCCGGACAACACACCCTCGAACCGCCTGTTCGCCTCCTACGTTCAGCGGCACTCGGCCGCCGTCGTCAAGGACGTGCTGTTCGACGCCGGGCTCTTCCCCGAGGACGGGCACGAGCCCGAGGTGCTGTACCGGATAGGCCCGGTCGTGTTTCCCGGCTCCGCACCGCGGCGCTGACGTACACGGCCATCACCCCCAGGGGCACGCCATCGGCGCCGTGCCCGCACCTCAACAGACTTCTCGCCTACCCCGCGTGATCCTTCACGCGACTCACTCCCAGGAGCAAGCTGTGACCATCACCCAGCCGGACCTCAGTGTCTTCGAGACCGTGGAGTCGGAGGTGCGCAGCTACTGCCGTGGCTGGCCGACGATCTTCGACCGGGCCCAGGGCGCGCACATGTACGACGAGGACGGCCACACCTACCTCGACTTCTTCGCCGGAGCCGGCACGCTCAACTACGGCCACAACAACCCCGTCCTCAAACGCGCTCTGCTCGACTACCTGGAGCGGGACGGCGTCGTGCACGGGCTGGACATGTCCACCAGCGCCAAGCGTGCCTTCCTGGAGACGTTCTCCGAGACGGTCCTCAGCCCGCGCGGCATGAACCACAAGGTGATGTTCCCCGGCCCGACCGGGACCAACGCCGTGGAGGCCGCGCTGAAGCTGGCCCGTAAGGTCAAGGGCCGCGAGTCGATCGTCTCGTTCACCAACGCCTTCCACGGCATGTCGCTGGGCTCGCTCGCCGTCACCGGCAACGCCTTCAAGCGCGCCGGAGCCGGCATCCCGCTGGTGCACGGCACGCCGATGCCGTTCGACGACTATCTCGACGGCGCCACCCCGGACTTCATCTGGTTCGAGCGCCTGCTGGAGGACCAGGGCTCGGGCCTCAACAAGCCCGCGGCCGTGATCGTGGAGACCGTGCAGGGCGAGGGCGGCATCAACGTCGCCCGCGCCTCCTGGCTGCGCGCGCTCGCCGACCTGTGCCAGCGGCACGACATGCTGCTGATCGTCGACGACATCCAGATGGGCTGCGGCCGTACGGGCCCCTTCTTCTCCTTCGAGGAGGCGGGCATCCAGCCGGACATCATCACGCTGTCCAAGTCCATCAGCGGCTACGGCATGCCGCTCGCGCTCACCCTGTTCAAGCCGGAGCTGGACATCTGGGAGCCGGGCGAGCACAACGGCACCTTCCGCGGCAACAACCCGGCCTTCGTGACGGCGACCGCGACGCTGCAGACCTACTGGGCCGACGGCCAGATGGAGAAGCAGACGCTCTCGCGCGGCGAGCAGGTCGAGTCCGCGCTGCGCGCCATCGCCGAGGAGCACACCTCCGACGTGGCCGACTTCCGTGGCCGCGGCCTGGTGTGGGGCCTGGAGTTCCACAACAAGGACCGTGCCAACGCCGTCGCCAAGCGCTGCTTCGAGCTGGGCATGCTGATCGAGACCTCCGGCCCCCAGAGCGAGGTCGTCAAGCTGCTGCCCTCGCTGACCATCAGCCCGGAGGAGCTCGACGAGGGCCTCCGCATCCTCGCCAGGGCGGTGCGCGAGACCGCCTGAGCGGCTGGCGGGTCACCGCGCGGTCGCCACCGCGCGCCAGGTGACCGCCCCACGAACTCGGCCCGCTCCGGTTGCTGCCGGGGCGGGCCGCGTCCGTAATGACAGACCCCTATGGGGTACACAGAGAGAAAGGCACCATCAGACCGTGATCGTTCGTTCCTTCAAGGACATCGAAGACACCGACCGCCACGTCAAGGCGGCTTCGGGCACCTGGGAAAGCAAGCGGATCGTGCTCGCCAAGGAGCGCGTGGGCTTCTCCCTGCACGAAACAACGCTCTACGCGGGCACGGAGACATCGATGTGGTACGCGAACCACATCGAAGCCGTACTCTGCGTGGAGGGCGAGGCCGAACTCACCAACGAAGAGACCGGTGAGAAGCACTGGATCTCTCCCGGCACGATGTACCTCCTCGACGGGCACGAGAAGCACACGATGCGCCCGAAGACCGACTTCCGGTGCGTGTGCGTCTTCAACCCGCCCGTCACGGGCCGGGAAGACCACGACGAGAACGGCGTCTACCCGCTGCTCACCGAGCCCGACGGGGACTGAGCCACAGTTCCAGCCGCGGCTACGGGCCAGTCCACTGGCCCGTTTTCGGCTGTTTCGCCCAATAGGACAGGGCCGTACGAGAGGAGAGGAAGGCACATCCATGACCACCGCACCCGAGCGCACCGCCGACCTGTACCCGACTCGCGGAACCACCGAGGTGGCGACTCCGCGTATGGACCCCGTTGTGTGGTCCGAACCGGGTGCTCCGGGGCCGATCGAGGCCGCGGATCTGGCGGGCTTCGAGCGGGACGGGTTCCTCGCGATCGACCAACTCGTCACACCTGACGAGGTGGACGCGTACCGCGCGGAACTGGAACGGCTCACCTCGGATCCGGAGATCCGCTCCGACGAACGCTCGATCGTCGAGCCGAAGTCAGGGGAGATCCGGTCCGTGTTCGAGGTGCACAAACTCAGCGAGGTCTTCGCCGAACTGGTGCGGGACCCGCGTGTCGTGGGCAGGGCACGGCAGATCCTGGGCTCGGACGTGTACGTCCACCAGTCCCGGATCAATGTGAAGCCGGGCTTCGGCGCCACGGGATTCTACTGGCACTCCGACTTCGAGACCTGGCACGCGGAGGACGGTCTGCCGCGTATGCGGACCGTGTCGGTCTCGATCGCGCTGACAGAGAACTACGACACCAACGGCGGCTTGATGATCATGCCGGGGTCGCACAAGACCTTCCTCGGCTGCTCCGGCGAGACGCCGAAGGACAACTACAAGAAGTCGCTTCAGATGCAGGACGCGGGGACTCCCTCGGACGAGTCCCTCACCAAGTTCGCCGAGGCGCACGGGATCCGGCTGTTCACCGGCAAGCCCGGCTCGGCGACCTGGTTCGACTGCAACTGCATGCACGGAAGCGGTGACAACATCACTCCGTACGCGCGGAGCAATGTCTTCATCGTCTTCAACAGCGTGGAGAACGAGGCGGTGGAACCCTTCGCAGCGCCCGTCCGGCGTCCCGAGTTCGTCGGGGCACGGGACTTCACCCCCGTGAAGTAGTGACGCGGCCGGCCCACTGACCGGGGGCGGGATCGCAGGGCGGTCCCGCCCCTTCGTCATGAGTCACCGTTCGCCGTTCGTCGCGAACCACCTGTCGTCGCGAACCATCTGTCGTCGCGAACCACAGATTGTCCTGAACCGCCGCGCCGCTGCTCTCGCACGGCCACGTTCACCGCACGGCCGCCAACGGCTATGCGGCGTCGAGCAGATCGAGCAGCAGGTCCACGTCGGCCTCCGTGTTGTAGAGGTGGAAGGCGGCGCGCAGGTTGCCGTCCCGCGCCGAGACCACGACACCGGCGTCCTGGAGCCGCGCCGACGCGGCCCCGAGCCCTGGCACGGCGGCGATGGCCGAATCCCCCGGCACCGCCTCGTATCCCTGGCCGATCCTGGCGACGCCCGCACGGAAGCGCGCGGCGAGCGCCCTGTCGTGGGCAGCGATGGCGTCCCTGCCCAGTTCCTCGACCAGTTGGAGCGACCGTACGGCGCCGAGGTACGGGAGGAAGGCGGGGCTCTCCTCGTAGCGCAGCGCGCCGGGCGCCAGCGTGCGGACGGTGCCGTAACACTCCGCCCAGCGGTCCTCCCCCGCGACCCAGCCCGCGTGCCGCGCCAGCAGTGCGCCCGACTCCTGTGCCTCTCGCGAGACGACCAGGAACGAGGTGCCGCGCGGGCACAGCAGCCACTTGTAGGCGCCGCAGACCACGTAGTCGTAGTCGTCGGCCGAGAACGGGAGCCAGCCCGCTGCCTGCGTCACATCCAGCAGCACCCGCGCTCCCGCGCCCCGCGCGGCCTCGCGGATCGCCGCCAGGTCGGCGACCCTGCCGTCGGCCGACTGCACCGCGCTGACCGCGACCAGCGCCGTCGTCGGCTCCACCGCCTCGGCCAGCGACTCCAGCGGGGCCGTACGCAGCTTGAGGTCGTCGCGCATGGCGAACGGATTGACGACGGAGCTGAAGTCGCCCTCGGCGACCAGGACTTCGGCGTCTGCGGGCAGCGAGGTGGCGACCAGTCCCGTGTGCGTCGAGACGGCGCTGCCCGTGGCCACGCGCTCCGGGGTCGTACCGGCGATCCGCGCGAAGGCGGACCGCACCTCGTCGACGGCGGCGAAGTAGGCGGGCTGGCGTATGTGTCCGGCCGCCATCCCGGCGACGGCCTCGCGTACGGCCTCGACCGTACGGGCGGGCAGCAGACCGTGCGAGGCGGTGTTGAGGTAGGTCAGTTCGGGCGCGAACTCGGCGGTGAGCAGGGCAGCATCCATGCCCCAAGTCTCATCCGGCGCACGGCGGTCCGTCCATCGCCTTACGCTTCCCAGCCCTGCAAGGAAGCCTTATCACCCCAGGTCACGCGGGACTTGAAGGCTCAGAGCGCGGCCAGGGACGGCCGCCGAGACGTTCGATGTCAGTGTTGAAGCGCCTCAGGTAGGAGGCGAAGGCCGCGATGTCCTCGTCGGGCCAGCCCACCAGGATCTGGTCCAGGGCGCGGATGATCCCCTCCCGTTCCTCGTCGAGCATCCGCTCGCCCTTGGCGGTGATACGGAATTTACGGGCCATTCCGCCCTCGGGGTCCGGGATGCGTTCCACCAGTCCTGACCGCATCGCCGCCGCCGTCTGCCGGTTGAGCGTGGAGGAGTCGAGCCCGAACGCCTCGCTCAGCTCGCCGATCGACATCGGACCCTCCACGTGGATCCGGCTGAGGAGGATGTAGGCGCTGCGCTCCAGCGCCCCGTCCTTGCGTCGCCCTCCTCGCTGGTGCATGAACGTATGGCGACTGAGCATCATCTGCTCGTATTCGACCTCGTGCGTCGGCCTGGCCATGTGCCCCGCCACCTCCCGCTTCCTGTGTACCGCCGAAGCATTGTGCCCGAAGGTCCGGCCTCCTCACCTTCTCATGCGTATGCATCGACCACACAATAGGCTCGATGCACATGATATGCATGATGCACATCGGCTGATCGGACCCGGCACGGCCGCACTCGGCACGAGTGCACTCGGTTCGGTCGCCCTCGGCCTGAACGCACCCAAGGAGTCCCCGGCATGAACGCCTCCCGGTCCCCGTCCCGCCCAGGCGGCGCCGTCGCCACGCTGGCGTTCGCCGGCATCACTGCGGCGATCATGCAGACACTGGTCACTCCGCTCATCGCGGAGCTGCCGAAGATCCTCAACACCGCGCCCTCGAACGCCGCTTGGGTGATCACCATCACGCTGCTCGTCTCGGCGGTCTGCGTACCGGTCTCCGGGCGGCTGGGCGATCTGCTCGGCAAGCGCAGGATGCTGCTCGTGTGCGCCGTGCCGCTGATGGGTGGCTCAGTGGTGTGCGCGCTCTCGTCCTCCGTCGGCCCCATGCTCGTCGGGCGCGGTCTGCAGGGCATGGGGATGGGCATGGTGCCGCTGGGCATAGCGCTGCTGCGGGACGTCGTACCCCCGGAGAAGCTCAGCTCCTCCATCGCGCTGGTCAGCGCGTCCATGGGCATCGGCGGTGGCCTCGGTCTGCCGATCGCCGCAGCCGTCGCGCAGTACACGAACTGGCGGGTGCTCTTCTGGGGTTCCGCCGTCCTGGCCGCTGCGGTCGCCGTACTGATCTGGTTCCTGATCCCCGACGTCCCGGCCGGCGCCAGGGGTCAGCGCTTCGATGTGCCCGGCGCGCTCGGCCTCGGCGCTGGGCTGGTCTGTCTGCTGCTCGCGGTCTCCAAGGGCGCCGACTGGGGCTGGAGTTCGGGCACCACGCTGGGCCTGTTCGCGGCCACCGTCGTGGTGCTGCCGGCCTGGGGACTGTGGGAGCTGCGCACGAAGGAGCCGCTGGTCGACCTGCGTACCGCGGCCCGTCCCCGCGTGCTGCTGACCAACATGGCCTCGGTCTTCGTCGGCTTCGGCATGTACGCGGGCATGCTGATCATGCCGCAGCTGCTGCAGTTTCCCGAGGCCACCGGCTACGGTCTTGGCCAGTCGATGCTGGCTGCCGGACTGTGGATGGCGCCGGGCGGCATCATGATGATGATCGTCTCCCCGCTCGGCGGGAAGCTCACCGACGCACGCGGCCCGAAGTTCACGCTGATCTGCGGCGTCCTGGTCATCGCGCTGGGCTACGGCCTGTCACTGGCGCTGATGGGCACCGCCTGGGGTCTGATGCTCGTCGGCATGGTGATCAACAGCGGTGTGGGCCTCGCCTACGGCTCGATGCCCGCGTTGATCATGGGTTCCGTACCGCTCTCCGAGACCGCGGCGGCCAACGGCTTCAACACGCTCATGCGTTCGCTCGGCACCTCGGTCGGCGCCGCCGTCGTCGGTGTCGTCCTCGCCCAGATGACCACCACGCTCGGCGGCCACAGCTTCACCTCCGAGAACGGCTTCCGCACCGGCCTGCTCATCGGCTGTGGTGTCGCCCTGGTCGCGGCGGCGATCGCGGCCGTCATCCCCGCCGGACGGCGCGCGAAGGCCGGGACGGAAGAAGAGGGCGACACCGGGGGAGAGACCGGCACGCCCGCGCTGACAGGCCAGTCCGAGGCGCGGGTCTGACGGCCGCGGCGCGGACGGGGCGCCGGCGGCGGGTCCCGCTTCCGGCATTCCGCTCCCAGCTCCCAGCTCCCAGCTCCCGACACACCTTCCGCGATGGGCGAGCCACAGGCACACATCCGCGCTGAACGAGCCCACGCCACATGTCCGCGCTCAGCGACCCCAACACCACCGCACGGCAACGCAGTCCGCAGAGCAGTCCACAGAGAGGAAGAGGCACGTCGATGTCCTCCCCCCACGGCGCAGCGGCACCCACCTCCGCCGCCTCGGCCACCGCCACCTCGGCCACAACCGCCGCTTCGGCCACCGCCACCAACACCTCAGCCACCGTCCCGCAGGAAGCTGGGTTCGACCCCGAAGCGCTGCGGGCCCGCTACCGCGCCGAGCGGGAGCGCCGGATACGGCCCGAGGGCAGCGCTCAATACCAGGGCGCCACCGGCCGGTTCGGGTACTACGACGAGGATCCGTACGCCGGGCCTGCTCCGTTCCGTGAGCCGCTGCATGACGCGGTCGACGTGCTGATCGTCGGCGGCGGTTTCGGCGGACTGCTCGCGGGTGCGCGGCTGCGGCAGGCCGGTGTCGAGTCCATCCGGGTCATCGAGAAGGGCGGCGACTTCGGCGGTACGTGGTACTGGAACCGGTACCCGGGCATCCACTGCGACATCGAGTCGTACATCTACATGCCGCTGCTGGAAGAGCTGGGCTACATCCCGAAGTGGCGGTACGCGCCGGGTGAGGAGATCCGGCAGCACGCGCGGGCGGTGGGCCGGGAGTTCGATCTGTACCGCGACGCCTGCTTCCAGACGCAGGCCACCGAACTGCGCTGGGACGAGGCCGCGTCGGAGTGGCTGGTGAGCACGGACCGGGGCGACCGCGTACGGGCACGGTACGTGGTGACGGCCAGCGGCACGCTGAGCCAGACCAAGCTCCCGGGCATTCCGGGGATCGAGACCTTCAGGGGACACACGTTCCACACCAGCCGCTGGGACTACGCCTACACAGGCGGTGACGCGGGCGGCGGCCTGCACAAGCTCGCGGACAAGCGTGTGGCCCTGATCGGCACGGGTGCGACCGCCATCCAGTGCGTACCCCATCTGGGCGCCGACGCACGGGAGTTGTACGTCTTCCAGCGCACCCCCTCCTCGGTCGACGCGCGCCGCAACCGGCCGACGGACCCCGAGTGGGCCGCCTCCCTGGCCCCGGGCTGGCAGCGGCGCCGCAGGGAGAACTTCCTCCGCCTCATCACCGGCGGCCGGGTCGAGGAGGACCTCGTCGACGACGGCTGGACCAGCAGCGCCCGCCTCCAGCAGAAGCTGATCCCGAGCGACAGCTACCGTGACATGGCGCCCGAGGAGCGGGAACGGGCCTATGAGCTGGCCGACTTCCAGAAGATGAACGAGATCAGGGAGCGGGTCGAGGCACTCGTCACCGACCCGGAAACGGCCGAGAAGCTCAAGCCCTGGTACCGCTACATGTGCAAGCGGCCCACGTTCAGCGACAGTTACCTCCAGACCTTCAACCGGCCCAACGTCACCCTGGTCGACACCGCCGACAGCCACGGCGTGGAGAGGATCACGGAGAACGCCGTCGTCGTGGGCGGCACCGCGTACGAGGTCGACTGCGTCATCTTCGCCACCGGCTTCGATGTCGGTGTCTCGGGGGTCACCTCGGGGCGTCTCCCCGTACACGGCAGGGACGGTCTCACCCTCACCGAGGCGTGGAAGCACGGCCCCCGCACCCTCCACGGCTTCTGCACACACGGCTTCCCCAACCTCTTCCAGCTCGGGCCCGTACAGAACGCCAGCTCTGTCAACTACCTTCACGTGCTGGACGAGCAGGCGACCCATGTCGCGGAGGTCGTGGCCGAGGCGCGCAGGACAGGGGCCAGGTATGTGGAGCCCACGGCACAGGCCGAGGCCGACTGGGTCACGACGATCCGGGAGAAGGCAGCCGACCTGTACCGGTTCCACGCCGAGTGCACGCCCGGCTACTACAACAACGAGGGCAGGCCCAGGCAGCGCAGCGAGTCCTACGGGGACGGGCCCGTCGCCTTCCACTCCCTGCTGCGCGAGTGGCGTGCCGACGGCGGCATGCGCGACGTCCTCGTCGATCCCGTCCGTACGGGACGAGGCGGGGTCTGAGCGTGGAGGAGGCAGCGAAGGACCACCCCAGCCGCTACGGGCCCGCTTCGGCTCCGCTCTCCCGTACCCGCTGGGACATCCGCAGGCTCAACGCGCCCAATCCGCTGTGGGGTTCGAACGGGGTCGCGTTCGGGCCCGACGGGCGGCTGTACGCGGCGCAGTTCCTGGCGGGCGTGATCAGCGCGGTGGACACCGCCACGGGAGAGACCGAGGTGGTGGTGCCGGGGGACGGGCCGGTGCAGTCACCCGACGACCTCGCCTTCGGCGCCGACGGGTCCATGTACATCGCGGACCTGGTGCCGGGGCGCGTGTGGCGCCGCAGCCCCGAGGGCGCGTACACGCTGGTGTCCGACCAGGTGAAGGTGCCCAACGGCATCACCTGTGTCGGGGACCGGCTCTTCGTCAACGAGATGAGGATGAACGGCAGGCTGCTGGAGCTGTTCCCCGGCGGCGGCGAACCGGTGGTGCTCACCGAGGGCCTGGCGCTGGGCAACGCGATGCAGCTCGGGCCCGACGGGCGGCTGTACTACCCGCACATGGTGACCGGCGAGATCTGGTGCGTGCCTCCCGACGGCGGGGACCCGGAGCTGGTCGCGCGCGATGTGCACGAACCGGTCGCCGTCCGCTTCGACCAGGGCGGCGCCCTGCTGGTGCTGTCCCGGGGGCAGGCCGGCCTGGTGACCCGTGTGGATCTGTACGGGACCGGCTCCAGGACCGTACTGACCAGCGGTCTCGCCGGGTTGGACAACGCGGCGTTCGACGCGGAGAACCGGATGTTCGTCTCCAGCTTCGCCAGCGGCGGTGTCACCGAGCTGCACCCCGACGGCCGGACGCGGGAGATCGTGCCCCGTGGCCTCGACGGCCCGTTCGGGGTGACCGTCGACCTGGCGGGCACGGTGCACGCGGCCGACCACTACCGGCTCGCGGCGGCCGACCGCCCGGCGGGCAGCACGGACGACGGGGCGGCGGGCGGGGCTGACGGCGGGCGGCGCACGCGCTGCGGCCGTTCACCCATGGCGTCGCAGCCGACGGCCGGCTGCTGCATCTCACGTCGCAGTACGGCGAGGTGCGGACCTACGACACCGAGAGCGGGTCGACCCGCGTACGCGCGAGTGGGCTGCGGCAGCCCGCCGGCGTCTCCGTAGGCCCCCAAGGAGCGCTGGCCGTCGCCGAGACGGGTGCCGGCCGTGTGCTCGCGCTCGAAGCGGACGACACCGTCACCGTGCTCGCCGAGGGACTTGAGCATCCCGTGGACGTGGCACACGACGCCGCGGGCCGCTGCTACGTGAGCGACGACCGGCTCGGTGCGGTGCTCAGGATCGAGGACGGGCACGCGGTCACCCTCGCCGACGGGCTCGAAGCGCCGCAGGGCCTCGCGGTGTTGGGCGACGAGGTGTTCACGGTGGAGACCGGCGCACGGCGGCTGCTGGCGCTCTCGCTCACCACGGGAGAGCGCAGGACCGACGCCGAGAACCTGGCCGTGGGGCCACCCCCGGGCACGGGCCACCGCACCCAGCCGGCGCTGTTCACCCACGGCATGCCCGGTGTGCCGGTCCCGTTCGCCGGTCTCAGCGCGGCTCCCGACGGCTCCCTGCTCCTCTCGGCCAACGGGGAGGGGACCGTACTGCGCCTCTCGCCCCGGAACACGGGAGCGCCCCGGAACACAGAGGTGCCCAGGAACACAGAGGCGGCTCGCGCTGACCCGCGCACACAACGCACAACGGAGAGGCAGAAGTCATGACGAGCACAGGTATGGCAGGACGCGGCGTCGTCGTCACCGGGGCAGCTTCCGGTATCGGACGGGCCACGGCCCTGATGTTCGCGCGGGAACACGCCAGGGTCCTGGTCGCCGACCTCGACACGGCCGGAGCGCGGAAGGTCGCCGACGAGATCGAGTCGGGCGGGGGCACGGCCCTCGCCGTCGGGGGCGACCTGAGCGAGCAGCACGTGGTGGACACGGTGGTCGAGCGGGCCGTCGAGACCTTCGGGGCGCTGGACGTCCTGGTGAACAACGCCGGGGTCATGGACCGTATGTCGGCGCTCGGGGAGACCGAGGACGCCGAGTGGGAGCGCGTCATCCGCGTCAACCTCACGGCGCCCTTCCAGCTGACCCGTGCGGCGCTGCCCCACATGCTGGCCGCGGGGCGTGGCTCGATCGTCTTCACCGCCTCCGAGGCGAGCCTGCGGGGCGGCGCCGCCGGTGCCGCCTACACCGCCTCCAAGCACGGCGTGGCCGGCCTGGTCAAAAGCCTCGCGGTCACCTACCGCAAGCAGGGCATACGGGCCAACGCGATAGCTCCGGGCCCCACCCGCACCGGCATCCAGGTCGACGCGGACCCGGAAGCTCAAGGGCCGCCCCTGATCGGCCAGTTGATCGGCGCGACCATCGGACGGCTGGGCAGCGCCGAGGAACAGGCGGCTGCCGTGCTCTTCCTGGCCTCCGACGCCGCGGCGTTCGTCAACGGCGCCATCCTCCCGGTCGACGACGGCTGGTCAGCCGTCTGACCCGACGCCGGCCCACTGTGCGCCCGGTGCCGAGGACATGGGCCGGCCTTCCGGCACCGGGCCCGCACCCGGGTGCGGGTGCGGGCCCGCACCACGCCTAGCGCCGGACGTCTTCCTCCCCTTGGCTGGAGACCGTTTCCCTCAGCCATGCCCTGAAGCGCTGGAACCCGGCGTCGCGCGTGAGCGCGGGAGGCCACTGCAGGAAGTAGCCCCGGCCCGGCACCGTGACCACGGGGCCCACTTCGCGCAGCAGTCCGCGCCGCAGGTGATCACCCATGAGCGTGCGCCAGCTCAGCAGCACGCCGTTGCCGCTGATGGCGAGCGGGACCGCGCTCCCGTACGTCGGGTAGACGACGGTGTGGGCTGGAGCGGTGTGGGCCAGCCCGTTCCCGGCGAACCACGAGGCCCAGTCCTGCCAGCTCCGGCCTGTCTGGTCCACGTGCAGCAGGGGCGCGGAGAGCAGAGCTTCGGCCTCGGAGCGCGGTGTGAGGCCCAGCCTGCCGGCCAGCTCGGGCGAGGCGACAGGGACCACCGCCTCGGTGACCAGCTGCTCCGAGCGCAACCCGGGCGAGGGGCCGTCTCCGAACCGCACGCTCACATCGTGGTCGATGTCGGCGGGCTCGTGCTCGGAGTCGAAGATGGTGAGTTGTACGTCCGTCGGTGCCACCGCGGCCCGCATGTCCGCCAGGCGCGGCACGAACCAGCTCTCGGCAACCGACGGCTGTACCGCGACGCGCAACTGGTCGGCGCGCCCCCGCAGCCGGGACAGCCGGGCCTCCAGGATGTCGAACGCCTCGGTGACGGTCTGGTGGAGCAACGCACCGTCACGTGTCATCCGCGACCGGTTGGTCCCCCGCTCGAAGAGCCCCGTACGCAACGAGCCTTCCAGCGCCTTCATCTGCTTGGAGACCGCGGGCTGGGACATGCCCAGCTCGGCGGCTGCGGCGGTGAAGCTGCCCAGACGCCCCACCGCTTCGAGAACGACGAGCCGCTGCAGCTGTCGGACATCGCGGACCAGCAGGCGCACAGCACCCTCCCATCTGACGTTCACCCCAACCTCTGGTTGGGCCAGGCCAGCCAACCGATGTCTGTCGGTGCCGCCACCGGCCTCCTAGCGTCCACATCATGAAGCTTTCCTGTACTCGACTCACACCCGCACTCGGCGCTACCGCGACACTGCCGCCGCTGGAGAACGGCGACATCACCGAAGAGGCAGCCGACATGGTGCACTCCGCCCTCACCGAGCACTCCGTCCTGGTCTTCCCGGACGCCGGCCTCGACGCGCGGCGCATGGTGCGGCTCGGAGAGGCACTGGGCACCCTCGGCGCCCGCCACCACTCCTACACGACCCATCCGGACTTCGAGGACGTCGTCGTACTGACGTGGGGAGGCGAAGCGAAGCCGGACGCCGCCGAGTGGCACTCCGACATGACCTACCGGCGCCAACCGCCGTTCGCCTCGATATTGAAGGCGGTCGAGGTTCCTCCCGTGGGCGGCGACACACTCTGGGCGAGCATGTTCGCCGTGCACGACGCCCTGGACCCGGGGCTGCGGCGCGACCTCGAACAGCTCGAAGCCGTCCACGACATGGGCGCCTTCAGGACCGGCGCGTACCGGCAGGGCGGCGACGAGGGGATCAGCGAGGCACTCACGCGGGCCGGAACGGCCGTGCATCCGGTGATCGCGCACCACCCCGTGAGCGGACGCCCCTACGTCAACGTGAGCGAGTCGCTCACGCGGTTCGTGATCGGCCTTTCGGCTCCCGAGAGCGCCAGGATCCTGACCTACCTGTTCGACCTCATCAACCGGCCCGACTTCCACGTCCGCGTCAAGTGGGAAGCGGGCACGGTCGTCCTCTGGGACAACCGCGGAACGCAGCACTACGCGGTCGCCGACTACCTGCCCCACCGGCGGGTCATGCACCGCGTCGCGGTGACGACCGACACACGCACACCGGTCGGCTGAACCCTCGGCCCTCCACTGACGCCGGCCTCGGAGGTGTCCCCGGCGTCCGGCGGTCTCCCCTGCCCCTCGGCGGCCGTGGGAGACCGCCGGACGACTGCGGCTTCCTCTACGCTCCTAGTCCACCCGGCGGGGCAGGCCCAGCGGGTTGGCGTCGCGCAGTTCCGGGGGGAGCAGCGGCTCGGGGGTGTCCTGGTAGGCGACGGGACGCAGCCAGCGTTCGACGGCGGTGGCGCCGACCGAGGTGGAGGTCGAGGTCGTGGCGGGGTAGGGCCCGCCGTGGTGCTGTGCGGGCGCGACGGCGACGCCGGTGGGCCAGCCGTTGACGAGCACGCGCCCCGCGAGCAGCGTCAACCGGGACAGCAGCGCGGCGGCGGCGCCCCCGGTACCGTCCTGCGCCTCGGAGGAGGCGACATGCAGCGTCGCGGTGAGGCTTCCCGCGAGCCGGCCGAGTACGGCGTCGACGTCCTCTTCGCCGCCGTAGCGCACGGCCACGGTCACCGGTCCGAAGCACTCTTCGAGCAACAGCTCGTGCTTTCCGTCGAGTTCGCGCGCTGAGACGGTGAGAAGCCCGGGGCGCACGCTGCGCGGGTCCTCGTCCCCCACCCCCGCCGCCACGGGCACCTCGACCTTGTCGAGCGCGCCGCGCGCCGCGACCCCGCTGAGATACGCGTCGCGCATCCGGTCGTCGAGGAGATATCCGGGCGCCGTGGCCCTGAGGCTGTCGGCGAGTACGCCGAGCATCCGGTCGCCGTCGTCGCCCTCGGGAACGAGGACGAGTCCTGGCTTGACGCAGAACTGGCCGGTGCCGAGCGTCATGGAGCCGCCGAGACCCGTGCCGATCTCCTCGGCACGTTCCGCGGCTGCCGCCGGGGTGACGACGACGGGGTTGAGGGAGCCGAGTTCACCGTGGAAGGGGATGGGGCGGGGGCGTGCCGCCGCGGCGTCGTAGAGGGCGCGGCCTCCGCGTACGGACCCGGTGAATCCGGCGGCGGCGACGAGGGGGTGCTTGACGAGTTCGACGCCCGCCTCGAAGCCGTGCACGACGGAGACGGTGTCCTCGGGAAGCCCGGTGGCGACGGCTGCGGCACGCAGTGCGGCGGCGCACAGTTCGGAGGTCGCGGGGTGGTCGGGGTGCGCCTTGACGACGACGGGGCAGCCGGCGGCCAGGGCGCTGGCGGTGTCGCCGCCGGGCACGGAGAAGGCGAGGGGGAAGTTGGACGCCGCGTAGACGGCGACGACACCGAGCGGCACCTTGTAGCGGCGCAGGTCGGGGCGGGGCGGCGTGAGGGAGGGGTCGGCGTGGTCGATGATGACGCCGAGGTAGCCGCCGTCCTCGATCTCGTCGGCGAAGGCACGCAGTTGGGCCGTGGTGCGGCCGAGTTCGCCGGTGATACGGGGTATGCCGAGGGCGCTCTCCTCGTCGGCGACGCGGATGATGTCCTCTCCCCCGGCCTCCAGCCTGGTGGCGGCCTCGCGGAGGAAGGCGGCACGCCGGGTGCGCTCGGCGAGCGCGGGAAGCGCTTCGTGCGCGGCCCGTACGGCGGCGTCGACGGTTGCGGGCGTGGCCTCGTCGGTCACGCGCTCTCGGCGCTTCCCGGTACGGGGGTCCACGCTCCACACTGGTACTGCCGTCACGGGGGTCCTCCTGCCGGGCTGTCTGTTCCGCGCATTCCGTGCTCTCATCCGGAGAGCGTTCGGTATGCTGAACACCATCCCTGTAAGTGAATTCAGCGATCAGCAGGGACTCTAGGACTGCGCGAACAGAGGGGTCAAGGTCGATGTCTGGTGCCGAGGCGGGGGGTTCGCAGGTCAAATCGGCCGTGCGGACGGTGGAGTTGCTGGAGTTCTTCGCCGGAAGGCCGGGCATGCACGCGCTCGCCGCCGTCCAAGAGGCGGTCGGATACCCGAAGTCGAGCCTCTACATGCTGCTGCGCACGCTGGTGGACCTCGGCTGGGTGGAGACGGACGCCACGGGCACGCGCTACGGGATCGGGGTAAGGGCGCTGCTCGTCGGCACCTCGTACATCGACGGCGACGAGGTGGTGGCAGCCGCCAGGCCGACACTCGACCGGCTCTCGGACGACACGACCGAGACCATCCACCTGGCACGCCTGGACGGCACCAACGTCGTCTATCTCGCCACCCGCCAGTCGCAGCACTATCTGCGCCCGTTCACACGCGTCGGACGCCGCCTGCCCGCGCACTCCACCTCGCTGGGCAAGGCGCTGCTGGCGACGTACTCCGACGAGCAGGTGCGCAAGATGCTGCCGGAGACCCTGCCGCAGCTGACCGAACACACGCTCACCGACCGCGAGAAGCTGATCGAGGAGCTGCACGTCGTACGGGAGAGCGGCTGCGCCGTCGACCGCGAGGAGAACACGCTGGGGCTGCGCTGCTTCGGTGTGGCGATCCCGTACCGGACCCCCGCGCGGGACGCGATCAGCTGCTCCGTCCCGGTGGCCCGGCTGACGCCCGCACACGAGCAGATGATCAAGGACGCCCTCTTCGACGCACGGGACCGCCTCCTGCACGCCACCCGGAGGCTGTGACACATCCCCGGCGGCCCGGACACGGTTCAGCGGCCCGGGCGGACTCGGCGGCCCGGGCGGACTCGGCGGCTCGGGCCGGGCTCGGAGGCCCGGGCAGGCTCGGAGGCTCAGGCGACGTGGGCTGCTCCGACGGCCTCGGCGGCTCGGCGCGGAACCTTTTCTTCGGGTTTGTCCGCTGATCCAATCCCGGTATGCGGAAACCAGACAGGAAGACGGGCACGTCGCGTGCCCGCTGCACCGTCGTGGGCTGCGCGCTCGCGCTCCTCGGCACCGCGCTGCTCCCGGCACACGCCACAGCAGGCCCCGCAGGCCCCTCCCCCGCCGCAAGGCCCGGCACACAGCCACCCGCGGCTGCGCCCGCTGCGGCTCCGGCACCCACGGCGATGCGGGGCGCCGAGGGGGCACGGGACGCCGAGAAGGTGCGGGGCGCCGAAGACGTGCGGGTGCTGTCCTGGAACATCCGCCACGGCGGCAAGGACAAGAAGCTGGGCGGGGCGCGGAACCTCCCGCTCCTTCTCGACCAGCTCGTCAGCCTCGCCCCCGACGTGTTCTTCGCGATCGAGACCTACGGCGCGGGCGACGCCATCCGCAGGGCGCTGACGGAGCGCGCGGGCAAGGGCACGTACCGGGCCGTGCAGGTCACCCCCGGCAAGCACGGGCCGAGCCGGGACAACCTGTGGATCTTCACCCGGTACCGGGTGGTGAAGAGGTTCCCCGTCCAGCGCAAAGACGACGACGAGCACGAGCACGACGACGACCGCGTGTCCGTCAGCGGCTTCAACACCGGCGGCGCCCGCGTCCGGCTGCCGGGCGGACAGCATCTGAACCTCTTCGACACCTGGCTGTCCTTCTCGCACCCCTGGATCGGCCACATGATCAACGCCAACGCCAGAGCCGCGAAGAAGGGCGCTTCGCTGCCTCACTCGCGCGAGGACATCACCGAGGCCGAACAGGAGCGCCAGGTACCGCAGTTGCGCGAGATCCTCGACCGGCGTGTCCCCGCTATGCTCGACGGCGACACCTCGCCCACGCTGCTCGCCGGTGACCTCAACACCGTTCCGGCCTCCGACTGGAGCGGGGCCTGGGCCCGGTGCCCGCGCAAGTACGGGCTCTCCTACGACCTGCGCACGACCCGCATGATCGAGGAGGCGGGCTTCCGCGACACCTACCGCGAGGCTCACCCCGACGTGTGCGCGGAACCGGGCAGCACCTGGAGCCCCCTCGCCAGGAACCGCAGCGCCACGCCTGCGCGCATCGACTTCGTCTTCGCCAGAGGGCGGCAGCTCGCGGTGAACCGCTCGTTCACGGTCGGCGAGCGGCTCGCCTCCCACCCGCCGGGGCGGTTCTACTCCGACCACGCCGCCGTCGTCACCGATCTGAAGGTGGCGCGGGTCTGAGACCGTCTCCGCCGCGCGGCGTAGGCGGATCGTCACCCGGCAGGAAGCGCGGGACGGCAGCGGCGGGAAACGTGGTGCGCATGCGAAGGACCAAGACTCTCCTCGCGGCGCTCACCGTGGCCGCCTGCCTCCCCTATCTGGCGCTCAAACTCACCTGGCTGTCCGGAGGAACGACCGGCATCCCGGAGGGAAGCACGCTGCGGGACAGCGGCGACACCCTGTGGGTGCTCAACGCGGTGACCGTCGCGATGGACGCCACCGTCGTCCTCCTGGTGTTCGCACTCACCCGCGCCTGGGGCAGGCGCCTCCCCGCCGCACTGCTCGCACTCCCGCTCTGGGCCGCCACCGGACTGCTGGGACCGATCGTGGTCGCCTTTCCGGCACAGGCGCTGTACGGCGCGGTCTCCGGCGCGGACAGCACGGGCGGTGTGCGCGGTACGGACGCCGCCGACATGCTCGACGGCTGGGTGTGGACGGTGGTCTATACGGGCTTCTCCGTCCAGGCGCTCGCCCTGGGCGGGCTGTTCGTGCTGTACGTGCGCGATCGCTGGGGCACCCTGCTCCGTACCCGCCTCGGCGCGCTGCCCGTGCCCCCACGCGTACGGGCGATCTGGCGTCCCGCCTTCGCGGCCGGCGCACTCCTCGCGCTGGCCTCGGCCGTACCGCACCTCCTGTGGGCCGTCGGCGCCGGCGCCGACGTGGGCCCGTGCCCGACGCGCGGTGCGGAGCAGAGCGCCGACAGCCGCCTCGTGGAGGGGGCGTTCGCCCTGTTCACGCTGGTCGCCGTCGCGGGCCTCCGGCAGCTCACCCGGGGGAACCCGCAGCTCACCCCGGGGGAAACGGGGCGGCGGAGTCCCCGGCTGGGCATGCCGCTGGCCGCCGCGTGGATCGGTACGGGCGTCATGACGTGCTGGGCGCTCTGGCTGCTCGTCGGCGCGCTCACGGGAGGCGGCCGGGCGGTCGGCCAGCGCGCGTCCGGCTGCACGGAGCTGGTCACCACGGGCCAACTGGTCGCCGGCCTGCTGCTGACGCTGCTCGGCGCGCACGCGCTGCGGCAGCGCGCGAACGCCTCCGGCACGGCCCAGGACCGCACGGCCCCGGACCGCACGGGAGGCGGCGACGTGACGGTGTGACACGGTCGCGGGACGATACGGGCGCGGCCGTACGGGACGCCGGCACAGAGGCGGTACCGGGCAGCACTGATGCCGGCCTGCGAGGCCGAACGGGGAAAGCGGGGTGGCGGATGGGGTGGCGAGGGCGCGTGGCGCTGCTGGGTTCGCGGTGGCTGCATCTGTTGCAGGGCGGCGCGCTGTTCATGCCGTTCTTCCTGCTGGCCGCGGTGGGGGTAAGCCTCGTGTACCCGCGGACGAGGCCGTTCGGGCCGCCGATGAGCGGGCAGTTCACGGCGTACGCGCTCGCGCTGCCGATCGTGGCACTCGCCGGGCTGCTGCCGCTCATCCGGTCCCTGGAGACGGCGGCCGTGCGGACCCTGTGCGGTGTACCGGCGAGTGCGCTGGCCCCTGGCCCCGCCGTCTCGTGGGCGGCGCGACGGCGTACGACGGTGTGGTTCACGCTGCATGCGGGCCTCGGCGCGCTCGTCAGCGGCGCCTCGCTCGCCGTACCGCCGATGGCGATCGCCCTGCTCGCCTTCCCCCTCTCGCCCTGGCTGCGGGAGCACACGCGGGCCTGGCCTTGGGACCACGGCGGCAGCGCACTGTGGACGGCACCCGTCGCCGGACTGGCGCTGCTCGCCGCCCTGGTGACCGTCGTGCACGGTGCGGGGACCGTGCTCGCGCGCTGCGCCCCCGTACTGCTGGGGCCCACGCCCGCCGACCGGCTCGCGGCGGCCGAGCGCCGCGCGGCGGAGCTGGCCGCCCGCAACCGCGTCGCACGCGAGCTGCACGACTCCGTGGGCCACGCGCTCAGCGCTGCCTCGCTCCAGGCGAGCGCGGCACAACGGGTCCTGGACTCCGACCCGGACTTCGTACGGGAGGCGCTGGCCGCCATCGAGGAGACCACCCGCGGGGCCGTCGCCGAACTCGACACCGTGCTGGGCGCCCTGCGCGAGGACGGCCCAGGCGACGACGGGCCACGGGAGGACAGCCCACGCGGCGCCGGCCCACGTGGTACCGGCCCGCACGACCCCCCGCACGCGACGGCGGCCGGCGGGACGGGCCCGGACACGTCAGCCGCGACGGGCGCGACAGCCACGACAGGCACGAACGGCACGGGCGGCCCGACAAGCACAGGCAGCCCAGACCCAGCCCCAGACCCGGCCCCAAGCCAAGGCCAAGGCCCAGACCCCCAACCCGACCCAGGACCCGGACCCGGCCAGGACCGCGCGCCCACCCTCGGCACGGGCCTCGCCGCGCTCCTGGCCCGCTGTCGGGCGACGGGTACCGAGGTG
Organism: Streptomyces iconiensis; assembly: GCF_028657195.3. Taxonomy (GTDB): domain Bacteria; phylum Actinomycetota; class Actinomycetes; order Streptomycetales; family Streptomycetaceae; genus Streptomyces; species Streptomyces iconiensis. Next base: position 56,796 of record NZ_JANCPR020000012.1, read on the forward strand.
GAGCTGTACGAGGGCGAGGGCCTCGGCCCGCTGGGGCTGCTGCCGCCGGGGCTCTCGTCGGCGGCCTTCCGTATCGTGCAGGAGGGCCTCAGCAACGCACTGCGCCATGCGCCCGGCGCCCCCGTACGGGCCTGGCTGGAGCGTCAACAGGCCCCGGAAAACGAGGAGTTGGTGATCACCGTGGAGAACCGGGTCGCGCCGCCCGAAGCGCGGGCCCGCACGCGTACGCAGCCCCGTACGGCGGGCGGGCGCGGGCTGTCCGGCGTCAGCGAGCGTGCCGCGCTCCTCGGTGGCACCGCACACGCGCACGACCGGGACGGCGTATGGCGCCTCACCGCACGCCTCCCGCTGACGGCGGCCGGCCGGTGAGCCCCGCAGGAGAAGCCGCGCGACCGGCCGCCCACGGTTCGGACACGGGGCTGCGCGTCGTGATCGCGGACGACGAGCGCATGGTGCGTACGGCGCTCCGCGCGATCCTCGGGGCCGAGACCGGCATCGAGATCGTGGGCGAGGCGGCGAGCGGCAGCGAGGCCGTCTCCACCGTGCGGGAACTGCGGCCCGACCTCGTCCTGATGGACGTACGGATGCCCGGGGTGGACGGCATCCGCGCGACCGAGCTGATTCTCGCCACGATGGGCGATGCGGCACCGCGCGTCCTGGTGCTGACCACCTTCGAGAACGACTCCTACGTCTACGACGCGCTGCGCGCCGGGGCACACGGCTTCCTGCTGAAGCGATCCACGGCGGACGAACTGGTGGCCGCCGTACGGGCGTTGGCGCACGGGGACTCGCTGCTCTACCCCTCGGCGCTGCGCGCGCTCGCGGCGCACCACGCGAGGGACCGGCGTGCCGCCCGGCTCACGGAGCGGCTGACCGAGCGGGAGACGGCGGTGCTGCGGCTGATGGCCGAGGGCCTGACGAACGCCGAGATCGCGGCGCGGGCTTCCGTCGCACCCGCGACGGCCAAGACGCATGTCGCCGCCGTCCTCACCAAGCTCGGCGCCAGGGACCGCACCCAGGCCGTGATCATGGCGTACGAGCACGGCTTCGTGACCCCGCGCTGAGGTGCCACGGAACGCCGCGGTTCCCCGGGACGGCGGGGACGGGGATCACTGCCCGATGTGGGCTGCGAGCCGGTCGGCGGCGGAGCGGGGCTCGCGGCCGAGGAGTTCGGCCAACAGCGGGTCCGCTTCGGCGAAGTAGCCGGCGCGGGCCGCCTGGTACCAGGTGAGCAGGAGTCGGGCCATCTGCTCCGGGACGCCGACCGCGATCTGTTCGGCGACCCACTGCTCGTCGTCCACGACGATGCGCTTGATGGTGCGGCCTGTGAGGTCAGAGACGATCTTGGCGAAATCGTCGAAGGTGACGGCGGTCGGCGCGGTCAGGGTGACAGGACCGTCGAAGGAGCGGTCACCGGCGAGGATGACCGCGGTGGCCTCGGCGATCTCGTCACGGTCGGTGAACGGGATGGGACCGTCTTCCGGCTGAGCGATCACGCCGGTCCGCTGCCACGGGCCGAGCACCTGGTCGAGCGGACCGTAGGCGCCGTTGCGCAGTGCGGTCCAGTCGGTGCCGGAGTCGCGGAGGATCGCCTCGGTGGCGATGTGGAATTCCGACGGCCCGTACGGGTTGCCGGGGACGGCGGCCTGCTGGCTGGTGTAGAGGATCCGCCGGGCGCCGGCCGCGACCGCGGCTTCGACGGCATTGCGGTGCAGGCCGACCATGTCGGCGGCCGGGTCGTTGCCGGACACCACAAGGACCTGCTCGGCACCGGCGAATGAGTCGCGCAGCGCTGCCGGGTCCTCGTAGGAGCCCTGCCGCACGCGCACGCCGCGGTCGGCGAGGTGCTGCGCCTTGGCGGTGTCGCGGACGCTGACGCCGATCCGGTCGGCGGGTACGCGGTTGAGGAGGTGCTCGACGGTGGCGCCGCCCAGCCCACCGGTAGCGCCGGTGACAACAATCATGTTCTTGACCTTCCTGAGAGCCCACGGTGCCCGTCTTGGCGGTGGGCGGAACCATAAATTGACCAAGCAGGTCAGTTTCTCTTCCGACTGCGACCGTAGGTAAACTGACCCTGCGAGTCAAATTCGACGGTGAGCGACAGGAAGAGACGGTGAGAGCCATGGCCGGTGCGGTGCCTTCGCAATCCCCGCTGCGCGCCGACGCCCGGCGCAATTCCCAGCAGATCCGCTCGGCCGCGATCGGCGCCTTCCAGGGAGAGGGCCTGACGGTGCCGCTGGAGGAGGTCGCGAAGGCAGCGGGGGTGAGCAAGGCCACGATCTTCAACCGGTTCGGCGGGCGGATCGGCCTCATCGAAGCCGTCATCGAAGAGGTCGTGGCGAGTGAGCTGTTCGCCGTCATCGACCGCGCTCGGACCGTCGACGACGACGGCGAGCGGATCGCGTACTACCTCACCGCGATCCGCGACCTCCAGTACCGCCAGCCCGCCTTCAACGACGTCCTGTTGCAGACATATCCGCACTCGCAGCAGCTCATGGAGATCTGCCGGGTCGGAAGCGAGGCCAACGAAGAGCTGATCGCGGCGGCACGGACCTCCGGCGCGCTGCGGCCGGAGTTCACGGCTGACGACCTCCACGCACTCGTCCTCGACAACGCCCTCGCACTCAAGCACGGCAAGCGGCCCTCCCGGGACGACTACGACCGCCGCACCATGTACCTCCTGGACGGAATCCGAGGGCCCTCCTCCGCCTCCGGCGGACACTGACAGCGCCCTCGCCCTGGTGACCCGCGTCGTCCTCCGGGGCTCGTCTCGCTCCGGGACAGCACGAAGACCGTGCGTAGGCCGCGAGAGCACTCTCGGGCCGCCGCTCCGCCGATGCGATGATCAGGCATGCCCGAGCCCATGAAGCACACGCCGTGGACACTGCTGAACGTCCGCCAGCTCGCCTACCTCCTCGCCGTCGTGGACGAGGGCTCGTTCACGGCGGCGGCGCAGCGGCTGCACCTGTCGCAGCCCGCACTCTCGCGCCAGGTGCGCGAGCTGGAGCAGCACATCGGGGGTGCGCTGCTGGAGCGCAGGCGCGGAGGTCTCGTGCCGACGGCGACGGGGCGTGCCTTCCTGCCCGAGGCGCGTGCGGTCGTGGCGGCGGCCGAGCGTGCCATGCGGGTGGCCCGCGACTCGCTGGGCCTTGAGGGCGGCACGCTGGAACTGGCGACGCTGGCCACGCTCGCGAGCGGCAGACTGCTGCCGGCGCTCAGCGAGTGGCGGCGGCTACACCCCCATGTGCGCACGCGGCTGCGGGAGTTCACGTTCCGCGGGGAGCTGGAGGAGTACGTCGCGGGCGGCGGCGGTGACCTGGCCATCGGCACCCTCTCGCAGCCGTGGGACGGACCGGCCGTCTCGCTGGGCTGGGAGGAGTTCGTCCTGGTGCTGCCGCCGGGCGACCCGCTGCTGGAGCGGCCGGGAGCCGTGGCGCTCGACGCGCTCGCCGAGCGTGACTGGGTGGGCTACGACCCGCAGCAGGGCCTCGCCCGGCTGATGGGCGCCGCCTGCGCCGCCGCCGGGTTCGAGCCGCGCGAGGCGGTGCGTACCAGCCAGGTCGAGGCGGCTGCACGGTTCGCTGCCGCCGGGCTGGGGCTTGCCCTGGTCCCCGCCGGCACGGTGCCGGGCGACCTCGCCGCGTGCGCGCGGCGGCTGGACCCGCCGGTGGCCTGGGAGATATCGGCGTACGCGCGAACCGAACTGGACCACGCCGCCCAGTCGTTCATCGCCCTGGCCACCGCCACCGCCTCCTCCCCGCGTCCCCACGGAGCGCTGGAACTGACCGACCGGTGATCCGGTCAGGGGAGAGCGGCAAAGCGCGGGCGGGGTCTACTCGGTGTGGCAGACGGCCTCGACGTTGTTCCCGTCCGGGTCCCGTACGAACGCGCCGTAGTACGAGGCGTGGTACTCCGGCCGCACACGTGGCGCGTGCAGCGACTCAGCGCCGGCCTCCACCGCCGCAGCGTGGAAGGAGTCGACGGCCGCGCGGTCGGCAGCCGTGAACGCCAAGTGCAGCTCACGGGGCTGCCCCTCCCCCGTCATGGGGATGAGCCACAGCGTGTGTCCGGTGGTGCCGAAGCTGACGAACTCGCCGAACTCCTTCGTCCTGCCTGCCCCGAGCGGGGCGAGAACCGTTTCGTAGAACGCCGCACTCGTGGCGACGTCCCGTACCTGGACCGCGATGTGATCGAGCATGCCGCCACCCTTCCATCGCCGCCCGGACCTGTCGCCACGTTTTCCCCGCCCCCCCGCCTGTCTCCTGGGCCCTGTCCCTGCCTCGCCCGTGCCCGGCCCATGCTCTCCGAGCATGGAAAGCATGAGGAAGATGTCTTGGACACATCCTCCGAACCCGGCCTAGTTTTCCGGGAGTTCACCGTCGGCAGGCGGCGGCGTCTTCGGCAGGGAAGAGAGCCACCATGCGCAGTCACAGCGTCCGTCACGGCTACCTCGTCGGACCCGGCGGTGGGCGGCTGCACTACCTCGACCACTGTTCCGACCACGACGGCACCAGCAGTACCGGCAGCACTGACGGGACCGGCGGAACCGGCGGCCCCCGCGAGACGCTCGTCTGCCTGCACGGGGTCACCGACTCCGCCTGGGTCTGGCACGACGTCGCTGCCGCGCTCACAGGGCGCTGCAGGGTCATCGCGCTCGACCTGCGCGGGCATGGCGACAGCCAGTGGTCTGCCGCGCACGAGTACGGCACGGCCGAGCACGCCGCCGATCTCGCCGCGCTGCTCGGCCACCTCGGCGGCGGCCCCTTCCACCTCGCGGGTTCGTCCTGGGGCGCGCTGATCGCGCTGTCCCACGCGGCGGCGCTGCCCGAGCAGGTGCGTTCGCTCACGCTCGTCGACATCGAGCCGTCCTCCGGGCGGAGCGAGACGGACGTACCGCCCCGCCCCGCCTCCTTCGTGCGGCACTCCGCCGTCGCCGCCTGGGAACGCGCGTACGCTCCGCACGCGCCGGCCCTGCTCACCGAGCTGATCGCCGCACAGAGCGTGCGGCCGGGGCCACGCGGGCTGCTCTACCGCAAGCACAACCCGTACTTCCTGTCGCGCTGGCCCTTCCGCTCCGACGACCACTGGGCGGAGCTGGACGCGGTCACCTGTCCTGCGCTGGTCGTCCAGGCCGGCAAGACGTCCGTACGCCCGTCCGTCACCCGGCGCATGGCCGCACGCCTGCGGCACGGCGCCCACACCGAGATCCCCGAGTCCAACCACACCGTCCCCACCGACGCACCGGACGCCCTGGCCGGCGCCCTGCGCGCCTTCCTCGCGTAGGCCCGGCGTGCTCGTGCGGGCGCGGCGCCCTGTCCTCTCGGCCCCCGTGGTGACGCGCGGTGGTCGGGCAGGGCCGCGACATGAGAATGACCTGAGAAACACCACAGAACGGAACCTGTCGCCGCGCGCGACGCGTTCTTGTACAGGATGAACAGGACAATCAGACGGGCGGGCACCGTCACTCTGCTCCTGGTGATGGCGCTGATGGTGCGGCTCACCTGGGTGCAGGTGGTGCACGGCGAGGCGCTCGCGGACAGCGAAGACAACCGGCGGAACACCATCGAGCAGTACGCGAACCCGTTCGGCGACATCATCGTCGGCGGCAAGCCCGTCACGGGCTCGAAGCGTACGGACGACGGTGACCTGCACTATCAGCGCACGTACACGGACGGGCCGCTGTACGCGCCGGTGACCGGCTTCAGCTCACAGGTGCGCGGGTCGACCCAGCTGGAGGGCATCTACCAGAGCGTGCTGGACGGCACGGACGACCGGCTCAAGAACCCGGCCGACCTGCTGATGGGCAAGAAGGCCAAGCCCGGCAACGTCCTGACCACGATCGACCCGGGCGTACAGCGCGCCGGCTACAAGGCGCTCGGCGGCAAGAAGGGCGCGGCCGTCGCGATCGACCCGGCCAACGGCAAGATCCTCGGTGTGGTGAGCACGCCGTCCTTCGACCCGTCCACCTTCGCGGGCAGCGGCAAGGACGACGCGAAGGCGTGGAACAAGCTGAACGCGCGCAGCGGCGGCGACAAGAACGACGACCAGCCGACGCTGAACCGCGCGCTGCGCCAGCCCGTACCGCCCGGCTCGACGTTCAAGCTGGTCGTCGCGGCGGCGGCGCTGGAGGACGGGCTGTACTCGTCGGTCGACGTACCGACCCGCAGCCCCGACCCGTACACGCTCAAGGGCACCTCCACAGTGCTCAAGAACGAGAACGAGGCCGCGCCCTGCAAGAACGCCACCCTGCGTGACGCGCTGCGGTACTCGTGCAACAACGTGTTCGCGAAGCTGGCCACCGACCTGGGCAAGGACAAGGTACGCGCGCAGGCCGAGAAGTTCGGCTTCAACGACAGCAAGCAGGACGTGCCCGTACGCGCGACGAAGAGCGGCTACCCGGAGAAGATGGACGAGGCGCAGACCGGCCTGTCGGGCATCGGGCAGTACGACGTGACCGCGACACCGCTCCAGATGGCGATGGTCACGCAGGCCATCGCGCACGGCGGCGAACTGGTCGATCCGCACATGGTCTCGCAGGTCCAGGACTCGGGCGGCGGCGCACTGCGCTCGTTCGAGGACCCGGCCTCGCACCGCGTCATGAGCGAGTCGAACGCCGAACAGTTGCGCTCCGCGATGGAGACGGTCGTCGAGCAGGGCACAGGCAGCAACGCGAAGATCCCGGGCGCCACGGTCGGCGGCAAGACCGGCACGGCCCAGCACGGGGTCGACAACAGCGGTACGCCGTATGCCTGGTTCACGTCCTACGGCGAAAGCTCCTCGGGCAAGCAGGTCGCTGTGGCCGTCGTGGTGGAGGACTCGGACGCGGCCCGCGCCGAGGTCAGCGGCAACGGACTGGCTGCGCCCATCGCCAAGAGCATGATGGGGGCCGCGCTGGGCTAGCCTGCCCGTCCTGCCGGTGGGCTGCGCCCCTGTCCACGCCCCTCTCGGGCCCTCTCAGGCCGCAGGCCGCCGTTACGCCTTCAGGTGGTCCCGTACCGTCTCCAGGTCCAGGGCCGAGGCGAGGCCCGCGTGGTAGAGGCGTAGTTCGGTGGCGCCGAGTGTGCGGGCGTGTGCGGCGTCTTCCGCGAGGGTGTGCGGGGAGCCGCCCATGCCGGTGACGACGCCGAAGTTGGCCGCGAGGGTGCTCGCTGTGCCGGTGTGCACGGCGAACGGTCCGAGGGCTGCGGCCCGTTCGGTCGCCCCGCCGGGGCCTCCGGGGCACGGGACGACGACGCCGTCGGCGTGGGCGAGCACATCGGCGGGGTCGGCGCCCGCGTTGGCGCCCGTACGGTGCGGCGCGGGGTCGGCGTGCAGCAGTACGCGGAAGTCCGGTCCCGCCTCGGCACGTACGGCGGCCACCGCCTCCCGCTGGAGGGTGCGTGCCGCGCTGTCGCGCCACGCGGCGAACAGTGCGGCGTCGGCCGTGCCGAGCAGCGCGTCGATGGCGGTGCGCTCCCCCGCCCTGACGCCCCGCATCCCTGCGCCGGCGCTCGCGGCTGCCCCCTCGGCTGCCCCCGTACCGGTGGCCTCACCGCGCCACACGGGCTCCAGCGCGCCCCGTACGGCGGCGCGCAGCCGCGCGGGGTCGGCGCCCAGCGCCGCGTACCCCTGCTCGCAGGTGTCGCAGAAGCACAGGGACATCAGGTAGGCGGCGGCGCCGCTGAGGCCCACACCCGCGATCTTGTCGTGTGCGTGCAGATGCGCGAGCCCGTACCAGCCGCAGGACTCCAGCTCGGTGCCGCGCGTCCCGGTTCCGGGGCGTACGGCGGCCTCGGCGGCGAGCGCGGTGAGGTAGCCGCGCACGTCCCGGCGTGCCGCACAGGGCGCCCACGGGTAGCGGTCGCCGTAGGCGTTGCGGACGCTGGTGTGCGGAAAGTCCTCGCCCATACGGGAGTTGTGCGCGAGGACGACCCAGGAGTGCACCTCCAGGCCGGCGCCGGTGAGCGCCAGCGCGGCCTCGGCGTACGGCCCGCCGGGGTCGTCGCTCACGGTCCAGCTCTGCTCGTACGGGTGCGGCGCCGTGCGTGGCCAGCGTGCGGGGTCGGGCGGGTAGAGCACAGCCGAGTGCCGCGCGGTGACGACGCGGTGGTGGGGGTGGCGCGGGGTGAGGGCGCGCGTGGAGTGGTAGGCGGAGGCGAGGGTGACCTGCTCGACGCCGAGCGCGGCCAGGCGCGCGGGTGCCTCGGGGTCGCCCACGACGTCCCAGGGGTAGACGAACGCTGAGGCCCGCATCAGCCGTTGCCGTCCCGCACCGCGTCGGCGGGTGCGCCGACCAGCTCAAGGCCCCTGTCGATGAGCGCGGCCAGCTCCTTGAGGTGTTCCGGCGTCGGCTCGGACAGCGGCGCGCGCACCCCGCCCACGTCGAGCCCCCGCAGCCGCACACCGGCCTTGACGAGCGAGACGGCATAGCCGTTGCCCTGGTTGCGCAGTTCGACCAGGGGCACGTAGAAGCCGTCGAGCAGTTCGCGCACGGTCTCGTCGTCACCCGTCGCGAGTGCCCTGTGGAAGGCGAGCGCGATCTCCGGCGCGAAGCAGAAGACGGCGGAGGAGTAGAGGAGCACGCCGAGGACGCGGTAGGCGAGCCCCGTCAGTTCCGCCGTGGGCAGGCCGTTGAAGTACAGGAAGTCCCGGTCCAGGCCCGCGCTCCGCACGGCGGTGATGATGCGCTGCATCAGGTCCGGGTCGCCGTGCCCGTCCTTGAGCCCGACGATGCCGGGGTGCCTGGCCAGCTCGACGACGGTACGGGGCGTGAAGACGGCGTTGTCGCGCTGGTAGACGACGACGTCGAGCGACGTGGCCTCGGCGAGCGCCGTGTAGTGCCGTACGAGCCCTTCCTGGCTGGGCACGACGAGGTAGGGCGGCATCGCCAACAGCCCGTCGGCGCCCGCCTGTTCGGCCCGCAGGGCGAACTCCCTGGCGAGCGCGGGCCCGTACCCCGTACCGGCGACGACGGGCACTCTCCCCTCCGCCTCCTCGACGGCGGCGGCGACGCAGCCCTGGAACTCCTCCGGGGAGAGCGCGTGGAACTCTCCCGTTCCGCAGCAGGCGAAGACGGCTCCCGCACCTGCCTGGACACCGCGTCGCACGTGGGTGCGGAAGGTGTCGAGGTCGAGGGAGCCGTCCGGTGCGAAGGCCGTGACCGGGAAGAAGAGCAGCCCGTCGAGCCGCTCGGCGAGCGGCGGAGCTGACGGGGAAGCGGGGTGGGGCGAGGGCTCGGACGAGGGCATGCAGCGCTCCTTGGAGGGCCGGGTGACGCATCAGCCCCCGACCGTGCACGTTTCTGATTCACGTCTATATTCCTGAACGATCGCCACGCTAAGGCAGCGCCTCATCACCGGTCAAGGCCGAAGTCCCGCCACAGCGAGCGGATTTCGGCACTCCACAGCATCCGCCGCGCGCTGTGGCGCCGCTCCCTTGACGGCACGGAGGGCGCTCCCTAGCGTCTCTCCTCATATATGAATCGCGTCTACGAATGGAGACCGTGCCGATGCCCGCACCCCGTACCGTCCTGCTCACAGGCGCCACAGGCGGCCTCGGCACCCTGATGCGCGGCCTGCTGCCCTCGTACGGATACGCGCTGCGGTCACTCGACCTGCGACCGGTCGAGGGCGACCCCGAGGCGGTCGCCCTCGACCTCGGCACGGCGGACGAGGAGGCCCTGCGCGCGGCGGTGAGCGGCGTCGACGCGATCGTGCACCTCGCGGGCATCTCACTGGAGGCCCCGTTCGAGAAGATCCTCGCCGCCAACATCCGGGGCACGTACGCGCTGTACGAGGCCGCACGGGCCGAGGGGGTGCGCCGCATCGTGTTCGCCTCGTCCAACCACGCGGTCGGCTTCACCCCCGTGCCCGCCGAGGGAGCGCCGCCGATCCCGCTCGGCACCCCGCGCCGCCCCGACACCTTCTACGGGCTGTCCAAGTCCTTCGGCGAGGACCTCGCACAGCTCTACTGGGACCGGCACGGCATCGAAACCGTCTCCGTACGCATCGGCTCCTGCTTCCCCGAGCCGACCTCCGTACGGATGCTCTCGATCTGGATGAGCCCGGCCGACGGCGCGCGCCTCTTCCACGCGGCGCTCACGGCCGCTGACGTCGGCCACACCGTCGTCTACGGCTCCTCGGCCAACACCCGCCTGTGGTGGGACCTCTCCTCGGCGCGCGCCCTCGGCTACGAGCCGCAGGACGACTCCGAACCGTACGCCGCCGAACTCATCGACAAGTATGGAGAGTTGGACCCCGCCGATCCGGACCAGGCCCACCTGGGCGGCCACTTCTGCACGCACCCGCCCCTCTGGCCACACTGACCCGAACGGCACCAGGCATGATGGGACCGCAACCGATCAACCACGGGGAGGCCCCTGCCGTATGCTCGCCGCTCAACTCGCCGAATCGGAAACGGACACGAAGCTCTCGGACCTCGCCAGCTCGGGCGTCGTGAGCTGGATCATTCTGGGCCTGGTCGCGGGCACCATAGCCAAGATCCTGCTACCGGGCCGCGATCCGGGCGGCATCGTCGGCACGGTGCTCATCGGTATCGCGGGTGCCTTCCTCGGCGGCTGGCTCTCCGCGACCTTCCTCGACCGCCCGATAGAGAACAACTTCGTCGACCCCAGCCTCTGGGTCGCCGCCGTCGCCGGCTCCCTCGTCCTCCTCATCGCCTACCGCATCTTCTTCGGCAACAGCCGCGGCCGGCGCTGACGCCTGGCCCCGTCGGCCCCGGGCCGGGGCCGGGAACGCCCGGCCGCTCCCGTGCGGCCGAGGCTCCGCCCGCCGGGCAAGGCCACTGCCGCACACGCTGTTTCGGGCACGGCCGAAACCCTGGCGAGGCGGAGCGCGCACCCCCCACTGTGGGTGGCGATCTGCTGTACGGGGGATGCGTCGCCCCCGGGGAAGCGGCGCGGAATCGGGGGAAGACAGATGCGTGCGCGACGACTGTTCGTCACGGCGGCCGGCACCGGGATCATGGCGCTGGCCATCGCGGGACCCGCTGCGGCCCAGCCCGCCGGCGCGGCGAGCCAGGCCCGGCCCGCCGGTACAGCCGAAGAGGTCAGGCCCATGGACGGATGCACCTTCTTCTGGTGCGGCACCGTCGGCAATGGGACCAAGACCCGCGTCAAGATCTGCGAGTCCTGGGGCAAGGACGGCGCCAACCAGGCATACCAGAAGAAGGCGGCCTGCAAGTCCGGCCGCACGTCGTACGTGAAGCCCGGGCAGACCCGCGGCACGGACACCGACGAGGACCTGGACGCCCTCTACGTACCGAAGGGCAAGACGTTCAAGGGCTCCTACGTGTGCACGTTCGGCGGCTCCAAGGGGAAGATGACCTGGACCCACAAGAAGAGCGGCTGGTGGAAGTTCGGCACCGACTGCGAGGTACTCGTCCGCTCGGTCTCCTAGCTCAGGCACCAGCGGCTTTCACCGCTTTGACGTGCGGCTTCGCGGATGACATTGCCGCACGTCAGAGCGGTGGAAGGCGCGTTGTGCCACTGGTCAGGCAGCCGTCCAGGCACGCGTCGGCGCGCGGACCCACGGCGGTGGGCCGCACGTGTGATCGCGTCGGACGGGGCGCTTGTGAAAGGGTGGACAAGCGGTGCTGGACACCGTGGCACGAGTACCCCGATGTGTAAGGAGGCGCCCATGTCGTCCAAGCGACGCCGTAAGAAGAAGGCCCGCCGTAGCAACGCGGCCAACCACGGTAAGCGGCCTCAGTCCTGAACGCCGTTCCCGCGTGCCCCACTTCCGTGCGGCACGCGGGAACCGCTTCCCCCCGCCGGGAACGGCAGCCGGACCGGCGCAGCGGGGCCCCGTCATGAGACGGGCTACAGCACGGAAGCACCCGGCTTCACCATGCCGCGCACCGTGCGCGAATCGACGTACTCGCCGAGCGCCGTCATCTCCCACTCTCCGGAGAACTGGCGGATCAGCTTGGCCATCAGCACGCCCGTACGGGACTCGGACTGCGTGAGGTCGAAGCGGACCAGCTCGGCCCCCGCGCCGTCGAGGAGCCGGCAGTACGCCTTGGCGACATCGGTGAACTTCTGGCCCGAGAACGAGTTCACCGTAAAGACGAGCCCCGTGACCTGCGGCGGGAGGTCGCCGAGGTGGACGGTGATGGCCTCGTCGTCGCCGGCGCCCTCTCCCGTGAGGTTGTCGCCCGAGTGCTGGATGACGCCACCGAGGATGGCGAGCTTCCCGAAGTAACAGGCGTCGATCTTCTTGCGGTTGGAGTCGTACGCGATGACCGAGGCATCGAGGTCGATGTCCTTGGCCCGCTTGCCCGCGCGGAAGACCGGCTCCCAGCCGAGGCCCATACGTACGGACGACAGCAGCGGCTGGCCGCCCTTGACCAGCGAAACGGTCTGGTTCTTCTGGAGGCTGACCTTGCCCTTGTCGAGATTGATCTTGCCGCTCGCGGCGGGAGGCGCGGGAGCAGCAGGCGCCACCGGAGCAGCGGGGGCCGCCGGGGCCGGCGCGGGTGTGGGCGCTGCGGGTGTGGGGGCAGCGGGTGTGGGGGCAGCGGGCGCTGCGGCGGGCGGCGGCTCTTCGACGTTGACGCCGAAGTCGGCGGCGATACCGCCGAGCCCGTTCGCGTACCCCTGGCCCACGGCGCGCACCTTCCACGCGTCGCCCCTGCGGTACAGCTCGACCACGAGCAGCGCGGTCTCCGTGCCGAGCTGGGGCGGCGTGAAGGTGGCCAGCACCGCGTTCGTCGCGGTGTCGCGGACCGTTGCCGTGGGCACCGTGCCCGCGAAGGTGGCGCCGGTGTCCAGGCTGGCGGTGACGACGACCTTGGCGATCTCGGCGGGGACCGCGCCGGTCTCCACGGTGATGGTGTCGGCGGGACCGGTGCCGTGCGTCACGCCGGGCGCGCTCGGCTGGTTGTAGAAGACGAAGTCGTCGTCCGAGCGCACCTTGCCCTCGGGACCCAGCAGGAGCGCCGAGATGTCGAGCTTGTTGGGTGCGGTCACATCCACCGCCACGCGCTGCGCGGTGAGTGGAAGGTTCGAGCCGGGAGTCATTGCCGTCATGACGGGGGTAACGACCGGCTTCGCTTTGCGGTTCCTTTGCCGAGCCGGGGGTCCTGCTGCGCCGCTCCCCCGGAACGGCCCCGGCCGGCCTGCGTCCCGCCGCCCCGACTACGCGGCCACGCGCCGGTGGGCGACGAGCTGGAGGTTCTCGGCGCGGAACCCATGGAGCGTGGGGGCCGTACCGGGGCGCTCCTCGGTGACGGTGAAGCCGTGGTCGTCCAGGAGCGCCCGCAGGTGTTCCGGCGTGTGGTGGCGGAAGAGACCGCCGTCGGGCGTGGTGAACGTGCCGTGCGGGCCGGAGCCGGGCCCGCGGTCGTAGGCGTCGTAGCGCTCCGCGTTGCGTGCGTCGCGCTGGATCGGGACCTCGCTCACGTACAGCACACCACCGGGCCGCAGCACCCGGGCCAGCTCGGCGACGGTCGCGTGCTGCGCCGCGTCGTCCGGCATGCAGGTGAGGACGGCGAACAGCAGCGCCGCGTCGAACGTCCCGTCCCGCTCCCGCAGCGGAAGCTCCACCTGGTGCACCAGCTCAAGGCCGGGGTGCTCCCCGAGCCCGCGCTCGATCATCGCGCGCGAGGGGTCGACACCGACCACCCGCGCGTACCCGGCCTCCGTGAGCCGCGCGGTCAGGCGCCCGTATCCGCACCCGTAGTCCAGAATGCGGGCGCCATGTGAGACGTACGCCTGCAGCAGGGCGGGGTCGAGCTCGTGGGTGAACGTCTTCGTCGCGCCTTCGGCTTCCCAGAAGCCGTGCACGTCGGGGCGGACAGCTGCCATGGACCGACCGTACCCCCGACATGCGGCGCCGCCGTGCCTGTCGCAGCCTGGAAACATGAGTGCGCCCATCGTCGTCCATCCCCCAGCGCCCGAGGGCGGTCGCCACGTCACCGCGTACGGCGAGTCGCTGGGCACCGCCTACGGCCTGACCGACCTCATCGAGTTCCTGGAACGCACCGATATCGACGTCGCCTCCCTCGACCTGGAGGACGAGACCGTCATCGAGTGGAAGGGCGGCACCCACGAGGTGTGGGGGCGGCTCGCGGGCTGACCCGTTCCCGTCCGGTCAGGACCGTTTCGTCCACCGCAGTCGGGGCAGGCGACTCTTGATCATCAACGGGTGATCATCAACGGGCCGGGCGGGCGCCCCGGATCAGCGGCGCCGGCCCACGAGGGAGCAGGGGGCATCACGTGGGTGGGGGCGCGAACGGGAGATTCCCGTGGGGGTGGCTGGCGGCAGGGCTCGTCATCCTGGCAGGGCTGACGGTGTGGGGGGTCGTGGCGTATCCGGACCTGCCGGACCGGGTTCCCCAGCACATGGGGAGCGGAGGGGTCGACGAATGGGCGGACAAAACCGTCGGCAGCGTCTTCCTCCCCGTGTTCGTGTACGCGGGCACCCTGGCCGTGATGGCGGCCACGACGGTTCTCACGCTCCGGGTACGCCCGACCTCCGAACTCGCCCCAGGTGAGCAGGTGTCCAGTCTGATCAACCGCCCGAGCACACCCGCCGGAGCGCTGCTCCTCGCGCGGGCCCAGATGCTCCTCGCCTGCGGCGTAGGCGCGGGCCTCGCGGGCGCGTGCACGGCGATGTGGAGCACCACACCCCAGAAGGACGCCGACTCCCCCTGGACACTGCCCCTCACCCTCGCCCCCATCGCCCTGGGCACATTCGCGGTCCTAGGAGCAGCGCTGAAGGACAAGAGCACAGGCCGGAAGACCACCTGATACGCCCTACGCCCCGTCAGGGGCGTCAGGGGCGCGGGGAACTGCGCGACAAGCCACGAACAACCCGCGGCCCGCAACGCACGACCAGAGGCACGACCTCCCCGGCGACGCAAGGACGCGGGGACGCGGGGACTCACGGCCACGGCGGCCGGTCGGCCGGCCGCCGGAACCGTCAACTCTGCGAAGACGACCCGGAGTCGCGGGACGACGACGACCCGGACCCGCGTCCGAGCGTCTCAAGCTGCTCGGACGTGGAGATCAGCTCCTGCGCCTCCTCCTCGGAACTCACCATCGGCTGCGACCCGTGCAACGGCACGCCCGCGCTCTCCGGCATGAAGTGCACCGCGACCAGGCCGATCAGGCCGCTGGCGATCAGATAGACGCCGGGCGTCAGGTTGTTCTGCGAGGAGGCCACAAGGCTCTCCGTGACCAGCGGCGTCGTACCGCCGAAGGCAGCGACGGAGAAGTTGAAGCCGATGCCCATGGCGGCGTACCGCACGCTGGTCGGGAAGAGCGCGGGCAGCGTGGAGGCCGAGGGCGCGGCGAAGCCGGCGAGGAGGGTGGCGAGTACCAGCACGCCGAGCCCCGGCAGCACCAGCCCGTCCGAGCGCAGCAGCATGAAGGCGGGGACGCCGAGAACGATCTGGCCGATCGCGGCAGCGCGGTAGACCGGGCGGCGTCCGACATGGTCGCTGAGCCTGCCGATGAAGGTGATCAGCAGTACGACCCACACCATGCCGACCAGTACGAGCACGTCGGCGGTATGGCTGGAGCGGCCGAGCACCTCGGTCTGGTAGGTGGGCAGATAGCCGGTGACCATGTAGTTGGTGACGTTGTAGAGCAGGACGAGTCCCACGCAGATCAGCAGGGGCTGCCACTGGCGCGTGAGGATCGTACGGAACTCGTGGCGGCTGGTCTCGCGTTGGGCGACGAGTTGGTCGTGCTCGTCCAACTGCTGCTGGAAGGCCGGGGATTCCTCCAGTTTGAGCCGCATGTAGAGGCCGATGATGCCGAGCGGGCCCGCGACGAGGAACGGAATACGCCAGCCCCAGCTGATCATCTCGCTCTCCGTCAACAGGAAGTTGAGCAGGGTGACGAGCGCGGAGCCGAGCGCGTAGCCGGTGAACGTGCCGAAGTCGAGCCAGCTGCCGAGGAACCCACGCCTGCGGTCCGGTGAGTACTCCGCGATGAAGGTGG
Source organism: Streptomyces iconiensis (assembly GCF_028657195.3). Lineage (GTDB taxonomy): Bacteria > Actinomycetota > Actinomycetes > Streptomycetales > Streptomycetaceae > Streptomyces > Streptomyces iconiensis. The sequence goes on from NZ_JANCPR020000012.1 coordinate 72,742, forward strand.
TGGCGCCGCCGTACTCGCCCCCGGTCGAGAAGCCCTGGAGCATACGGGCGAAGAGCAGCAGTACGGGAGCGGCCAGGCCGATCGTGGCGTAGCTGGGGATGAAGCCGATCATAAAGGTGCCGCAGGCCATCAGGATCATGGTGGTCGCGAGCACCTTCTGCCGTCCGACCTTGTCGCCGAGCGGCCCGAAGAAGAGGCCGCCGAGTGGTCGCACGACAAAGGCGGCTGCGAAGGTCGCGAAGGAGGCGAGAAGCTGCGCGGCATCGGAGGCGCCGGGGTAGAAGACCTTGCCGATGACGGCGGCGAGATAGCTGTAGACGCCGAAGTCGAACCACTCCATGCAGTTGCCGAGCGCCGAGGCCGTGACGGCCCGCTTGAGCATGGGCTCCTTGACGACCTGCACATCGCCCTCGGTGAACGCGCCGCCCTTGCGCCGCAGCCGCCGCACCAGCTCGTCGCGCACCTGGCGGGGCAGCGCGGCGACGGCACGCGGCACCTGCTTCGCCGCCGTCGCCCTGCTGCCTCCCGAACCTTTTCCAGGCGTCTCTGTCACGTCGGCCCTCACACCCTTTTGTTCCCTATGACCGAAAAGCTGGATCTGCCCGATCGTACGGAGCAGGTCCCGGAACCGGGTTGCCGGACTCGCCGGACCACACACACGGCGGCGGAGGTGCGGATTCAGCGCGGGTTCGGTGCGGGTGACAGGTGGGGGTCCCCCGGCCGGGGAGAGGGCTGGAAGACCCCGGACGGAGGCAGGGAGAGAGGGTCAGCAGACCCCGTCCCCCGGCTTGGGGTTGCCCAGGCCGAAGTACGGGCGCAGCCGCAGCCCCACCCATGTGCCGCCCAGCGCGACGGCGCCCCAGACCCAGCCGTGCAGGCTGCCGGAGCCGATACCGGCGAGGTAGGCCCCGATGTTGCAGCCGCCCGCCAGCCGCGCGCCGATGCCCATCAGCACGCCGCCGAGCACCGCTGCGCCCGCCGTACGGAGCGCGACACCCCTGTGCAGCGTCCAGACCCCGCCGGCGGCGGCGGCCACCGCGGCGCCGATCATGATGCCGAAGTCGGTGAGGCTGGTCTTGTCGGCCAGTACGGGCCCCGCGAGCTGCTGCGCGTTCTTCGGCTCCTGCCAGAACGCCCAGGTCTCGGGCGAACCGCCCAGCGCGCCCACCAACTTGGAACCCCACAGCGCGAAGGCGCTGGTGATGCCCCACGCGCCACCCGAAACCAGCAGCACGGCAGCACCGAGCACCGCCAGCGCCAGCGCGCCTGCCGCCAGCGGCCACGAGCCCCGCACGACGCGGGCCCACGTGCCACGCGCCGACGGCGGGGCGCCCACGGGCGGCGGGTTGCGCCGCGCCTGCACCCGCCGCGAGACCAGCACCACGAGCGCGAGCAGCACCAGCGTCACGACGAGGGAGCCGCCCCAGCCGACATGGTCGGAGAAGAGCACGGGGTCGAAGGCGGGCAGCTCGCTCCACAGCCCGTACTGCCAGGCCGCGAGGGTCGAACCGACGATGAAGCCGCCGAGCGTGAGCACGATGGTGCTCTGCCCCGAGCCCACAGCGAACAGCGTGCCCGAGGCGCAGGCACCGCCGAGCTGCATGCCGACGGCGAAGAGGAAGGCCCCGATCAGCAGGCCGACGCCGAGCGGCCCCGCACTGGGCGCGGGCGCCGAGCCGAACAGCCCGGTGCCCGTACCGATGATCAGCGCGAAGAGCGCGGCCGTCGCACCGAGCAGCAGCGCGTGGGCCCGCAGCCCCGTGCCGTTGCCGACCGCGATCAACTGCCGCCAGGCGGAGGTGAATCCGAACCGGGAGTGGAAGAGGCCGACACCGAGCCCGATGCCGAGCAGCAGCAGGACGCCGGGCTTGGCGCCGTGCGCCGACCACACGTACGCGGTCAGCGCCAACCCGGCCACCAGCGCGACACCGAGCGGCAACCACCGCACAGCGGGCGCCGGCGCGGCCTCGGGCCGGGGCGAACGGGTGGGCGAGGGGGCCAACGCACCCCGCGAGGGGGGTTGCTGCTGCGCCTCTGCGGGTGGAGCAGTCGTCACGTGGATCTCCGAGGGGGGTACGTACGCGGGCGGTTGCTCCGCCTGCACGGAGTGCTCTTCCGCCTGCGCGGAACGGGGGTGGCTCCGCCATGCGCGGAACGGGTGGCTCCGCCTGTGCGGAACGGGGTGCCGGAGTGCTGCGGGGCAGCGGGCAGGGGCGGCCGAGGCCGCGGATACGGGGTACCGGGGAGCCCCCCGGAGAAGAGTCAGCGGCGACAGAGCGCGTCGTCGACGCTCCACGCCGTGGCCGCGAAGAGCGCGAGTGCCAGCAGGCGTGCGGGTCCGAACATGCATGTCACGGTAATCCACTTCCGGCCCCCGACAACCTCCCGTCTCACATCCCGAGACCCCATTCTGAGACGCCCTGTCTGTCCGCGTACGCCGCCAGGGGCGAGTCCGGGGGCTGGGGGCGGTGGCGGACCGCTCCTCCAAACCGCCGCAACGGCGAGACGCCCCACGGCGCAGCCCGGCGGTGCCACATCCACGGGAACGGCCGGTTCGGCACCGCCGGATACGTCTCGCGTGGTGCGCGCCGTCGCGGCGGGAAGAGATGGCGGGAAGAGGCGGCGCGCAGAGGCGGCGGGAAAAGGTGGCGGGGCCGTGGGGCGCAGCAACGTAGCCGGGGCCGCGCGGTCGCGCCTAGGCTCGCTGCCTCAGGACCGTACGCGCCGCTCCCGGGAGGGCCGATTCGCCGTGACCAGTTCGTCCGTACGTTCCGTGCGCTCCGAGCGCGCCGGCGCCGTCACCACCGTCGTACTCTCACGTCCCGAGGCCCGTAACGCGGTGGACGGGCCGTCGGCCGCCGCGCTCGCCGACGCGTTCCGCGCCTTCGAGGCCGACCCCGAGGCCCGTGCGGCCGTGCTGTGGGGCGAAGGCGGCACGTTCAGCTCCGGCGCCGACCTCAAGGCGTTCGGGACCGAACGGGGCAACCGGCTCGCCCCGGACGGCGACGGGCCCATGGGGCCCACCCGCCTCAAGCTCACCAAGCCCGTGATCGCGGCGGTCAGCGGACACGCGGTCGCGGGCGGTCTCGAACTCGCGCTCTGGTGCGATCTCCGCGTGGCCGAGGAGGACGCCGTCTTCGGCGTCTTCTGCCGGCGCTGGGGCGTACCGCTCATCGACGGCGGCACCGTACGCCTCCCCCGCCTCGTCGGCGCGAGCCGCGCGGCCGACATGGTGCTCACGGGGCGCGCCGTGCCCGCCGTCGAGGCGTACGACATGGGGCTCGCCAACCGCCTGGTACCGACAGGCGAGGCACGCGCGGCGGCCGAGGAACTGGCCGCGACCCTCGCGCGCTTCCCGCAGACGTGCCTGCGAACCGACCTCGCGTCGCTGCGCGCGCAGGAAGGGCTGACCGAAAAGGACGCCATGCTGGGCGAGTTCGCGCACAGCCAAGCGGCACTGGCCGAGGCGGGGGACGGCGTGGCCCGTTTCACCGCAGGCGCGGGCAGGCACGGCGACTTCGCAGAAGACCCCGACAACACAGATAACGCAGACAGCGCAGACGGCTCGGACGGCTCGGACGGCGCCGAGCTTCACTGACTCCACCGACCGACAGCACCGACCGCACCGACCGCACCGACCGCCCGGTCACATCAACACAGGGCATCCCGCACGGGAACCCGCACAAGGCACCCTGCACGGGCACCCCGCATAGGGAACCCGCACGGGGAACCGGTTCAGCGGGAGCGTGCCTTGAAGGCTGCCTTGCGGGCGGCCTTGGCGACCTGCTTGTCGGGGTGCACCCTGCCCATGGCCTCCAACACCTCGCCCGTGGCGGGGTGTTCGACGCGCCACGCCTTGTCGAAGAAGCCCGTGTGCTGATCCACCAGGCCCCGTACGAGGTCCTGGAGTTCCTCGGGTTCACCGGCGGTGGCGAGCTGCGCAGCGATGGTGTCGACGGTCAGCCAGAAGACCATCTCCTCGTCGGGCTGCGGCACATCGGCCGCGCCGCGCTCGGCGAGCCACACCCGCGCGAGCCCGCCGAGCTGCCGGTCCTCCAGGACCTCACGCAGCGCGGGCTCCGCCTCGGGCCCTGCGAGCGAGAGCGCCTGCTGACAGGCGAGGCGGCGTACGGGGCCTTCCTCGTCGCCCCCGCGCGCAGCGGCCAGCAGTTCGCGTGCCGCGCCGACGGTCGCGCTCTCCGCGCTCCCCGAGCCTCCGGGGCCACCGGACTCGCCGGAGTCACCCGAGACGCCGGGCCGCGCGGCGAACCAGCTCTCGATCTCCGTACGCGCGTTGTCCTCCGTGTACGCGGGCAGCGCTGCCAGCAGCACGTCAGCGCCGGCGCCCGCCAGGTCGCCCACGGCCGGCGCCTCGATCCCGGCGTCCTTCATGCGGACGCGCACGCCGTGCAGACCGAGCGGGGTCAGCCGCACCATCCCATAACGTGAGACGTCTTCTTCCAGCTCGGCATCCAGCTCGGATCCCAACCCGTCGCCTTCCAGGCCCTCTTCACCCTCCTCGGCCTCACGGGTGAGGGCCTCGTCCACGGGCTGGTACGCGACGAGGCCCGTCGGCTCCAGCATCCTGAACTGCTCGTCGAGCCGCATCATCGCCGAGGAGACCTCCTCAAGGATCTCGTCGGTCGGCTCGTCCATCCCCTCGGGGACGATCATCGAGGCGGCCAGCACCGGCAGCGGCACCATCGCGCCGCCCGCGACGGCGGCGTCGGTGGCGGTCAGCAGATAGAGGTTGCCGAGCGCGTTGTCGAGGAAGTCGGCCTCGTCCTCGGGGTTCCAGTCCATCGCGTCGAGGTCGATGGAGTCCGGGTCGATCTGGCCGTCCTCGCCGAACGCGTTCTCGATCCCGCCGAGCAGGTCCTCGAAGCTGGGCGTGGCGGCGTCGGCGAGCACGGTCTCCAGACCGTTCTGCCACACCTCCAGCACCTCGGCGGGAACGGGGGTGCTGCCCGTGCCCGCCCCGCCGGTCAGGCCGTCCATCTCCTCCTCGGGCAGGGCGACGCCCACGGGCTCGTCGCTGCCGGGGCCGCCGTCCTCGCTCGTGCCGTCGTTGTCGGCGCTTCCTTCGTCGCTCTCGTCCTCTTCGTACTCGTCCACGGCCAACAGGCCCGTGTCAACGGCGAAGTTCCAGGCGTCGGCCGCGAGCACGGGCGCGTCCTCGTCGCCTTCCAGGCCGAGGTGTGCCGCGGCCTCCTTGAGCTGTTCGGACAGCAGCTCGCCGCCCGCTCCGACCGGGATCCCCGCGCCTTCTGTGCCGCCCCCTTCGCGCGCCCAGCGCGTGAGCTTCACCGCGCGCGAGAAGAGCGGCGCGGCCAGCGCGTCCCGCGCCAGTTCGGCGTCGGAGGGCAGCCTTACGGGCGGCATGGTGGGACGGTCGTCGTCACCGGTCATGTGCGCGTTCATCTCCTACGAGTCCTACGGTGTGCCGGACGGTGCAAGGCCCCCAGCGTAGACGGGTTCTGTCCCCGGCTGCCCGAATCGTGCACCCCACACGTAACGGGAGCGCGCCGCGTCCCGCTCCCCCTGCGACACACGGTTGACAACTCCCGTTCCCCCGCCAGACTTTACGCGCGTAGAGAATGCCGTCCAGCCGTCCGGCGGTACCCCGGTGCCGCCGTCCCGCAGCCCTTCCCTCCGCCACCGTACGGAAGGGCCAGATCTCCGGAGGCTTCCGTGCCGATACGTACCCCTCAGCGCCCCGGCGCCCGCACCCCCAGACCGACCCGCACCGCCGGCCCGACCCGGCCTGCCCGTACCGCGGCGCTGACCGTGGCGGCCGTCTGTTCCACCCTTCTCGTCCTGCCCGCCACCCCGGCAGGCGCCGGCACATCTGCCTCGGGCGGCGGCACATCTGCCTCCGGCGGCGGCACGTCCGCCTCCGGCGGCGGCACGTCCGCCTCCGGCACCGGCACGGAGGCGCGCGCCGCAGCGGGCGCCGTCCGTATCCACGACATCCAGGGCGCCACCCGCCTCTCCCCGTACGCGGGCGAGCGCGTCACGGACGTACCCGGGATCGTCACGGGCGTACGGGACTTCGGTGCCGCGCGCGGGTTCTGGCTCCAGGACGCCAGGCCGGACAAGGGTCCGGGAAGCGAGGCCACCAGCGAGGGACTCTTCGTCTTCACCGGCAAGGAGTCCCCGGGAGTCGCAGCGGGTGACGACCTGCGGGTGACGGGCAAGGTCAGTGAGTTCTACCCGGGCGGCAAGGAGGCGGGCGGCCAGTCCGTCACCCAGCTGACGGGCGCCACCTGGAAGGTCGCGGCACCCTCAGCCGAGCGCGGCGGCAAGCTGCCGCCCGCTTTCAGGCTGACCCCGCGCACCGTGCCGAGCGCCTACGCGCCCCGTGCGGGCGGCGACAGCATCGAGAACCGCCGCCTGCGCCCCGGCCGTTACGCGCTGGACCGCTACGAGTCGCTGGAGGGCATGCGCGCCTCGGTCTCCGACGTACGGGTCACGGGCCCCACCTCGCGCTACCACGACCTGTGGGTCACCACGGATCCGCGCCAGAACCCGACCCCGCGCGGCGGCACGCTCTACGGCGGTTACGACGAGCACAACGGCGCGCGCGTCAAGGTCTCCTCGCTGCTCGACCTCGACGAGCACCCCTTCCCCGTGGCGAACGTCGGCGACCGGCTGCGCGGTACCACCGAAGGGCCCCTGGACTACGAGCAGTTCGGCGGCTACACCCTGCGGGCCACCACGCTGGGCGAACACCAGGACAGGGGCCTCCAGCGCGAACGCACGCGCCCGCAGCGCCCCGACGAGCTGTCGGTGGCCACGTACAACGTCGAGAACCTCTCCCCCAAGACCGAGCCCGCCAAGTTCGACCGGCTGGCCGAGGGGCTGACCACCAACCTGTCCTCGCCCGACATCGTCACCGTCGAGGAGGTGCAGGACGACACGGGCCCCACCGACGACGGCACGGTCGGCGCAGGCAAGACCCTGGACATGCTCACCGAGGCCATACGGAAGAAGGGCGGCCCCTCCTACAAGTGGCGGCAGATCGACCCGGCCGACAAGGAGGACGGGGGCCAGCCGGGCGGCAACATCCGCGTCGCGTTCCTCTACAACCCCGAACGCGTCTCCTTCACCGACAGGCCAGGCGGCGACGCGACCACCCCCGTCGAGGTCACGGAGAAGGACGGCAAGCCCGCACTCTCCGCCTCACCGGGCCGCATCGCACCGCAGGACCCCGCGTGGAAGGCCAGCCGCAAGCCGCTGGCCGGGGAGTTCCGCTTCAAGGGACGTCAAGTCTTCGTCGTCGCCAACCACTTCAGCTCCAAGGGCGGCGGCGACCTGGAGGGCGATCAGCCCATGGAGGGCCGGTTCCAGCCCCCGGCCCGGCACTCCGAGCCGCAGCGTGTCGAGCAGGCGAAGCTGCTCAACTCCTTCGTACGGGACGTACGCGCGCTCGACCGGGACGCGGTCGTCGTCGCGGGCGGGGACTTCAACGACTTCCCCTTCTCCCCCGCACTCGAAGCGCTGCGCTCGGGCCGCGCGCTCACCAGCCCGATGGACCGGCTGCCACGGAACGAGCGCTACGGCTACGTCTTCAACGGCAACTCACAGACGCTGGACCACCTGCTGACCAGTCCGGGCGCGGGTCGTCCCGAGTACGACATCGTGCACATCAACGCCGAGTTCGCCGATCAGTCCAGCGACCACGACCCCTCGGTCGTACGGGTGTCAGCGCCCTGGCGTTGAGCGGTTCCTTGTTGGAACGTCGCGTTGAGCGGTTCGGAGCGTCGCGTTGAGCGGTCCGTGAGTGCCCCTGTCGGAGCGTCGCAGGGTGCGGCTGTCCCCGCCCTCGCGCTGAGCGGTCCGTGAGTGCCCCTGTCGGAGCGTCGCGGGACGCGGGTCGGACGTGGTTTGTCGCGCAGTTCCCCGCGCCCCTTCGGAGGCGCGTCAGGCCGGGGCGCCGTAGTGGTTCTGCGGTGCCCCGGGACGCGTCCGGGCGGGGGGCTGTGGGGTGTTTTCGCCCATGAGGTCTCGTACGAGGAGCGCGGCGCCTGCTACCGCGCCGGGCATCAGGGGGACGGCCAGGAAGGGGACCAGGAAGCACAGCACCAGGGGGACGCCGAATCCGAGCGCGAGGGCCTTGCGGCGGCGCAGCATGCGGAGGCGTTCGCGTACGGGGATGCCCCTGCGCTGCATGGCGACCGAGGCCAGTTCCAGGGTGAGGAAGAAGCCCGAAACGCAGAAGCCGACCACGGGAACGATCGTCTGCCCGACGAAGGGCACGAAGCCCAGGAAGAAGAGCGGCACCGTGAACAGCAGGGCGCGGCCCACGACATAGAGGCTGTCGCACAGGGAGATCCACAGCTCGCGCCAGAGGGGAAGATCGAGCGCGCCCTCGGGCAGCCCGCCCTCGGACTCCTCGACCTGCTCCGACAGCTTCTCGTAGAACGGGTCACCGATCAGCAGCGCGACGGCGGCGAAGCTGATCACCGCGAGCAGCAGCACACCGAGCCACAGCAGGACGGCGAACACCGTCCGCAGCACGCCCTGCCACGGCGAGCCCCAGTCGTCGGCGAACGGAGTCGCCCACGTGGCGAGGTCGTCGGCCCAGAAGGCCAGTCCCGTCAGCGCCGCCGCGTAGAGGATGAGCGCGATCAGCGCGGGCAGCAGCCCGAACCCGAACCACCGTCCGTGCCCCAGCACCCACCGCTGTCCCCGCCCCAAGTACCGCACACCGGCCACAAGATCGCGCATGCCCGTAAGCCTATGGCCTACGGGCATGCGCGGAGAGCCGGTCGTGGGGGGCCGGGACTCAGTTGTGACTGTGCAGTGCCGCGTTGAGACCGCCCCAGGAACCGCTGCGCTGAAGGGCCTCGACGGCGCCGGTCACGGAGTTCCTGCGGAAGAGCAGGTTGGTGGCGCCTGACAGGTCCAGCGCCTTGGCGATCTTGCCGTCGGGCAGCGTGACGCGGGTGCCCGCCGTGACGTACAGCCCGGCCTCCACCACGCAGTCGTCGCCCAGCGAGATGCCGATACCGGCCTCGGCGCCGATCAGGCAGCGCTCGCCGATGGCGATCGTCTGCTTGCCGCCGCCGGAGAGGGTGCCCATGATCGAGGCGCCGCCGCCGAGGTCGGTGCCGTCGCCCAGTACGACACCCGCGCTGATACGGCCCTCGACCATGGAGGTGCCCAGGGTGCCGGCGTTGAAGTTGCAGAAGCCCTCGTGCATGACCGTGGTGCCCTCGGCGAGGTGGGCGCCCAGGCGCACGCGGTCCGCGTCGCCGATGCGCACGCCCTTGGGCATGACGTAGTCGGTCATGCGCGGGAACTTGTCGACGCTGGTGACGCTCAGGTGGGTGCCGCTCGCGCGTGCGGCGAGGCGGACCTTGTCCAGGGAGTCGACGGGCACGGGCCCGAGGTTGGTCCAGGCGACGTTCGCCAGGAACGCGAACTGGCCCTCCAGGCTCAGCCCGTGCGGGCGGACGAGGCGGTTGCTGAGCAGATGCAGCCGGAGGTACACGTCGTGCGCGTCCAGCGGCTTGTCGTCCAGCGCCCCGATGACCGTGCGGACGGCGACGACCTCGACACCGCGGCGCGGGTCCGCACCGAGTGCCTGCGGCGCCGTCTCACCGAGCAGCTCGGCCGCGCGCTCGGCGCTCAGCCGCTCGGTGCCCGCGGGGCCGGGGTCCTCCACGAGTTCGGGGTTGGGGAACCAGGTGTCGAGGACAACGCCTCCCCCGGACTGGGGGGAGTCCCCGACGGCGATGGTGGCGAGCCCGGCGGCGACGGCGCCGGTGGTACGGGATGTGGGTGCATCGGTCATGCTCGAACGCTATCCGGATTTTCCCCGCGATGACGAACCGGTCCCGCACCGCGAAACCGCCCCGCGCGCCCCCGTTCCGTGCCGGACAAGCGCGTCAGCGCCGGCGCCCCCACGCGCCCCCGTTCCGTGCCCAGTGAGCGCGCCGGCCCCGGCGGCCCCCGTGCCCCGCGAACGGCGTCAGCGCTCGCCCATGGCCCGGGCGAGCGCCGAGCGCACTTCCTCGCGGTCGAAGGGCCGGTCCGTGAGCAGGAACTGCAGCAGAAGTCCGTCGATCAGGCCGACCAGCGCACGCGCCGTGCGGACGTCGGTGTGCCGGGACAGCAGCGTGACCATGCCGTCGATCCACTCGGCCGCGAGCGGCTGGAGCAGCGGGCGGCGCAGCGCGGCGAGGTACAGCTCGTACTCCAGCCTGATGCGTCCGCTGTCGCCCGACGCGTAGTCCTCCATGATCCGGGTCAGCGCGTCCACCAGCGGCGCCTCGCCCTCCAGCCCGTCGCTCCAGCACTGGATGGCGGTCTGCGGCTCGCAGTTGACCTGTTCCAGCGCGGCGACGAGCAGGTCGTCCAGGCTCGCGAAGTGGTACGTCGTGGAACCCAGCGGAACATCTGCCTCAGCGGCCACGGTGCGGTGGCTGAGGGCGTCGATGCCCTTCAGCTCCACGAGCCTGATCGCGGCGTCGATGATCCGCTGCCGCCGCTCCGGGTCGTACCGGCGTGCCATCAATGCGCTCCTCCCAGGTTCAGCACCACGACCCCCGCGATCACCAGGAGCAGGCCCAGGATCCTCGCCATGGTGACCGCCTCGCCGATGAACACCATCCCGATCAGCGCCACCACGGCCGTCCCTGCCCCGGACCAGATCGCGTAGGCGGTGCCGACGGACATGGTCTTCAGCGTATGCGCGAGCAGCACGAACGCGATCACGTAACCCACCGCCGTGAACAGCGACGGCCACAGCTTGCTGAAGCCGTCGCTGTACTTCATCGAGGTAGTCGCCAGAATTTCGGCGAAAATCGCTCCTCCGAGCGTTACGTAGACCATGAGTACGAGCGTACACAACGTTGCGTACGCCCGTACATAGATCCCTGCCCGCAACGAGCCCGAAGCCGCCGGCCGGGCTCGACGGGCGGGGCGCCCCGGGTCCTGCGACGGAAAACAGTCATGCCCGCCGGCATCGCTGGCGGGCATGACTGTTTCGAGCGGTCTTGCCGACGGGGCGCGCGCTCGGCTCAGACGTTGAAGCCCAGCGCCCTGAGCTGCTCGCGGCCGTCGTCGGTGATCTTGTCCGGGCCCCACGGGGGCATCCAGACCCAGTTGATCTTGAGTTCGTTGACGATGCCCTCGGTCGCGGACATGGCCTGGTCCTCGATGACGTCGGTCAGCGGACAGGCCGCCGAGGTGAGCGTCATGTCGATGGTCGCGATGTTCCCGTCATCGACGTGGATCCCGTAGATGAGGCCCAGATTGACGACGTCGATACCCAGCTCGGGGTCGACGACATCCATCAGCGCCTCGCGGACCTCTTCCTCGCTGGCGGGCTTGATGCTCGTCTCGGTCATGGTGTCGTCTCCTTGGTCGGCGGGTCGCCCAGTGCCTGCGTCGCGGCCTCCGCCTCGCCGAACGCCTGCGCCGTAGCGTCCTTCCAGGCCATCCAGCTCAGCAGGGCGCACTTCACCCGTGCCGGGTACTTGGAGACCCCGGCGAACGCGACGGCGTCCTCCAGAAGGTCTTCCATGGTGTCGTCGGGCTCAAGCCGGCCCCGGGACTGCATCAGTTCCAGGAAGCTCTCCTGGATCTTCCGCGCCTCGCTCAGCTCCTTGCCGACCAGCAGGTCGTTCAGCACCGAGGCGCTGGCCTGGCTGATCGAGCAGCCCTGGCCCTCGTACGACACATCCCGGATCGTGTCGCCCTCGTACCGCACACGCAAGGTGATCTCGTCACCACACGTCGGGTTGACGTGGTGCACCTCGGCATCGCCGTCGCGCAGCCCGCGCCCGTGCGGATGTTTGTAGTGGTCCAGGATCACTTCCTGGTACATCGAGTCCAGCTTCACCGACAGCCCCTAAGCGAAGAAGTTCCGTACGTGCTCCAGCCCATCCGCCAGGGCATCGACCTCGGCGGGCGTGGAGTACAGATAGAACGACGCTCGCGTCGTCGCGGGAATTCCGTACCGCAGGCAGACGGGCCGTGCGCAGTGGTGTCCCACGCGGACCGCGACGCCCTGCTCGTCCAGGACCTGCCCCACGTCGTGGGGGTGGATGTCACCGAGCGTGAAAGAGATCGTGGCTCCGCGGTCCTCGGCCGTGGGAGGGCCGATGATCCGCAGACCCGGGATGTCCTGGAGCCGTCCCACCGCGTACTCGGTCAGCGCGTGCTCGTGCTCCTGGATACGGTCCATGCCGATCGCCGTCAGATAGTCGACGGCCGCACCGAGCCCGACCGCCTGCGCGATCGGCGGGGTGCCCGCCTCGAACTTGTGCGGCGCCGGAGCGTACGTCGACGAGTTCATCGTCACGGTCTCGATCATCTCGCCGCCGCCGAGGAACGGCGGCAGGTCGTTGAGCAGCTCCTGCCGTCCCCACAGCACGCCGATGCCGGTGGGCCCGCACATCTTGTGCCCGGTGAAGGCCACGAAGTCGGCCTGGAGCGCCTGTACGTCCAGCGCCATGTGCGGGGCCGCCTGCGAGGCGTCGATGACGACGAGCGCCCCGACCTCCTGCGCACGGCGCACGATCGACTCGATCGGGTTGAACGTGCCCATGATGTTGGAGACCAGCGTCAGCGAGACGACCTTGGTCTTCTCCGTGATGAGCTGCTCGGTGCCCGTCAGGTCGAGCCGGCCGTCGTCGGTCAGCCCGAACCACTTCAGCTTCGCGCCGGTGCGCTGCGAGAGCAGCTGCCACGGAACGATGTTGGAGTGGTGCTCCATCTCCGTGATGACGATCTCGGTGTCACGCTCGACCCGGTAGGGCTCGTCGGCCCAACCCAGCATGTTGGCCACGAGGTTGAGCGATTCCGAGGCGTTCTTGGTGAAGATCACCTCATCGCGGCTGGGCGCGTTGATGAACGCGGCGACCTTGTCGCGCGCGCCCTCGTACAGCGCCGTGGCCTCCTCGGCGAGTACGTGCACGCCGCGGTGGACGTTGGCGTTGTGCCGCTCGTAGTAGCCGGAGAGCGCGTCGAGCACCTGGGTCGGCTTCTGCGAGGTCGCCGCGTTGTCCAGGTAGACGAGCTTGTGCTCTTCATGGACCAGGCGGTCCAGGATCGGGAAGTCCTTGCGGATCGCGTCCGTGTCGAGGAGACCGGAGAGCTGAGGGGAGGCTGTCACGCAGTGGCACCACCCTTCACGTACTCCTCGTAGCCCTCTTCCTCCAGCTTGTCGGCCAGCTCGGCGCCGCCGGACTCGGCGATGCGGCCCTTGGCGAAGACGTGGACGAAGTCGGGCTTGATGTACCGCAGGATGCGCGTGTAGTGGGTGATCAGCAGGGTGCCGACGTCGCCGCCCTCACGGACCCGGTTGACGCCCTCGGAGACCACGCGCAGCGCGTCGACGTCGAGGCCGGAGTCGGTCTCGTCGAGGATCGCGAACTGCGGCTTCAGCAGCTCCAGCTGGAGGATCTCGTGGCGCTTCTTCTCACCGCCGGAGAAGCCCTCGTTCACGTTGCGCTCCGCGAAGGCCGGGTCGATGGAGAGGCGCTCCATGGCCTCCCTGACCTCCTTGACCCAGGTGCGCAGCTTCGGGGCCTCGCCACGGATCGCGGTGGCCGACGTACGCAGGAAGTTGGAGACCGAGACGCCGGGGACCTCGACCGGGTACTGCATGGCGAGGAAGACGCCGGCGCGGGCGCGCTCGTCGACGGACATCTCCAGGACGTCCTCGCCGTCGAGCTTCACGGAGCCGCCGGTGACGGTGTACTTCGGGTGACCCGCGAGCGAGTAGGCGAGCGTGGACTTGCCCGAGCCGTTGGGGCCCATGATCGCGTGCGTTTCGCCCTGCTTCACGGTCAGGTCGACGCCGCGCAGGATTTCGGTGGGGCCGCCGTCGGTCTCGACGGTGACGTGCAGGTCGTTGATCTCAAGCGTTGCCATGGGGACTTCAGGACTCCTGTGTGACGGAGACGAGAACATCGTCCCCTTCGATCTTTACGGGGTATACGGGTACGGGCCGGGTGGCGGGCAGTCCGGAAGGCTTGCCCGTCCGCAGGTCGAAGCGCGAGCCGTGCAGCCAGCACTCGATGGTGCAGTCCTCCACCTCGCCCTCGGAGAGCGAGACGTTGGCGTGCGAGCAGATGTCGTTGATCGCGAACACCCCGTCCTCCGTGCGGACGACGGAGACCGGCACACCGGCCAGCTCCACCCGCAGCGGAACGTCCTCTTCGAGGTCGCTCAGCGTCGCGGCGCGTACGAAACCTTCGGCACTCATGCGACCGACGCCGCCAGCTCGGTCTCGATCTTGGTGATGAGGCGCTCCTCCAGCTCGGGCAGCCCGATCTGCTGGACCAGCTCGGCGAAGAAGCCGCGCACGACGATGCGGCGTGCCTCGCTCTCCGGAAGGCCGCGCGCCATCAGGTAGAAGAGCTGCTCGTCGTCGAAGCGGCCGGTCGCCGAGGCGTGCCCGGCGCCGACGATCTCGCCGGTCTCGATCTCCAGGTTGGGCACCGAGTCGACGCGCGCGCCGTCGGTGAGCACGAGGTTCCGGTTCAGCTCGTAGGTGTCCGTACCGGTGGCCGCCGCCTGGATGAGCACGTCGCCGATCCACACCGCGTGCGCGTCCTCGCCCTGGAGCGCGCCCTTGTACGCCACATTGCTGCGGCAGTTGGGCGCGTCGTGGTCCACCATGAGGCGGTGCTCCTGGTGCTGGCCGCTGTCGGTGAAGTACAGCCCGTACAGCTCGGCCTCGCCACCGGGCCCGGCGTAGTTGACGCGCGGGTTGAGGCGCACGACGCCGCCGCCGAAGGTCACGACGACCGACTTGAAGGTGGCGTCCCGGCCGATCAGCGCGTTGTGCTGCGAACAGTGGACGGCGGAGTCGTCCCAGTCCTGCACGGACACGAAGGTCACCTTGGCGCCGTCACCGAGCACGAACTCGACGTTGGCCGAGCGCACGGCGTCACCTGTGTGGTCGATGACGATGACGGCCTCGGCGAAGGCGCCGATGTCGAAGACGGTGTGCCCGTAGGTCACGCCGCCCTCACCGTGCAGATGCACCGTGACCGGCTCGGTGAGCACGGCCTCCTTGGGCACCGTGACAACGGTGGCCTTCTCGAACGAGGAGAACGCCTGCGCCGCGACCCTGTCGATGGGCTTGCCGGCACGCCCGATTCGCGCGTCGTCGCGGGGGACGGACTCCACCGTCACGCCGTCGGGCGCCGACACGTCGGTCTTGATCGTGCCGGTCGCCTGCGCCGTGCCGTCGTGCAGGCCCTTGAGCCGGTCGAGAGGAGTGAACCGCCACTCCTCCTCGCGGCCGTGCGGTACCGGGAAGTCCGCCACGTCGAAGGACGGCGGTGCGCTCATCCTCGTGGCGGTGGTGGACTCAGCGGCCACCGCGATCGCTCCGGTGGTGTTCGAGCCAACCGGAAGGTTCTGGGCCTCAGCCATGGCTGTCGTAGTGCTCGCTTTCTGGGTCAAGTCCAAATCTTTCCCCGGCCGCGGCGGCGACCAGCCGCCGCGGCGAGGGTTCGGCCGCATGCACACGGCCCTCGGAAGGAGTGTTCGGTACCAGCCGGAACGGCTAGCCCACCGCACCTTCCATCTGCAACTCGATCAGCCGGTTCAGCTCCAGCGCGTACTCCATGGGCAGCTCCTTGGCGATCGGCTCGACGAAGCCGCGCACGATCATCGCCATCGCCTCGTCCTCGGACAGGCCGCGGCTCATGAGGTAGAAGAGCTGCTCGTCGCTCACCCGGGAGACGGTCGCCTCGTGGCCCATCGTCACGTCGTCCTCGCGGACGTCGACGTACGGGTACGTGTCCGAACGCGAGATCGTGTCCACGAGCAGCGCGTCGCACAGCACGTTGGACTTGGAGCCCTCGGCGCCCTCACCGATCTCGATCAGACCGCGGTAGGACGTACGGCCACCGCCGCGCGCCACCGACTTGGAGACGATGTTCGAGGACGTACGGGGCGCCATGTGCACCATCTTGGCGCCGGCGTCCTGGTGCTGGCCCTCGCCCGCGAAGGCGACGGAGAGCGTCTCGCCCTTGGCGTGCTCACCCATGAGGTAGACCGCCGGGTACTTCATCGTGACCTTGGAGCCGAGGTTGCCGTCGACCCACTCCATGGTCGCGCCCTCGTAGGCCACGGCGCGCTTGGTGACCAGGTTGTAGACGTTGTTCGACCAGTTCTGGATCGTCGTGTAGCGGCAGCGGCCACCCTTCTTCACGATGATCTCGACAACGGCCGAGTGCAGCGAGTCCGAGTCGTAGATCGGCGCCGTGCAGCCCTCGACGTAGTGGACGTAGGCGTCCTCGTCGACGATGATCAGCGTCCGCTCGAACTGGCCCATGTTCTCGGTGTTGATCCGGAAGTACGCCTGGAGCGGGATGTCGACGTGCACGCCCGGCGGCACGTAGATGAAGGAACCGCCCGACCACACCGAGGTGTTGAGCGCGGCGAACTTGTTGTCACCGGCCGGGATGACGGTGCCGAAGTGCTCCTGGAACAGCTCCGGGTGCTCACGCAGCGCCGTGTCGGTGTCCAGGAAGAGGACACCCTTCTCCTCCAGGTCCTCGCGGATCTGGTGGTACACGACCTCGGACTCGTACTGCGCGGCGACACCGGCGACGAGGCGCTGCTTCTCCGCCTCGGGGATGCCGAGCCTGTCGTACGTGTTCTTGATGTCCTCGGGCAGGTCCTCCCAGGACTGGGCCTGCTTCTCGGTGGACCGGACGAAGTACTTGATGTTGTCGAAGTCGATGCCCGACAGGTCCGAGCCCCAGTTCGGCATGGGCTTCTTGCGGAAGAGCTTGAGGCCCTTCAGCCGCAGCTTCAGCATCCAGTCGGGCTCGTTCTTCTTCCCCGAGATGTCTCGCACGACATCCTCGGAGAGGCCGCGCTTGGCCGCGGCTCCGGCGGCGTCGGAGTCGGCCCAGCCGTACTCATACTTGCCCAGCCCGTCGAGCTCGGGGTGAGCAGTCTCCGTAGGAGCGGTCATGCGGGGTTCCTCCCGGCCTCGTTCACATTGGTGGCGTTGCTGGTGTTGCTGTTCTTCACAGTTCGCCCTGGTTTCTTCGGCTGCGCCGTAGGGATGAACGTGGTGCACACCCCGTCCCCGTGCGCGATGGTCGCCAGCCGCTGGACGTGGGTGCCGAGCAGCTGGGAGAAGACCTCGGTCTCCGCCTCGCACAGCTGCGGGAACTTCTCAGCGGTGTGCGCGACGGGGCAGTGGTGCTGGCACAGCTGCTCCCCGGCCGAGGACGGTGCGCCGCGCGCGGTGGCAGCGTACCCGTCCTCTGTCAGGGCCGCGGCAAGGGCGCTGGTGCGTTCCTCGGGAGGGACGCTCTCCAGCGCCGCGTGGTACTTCTCCGCCTGTGCCGTGATGCGCGCTCGCGCGAAGGCGGCAACGGCCGCCTCTCCGACCTCTCCGCCGCCCGCTGTCTGGGCGATCCAGTGGAGAGCTTCGGCCGCGAGCTGGTCGTATGCCTGGTCGAAGGCGTCCCTGCCGCAGTCCGTGAGGGCGAAGACCTTGGCGGGCCTGCCCCTTCCACGCGAGCCGTAGACCCGCTGGTCACGGGGCTCCACGATGCCGTCGGCCGCGAGCGCGTCGAGGTGGCGGCGCACCGCTGCCTGCGTCAGCTCCAGCCGGAGCGCCAGCTCGGCCGCCGTGGACGGGCCGTGGTCGAGAATGGAACGTACGACCTTGTTCCTCGTGCCGTTCTGTTCGTCGGGGACCTGCGCAGCGGTCGGTGTGCCGGTGACCTGTGCGGCCATCGTGCGGTCCTCCCGAGCTGCGTCCCTGTTTTTCACAACGCCATTGTTGCTTAATTCATCGGAGCCCGGCAAGCGGGGTCGGTGACCAGCGTCGATGGGGTACGTCACGTAAGGCGCCCCTTACCGGCCGTGCTCGCGGAACCCCGCCGTCCGTGCGAGCGGGCTCCAGCGCCCGTGCGAGCGGGTCTCACCAGGGAGGCGAGCGGGCCCCGGGGCAGGGGGTCCGGCGCGGCTCCTTAGACTTCCCCCATGCGAAGTTCAGCGGCTGTGGAAGTCGCGGGGCTGGTGAAGAGGTACGGAAGCAGGACCGCGGTGGACGGGCTCGACCTGACCGTCGCACGCGGCACCGTCACCGCCTTTCTCGGCCCCAATGGAGCGGGTAAGACCACCACCATCGAGACCTGCGAGGGCTACCGGCGCGCGGACGCGGGCACCGTACGCGTCCTCGGTCTCGACCCCGTCGCCCAGAGCGCGGAGCTGCGCCCCCGTATCGGGGTGATGCTCCAGAGCGGCGGGATCTACCCCACGGCGCGCGTCGGGGAGACGCTGCGCCACATGGCGACGCTCCACGCGCACCCGCTGGACGTGCCCGCGCTCATCGAGCGCCTCGGCCTGGGCGGCTGCGGACGTACGCCCTACCGCAGGCTGTCCGGCGGCCAGCAGCAGCGGCTCGCGCTCGCGCTCGCCCTGGTGGGCCGGCCCGAGCTGGTCTTCCTCGACGAGCCGACCGCGGGCCTCGACCCCCAGGCCCGGCACGCCACCTGGGACCTGGTGCGCGACCTGCGCGCCGACGGCGTGACGGTGCTGCTGACCACGCACCACATGGACGAGGCCGAGGAACTGTCCGACGACGTGGCCATCGTGGACGGCGGAAAGGTCATCGCGCAGGGCGCACCCGAGGTGCTGTGCAAGGGCGGCGCCGAGAACACCCTGCGCTTCGGCGGTCGCCCGGGGCTCGACCTCAAGTCCCTGCTGAAGGCGCTCCCTTCGGACACCCTCGCCGTCGAACTCAGCCCCGGCAGCTACCGCCTGACCGGCACCGTCAACCCCCAGCTCCTCGCCACCGTCACCTCCTGGTGCGCACAGAACGGCGTCATGCCCGACCGCATCTCGGTCGAACGCCGCACCCTGGAGGACGTCTTCTTGGAACTCACAGGGAAGGAGCTGCGCTCATGAGTGCCACGGGTACGTACGCACCGGCGCCCGGTGGTGCGCCGCTGTCGCGGATGGTGCGGGCGCAGGCGGCGCTGGAGACCAGGACGCAGCTGCGCAACGGTGAGCAGCTGCTGCTCACCGTCGTCATTCCCACACTGCTGCTGGTGCTCTTCAGCGCCGTCGACATCGTCGACACGGGCGCGGGCTCACGGGTGGACTTCCTGGCGCCCGGCATCCTCGCGCTGGCCGTGCTCTCGACGGCGTTCACGGGGCAGGCCATCTCCACGGGGTTCGAACGGCGCTACGGGGTGCTCAAGCGGCTCGGTTCCTCGCCGCTTCCCCGGTGGGGGCTGATGACGGCGAAGACGTGCTCCGTCCTGGTGATCGAGGTCCTCCAGGTCGCCCTGCTGACCGTCGTCGCGCTCGCTCTGGGCTGGTCCCCGCACGGGAACCCGGCGACGGTTGCGCTGCTGCTCCTGCTGGGCACGGCCACGTTCTCCGGGCTCGGGCTGCTGATGGCCGGGACGCTCAAGGCCGAGGCGACGCTGGCCGCCGCGAACCTCGTGTTCATCCTGCTGCTGGTCGGCGGCGGCGTGATCGTTCCCCTGGACAAGTTCCCCGGGGCGGCGCAGAGCGTGCTGCACCTGCTGCCGATCTCGGCGCTCTCCGACGGCCTGCGTGACGTGCTCCAGCACGGCGCCGGCTTCCCCTGGGGCGACCTCGGCATCCTCGCGGTGTGGTCGGTGCTGGGACTGACGGCGGCTGCGCGCTTCTTCAAATGGGAGTAGCAGCTTCAAGTGGGAGCAACGGCACGCGAGTAGTGCGTGCCAGGCCCGGACGATGCGCGCCGGGGCCCGAACGGGGCGGATCGGGCCCCCTCGTGAATGCTTGCACAAGCGTCGGCCTACGATGTCCCCGTGCCGAAACTGCTCGAACTCGTACGCAACCCCATCGCGTACATCGCCGCGCGCTGGACCCCTACGCAGCGCACCCTCCAGCGTGCTGCCTTCACCGCGCTCCTGATGAGCGTCTTCATCGTGGTGACCGGCGGGGCCGTGCGGCTCACCGGGTCAGGGCTCGGATGTGACACCTGGCCCAAGTGCAGCAGCGAGAGCCTCACCGCCACCTCCGAGATGGGCATCCACGGCGCCATCGAGTTCGGCAACCGCATGCTCACCTGGGTGCTGTCGGCCGCCGTCGGCTGGACGATCATCGCCGTACGCTCGGCCAAGCCCGCGCGCAAGGGGCTCAGCAAGCTGGCGTGGGCACAGTTCTGGCTCGTGATGAGCAACGGCATCGTCGGCGGTGTCACGGTCCTCACGGAGCTGAACCCGTACACCGTCGCGGGGCACTTCATCGCCGCGACCGCTCTGCTGACCGTCACCACGGTCACCTGGCTGCGTACGCGCGAGGGCGACGCGCCGCCGCGCCCCCTGGTCGGCAAGCCGGTGAAGAAGCTCGGCGCGGCGCTCGTCTTCTTCTCGGCCTGCCTCGTGGTGGCGGGCACCGTCGTCACGGGCGCCGGGCCGCACGCGGGTGACAGCAGCGAGGTGCCGCGCATGCCGGTCGAGGTGAAGCTCGCCGCGCAGACGCACGCGACCTTCGCCTGGATCGTTGTCGTACTCGCCGTGGCCCTGTGGTTCATCCTCCGTGCCATGGACGCTCCCGCCGGACCGCGCCGTGTCACGGGTGCCTTCGTCCTCGTCCTGCTCTCGCAGGGCGTGATCGGGTACGTGCAGTACTTCACGGACATGCCCGAACTCCTCGTCGGGCTGCATCTGTTGGGCTCGACACTGGTGTGGGCCGGGGTGCTGCACGTCGTGCTCTCGATGCGGGAACGCGGCCTGCCGCAACCTATGGAGGCACCCGTTCCGGTGACCGCCTCCGCTCAGGGCCCGTCCACGCCGGCACCCACACCCGAAGGCCCCACGCCCGAAGGCCCCTCGTCCGGCCCGTCAGCACCCGCGCCCGGCGAGGAAGCCCCCTCCCCCGCGCCCAGCCGGTAGAGGCGCCGCGCGTTCGCGTACCCGACGCACCCGGCGATACGGGCCGCGTCGGCGCCGGAGCACACACCCTCCCTTGTCCACTCGGCCAGCAACCGTTCCAGCGCGCCCGTGAACGCGCGCGCCCGCACGACGTACAGCTCGGGCAGGGCGCGGGCGCGGGTCGTGAAGAGGAGCTTCGCGAAGGGTGCCTCGGCCAGCGTCTCGGCCGGGCGGGGCCCGATGTCCGCGTACACGTGGGGGAAGGCGGCGGCGAGCCGCGCCGCCGCGGCGTGATGCGGGTTCTCCGGCAGCAGCACCAGTCTGGTGCGCGGCCCCGCGGCCTCGCGCAGGAAACCGGCCAGCGGTACGGGGTCGGCGCAGCGCAGCTGGAGCGGTCGGCCGGTCACCAGCGCGCTCCACAGCAGGTGACGGACGAGCGCGGGCTCGCGGCCCAGCCCGCTCCCCCGTATCGGCTCGCCGCCGCGTGCCCGGTGCGGCGCGCGTGCCCTGAACCACCGGTCGGCCGCCCTGTGCACCTCGCGCAGATCGGGCGGCTCGCGCTCGCGGAAGGCCGCCTCGCACACGAAGGCGGCGGCACGGCATGCCGCCCCGTGCAGCGCCTCGGCTGTGTTGGTGACGAAGGAGCGAACGGTCCCCGAGGTGTCCGCGATCTGCGCGGCGAGCACCTCCAGCCCGACCGTCTCCCGTACGGACGCCTCGCAGAGCGTGGCCAGCTCGGCGGGTGAGGTGAGACCGGGTGTGCAGGCGCCGGGCGCGTGCGGTGCGCTCTCCGTCAGGAAGCAGCCGATACCGCTCCCCCGCAGCAGCGCGCGGGCACTGGTGTACGCACCGAGTTCGCGGCGCCGTGCGAGATAGCGGGCAGGCGCGCAGTGCGGTTCGAGACCGAGGAGCGGAGGGCACCAGCGGCGCAGCGCCAGCCCCGCGCCGCTGTCGTAGAAGGTGCCGTGCGCGGGCGGGCGGGCACCGAGCGCGGCTGCCAGGTGCGTCTCGAACGTGCCGAGGCCCAGTTCAGCGTGGAGCACCCCGTGTCCGTGCTGGTCGACCAGCGGGACCGGAGCGCGCGCTCCCCGTGGGTCACCGGCCATGCGCTGTCTCCTCTCCCCCTGCCGGGTCTAACGCCCGGAAGGGGCCCGGGTGGCGGTCGACGGGAGATCGCGGGGGCCCGTCGCCAGAACGCTTACCCGCCGGTAGCATCAGCGCCATGGCAGCAGACACGAGCAAGCGTGCGGCCCGGCTCGCCCGGCAGATCGAGACCTTCGCGCGCAAGAACGGCGGCAGCGCCGAGGGACAGATCTCCTACGTGGGCCAGGTCGGCTTCCGTATCGTCCTGGTCGGCTCCGACGGGGGCTGGGGCGACCTGATGGCACCGTCCAAGGAGGTCGCGGACGAGGCCGTGGAGCGCGCCGGCATCCCGCTGCGCGAGAACTTCGACGGCGAGATGGCGGACCGGGTCCTTACCGGCCCCTACGAGTGGGACCGGATGGCAGGCGTCCAGCTCGGCGGCCCGGCCAACGCCGCGCAGGCCGCGCAGGCCGCATAGGCCGCGTTCGCGGAACATGCGCGGGAAGGGTGTGCCTCTGCCCTCCGTGCCTGGCGGGCTGCGGGCTGCGGGCTGCGGGCTGCCCGGAGCCTCTTCGAGCAGGGCGAGGCACACCCCGGTGGCTGGTCACGCCCGCACGGCGATCGCACCGCCCTGATCAGTCGACGTACGACTGGAGCGTGCCGCGGCGGCGGATGTCGAGCGTCGCGCAGTGGAACGAGCCGCCGAACGGCGCGTAGTGCAGCAGGTCGCACGGGATGGGCTCGAAGCCCCATCCTTCGAGCGCGCGCAGCATGTTCGTGTGGTGCCGCTCGGCGATCACCCGTTTGTCGTCGATCATGAGAATGTTCATGCTGAGCCACTTCCCGCACATCGACGTGATCCTCAGCAGGCGCTCCTCCACCGGATCGGGCTCGGGGGCGACCAGGATGTCCCAGGAGTTCAGGACCTCGGGCAGCCGGTCCACGTCGATGTACTCGGGATTGACCAGCGCCTTGCCCGGCGCGAGCACGAGGAACGTCGTGTCGATGTGCATGGGCGTGCGGCAGCGGCTCTCGATCTCGTGGATGCGGTAGCCGGGGCCGAGATGGCGGCGCAACCAGTCGATGCCCATGCGGTTGGTGACATTGCTCCGGGTGACGAACAGGTCGCGTCCTGCGCGTACGAAATCGGCCGCGTCGAAGACCGGCTCGAACTCGGTGAGGATGTAGCGCATGGGCTCGCCGGCCCCGGGGACGCGGTAGTCCGGGTCGAACAGCGCGTCGGTGAGCTGCGGTCTGGGCGCCGCCGTCCAGCGGGCGCCGCGCCGGAAGTAGTCCTTGAGAACCGCCCGGTAGGAATGGGTCTCGAAGTACCGGCACGGCCAGGCCATCGGGGCCTCGATGATCTCGTCGCCGATCACGAGCATGCTGTCGCGGGGACAGGTGTTGCAGAACCCGCGCGACGACCAGTCGGGGGCACCGAAGTGCTGCCCGTGGTCGACAACGTCCGGGCGCGTGACCGTGATGCCGAGGGAGCGCAGGAGAGCGATGAACTGATCGAGTTCGTGCTGCGCCCGCTCGATCAGCACACGCGGATAGCGGAAGCCTGCGGCAAGCCCCTGCAAGCGCGCAGCCCACGGTGGGATGTTGCAGGCCACGACCGGATGGTGGGAGGGAATCCGCGCGCCGTCGAGACGCCCGACGAGGATCTCCTCCAGCGGATCCCACTCGTTGTGGGAGTTGACCGGCGAAACGAGAGGTTCCGCGGCGTTGGCCTTCTCATCAGGGGATGCGGACATGACCGCTTTCGCTCGCAGAAATGAGTGACTCGGGACCCCCGATACGTTACCCAAAGCGCACGTAAGGGGCCGGACGGTAGCGGGCGAGCGGCCTCTCACGACGTGGCCATCGCGCGGAAGGGCCCCTTCCCTCCCGCTCGGCGGGGGAGGAAAGGGGCCTTTCTCGTATGCGGCGGGTCTCGGTGCGCGGCTGGTGCGGAGACGGCGGAGCGGGGCTCAGCGCAGGAACGGGTCCACGGCTACGGCCACGAACACCAGCGACACGTAGGTGATCGACCAGTGGAAGAGCCGCATCTCCTTGAGCTTCGCGCCCGTCAGACCGGCACGGGCGCGGGCACGCAGCGCGTGCGCCTCCCACAGCCACCAGCCGCCCGCGATCAGAGCGACCACCGGGTAGAACCAGCCGACGTAACCCAGCGGCCACAGCAGCAGGGAGACGAGGACCATCGCCCAGCTGTAGACGACGATCTGGGTGGCGACGGTGACGTTGCTGGCGATGGCCGGGAGCATCGGCACGCCGGCCCGCTGGTAGTCCTCCTTGACCTTCATCGACAGCGGCCAGTAGTGCGGCGGCGTCCAGAAGAACATGACGAGGAAGAGGATCACGGAGGCCCAGCTGACCTCGTTGGTGACCGAGGACCAGCCGATGAAGACGGGCATGCAGCCGGCGATGCCGCCCCACACGATGTTCTGCGACGTGCGCCGCTTGAGGATCATCGTGTAGACGACGACGTAGAAGAGGAGCGCGCCCAACGCCAGTGCGGCGGAAAGCCAGTTGACGAGGAAGCCGAACAGCAGGGTGGAGACGATGGCGAGGCTGATGCCGAAGACGAGGCACTCACGCGGACTGACCATGCCGGTGACCAGCGGTCGCCGCTCGGTCCTGTGCATCAGCGCGTCGATGTCCCGGTCGAGGTACATGTTCAGCGCGCTGGCGCCACCGGCCGACAGATAGCCGCTGAAGCAAGTGATCAGCACCAGCTTCAGGTCGGGGACACCCTGCGCCGCCAGGAACATGACCGGGATCGTGGTCATGAGAAGCAGCTCGATGATCCGTGGCTTGGTCAGTTCGATGAACGCCTTCACACGGGCCCCGAACGGTCGGTGGCTGCTGTTGTCCAGCGCCCCCGCAGGACGGGATTCGACGGCCGTCACGGACACCCCTGATCGCCTAAGGAACCTGCGAGCCGTCAGGCATGCGGCCAGTTGTGCAGGCCCGGTCAAGCTCGCGCGTACCACGCCACTTTAGACGTTGGCGATACATCGCCAGTCATGGGGGGTCGCTCGTGTTGGGCCCCGTTGTCCCCGGGTCCCCGCTGGTCGGCGCGCTCCCGCGCGGCCGGCGCGGGAGCGCGCCGGAGGCACGGAAAGGTGCCCGGACGGGGCCGGGACCGGGCGGGGAGGGGACACGGCACAGGGATTCGGCGGATGTTCGCGGTCGCTCACCGTGTTCGGGAGGCGGATCGGGTGCACACGCGGCAGCCTGGAGGTGCGCACCGGTGGACACCCGTCCCCTGTCCCCCGCGGGCGCTCGCAGGGAATAGCACATATCAGTCGTTAGTTGCCGCGAAAGAGGGCCGACAGGCGGGGACGGCCAGACAGTGAACGCGCGAAAACCGCACGTCCCACCAGAGGTACGCTCGACACCGCCCGGTGAGCGCACACGCACCGGCCATCGAACATGTGGAGAGGAGCCCTGACGCAGGGTGAGCAGCAAGCCGACCACCACAGATCTTGAGTGGACCGATCTGGATCAGCAGGCCGTGGACACGGTAAGAGTCCTGGCCATGGATTCCGTGCAGAAGGTCGGCAACGGCCATCCCGGAACGGCCATGAGCCTCGCTCCCGTCGCGTACCTGCTCTATCAGAAGCTGATGCGCCACGACCCGACCGATCCCGAGTGGGCGGGACGCGACCGCTTCGTCCTCTCGGCCGGGCACTCCAGCCTGACGCAGTACATCCAGCTGTTCCTCGCGGGCTACGGCCTGGAGATGGACGACCTCAAGGCGTTCCGTACCTGGGGCAGCCGCACGCCGGGCCACCCGGAGTACGGGCACACCGTCGGGGTCGAGACGACCACGGGCCCGCTGGGCCAGGGTGTCGCCAACGCCGTGGGCATGGCGATGGCGGCGCGTTACGAGCGCGGCCTGTTCGACCCCGAGGCGCCGCAGGGCGAGTCCCCGTTCGACCACACCATCTGGGTCATCGCCGGTGACGGCGACCTGGAGGAGGGCATCTCCTCCGAGGCGTCGTCGCTCGCGGGACACCAGAAGCTCGGCAACCTCGTGATGCTGTGGGACGACAACCACATCTCCATCGAGGGCGACACCGAGACCGCCATCTCCGAGGACACCCTCAAGCGTTACGAGGCGTACGGCTGGCACGTTCAGCGTGTCGAGCAGCTGGAGAACGGCGACCTGGACCCCAAGGCGCTCTACACGGCGCTGCGTGCCGCGCAGGCCGAGACCGAACGCCCCTCGTTCATCGCGGCCCGCTCGATCATCGCCTGGCCCGCGCCCAACGCGCAGGACACCGAGGCGGCGCACGGCTCGGCACTGGGTGCCGAAGAGGTCGCCGCGACCAAGAAGATCCTGGGCTTCGACCCGGAAAAGGACTTCTTCATCTCGGACGAGATCCTCTCCCACGTACGCGAGGCCGGCGACCGCGGCCGTGCAGCGCACGCGGAGTGGGACAAGCGGCTCGCCGAGTGGCGCGCCGCCAACCCGGAGCGCGCCGCCGAGTTCGACCGCATCGCGGCGGGCAAGCTGCCCGAGGGCTGGGAGAAGGCGCTTCCCGCCTTCCCCGCAGGCGAGTCGGTCGCGACCCGTAAGGCGTCGGGCAGCGTCCTCAAGGCGCTCGGCCCCGTCCTTCCCGAGCTGTGGGGCGGCTCGGCCGACCTCGCGGGCTCGAACAACACGACGTTCGCCGACACCTCCTTCCTCCCGGAGGGCAATCCGCTCCCGAACGCCGACAAGTACGGCCGTACGGTGCACTTCGGCATCCGTGAGCACGCCATGGGCTCGACCATGAACGGCATCGCGCTGCACGGCAACACCCGTGTGTACGGCGGCACCTTCCTGGTGTTCTCCGACTACATGCGCCCGGCCGTGCGGCTCGCCGCTCTGATGAAGGCGCCCGTGACGTACGTGTGGACGCACGACTCCATCGGCCTCGGTGAGGACGGCCCGACGCACCAGCCGGTCGAGCACCTCTCGGCGCTGCGCGCCATTCCGGGCCTGAACATCGTCCGCCCCGCCGACGCCAACGAGACGGCGATCGCCTGGGGCGAGATCGTGCGCCGCCACGAGACCAATCCGGCGCCGCACGGCATCGCGCTCACCCGCCAGGGTGTGCCGACGTACGAGGCCAACCAGGCGGCGGCGAAGGGCGGTTACGTCCTGTTCGAGGCCGAGGGCGGGCACCCGCAGGTGATCCTGATCGGCACGGGTTCCGAGGTGCAGCTCGCCGTCGAGGCGCGTGAGCGGCTGCAGGAGCAGGGCGTACCCACGCGGGTCGTCTCGATGCCGTCCGTCGAGTGGTTCGAGGAGCAGGAGCAGGCGTACCGCGACAGCGTGCTGCCGCCCGCCGTCAGGGCGCGGGTGGCTGTCGAGGCCGGTATCGGCCTGACCTGGCACCGGTTCGTGGGCGAGGCCGGCCGGATCGTATCGCTGGAGCACTTCGGCGCCTCGGCCGACGGCAAGGTCCTCTTCCGGGAGTTCGGCCTCACCGCCGAGGCCGTGCACCTGGCGGCCAAGGAGTCCCTGGAAGCCGCAGCGCGGTGACATCGGTGCCGGGAAACCGGCACCACCACAAGCCTCAACAAGCACTGGAGATGCAAATCCCATGACAGACGCACTCAAGCGCCTCTCCGACGAAGGCGTCGCGATCTGGCTGGACGACCTGTCGCGCAAGCGCATCACCTCGGGCAACCTCGGCGAACTCGTCGACGAGCAGCACGTGGTGGGTGTCACGACGAACCCGTCGATCTTCCAGAAGGCCATCTCGGCCGGCGACGGCTACGAGCAGCAGGTCACCGACCTGGCCACCCGCGGCGTCTCGGTCGACGAGGCCGTCCGCATGATCACGACCGCCGATGTACGGGACGCGGCCGACATCCTCCGCCCGGTCTTCGACGCGACCGAGGGCAAGGACGGCCGCGTCTCCATCGAGGTGGACCCGCGCCTGGCGCACAACACGCGTGCCACGATCGCCGAGGCCCGCCAGCTCGCGTGGCTGGTGGACCGCCCCAATACGCTGATCAAGATCCCGGCCACCGAGGCGGGGCTTCCGGCGATCACGGAGACGATCGGCAAGGGCATCAGCGTCAACGTCACGCTGATCTTCTCGCTGGAGCGCTACCGCGCGGTCATGGACGCCTACATGGCGGGCCTGGAGAAGGCGAAGGCCCTGGGCATCGACCTTTCGCAGATCCACTCGGTGGCCTCGTTCTTCGTCTCCCGCGTGGACACCGAGATCGACAAGCGGCTCGCCGCCGTCGGCACGGACCAGGCCAAGGAGCTGAAGAGCAAGTCCGGTATCGCCAACGCGCGGCTGGCCTACCAGGAGTACGAGAAGGTCGTCGCCTCCGACCGCTGGCAGGAGCTGGAGAAGGCCGGTGCGAACGCGCAGCGTCCGCTGTGGGCCTCGACCGGCGTGAAGGACCCCGCGCTGCCCGACACCCTGTACGTCACCGAGCTGGTCGCGCCGAACACGGTCAACACCATGCCGGAGGCCACGCTGGAGGCCACGGGCGACCACGGCGAGATCACCGGCGACCGGGTGCGCGGCACCTACAAGGACGCCCAGGCCGTACTGGACGACATCGCCCACCTGGGCATCTCCTACGACGACGTCGTGAAGGTGCTGGAGGACGAGGGCGTGCAGAAGTTCGCGGACTCCTGGGACGACCTGCTCAAGTCCACCGAGGCAGAGCTTCAGCGCCTCGCTCCGAAGGAGGCGTAAAGGCATTGAGCATCGTCAGCAGCACGGGCAACCCGCTGCGTGACGCTCAGGACCGACGGCTCCCGCGTATCGCGGGGCCGTCGGGCCTGGTCATCTTTGGCGTCACGGGTGATTTGTCACGTAAAAAGCTGATGCCTGCCGTCTACGATCTCGCGAACCGCGGCCTCCTCCCCCCGGGGTTCTCGCTCGTCGGCTTCGCGCGGCGTGACTGGGAGGACGAGGACTTCGCCCAGGTGGTGCACGACGCGGTCAAGGAGCACGCGCGTACGCCCTTCCGCGAGGAGGTCTGGGAGCAGCTGGCCCAGGGCATGCGGTTCGTACCCGGCGAGTTCCACGACGACGAGGCGTTCGAGACGCTCAGGTCGACCATCGAGGAGCTGGACAAGTCCCGTGGCACGGGCGGCAACTTCGCCTTCTACCTCTCCGTTCCCCCCAAGTTCTTCCCCACGGTCGTCTCGCAGCTCAAGAAGCACGGGCTGTCCGACGCCGGCACCGACTCCTGGCGCCGCGCCGTCATCGAGAAGCCGTTCGGGCACGACCTGAAGTCGGCGCAGGAGCTGAACGCGGTCGTCCACGAGGTCTTCCGCGCCAGCGAGGTCTTCCGTATCGACCACTACCTCGGCAAGGAGACCGTCCAGAACATCCTGGCCGTGCGCTTCGCCAACACGCTCTTCGAGCCGCTGTGGAACCGCAGTTACGTCGACCACGTACAGATCACGATGGCCGAGGACATCGGCATCGGCGGCCGTGCCGGCTACTACGACGGCATCGGCTCGGCCCGCGACGTCATCCAGAACCATCTGCTCCAGCTGCTCGCGCTGACCGCCATGGAGGAGCCCACCTCCTTCGACGCCAAGGCGCTGGTCACCGAGAAGCTGAAGGTACTCAACTCCGTCCGCCTCCCCGACGACCTGGGCAAGCACACCGTGCGCGGCCAGTACGCCGCGGGCTGGCAGGGCGGCGAGAAGGTGCAGGGCTACCTCGACGAGGAGGGCATCGACCCCAAGTCGAACACCGACACCTACGCCGCGATCAAGCTGGAGATCGACAACCGCCGCTGGGCGGGCGTCCCCTTCTACCTGCGTACGGGCAAGCGTCTGGGGCGCCGCGTCACCGAGATCGCGGTCGTCTTCCAGCGCGCGCCGCACTCGCCCTTCGACGCGACCGACACCCAGGAACTGGGCCAGAACGCGCTCGTCATCCGCGTCCAGCCGGACGAGGGCGTGACGATCCGCTTCGGCTCCAAGGTGCCGGGCACGCAGATGGAGATCCGGGACGTGACCATGGACTTCGCCTATGGCGAGTCCTTCACCGAATCCAGCCCCGAGGCGTACGAACGCCTCATCCTCGACGTGCTGCTGGGTGACGCGAACCTCTTCCCGCGGCACCAGGAGGTCGAGCGGTCCTGGGAGATCCTCGACCCCGTCGAGGAGTACTGGGACAAGCACGGCAAGCCCGAGCAGTACCCCGCCGGGACCTGGGGTCCCCAGGCCGCCGACGAGATGCTCGCACGCGACGGACGGAGCTGGCGTCGGCCATGAACATCGACCTCACGGACACCACGTCCAGCCGCATCAACGCCGAACTGGTCAAGGCACGCAGAGCCCTCGGCTCGCCGGCCACCGGCATGGTGCTGACCCTCGTCATCGTCACCGACGAGGGCAACCACTACGACGCGCTGAAGGCCGCCAGCGGCGCTTCCAAGGAACACCCCTCACGCATCCTCGTGGTCGTACGCCGTCCAGGGCGCTCCCCGCGTGACCGCGCACAGCACAGGCTCGACGCCGAGCTGCGGATGGGCAGCGAGGCCGGTTCCGGCGAGATCGTCATCCTGCGGCTGCACGGCGAACTGTCCTCGCACTCGCACAGCGTGGTCCTCCCACTGCTGCTGCCCGACGCACCCGTGGTGGTGTGGTGGCCAGAGGACGCGCCCGAGAACCCTTACCAGGACATGCTCGGCAAGCTGGCGCAGCGCCGTATCACCGACGCCGCGGCGACCGAGGACCCGGTGGGCGCGCTCGGCCTGCGTGCCGAGACCTACGCGCCCGGCGACACGGACCTGTCCTGGACCCGCATCACGCCCTGGCGCAGCATGCTCGCCGCCTCGCTCGACCAGAAGCACTCCACGCTGGAGTCCGCCGTCGTCGAGGGCGAGGAGTACAACCCGTCGAGCGAACTGCTCGCGCTGTGGCTGGCAGAGCGGCTGCGGATCCCGGTGGAGCGCAAGATCTCCGACGGGCCCGGCATCACGGCCGTACGGCTGGAGACGGCCGACGGACAGATCTGTCTGGACCGCGCCGAGGGCGACCTGGCTGAGCTGGCCGTACCCGGCCAGCCCGACCGGCATGTGGCGCTCCAGCGGCGCAGCACCGTCGAGTTGATCTCCGAGGAGCTGCGCCGTCTGGACCCGGACGAGGCGTACGCGGAAGCGATCGGCTACGGCGTGAACAAGCTCGCCACGCCAGATCCCGTACACCCCACCCCGGCGGCGACGCCCTCGGCCGGCACCGAGGCGCAGGCTCAGCAGCAGACGCAGGAGCAGGCCCAGGCGCAGACCGCCGAAGCGGTGCCGGCGAAGGGGAAGGACGCCAAGGGGGCAGGTCCGGCGAAGAAGCCGGCGGCCAAGCAGCAGGCGCCCGCGAAGAAGTCCCCCGCCAAGGGGCAGCCGACCGCGAAGAAGGCGGCAGGACAGTGACCTCCGAACCCCAGGTCCTCGTCCACCGGGACAAGGAGGAGCTGGCCGAAGCCGTCGCGGCACGCCTGATCACCCGCGTCGTGGACGCGCAGTCCGCACGCGGCAGCGCCTCGGTGGTCCTCACCGGCGGCAGGAACGGCAACGGCCTGCTCGCCGCGCTCGCCTCCTCCAAGGCACGCGGCGCGATCGACTGGTCCCGGCTGGACCTGTGGTGGGGCGACGAGCGTTTCCTCCCCGAGGGCGACCCGGAGCGCAACGCCACCCAGGCACACGAGGCGCTGCTCGACGCCGTTCCGCTGGACCCCGCGCGGGTGCACACCATGGCGGCCTCCGACGGGGCCTACGCAGGTGACGTGGAGGCGGCGGCCGAGGCGTACGCCACCGAACTGGCCGCCGCCGCACGTCCCGAGGACCACGCGCGCGTGCCCTCCTTCGATGTGCTCCTGCTCGGCGTCGGCCCGGACACCCATGTCGCCTCGCTCTTCCCCGAGCACCCGGCGCTCCACGAGACGGAGCGCACGGTCGTCGGCGTACACGGTGCTCCCAAGCCGCCGCCCACGCGGATCACCCTCACGCTCCCCGCGATCCGCGCGGCGCAGGAGGTCTGGCTGCTGGCCGCCGGCGAGGACAAGGCCGACGCCACGGCACTCGCCCTCACCGGCGCGGGTGAGCTGCAGGCCCCCGCAGCCGCTGCTCACGGCCGTCGCCGCACACTCTGGCTGCTGGACGAGGCCGCCGCGGGGCGGCTGCCCCGCGCTCTGTATCCGCGGGCGCTCTCGTAGCACGCCGGTGCCCTGCCCGTGCGCGGCACGCGCAGGGACCAGGGGCGCGGCAGGCGCCCGGACACGTAACGCGGCAGGCGCCGGTTGCCGCCGGTAGGGCGTGACCGTACGCCAGGGCCCGGCCGTACGTTTCCCGTTCACGGGGGCGTACGGCCGGGCCCTCAGCGTTGGCCGCCGGACTCCCTGAGCCCGTCGGCCGGTTCGGGGAACGCCTCGCGCTCGTAGCATGCCCCGCCGCGGCGAGCGCCTGTGCGAAGGCCGAGCCCGTGAACCGGCCTACGACGAGGCCGGGTCGGCTGCCTGAGCGGCAGGTGGCGGGGCCGGCAGGGTCTTCCCGAGACGGGCGAGCGGAGACAGGGCCAGGCACAGCGGGGACAGCGCCACACCGGCCGCAGCCGCCACCAGGCCGGCGCGCAGCCCCCACTGCTCGGCCAGAAAGCCGCCGAGCAGCGAACCGAACGGCATCGTCCCCATACCGGCGACGTTGATGGTCGCCACCACACGGCCCTGCATACGGACCGGTGTGAGGACCTGCCGTACGGCCATGATCGTGACGTTGACCGTCTGGCTGAAGACCCCGAACGCGAAGTTGACCGCCATGAGCGCGCAGACCGTCACGGCGGAGGAGCCGTGCAGCGCGGGAACGAGGAACAGCACGGCGTCAGCGAGCGCGGCCGAGGTGACCAGCACGACGCCGTGGCCGAGCCGGCCCGGCAACCTCGCGGCCAGCAGCGAGCCCACGATCGCGCCCGGTCCCATCGCCGCGAGCACCAGTCCGACGGCAGCACCCGACAGGTGCAGTCCGCGCGGCAGGAAGAGCAGGTAGACGGTCATCAGCGCGGCGAACGAGAACTGGTAGGCGGCCGAGGCCAGCCCCACGGCCCGCAACGAGGTGTCACGGGCGACGAAACGGAGCCCCTCCCGAATCCGCGGCCAGATCCGCGCCGACCGCTCACCCCCGCCCCCGGCACCGGCGCCAACGCCCCCGCCGCCGCCCTCCCCGTCGGCCGCCGCCTCAGCGCCGCGGATGCGGCGGATCGACACGAAGGAGAGCACGAAGAAGAGCGCCCCGGCCACGACGGCGACCGGAGCCGAGAACAGCGAGACCAGCCCGCCACCGAGCGCCGGACCACCGACCTGCGCCGCTGACCTGCTGCCCTCAAGCGCGCTGTTGCCCGCGACCAACCGCTCGCGCTTCACCAGCCGTACGAGTGAGGCGTGGTACGCCACATCGAAGAACACGGAGAGCACACCGACGAGGAACGCCACAACGAGCAGCAGGGGAACGCCCAGCACCCCGAACAGATACGCCACGGGAATCGCTGCCAGAGCGAGCGCCCGTCCCGCGTCCGCCAGCACCATCACGTCGCGGGTCCGCCTGCGGTCCACCCAGGCGCCGACCAGGAGCGAGAACAGCAGGATCGGCGCCTGTTCGACGGCGCGCAGCGCACCGAGTTGGCCCGCGCTCGCGTCCAGTGCCAGAACGGCGATGAGCGGCAGAGTGGTCAGACTGGCCTGCTCCCCGAGCTGGGAGGCGGTCTGCCCCGCCCAGAGCCTCCGGAAGTCGGCGTCACGCCACAGGCCGGCCGAGGAAGCCGGACGCCCCGAACGGGCGCGCCCGGCCGCCGAGTTCGTACGGGTGTGGCGGCTGTTACCGGCACGACTGCGGGCACTGCGGACGGGCAGGCGGACACGACCGCGGGCACGGCTGCGGGCGCGGAGAAAGAGGCGGGACGGCACAGGGACCCCTTGATACGGAGGAAGACGCCCGCGCCGGGCACGCGAGAAGCGCACCGGCGACGCAGGCGGAAGAAGGTTCGCTGTGCCGCGGAACAAGGGCAGCACGCGATGACGGGCCGCTCAGCGGCCCACAACGTCAGCGCGTGCGGGCGTAACCGGGCATTCCTCAGCTCCTCAAGGTCCGGCAAGGGGTCCTTCGCTGTCGGAGGCTAGCCGTCGGCCGCCCCTCGCGGAAGCGATTTACGACGCCAACGAGGAGGGGAGGAAGGGAGGAGGGGAGGAGGAGCCGCCGCCGCCCGAGGCTCAGCCCCCGTAAAAACCTCAACGCCCACGCGGCTCACCCGCACGCTCCCAGCCGTCCGCCGGCAGAGGCACGGCCCCGGCCTACCCACGTACGGCGCAGGCACGGCAGCGACCTGCCCACGTACGGCGGAGGCACGGCAGCGGCCAACTCACGTACGGCGCAGGCACGTTGGCGGCACGACGCCCCCGCTGGACCGCGCACGCACGGGCGGGTGAGGGCACAGCCGGCCCTCACCCGCCCGCCCGTCGTCACACCGCCGAGGTCACTTCACCCCGACGGCCCTGACGAGTTCCTGCTTCACCGCTCCGCCGCGGTCGTCCGTGACGGAGGCGCGCAGGGAGACATGGTCGGCGCCCTTCGGCACGGACAGCTTCCCCTTCCACGACGCCTTCCCATGGGATGCCTTGAGCTTCACGCTCTGCCATGTGGCGCCGTCGTCGTAGGAGACCTCCAGGGTGCCCGCCTTGATCGTGCCGGTGTCCGCGGCTCCCTCCACGTACTCAGCGAAGATCCGTACGGGCAGCTTCCGGCCGCCGCGCACGTCGCCGTAGCCGTCCGTCTCCACGTCGTAGCCGAGGTTGAGCAGTGGCAGCTTCGTCTCGGACGTCGCCGGGGTCTCGGCCGACCGGAAGGTCCACTCGGAGTGGCCCTTGGTGGCCAGCCGCCATCTGTCCGCGTCCATCGTGGTGTCGGTGGTGACCTTGTACGTGCGCTCCTCGGGCGAGGCGTCCCAGGCGTAGGCGCCCGAGCCCTTGGACTTTCCGACCAGTTCGCCGTCCGCGTAGACGGCGGTCTCCTGGGTCATGGAGTCGCCGCTCCACACGTCGCCGAAGCCGGTGTGGTCGGGCCCGGAGTCGCCCCAGCCCGGGGTGTTGAACTTCAGGTCGTTGCCCGAGCGCGTCTGTCCCCAGCCCAGGCCCGTGCCGAGCCAGGGATGCCACACGGGCTTCAACCAGTCCAGCGAGTGCCGGCTGCCCGCCTTGTAGGCGGGAACACCGCTGCGCTGTTCGATGTCGCTGGGCCCGGTGTACACGGTCTCGTGCCATCGCTGCCCCTTGTCGGCCGTGACGTAGTCCGTGCGCTTCGCCGGATACCGCACCGCCTCGGGGCCGCCGACGCCCACCGGGAAGGTGTCGGTGATGCCGTAGCGGAACTCGCCGCCGTCCTCGGTACGGCCCGAGGGCGCGTGGAACGAGGTGTCCAGCGTGGCGAGTTCCTTCTTGCCGGGCGCGTAGGTGAGCGGCCTGTCCGGTATGCCCTGGGTGTAGGCGTGCGAGAGGTCATAGACGTACGGCGTGAACCGTGTCCCCTCCAGCCTGAGCTTCTTACGTCCGGAGGCGGCGGCGGTCAGGAGCTTCGCGTCGGCCTGGCCGACCGTCGCCACCTGAAGAGGGCTGTCCCCGTCTTCGCCACCGAAGTACTTCATCAGCCGTCCGGGTTCCCCGTCGGTGACGAACAGCGCGGCGGCACCCGCCTTCTGAGCCGCGTCGGCGAGCTGCGGCGGTGTCGGTGAGTCCCCGCCGCCCCGGCGTACGAGAACGGCTTTGCCCTTCACGTTCTTGCCCGCGTACTCACCGGGCGTACCGGTTCCCACGTCGACGACGGACAGGGTCCGCCGCCCCTCCAGCATGGTGGATCCGGCCTGCATCGCCGGGTCGCTGAGGCGCTTGCCGCCCGCCTCCACATCCAGGAACGGCTTGCCCAGGCGCCAGTTGGTGCGGTACTCGAAGGAGCCGCGCGCCGGCTTCTTCAACGGCTGCGCGAACACGCTGTCGTACGTGAGCGGCACCTGATAGGTACTCGTCAAGGCGACGTCGTTCAACTCGCGCTTGTAGCGCATCAGAAGCTGCCGCGTCCCGGTGTCCCTCGGCACCCGCGCGGTGATCTCGCGCAGCGTGCGCGCGTCCAGGGTGATCTCGCGGTCACGGTCGAGGGTGATCTCCGGCTCACCGAGCATCCCGACCCCGAGCGAGTCGGCGCCGTGGCTGCCCGGTACGTCCAGGAAGGACATCGCGGAGTACGTGCCCGGCGCGAGCCGCAGCTTCAGCGTGCCGCTCCCGCCGACCTCCGCGACATACGGATCGCTGTTCTTCGCGTACCGCTGCATCTGAAGCTGCCCGGAAGTGGGCTTCCCCGCACGGTCCTTGAGGCGGACGGTGAGCGTGTAACGCTCCTCCTCCTTGATCATGCCGTACGCCGTGTGCGCGACCACCTTCCCGTCCGCATCGCTCGCGGTGACGGCGCCGCCGGTCCTGCCGACCGCCGCCTTGGCACCGTCCCCGGTGAGCGTGGTGGAGGCGGTGCCGTGCGCGGGCACGGTCAGGCTGCTGTCCGCGAGCTTCACGACGCCGTCGGGCGCCTTACCCGTGTCGGCCAGTGCGAGGGTGACGGGCTCGTCGCCGTGGTTGGTGTAGGTCAGCTTCCGGCTGACGGGCTCGTTGCCGCCGTAGGGCCAGCGGTAGAAGCCGAGGTCGGCGCTGCCGGTCGCGGTGACCTGCGCGGAGACTGCTGAGGCCGCGTCCAGCCTGCCGGCGCCGAGTGTGTAGGGCGAGTCGCCGAGCCGCTGGGACGTGCTCATCAGCGCGGTCTTGAGCTGTTCGCCGTTCCAGTCGGTGTGCCGCTGAGCGAGCAGCGCGGCGACGCCCGCGACGTGCGGGGTGGCCATCGACGTGCCGCTCATCTCCTGGTAATAGCCGCTGCCCTCGGTGAGCTGGGAGCGCGCTGCGAGGATGTCGACGCCGGGCGCCGAGAGGTCGGGCTTGAGCGCGTTGTCCGAGATCCGGGGTCCCTGGCTGGTGAAGGGCGCCGCCTTGTCACCCGCGTCCACGGCGCCGATGGTGAGCGCCGCGTCAGCCGCTCCGGGCGAGCCTATGGAGGAGGGTGCTCCGGTGTTGCCGGCCGCGATGACGAACAGCGCTCCGGTCTCCGCCGAGAGCTGGTCGACGGCCACCGCCATCGGGTCGGTGCCGTCGCTGGCCTCCCGCGAGCCCAGGCTCATGCTGACGACCTTGGCACCGATGTCACGCGAGGCCCACTCCATGCCGGCGATGACCTCGGACTCGGTGCCGGAACCCTGGTCGTTGAGTACCTTGCCCGCGTAGAGCCGCGCGTCCGGCGCCACGCCCTTCTCCTTGCCGTCGGAAGCGGTGCCGCTGCCGCCGACCGTGGAGAGGACATGGGTGCCGTGCCCATTACGGTCCGCGATGTCCTCGCCCGCGATGAAGCTCTTCGAGCCCGCCATACGTTCCGCGAGGTCGGGGTGGGTGGCGTCCACGCCGGAGTCCAGCACGGCGACCTTGACGTCCTTGCCCGTGTACCCGGCCTCCCAGGCCTTCGGGGCGCCGATCTGCGCGTTGCTCTCCGCCATGTCGGCCTCGACCCGGCCGTCGAGCCACAGCTTCTCCAGGCCACCGGCGAGCTTGCCGTCCTTGTCGGTCGCGGCGTCCCAGAAGCCGGTGGCGCTCTTGGCGCCCCTGCCCACACTCAGCGCGGCGCCGTCAACGCTCGGCAGAGCGCGCTCGCGTGCGGCCCCGCGCGGAACGGCCTGCCGCGCGGCACTCCCGCGCTTGCCGTATGTGGCGATCAGGGGCAGCCGCTTCACCGAGCCGTCGTCCAGCCCTTGCGCGATCAGCGCGCTCACGTCGAACAACCGCCTGTCCAGCGCACCGCTCGCGAGGTACGGGCGTGCCTCGTCGGGCACCACCGTGATACCGCCCCCGGCCGTGTCCGTACGGACGCCTCCCGTGGCGCCGTCCGGGCGGTCGACGGCAACGGTCTTGCGCCCGCCCCCGAGCACGGTGACGGTCACCTTGTCGCCGGTCACGAGGGTGACGGTGTGCGCCCGTCGGCCCGCGGCCTGCTTCGCCTTCCCGTGCGCCTTCCCGTGCGCCTTCGCGGGGCCGCCGCCGCCGCCGTCACCGGCGGCGAAGGCAGCCGTGGTCGGCAGCA
The DNA here is from genome assembly GCF_028657195.3 of Streptomyces iconiensis. Classification (GTDB taxonomy): domain Bacteria; phylum Actinomycetota; class Actinomycetes; order Streptomycetales; family Streptomycetaceae; genus Streptomyces; species Streptomyces iconiensis. The sequence continues at coordinate 110,883 of NZ_JANCPR020000012.1, forward strand.
GCGCGAGCGCCACAACCGCGGTCAGCAGCCGTCTGGCCCGCTGCGGGGCTGGTCTGGAGCGTCTGAGGGGTCCGGTCATGAGTACCTCTCTTCCGGTGATGTCCGGAAGAGTCTGGGCCTGCGGCTGTGACGTACGGGGTGTCCGTGAAGGGCGGGTCTCCGCCATGTCGGAGTTCCGCCATCCACTTGCCCGCCCCTTGCCAGACGACGTGCACCCGGTGTGCTCCGTCGCTCACCCCCGGCGGGAGCGGCAGCTCAGGCCCAGTCCCGATGCCGTGCGTGCCACCCGAGTTGGGCGCGGGTGCTGACTCCGGCCCGGTCCATGAGGGTGCGTATACGGCGCTGCACACTGCGCGTGGACAGGTCGAGCTGGCGCCCCACGGCCTCGTCGGTGAGCCCCGCGAGCATCAGGTGCAGCAGCCGGGTGTCCAGCGGGTCGAGCCCGTCGCCCGGCTGCCGGTAGGGCCGGGCCCGCTGCCATACGGACTCGAACAGCGCGAGCGCCAGGCGGGCCAGCGCACCGTGCACCAGCAGCGTCTCGCTGTGCCCGGCGCCGACGGGAACGAGGGCCACGTTCCGGTCGGTCACCAGCAGCTTCATCGGTACCGAGGCTGCCACCCGTATCTCGGCGCCCTGTGCGACGGCGAGTTCGACGGAGGCGGCGCCGTTGGGCTGGCGCAGAAAGTGCGCGTCGATGACGGCGCGCATGGTGACACCGCGTTCCAGCGCCACCGGCTCCGTGGCGTTCTCCGAGTGGTGCACGACGCGGTTGTCGGCGGTGATGAACGTGTCGATGGAGTGCCGGGCGCCGAGCTGGAGCTGCCCGAAACGGCGGGCGATCTCGGCCCGCCCCTCCACGGTCTCCACCAGCTCGGCGAACCCCGTTCCCCGCCCGGCACTCTCATGCTGCGCCGCCAGCTCGGCGACGGCCCGTTCGGCCAGGCGCAGTCTGTCGTGACGGCCGAGGAGTTCGGCCATCAGCGCGAGCCCCGGGTCGACCACGGTGTACCGCACCGTGTCACCGTCGGCGACCCGCGTCACCAGGCCACGCTCCGCCAGCCCCGCCAGCAGCTCGGCGGTGCGTCGTACGGGCGTTCCCGCCGCCAGCTCGCCCGGCACGGCTCCCGGACGGCCGACGAGCGCGCGGTAGACCCGCTCCTCCTCGGGGCCCAGCCCCAGCTCCTCCAGCATCGAACATCCGCTCCTCTCGGCGGACTTCGATTATCCGGCAGAAGCCGGGGTCAGCCCCGTACGGATCAACGCCCGCGCAGGTCCCGGTACTTCGTGACCAGCGCCTCCGTGGAGGCGTCGAGGCCCTCCACCTCGGCGCCCTCGGTCAGCGCGGGCTCCAGGCGCTTGGCGAGGACCTTGCCCAGTTCGACGCCCCACTGGTCGAAGGAGTCGATGTCCCAGACGGCGCCCTGGACGAAGACCTTGTGCTCGTAGAGCGCGACGAGCTGCCCGAGGACGGAGGGGTTCAGCTCCTTGGCCAGGATCGTGGTGGTCGGCCGGTTGCCCGGGAAGGTGCGGTGGGGCACCTGCGCCTCGGGCACGCCCTCGGCGCGCACCTCGTCCTCGGTCTTGCCGAACGCCAGTGCCTGGCCCTGCGCGAAGAGGTTGGCCATCAGCAGATCGTGCTGGTCACGCAGCGGGCCGAGCTCGTCCAGCGGCCTGGCGAAACCGATCAGGTCGGCGGGGATCGTCTTCGTGCCCTGGTGCAGCAACTGGTAGTACGCGTGCTGCCCGTTGGTGCCCGGCGTGCCCCAGACGACGGGCCCCGTCTGCCAGCTGACGGGGCGCCCCCCGCGGTCGGTCGACTTGCCGTTCGACTCCATGTCCAGCTGCTGGAGGTACGCGGTGAACCGGGAGAGGTAGTGGCTGTAGGGCAGCACGGCATGCGACTGCGCGTCGTGGAACCCGCCGTACCAGACCCCCAACAGCCCCAGCAGCATGGGCACGTTGGACTCGGGCGGCGCGGTGCGGAAGTGCTCGTCGACGAGGTGGAAGCCGGCCAGCATCTCGCCGAAGTGCTCGTAACCGATCGCCACCATGAGGGAGAGCCCGATGGCCGAGTCGTACGAGTAGCGCCCGCCGACCCAGTCCCAGAACTCGAACATGTTGTCCGTGTCGATGCCGAACTCGGCGACCTTCTCCGCGTTGGTCGACACCGCGACGAAGTGCTTGGCCACGGCCTCAGCGTCTCCCCCGAGCCCCTCCAACAGCCAGGCGCGCGCGGCCTTGGCGTTGGTGATGGTCTCGATCGTGGTGAACGTCTTGGAGGCGACGATGAAGAGGGTCTCGGCCGGGTCGAGGTCGTGCACGGCCTCGTACAGGTCCGCGCCGTCCACGTTCGAGACGAAGCGGAAGTCCATGTCACGCAGCGCGTAGGGCCGCAGCGCCTCGTACGCCATGGCGGGGCCGAGGTCGGAGCCGCCGATGCCGATGTTCACCACGGTCTTGATGCGCTTGCCCGTGTGCCCCGTCCAGTGCCCCTCGCGGACCTTCGACGCGAACGTGCCCATCTTCAGCAGTACGGCGTGCACCTTCGGAACGACGTTCTCGCCGTCCACGCGCACGGTCGCGGACTCCGGGGTACGCAGCGCGGTGTGCAGCACCGCGCGGTCCTCCGTGATGTTGATCTTCTGCCCGTCGAACATCGCGTCCCGCAGCCGCGTGACCCCCGCGGCCTCGGCCAGCTGTCGCAACAGCCGCAGCGTCTCGTCGGTGATCAGGTGCTTGGAGTAGTCGAGGTGCAGATCCCCGACCTGAACGGTGTAGCGCTCCGCGCGATCCGGGTCGTCAGCGAAGAGCCGCCGCAGATGTGTCTCCCCGAACTCCTCGCGGTGCTTGGACAGCGCGTGCCATTCGGGCATCTGGTCGAGCCGTGTGCGGCCTTCAGCGTTCATCAGCGAAATCAGCCCATTCTTCTCGTAACAGCCCCCATCGCACCCAACCTAAACGATGGATGGCTCGGCCGCGCACCGCCCCTGCGGTGTGCGACCGAGCCATCCATCAATCGGTACTGCCCGGTGCTGCTCGGTGCTGCCTGGCTCTGTTCCGTACTGCCCGGTGCCGCGGATACCGCTGCGCCGTGCGGCGTGAGCCCCCGCCTTCTCAGATCTCGCCCCTGAGCTTGGCGAGCGCCTCGGCGAGAATGGCCTCGCCGTCCGCGTCGCTGCGCCGCTCCCTGACATAGGCGAGATGGGTCTTGTACGGCTCCGTACGGGGTGGATCCGGAGGGTTCTCCTGATCCTTGCCCGCAGGGAAGCCGCAGCGCGGGCAGTCCCAGGTCTCGGGAATCTGCGCGTCGCTGGCGAAGCTCGGCTGCGTCTGGTGCCCGTTGGAGCACCAGAAGGAGATGCGGAGGCGCGGCGCGGACTCGCCTCGCTCGGCCTCCCCCATCGGGCCCGCTCCGACCCGGCTTCCCCGGATCGCGTTGCCACTTGCCACGGTCGTAACTCCCTGCCTCACGGTGCTACGGAGCATCGAAGAGCAGCTCCGCTGCGGGCGCCCTAGTGTACGTAGGGCCCAACGCGCGTCCAGTGACCGGAGTTACTGCGTCGGCACGGGGCGCGAGTCCTCATGATAGGCAGGCGATACGACGCCCTGTCAGCTCTCCTGCAAGCGTCAGCTGTCGAACTTCATCAACAGGCCGAGTACGACGATGACGGCGAACCACCCCAGAGCGACCACAACGGTGATCCGGTCGAGGTTACGCTCGGCGACCGAGGAACCACCGACGGACGACTGCATTCCGCCGCCGAACATGTCGGAGAGGCCGCCACCCTTCCCCTTGTGCATCAGCACCAGCAGCAGCAGGAGACCGCTGAAGACGATAAGGGCGATTGAGAACCCCATGACCACGGCTGGACCAACTCTCTCGGATCGTGGCTGGACACTTACGGGTTACTGCGTAGAACAAGCAACGTCAACGGGGCCGGACCGCGGGCCCGGCCCCGTAAGACTACGACGAGCGACCGCCCGCCGTCACACGCGACCGTAACGACTACCGATCACGGCTGTGCTCGATGACGACTGTGCTTGATCACTGCCGTGCTCGTTCACTGATCACGGCTGTGCTAGTTCACTGATCACGGCTGTGTTTGATCACTGACTCACTGATCACGGAAGCGGACGATCTTGACGAACTCGTCCGTGTCCAGGGAAGCGCCGCCGACCAGGGCGCCGTCGATGTCGGGCTGCGCCATGATCTTGGCAACGTTGCCCGACTTCACCGAACCGCCGTACTGGATGCGGATCTTGTCAGCGGTCTCCTGGTCGTACAGCTCGGCCAGGCGGGCGCGGATGGCGCCGCAGACTTCCTGCGCGTCCTCCTCGCCGCAGACCTTGCCGGTACCGATGGCCCACACCGGCTCGTAGGCGACGACGAGCTCGGCGGCCGAAGCGCCGCTCACGCCCTCCAGCGCACCGTCGACCTGCGCCAGGGTGTGCGCGACCTGGTTGCCCTCCTCCCGTACGGCCAGTTCCTCGCCGACACAGAGGATCGGGGTGAGACCGTGCTGGAAGGCCGCCTTGATCTTGGCGTTGATCAGCGGCTCGTCCTCGCCGTGGTACTGGCGGCGCTCGGAGTGGCCGATGGTCACATAGGTGCACTTCAGCTTGGCCAGCATCGCAGCGGAGATCTCACCCGTGTAGGCACCCGAGTCGTGCGCCGAGACGTCCTGCGAGCCGTACTTGATCTTCAGCTTGTCGCCGTCGATCAGGGTCTGGACCGAGCGCAGGTCGGTGAAGGGCGGCAGGACCGCGACCTCCACGGCCTCGTGGTCCTTGTCCGTCAGCGCGAAGGCGAGCTTCTGGACATGGGCGATGGCCTCAAGGTGGTTGAGGTTCATCTTCCAGTTGCCCGCCATCAGCGGGGTGCGGGTAGACGTTGTAGTCATGAAAGAGGTCAGTCCTCCAGTGCGGCGAGGCCGGGAAGCGTCTTGCCTTCGAGGTACTCAAGGCTGGCGCCGCCACCGGTCGAAATGTGGCCGAATTCGTTCTCGTCGAAACCCAGTTGGCGTACGGCCGCTGCGCTGTCGCCGCCACCGACGACCGTGAACGCCGAGCTGTCGAGCAGGCCCTGCGCGACAGCCCTGGTGCCCTCGGCGTAGTCCGGGTGCTCGAAGACGCCCATCGGGCCGTTCCAGAAGATGGTGGCCGTGTCGGCGAGCTTCGCGGCGTAGAGCTTACGGCTCTCGGGGCCGATGTCCAGGCCCATGAGCCCGGCCGGGATCTCGTGGGCCGGTACCGTCGTCGGGTCCGAGGGCGCCTTGGTCTTCAGGTCGGGGAACCGCGCCGCGGCGACCACGTCCACCGGCAGCACGAACTCGACCCCCAGCTCCTTGGCGCGGTCGAGGTAGCCCCTGACCGTGTCCAGCTGGTCCTCCTGGAGCATGGAGCCGCCGACCTCGTAGCCCTCGGCCTTGAGGAACGTGTACACCATGCCGCCGCCGATGAGGATGCGTTCGGCCTTCGTCATCAGGTGGTCGATGACGCCGAGCTTGTCGGAGACCTTGGCACCCCCGAGCACGACGGCGTACGGCCGCTTCACGTCCTCGGTGAGCTTCTTGAGGACGCCGACCTCGGTGGCGATCAGATAGCCGGCGGCGTGCGGAAGCCGCGCCGGCAGGTCGTAGACCGAGGCGTGCTTGCGGTGCACGGCGCCGAAGCCGTCGCCGACATAACTGTCGGCGAGGCCCGCGAGTTCATCGGCGAACCCGCCGCGCTCGGTGTCGTCCTTGCTCGTCTCACCGGCGTTGAAGCGGAGGTTCTCCAGCAGCGTGACCTCGCCCTCGCCCAAGGAGGCGACGGTGGCCTTCGCGCTGTCCCCCACGGTGTCGGTCGCGAACGCGACCGGCCTGCCGAGGAGTTCACCGAGCCGCTCGGCCACAGGCGCGAGCGAGAACTGCGGGTCGGGCGCGCCCTTGGGGCGGCCCAGGTGCGAGGCGACGACCACGCGCGCGCCGTTCTGCGCGAGCGTGGCGATCGTGGGGACGGCGGCACGGATACGGCCGTCGTCGGTGATGGTCTGCCCGTCGAGCGGGACGTTGAGATCGGCGCGGACGAAGACCCGCTTACCCGAAACACCTTCGGCGACGAGATCGTCGATCGTCTTCATGAATGCTCCTGCTTGGAAGTCCGGGGCACGCCCCGGGAGTCGCAGCATGCGGGCAGGGCTCGTGCGTCACGCACGAGCCCTGCCGCTCACCTCGTGCTGTCCTGAGTCAGAGGCGGGCGCCGACGAAGGTGGTGAGGTCGACCAGACGGTTCGAGTAACCCCACTCGTTGTCGTACCAGCCGAGGATCTTGACCTGGTTGCCGTCGACCATCGTCAGCGAGGCGTCGAAGGTGCAGGAAGCGGGCTGGTTGACGATGTCCGAGGAGACGATCTGGTCCTCGGTGTACTCCACGATGCCCTGGAGCTGGCCCTCGGCCGCCTTCTTGAAGGCGGCGTTGACCTCGTCCTTGGTGGTCTCGCGCTTCAGCTCGATCACCAGGTCGGTGATCGACCCTGTGGGGACGGGCACGCGCATCGCGATGCCGTCCAGGCGGCCCTGGAGCTGCGGGAGGACCAGCGCCGTGGCCTTGGCCGCACCCGTGGTGGTCGGGATGATGTTCTCGGCGGCTGCACGCGCGCGACGCAGGTCCTTGTGCGGGAAGTCCAGGATGCGCTGGTCGTTGGTGTAGGCGTGCACGGTCGTCATCATGCCGCGCTCGATGCCGAAGTTCTCGTCCATGATCTTCGCCATCGGGGCCACACAGTTGGTGGTGCAGGAGGCGTTGGAGATCACGTCGTGCGCCGAGGGGTCGTACTTGTCCTCGTTGACGCCCATGACGACGGTGATGTCCTCGTTCTTGGCCGGGGCCGAGATGAGAACCTTCTTCGCGCCGGCGGCCAGGTGCTTGGCCGCGTCCTCGCGCTTGGTGAAGATGCCGGTGGACTCGATGACGATGTCGGCGCCCAGCTCGCCCCAGGGGAGCTTCGACGGGTCCTTCTCGGCCATCGTCCTGAAGGTCTGCTTGCCGACGCTGATCGTGTCGTCGGTGTGGCTGACCTCCTGCTTCAGACGACCCAAGATGGTGTCGTACTTGAGCAGGTGCACCAGAGTGGCGTTGTCGGTCAGGTCGTTGACACCGACGATCTCGATGTCCGCACCCTGGTCCAGCAGCGCGCGGAAGTAGTTACGACCGATGCGGCCAAAGCCGTTGATGCCTACGCGGATCGTCACGAACCGATCTCCTCGCTAGGTACGCCGGTGAGGACACCGGCGTGTGCTGTATGGGATGTCCCCGACCGAGTCCGACCCTACCTCTCCATCGAGGCGGGCCTCACATCGGCCGGGCGGGGGCCGGGCCGGAGCCTCAGCCGACCATCTCCTCCGTCAGATTGGACTCCGTACCCGGAATTCCCAGGTCCTGAGCCCGCTTGTCGGCCATGGCCAGCAGCCGCCTGATACGCCCCGCGACCGCGTCCTTGGTCAGCGGCGGGTCGGCGAGCGCACCCAGCTCCTCCAGTGAAGCCTGCTTGTGCTCCATCCGCAGCCTGCCGGCCGCCGCCAGGTGCTCGGGCACCTCGTCGGCCAGGATCTCCAGCGCCCGCTGCACCCGGGCGCCGGCTGCGACGGCGGCGCGGGCCGAGCGGCGGAGGTTGGCGTCGTCGAAGTTCGCGAGCCTGTTGGCCGTGGCCCGCACCTCGCGGCGCATCCGGCGCTCCTCCCAGGCCAGCACCGAGTCGTGTGCGCCCAGGCGGGTCAGCAGCGCGCCGATGGCGTCACCGTCCCGTACGACCACCCGGTCCACTCCGCGTACCTCACGGGCCTTGGCCGGGATCTGGAGCCTGCGCGCCGCGCCCACCAGGGCGAGCGCCGCCTCGGGCCCGGGGCAGGTGACCTCCAGGGAGGAGCTGCGGCCCGGCTCTGTGAGGGAGCCGTGGGCGAGGAAAGCGCCGCGCCAGGCGGCCTCCGCGTCGCAGGTGGCCCCCGAGACCACCTGCGGGGGCAGACCCCTGATCGGCCGCCCGCGCCCGTCGACCAGGCCGGTCTGGCGCGCGAGCTGGTCGCCGCCCGCGACCACCCGTACGACATAGCGGCTGTTGCGGCGCAGCCCGCTGGGCGCCATCACCACCAGGTCGGAGGCGTGGCCGAAGATCTCCAGGATGTCCTTGCGCAGCCGCCGGGCCGCGATGCCCGTGTCCAGCTCCGCCTCGATCACGATCCGCCCGCTCACCAGGTGGAGGCCACCCGCGAAGCGCAGGACCGACGAGACCTCTGACTTCCTGCAGCAGGTCCGGGTGACGGGCAGCCGAGAGATCTCGTCCTTCACCGCAGGCGTCATCGCCATGGGCCGATCCTTCCATGCATCCGAAAAATACGGTCGTACGCGGCGGCCAGCAGCTCCGGATCGTGCTTGGGGCCTCCCCCTGGCGCCGCTACGGGCGCCAGCTCGACCGTCCCGCCGAGCCGCTCGGCGGCCTCGCGTAGGGAGTCCTGGTCGGGCACGGCATCCTGATCGGCCAGCACCACGTCAAAGGCGAGTTTAGGTGCGTGTCGGGCCAAAACCTCCAAATGACGCTGCGGGGAAAAACCATCCGTTTCTCCGGGCTGCGGCGCCAGATTGAGCGAGAGCACCTTGCGGGCCTTGGTCTCGGTGAGCGCACCCAGCAGCTCGGGGACCAGCAGGTGCGGGATGACGGAGGAGAACCACGAGCCGGGGCCCAGCACCACCCAGTCCGCGTCCAGCACCGCGCGTACGGCCTCGGGAACCGCGGGCGGATCGTTCGGGACGAGGTGGACCTCCTGCACCTCGCCCGGCGTGAGCGCGACCGTGGCCTGGCCTCTGACCGTGGAGGTCTCCTCGGGGCGTGCGGGGTCGTGCCCGCGCACGCGGGCGCGCAGTTCCAGCGGTACGGCGGACATCGGCAGCACCCTGCCGTGCGCGCCGAGCAGCTTGCCGACCAGGTCGAGTGCTTTCACATGGTCGCCGAGCTGCTCCCAGAGCGCGACGATCAGCAGATTGCCGACCGCGTGTTCGTGCAGCTCACCCTTGCTCTCGAAGCGGTGCTGGATGAGGTCGGCCCAGGTGCGGCCCCAGTCGTCGTCACCGCAGAGCGCGGCGAGCGCCTTACGCAGGTCGCCTGGCGGCAGTACGCCCAGCTCGTCGCGGAGCCGTCCGCTGGAGCCGCCGTCGTCGGCGACGGTCACCACGGCGGTGAGGTCGCCCGTGATACGGCGCAGCGCCGTGAGCGAGGCCGACAGGCCCATGCCGCCGCCGAGCGCGACGACCTTGGGCTGCTTGCCCGACGACCCGCGCAGCGCACCGCGCGGGCCGACCAGGTGCCGGAGTGTCCTACGCGGCATATGGGTCACTCACGCCCCATGTCGCGGTGTACGACGACCGTCTCCACGCCCTCGTCGGAGAGCCTGCGGGCGAGCTTCTCCGACATGGCGACGCTGCGGTGCTTGCCGCCCGTACAGCCGACGGCGACGGTGACGTACCGCTTGCCTTCCCTGCGGTATCCGGCGGCGATGAGCTGGAGCAGCTCGGTGTAGCGGTCGAGGAACTCCTTGGCGCCCGGCTGGTTGAAGACGTAGTTGGACACCTCCTCGCTGGTGCCGGTGTACGGGCGCAGCTCGGGGACCCAGTGGGGGTTGGGCAGGAAGCGGCAGTCGACGACGAGGTCGGCGTCGACGGGCAGGCCGTACTTGTATCCGAACGACATGACCGTGGCGCGCAGTTCGGGCTCCTCGTCGCCGGCGAACTGGGCGTCGAGCTTCGCGCGCAGCTCGTGCACGTTGAGGCTGGAGGTGTCGATGACGAGGTCGGCGTCGCCGCGCAGCTCGCGCAGCAGATCGCGCTCCTCCGCGATGCCGTCCACGATGCGGCCGTCGCCCTGGAGGGGGTGCGGGCGGCGCACGGACTCGAAGCGGCGTACGAGCGCTTCGTCGGAGGCCTCCAGATAGACGATCCGCCGCGCGACGTTGAAGGACGCGAGGTCGGCGAGGGAGCCCTTGAGGTTGTCGAAGAAGTTCCGCCCGCGCACGTCGACGACGACCGCGATACGCGCGACGTTCCCCTGCGACCTGGCGCCCAGCTCGACCATGGTGGGGATCAGCTCGGGTGGGAGGTTGTCGACGACGAACCAGCCGAGGTCTTCCAGACACTTGGCCGCTGTACTGCGGCCCGCGCCTGACATGCCGGAGATGATCACCAGCTCCGGGATCGTCGTGCCGTTCGCGCTCCCGGCGTCGGACTCCGCCTTGGGCGTACTCACCACTGCTCCGTCTCCGCGCTGCTCATGCTCCACGCTCGTGTCTTCCGTACTCGCGTGCCCGGTGCCCGTGTGCTCCGCACTCATACTGCTCATCCCCCGTGGTCTCGCGTTCCGACACCGGATCTTCCGGTGTCACTCCTCTTCAACGATCTCACCGGTCGAGGTATTCACCGCGGGGGCGGCCGGTGCACTCTGCGCGAGCGCAGCCGCGACGGTCTCCGCGGTCTTACGGCCCACGCCGGGGGCCTCCGCGATCTCCTCGACGGTGGCGGCGCGCAGTTTCTTGACCGAGCCGAAGTGCTTCAGCAGGGCCTTCTTACGGGTCTCGCCCAGGCCCTGCACCGCGTCCAGGGGGCTGGACCTGATCCGCTTGCCGCGCTTGCCGCGCTGATAGCGGATCGCGAACCTGTGGGCCTCGTCACGGACGCGCTGGAGCATGTAGAGCCCCTCGCTGGTGCGCGGCAGCACGACGGGGTCGCTCTCGCCCGGGACCCAGACCTCTTCCAGGCGCTTGGCGAGGCCGCAGACCGCCACGTCGTCGATGCCCAGCTCGTCCAGTGCCGCCTTCGCCGCCGCCACCTGTGGCTGGCCGCCGTCGACCACGATGAGCTGCGGCGGGTAGGCGAACTTCTTGGGGCGCCCTTCCTCGTCCCTGGTGGCGCCCTGTGCCGGGGGCAGCTCGCCGACGGGTCCGCTCTCCAGGTCACCGGCGAGTACCCCGCCCGCACCGTCCGTGAGGGCGCCTGCGGAGCCGAAGGACCCATGAGCCCCGTTGGACCCGCTGGACCCGTTGGGCTCCTGGGTCCCGTCGGTGCCCTCGGCCGCCTCGGGCCACTCGCCGGTCTTCTGCTTCTCCAGGAGATAGCGGCGGAAGCGGCGGCTGATGACCTCGTGCATCGCGCGGACGTCGTCCTGCCCGGCGAAGGACTTGATCTGGAAGCGGCGGTACTCGCTCTTGCGCGCCAGTCCGTCCTCGAAGACGACCATGGAAGCCACGACGTCGTCGCCCTGGAGGTGCGAGATGTCGAAGCACTCGATGCGCAGCGGAGCCGCGCCCAGGTCGAGGGCCTCGGCGATCTCCTCCAGCGCGCGGGAGCGGGTGGTGAGGTCGGAGGCGCGCTTCGTCTTGTGCAGCGCGAGTGCCTGCTGCGCGTTGCGGTGCACGGTCTCCATGAGGGCCCGCTTGTCGCCGCGCTGCGGGATGCGCAGGCTGACGTACGAACCGCGGCGCTCGGCCAGCCAGTCCGCTATGGGGCCCGCGGGGTCGGGCACGGCGGGGACCAGCACCTCCTTGGGCACTCCCCCGCTCCCCGCGCCCCGCTCGGCGTCGCCGTGCTCCTCGCCGTAGAGCTGCTGGAGCGCGTGCTCGACCAGCTCGGGGGTGCCGACCTCCTCGACCTTGTCGGTGACCCAGCCGCGCTGACCGCGCACGCGTCCGCCGCGCACGTGGAAGATCTGGACGGCGGCCTCCAGTTCGTCCTCGGCGACGGCGATGAGGTCGGTGTCCGTCGCGTCGGTGAGCACCACGGCGTTCTTCTCCATCGCGCGCTTGAGCGCGTCGATGTCGTCGCGGAGCCTGGCCGCCTTCTCGTACTCCATGTCCTCGGCCGCCACCTGCATCTCGCGCTCCAGGCGGCGCAGATGGGAGCCGGTGTGTCCGGCCATGAAGTCGCAGAATTCCTCGGCCAGTTGGCGGTGGTCCTCGGGGCTGATCCGGCCGACGCAGGGCGCCGAGCACTTGCCGATGTAGCCGAGCAGGCAGGGGCGGCCGATCTGGGCCGAGCGCTTGAAGACACCGGCGGAGCAGGTCCGTACGGGAAAGACGCGCAGCATCAGGTCGACGGTCTCGCGGATGGCCCACGCCTGCCCGTAGGGGCCGAAATACCGCACGCCCTTCTTCTTGGGGCCGCGCATGACCTGGACGCGGGGGTACTCCTCGTTCATCGTCACGGCGAGCGACGGATAGCTCTTGTCGTCGCGGTACTTGACGTTGAACCGGGGGTCGTACTCCTTGATCCACGTGTATTCGAGCTGGAGCGCCTCGACCTCCGTGGAGACCACGGTCCACTCGACGGAGGCCGCTGTGGTCACCATGGTGCGGGTGCGGGGGTGCAGACTGGTCAGGTCCTGGAAGTAGTTGGCCAGTCGCTGGCGCAGGCTCTTGGCCTTGCCGACGTAGATCACCCGGCGGTGCTCATCACGGAAGCGGTAGACCCCGGGTGAGTCAGGGATCTCTCCCGGTCTGGGCCGATAGCTGGAGGGGTCTGCCATGACGGACAGCCTACTTGCGAGCGGTGACAGCGGTCAGCCGACGGTCAGCGCCATGCCACCCGCAGCGCGGTGGTGACATCCAGCGGCGAGCGCCCCGCCTGCGCGGCGAGGATTCCGGCCCCTTCCGCGCTCCTGGTATAGACGGGCTCCCCCACGCTGACCCAGCGGTGCCAGGCCCCGGCATAGGCCTCGACCAGCCGTCTGTTCGCGCCGACGACGCCGGGGACCGCGTGGTGCACGACGGCGTCGGCCGCCGCCGCGCGGCCCGTGATCCGGTGGCCGGCCCTGAGCCCGCGCGCGTGCACGACATAGCGGGGCAGGAGGTAACGCGGGTCGCCCACCGGCGAGATGACCTCGTCAAGGGCAGCGGCGAACCGCTCGGAGTGCTCCTGGGAGACCCCGTCGAGGCGGATGCCGTATCCGCCCGCGCCGTCCGGCTCGATCTGTACGGCCGCCGCCCCTTCGGGCAGGCACCCGGCGGCGTGCAGTCCGTCGGCGACGGAGTGCGCCAGCGCGGACAGCACGGGTTCGGCCGCGGCTTTACGCAGGCCGCGCGCGCCCGTGAGGGCCCTGGCCGCCGTGTACGCCGCCCACCCGGCCAGCGCCGCCGAGGCCGCCACTCCCGGAGTGCCCGCGGCCGGCGCGCCCGCCGGCCCTGCGAGCAGGGCAGCCGCGACCGTGGCCGCCGCGCCGGTGCGGCCGAGCGCCGGCCGGGGCGCGAGTCCGCGTGGTCCCGGTACGGCGGCCGGGGGCTCGGGCGGCGCCGCTTGCTCACCCCGCGCACCCATCACCGGCGCCTGTGCGCCGGGGCCGGTACGGAGGACGCGGAGCGTGTGGACCAGGTCGTCCTCGTACGGTGTGCCGATCCGCCACAGCTCGCGCACGGCGGCGCGGCCGTCCCCGATCCGGTCGAGCATCAGCGCGTTGAGGCGCGCGAAGTCGTGCGCGGGGGGCGGTGCGTACGGGGAGAGTTCCTGGTGGACGTGGGCGACCCCGGACATGACAGCGCCCGTGCCGGTGATGCCGAGGTAGCCCTCGTGCTTGCGCACGAAGCGGTCCCAGTCGCCGTTGCCCCGCAGATGGCCCTCGGCGACACACACGACCGACCATGTGTGCGCGGTCTTCTCCGGCCAGTCGGGGTCCGTGCGCAGGGCGCGGCCCCTGGTCTGTACGACGGCCGTGGGGGTGGTGGCCTCGCTGAGATCGACGAGCGTGTTCACGCCCCGCGCGTCCCAGCCCTCACCGAGCAGGGCACGCGTGCCCACCAGCGCCCGGGTGCCGCCGCTCTCCAGGAAGCGGGTGGCGAGCGGCACCCAGCGGCGGCTGGTCCAGGTGCCCGTCACCTCGACCACATCGGGCGCGGGCCACCCGCTACCGGCCGCCGGCCCACCTCCCTCCGGTCTCGCTGTCCCGGGCACCCGCTCCTCCGGCTCCCGCTCTTCCGGCTTCGCTGCCTCCGTGGTTCCCGCGGGCTCCAGACCCAGCCGCAGTCCTGGTTCCGCGTCCTGGCAGTAGCGGACGAAGCGTTCAGCGGTGGTGCGTGCGGCGGCGACGGTGCGGCCTGTGACGAGCAGCGGGGAGAGCGCGGCGGTGCGCGGGTCGGCGGCGAGTTCGCACAGGACCAGCCGCGCCGAGCCCGCCTGCTCGTCCAGCACTCCGTCCAGCCGGGCCGGCAGCGTGGCCGTAGCGCGCTCGTGGTCGCAGATGACCACGGCGCGCAGCCGGGCCCCCAGTGCCGCGTCCTCGGCGCCGAGGATCTCGCGTACCGCTCCGGTCTTGGCCGCGCTGCGTGCCAGCACCCTGTCGACGGGGGAGCGTCCCGCGCTGATGCCCCGCGCGGTGAGCCGGTATCCGACGGACGGCAGCGCGGCGCGTACCGCCTCGACGGCCAGCGCGTCCCTGGGCTCCCGGCTGCCGCTCAGGCAGTGCCGTACCCAGTCGTCCAGCAGCCGCACCCAGTCCCCGGCGTCGGGCGCCCGCCGGTGTTCCTCGCGCAGCCGGGCGCCCTCGGGCAGCGCGAGCAGGCCGTGGTGGTGGAGGCGCAGCGCGGCTGCGGCCAGTTCGGGCTCCTCGCGCGCGAAGCGGTGCCAGGGCAGCGCCCGGGTGTCCGTCTTGTCGTGCGCGCGCCGTACGGTGCGCGCGTCGTGCCAGGCCAGGAACGGTACGGAGGCGAAGCCGGGGTCGAGCAGCTGTGTGGTCAGCTCGGTGAAGCGCTCCGCCTCAGCGCCGATCCAGTCGGCCTCGGACGGCGTCGGCTCGGTCAGCCAGGCGAGTTCGGAGTAGGGGGCCAGATGGCCGTCACGTACGGCTGCGGGCAGCGAAGGCCCGCGTACCGCGGGCCCGAACAGCTCGTCGACCAGCCGCGCCTGTACGGGTGTGAGCCGGTCGGGCGGCGTCGCTGTGAGGCCGACGACGGTGACGCCCGGCAGCTCGCGCAGGAGTTCGGCGAGCAACTCGCCCCAGGTGTCGAGGAGATGGTGGCACTCGTCCAGGAGCAGGGTGAGGTCTCCCGCGGCGCGCAGCCGGTCGACCAGCTCGCGCCCCTGGGGGCGCAGCCGCCGCAGGTGGCCTGCCGAGCCCCTGCGCGCACCGCCCTCCTCGGCGACCTCGGCCTCGGGGTCGAAGGTCGCCAGCGACTGGTACGTCAGCACGGTGACCTGCGCGGCCAGGGAGCGGTCCGTGCCCGCAGGCGCGGGGGCCGGCCTGAAGGCGGCCCACTCGCGCCGCCACTGCTCCTGGATGGCGGTGTTGGGCCCGAGGACGACGGTCCTGCGGCCCAGCCGCCGCGCGGCCTCCAGCCCCGTGAGGGTCTTGCCCATGCCGGGCGGCAGCACGAGCCAGGCCCGGGAACGTCCCGCGGCGAAGGCCCGCTCCAGCTCGTCCAGCGCCGCGCGCTGCGGTCCCCTCAGCGGTACGGGCGGACGCGTGGCGGCCAGGTCCGCGTGTACGCGCGCCGCGTCGGCCTGCCCGCGCGCCGGGTCCTCGTGTCCGTGCGCCATGCGCGCCTCCCCCGGTCGCACGCTGCCGCTCCCCCGCGGCGCACCGCCGCTACCAGCCGCGAGCCCGCCACTCGTCCAGGTGCGGGCGCTCGGCGCCGAGGGTGGTGTCGTCGCCGTGGCCCGGGTAGACCCAGGTCTCGTCGGGGAGTTGACCGAAGAGCTTGGTCTCGATGCCGTCCAGGAGGCTGGTGAACGCCGCAGGGTCGCCCCAGGTGTTCCCGACCCCGCCCGGGAAGAGGCAGTCGCCGGTGAACAGATGGGGGTGTCCGTGCGGGTCGTCGTAGACCAGCGCGATGGATCCCGGGGTGTGCCCGCTCAGGTGACGGGCCGTCAGCTCGATGTCGCCGAACCGCACGGTGTCCCCGTCGTCCACGGGGACGTCGGTGGGCACGTCGATGCCCTCCAGGTCGTACCTGCCCGCGTACGTGCGCGCTCCGGTGGCTGCGACGACGGTGCTCAGCGCCTGCCAGTGGTCGCCGTGCCTGTGCGTGGTGACGACGGAGGCGATGCCGTCCTCACCGATGAGCCGCAGCAGGGTCTCGGACTCGTCGGCCGCGTCGATCAGAAGCTGCTCGCCCGTGGTCCTACAGCGCAGCAAGTACGCGTTGTTGTTCATGGAACCGACGGCGACCTTCGAGATCATCAGTGCCGGCAACTCGTGCACGTCCGCGGGCCCGCCGACCCTCACCACTCCGCTGTAAGCCATGGCCCCAGCCTAGAGTCTCCCGCCGCCACGGTACGGAGGCGGGCCGGTTCGGGGGAGCGCTCGGGCCGGGCCCGGCGGAGCGCTACAGCGGCGGCAGTGCGGGCAGGGACTCGCGCGCCGAGAGGCCGCTGCCGCTCGTACGCCCGGTGAGCCAGCCGACCAGGGCGACGGGGGTGCCGGCGACGACGAGCGGGCCCTCACCGGCCGCCTGCTCCGCTCCCGTACGCCAGGTCCTGCCGTCCTCGGCGCGCAGTTCGAGTGCCGTGGAGATGCCGGGGTGGCCCGAGAAGCGGTTCGCCATGTAGGCCAGCTGACGGTCCACGAAGGAGCCGGGGAGGTCTTCCAGCGTGTAGCCGATACCGAGGTCGACGTGGTGCAGCTCGACCTCGCCCCAGCGGCGGAAGGGGAGCGAGGAGGCGCGGTCGGTGACGCCGTTGCGCAGCGTGACGGTGCGGTTCCAGTCCTCTTCGCCGAGTTCGGCGAAGGCCGTGGCGAGGCGGGAGGAGCTGACGCGGACGTCGTCGAGCAGGGTGCCGAGCGCACGGGAGGCGCCGTTCTCGATGTCCGCTTCGCGCTTTTCGCCGCTGGCGTACATCGGCCTTCCCGCCAGCACGTTCAAGAGCGCGTCGGCGTTACGTGCGAGGTGGGTGAGGACATGGCCCCGGGTCCAGCCGGGGAGCTGGGAGGGCTCGGGAACGGCGGAACCCTCCAGCTTCATGAGGGCGCTCAGCAGCTCTTCCGTGGCGGACCTTACGAGGTCGGCGTCGTGCGCGGGCGTGGTCATGATCCAAAGTTAGTCCCGCCACACCTTCGGGTGGAAGATGGCAAGACCGGGCCTTAATTCGAAAGCACGTGCTATAGGCTCGGGGGAGGCTCCGTGCCAGGAAGCGAAGGACACTCCGGTCGGCGCCGTCCTACTCTTGGGGATGCCCCGTGCCGCCACGGGCGCTTCACCCCCCTCCGCCGCGCAGCACGGCTCGCGGCTCCGTAGCGGCTCACATGAAAGGTGCCAGCCAGCGTGGCAGACCGTCTTCTCGTCCGTGGCGCTCGGGAGCACAACCTCCGGAACGTCTCTGTCGACCTCCCGCGTGACTCCCTGATCGTCTTCACCGGTCTGTCGGGTTCGGGGAAGTCCTCGCTCGCCTTCGACACGATCTTCGCCGAGGGACAGCGGCGCTACGTCGAGTCGCTGTCCGCCTACGCCCGGCAGTTCCTCGGGCAGATGGACAAGCCCGACGTCGACTTCATCGAGGGTCTCTCCCCCGCCGTCTCCATCGACCAGAAGTCGACCTCGCGCAACCCGCGCTCGACGGTCGGCACGATCACCGAGGTCTACGACTACCTGCGGCTGCTCTACGCCCGTATCGGCAAGCCGCACTGCCCCGTCTGCGGACGCCCCATCGCGCGGCAGTCCCCGCAGGCCATCGTGGACAAGGTGCTCGGCCTGGAGGAGGGCAGCCGCTTCCAGGTGCTCTCGCCGCTGGTGCGCGAGCGCAAGGGCGAGTTCGTCGACCTCTTCAACGAGCTGCAGACCAAGGGCTACAGCCGCGCCCGCGTCGACGGGGGGACCGTCCAGCTCTCCGAGCCGCCCAAGCTCAAGAAGCAGGAGAAGCACACCATCGAGGTGGTCGTCGACCGCCTCACCGTCAAGAGCGGTGCCAAGCGGCGGCTGACCGACTCGGTCGAGACCGCGCTGGGGCTCTCGGGCGGCATGGTGATCCTCGACTTCGTGGACCTCGAAGAGGGCGACCCGCAGCGCGAGCGGATGTACTCCGAGCACCTGTACTGCCCGTACGACGACCTGTCGTTCGAGGAGCTGGAGCCGCGCTCCTTCTCGTTCAACTCCCCCTTCGGCGCCTGCCCCGAGTGCACCGGCATCGGTACGCGGATGGAGGTGGACCCGGAGCTGATCGTTCCGGACGAGGACAAGTCGCTGGACGAGGGCGCGCTCCACCCCTGGTCGCACGGGCACACCAAGGACTACTTCGCCCGCCTGATCAACGCGCTCGCCGACGCGCTCGGCTTCCGCACGGACATCCCCTGGGCCGGGCTGCCCGCGCGCGCCAAGAAGGCGCTGCTGTACGGGCACAGGACCCAGATCGAGGTGCGGTACAGGAACAGGTACGGGCGTGAGCGCGCGTACACCACGGCGTTCGAGGGCGTCGTGCCGTTCGTCAAGCGGCGGCACACCGAGGCCGAGACCGACAGCAGCAGGGAGCGCTTCGAGGGCTACATGCGCGAGGTGAACTGCCCCGCCTGCGAGGGCACGCGCCTCAAGCCGCTGATCCTCTCGGTCACGGTGCAGGACAAGTCCATCGCCGAGGTCGCGGCGATGTCGATCACCGAGTGCGCCGACTTCCTGCGCGACATGACGCTGACGGGCCGCGAGCGGCAGATCGCCGAGCGCGTCCTGAAGGAGGTCAACGAGCGGCTGCGCTTCCTCGTCGACGTCGGCCTCGACTACCTCACCCTCAACCGCGCGGCGGGAACGCTCTCCGGCGGCGAGGCCCAGCGCATCCGGCTGGCCACCCAGATCGGTTCGGGACTCGTGGGCGTGCTCTACGTCCTGGACGAGCCCTCGATCGGGCTGCACCAGCGCGACAACCACCGGCTGATCGAGACCCTGGTGCGCCTGCGCGACCTGGGCAACACGCTGATCGTGGTCGAGCACGACGAGGACACCATCAAGGCGGCCGACTGGGTCGTCGACATCGGCCCTGGGGCCGGCGAGCACGGCGGCAAGGTCGTGCACAGCGGCTCGCTCAAGGAGCTGCTGGAGAACCCCGAGTCGGTCACGGGCGAGTACCTCTCGGGCAAGCGGGAGATCCCCACCCCGGCCGTACGCCGTCCCACCGATCCCGCGCGGCAGCTGACCGTACGGGGCGCGCGCGAGAACAACCTCCACGACATCGACGTCTCCTTCCCGCTCGGCGTGCTGACCGCCGTCACCGGGGTCTCGGGTTCGGGCAAGTCGACGCTGGTCAACGACATCCTCTACACGCACCTGGCCCGCGAGCTGAACGGCGCCAAGTCCGTGCCCGGCAGGCACACCCGCGTGGACGGGGACGACCTCGTCGACAAGGTGGTGCACGTCGACCAGTCGCCCATCGGCCGTACGCCGCGCTCCAACCCGGCGACGTACACCGGCGTCTTCGACCACGTGCGCAAGCTCTTCGCCGAGACGACCGAGGCCAAGGTGCGCGGCTATCAGCAGGGCCGCTTCTCGTTCAACGTGAAGGGCGGCCGGTGCGAGAACTGCTCGGGTGACGGCACGATCAAGATCGAGATGAACTTCCTGCCCGACGTGTACGTCCCCTGTGAGGTCTGCCACGGTGCGCGCTACAACCGGGAGACCCTGGAGGTGCACTACAAGGGCAAGAACATCGCCGAGGTCCTGGACATGCCGATCGAGCAGGCCCTGGACTTCTTCGAGGCGGTCCCCGGCATCGCACGGCATCTGCGCACGCTCAACGACGTCGGGCTCGGATACGTCAGGCTCGGCCAGTCGGCACCGACGCTCTCCGGCGGTGAGGCACAGCGCGTGAAGCTCGCGAGCGAGCTTCAGAAGCGTTCGACGGGCCGCACGGTCTACGTCCTCGACGAGCCCACCACAGGGCTGCACTTCGAGGACATCAGCAAGCTCATCGGCGTGCTCGAAGGGCTCGTCGACAAGGGCAACTCGGTCATCGTCATCGAGCACAACCTGGACGTCGTCAAGACGGCCGACTGGGTCGTCGACATGGGCCCCGAGGGCGGCAACGGAGGCGGTCTCCTGGTCGCCGAGGGCACGCCCGAGCAGGTCGCCGGCGTGCCTGCCAGCCACACGGGCAAGTTCCTGCGTGAGGTCCTGGGCGACCGGGTCAGCGACGCGACACCGGCGAAGCGCGCGCCGAAGAAGTCCGCCACCAAGAAGGCGGCGTCGTCGAAGGGTGCGAGGACGGCCAAGAAGACCGTCGCCGCCGGGAGCACCATGAAGGCCGTCACCGCGAAGGCGGTCCCGGCCGAGAAGCCGGCCGCCAAGAAGACGGCAGCCAAGAGCGCTCCCAGGACCGCTGCCAAGAAGGCCACCGGGAAGACGACGGCGGCCAAGAAGACGGCCGTCACGGCGAAGAAGCCGGCTACGGGCAAGCGCTGAGGGCCGGGGACGTAGAGTACGGCGCGTGACGAGCAACGAACCGCGGACCACGCGCCGCACCGTCCTCTGCGGCGCGGCACTCGCCGCACTCGGTCTCACCGCCGCCGCGTGCGGGGGCTCCGACGACGACGGTGGCGGCTCCGACGGCTCCGCGGCCCCGGACAAGTCCGTTGAGCTGGGCGCGTCGAGCGCCGTCCCCGTCGGAGGCGCGAAGCTGTACCCCGAGCAGAAGCTGCTGGTGGCGCAGCCCGAGAAGGGCGACTTCAAGGCGTTCAGCGCGGTGTGCACCCACCAGGGAAGCGTGCTGGGCGAGGTGGTGAAGGGCGAGGCGGTCTGCCCCCTGCACGGCAGCAGGTTCGCCGTGGACACCGGGAAGGTCGAGAAAGGGCCCGCCACCAAGCCGTTGCCCTCCGTCCCCGTGAAGGTGAGCGGCGGCAAGCTCGTCGCGGGGCCCGACAAGTAGTTCCGCGCGGCCCGGTCACCCACATGTGTGGTCCCGCGCGGTGGCACGGTTCCGGCCCGGTGGAGTTGCCCGAGTGCGCTGGAGTCGGCCCCGGTCCTGTGGCGCGGTTCCGGCCCCCGCGGTGCGGCTTCGCCCCTGTGGACCGTTCCCCGGGGCCTGTTCCAGTGGCCCCGTCGGGTGTCTCAGTCCCAGTCCCAGCCGATGCCGAGGATGCCGGGGCCCGCCCCCGCCCGTACGAGGTGGACGGTACGGTTCGCGCCGCTCAGGGTGAGGTCCTGGGTGTGCGAGGGACGCGCAGCCGCCGAGGCGCGCGAGAAGCTGAGGCAGCGTACGGGGAGCGCCGTCGCGTCGAAGCACACCTGGAGCACGTACTGCCCGCCGCCGAAGCTGAACCCCCGTACGTACTCCCGGCTTTCGCCTCCCGTACCGTCCTCGAACGCGTACCCGAAGACATAGGTCTCGCCGGCCCGTAGCCGGGTATCGAAGAGCAGTTCAGCGACGACGACGCTCGCACCCGCGTGCCACCGCACGCGCCCGACGCGGCAGTTCTCCTCCGCGTGCACGCGGACGCTCGCGGGCGCGCAGCCCGGGTCGCCGTGGTGGATGGCGAGATAGCGGTCGACGCCGTCCCTGTGTGCGCGGACGGCCTGCTGCGAGGCGCGGGTGAGGAGTTCGCGGTGCGGGCCGATACGGACGCGCTCCCAGTGGTCGAGGGTGTGCAGGCCGCCGTCGAGCGGCGCCTCCAGTTCGGTGAGGAGACCGCGCAGGACGTCGGAGCGTGCGACGAGCGTCTGGTACGAGCGGGAGGCGGGCCGCTCGCAGCCGGCTCCGCCGGCGGACGCCAGATGCCGGGTGAGCGAGTCGGCGGGCAGGTCGAGGACCTCTTCGAGGGCCCGCACGGCGCGCAGCGACTCGCTGCGCGCTGGACGGCGCGCGCCCTGCTGCCAGTAACTGAGGCTGGTGACACCGACGTTGATGCCGCGCTGCGCCAGCCGGTGCCGCACCCTGTGGAGGGCGAGGCCGCGTGCCTCGATGGCGGCGCGGAGTGCGTGGTGGAAGGGGCCGTCGCGCAGCGCGCGGGACAGCTCGGCCTCCCTGGAGTGAACGTTCACCGCCGCCGCACCGCCTTCCCGCCGCTGACCAGCCGGCGTGCCGTGACCATTCACATCTGGACCGGCACGTTCACACCGCCTCCCTGCCCCGTATTGAAGCGTGTTGACCAGGTCCCGACAACTCACGATGCTCATCGGCAGCAGCATCCGGATGCGCTCCTCCACCCCCCCCCTTCGTCCCCCTGGGAGGAACGCGATGCCCCAACTGTCCCTTCGCCGCCGTGAACCCGGCGGTCGAAGCCGTACGCGCCGCAGACGGCTCACCCTGGCTGCCGCTGTGGCCGCAGCGCTGATCGCCGTACCCACCGCTGTCGCCACGGCGGCGCCCGACGCCTCCTCGCCCGGCGGCTCGCCGCAGGTCCTGGCGGCCAAGCGGCTCAACATCACCATGCAGGCACAGCAGTTGAGCAACTGGTGCTGGGCGGCCGGCGGCAACACCATCGCCGCCTACATGGGCAAGAACTACAACCAGAACGCCTTCTGCAACGCCGCCTTCGGCCGCAGCCAGGGCAGCTCCTGCCCGAACAACCAGGCCACGCTCGGCAACGTGCAGAACGGGCTGCGCTGGATGGGCCTCAACCCGGGCTCGTACGTGTCCGGCTGGCTGAACTACAGCACCGTGCAGCGCGAGGTGAACGCCGACCGGCCGGTCGAGACCCGTATCCAGTGGAGCTCGGGCGGCGGCCACATGCACGTCCTCTACGGCTACGACACCAGCCAGAGCTGGGTCTACTGGGGCGACCCGTGGCCCTCCAACAGCCGCTACAACTGGGCGTCGCACAACTGGTACATCAACAACAACCAGTTCTCGTGGACCCATTCGCTCTACGGGATCGGAGCGTGAGGTCCATGACAGCGCAGCGGCACACCACAGGGCACGCGGAAAGCACCGGACGCCCGCGGCACACCACAGGGTCCACCGGAAAGCGCCCATCAGGACGCGCGGAAGGCCGTCTCCTCGGAGCGGCGGCGCTCAGGGCCGCGGCGGCGGGAGCGCTGACCGTCGCACTACTGGGCATCGCCCCGTACGCGCAGGCGGCGGGCGACGACAAGGGACGGGCGGCGCCCGAGCCGCCCGCCAGGGGCTCGGCTCCTGCGGCGCAGCAGGCGGCGTCCGACGACGGCACGCTGAAGACGCTCTCGCGGTTCTTCGCGCGGGACGGCGCCGTGAGCGCCAAGAAGGCCGACCCCCGGATCGTCGGCAAGGCCGTGCCCGTCTACACCCTGTCGGCCGGTTTCGTGACAGCGGCCAAGGCAGGCGCGGCGCGGACACCCGTCGCCGAACTGGAGGTGTTCGCCAGCGAGGCGGTCTCCTCCGACGGGCAGCGTGCCTCCGTGATGGCGGCGCGTACCGGCGGCGACTGGCGGGTGGTCAACATCGCGACCGGTGACGACGAGACCAGGTACGCCGCCATGGGTGCGAAGAAGGCGCCCGGCGGCACGGTCTTCCAGGAGCCGCAGATCGACGCGTGGTACGTCCTCAGAGGGACGCGTGTGCTGCCCCTGGACCCGGACGCCCGTAAGGCGGTCGGCGCCGGAGGGACCAGCCTGGGCGCGTTCCACCAGAGAGTGCACGCCGAGTACGCGGACAAGCTGCCGGGGTCGGCGTACGACAGGAAGGGGCTCGCGGGTGGCTTCGGCCCTGAGGACCACGGCGGTGCGCGCGTGGACGGCGGAGCCGCAGCTCCGGGGACACGGGCACAGGGCCCTGACGCCGACGGGCCAGCGGCGGTCCAGCGCGCCGAGCGGGCGGCGGTGTCCCGGGCGAGCGGCCAGGGCGATGCCGTGGGCACCGTCGCCGCTACGGCCGGCGCGGGCGCGCTCGTGCTGGGTGCTGCCGCGGGTGGCACATGGCTGATCCGGCGCAGAGCAGGGGCCGCGCGCGGCTGAGGCCCTCCGCCGCGCACCCCGACGGTGCCCCGGTCCGCTGCCGGCGGGCCGGGGCACCGGTGTGCCCTGCTGTTTCCCTCGATTTCTCCCGGGTCCTCTGGTGTAGACCGGTCCCCCTTGGGACGCTGTGCCGCACTCTGCGCAGAAAGCGCAGTGAACACTGGTGTTTGTGGGGGACGTTGTGAGACGACAAGTCCGCGCACAGGGAAACCACGGCAGACGCA
The DNA here is from genome assembly GCF_028657195.3 of Streptomyces iconiensis. Classification (GTDB taxonomy): domain Bacteria; phylum Actinomycetota; class Actinomycetes; order Streptomycetales; family Streptomycetaceae; genus Streptomyces; species Streptomyces iconiensis. The sequence goes on from NZ_JANCPR020000012.1 coordinate 134,956, forward strand.
GAAGCCTCCTCGCCCGGTCGCTGCTCCCAGCGGCGGCCGTCTCCGCGCTGATGACAGGGCTGCTCCCGACCGCCACGGCCGCAGCCCCGCAGGACCCGGCCGACGGACCGCGTGCCCCCGTCTCCGCGCGTCACCAGCCGGGCGCTCCCACGCCTCGCGGGATCGCCGACCGGGACGGCATGGAGCTGTCGCGGACGCAACGGCCCGTGGCACCAGGAGCCGAACTGACCTCGTTCCAGCGGCTGGAGTCCGACAAGTGGCTGCGGGCCGACGCGCTCAGCCTCAAGCTGGGCGGCTCCTCGCGGGGCGCGACGGCCGACTATCTGTCCTCGGGCAAGGTCTCCACGCGCAAGCCCGTCAGCGAGCTGGCCGCCGCACACGACCCGGGCAAGGGGCGGCGTACCGTCGCGGCGCTCAACGCCGACTTCTTCGACATCAACGAGACGGGCGCCCCGCTCGGCCCCGGCGTACGGAACGGCACGCCCTCGCACTCCGCAGCGCCCGGCATCACCGAGGCTGCCGGTATCGGCCCCGGCGCCGCCGGGCGCATCCTCGACCTGTACTTCGAGGGCACCGTCACCCTGCCGGGCGGCAAGGCGGCGCTGGGCGGACACAACGCGGCGAACGTGCCCCTCGACGGCATCGGCGCCTACGACGCGGGATGGGGCGAGGCCGACAGGGCGCTGGCCGTGGACCACGCTCCGGAGGCAACCGAGGTGACGGTCGAGGACGGCAAGGTCACCTCCGTCTCCGAGAAGCCGGGCAAGGGCGCCGTCCCCGAAGGCGTCACGGTCCTCCTCGGCAGGGGCGAGGGCGCGACGCGGCTGGCGGCGCTGCGTACGGGCGACCCGGTGGCCGTCGAGTACCACGTACGGACCGACGACGGCTCGGACGTACCGCGTACGGCGGTCGGCGGGCGCGGCCTGCTGGTGGTCGACGGGCAGGCCCAGGACTGGGAGGGCAGGCCGAACAACGCCGCCGCTCCGCGTACGGCCGTCGGCTTCTCCCGGGACGGCGGCACGATGCACGTCCTGACGGTCGACGGGCGCCAGGCCGCGTCCGGCGGTGTCACGCTGACCGAACTGGCCGTGATGATGCAGGACTTGGGCGCCTACAACGCCCTCAACCTGGACGGTGGCGGCTCCTCCACGCTCCTGGCGCGCGAGCCGGGCGCGGAGAAGCTGCGGCTGGAGAACTCCCCCTCGGAGGGTGCGGAGCGCGAGGTGCCCAACGGGCTGGCCCTGACGGCGCCGGCGGGCTCGGGGCGGCTCTCCGGCTTCTGGGTGAAGACCGCGACGGACCCGGACCAGGCACCGACGGCCGACACCGTGCCCGGCGGCCATCCCGAGCGGGTCTTCCCCGGACTGACCCGGGCGCTGACCGCGGCGGCACACGACGAGACCTACGGTCCGGCGAAGGGCGCGCAGCGCCCGGGGTGGCAGACAGCGCGGCCTGATGTGGGCCGCGTCGACGGCGGCGGCGTCTTCCACGCGCGCCGCGCGGGCAGTACGCGGGTCACCGCGCGCAGCGGCGCGGCCACCGGCGTGACGGAGCTGGAGGTCGTGGGCGAGCTGGACCGCGTCCGGCCCACGACGGACCGGGTGGGGCTCGAAAACGGCACGGCCACAGGGACGTTCGGGCTGGTCGGGTACGACGCCGACGGCACCAGCGCACCGATCGACCCGGCGGACGCGCGCCTGGAGTACGACCGTTCGCTCTTCGACATCACCCCGGCCGAGGACACCTCAACGGGTGGCTTCACGGTCAGGGCCCGCGCGGGCCAGGACTCGGCAGCCGGAACGGTCACCGTCACGGTCCAGGGCCGCACCACCCGGCTCGCCGTCACCGTCGGCCTGCACGACCGGAAGGTCGCGGACTTCGGCGACGCCGCCGACTGGAAGTTCAGCGCCGCCCGCGCCACAGGGTCGGTCGCCCCCGAACCAGCGGGCAAGGACGGCCAGGGACTCAAGCTCGCCTACGACTTCACCCAGTCGACGGCCACCCGCGCCGCCTACGCCAATCCGCCCGCGCAGCGCGCCGTTCCGGGCCAGCCCAAGAGCTTCACGCTCTGGCTCAAGGGCGACGGCTCCGGCGCCTGGCCCTCGCTGCACCTCAAGGACGCGGCCGGCACCGACCAGGTGCTGCGCGGCCCGAAAGTCGACTGGCGGGACTGGCGGCAGATCACCTTCGACGTGCCCGAGGGCGTCTCCTACCCGCTCAGGCTGCACCGCTTCTATCTCGCTGAGACCCGGCCCGCCGCGCAGTACCAAGGCGAGGTCGTACTGGACGAGTTGGTGGCGCGCACCCCGCCCGATGTGGACCTGCCGCCCGCCGGCAGGCCGCAGGACCCGCTGATCTCGACGGCGGCCGACACGGCGGGACGCGACTGGCGGTTCGCCGTGATGTCGGACGCGCAGTTCGTGGCCAGGGCCCCGGACAGCGACCTCGTACGCCAGGCACGCCGCACCCTGCGTGAGATCCGCGCGGCACGCCCCGACTTCCTCGTCGTCAACGGCGACCTGGTGGACGAGGGCTCGCCGGAGGACCTGCGGTTCGCGCGCAAGATACTGGAGGAGGAGCTGGGTGACGCCGTCAAGTGGTACTACGTGCCGGGCAACCACGAGGTGATGGGCGGCTCCCTGAGCAACTTCGTCAACGAGTTCGGTCCGGCGCAGCGCACTTTCGACCACAAGGGCACCCGCTTCGTCACCCTGGACACCTCGTCCCTGACCGTCAGAGGGGGCGGATACGCGCAGTTCCAGGAGCTGCGGCGGCAGTTGGACGATGCCGCGCGTGACCGCCGCGTCGGCTCGGTGACCGTCATCCAGCACGTACCACCGCGCGACCCCACACCGCAGCAGGGCAGCCAGCTCACCGACCGTATGGAGGCGGACCTGCTGGAGGACTGGCTGAGCGACTTCCGCTCCCGTACGGGCAAGGGCGCCGCACTGATCGGGGGGCACGTCGGGGTCTTCGACGCCTCCCGCGTGGACGGCGTCCCGTACCTGATCAACGGCAACTCCGGCAAGGCACCGGCGGCGCCCCCCGGCGAAGGCGGCTTCACCGGCTGGTCGCTGCTCGGCGTCGACCGGGGCAGGCCACCGCGCGACGGCGACTGGATCGCGGCGCAGACCCGCGCGCATGTGGACGGGCTCTCGCTGGAGGCGCCGGCGCGGGTACGGGTCGGCGAGAAGGCCGAGGCTTCCGCGACGGTGAGCCAGGGCACGGGGTCCGCCACGCGGAAGATCCCCGTCGGCTGGCCGGTGAGCGCGGACTGGCCCGCCTCGCCCGGCCTGTGTGTGCGGGGGACGGTGCCCCGGGGCCGGTGTGTGGCCTCCTACGACCCGGATACCGGCTCTCTCAGCGGCAACCGGCCGGGCAAGGTCACGCTGTCGGTGACCGTGAACGGCACCCGCGCTGAGCGCGAGGTGACGGTGGGCCGCTGACAGCCGGCGCCCGTGCGCCACCCGTCCGGCACACGGGCGCCGGACGGGTGGCGGGCGGATGACGGCTCCCGGCCCCGCCCCGTACCGGAAGGACAGCGGGGCGGGGCCGGGAGGTGTGCGGGGCCCGGGAGATGTCCGGGCCCGGGGGGGCGAGTCGGGTGCGGGTGCGGGGGCGGGTCAGGAGTCGACGTCGGCCTTGGTCGTCGACCCGCTGTCCTTCCTGGCGGTTCCGTTTCCGGTCTCGGCTTCGGTGCTGGTCTCGGTACCGGTCCCGGCTTCGCTGCCGGTCTCCCCGTCCTTCCCGAGCGCGGCGCCGTCCTTGCCCGCCGGGTCGTCGCCCCCGCCGGGGGCCTCCGCGCCGCCCTCGCCGGGGGTGGCGGCGGCGTCCTGTCCGGCGGCCTCAGCGGCCTGCCGCTCCTGCTTCCTGGAGGCGAGGAGCGAGGTGATCGTCGTGACGACCAGCACGGCGCAGATGACGCCCAGCGAGACCGGGATGCTGATCTCCGGGACGTGGACCCCCGCCTCGTGCAGCGCGTGGAGCACGAGCTTCACGCCGATGAAGCCGAGGATGACCGACAGGCCGTAGGACAGGTGCACCAGCTTCCTGAGCAGGCCGCCTATGAGGAAGTAGAGCTGGCGCAGGCCCATCAGCGCGAAGGCGTTCGCGGTGAAGACGATGTACGGGTCCTGGGTCAGGCCGAAGATCGCCGGGATCGAGTCCAGCGCGAAGAGGATGTCGGTGGTGCCGATCGCGAGCATCACGATCAGCATCGGCGTCATCAGCTTCTTGCCGTTCTCGACGACGAACAGCTTGGTGCCGTGGTACTTGTCCGTGGACGGGAAGCGCCGCTCGACCATCTTGAGGAAGCGGTTCTCTTCCCACTCCTCGTCCTCCTCGTCCGCGCGCGCCTCCTGGATCAGCTTCCACGCGGTCCAGATGAGGAAGCCGCCGAAGATGAAGAAGACCCACGAGAAGGTCGAGATGATCGCGGCACCGCCCGCGATGAAGATGCCGCGGAGCACCAGGGCTATCAGCACACCCACCATCAGCACCCGCTGCTGGTAGATGGTCGGCACCGCGAACTTCGCCATGATCAGGATGAAGACGAAGAGGTTGTCCACGCTCAGGGACTTCTCGGTGATGAACCCGGCGAAGAACTCTCCGGACGCCTGAGCGTTCCCGAAGAGGAAGAGGCCGAGCCCGAAGAGCGCGGCGAGAACGATCCAGACGGTGGTCCAGGTCCCGGCCTCCTTGAGGGAGACCTCGTGCGGCTTTCGGCCGCCGATGAAGAAGTCGACCGCGATGAGGGCGCTGAGACCGACGATGGTCAGCACCCACAGGGTCATGGAGACATCCATGGAAATCCTCCGGCTCGCATCCTGCATGGGCCGGAGGTCTCTTCCACCCTGACCGCGTCTCCCAGATGCGATCGGGCCGGCGCCCCGGGATCGGTCATGTCGATCCGTATTGACGGGGTCGCCGCGGGGCTGGGAATACTCCCCTCCGTTGAAAGAGATAGTAAAGCAACCCCATATAAAGGCAAAGTTAGAGTCATGTGACCTGGGCTTTCGTCCAGCTCTATGACGTCATCCAGCCCTACGACGCCGCCCGGCCCGCCCGGCCCACGGCCGGCGTGCCTGCGCGCTCACGTGCTCGCGGCCTGCTCCTCACGATGCGCGCTCACCTGCCCACGCGCTCGCGGCCTGCTCCTCGCGATGCGATGCGTGCTCGCGTACATGCGTCCTCGCGTGCCTGCGTTCAGCGCCCGTCCGACTGCCGCGCGGCGACGATCCGGCGCAGCACCTGGGGCACGACCTGGCTGCCGTACGGCGCGAGCGGCGGCTCGTAGGTCCATGAGTGGCCCACCCACGGGTCGGCGAGGTGGTCGTCAGGAACCGGGCTGAGGCGCAGGAGGGAGCGCCAGAGCGGGTCGAGCACGGGGCCGTAGCCGCTCGCCTCCTGCCGGTCGGCGACCATCATCAGGCTCACCCCGACCGAGGGGCCCTCGTCCGCGAGGTAGCGGAGCTGGGTGACCGCCCTGTCGTCGAAGCCGTGCGGGAAGTCATGGACGACGAGCAGCTGGTCCGACACGTCCAAGTCGTCCGGCAGCGCGTCGGTCGCACCGCTGCGTACGGCCATCTGTACGAGGTCGACGCGCCGCGTGAGGCGTTCCAGCACCCGCGCCACGCCCTCGGCGCCCACGGCCGGGGGCTCGCGCAGCGCCCCGGACTCCACGAGCGGCGCGAGCGCCGTGGCCGCCGAGCCCGCGGGGTCGATCACGTGCAGCGAGAAGTCGCCCGCGGGATGGACGGCCATGATCCGCGCAGCGAGCGCCGTCGCCGTCTGCGCCGCGAGCCGCCGCAGCTCGTCAGGGTCGGCGAAGGCGGGGCCCTCACCGCCGGACTCGCGCCCGCTGTCGATCCACAGGCCCCGGTCCAGCGGGAGTCGCACCAGCATCGGGATGCGCAGTTCGGGGCACTCGGGCAGGCTCAGATCGCCGACGCGCAGCGCCATGGGCTGCTCGGCCGGCGGCTGGTACGCCTGCCAGACGGGGTTGTCCCAGCGGGCGAAGGCCGGCGGCAGCGCGGGCTCGACCACCTCGGACTCGGCGGTGAGCTGCTCGACATCCCTGTCGAGCACGGCCTGCGCCTTCTCGGCGAGCTGGGTGTAACGCTCCATGGCCGTCGTCCTGGCGGCATCGGCGCCCTGCCCGAACCGGGTGCGGGGATCGTCCAGCACCTTCTCCAGCTCCCGGTCCCTGCGCGAGTCGGCGAAGTCCACGGCGGACCGGTAGGCCGCGACCGTACGGGCCAGGTCCTCGAACATGCCCCAGACCTGGTTGTAGAGCCGCTCCTCCGCCGACCAGCCGGGCGCGTCCCCCGCGACGGGCTGCGGCGCCTGCTGGGGCTGCGACTGCGGGGCCGGGGAGGGCTGAGGCTGAGCGGACTGGGGCTGGGGGGACCGGGGCCCGCCCGACGGGGACTGGACGGCGCGGATCGGACCTGGGTGGGACTGGGGCCGGGGCTGGGAGGGATCGGATTCCCGGCGGGGAGGCGGCGGTTCGGCCTTGCGGCGCGGGTGCCGGTAGTCGATCGGCCCGCCGGGCGCTGAGGACGCCGGTGCGGACGCGGCGTCGTCACGGTCACCGCGCCGCCCGTCCTCGCGCCGCCCGTCCTCGCGCCGCCCGTTCCGTTCGGGAGGCCGGGCCACCGAGCGTGCCGTTCCCTCGGCCACCGCCTCGTTGATGGCGTCGGCCAGCAGCCGTGCGTCGGGCAGGTCCTGGTCGCCCAGCATGGCCGCGAGCCCGCCCGCGTACCCCTGGCCCACGGCGCGGACCTTCCACGCGTGCTCGCGCCGGTACAGCTCCAGCGCGACGACGGCGGACTCCGACTCCAGCCCGGTGACGGTGTAGGTGGCGATCTCGCCGCCTACGAGGTCGGTGACCGCGAGGAACGGGGCGGCGAGCGCCCCGAATCCCGAAGGCCCGCCCTCGCCTTCGGGGAGGGCCAGCAGTACGTTCACCCGGTGCGCCTCCTCGGGGAGCGCACCGAGGTCGACGGCGAGGCGGTGCACGGCGGCTGCCTGCCGGGAGACCTCCAGCCCTGGCAGGTTCGGCGCCGCCGGATGAGCGACCCACCCGGCGTCCCGCGTACGCCCCTCGGCGTCGTTGAGCGTCGCACCCGCGATGACCGGCCTGCCGGCCGACACCCGGATCTCCACTCGGGTCACGGGCAGCGGGTGGTTCTGTCCCCGCACCAGCTCGGCCGTCATCCTCGCGCCTCTCCCCTGTCGGCACCCGCCGGGTTCGGCCGGTGCCGGTCTGTGCTGTCTCCGCCGGTCAGCGTCGGTTGACGGGCGGAACGGTGTGGGCCGGCTGAGCGTGTGCGGTCACAGCTCCGGCAGGATCGTGGGCATCAGGTCCTGGAAGGTGCGGCCCTGGGCGGGCTTGCCGATCGCGGTCATCTGCCAGCCGCTGCCGTGCCTGTGCACCTTGGCCATGATCTGCGCGGTGTCCTGACCGCCGCCCGTCAGCGTGTAGCGCGCCATCTCCTCGCCGTTGGTCTCGTCGACGATCCGGCAGAAGGCGTTCTCGACCTCGGCGAACGTCTGGCCCGTGAACGAGTTGACGGTGAAGACGATCTGGTCGATGTGCACAGGGACGCGCTGTAGGTCGACCATGATCGCCTCGTCGTCGCCGCCCTGGCCGACGCCGCCGACGAGGTTGTCGCCGGTGTGCTTGACGGAACCGTCGTCGCTCACCAGGTGGCGGAAGAAGACGACATCGACAGGCTGCTTGTCGGCGAAGAGCACGGCCGAGGCGTCGAGGTCGATCTCCTTGCTGCGCTTGCCGAAGAGCCCGCGGCGCGGTGCCGCCTTCCAGCCGAGGCCCATCCGCACGGCGGTCAGGCTGCCCCCGCCGCTCTTCTCCAGGCTGATGGCCTGTCCCTTGGACAAGTTGACCGACACGCGTGTCCCCTCTCGATCGTGCAGCCACCACCGACCGGCGGCCATCACGCGCAGAACCCTACGCATCCGTGCCGACGGCCCGTCCCCGCTCTCCTCCTTTGTGTCGTTCTTGCAACACTCCGCAGGCGGGAGGCGCTACTTGAGTCCGACTTCCCTCATCTGACGCAGCTCTTTCTTGAGGTCGCCGACCTCGTCGCGCAGCCGCGCTGCGACCTCGAACTGCAGCTCGGCGGCTGCCGCGCGCATGCGTTCGGTCAACTCCTCGATGGTCTCGGCCAGTTCGGCGGCCGGGCGGTCGGTCAGCTCGCCGGACGGCGTGCCCCTGCCCTTGCCCTTGCCCGGGGTGGGCGCCTTGGCCGCCTTGCCCTTGCCGCCCTTTCCGGTCTCGTCCCGCTGCCGGTATCCGGTGTCGAGCAGCGTCTCGGTGTCGACCTCTTCGCGGACGATGTCGGCGACGATGTCGCCGATCTTCTTGCGCAGCGGCTCCGGGTCGAGGCCGTGCTTCTCGTTGTAGGCGACCTGCTTCTCACGGCGCCTGTTGGTCTCCTCGATGGCCCGTTCCATACCCGGCGTGATCTTGTCGGCGTACATGTGCACCTGGCCCGAGACGTTACGGGCCGCGCGGCCGATGGTCTGGATCAGCGAGGTGCCGGAGCGGAGGAAGCCCTCCTTGTCCGCGTCGAGGATCGCGACCAGGGAGACCTCGGGCAGGTCGAGGCCCTCACGCAGGAGGTTGATGCCGACCAGGACGTCGAACTCGCCCGAGCGCAGCTCCCGCAGCAGCTCGATACGGCGGAGAGTGTCCACGTCGCTGTGCAGATAGCGGACCTGGATACCCAGTTCGACGAAGTAGTCGGTGAGGTCCTCGGCCATCTTCTTGGTGAGCGTGGTGACCAGGACGCGTTCGTCGCGCTCCTCGCGGGCGCGGATCTCGTGCACGAGGTCGTCGATCTGGCCCTCGGTCGGCTTGACGACGACCTCGGGGTCGATGAGTCCGGTCGGCCTGATGACCTGCTCGACGAAGCCGTCACCGCGCGACAGTTCGTAGGGGCCCGGAGTCGCGGACAGATACACGGTCTGGTCGATCCGCTTCTGGAACTCCTCCCACTTCAGCGGGCGGTTGTCGAGCGCCGAGGGCAGCCGGAAGCCGTGGTCGATCAGTGTGCGCTTACGCGCGGCGTCGCCTTCGTACATGGCGCCGATCTGCGGCACCGTCTGGTGCGACTCGTCGATGACCAGCAGGAAGTCTTCCGGGAAGTAGTCCAGCAGCGTGTGCGGCGCCGTGCCCGGGTCACGGCCGTCGATGTGCCGCGAGTAGTTCTCGATGCCGGAGGCCGTGCCGATCTGGCGCATCATCTCGATGTCGTACGTGGTGCGCATCCGCAGCCGCTGGGCCTCCAGGAGCTTGCCCTGCTTCTCCAGATGGGCGAGCTGCTCGGTCAGCTCCGCCTCGATGGCGTTGATGGCGCGCTCCATGCGCTCGGGGCCCGCGACGTAGTGGGAGGCCGGGAAGACGTACAGCTCACTGTCGTCGGTGATGACCTCGCCCGTGAGCGGGTGGAGCGTCGAGAGCGCCTCGATCTCGTCCCCGAACATCTCGATGCGGACGGCCAGTTCCTCGTAGACGGGGAAGATCTCGATGGTGTCGCCGCGTACGCGGAAGGTGCCCCGGGTGAAGGCCATGTCGTTCCGCGTGTACTGGATGTCGACGAAGCGGCGCAGCAGCGTGTCCCTGTCGATCTCCTCGCCGACCTTGAGACGCACCATGCGGTCGACGTACTCCTGGGGCGTGCCCAGGCCGTAGATGCAGGAGACGGAGGCGACGACGACCACGTCACGGCGTGTGAGCAGCGAGTTCGTCGCGCTGTGGCGGAGTCGCTCCACCTCCTCGTTGATCGAGGAGTCCTTCTCGATGTAGGTGTCCGTCTGCGGGACGTACGCCTCGGGCTGGTAGTAGTCGTAGTACGAGACGAAGTACTCGACCGCGTTGTTGGGCAGCAGCTCGCGGAACTCGTTGGCGAGCTGGGCGGCGAGTGTCTTGTTGGGAGCCATCACCAGGGTCGGACGCTGGAGCTTCTCGATCATCCACGCGGTGGTCGCCGACTTGCCCGTGCCGGTCGCGCCGAGCAGCACGACGTCCTTCTCGCCGGCGCTGACGCGCTGTGCCAGCTCGGCGATGGCGGTCGGCTGGTCGCCGCTGGGCGTATAGGGGCTGACGACCTCGAAAGGCGCCACCTTGCGTTCGATCTCGGTGTTGGGCCGCATGCAAACCACCGTACGACCCAGCACTGACAATGGGCGTCCGCTCCCAAACAATCCCGCCCTGGCACGAAGGTGCCAATTTGTCCCGTCGCAGGTCAGCGCCCCGGACGCCCCTCGTTCAACTCCGCGCCACTTTGTCCCCGCTTGCTTGTATTGCGCATCGGGAACTGTCCACACAGTCCGTGCACAAACCGATGCGAGGAGTTCCGCATGTCGATACGCCTGACCGCCGCCGCGAGCACCACCGGTGCGCTGCTGGGTATGAGCGCGCTCTTCCTCACCGCGGCGCCCACCGCGGCGGCAGCCGACCAGCCGGCACAGGCCGGGGCCGGATCGCCCCATCGCTCCCCCGTACCCGTGGCGCACCGAGGAGCGTCGGGTTACGCACCGGAGAACACACTCGCCGCCGTCGACAAGGCCGACCGGCTCGGCATCGACTGGGTCGAAAACGACGTGCAGCGCACCAAGGACGGCGAGCTGATCGTCATCCACGACACCACGCTCTCCCGCACGACGGACGTCGAGCAGCGCTTCCCGGACAGGGCACCGTGGAAGGTCTCGGACTTCACCGCGAAGGAGATCAGGACCCTGGACGCGGGAAGCTGGTTCGACGCCGAGTACAAGGGCGCCAAGGTGCCCACGCAGAAGGAGTACCTCGACCGCGTCAGCCGCAACGGGCAGCGGCTGCTGCTGGAGTTGAAGGCGCCCGAGCTGTACCCCGGCATCGAGCGCCAGACGCTCAAGGAACTGCGCCGTGAGGGCTGGCTCGACCGTCGGCACACCAGGAACAAGCTCATCATCCAGAGCTTCAACGCCGATACGGTCAAGAAGGTGCACGACTACAAGCCGCAGGTGAAGACCGGCTTCCTCGGCAATCCGAAGGTGGAGGAACTGGCCTCCTACGCGAAGTTCTCCGACCAGATCAACCCCCGGCACGCCGCGGTCACCAAGGACTACGTGGACGCCATCCACGCGGTCAAGGGCCCGCGCCACCGTCCGCTGGAGGTCTTCACATGGACCGTGGACGACGCCTCGACGGCCAAGCGGGTCGCGGACGCCGGTGTGGACGGCATCATCTCCAACAAGCCCGACATCATCAGGGACGCCACCGCGAAGTGAACACGCGCGCCTGACCCCACCCGACGACCGCCTCGGCCGGCAGCTCTCAGCGGAGGGCTGCTGCCAAGTGGGCACGCACTGCCGGTGGGCACGCACTGCCGGTGGGGAGCTGCCGGTGGGGCACTGTCAGTGGGGCGCCCTAAGGTTCCCCGCATGACTGATACGCCGGTGGAGCCGGTGGACACGGCACACGAGACGGTCTGCGCCTGGACGGTCAGGGACACACCCGTCGGACCGCTGCTGCTCGCGGCGACCGGTGAGGGCCTGGTCAACGTCGTCTTCCACGCACGGGAGGACACCGTCGACCGGGCCCTCGCCCGGCTCGCCGGCCGCCTGGGCACCGACCCGCGGCCTGCCGCCGGGACACCGGAGCCTCCCGCGGCGCTGACGGCCGCGACGGAAGAACTGGCCCGCTACTTCGACGGCGTCCCCGGCCCGTTCACCGTCCCCCTGGACTGGTCCCTCACCGGCGGCTTCCACGCCCGCGTCCTGCGCGAGCTGGCCTCCTCGGTCCCGTACGGCACCACGGTCGGCTATCAGGACCTCGCCCGCCGCGTGGGCGAGCCGGGCGCGGCACGCGCCGTGGGCGTCGCCATGGGCGCCAATCCACTCCCCGTCGTCGTTCCCTGCCATCGCGTCCTGGAGTCCAGCGGTGCGATAGGCGGCTTCGGCGGCGGTCTGGAGACCAAGCGCACCCTTCTCAGCCTGGAGGGAGTGCTGCCCGAACCGCTGTTCTGAACCGCCGGAACCGTCTGAACAGCGGTTCCGGACAACGGCTCCGAGCCGATTACCCGTGGTGAGCCCGTGGGTCGCGATGCCAGACTGCCGCCGTGAGCGACACGGGTGTACACGGAGACGGTGCTGACGAGGCACACATAGCGCAACTCACGGCGGGCGCGGGACTGGAGGCCGTACGGCGGCGGGTCCAGTGGGCGCTGGTGGTGAGCCAGATACTCGGCGGGCTCGGGGTCGCCACGGCCATCGCGCTGGCCGCCGTGCTGGCAACGGAGATCGGCGGCTCGGAGGCGGTGGCGGGGCTCGCGTCCACGTCCTCCGTCGTGGGCACGGCACTGCTCTCGCTGCCGTTCGCCGCACTGATGGCGGCGCGGGGCCGCCGCGTGGGGCTGACCGTCGCGTACGCCGTGGCGGCCGTGGGCGGAACCGTCGTGGTGGTGGCGGCGACGCTGGAGAACTTTCCGCTGCTCCTGGTGGGCATGGCGGCGTTCGGCGCGGGGAGTTCGGCCAACCTCCAGGCGCGGTTCGCCGCCGCCGACCTGGCGGAGCCCGCACGTCGCGGGCGTGCCATCTCGACCGTCGTATGGGCCACGACCATCGGCGCCGTACTCGGCCCCAACGTCGCCGCGCCGGCGGGCAGAAGCGTCGCGGGGCTGGGCATCCCGGAGGCGGCCGGGCCCTTCGCGTGGGGAACGGGCGTCTTCGTGGTGGCCGCGCTGCTGGTCCACCTCATGCTGCGCCCCGACCCGCTGCTCACCGCGCGGGCGCTGGCCCGCGCCGGTGCCGGTGCGAAGGGCGAAGAGACGGGCGGCGAACGGTCGTTGAGGGCCGGACTGGCCGCTGTCACCGCGTCCTCCTCGGCCCGCGTGGCGCTCGTCGCGATCGCCGGATCGCACACCGTCATGGTCTCGGTGATGGTGATGACGCCGGTCGACCTGGGCGGCCACGGCGCGGGGCTGGAGCTGATCGGCCTGGTCATCAGCGGGCACATCACCGGCATGTACGCGTTCTCGCCGGTCATGGGCTGGCTCGCGGACCGTATCGGCAGGCTGAGCGTGATCCTCCTGGGCGTGGCGCTGCTCGCCTGCGCGACCGCGCTGGCCGGTACGTCGAACGGTAACCACGCGCAGTCAGCCGCCGGGCTCTTCCTTCTGGGGCTCGGCTGGTCGGCGGGGCTGGTCTCGGGCTCGGCGCTGCTGACCGACTCGGTGCCGCAGCCTGCACGGGCCGCCGTCCAGGGCCTCTCGGACCTCATCATGAACTCGGCCGCCGGTGTGGGCGGCGTACTCTCCGGCCTCGTCGTGGCCGAGGCCGGCTACGGCTGGCTCAACGCGCTGGCAGCGGCACTGCTCATACCCGTGGCAGCGATGGCCCTGCTCCCGGGCCGGCGGAGCGCACGAGCGGCCTGACGCGCCAACCGCGCGGGCACGCGGGGTGTTTCAGCAGGGGAACAGTTCGAAGGCGACGGCTCTGCGGCCCCCGTAGCGTGCGCCGTACATCTCCATGCCGCCGTCCACGACCGTGCGCGCGTACGCCTCGGGGTCCTCGTCCGTGAGCCCGGTGATGTAGGCCCTGTGCTCCATCAGCGAGGCGAGGCCCTTGCGCGCGGCCTCTTCGCCGATGGCGACGGCGTGCGTCACGGAGTGCGAGGCGTTGACGGCGACCCAGCGCACGCCGTCCCAGGGTTCGACGCCGTCCTTGCCCAACTGCTCCGTGAAGATCCACCTGTTGCCCGCGTCCCCGACGGCGTCCAGCGTGGAGCGGCCGACCGCGCGGTGGTCGGGGGTGTTACGGGGGCTCCCTGGTCCGGCGCCCCAGCTGTCGTGGTGGTTGATGGTGAGGACCAGTTCGGGGCGGTGCCTGCGGATCGCGGAGGCGATGTCCCCGCGCAGCGCGAGGCCCTCCTCGATCACGCCGTCCCTGTGGTCGAGGAACTCCACGGTCGTGACACCCACGGCGGCTGCGCTCGCGCGCTCTTCCGCCTCACGCACCCGCGCGGCCTCGGCCGGCTCCATGCTGTCGATGCCCGCCTCTCCCCTGGTCGCGAGCAGGTACGTGATCTCCTTGCCCCGCGCCGCCCACTCCGCGACGGCGGAGGCGGCACCGTACTCCAGGTCGTCGGGGTGGGCGACCACGGCCAGCGCGCGCTGCCAGTCCTCGGGCATCGCCGCCAACTGCGGCTCGGCGCCCAGGGTTTCCCCGCTGTCAGCCGTACCGGCCATCCGCCTCACCTCTCCTCGTCCGTGCGCCGGTCGCCCGGAGACCCCGGTCGGCGCGTTCCCGGATCAACGTTCGAACGGCGTCCATTCCAGTTTCTCACCGCTGCCCTCGCCCGGCCTGGTGCCCCATTCCCGTTTGCCGTCGCGCTCCATCATCGGGTCGAGGCTCACGAAGAGCCCCACGAACAGCAGCAGCAGTACGGGCCCGATGAGGATGGGGGTGAGGGTGGAGATCGCGGAGGTGCCGCCCTGCTGTGCGGCTCCGGAGTGGACATGGACGGCGACCGCCTCCATCGCCGTGTAGTGCATGCCGCTGACGGCCACACCCATGATCAGCGCGGCGCCGATCGCGGCGCTGACCAGCCTTACCGACATGGCGAACCAGAGCGCAGCCGTCGCGGCGAACACCGCGATGCCGATCGAGAGCAGCACGATCTTCACGTCGTACTCGATGCTGCCCGGCATCCGCATGCTCGCCATGCCCAGGTAGTGCATCGCGGCGACGCCGAGGCCCGTGATGACCCCGCCGCTGAGAAGCGCGGCCGTGGTGCGTCCCTTGTAACCGACGAGGAAGATGCCGACCCCGACGACCAGTACGGCGACACCGAGGCTCGCGAAGGTCAGCAGCAGGTCGTACTGGATCTCGATGTTCCGCGCCGTGAAGCCCATCATCGCGAGGAAGTGCATCGTGAAGATGCCCGTGCCGATGGCCAGCGAGCCGAGGAACAGCCAGCCGGCCCGCTCCGAGCGCTTCAGGCTGAGCGCACGCGCCGTACACCTGAGCCCCAGCGCGCTCCCCAGGCACGCCACCACGTACGCCGCGATCGGCGTGATCAACCCGTACGAAAAGCCGTCAACCGGCACACCGGCAGCGCTCTGCATCATCATCCCCATACCAGGACCTGGACTCGGCCGCTCAGTGGTCGGAAAGCCGTCACATTTTGCGCACAAGTGCGAACGCGGGCCCATCGTAGGGACACAACCCCCCACAGGTGACCCCTTCGGCGAAGCTCGCCGAAGGGGATGTCAGAGCGTTATCGGAGGGATGTCATCGAGATACAGCACGACGTCAGCGGGGGCGATCGACAACCGCGACGTCAGCGGGTGTCCGCGGCGGTACGGGCGCCTTCGCGGCAAGGGTGTGCGCTCAGGCGGCACCGGGGTGCCGCCGGCGGTCGCGGAAAGCGCCGGGGCCCTCAACGCCAGCCGTACACCTGCCGTAGCCGGTCGGTGACGGCGTTGAAGCGGGCACGGTCGAGCGCGCACGCCTCGCGGCGCATGCCGTCACCGTGCACGCGCAGCACCCGCCCGAGCCCCACCCACGAGTCCCGCCCCTCCCTGTCCCACGGCCCCGACCCGAGCGGCATCCACTCCTCGTCGCCCCGCCGCTTGGAGGTGAGCTGTACGGCGAGCACGGTGCCGCCCCGTTCGCGCGCGACGATCAGCACCGGCCTGTCCTTGCCCCTGCCGTCGTTCTCCTCGTACGGCACCCACGTCCACACGATCTCCCCGGGATCGGGCTCCCCGTCAGGATCGGGCGCGTAGACGGTGTGGACCTGCCCCACCGAACGGGGCTCCACCTGCGTGGTCGCACCGCTCCCACAGCGGCCGGGGACGTACTCGTCCACCGTGGCGGCGTCCGCGCGCCGGAGGGGTTGCTTGTCGTCGAGGGATGCGTCGCGCACATGACTCATGGCCTCAAGCTATCGCCCGGGCCTCCCCATGAACCTTCCGCTTGCGGGAAGGGAAGGTAGGGAAACCGGCGGGGCGCGCGAGACACGGACCTCCAGGCCCCAACTCCCTTGCCCCGCACCAGACTTGCCGCAACGATCCGGAAGGTGAGGCACCGCCATGCCTCCTGACGCCTCCACCCGCCACGGCCGGCCCGGACCCCGCACACGCCGCCGTGCCTCTGGCCGAAAACGGCTCCTGCACGCGGCCCGGCATCCCGACCGCCTCCTGCGGTACGTGCGGCGCCTGACCCGCGACTGGCGACTGCTGCGCGCCTCGGGCGGCGACCACATCGCGTTCTACCGCGCGGTGATGCGCTCCGACGTGTCCAAAGACGCCAACGCGGCCGTCGGCACGCCCTCCCAGGAGCGCTGGGAGGCGGTGGGCGAGCTCCAGTTCAGCTACTTGCGCTCACACGGGCTGCTGCCGACGCACCATCTGCTGGAGATCGGGTGCGGCAATCTGCGCGCGGGGTGGCGGTTCATCGACTACCTCGCGCCCGGCCACTACTACGGCGTCGACATCTCCCCCGACATCCTGCTCGCGGCACAGCGCGTGCTGGCCGCACGCGGGCTCCAGGGCAAGCTGCCGCACCTCTCACTGGTGGAGGACATGGGCCTCGCACACCTCCCCGAGGGCCACTTCGACATGGCGCACGCGCACAGTGTCTTCTCGCACTCGCCCCTGCACGTGATCGACGAGTGCCTCACTCATATCCCCCGCGTCCTCAAACCGGGTGGCTTCCTCGACTTCACGTACAACAGGACCGACGACGAGGAACACCACGTCCTGCACGAGGACTTCTACTACCGCCCCGCCACCCTCATCGCCCTCGCCGAGAACAAGGGCCTCACCGCGGCCCCCATGGACGACTGGGACGCGCTCCCCCACAGACAGTGCAAGATCCGCGTCACGGCCCCGCCCAGCCCCTCGCCATGAGGCCGGGGCCGAGCCCTTCGCCGGAGGCGCCGGAGGCCGGGAACGCCGATACCGCTGATCACGCCGGTACCGCCAATACCGCCGCTACCGCCGAGGGCAACGCCTCGCCCGAGGTCGGGAGGACCGCGAACGCCGGGCACACAGGGCACGCCTGGCACACCGAGAACGCCGGGAACGCCGGGAACACCGCGAACGCCAGGAGAGGGGGCAGGCGCACGCCTTGGGACCGGCCGGGGCCGGCCCGTACGCGGCGGTCGGCTGCGCGTGGTTCAGACCTCCGCCGCACCCAGCCGTTCGCGCAGCTGTTCCGCGCGGGGGCTGCCGCCCGCCTCGTAGATCTCCAGGGCGCGCAGCAGCCGTTCGTGCGCCGCTTCCGGCTCGCTCTGGCGCTCGTCCAGGGTCGCCCATGCCTCCAGGGCCTGTGCCTCGTAGTGCGTGGACTGTGTCTCGCGCAGCATCCGCACGGCTTCCCCGTACGCCTCGCGCGCCGCCTCGTGCTCACCGAGCGACTGACGCACGCGGCCGAGGGCCGCGAGGGCGCGGCCCGCCATCCGTGTGTCGTCCAGCTCCTGGAAGCGCTCGTGGACGCCAAGCAGTTCGGCGAGCGCCCGGTCGTGCTGCCCCGTCACGTCGAGAGCGCAGGCGAGGAAGAAACGCGCCGTGGCGATGCCCCGCACACCGCCTGTCCGGTCACCGGACTCGGCGGACTCGGCGGACTCGGCGGCGACCTCATCCGGCTCACCGGAGCCGCCGTGTCCTTCACCTTCGTGCTCTCCGCTTGCGCGCTGTGCGAATTGCTCGTTGAGTTCGATCGAGCGCTCGTAGGACTCGATGGCCCGCTGGGCGTCGTGGCGGTCCCAGTAGCGCCCGTCGAACTCGCGTACCGAGGCACGCAGCGGCAGGTTGCCGGTCTTCTCCGCGCGTGCCAGCGCGAGGTCGAGTTCCTCGCGGGCACGCGCGTCCTCGCCGAGGTCGAGCAGTGGGCGTGACAGCAGGGCGCGCAGCAGGGCCTCGGCGTCGGGCCTGCCGTCGGCTGCCGCAGCGCCGGCGCCCAGCTCGCAGCAGACGCGCCAGTCGTCGAGGTGGCGGTGGTTGAGGTAGAGCGCGGTGAGGGACTCGGCGAGCTGCCACACCTGGTGTTCCATGCCGCCGTCTTCGGCCGCGGCACGCAGTACGGCGAGCGCTTCGTGGCGCTCGGCCGCGAGCCAGGCGAGGGCGGCGCGGCGGCGGTCAGGGCCCTCGAACGGGTCGTAGGCGTGCGGACGCCGGGTGGCCTCGCCGCCGATGCGCAGCCGGTCTCCCATCACGGCGAGGTCGGCGAATGCGGCGCCTGTGACGTAGTAGTCGACGCAGCGCTCCAGCACCGCGTCGCGCTCGTGTTCGCTCTCCTCGTCCATGGCGCGCTCACGTGCGTGCGAGCGTACGAGGTCATGGAAGCGGTAGCGGCCGTCCTCCTCGCCCCACTCCAGGAGCGCGGCCTCCTCCAGCGCGAAGAGGAGGTCGTCCGCTGTCTGCGGGTCGACTCCCGCGACGCAGACGGCGGTGCCGATGTCGACACTCCGCCCTGGGAACAGTCCGAGCAGGCGGTACAGCCGGGCCTCCTCTGCCGTGAGACCCGAATACGCGACGGTGAAAACTGCGGACACGGTGCGATCCCCCTGCGTAGGTGGTGCCGGGAGCGCCGCCAAGTGGCGCCGCTCGCCGGCGGGTTCGGTGGCGAGCCGTCCCGGGCGGGACCTGGCCGTCCGACGGCGGCCTGGAGTGCGGCGGGCAGTCCGCCGCACGCTCTGTCTCCCCGGCCGTACGGTCGGGGAAGGCGGTGTTCGTCCACGGTGTGAGGCGCCCCGGGTTCGTCCACCGTGTGAGGCGCCCCGGGTTCGTCCACCGTGTGAGGCGCCCCGGGAAGATACGTCTCTGCGACGCCCGTGGCACGCGGACACCGGAACCCGCCGAGCGCCTCGCTGACACCCCTGACGCCCGTGCCGCCCTCGCCGCCCGCGCTCCGTGTGCGCGGCGCGAGGTGCGAGATGTCCGGTCCGGCCCCCGAACGCCCCGTCACCGGACGGGAGCCCGAGCGGGCGTACACCTGTCCGTGGACGACACCGTTGACGACTCCGTGGACGTCGCGGGTTGGGGTGGACGGGCCGGGAGAAGCGGTACCGGGGAACTGGTCGCCACCGCAACTCACGCCACCGCCTCCCCTGTTCCGGCCCGTATGCACAAGCCCGCCCCCCTCTCACCCCAAGTCGCCCTCAGCCACGGCTGGATGCCCACCGTACGACGGCTTCGACGGGGAGCGGCGTGATTCTTCCGCTTGTGTCAGTAGTGAATTCGGGCTCCGACGGCGCGGTGGTCGGAGTAGTCGAGATCCGTTCGGTCACTTCCCGTGAAGCGGCGGGCCGCCTGGTCGGCCTCATCGAAGGAGGGTACGACGGCGTCGCTGGTGGTGGGCGGCGGCGTCCCCTTGGGGGTGCGGGCCAGGAGGACGTCGATACGGCGTTTCCTGCCGTCGGTGAACGTCCATTTCTGCGCAAGGCATTTGGCGACGGACCCGCCGCCCGCCGCACACCCGGCATACACGGGGTCGCGGAAACGGTGTGCTCCGCCGAGGGCGCCATTCGCTCTGCGGTACCAGGCCGTCCACGTTCCGGGGGAATTCTTGCGGTGCGTCGACCAGTTGGTGTCGCCGCCCGCCAGGTAGAGCTGCGCCCTGCCGTAGCCGTCCTCCGTGATTTCCCTGCTCAGTTCGGCCGCGTTCACGACGGCGCATTTTCCGCTGGCCCCCGACCTTCTGGAAGGCCAGTGGAAGGACGCGGCCGTGACGTTCTTTCCCGTCACCCTGTCGCGAAGCAGCGCCTTCACGGAAACGGTACGTGCCTGACTGTTGTTCACGCATTGCTTCCTGAGCTGTCTGCGGACCTGCCAGATGTTCCGTGAGGGCGCAGAGAGTTTCAGTGAGAGGCGCGAGGTACGCCAGATGACGGCGTTCGTCTGACGGGACTTCTCCTTGCCGCAGGCACCGCCGCCCGGTGCGGGAGCCGGCTGCGCGACGACGCCGGCGTACGTCTCGCCGAAATGCTTTCGCATCTTCTTCAGCAGCACGTCGAGCTGCCGCCGACCGCCGACCTGCTGAACGGTGTAGACGTCCGGTTTGTAGCGCCGGGAGCGCATATAGAAAAGCAGGTCCTCCCAGTCGCCCTTGCATTTCTCGGTACTCGTGGGGAAGTTCTCGACATTGGCGTCGTAGACCTGGAGAAAACCAGGATTGTTGTTGGGCTGATTGTGACTCGGCCCGCTCGGCCCGGCAGCCGCACCCGGCGCACACAGCAGGGGGGCCGCCAGTGCTGCCGTACCGAGCGCGGCGTACCACGCGTTTCGCTTTCGCATTCCGGATTCCCGTTCGGCGCGCGTTCAGCAGAGATGTCTGCGCAGAATCACGCACCACAGGACCGGGATCCAGCATTTCCCCTTCGCGGGAACCTTGCGTGTCGGGGCGAGCGGGCCGCAGTGGCCGGGCGTACGAGTTGCCCTGCCCTGCTCAGGCGTACGGATTGCCCTGCTGCTGGCCCGGGTTGCCGTAGTACGGCCCGCCAGGCTGCTGCGATGCGTCCTGCGGGGGCTGCGGTGCGCCCTGCGGGGGCTGGGGCGGCTGCTGGTAACCGGGCTGGGGCGCGTAGCCCTGCTGGGGTGCGTAACCCTGGTGCGGTTGCGGCGCGTGGCCCTGCTGGGGCGCGTGACCCTGGTGCGGGGGCTGTGCGTAGCCCTGTTGCGGCTGGGGCGCGTAGCCCTGCTGGGGCTGAGGTGCGTAGCCCTGCTGGGGCTGCTGGGGCTGCTGCGCGTACCCCTGCTGGGGCGGGGGCGCGTACCCCTGCTGGGGCGGGGGCGCGTACCCCTGCTGCGGCATCTGCTGTTGGGCCATCTGCTGGGGCGGCATCTGCTGCTGGGGGGCGCCGCCGACGACGGCGAGCAACTCCTCCAGTTCGTTGCGCCACATGCGGTGGACGTTCACCCGTACAGGCTTGGCCTCGCCGGGCAGTGCCATGTGGAAGAAGCTCCACAGCGGGTTCAGCTGGATCTCACCGAAGAGGGCGCGCGCCTGGTCACGGGGGATCGCGTGCACGATCTCCTTCGGGCGCTGCGTGAACCTGTGCATACGGTGCAGCAGCAGGGCCTGGTCGGTGACCGTGATGAAGTAGTACTTGATCAGGAACTGACCGATCAGGCCCAGGAATCCGACGCTGAGCCAGGGAGTCGGGCCTGTGACGGTCATGACGGACACCAACGGCCGGTCCCCCGGCGCCTGCTGAGCAAGGGCCTCGGCCACCTGCTTCTTCATTGTTGCCTTACGAAAGGCCATCCGACCGCTCCTCGTCACCGCGCTGCTCCGACGTACGTCCGGCGCAGCGTACCGGCCGAAGGTGTCATGCATATGCCGAAGTGACGGGCCCCACAGACCACACGGGCCCTGCGAGCTTCGCCTGCCCGAAGGACAGGGCCGCGCGACTATACGTCCTGCACTCCGGACAGCGCGGTCAACGGGTCGTCCGCCGCGGGCCCTTCGGGCCACCATTCCGCGCCGTCGCCGTCCGAACGGTACGGATACCAGCGGCCGTCCCGCCCGTAGCGGAGCTGGAGGTAACGGGTGGGGTGAGTGAGGTGGTTGCGACGGATGTTCATGAACAGCCCCGCAGCCGCGAGGATGCTGCGGGCCCGGTCGAAGTCGCCCGCCGGCGGGTCCCACGGCTCGTCGAGAACCGAGAGCCCCGTCATTCCGCCCTGGCGCCAGGCAGCCGCGGCGCGGGTCAGCTCGGGCGCGGTGTGCCCCGCCGTTCTGGCCAGCCCTGAGAAGAGCGGGGACAGGGCCCGGCGGCCCGTGAGGTGCGGGTGCGTGGCCGCGAGGCGGATCGTGTCGTGCCACACGGACAGGCCCGGCAGCGGGTCACCGTCCGCGATGAACGCCTCATACGCGCGCTGCGCCGCGTCCATCGCCAGGAACGCGAGCGCGTCGGGACCGGGGCTGCCAGGTATGTCGGGGTACGGCCCTGGCTCGCCCGGAGCCTCCGGCTCGGGCAGCGGTGCGGGGAGCGGCGGACGTACGTCCGCCGCGAGGAACTCACGTGCGGGAACCGTCGGCATGCCGGCAGGCCACGGGTGCGCACCCGCCGCCCCTCCTCCCCCGCCGGGGTCGGTGGGATCGGTGGGGTCGATGGTGTCGATGGGGCCATCGGGGTCGGCGGGGCCGTCAGGGCTGCCGGGATAGCTGGGGCCATGGGTACGGGGGTCACTGGGCTCACCGTCATGGCTGGGGCCGTCGGAACCGGGACCGAGAGCGGAGCCCTGGCCCCGCCCTTGGCCCGAGGGCTGGCCCGTACGCTCTCCCCGGCCAGGGTGTTCTCCCGGGCGGGTACGTTCTGGGCCGCCCGGGGAAACGTCCGCCTCAAGGAGGGCGCTGCGCCGCACCAGCTCCTCCAGGAGTTCGTTCTCCTCCCGGCCCCGGATCAGCAGCAGCACGAACGGATCGTCGTCCAGCAGGCGTCCGGCCGCGTAACAGAGCGCGGCGGCATGCTTGCAGGGGCGCTCCCTGTCCGGGCAGGAGCAGACCGGTACGAACTCGCCCCGGACGGGGAGCAGCCGCACACCCGCGGCCTCCGCCTCGGCGGCGACCGCTGCGGGCAGCTCGCCGTCCAGCAGCGCGGCCACATGCGCGGGCCGTGCGGCGACGGTGTCCAGGAAGGCGTCCCACGCGTCCTCCGACAGCACGGGCAGCCGCAGTTCCGCGCGGTAGGGCCGCGGTCTGCTGCCGTGGACGAAGCCGGTGACGCGCCCCGGCCTGACCCTGATCGCGTCGACTCCCCCGTCCCGCGCGTACGTCCGTCCGCGCGCCAGCCGCGCCGTGTCCCGGGTGGACTCCTCCAGCGCACGCACCCACGCCGCAGCCCACCCCGTAAGCGCCGCGCCCTGCGGCCCGCTCACCTCGCCCGTCCCGCCGTCCTCCGGCCCGTTCACCTCGCCCGTCCCGCCGTCCTCCGGCCCGTTCATGTCTCTCTCCGCAGGGAGACGAGGTCGGCCAGCTCGGCGTTCGTGAGCTCGGTCAGCGCCGCCTCGCCTCCGCTCAGTACGGCGTCGGCCAACTGGCGCTTCGCCACGAGCAGTTGGGCGATACGGTCCTCCACGGTGCCCTCGGTGAGCAGTCGGTGCACCTGTACGGGCTGGGTCTGGCCGATGCGGTAGGCGCGGTCGGTGGCCTGCTCCTCGACGGCCGGGTTCCACCAGCGGTCGTAGTGGACGACGTGTCCCGCGCGGGTGAGATTCAGCCCGGTGCCCGCCGCCTTGAGGGAGAGCAGGAAGACCGGGACCTCTCCCGACTGGAAGCGGTCCACCATCTCCTCGCGCTGCGCGAGAGGCGTACCGCCGTGCAGAAGCTGCGTGGGGATGCCGCGTGCCGCCAGGTGGTGTTCGAGGAGCCGCGCCATCGCGACGTACTGCGTGAAGACCAGCACCGAGCCGTCCTCGGCGAGGATCGTCTCCAGTAGTTCGTCGAGGAGTTCGAGCTTGCCGGAGCGGCCCCCGCGCCGGGACACCTCGTGCGCGTCCTCGCGCAGATACTGGGCCGGGTGGTTGCAGATCTGCTTCAGCGCGGTCAGCAGCTTCATCACGAGGCCGCGCCGCTCGATGCCCTCAGCCGCCTCGATCCTGGCGAGCGTCTCGCGCACCACCGCCTGATAGAGCGCCGCCTGTTCCCTGCGCAGCGGAGCCGGATGGTCGGTCTCCGTCTTCGGCGGCAGCTCCGGGACGATACCGGGGTCGGACTTCTTACGGCGCAGCAGGAACGGCCGTACGAGCCGCGCCAGCCTCCCGGTCGCCTCGGGGTCCTCGCCGCCCTCGACGGCCCGTGCGTGCCGCGCCCTGAACGTCTTGAGGGGGCCGAGCAGTCCGGGCGTCGTCCAGTCGAGGAGCGCCCACAGTTCGGAGAGGTTGTTCTCCACGGGTGTGCCGGTGAGCGCGACACGTGCCGACGAGCCGATGGTGCGCAGCGCTCTTGCCGTCGCGGAGTGCGGGTTCTTCACGTGCTGGGCCTCGTCGGCGACGGCCAACCCCCACTCGTGCGAGGCGAGTTGGCCCGCGCTGGTGCGCATGGTGCCGTAGGTGGTGAGCACGAACCCGGCGTCATGCGCGTCCGGCTCCACGCCCTCCAGGCTGCGCCCGCTGCCGTGGAAACGGCGCACGGGGACGCCCGGCGCGAACCGGGTGATCTCCCGCTGCCAGTTGCCCAGCAGCGAGGCCGGGCAGACCACCAGCGTCGGCGCCGTCCGTACGCCCTCGCTCCGTGCACGTTCCGCACGGCGCAGATGGAGCGCGATGAGCGTGACCGTCTTGCCCAGCCCCATGTCGTCGGCGAGGCAGCCGCCGAGACCGAGCGAGGCCATTTTGTCGAGCCAGGCCAGTCCCCGTGACTGATAGCCGCGCAGCTCGGCACGGAGCCCCTCAGGGGGGAGCTCCGCCCCCGCGCTCCCCTCCGCGCCCTCCGCCTCGACGTGCAGCCGCTCCCTGAGCGCCGCGAGCGCGCCCACGGGGACGGCCTCGACCTGCTCGCCGTCCACCTCGGCCTCGCCGGTCAGCGCCACGGCGAGCGCGTCGCCCGGTGAGAGCAGGCCAAGGTGCCGCTTGCGCGCCTTGCGCACCAGCTCGGGGTCGACCAGCACCCACTCGTCGCGCAGCCGCACCAGGGGCCGGTGTGCCTCGGCCAGCTCGTCCATCTCGCCCTCGGTGAGCGGGTCGCCGTCGAGCGCCACCTGCCAGCGGAACTCCAGCAGCGACTCCTCCTTGAAGAAGCCGAAGCCGTCGGCCGACGAGCCTGGCGCGTGCGACCGCGACCCCACGACGGCCGTCGCCGTCAGCTCCCGCGCCAGCGTGCGCGGCCAGTGCACGGCGACATCGGCATCGGCCAGCTTCCGCGCCGCCCTGCCGAGCAGGTCGTTCAGCTCGTCCTCCGTCAGCGGCAGCACATCCGGAACGGGCCGCTCCAGCAGCCGCCCCAGGGGTGCCCACACCCGCGCGGCGCGGCGGATCGCCAGCACCGTGTCGACCTTGGCGCGCGGCCCCAGGTGCTCCGCCTCGCCCCGCCACAGCTGCCCGACGTCGGCAACCATGGTCGCGTCCGACAGGCTGGTCGCCTGGACAACGGCAGCCGCGACAGACCTCTCCTCGTCGCCCTCGCCCTCCGGGCGCTCCTCCGCCGTCCCGCCGTCGAACAGCTCGCGCGCCGAGAGGTCCAGCCGCAGCGAGATCCGCACCCCGGAGTCCAGCCCCGCCGCCACCTCGGTCGCCCACTCCCGTACGCGCGGGAAACGCCCGGCAAGCGGCTGCCGCTCCCGCGCCGCGAAGGGCGCACCCGCGGCCAGCGGCGCAGCGGGCGTGCGGGGCAACGTGTCGGCCACCGCATCCAGGAACGCCCGCACCAGCGCCTCGGGCTCCGGCACCCGGAGCGCACCGCCCCGTCCGGTCTCCGTCCCGCCCGGCACCACCGCATGCGCCTCACCCGGCATCGCGGCGGCGACGGAACGCACATGCTCAGCGTCCTCGCTGTCCAGCGGCCCCGCCCGCCATACGTCCACGTCCCCGGCGCCCAATCCGGGCACCAGCCGTCCACGCGCGACCAGCCGCAGCCCGTGCAACGCCGCGGCACCCCAGCAGGCCGCTGCCGGATGCGCGCCCCGGTCCGCCCGTGCCCGCACGAGCACGGGCAACGCCTCCCCCACGGACAACGCGCGCGCGGCCACCACCTGCCGCCGCACCCCGCGCCCGTGCGGACGGACAACGGTCAGCTCCCGCTCCCTGCCCACACCCTCCGGCAGCGCGCCTCCCCCGGGCCGCCAGAACACCACCTCGCCCTCCCGCGGCACCTCCCCCGGCACGAACACGGCAGCACACGCCCCCAGGCCCCCACTCCCCGGCCCCATCCGCGCCACCACTTCCCTCACTCACCGACAGACCACCCACACCCCCAACCCACTCGCGAGTCTAGAAGCGACCACTGACAACCCCGGAAATCCTCGGCCCCGGCGCTCACCCACGGGCCCGCCACCGCGCCACCGCACCACCACGCCATGGCTCCTGCTCCTGCCAGAGACGACGGCCCACCTTGGGCGGACCACACACGCCGGTCAGCGCCGTCGCGCGGCGCTGAAGGCCGCCGTACTGGGGAGAGAGGGGACGGAGGGGACGAGGTGGAGAAGGACGGGACGGAGAAGGACAGGACGGAGGAGCAGGTCCAGGCCGGCTGAACCGTCTCAGCCCGGGCGAGGCGCTCGGCGTCAACGCCCCAGGGCGGGACCGTACGGGCCGACGCGTGGGGGCGCGTCTCTCACGCCTCTATACGCCTCACGGGCGATCACTGCCTCTGTGCGCCTCACGGGCAATCACGCGGACCCTCTCGGCGAGCCCTCTCGCGTGACCTACCGGAGGTGAATGCCGCCGTGGATGTCGCGGGCCTGGATGACCGGGCCGGAGATCCGGGCGCCCTCGGCGACGGTGTTGTGGACCACGGACCTGTCCACGCGCAGGTCGGCGCTGTGGGTCTCGGCCCAGTCGCACAGTTGGGTGGCGAACTCCTCGTCACTGCGGGCCCGTTCGTCGAGGCGGCCCACCAGTACGCGTACGCCCTCCTCGTCGCCCGGGTCGACGGTGACGGGCGGGCCGTCCTCGGTGCCGCGGCCCGTGAGGCGGCGGGTGAGCGCGATGAGGGACTGCCAGGCGGACTCGCCCGCTGCCGTGGCGGCGCCGCCGGCGGCGGCCGAGGCGGCGGCGGTCGTGAGGGCGAGCGCGGCGTCAACATCCATGCCGCATACGGTAGATGGGCCCGCTGACACCCGCCAGGGTGCCGCCGGGGTACCGTCACGCGCCATGAAGCCGAACCTCCGGCACGGCAGGCGCGGCAAGGCGGGTCGCCCCCTTCTGTTCCTCGACGTGGACGGGCCCCTCAACCCCTTCGCCGCGCGCCTCGATCCGCGCCTGAATCCCCGCATGCGCGGTTACCGCACCCACCACCTGACTCCTCCTGCCTACGCGGCCCGGCTGGCAGCCGGGGGCAGGACGGCGAAGCCGGTACGTGTACGGCTCAACCCGGCGCACGGCGCCGAACTTCTGCGCCTGGGCTTCGACTTGGTATGGGCTACGGCGTGGGGCGCCGACGCGAACACCTGCATAGGGCCGCTGATCGGGCTGCCCCGGCTGCCCGTGATCGAGTGGCCCGACATGGGCCGACCCGAACTGGAGCCCGAACTGGACGGGTTGCTGTGGAAGACGCGCCGCCTTGTGGCGTGGTCGGAGGGACGCCCGTTCGCCTGGGTGGACGACGCGATCACCCGTACAGAACGCCGATTCGTCTCCGCCCGCCACCCGGGCCCCGCCCTGCTGCACCAGGTCGATCCCCGACTCGGGCTGCGCACCGGCGACTTCACCGCCCTCGCCCGCTGGGCGGCCGGCCACTAGATCCACTAGCCGGCTCGTTGGAGCCGAGGCGCCTGAGCGCTTCACCTTGCAGGCGCGTCTGCCCTGCGGATCGCGGCTTCCCCTGCTCTCGCCGGCCCCGTAAATGACATGCAAGTAGCACCCCGCAGGGGCCGCCTCGGCACGCAGCCGTGCGTCCGCGGCGAGGTCCTCACGGCCAAGGTGCGCGATCAGCTGGGCCACGAGCCCGTCAACCGCGGCGGGGGTGGGCTCCGTCCAGTCCAGTGCGCACCTGTCGGGGCGGAAGTAGAGCCCGCGCAGTAGCGCCTCACGGGTCGCGCTCGATGGCCTTCCGCTGATGGTCCCTCTCCAGTCGGTGCTCGGCTACGCCCCGCTCCAGGCCGGCTTCGCCTGTCTGCCGTACGGCGCCGGGCTCCTCGTGCTCGGCGCGGTACTCGTCAGTGCGCTCGCAGAGCGAAGGCCCGGGGCGGGGAAGCGCTCCGGACCTTCGTTCACGGGCTGAGAGCCGCTCGGCGGCTCTCTTGGGCTGGGTGGCGCGGTCGCCGGTGCCCAGCGTCCACATGTCGGCTGCTGACGCTCATGGGTTGAGTAGCAGTTGTCGACGCGCATCGGCTGAGGGTCAGTTGTCGACGCGCATCGACTGAGCGTCAGTTGCTGACGCTCACCGGCTGAGCGTCAGTTACCGAGGTCTTCCGTGCCGGGCTCCGGCTCGTAGCTCTCGAAGCCGGCCGCCTCGACGAAGTCGGGGCGCGGATCGAGCGCAGCCGCCAGCTTGAAGTGGCGGCGTGCCTCCTCGGCGCGGGAGCCCCGCTGGAGGGTGCGCGCCAAGGCGAAGTGCGCGAACGCGTTGTCCGGCTCGCGCTCCAGGACCCACTGGAACTCCTGCTCGGCCGAGGACAGCCGGGCCTCCAGGAAGTACGCACGCGCCCGCAGCAGCCGGGCCGCCGTGTGCTCGGGGTGGTCTTCGATGACGCCGTCCAGGAGGTTGACCGCACCGCGCGGGTCACGCGCGTCCAGCAGCTGCTCCGCGGCGCGGAACTGGATGATGTTCGTCTCGGGGCTGGTCACGGGACTTGCCCTCTCCTTCGGGTGCTGGCGCACAGCACAACCAAAAGCGGGCCCTCCGCATTCCCGTATGCCGGCCCGAATTCCCGCGTTCCCGGTCCGTATTTCCGTGCGCCGGGTGTCCGCCTTCCGTACTCCCGGCCCGCATCCCCATGCGCCGGACCCGCATGCCGGGCCCGCATTCCCGCATACCGATGCCCGCGTTCCGGAGTTCCCGCGTTCCCGTATTCAGCCGCCGATCGGACGGGCGGCACTCACGGCCGCAACCGCTCCCACACCTTGCGGACCTGGGGCTCCAGTTCCTCCAGCGGCCCGTCGTTGTCGATCACGGCATCGGCCACCGCGAGGCGTTCCTCGCGGGTCGCCTGCGCCGCCATACGGGCGCGGGCCTCGCCCTCGTCCATGCCGCGCAGCCGTACGAGCCGGTCGAGCTGGGTTTCGGGAGAGGCGTCCACGATGACGACCATGTCGTACAGCGGCGCGAGCCCGTTCTCGACCAACAGGGGCACGTCGTGTACCACGACCGCGTCCTCTCCGGCGGCGCGTTCCAGCTCGGCCGAGCGACGGCCGACGAGGGGGTGGATGATCGCGTTCAGCGCGGCCAGCCGCTCCGTGTCGGAGAAGACGAGCGAGCCGAGGCGCTGCCGGTCGAGCGTGCCGTCGGCGGTGAGGATCTCCTCGCCGAACTCGGCGACGACCGCTTCGAGGCCCGGAGTACCGGGTTCCACGACCTCTCTGGAGATACGGTCCGCGTCGATGATCACCGCGCCGTACTCCGCGAACAGCCGCGAGACCTCACTCTTGCCCGCGCCGATCCCGCCCGTCAGACCCACCTTGACCATGCGGTCACGCTATACCGTGCGCGGCGCCAGCTCGGCCGTGAGGTCACCTGCGGTCATCCGCTCCATCCCGGAGGCGTCGGCCCGGCCGGGGAACAGCCGGTAGAGGGTGCCACGCGTGCCCTCCGGCACGTCCGGCAGATCGCCGTGAACGAGCGCGCAGAAGGCCCGTTCCGCCCCCTGCTCCTCCCCCTCCCCTTCCCTGGGCGCGAATGCGCGTACGTTCCCGGCAGTGGCAGCGGCAGCGGCAGCGGCGACCGCGACGGCGTCCGGCTCCAGGTCGCGGGTCAGCCGCTCGGCGAACGCCGGGACGCTCTCCTCCGTGCGCCTGCGGTAGGTACGCAGGTCACGCTCGTCCCGTACGTGTACCGGCCCCTCGGTACGCGCCGCCGCGCGCAGGCAGGCCAGCTCCCACAGGGAGACGCGGCTGCCGTCGCCGAAGGCGCCGTCCAGGTCGCGGCCGAGGCGCGCGAGCCGGGAACGGTAGCGCCACACGTTGTGTCCGCCGCCACCCCCGTTCCCCCCGTCGGCCCCGGTGCTGTGTCCGCTGTTGATCCCACTGTCGTCCCCGCTGTTGCCCCCGCGATCGAAGGAAGCGAGGGTGACATCGGTCCACCGGGCCAGCCCCGTACCGAGGTCGACGCTCATCGGGAAGTGGACCTTCGCGTCGCCCGTGAGGTCGAAGCGCTGCCGTACGGTACGCGGGTCGTAGCCCGGGGAAGGGCGGCTGCCCGCGCGGGCACGGGCCCGCGTGCGGCGGGGCACGGCGGGGACCGTACCGGTGCGGCCCGCGCTCTGCCGGCCCGCGCCCTCACGCCCGTCGCGCGTCTTCGGCCCTTCACCGCCCGGCTCCTCCTCCAGGCGCATGAACCCGGCGAAGGCGTCCGTGAGTTGATCGAACGGTACGTCGTTGTACGAGAACACCACGGCCACCAGATGCCGCGCCCCTGTCTCCCTCAGCCGCGGGATGTCCAGGTCGACGTACTCCGTGGCGCCGTGCGGCGCGGGCGCCGAGGTGAGGTCACCGGAGTGGACGGCCGCGCCCCGGCCCCAGTTCAGGCGCGTGTAGTCACACAGCCCGACGAACCGCCACTCCTCGTCGTACAGCGCGACGGACAGGTCGAGATCGACCCGGACGGCGCGCGGCTGCGTCCAGTGCAGGAACAGCCGCACCCGGCCCCCGCCACCGCTCCCGCTCCCGGGCAGCGGCAGACCGCTGCCGCGCGGGATCGCGACGAGGGAGGACGAGACGGAACGCTGCGCCGAGGGCACGGGCAGCAGCGCCAGCCCCGCGTCCAGCACGGCCAGGTCGTACGGGCGCACCCGGCCGGCGCCCTGGCCCCCGCCTGCGCCCTCACCCAAGCGCGCACCCACCCCCGAGCCCTCCCCCAAGCCCTCGCCCGTTTTCGGGCCCGAGCCCTCCCCCCGCTCGTCCCGCGCGAACCGGTCGAGCAGCTCGCCCTCCAGCAGCGCGCACACATCGGCCACCATCTGCGCGGGCAGCGACGGCCGTACGTCCGGCACCGCCCAGGTACGGGCCACGCTCGCACGCGGGAAGAACACGCGACGGGCCTCCTGCCCACGCGCCTCCCCCACGCGGGACACGGCCTCAGCCCCGCCCCCGGTCCAAGGCCCGGTCCAGGTCCCGCCGTCGGTCGCGTTCCCGACCCCGACGGCCTCGGTCCAGGCCCCGGTCCAGGTCCCGTTCCCGGCCCGAACGCCCCGTCCCGTACCGGGAATCCGGGCGTCGCACGCGCGCACCCGTACCGCGCCGAGCGCGCCCAGCAGCGGACCCGGCGCGACGCGGGGCAGCGCGTGGGTGAGCGCGTCCACGATCGCGTCGGGAAGCTGGTCGGCGCCGGCCTCGGCTGCCCGAGTGAGCAGGTGCCCGAGACGGCGCAGCAGCTCGCCGGGGCGCCGGCCAAGCAGGGTCGCGGCGCGCGTGATGTCGCGGGAGGCGAGCGCTTCCTCGGTGTGTCCCGCCCAGGTGGTCAGGCGCAGCCGGTCCCCCGCGAGGCGTACGTGGTCGAGGTGGTGCTCGGCCTCAGCCAGCAGCTGGGGGCCCAGCGCTCCGGAAGCGGGACCGGTACGTGTGCCGCGCAGGCACGCGAAGGCCAGCGCGACGCGGGGATGGCGCGCGGCGTACTCGAAGGGGTGCAGCACCTCGCCCGCGCGCCGCCACAGCCCCGGGTACCGCGCCAGGTCCTCGGCGAGCACGGGAAAGGCCAGCCCGTCCAGCGCTTCCAGCAGCAGGCGGCGCAGCGGGCGCCCGAGCCCCCGCATCCTCCTGGGCGCCGTGAGCAGGTCGGGGTCGCCGCCCGAACGCACGCACAGCAGGCGCAACACGTCCGTAGCGGTGTCGAGCCGCGCACGCAGTACGGCCGCCAGCCCCGCATACAACGCGGGATCCCGCAGGTCACCGGCCCATGCGACGAGCACGTCCAGCGCCAGCGCCTTGCTCTCGCGCAGCGGGATGTGCGTGGGCAGCCAGGCCGGAACGGCGTAGCCGCCGGAGACCGCAGAAGCCGGGGACGGGGACGGTAGCGCGGACGAGGGCGCGGGCACCGACGAAGGCGCGGGCACGGACGGGGGCGGCTCGGTGGGCACCTCGGTCAGAAGCAGCCACAGGTCGTCGTGGTCCTGCGGGTCGAGCGGTGTCGTACGGGCCAGCAGCCGGGCCAACTCCTCGCGGACGGCATCCTCCCGGGACGGAGCGAGGGAGAGGACACGCAGGACATCGCCACGGTGCGGCGCGCCCTTGCCGGGCCGCACGGGACTGCCGGTACCGCCCTCGCCCACGCCACCCCGTGCCCCGCCGCCCGTGCCGCCCGGTATCCCGTCGGCCCCGTCGGCGCCACCCCGTACCCCGTCGGCCTCGCCCGCGTCGGGCACGTACCACGGCGAGGTCGCCCCGCCGGTGGTAAAGCGCCGCTCGCAGACGGGGCAGCCGTACCACTCGCAGCAGTCGGCGCAGCACGCCCAGCCGACCGCCTCGCTCCAACAGCGCTCGCAGATGAGATGGCCGCACTCCCCCATGGCGTGAACGGCGGAGCGGGGCAGTCCGCAGACCATGCACGGCAGGGTCGCGCTGAGCGCGAGGAACGCACGGATGCGCGTGGTGTAGAGGCTGTGCGCAGGGCCGGTGGGCACGGAGGCGGGAAAGTCCTGAAACAGCGGCATATGGCTGCGATCGGCACCCAGTAGCGCGTCGATGTCGGCGAGCAGCCGCTTGCCCCGCTCGGCCAGCTCCGGGGGCGTGAGAGCACCGAGCGCCTGGCGCAGCGGAGCCGTCAACACATGGGCTCGGTCGGCGAGTTCGGCCTCCAGCACGGTGAGCCCCTCGGCCACGAGCGCCTCGCGCCGCTCCGACCCCCCAACGGCGCCGGTCCGAGCGCCGCCCCCAGCACCACCAGCACCAGCCCCGACACCGGCACCTGCCCCACCGGCACCGGAATCACCGGCCCCTCCCCCACCAGCGTCAGCGGCGCAGTCGACGACGCAGACCTGTCGGCGGCGCAACAGAAGCGCGTCCAGCTCCTCGGCTGCCATGTGCGCGTCCCCCCTGGCACACGCGTACGTGCGCCGTCCCCTCAGCTGGTACGTGCGGGGGCGGAGAGCAGGCGCACTACGACTCTTTTTGCAGAAGAAAGCAAGGAGAAGGAAGCACGCCAAGGAGCCGCCCCCGCACGGCTTCACTATGCCTGCGGTGACGGCTCCTCGCATACGGTTTTCGCGGGCCCTCACACGGCGCCAGGGACCCTACGCACCGCCCGGGACCAGCGCTGAAGCTCCCGGAGACGGGGGCTGTGGGCGAGAACGGGGCCGCTGCGCACCCCACCACGGACCGAGGCGCACCCCGGTCCGCTCCTGCCGCCCTCACATGTCCCGTCCGCCCTCGCCGCCCTCGCCCTCACGCTCGGCGAGGAAGCGCTCGAAGACGGCGCCCAACTCGTCGGCCGAGGGCAGTTCCGCCGGCTCGGCGACCAGGTTGCCGCGCGTCTCGGCACCGGCGACCGCGTCGTACTGCTGCTCCAACCCGCGCACGACGGAGACCAGTTCCTCGTCCCCTTCCGCGAGCTGCCGCTCGATCTCGTTCTGCGTGCGCAGCGCCTCGTTCCGCAGCGCGTGTGCCACGTCGGGCAGGACGAGGCCCGTGGCCGAGGTGATCGCCTCGGCGACGACGAGGGCAGCGTCCGGATACGTGGAACGCGCGATGTAGTGCGGGACGTGTGCGACGACGCCGAGTACGTCGTGTCCACTCTCGGACAGCCGCAGCTCGGTCAGCCCTGCCGCGCTGCCGGGAACCTGGGCCTCGTCGAAGATCCCGCGCTGACCCGGCACCAGTTCGGTGCGGTTGCCGTGCGGGGTGAGGCCGACGGGGCGGGTGTGGGGCACGCCCATGGGGATCCCGTGGAAGGTGACGGACAGCCGCACCCGCAGCCGGTCCACGATCTCCTGGACGGCGGCGGAGAAACGCTCCCACTCACTGTCCGGCTCGGGCCCCGCGAACAGCAGGAACGGCGCACCCGTCGCGTCCCGCATCAGCCGCAGCTCCAGCTTCGGCGTCTCGTAGGACACCCACTGGTCGCGCCGGAACGTCATCATCGGGCGCCGCGCGCGGTAGTCGATCAGCCGGTCGACGTCGAAGCGGGCGACGGTGACGTAGGGCTGGCTGTCCAGCAGTCGTTCCACGATCTGCTCGCCGGTCTCACCGGCGTCCATGAAGCCCTCGAAGTGGTAGAGCATCACCAGACCGGCGCTGTCCGGCTCGCCGACG
The DNA here is from genome assembly GCF_028657195.3 of Streptomyces iconiensis. GTDB lineage: Bacteria > Actinomycetota > Actinomycetes > Streptomycetales > Streptomycetaceae > Streptomyces > Streptomyces iconiensis. The sequence goes on from NZ_JANCPR020000012.1 coordinate 169,026, forward strand.
ATGGCGTCGACGGCGTCCAGCCCGCTCTGGTCCCACGCGTACAAACCCTGCGGATCCACTGATTCACGCTCCTCTGGCATACATAGCGTCAACGTCCGCTGGCGGAACGGCATTCCCGGCCCCGCAGGTCCTGCGTACAGGTCGGCGTACGGCTTCGGCGTACAGGTGAGGCGTACAGGTGCGGCGTACGGACAGGCGGCGCGAGAAACCGCGCGCCCAACCGCGAAGGCGCGCACGCCGACCACGGAGGGTCCGCAGGCCAACCGCGAAGGCACCGCCCGCCGACTGGAAAGTTTCCTAACTTCTTGGGCCCTCTCATCTTGACGCGCCCCCATGGTGACCCTAGCTTCCCCCGCATCGCGACAAGTTCATGTCAATGTTCGCCGTTCACATACGAGGAGACCCGCATGGCTCCCGCACCCCCCACCCCCACCGCACGGCGCCTCCTCACCCTCCCGGCAGCGGCGCTGCTGGGCACGGGCGCCGTACTGGCCACCGGCGCCGTCTCCAGCGGGGCGCAGAGCGACGCCGGAAATCACGGCACCGGAACCCGCGAGGTCATCGAGGTCCGGGACAGCACAGGGCTGAAGGACGCATTGGCCAGGGTCGCACCGGGCGACACGATCCGGCTCGCGGACGGCACGTACACCGGGAACTTCAAGACCACCAGAGCCGGCGACAAGGGCTCCCCCATCACCCTCACAGGCTCGGCAGGCGCCATCCTCACGGCGGGCGGCGGCTATGGCCTCCACCTCAACGGTGCCGGGCACTGGAACCTCAAGGGCTTCACCGTCACCGGCGGCCAGAAGGGCATCGTCATGGACGGCGCCGACGGCGTCCACATCGACGGCGTCACCGTCCGCGATCTCGACATGGAGGCCGTCCACTGGCGCAAGTCCAGCTCCGACGGATCGATCCGGAACTCCACGATCCGGGACACCGGCAAGAACGGCCGGGGCATGGGCGAGGGCGTCTACGTCGGCAGCGCCGGGGGCACCTCCCGGACGAAGTCGGGGGGAGGCACCGACGACAGGAGCGACCGCATCCTGATCGAGAAGAACGTCATCGGGCCCGGCGTCGGCGGCGAGAACATCGACATCAAGGAGGGCACCACCGGAGCCCGCGTCATCGGCAACACCTTCGACGGCGAGGGCCTGACCGGCGCCAACTACGACGACTCCTGGGTGGACATCAAGGGCAACGGCGTCCTCGTGGAGAACAACACCGGCAGGAACACCACGAACAACGGCTTCGAGACCCACGAGCAACAGGACGGCTGGGGCTGCGGCACCGTCTTCCGCGGCAACGAGTCCGATCTGACCGGCGCCTCCGGCAGGAACCAGTTCGCGATCAACGTGACCAACTACGACGCGGACACCTGCCCTGTCACGGTCTCCGGCGACAACACGGTCAAGGGCGGCAAGGGACTGACCAACCCGGGAATCCCGGTCGGCTGACCCGCCCCACCACAGCCGCACGCCCGGCCAGGCCGAGCCAGAGACCAGCCAGGCCCCACCACAGCGGACGCCGGTCAGGCCCCGCACAGACCGGCCGGCCCCCGCGCAAGACATCCGCCCGCACAAGACCGAGGCCCGCACCCCGGAAGGGGTACGGGCCTCGGTTCAGGCTGTCACTCAGCGGCCGGGAACGCTCCCCGCCTCAGCTGAGGGAGTTCAGCTCTGGCCACCGGCGAGCTTCTCACGGAGCGCGGCAAGCGCCTCGTCAGAGGCAAGCGCGCCGCCGTCGTCCTCCGAACCCTCGGAGGAGTACGAACCGCCGCCGCCACCACTGCTCTGGCTGCTGCCACCACTCTGCGGCGCCGGAGCGCTCGTGGTGGAGGCACCCTCGGCCGCCGCCTGCTCGTCGGCCTCGCGGGACTTGATGACCTGCGCCTGGTGCTGCTCGAAGCGGCTCTGCGCCTCGGCGTACTGGCGCTCCCACTCCTCGCGCTGCTTCTCGTACCCCTCCAGCCAGTCGTTGGCCTCGGGGTCGAAGCCCTCGGGGTAGATGTAGTTGCCCTGGTCGTCGTAGGACGCGGCCATGCCGTAGAGCGTCGGGTCGAACTCGACGATCGACGGGTCGGCACCGAAGGACTCGTTCGCCTGCTTCAGCGAGAGGCTGATGCGGCGGCGCTCCAGGTCGATGTCGATGACCTTGACGAAGATCTCGTCGTTGACCTGGACGACCTGCTCCGGGATCTCCACGTGGCGCTCGGCCAGCTCGGAGATGTGGACCAGGCCCTCGATGCCCTCGTCGACGCGGACGAACGCACCGAACGGAACCAGCTTGGTGACCTTGCCGGGGACGACCTGGCCGATCTGGTGGGTCCGGGCGAACTGCTGCCACGGGTCTTCCTGGGTCGCCTTGAGCGACAGGGAGACGCGCTCGCGGTCCATGTCGACGTCCAGGACCTCGACCGTGACCTCCTGGCCGACCTCGACGACCTCGGAGGGGTGGTCGATGTGCTTCCAGGACAGCTCGGAGACGTGCACGAGTCCGTCCACGCCACCCAGGTCCACGAAGGCACCGAAGTTGACGATGGAGGAGACGACGCCGGAGCGCACCTGCCCCTTCTGAAGGGTGGTGAGGAAGGTCTGGCGGACCTCGCTCTGGGTCTGCTCCAGCCAGGCACGGCGGGACAGGACCACGTTGTTGCGGTTCTTGTCCAGCTCGATGATCTTGGCTTCGAGCTCCTTGCCGACGTACGGCTGGAGGTCGCGGACGCGGCGCATCTCCACCAGGGAGGCGGGGAGGAAGCCACGGAGACCGATGTCGAGGATGAGGCCGCCCTTGACGACCTCGATGACGGTACCGGTGACGATGCCGTCCTCTTCCTTGATCTTCTCGATGGTGCCCCAAGCGCGCTCGTACTGGGCACGCTTCTTCGAGAGGATCAGGCGCCCTTCCTTGTCCTCCTTCTGGAGAACCAGGGCCTCGATCTCGTCGCCGACGGCTACGACCTCGTTGGGGTCCACGTCGTGCTTGATCGACAGCTCACGGGAAGGGATGACACCTTCGGTCTTGTAACCGATGTCGAGCAGGACCTCGTCCCGGTCGACCTTCACAATGACGCCGTCGACGATGTCGCCGTCGTTGAAGTACTTGATCGTCTCGTCGATCGCGGCGAGGAATTCTTCCTCGGAACCGATGTCGTTTACCGCAACCTGCGGGGTGGTGGCGGAGGTCTCGGTGCTGCTCGTCATGTGGGTAAAGGTCTCCGGTACGGACATTGAGTCGTAGGTACTGCCACGCCGTGAGCCTTTGATCGCACCACATGTAGCCAGCCGGAACAGCCTTGAGAGGCGGAGACCCGAGGGGATACACAACCGATGCGAGCGCGACCTGCTCCGTCTGAGGCGCGCAGGCCCGCAGCGCAACTTGTAGCATACGGGGGCCGCTGGGCAGGGTCAATGCGCGAAAGAGCACACCTGTGACGGATCGCCCCATACCCGGCACAACTCGCCGTAGAACTCGGCCAGATGGTGCGTGCGCAGCGCGTTCACCGGCATTCTGACGGCGGTCAGCGACGGCCCGCTGCGGCACTTCTTCCGCCCCTTCACACCCGCCGGGCGCGCGGCGGCCGGGTGGCGGCGGCCGGTGGTGGCGGGTGGCGGCGACCAGGAATGAATGTCAACGAGAGTACGGCGACAGGTGCGATGGAACAAAAGCACGAGGCAGGTGAGGGCCCGTACCGCGGTGATCTCGCCCAGAGTGACGGGAACGTGGACGTGGGCCTGACCGACGACGAGGACGCCGAGGCCGTGCGGCGGCAGGCCGGTGGGCGCGAGAGCAGCCGCGCGAACCGGGGCTGGTGGGACAGGAACGCGGACGAGTACCAGAACGATCATGGTGACTTCCTGGGCGACGCCCGCTTCGTCTGGTGCCCCGAGGGCCTGGACGAGGCCGATGCCGGACTGCTCGGGCCGGCGGCTGAGCTGCGCGGTCTCGATGTGCTGGAGATCGGCGCCGGCGCCGCGCAGTGCTCGCGGTGGCTGGCGGCACAGGGCGCGCGGCCGGTCGCGCTGGACGTCTCGCACCGGCAGCTCCAGCACGCGCTGCGCCTGAACCAAGGGGTACCCGGCCTCGGCGACGAGGGCTTTCCCCTTGTCGAGGCGGACGCGCGTGCGCTGCCCTTCGCCGACGGCTCCTTCGACCTGGCGTGCTCGGCGTTCGGCGCGATCCCGTTCGTCGCCGACCCCGAGCGGGTCTTCCGCGAGGTACGCCGGGTGCTGCGGCCCGGTGGCAGGTGGGTCTTCTCGCTCACGCACCCTGTGCGGTGGTCGCTGGCCGACGAGCCGGGGCCGGAGGGCCTTGCCGTCCTGGCCTCCTACTTCGACAGGACGCCGTACGTCGAGGAGGACGCGGCCGGCCGGACCGTGTACGCCGAGCACCACAGGACCATGGGGGACCGCGTCCGGGAGATCGTGGGGGCCGGGTTCCGGCTCGTGGACCTCGTCGAGCCCGAGTGGCCCGAGTGGAACCAGAACGTGTGGGGCGGCTGGTCCCCGCTGCGCGGGCGCCTCCTGCCCGGCACGGCGATCTTCGTGTGCCGGCGCGACTGAGGGCGGCCGTGGGACATCGGCCGTGGGACATCGGCCGTGGGACAGGTGCGGGAACGGGTGAGAGGTGCGCTGGACGCGTGAGGCGTGACGACGAGCTGAAGGCGCTGCCCATGGCGGCGGCGCTCCCTGAGGTACGGGAAGCGCTGGAGGCACGGGGCGCCGTGGTGCTGCACGCGCCGCCCGGCACGGGCAAGACGACGCTGGTGCCGCTGGCGCTGGCGGGGCTGCTCGGGGACGGGGTGCCCGCGCGGAACGTTCTGGTCGCGGAGCCCCGGCGGATGGCGGCGCGGTCGGCGGCGCGCAGGATGGCGTGGCTGCTGGGCGAGCGCCCCGGCGAGCAGGTGGGCTTCACCGTGCGCGGGGAGCGCAGGGCCGGGCCGCGAACGCGGGTGGAGGTCGTCACCACGGGGGTGCTGCTGCAACGGCTCCAGCGGGACCCGGAGTTGCCCGGCGTCGATGTGGTGCTGATGGACGAGTGCCACGAGCGGCACCTGGACGCCGACACGGCGCTGGCCTTCCTGCTGGACGTACGGGCCACGCTCAGGCCCGGGCTGTGGCTGGCCGCGGCGTCAGCGACGCAGGACAGCGAGGCGTGGGCGCGGCTGCTGGAGGCGGATGTCGTACGGGGGAAGGGGACGAGCCATCCCGTCGAGGTGCGGCAGTCGCCGCCGCCCTCGGGGGTGCGGCCCGCGCACGGCACCTGGGTGGACCCGGCGCTGCTGCGGCATGTGGCGGCGACGGTGCGGCGGGCGCTGGAGGAGGTGCGGGAGGGCGATGTGCTGTGCTTTCTGCCGGGGGTCGGGGAAATCGCCAGGGTGGCGTCGCTGCTGGGCGGCGGCGCCGTACGTGCCGAGGTGCTGGAGCTGCACGGGCGCGCGCCAGCCGGGGTGCAGGACGCGGTGCTGCGGGGCGGTTCTGGCGCGGGGCGCCGGGTGATCCTCTCGACTGCGGTGGCCGAATCGAGCGTGACCGTTCCGGGTGTGCGGGTGGTCGTGGACGCGGGACTCTCGCGCGAACCCCGTACGGATCACGCGCGGGGGCTCGGCTCACTCGCGACGGTGCGGGTCTCGCGCGCCGGGGCCGTGCAGCGTGCCGGGCGGGCAGGGCGTGAGGCGCCCGGGGTGGTTTACCGGTGCTGGTCGGCCGCCGGGGCCGCCGGGGAAACAGCGTTGCCGCGCGAGCCGTCGCCGGAGATCTCCGTAGCCGACCTGACGGCCTTCGCGCTCCAGGCCGCGTGCTGGGGCGATCCGACCGCGACGGGCCTTGCGCTGCTGAACGCTCCCCCCGAGGGCGCCATGGCGGCGGCGCGGCGCACGCTGCTGGCGATCGGTGCTCTGGACGAGGACGGGCGCGCGACGGCGCGGGGCGCGCGGATGGCCCGTATCGGGCTGCACCCCCGGCTGGCACGTGCGCTGCTGGACGGCGCTGCTGCCGTGGGGAGCGAACTGGCCGCAGGGACCGTGGCGTTGCTCAGCGAGGAGCCGCCACGCACGCACGGCTACGGCGACGACGCCGTCGAGGCGCTGCGTATGGCACGCGGGGCCGGGCGGCGTGACCCGTACGGCGCCCGCTGGCACGCGGAGACCGCCCGGCTGCGGGCGCTGCTGGGCGAGGAGACGGCGCGTCCCGCCGGGCTCTCCGACGAGGCGGCCGTGGGCACGGTGGTCGCGCTGGCCCAGCCGGAGCGGCTGGCGCGCAGGCAGGACGGCACGTCGTACCTGATGGTGGGCGGGACGCGCGCCGAGCTGGCGCGTGACAGCCGGCTGCGGGACGTGCCCTGGCTCGCCGTCGCGGTCGCCGACCGGCCGGTGGGCGCCGCGTCGGCGCGTGTACGGCTCGCGGCGGCCGTGGACGAGAAGACGGCCACAGGGGCTGCTGGAGCGCTGCGTTCCGTACGGAGCGAGGTGCTGTGGGACACGGAGCGTGGCGCGGTGAGCGCGCGGGAGGTGGAGTCGCTCGGTGCCGTGGAACTCTCCTCGCGTCCCCTGCGCGACCCGGGACCCGCACGCGTACGGGCGGCCCTGCTGGACGCGCTGCGCACCCACGGGACCGGGCTGCTGCGGTGGTCGGACGGCGCGGTCGCGCTGCGTGCGCGCCTGTCCTTCCTGCACCACGCCCTGGGCGAGCCCTGGCCCGATGTCTCGGACGAGGTGCTGCTGTCCAGCGCCGACACCTGGCTGACGGGACAGCGGCTGCCGGCGGCTGCCGATCTGCTGCACTCCCTGCTCCCGTGGTCGACCGGTGAGGCCGCGCGCCTGGAGGAGTTGGCGCCCGAGCGGCTTGAGGTGCCGTCGGGGTCGCGCGTACGTGTCGACTACGGGCGGCCCGAACAGCCCGTACTGGCGGTCAAGTTGCAGGAGATGTTCGGCGCCCGGGAAACGCCCCGGCTGGCGGGGGGCCGGGTGCCCGTGCTGATGCATCTCCTCTCCCCCGCTGGGCGCCCGGCGGCCGTCACCGCCGACCTCGCCTCCTTCTGGCGCGAGGGCTACAGGGGCGTAAGGGCCGAGCTGCGCGGGCGCTACCCGAAGCACCCGTGGCCCCAGGACCCGTCGGCCGCCGAGCCGACGCGGAGGACGAACGCGCGGCCCGGCAGGCGGGGCTGAGCCCGCGGGCCCGTACAGCGGCCCGGTGCGGGGAGCCGGTGCGGGGCCCCGGGGGTCTGTGCGACTGCGGCTCAGACGGGTACGGGGTCGGACTCGGGCTCCTCGGCCCTGATGCCGGGTCCCGGGCGGCGTCCGCGGGCCTCCAGGGTGAGGGAGAGCGCGAGCAGCAGGGCGCCCAGTACCAGGAAGCCCCAGGGCAGGTACGAGGTCAGCGCGAGCACCAACTGCCGCTGGGACTTGACCAGTTCGACGGTCGCGTCCTGGAAGTCGGGGCGCATCTTGACGTGCCCGGCGAAGGCGGTGAGCGGCTTCTTGTCGGGCTTGCCCGTCCAGCGCATCTCCTCCTTGTGGAGTTCCTGCCCGTCGACGGGTGCGCCAGTGACCGGATCGACCCAGAACATCCGCTTCGTGCTGTACCAGCGCTCCATCCCCGCCTGTTCGACCATCTCGGGGGTGGCGCCCACGGGCAGCTTCTTGGGGACCTTCACCTTGGTCCAGGGGATGTCCTGCTCGAAGTAGTAGGTCTCCAGGCCGCGGACGGTACGGGTGCCCTTGTAGTGGATCGGCGCCGTGGTCCTGGCCTGGAAGTCGTAGTACTCGTAGTCGCGCTTCTCGGTCAGGAAAGGCCACTTGTACTCGATGCCCTCACGGCGCACCTTGTCGCCGTCGACGTGCTCGCCGGGCGCGTTGACGGGCTCCTGGGTGTGCGCGTCGAAGATGTAGCGCTCGGGGATCTGGGAGACCATCTTGCCCTTGGGATCGGCGACGTAGCTGAGGGTGTCCCATACGACGACGTCGCGGCCCGTGCTCTCCTTGACCTTTTCGGCCTCCTTCACATTGCCCTTGAGGGTCTGCACGATGCTGACCTTGTCGACCTTCTTGGACTTCATGGTGGTGTAGTCGAGAAGGGTGGCGTTCTTGGCCTCCAGCACCATGTCCTGGTACTGGCTGGGCGGGATCTTCGCCAGGCGCGGGAAGGCGTACCAGCGCATCAGGGGCGAGAGCGCGGCGAAGAACACCGCGAAGGCCAGGAGGACCAGGCTCGCTTTCCTGCGCATGCTGCCTCCAGCTAGGGCTTTTCGGGGACGGACGTGTGCAGCGGTTTCGGCGAGGTCTCGCCGGAGGGCACGCCGACAGCGGTCATCGTGAAGACGAGGGCGAGTGCGGCGGCCAGTCCGATGCCTGCCGCGAGCAGGGCACGCACGTTGCACCTCCCGTGGGATCTGTGCCGGCGAATAACTGACGCTTCGTCAGGGCCCGGGCACCGTAGCAACGCGTGCTGTGGATGGGAACCGTCCGGCGCGGACCTTGTGACACGGAGCGCGCACCCCTCGACGCGCTTGCCCCCCGGTGCCGGGCACCGGGGGGCAAGTGGTCGCGCTGGAGCGGCCGTTGGCCGCGGGGTCAGTCCTTGATCGTGAGCTTGACCGTCAGCTTCGCGCCACCGTTGGCCTTGAGCGTGAGGGTGTACGTGCCGGGGTTGTCGTCGGCGTGGAGCTGCGGGAGCTTGAGTACGCCCTTGGAGTTGGTCTTGAGGCCGCTGAGGGCCCGCAGGGGCTTGTTGTCCGCGCCCTTGAAGAACGGACCCTTGGCGCCGCCGGACAGTGCCGCGCTCACGGCGACACCGGAGGCGGCCTTGCCCTTGCGGGTGGCCTTGACCTCGACGTCGTTCGCGAAGTCGCCGCCCTTGGCGCTCTCCAGGGCGCCCTCACCCGTCCGTGCGAGCGTGTCCGCCTGCGCCGCTGTCACCGAGGCCCTGAAGTCGACGGCCTTGAGGCCCCTGCCCGGCGCCGTGGCGCGCACCGTGAAGTCGCCCGCCTTGGTACCCGAGCTGAGCCTCGGTGCGGTGGCGACGCCGTCCGCGTTCGTGCTGACGGTCTTGCGCTTGGCGCCGCCGTCGAAGACAGCGCCGGTCTCGCCGCGGATCTCGAACTGGACGCGTACGCCGTTGACGCCCTTGCCCTTGGAGGTCTCGGCCTTGACGCGGGGGCTCCCGGCGAAGTCGTCGCCGGCGACGGCGGTGAACTCCTGCGCTCCGACCCGCTCCAGGGAAGCGGGGGCCGTGGGGCTCGGGGAGGGAGTGGGCTTGCCGGGCGGGGTCGGCGAGGGGCTCGGGGTGTTGCCGCCGCCGTTCCCCGGCTTGTTGCCCGGCTTGCTGGGCCTGTCGCTGGGCTTGCCGGGCTTGCCCGGCTTCTTGCCGCCCGAGCCGCCGTCGCCGGCCCGCTCGGGAGAGCCCTTGGCCGGCCTGTCGTCGAGACCGCCCGCGCCCGGCGAGGTGGGCAGAACGCCCTCGCCGTCGGGCACGCCGTGCGCGCCGTCGCGGTAGTACGCGAACCAGGCGAGGACCGTACGCAAGTAGTCGCTGGAGTTGTTGTAGCTGAGGATCGCGCGGTCGAGGTCCGCCTTGACCGCCAGGTCGCGGCCGTCGGCGCACAGATAGCGGCCGGCGGCGAGCGCGGCGTCATGGACGTTGTTGGGGTCCTTCTTGCCGTCGCCGTTGCCGTCGGCACCCCAGCGGGCCCACGTGGAGGGGATGAACTGCATGGGTCCGACGGCGCGGTCGTAGGCCGCGTCGCCGTCGTACTCGCCGCCGTCGGTGTCCTTGATGCTGGCGAAGCCCTCGCCGTTCAGCACCGGGCCCAGGATCGGCCGCAGCGTCGTGCCTTCCTTGTCGACGGCGCCACCGCGCGCCTGCCCCGACTCCACCTTGCCGATGGCGGCGAGGAGTTCCCAGCGCAGCCCGCATCCCGAGGAGGAGGAAGCGAGGGACCTGGCCGCCTTCTTGTAGGCCGCGAGCACGGACGCGGGTATGCCGGACTCGTCACCGCCGGCGCCCGGCGCTCCCGGTGCGGAACCGGGCGGGTTCGGTGTCTCCAGCGGGGGCAGCTCCGTGTGGTACGAGTCGTCGCCCGGAGCCCCGTTCCCACCGTCCGTACGGCCGTTGCTCCCGTCGGCGCCCTTGCCTCCCAGCTCGACGCCGGGCGCCTGGGACGCGGTCAGCGCCGCCATGGCGACGGCCGCGACCGCCGTCGCGCCCAGTCCCCTGCGCAGTCTGCTGCCGCCGAGAAATCTGCGATGCGCGCTCGTGCCGTCCTGCTTGGCTGCTGCGTGCCTGCCGTGGTACCGCGCCATGGGTCAGTCCCGTCCTCTCCCCTGGGGACGCAATCACCTGTGACCCTACGGCACGCCCGGGGCCAAGTCAGCGGGCACAGAACACTTGTGGCGCTTCCGCCCCGCTTTCGCGGCCGGTTCACGGGCCGTTGGCGCGGCGTTCCCGCGCCGTTCCCGTCGACCGTGCGGCCGGGCCGCCGTGCCGCCCGGCCGCGGGACCCTCAGTGCGCCGCCGACTCCCAGTCCTGGCCCGAGCCGACCGACACGTCCAGCGGGGCGCGGAGCGAGACGGCCGAGGCCATTTCGAGGCGCACCAGCTTCTCGACCTTCTCGCGCTCGCCGGGGGCGATCTCCAGCACGATTTCGTCGTGGACCTGGAGCAGCATCCGGGAGTTCAGCTCGGCCGCCCGCAGCGCGGCGTCGACCCTGAGCATGGCGACCTTGACGATGTCGGCGGCCGTGCCCTGGATCGGTGCGTTCAGCGCCATCCGCTCGGCCATCTCGCGGCGCTGCCTGTTGTCGCTGTTGAGGTCCGGCAGATAGCGGCGGCGGCCCATGATCGTGTGCGTGTACCCGGTGGCGCGTGCCTCCTCGACGGCGCGCTGGAGATAGTCCCGCACCCCGCCGAACCGCTCGAAGAAGGTGTCCATCAGCTTGCGCGCCTCGTCCGGGGCGACGGCGAGCTGCTGGGAGAGGCCGAACGCGGACAGGCCGTAGGCCAGCCCGTACGACATCGCCTTGATCTTGCGGCGCATCTCCGGGTCGACCTGGGTCTTCTCGACGCCGAAGACCTGTGCGGCGACCGTGGTGTGCAGGTCCTCGCCGGAGGTGAACGCCTCGATGAGGCCCTCGTCCTCGGACAGGTGCGCCATCACGCGCAGTTCGATCTGGCTGTAGTCCGCCGTCATCAGCGACTCGTACCCCTCCCCCACGCGGAAGCCGCGCCGGATCGCACGGCCCTCGTCCGTGCGCACCGGGATGTTCTGGAGGTTGGGGTCCGTGGAGGACAGCCGGCCGGTGGCGGCCACCGTCTGGTTGAAGGTGGTGTGGATACGGCCGTCGGGCGCGACCGTCTTGATCAGGCCCTCGACCGTCGTCCGCAGCTTCTGCTGCTCGCGGTACCGCAGCATGATCACGGGCAGTTCGTGCTCGGTCTGTCCCGCGAGCCAGGCGAGAGCGTCCGCGTCCGTCGTGTAACCGGTCTTGGTCTTCTTCGTCTTGGGCAGCCCCAGCTCCCCGAACAGCACTTCCTGGAGCTGCTTGGGCGAGCCGAGGTTGAACTCGTGGCCCACCGCTGCGTGCGCCTCGCTCACCGCCTGCTGGACGGCGTCGGCGAACTGCCGCTCCAGGCCCGTCAGCCAGTCGCTGTCGGCCGCGATACCGGCCCGCTCCATGCGGGCCAGCAGCTCGGACGTCGGCAGCTCCAGGTCGCGCAGCATGTCGGCGGCGCCGACCTGCCCCAGCCGCGTCTCGAAGGCGGCGCCGAGGTCCAGGATCGTACGGGCCTTGACCATCAGCGCGTCCGCCTCGGCCTGCTCGTCGGCGCCGAGTGCGAGCTGGCCCTCGGCCTCGGCCGTCGGGCCCAGCTCACGGCCCAGGTACTCGATCGACAGGGCGTCCAGCGCGAAGGAGCGGCGGCCCGGCTTGTCGAGGTAGGCGGCCAGTGCGGTGTCCATCCAGACGCCGTCGACGCCCCAGCCGTGCTCGGCGAAGACCCGCATGATCGCCTTCGCGTCGTGCATGATCTTGCGCTTGGCCGCGTCGGCGAGCCAGGCGGCGAACGCCTTCTCGTCGGCCTCGCTCAGCTTGGTGGGGTCGAACCAGGCGGCGGGGCCGGCCGGCGTGGCGAGGGCGACCTCGCTGACGCTGCCCGCACCCAGCTTCCACACGTCGACCGTGGCGACACCGAGCACCCCGTGCCCGTGTTCCGCCAGCCAGGGGCCCAGCCCGTCGGGGTCCAGGACGGTGCCGTCCACCTCGACGCCCTGCGCGGGCTCCGCCTGCTCCTCGCCCGCCGTGCCGGGGTCGGCCGCCATGAGCCGGTCGCGGAAGTTCTCGTTGCGGAACTCCAGCGCGTCCAGGATGACGCCGAGCGCCTGGCGGTCGTAGGGGACACGGACCAGGTCCGCGGGGCGGTCGGGCAGCTCCACGTTCCGGACCAGCTCGGTCAGGTGGCGGTTGAGCTTGACGGCGTCCAGGTGCTCGCGGAGGTTGGCGCCCGCCTTGCCCTTGACCTCGTCGGCGCGCTCGGCCAGCTCGGCGAACGAACCGAACTGGATGATCCACTTCGCGGCGGTCTTCTCGCCGACGCCGGGGATGCCGGGGAGGTTGTCCGAGGGGTCGCCGCGCAGCGCGGCGAAGTCGGGGTACTGCGCCGGGGCCAGGCCGTACTTCTCCTCGACCTTCTCCGGGGTGTACCGCGTCAGCTCGGAGACGCCCTTGGTGGGGTAGAGCACCGTGACGTTCTCCGACACCAGCTGGAACGCGTCGCGGTCGCCCGTGACGATCGAAACGTGGAAGCCCTCGGCCTCGGCCTCGGTGGCGAGGGTGGCGATGACGTCGTCGGCCTCGAAGCCGTCCACCGCGTACCGCCGCACGCCCATCGCGTCCAGCAGTTCGCCGATCAGCTCGACCTGGCCCTTGAACTCGTCCGGGCTCTTGGACCTGTTCGCCTTGTACTCGGGGAACTCCTCGGAGCGCCAGGTCTTGCGCGAGACGTCGAAGGCGACGGCGAAGTGCGTGGGCGCCTCATCACGCAGTGTGTTCGCCAGCATCGAGGCGAAGCCGTAGATCGCGTTCGTCGGCTGGCCCGTCGAGGTGGAGAAGTTCTCGGCGGGCAGCGCGAAGAACGCGCGGTACGCGAGGGAGTGCCCGTCCATGAGCATGAGACGGGGGGCGTCCCCGCCGTTCGGAGCTGTCGTTTTCGCTGTCGTCTTCGATGCCGTCTTAGCCACGGGATCGATCCTCCCACGCGGCACTGACAACGCGGTGCCGCTCCCGCCGTCGCGGGGCACCGGCGACCCCCGTGCGGGCCGGTGGCCTGGGCGTACGCGCTCCCCGCCGGGCGGCGGCCCGGACGGTGGGGCCCGGCGGAACGGACCCACACACCCCCTGTGACGAGCTGTCCACAGATGGCACCATCGGGTCCATGATGCGAAAGCCGCCTTCCGTCGACCCTGTCCAGGACGCACCCGAGGTCAGCCCGCCCGAGCATGCGGCGGCGGGGCTCACCGCCATCGGACACTCGCTGCGTATCGCGGGCAAGCAGATGGGGGTGAAGCGGACCGCGCTGACCCTGCTGCGGGTCAACCAGAAGCAGGGGTTCGACTGCCCCGGCTGCGCCTGGCCCGAGGGCGACAAGCGGCACGCGGCCGAGTTCTGCGAGAACGGCGCGAAGGCCGTCGCGGAAGAGGCGACCACGCACCGGGTCACCCGTGACTTCTTCGCCGCGCACCCCGTCGCCGACCTCGCGAACCGCTCCGGGTACTGGCTGGGGCAGCAGGGCCGCCTCACCGAGCCGATGTATCTGCCCGAGGGCGGCCAGGCGTACGAGCCGATCTCCTGGGAGCGCGCCTTCTCGCTGATCGCCGAGGAGCTGACCGCGCTGGACTCACCGGACGAGGCGGTCTTCTACACCTCGGGGCGCACCAGCAACGAGGCCGCTTTCCTCTACCAGCTCTTCGCCCGCGAGTTCGGCACGAACAACCTGCCCGACTGCTCCAACATGTGCCACGAGTCCTCGGGTTCGGCGCTCACCGAGACCATCGGCGTCGGAAAGGGCAGCGTCCTGCTGGAGGACCTCTACAAGTCCGACCTGATCATCGTCGCCGGCCAGAACCCCGGCACCAACCACCCCCGCATGCTCTCGGCGCTGGAGAAGGCCAAGGCGGGCGGCGCGAAGATCATCACGGTCAACCCGCTGCCCGAGGCCGGCATGGAGCGGTTCAAGAACCCGCAGACCCCCAGGGGGCTGGCCGCCGGCGGCACCCCGCTCACGGACCTGTTCCTGCAGATCCGCATCGGCGGCGACCAGGCGCTCTTCCGTACGCTCAACCGGCTCATCCTGGAACGCGAGGGCGCCACCGACGACGCGTTCATCGCCGAACACACGCACGGCTTCGAGGAGTTCGCGCGCGAGGCGCGCACCACCGACTGGGACGCGACCCTGCGCGCGACCGGCCTGGAGCGCCAGGAGATCGAACGCGCCCTGGAGATGGTGCTGGCCTCCCGCCGTACGGTCGTGTGCTGGGCGATGGGCCTCACCCAGCACAAGCACTCCGTGCCCACCATCAGGGAGGTCGTCAACTTCCTTCTGCTGCGCGGGAACATCGGCAGGCCGGGCGCCGGAGTGTGCCCCGTGCGCGGGCACAGCAACGTGCAGGGCGACCGCACCATGGGCATCTTCGAGCGCCCGGCCCCCGCCTTCCTGGACGCGCTGGAGAAGGAGTTCGGCTTCGCGCCGCCGCGCGAGCACGGCTTCGACGTCGTACGCGCCATCCGCGCACTGCGCGACGGCGAGGCCAAGGTCTTCTTCGCCATGGGCGGCAACTTCGTCGCCGCCTCGCCCGACACCGAGGTGACCGAGGCCGCCATGCGCAAGGCACGGCTCACCGTGCACGTGTCCACGAAGCTCAACCGCTCCCACTGCGTGACCGGGGCTCGCGCGCTGATCCTCCCCACCCTGGGGCGCACGGAGCGGGACACCCAGAGCGGCGGCGACCAGTTCGTGACCGTCGAGGACTCCATGGGCATGGTGCACGCCTCACGCGGCCGACTCGCGCCGGCGAGCCCCCAGTTGCTCTCCGAACCCGCCATCGTCGCCCGCCTGGCGCGGGCCGTGCTCGGGCGGGACTCCAGCACCCCGTGGGAGGACTTCGAGGCCGACTACGGGCTCGTACGCGACCGCATCGCGCGCGTCATCCCCGGCTTCGAGGACTTCAACGCGCGGGTCGCACACCCCGGTGGCTTCGCGCTGCCGCACGCGCCCCGCGACGAGCGGCGCTTCCCGACGGCAACGGGCAAGGCCAACTTCACGGCTGCGCCCGTCGAGCACCCCCACCTGCCCGAGGGCCGTCTGCTGCTCCAGACCCTGCGCTCGCACGACCAGTACAACACCACCATCTACGGCCTGGACGACCGCTACAGGGGCATCAAGAACGGCCGCCGCGTGGTGCTCGTACGCGCCGAGGACGCCACGGCGCTCGGCCTGCCCGACGGCTCCTACGCCGACCTCACCAGCGAGTGGAGCGACGGCGTCGAACGGGTGGCGCGCGGCTTCCGCGTCGTCCACTACCCCACGGCGCGAGGCTGCGCCGCCGCCTACTACCCCGAGACCAACGTCCTCGTCCCCCTCGACGCCACGGCGGACACCAGCAACACCCCGGCCAGCAAGTCCGTGGTGATCAGGCTCACGCCCGCTGCGCGGGACTAGAACTGGCAGCGCCGTACGGGGGCTGGCTTAAGCTCGGACGGGACCGTACGGGCGAGACGCTCGTACGGGTGTGCAGACAAGGAGCAGCGGCGCATGGGTGAGCAGTCCACGACCAAGTTCCCGCAGGAGATCCTGGACCAGTGGGCGGGCTCGGGGCTCGACCTGCCGTCGCTGTTCTCCGCGGGACACCTGGGTGAGCGCATGGGCCTGGAGGTCGTGGAGGCCAGCCCCGAACGCGTGGTCGGCACCCTGCCCGTCGAGGGCAACACCCAGCCCTACGGACTGCTGCACGGCGGCGCCTCGGCCGTGCTCGCCGAGACCCTCGGCTCGGTCGGTGCGATGCTGCACGGCGGCCCCGGCAAGGTCGCCGTCGGCGTGGACCTCAACTGCACCCACCACCGCGGCCTGCGCTCAGGGCTGGTCACCGGCACGGCGACCCCCGTGCACCGTGGCCGCACGATGACGACGTACGAGATCGCCGTCACCGACGAGAACGGCAAGAAGGTCTGCTCGGCCCGCCTCACCTGCCTCCTGCGCGAGGCGGATCCGGCCGGAAACTGATTCCGGCCGGGAACCCGCCCGGACGGGGACCGGCCCCCGCGCCGGAACCTGCCCCCCGCCGGTACCGGTCACCGGGCCGCCTGTCGTCATCGCCGGTCCCGCCGCCCCGCGTTGGTGCCGCCCCGCGTTGGTACCGCCCGCGCTGCTGCCGGCCGCATCGCCGCCGCCCACGTTGGTACCCGTCGTACGGTCGCCGTGGGGCTCAGGCGGCGCTAACGTCCCCGCATGGGGGACGTGTTGAGCGGCGGCGGAGAGGGTCAGCGGCTGGGTGAGCGGTGGGCGGCTCTGCCGCGGAAGGTACGCCGGGTGACGCTCGCGGCCACCGCGCTCGTACTGCTGGCCGTGGCGACGGGCTTCGCGCTCACCACGCGCCCCGATGCGGCGCCGCGCGGTACGCAACGGGTGCCGTATCCGGTGCACAGCACCCGTATCACCTTCGTCAGGGTCCTCGACGTGGACGCGCGGAAGCGCACGTTCGCCGTGGAGATGCGGGCCACGACCGCCGATCCCGTGCTCATAGAACGCATCGGCCAGGACTACGCGACGCTGGACCTGGTCCTGCGCCCATCACGCCCGGTCAAGGTGGAGCCGGGGCGTCCGAAGGCGCTGTTGCTGCGTGTGCGGGTCGTCTCCTGCCTGGGGCTGCCCCTCAGAGCGAGGCTGCCCTACCTCGAAGTAACACTGCGTAACGCACGCGCCACGCAGGTTCTGAGCTTCATCCCCGGTGATCATTACGCCCGGTCACTCACGCGCGTCTTCCGTACGGTATGCGGACCCTCTCGCGGCCCCTCCACCGGCACCCCCTGAACCAACTGCGACTTCACACCGGGATACCTGTCCGCTACATCGCCGTCATACAAGGCGAGTTGGCACCCATCCCCGACACGGCGCCGGGTTCCCGCCCGGTCATAACAAGAGAGTCACATCCTGCCCTTGACCTCTGCCCGACTCCATCCCATCGCCATAGAGTCACCGCCAGTCACTACGCCGCCGGGCGTGCGCGACAGGCACCGATCTGTACCACCAGTACGGCCCGGCGCGCGATACGGCCATTTACTCCGCGATGGCCGCGCCTGGGGAAAGGACTGATCGTGCGTCACCGTTCCTTGCTCATTCTCACCACCACCGTCACGGTGGGAGCTCTCACGCTCTCGGCATGTGGCTCTCGCGACGACAAGGGTGGAAGCGGGGACAGTGGTGGCAAGACCACTGTCACCATCGGGCTCGACGCCCCGCTGACCGGTGACCTGTCCGCGCTGGGCCAGGGCATCAAGAACTCCACCGACCTCGCCGTGAAGACCGCGAACAAGAACAACGAGGTCAAGGGAGTCACCTTCAAGCTGGAGACCCTGGACGACCAGGGACAGGCCGGAACCGGCCAGCAGAACGCCACCAAACTCGTCGGCAACGAGGAAGTGGCCGGCGTCGTCGGCCCGCTCAACTCGCACGTCGGCCAGTCGATGCAGAAGGTCTTCGGCAACGCCGACCTCGTCCAGGTCTCCCCCGCCAACACGGCCCCGCAGCTCTCGCAGGGACCCGACTGGCAGAAGGGCGACAAGAAGCGGCTGTTCGACACCTACTTCCGGACGGCCACCACCGACGCCGTGCAGGGCCCGTACGCCGCCCAATACCTCTTCAACAAGAAGAAGTTCAAGAACGCGTACATCATCGACGACAAGAAGACCTACGGTGCGGGGCTCGCGGGCACCTTCCAGGACGAGTTCAAGAAGCTCGGCGGCAAGATCGTGGGCAGCGACCACATCAACCCCGAGGACCGCGACTTCTCGGCCGTCGCCACCAAGGTCGCCAAGTCCAAGGCCGACTTCGTCTACATCGGCAGCGAATACCCCACCGGCGCACCGCTCTCCGCGCAGATCAAGAAGGCCGGCGGAAACATACCCGCGGTCGGCGGTGACGCGCTCTACAGCGCCGAGTACATCAAGCTGCACAAGAAAAAGTCCGAAGGCGACATGGCGACCTCCGTCGGCGCCCCGCTGGAGACCCTCGACACCGCCAAGACCTTCATGAAGAACTACAAGGC
Organism: Streptomyces iconiensis; assembly: GCF_028657195.3. Lineage (GTDB taxonomy): Bacteria > Actinomycetota > Actinomycetes > Streptomycetales > Streptomycetaceae > Streptomyces > Streptomyces iconiensis. Next base: position 187,335 of record NZ_JANCPR020000012.1, read on the forward strand.
CGGCGGCTACAAGCTCCCCTACGAGGCGTACGGCGGCTACGCGTACGACAGCGCGTGGGCCGTCATCCAGGCCGTCAAGGCGGTCGTCGAGAAGAACGACGGCAAGCTCCCCGACGACATGGACGACGCGCGCAAGCAGATCACCGACGCCATGAAGGACGTCAAGTTCAGTGGCGTGACCGGCGATGTCGCCTTCGACGAGTACGGCGACACCACCAACAAGCAGCTCTCCGTATACGAGGTCAAGGGCGGCAAGCACGTACCCGTGCAAACCGGCACCTTCCAGGAAAACTGACCTGGCCCACCGCCCCAATTCGTACATCCAGCTGCGCGGGGACGCCACCAGCGCCCCCGCGCAGCCGTATCTGACACACCTCCGGAGGACCCCCGGTGCAAGATCTGCCGGATCAGCTGGCGAACGGACTCGCCCTCGGCGCGTTGTACGGCCTCATCGCGATCGGGTACACGATGGTCTACGGCATCGTCCAGCTCATCAACTTCGCCCATGGCGAGATATTCATGATCGGCGGCTTCGGCGCGCTGACCGCATACCTGTGGCTGCCCGAGGGAACAGGGCTCGTCGTCGCCCTGCCCCTCATGATCCTTCTCGGCGTCGTCTGCGCCACCCTGGTCGGCGTCGGAGCGGAACGCTTCGCCTACCGGCCCCTGCGCGGAGGCCCACGCCTCTCCCCGCTGATCACCGCGATCGGCCTCTCCCTCGCGCTCCAGCAGGCGGTCTGGTCGTTCTACCCCGACGCCAAGAAGGCCCGCCCCTTCCCGCAGTTCAGCGGCGGCGACTTCGACCTCGGCTTCGTCTCGCTCTCCCGCGAGGACCTCTTCATCTTCGTCGCGGCCCCCGTCTGCATGATCGCGCTCGGCGTTTTCGTCGCCAAGACCCGCACAGGGCGGGCCATGCAGGCCACCTCACAGGACCCCGACACGGCGAAACTGATGGGCATCAACACCGACCGCATCATCGTCATGGCCTTCGCCATCGGTGCCGCGTTCGCCGCCATCGCCGCCATCGCCCAGGGCTTCAAGACCGGTGAGGTCAGCTTCAGGATGGGCTTCATCGCCGGTCTCAAGGCGTTCACCGCCGCCGTGCTCGGCGGCATCGGCAACATCTACGGAGCCATGGTCGGCGGACTCGTCCTCGGCGTCGCCGAGGCCATGGCGACCGCGTACATCGGAGACATACCCGGGCTCGAACAGTTCGGCGGCGGATCCTGGAAGGACGTGTGGGCCTTCGTCCTCCTCATCCTCGTCCTGCTGATACGGCCGCAGGGCATCCTCGGCGAACGCCTCGCGGATCGGGCGTGATACCCATGACCACTCACCAGACCACCGAAGAGGCCGCCACCCCGGCCCCCAGCACCTCCGCTGCCCAGGGCGTGCCCCTGCCCTGGCGCCCCGACCCGGCCGCCAACCTCAAGACCGCCCGTATCGTCACCGCAGCAGGCGCCGTCCTCGCCTTCGTGAGCACCATGCTCGCCTGGACCTGGACCTCCGAGTTCCCCGGCGACCTCACCGTCGCCTTCTACCCGGCGGGGCTCCAACTCCTCACCCTCATCGCCTCGCTGCTCACCGCGGCCCTCCTCCTGGCGGGCTCCGGCGTACGCGGGCTGCGCTGGCTCACACCCGGCGGCAAGCACAGCGCGCTGCTGCTGATGACGCTCGCCAACCTCGGCGTCACCTGGTACACGGCAGGCGCCATCGCCGTCCAACTCGGCGGCATCGCCAACTTCGAGCCCGGCATGTGGATCGGCGTCGCCGGCACCCTCGTCGCCCTCGTCGGCGCGCTCGCCCTCCCCGCCGACCTGCCGCCCGAAGCCCTGCCGGGCGGCAAAAGCGCCAACCCCTGGCAGCGGCTGCTCCACGCCTTCAAGGCACCCCAGCCCCCGCGCTCCAAGGCGCTGCCCGGCTGGGCCGAGATCCTCATCATCTGCGCCTCCTGCGGCCTGGCGCTGTACGTGTTCGCCTACGGCATCGAGGCCGAGGACGGGCCGCCCTTCATCGGCTTCCTCGTACTCGCCGCCTTCGCCGCGCCCGCCATCGGCAGGACCGGACTGACCCGGCGCCTCTCGGCACAGTCGGCCAAGCACCGCAACGTCACGCTGCTCGCCGCCTTCGTCGCGGCACTGCTCTTCCCGTTCACCCAGAGCAACGAGGCGTACACCAACGTCGCCGTGGCCGTGCTGATCTTCGCGACCGTCGCACTCGGCCTCAACATGGTCGTCGGCCTCGCCGGCATCCTCGACCTCGGCTACGTGGCGTTCCTCGGCGTCGGCGCCTACACGGCCGCGCTGGTCTCCGGAGCGCCCAGCTCGCCCTTCGGCATCCATGTGCCGTTCTGGGCAGCCGTACTGATCGGTGCGGCCGTCGCCCTGGTCTTCGGCCTGATCATCGGCTTCCCCTCACTGCGGCTGCACGGGGACTACCTCGCCATCGTCACCCTCGGGTTCGGTGAGATCTTCCGTATCTCCGTCCAGAACCTCGACGGCGACTCGGGGCCCAACGTCACCAACGGCCCCAACGGCATCCCCAACATCCCCGACCTGGAGCTGTTCGGCTTCAACCTCGGCGAGGAACACACCATCCTCGGCATGGAGTTGGGCAGGTTCGGCAACTACTACCTGCTGATGCTCGTCTTCACCGCGATCGTCGTCACGATCTTCCGGCGCTCGGACAACTCCCGAATCGGGCGGGCCTGGATCGCCATCCGCGAGGACGAGACGGCGGCCCGCGCGATGGGCGTCAACGCCTTCCGCCTCAAGGTCATGGCCTTCGCACTCGGCGCGACCCTCGCCGGTATGGCGGGAACCGTACTCGCACACGTCGAGTTCACCGTGAACCCCGACTCGTACAAGTTCGTGCACACCGCGCCACCCAACTCGGCGTTCCTGCTCATCGCCGTCATCCTCGGCGGCATGGGCACGGTCAGCGGCCCCCTCATCGGTGCCGCACTGCTCTACCTCATCCCGGCCAAGCTCCAGTTCATGGCCGACTACCAACTGCTGCTCTTCGGCATCGCGCTCATCCTGCTGATGCGCTTCCGCCCCGAGGGACTCATCGCGGACCGCCGCAAGCAGCTCGAATTCCACGACACCGGGCAGCTCGACGTCCCCACGGCCGCGAGCCCGGGCCTCAGCAAGACGGAGGCGTGAGACGAGATGACGACCACCACCACGCAACAGGACGCCACCACGCCGCCCGCAGGCCGTAAGGCCGTACTCGACGCCTCCGGCGTCACCATGCGGTTCGGCGGCCTCACCGCCATCAAGGACGTCGACCTCCAGGTACACACCGGCGAGATCCTCGGACTCATCGGGCCCAACGGCGCGGGCAAGACCACCTTCTTCAACTGCCTCACCGGGCTCTACGTCCCCACCGAAGGCACGGTCAGCTACAAGGGAACCGTCCTTCCGCACCGCTCCCACCTGGTCACCCAGGCCGGCATCGCGCGTACCTTCCAGAACATCCGGCTCTTCGCCAACATGACCGTTCTGGAAAACGTCCTCGTCGGCCGGCACACCCGCACCAGCGAGGGCCTCTTCTCCGCACTCCTGCGCGGCCCCGGATTCCGGAGAGCCGAACAGGAGTCGGAGGACCGCGCGATGGAGCTGCTGGGCTTCATCGGCCTCCAGGACAAGCGCGAGCACCTCGCGCGCAACCTCCCCTACGGCGATCAGCGCAAGCTGGAGATCGCCCGCGCCCTCGCCAGCGAACCCGGGCTCCTCCTCCTGGACGAGCCCACCGCCGGCATGACGGCCGGCGAAACCACAGCGACCCGCGAACTCGTCCTCGCCATACGGGAAGAGGGCACGGCCGTACTCGTCATCGAGCACGACATGCGCTTCATCTTCAACCTCTGCGACCGCGTCGCGGTCCTCGTCCAGGGGGAGAAACTGGTGGAGGGCAGCCCCGAGACCGTGCAGAACGACGAGCGCGTCGTCGCCGCCTACCTGGGCACCCCCTTCGAAGGCGAACCCGGCGAAGCCGAGGCGGCCGAGGTACAGGCCGCCGAACGCGCCCACGAAACCGGGCCCTTGAAGGCCGGCGGCACCGCCGGAACCGCCGGTACCGCAGCAGAAGCGGAAGGGGACGAGCACTGATGGCCCTGCTCGAAGTCGAGGACCTCCGTGTCGCCTACGGCAAGATCGAGGCCGTCAAGGGCATCTCGTTCCGCGTCGAGGCCGGCGAGGTCGTCACCCTCATCGGCACCAACGGCGCCGGCAAGACAACCACCCTGCGCACCCTGTCGGGGCTGCTCAAACCGGTCACCGGCAAGATCACGTTCGACGGCCAGGTGCTCAACGGGGTCGGCGCACACAAGATCGTCGCCATGGGCCTCGCCCACTCGCCCGAGGGACGGCGGATCTTCCCCCGCCTCAGCATCGAGGAGAACCTCCAGCTCGGAGCGTTCCTCCGGCGCGACGGCGACGCCATCACCAAGGACATCCAGCGCGCCTACGAGCTGTTCCCGATCCTCGGCGAACGCCGCAAGCAGGCCGCGGGAACGCTCTCCGGCGGCGAACAGCAGATGCTCGCCATGGGGCGCGCGCTGATGTCCCAGCCCAAGCTGCTGATGCTGGACGAACCCTCCATGGGGCTCTCCCCGATCATGATGCAGAAGATCATGACCACCATCAGAGAGCTGAAGGCCCAGGGCACGACCATCCTGCTCGTCGAGCAGAACGCCTCGGCCGCGCTCTCCCTCGCCGACCACGGCCACGTCATGGAGATCGGCAAGATCTCCCTGTCGGGCACCGGCCAGGAACTGCTCCACGACGAGTCCGTACGCAAGGCGTACCTCGGCGAGGACTGAGGGCACACACGAGGGTGGGGGCGCCCGGACCCCCGGGCACCCCCACCCTCGCCGCGTGCGCTACTTCTGCTTGCGCTCCTCGCCATCGGCGATGACCGCCTCGGCCACCTGCTGCATGGACAGGCGCCTGTCCATCGACGTCTTCTGGATCCACCGGAAAGCGGCCGGCTCCGTCAGCCCGTACTGGGTCTGGAGCACGCTCTTCGCCCTGTCCACCAGCTTGCGCGTCTCCAGACGCTGGGAGAGGTCCGCGACCTCCTTCTCCAGCTCCCGCAGCTCCGTGAACCGGGAGACCGCCATCTCGATGGCCGGCACCACGTCACTCTTGCTGAACGGCTTCACCAGATACGCCATGGCGCCCGCGTCCCGCGCCCGCTCGACCAGCTCGCGCTGGGAGAAGGCGGTGAGCATCAGCACCGGCGCGATGCTCTCCTCCGCGATCTTCTCGGCCGCCGAGATGCCGTCGAGCACCGGCATCTTCACATCGAGAATGCACAGGTCAGGACGGTGCTCACGGGCCAGGTCCAGGGCGGTCTGCCCGTCCCCCGCCTCGCCGACGACGGTGTAGCCCTCCTCCTCCAGCATCTCCTTGAGGTCCATCCGGATCAGGGCCTCGTCCTCCGCGATCACGACGCGCGTCGTCACCGGAGGCACATGCTCGTCGCCGCCGCTCGACTCCGCCGCTTCCGCGGCTTCGGCACTCTCAGCGGTCTCAGGCTCGGGGACGTCCGCGGTGCTCATGGGCTCCTCGTTTACGCGCTGGTGGGGGATAAGAGCCTACCTAGGTCCTGTAAAGTGTTGGCACGGCGGGTGACCGCTAGCCTTCATTTTGATGGGCCCCGGTAATCCAATTGGTAGAGATGGTGGATTCAAAACCCATACAGTGTCGGTTCGAGTCCGACCCGGGGCACTCTACCTTCGTTTCGAAGGTTGCAAGCGAAACGCGATAGCTTCGCCACATCAGGCGAACATCACTGCGACCCCCCTCGCGATCCGCACAGGTCACCGAATCCTGACCCCTGTGTACGACATCGCCACCCGCAAGCGGGCCCTCGCCCTGGTAGCCCAGGGGCGCAGTCTGAACTCCGTGAGCAAGGAAACCGGGATCTCCCGCTGGGCGCTCCGCGCCTGGCAGCAGCGACTGGAGCCGCTCCCCCACAGCGCATGTCCCCGCTGCTCCGCTCCGCCGACGCTGCCGGAGAATCCCGGCGCCTACAGCTACCTGCTGGGCCTCTACCTCGGCGACGGCTGTGTCAGCCGCCTGGCCCGCACCTACACCCTCCGTATCTCGTGCGCGAACTCCTGGCCCGACCTCATCGAAGCGTGTGAGCGGGCCATCCGTGCCGTACGCCCGGACAACAGCGTCTGCCGCGTCCAAGCTCCCGGGTGTGTGGCCGTCTCCGCGTCCTCCGTCCACTGGCCCTGCCTCTTCCCCCAGCACGGTCCCGGCAGGAAGCACGAACGCCGGGTCGTACTGGAGACCTGGCAGCGGAAGACCGTGGATGCGTACCCGTGGGAACTGGTCAGAGGGCTGGTGCACTCCGACGGTTGCCGGATCACGAACTGGACCACGAGGACCGTCGGCGGCGTGCGCAAGCGCTACGAGTATCCGAGGTACTTCTTCTCCAACAAGTCCCTGGACATCGCCAGGCTCTACGGCAGGACCCTCGACGAACTCGGTGTCGAGTGGACCAGCAGCCGCAGCAGGAAGAACTCGTACAACATCTCCGTAGCCCGCAAAGCCTCCGTAGCCCTCATGGACGCGCGTGTCGGGGCGAAGTGGTGATACCCCGGTGCGTGTCCGTACAGAAGTGCGGCACTATGGCGCGCATGTCCGTGTTGACGCGCGAGGAAGCGCAGAGCCGAGCCCTGGTTCTTGAGGTCCAGAAGTATTCCGTCGAGCTGGACCTGACGCGAGGGGAGGAGGTGTTCGGGTCCACGACCGTGGTGCGGTTCGCCGTGCGGGAGGCCGCGGGGGGCGGGGCGCACGGTGTGGACACGTTCGTCGAGGTCAGGCCGCACACGCTGGAGGGTGCCTGGATCGACGGGGTGGCGATCGAACCGGGCGAACTGAGCGGGGGGCGGCTGCCGTTGCGCCGGCTCGCGGTGGGCGAGCACGAGTTGCGGGTCGTGGCCGAGATGCCGTACTCGCAGGTCGGTGAGGGAATGCACAGGTTCAAGGACCCGGCGGACGGCCGGGTCTACGTGTATTCGATGTGCTGCATGTCTGACGCGCCGCTGGTGTTCGCGTGCTTCGACCAGCCGGACCTGAAGGCCGAGTTCCGGGTGACGGTGACCGCTCCCGAGGAGTGGACCGTGCTGGGGAACGGGATCGCGAAGCGGGTGGGCGGCGGGCGCTGGGAGTGCGATCCGACGCCGCCGATCAGCACGTATCTGATGGCGGTCGCCGCCGGCCCGTTCCACTCGGTGCGTACGGAGCACGCGGGGCTGCCGTTCGGGCTGCATGTGCGCCAGTCCCTCGGCCCGTATCTGGAGGCCGACGCCGAGGAACTGCTGGACATCACCCGGCGCTGCTTCGACAGGTACCACGAGATCTTCGACGAGCCGTATCCGTTCGACTCCTACGACCAGGCGTTCGTGCCGGAGTTCAACGCGGGTGCGATGGAGAATCCGGGCCTGGTGACGTTCAGGGACGAGTTCGTCTTCCGCTCGGCCGTGACGGACACGCAGCGGCAGACGCGGGGCATGGTGATCGCGCACGAGATGGCGCACATGTGGTTCGGCGACCTGGTGACGCTGCGCTGGTGGGACGACATCTGGCTCAACGAGTCCTTCGCCGAGTACATGGGCTACCAGGTGCTGAGCGAGACGACGCGGTTCACGGACACGTGGACGGACTTCGCCGTGACGCGCAAGAGCTGGGGGTACGACGCTGACCAGCGGGCCTCCACGCATCCGGTGGCTCCCGCGCCCGACGCGGTGCCGGACACGGACGCCGCGCGGCAGAACTTCGACGGGATCTCGTACGCCAAGGGTGCGTCGACGCTGCGGCAGCTGGTGGTGTGGCTGGGCGAGAAGAGCTTCCTGGCGGGGATCAACGACCACTTCGCGCGGCATCGTTTCGGCAACGCGACCCTGGCCGACTTCATCGAGTCACTGGCGCGCGCTTCGGAACGCGATGTGCGGGCGTGGGCGGACAGTTGGCTGCGTACGACGGGTGTGGACACGCTGGTGCCGGTGGTCGGCGAGGCGGCCGACCGCAGCTGGTACGTGGAGGTGGAGCACCTCGGTTCGCGCCCGCACCGGCTGGCGGTGGGGCTGTACGACAGGGCTCCGGCCGAGCCGGGGCGGCTGGTGCTGCGCGAGCGCGTGGAGCGTGATGTCCCTGGTGGGGGCGGCGCGTTGAGGTTCGCGCTGGACGGTCCGCGGCCGGATCTGGTGCTGCTGAACGACGGGGACCTGACGTATGCGAAGGTCCGGCTGGACGCGGTGTCGTGGCAGACGGTGCGGGAGGTTCTGTCGGGCGTGCCGGGGCAGTTGTCGCGGTCGGTGCTGTGGAACACGGCGCGTGACATGGTCAGGGACGGTGAGCTTCCGCCGCTGGAGTACATGCGGGTGGTGCGGGACCATCTGCCGCACGAGCGGGACAACGCGGTGGTGCAGGGCGTCCTGGCGTTCTCGCGGGAGCAGGTGGCGGACCGTTACGTACGGAGCGGACTGCGGCCCGAGGTGCTGGGGCTGCTCGCGGAGACCTGCCGTGAGCTGATGGACGGCGCGGGTGCGGCGGAAGCGGGACTGCGGCTGACGGCCGTACGTACGCTGCTGGAGAGCGCGGAGACGCCGGAGGAACTGATGCGCTGGCGCGCGGCCGGCGAGGTGCCCGGCGGTCCTGTGCTGGACGCCGAGCTGCGGTGGCGGTTGCTGCTGCGGCTGTCGGTGCTGGGCGCCGTGGACGCCGGGGAGATCGAGGCCGAGCTGGCCTCGGACCCCAGCGCGGCGGGCGAGCAGGGCGCGGCGCGGTGCCGTGCGGCGCTGCCGGACGCGGGGGCCAAGGCTGCGGCCTGGGAGGCGCTATTCGAGGCGGGCGGGGCGGGCGAGGCGCTGTCGAACCATCTGTTCACGGCGACGGCTCAGGGCTTCTGGCAGCCGGAGCAGGCGGAGTTGCTGTCGGGGTTCGTGGCACGTTACTTCGAGGAGGCGTCCCCGGTCGCGGAGCGGCGGGGTGACGCGCTGGCGCGGATGGTGGGGCGGCACGCGTTCCCTGCCATGTCGGTGGACGCGGCGACGCTGGAACGGGGTGAGCGGTGTCTGCGCACGGCGGGCCCTCCGGCCTCCTTGCGACGCCAGCTGGTGGACCAACTGGACGATTTGCGGCGCGCGTTGGCCGTACGGGAGGCGACCGGGGACTGAGGCTGACGCAGCCCCAGTGGTCCGGCGTGGGACCAGTACCCGGTGGTCCCGGGTGGTCCGGAGCGCGGTGGGCCGGAGCGCGGTGGTCCGGAGCACGGTGGCCCGGAGCGCGGTGGCGGCAGGCCGTCGGTGGTGAACCGGGGGCCTGCCGCCCTTACTTGCCCCTGCGCGGGAGGATGCCCACGTGGCGGAGGGGCCGGCGGTGAGGCCGGTCGCGGCCCGCGCTGCGGGCTTGTCCCCTTATCAGATGCGGCGGGGTGGTCCTGGGCTGCGATACCCCCTTCGGGCGAAGAAGCGCGAAGATCGCATGGGCGCCACGAGTCCGGCGCATAGGTTAGGGCCGCCTTACTCACCCTGAGTCTCCGTGTGTGGAAAGAGCCCGCCCATGTCTGCGTTCGACGCCGATGACCCCTGCCCGCTGGCGGGTGGGGCCGCAGGTCCCACCGCGCTCCGTCCCCTTGTCGGCACGGTGCTGGACGCGCTCGCCGCAGGTGCGGTGCGGCGCGGTGGGCCGTTGCCCGACGGGGGCCCCGGTGCCGTCGCCTCGCGGGTGCGGGCCGCCGTGGGCGCGGTGCTGCCCGAACGCGGTACGGGCGCGCGGGAGGCGCTGGGCGCCCTGGTCGGCGCGGTGGCGCGGGGTGCGGCGGATCCCGCCGATCCGCTGTGTGCCGCGCACCTGCACTGTCCGCCGCTGGCTGTGGCTGTCGCCGCTGATCTGGCGGCCAGCGCGCTGAACCCGTCGATGGACTCGTGGGACCAGGCTCCGGCCGCCTCGGAGCTGGAGGCGCTGGTCTGCCGCGAGTTGGCCGACCTGGTGTACGGACGGGTGCCGGACGGCGGGGCCGGACCGCCCGGATCGCCCGGATCGCCCGAGGTGGTGTCGGGGCCGGAGCCCGGTTCGGGTTCTGGGTCGAGTTCGGGTTCGGGTCCGGGTTCGGGGCCGGGTTCGGGGCCGGGTTCGGGTTCGGGGCCGGGTCCGGGTTCGGGGTTGCCGACAGGGCCGGGGGTGCCGGACGCGTTGGTGACGTCGGGGGGTACGGAGGCGAACCAGCTGGCGGTGCTGCTGGCGAGGGAACGGGCGCCTGAACCGGCGCGGCTCCGGGTGGTGTGCGGCGCGAACGCGCATCACAGCGTGCACCGTGCGGCGTGGTTGCTGGGGCTGGAGGCGCCGCTGGTGGTGCCGGCGCCGCGTGGCGTGCTGGACCCGGCGGCGCTGGAAGTGGCACTCGTACAGCTGCGCCGGGAGCCTTCGTTGGTGGTGGCGACGGCGGGGACGACGGACGCGGGGTATGTCGATCCGCTGGAGGAGATCGCGGCGGTGGTCGCGCGGCACGGAGCACGCTGGCACGTGGACGCCGCGTACGGCGGCCCGTTGCTGTTCAGCGAGCGGCTGCGACCGCGCCTCGCGGGTGCGGAGCGGGCCGACAGTTTCGGGTTCGACCTGCACAAACTGGGCTGGCAGCCCGTGGCGGCAGGCGTGCTGGCCGTCCCCGACGGCGGGGCGCTGCTGCCGCTGGTGCACCGCGCCGACTACCTCAACGCGGGCGACGACACGGAGGCGGGGCTGCCGGATCTGCTGGGCCGTTCGCTGCGGACGACGCGGCGTCCCGATGTGCTGAAGGTCGCGGTGACGCTGCGGGCGCTGGGCCGTGCGGGGATGGCCGAGCTGGTGGAGCGCACGTGCGGGGTGGCGGGCCGGTTCGCCGAACTGGTCGCCGCCGACGGGCGGTTCGAGCTGGGTGGGGAGCCGCCGCTGTCCACGGTGCTGTTCCGTCCCGCGGGGGCGGGTGACGCGGCGGTGGCGCTGGTGCGGCGGCGGCTGCTGGCTGAGGGCAGGGCCGTGCTGGGCCGTGCTTCGCTGCGCGGGGAGCTGTGGCTGAAGGCGACCTTTCTCCATCCGTGGGCACGGCCCGGCGACCTGGCGGCCCTGCTCGACCTGGTGACCGAGTGCGTGCGCGCCTGCGCCGACGCACCCGTGGGCGCGGAGCCGGAAGGAGTCCGTTCGTGACGGCCGTCGAAGCAGCAGAGCACGCGGGCGCCGTCCCCGGACACGAGGAGGAGCCGCTGGATCTGGCGGGGGTGGGCATCGGCCCGTTCAATCTGTCGCTGGCCGCGCTGGGGCACGGGGTTCCTGGCCTGCGCGCCGCGTTCTTCGAGCAGCGTGCGTCCTTCCGCTGGCATCCGGGACTGATGATCGAGGGCGCGACGCTTCAGGTGCCGTTCCTCGCGGACCTGGTGACGCTGGCCGATCCGGCGAACCCTTGGTCGTTCCTGCGGTTCCTGCGGGAGCGCGGGCGGTTGTTCCCGTTCTATTTCGCGGAGCGGTTCCACATCGAGCGCGCCGAGTACGACGCGTACTGCCGGTGGGTGAGCGAGCAGCTGCCGGGGCTGCGGTTCGGGCACCAGGTGGACGCGGTGCGCTGGAACCCGGAACGGAAGCTGTTCGAGGTCGACTTCACCCAGCTGGACCGACAGGGCGAGGCGGAGGCGCTGGGCAGGTCGTACGCGCTGAACCTGGTGCTCGGCATCGGTACGGCGCCGTATGTGCCGGAGCCGATGCGCCCGCTCGTGGAGTGCCCCTCGCTTCCGGTGGTCCACTCGGCGGACTATCTGGCGCACCGCGAGCGGCTGTTGGAGGCGGCGCATGTGACGGTGATCGGTTCGGGCCAGTCGGGCGCCGAGGTCTTTCTCGACCTGCTGCGGCGCCGTCCGCAGGGGCGCGAGGGGCTGCACTGGCTGACGCGGAGCGGGGCGTTCGCGCCGATGGAGTACAGCAAGCTGGGACTTGAGCACTTCACACCCGACTACACGCGCTACTTCCACGGCCTGTCGGAGGAGGTGCGTGACGGGCTGTTGCCGCGGCAGTGGCAGCTGCACAAGGCGGTGGACCACGAGACGCTGGGCGCGGTGCACGACGAGCTGTACCGCAGGACGCTGGACGGTGGCTGGCCGGACGCGGTGCTGACGCCCGGGGTGCGGGTGCGTACGGCGGGACGGCTGGGCGCCACGCGGGTTGAGCTGCACCTGGAGCACGACGAGCAGGGCGAGCGCAGCAGGCTGGCGACGGACGGTGTGGTGCTGGCGACGGGCTACGAGGAGCGGTCGGCCGACGGGATGCTGGCGGCGCTGGACCCGTATCTGCGCAGGGATTCCTCGGGGCGGCCCCGGGTGGACGAGGACTTCAGGCTGGTGCTGGACAGCGCGGTGACGGGTTCGGTCTTCGTGCAGAACGCCGAGCGGCACACGCACGGGGTCGGCGCTCCGGATCTGGGCCTCGCCGCGCACCGCAGCGCGGTGATCCTCAACGCGCTGACGGGCGCCGAGGTCTATCCGCTGCCGCGCCGTACGGCGTTCACGCGGTTCGGGCTGCGGGATGAGCGGACGGGCGCCGGCGCCGCGGGGAGGTCTGCGACAGTGGGCGTATGACGCCCACGGAACCCCAGTCCCCGACGGCCACCCCACCCCCACTTCCCTACGGCACCCCGGAAGCGCCCCGTGTGGCGGTCCGGGGTGAGGCGTTGCTGGAGTTCGCTCCGGAGATCGCGAGGCTCGGAGTTTCGGTGAGCGCGCGCGGCACGGACCGGCGCGCGGCGCTGGAGGACCTGACGCGGCGCAACGCACGGGCGCTGGAGCTGGTCAAGGGCTACGACGAGGCGGTGGAGAAGCTGGAGACGGGTTCCTTCAGCGTGTATCCGGAGCTGACGGACAAGGGCCGCAGGGAACGGGTGCACGCGTACCACGGCCGGGTGCGGCTGGAAGTGGTGGTCGCGGACTTCACGGTACTGGGTGAAATGACCACGGCGCTGGCCGACTTGGAGCTGACCCGGGTGGAGGGCCCGTGGTGGTCGCTGCGCCCGGACTCCCCCGCGTACCGCGAGGTACGGCAGGAGGCGGTACGGGACGCGGTGAAGCGGGCGCGGGAGTACGCGGAGGCGCTGGGCACGGGTCTGGTCGCGCTGGCCGAGCTGGCCGATCCGGGCGCGGAGAACGCCGGTCCGCCCGATCATGGCGGGTTGGTGCGGGCGGCGGGGTTCGCCAGGGGCGCCGCGGAATCGGCAGCTCCGGAACTCGATCTGGAGCCGCAGCGCCAGAGCGTGCACGCGCAGGTGAACGCGCGCTTCGTGATGAGCCCCCCGGACCTCACCTGACGGCGTGACGGCGGCGCCCCCGGCGTCCCGTGCTCATTGGCCTCATTGCCCCATTGCCCCATTACCTCACTGCCTCATTGGCCTCACTGATTTCGGTCGCCAGGCCGTTGGTTGCGTTCGTCGGGTCATTGGCTTTGTTCATCGGGGTCACTCTTGGTGCGCGTGAGACCACGGTGGAAGCGAATGCACGCGAAAGAGCACGGGGAACGAGCCGTGCCGGGGAGGCCGTGCGCCGCGTATCACGCTCATCAGAGCGAGGGGGTGCGCACTTTATTAGTTGGTCAATGTCCTTTCGGTGAAAGGGTGTTGGCCATTGGCTGGTCGGTGATTACCTACGCCCCGGTAAGTCGTAGGCTCGGGGTATGCGCCGAGCAAAGATCGTCAGCACTCTGGGCCCGTCCACAGACTCGTACGAGCAGATCAAGGCCCTCGTAGAGGCCGGCATGGACGTCGCCCGCCTCAACATGAGCCATGGCACGCACGCCGAGCACGAGGAGCGGTACCACCGGGTGCGCGCCGCGGCCGAGGAGACGGACCGCAGCGTCGGCGTGCTCGCGGACCTTCAAGGCCCGAAGATCCGGCTGGGCCGCTTCCGCGAAGGGCCTGTACTCCTTGAACGGGGCGACGAGTTCGCCATCACCGTCGAGGAGAGCGAAGGCGACCGCACCATGTGCGGCACCACCTATGACGGGCTCGCCTCCGACGTCACCACCGGTGAGCGCATCCTCGTGGACGACGGACGGGTCACGCTGGAGGTGACCGGGGTCGAGGGACCCGTGGTCAGGACCACCGTGATCGAGGGCGGCATGGTCTCGGACAACAAGGGGCTCAACCTGCCCGGCGTCGCCGTCTCGGTGCCCGCGCTCTCCGGGAAGGACGTCGAGGACCTGCGCTGGGCGCTGCGCATGGGCGCCGACGTCATCGCCCTCTCCTTCGTGCGCAGCGGTCACGACGTGAAGGAGGTCCACCGCATCATGGCGGAGGAGGGCAAGCGGCTGCCCGTCATCGCCAAGCTGGAGAAGCCGCAGGCGGTGGCGAACCTGGAGTCCATCGTGGACGCCTTCGACGGGATCATGGTCGCGCGCGGCGACCTGGGCGTCGAGATGCCGCTGGAGCAGGTGCCGCTCGTACAGAAGCGCGCCATCAAGATGTGCAGGCGGAACGCGAAGCCGGTCATCGTGGCCACGCAGATGCTGGAGTCGATGATCGACGCGTCCCGGCCGACGCGCGCCGAGGCGTCCGATGTCGCCAACGCGGTGATGGACGGCACCGACGCCGTGATGCTCTCGGGCGAGACGAGCGTGGGCAAGTACCCCATCGAAACGGTGCGCACCATGGGCCGCATCGTCTCGGCGGCCGAGGAGGACATGCTCGCCAAGGGGCTGCCGCCGCTCACCGAGAGCAGCAAGCCCCGTACGCAGGGCGGGGCCGTCGCACGCGCCGCCGCTGAGATGGGGGACTTCCTGGGCGCGAAGTTCCTGGTGGCCTTCACGCAGTCGGGAGACACGGTCCGCCGCCTCTCGCGCTACCGCTCCCCCATCCCCGTACTCGCCTTCACCCCCGACGCTTCGACCCGCTCGCAGCTCAACCTCACGTGGGGCGTCGAGGCGTTCCTCGGCCCCATGGTCCAGAGCACCGACGAAATGGTCGACCAGGTCGACGAACTCCTCCTCAAACTGGGCCGCTGCGACCGCGGCGACCTCGTCATCATCACCGCGGGCTCACCCCCCGGCGTCCCCGGCTCCACGAACCTCGTACGCGTGCACTACCTGGGCGAGGACGCGTAGCCCTTTCCCTTTCCCCGCCGCACATGTACGCGGGGTGTGCGGCGATGTCCCCGGTGAAGGTCTTCCCGCCCGCCGTCCGGCTGGAGGCGAGAGCGGGGCGCGGTCCGCTCCAGGCCGCGCCCCGTACGCGGACGCGCCTCCCGGCCGAGGATCACCAGCGATCGGGCTGAGCTCGGCTGCTCATCCGGCCGGGCTCGGGCCCGGTCTCCGGGAGGGCACCGGCACACGACCGCAGACGAACTCGGCGGAGTCGAAAAGCTCTGGGGTCAGGTGCACGCCCGTGATGCGCTCGGCGAGGGCGAAGGCCGCTTCGGTGTGTCCGTCGAAGCTCGCGTCCTCCCCACCACTGAGGTCGAAGCCCGACTCCCGCATCGCGGTGAGCAGTTCGTCCGGATGGCTGCCGTCTCGGTGGTGAGGAAAGAGCGGTGCGAAAGTCAGGCGGACGGCACCGTCCTCGTACCAGGAGAAGTAGTCGACCGCGTTGATGTTCAAGAAGTGGGAGACCGCCACCCGGCCGCGCGAAATGGGAAGCATCATCGTGCCGTCGATGCCCACGCAGCCGTTGTACTCGACCATCAGCGACCAGTCGCCGACGGGGGCTATCGCTACGAAAGACTCGGTCATGTTCCACGGGTCGCCCTCGGCCGGCTCTCTCAGCTCAGCCACGCCTGTTATCCGCTCGACGGGCTCGGCTCCCAGAGCCTTGAGCAGTGCCTCGGGGGAGAGTCCTTGGACGAGCGTGATGCAGTACGCCTCCATGAGGGGCTGGTACCGCTCTTCGAGCCACCCGTAATCGGCGGCGGTGCTGTGGCTGTTCATGCCTGCAGCATGGCAGTAGGCACTGACACTTGACGCGCGGTGGGTGGGTCGGGGGGCGGGCTCAACGTGCCCGCATGTGCCGGTGATCCGCCGACAGTGCGGACCGATCCACCGGCAACGGGGGCATTGCCTGTCGCGCTCCTAGCGGACGCCGGCGCCCGGGGGCTCGTCGGGGGGCAGGGAGTCGCTGGCGATCTGTTCGTGGTGGCGGATCACTTCGGCGATGATGAAGTTGAGGAGCTTCTCCGCGAAGGCCGGGTCCAGTTTGGCGTCGTGGGCGAGTTCGCGGAGGCGGGCGATCTGGCGGGCCTCGCGGGCCGGGTCGGCCGGGGGGAGTTGGTGGTCGGCCTTGAGACGGCCGACGCGCTGGGTGCACTTGAAGCGCTCGGCGAGCATGTGCACCACAGCGGCGTCGATGTTGTCGATGCTGTCACGCAGCGCCCCCAGTTCCGCCCGTACGGAGTCGTCGGTGGACGGCGTCGCGTCGCTCTCCCTGCTGGTCATCGCACGAGCCTAACCGGCTGTGTGATCTCCCGCCTCCTGCCCCGCCTCTCCCCGGGAGGCGCCCTGGACCGTCGCCAGGTAGGACAGGTCCTTGGGGCCGTGGCCTGCGGTGACGGCGCGGTCTACGACGGTTCTGGCGGCTTGCAGTACGCCGGTGTCGAGGCCGTTGGCCTGTGCGGTGTGGGCGATGTGGCGCATGGCGGTGGAAGCGGAGAGCAGTTCGGAGCTGGGCTGCCCGTGTTCGCCCTTGTCGACGCGCTCGGCGAAGTCGTCGATCATCATCGGGAGGATCGACGAGATGCCGTGTGCGAAGGGCGCCAGTTCGCGGGCCTCGATGTGCTCGCTCCTGGCGAGCGCGAGGGAGTGCGCGAAGCCGCTCACCGACGTCCAGAAGAAGTCGAGCAGCGCCACGTCGTAGGCGGCGGCGCGGCCCGGGTCCTCGCCGAGGTGGGTCCGGGTGCCCGCGAGCGCGTCGAGGGTCGTGCCGTGCGCTTCGAGTACGGCCTCGGGGCCGCTGTAGCTGTGGTCTCTGTGTTCCTTACGGGCTCTACGTGCACTGTGGTCTCTGTGTGCTCTGTGGTGGAGCGGGTGGGGGGCTGTGCTGTGTGCTTCTGGTTCATGGCCGTACGGTGCCTGCCGGCTCGCACGGAAAGCTGACGGCCTGCGCACGGGGCGCTGTTGGCCGCGCACGGGGCACTGTCGGTGGGCGCGGTTACCGTTGCCGCATGCGATTTGGGGTGCTGGGCCCGCTGGAGGTGCGGACCGATGACGGGGTGGGCGTGCCCGTGCCCGAACCCGAGGTGCGCGCGCTGTTGGGCCGGCTGCTCGTGGCCGAGGGGCGCGTCGTGCGGGACGACACGCTCGCCGAGGCGCTGTGGGGTGCGCGGCTGCCAGCGAACCCCGCCAACTCCCTGCAGACGAAGGTCTCCCAGCTCCGCCGCACCCTGGAGCGGGGCGCACCCGGAGCGCGGGAGCTGCTCGTACGGCAGGCGTCGGGTTATGTGCTGGGCGCGGAGCCGGGGGCCGTCGACGCGGGCGCCTTCCGGCAGTTGACGGCGCGTGCCCGCGCCGGACGCGGCGCCACTGAGCGAGCCGCGCTCTACGGTGAGGCGCTCGCACTGTGGCGCGGCGGAGCCTACGAGGACGTTCCCGACGAGGAGTCCGTACGGGCTGCGGCGGTGCGGCTGGAGGAGGAGCGGCTGGCGGCGCTGGAGGAGTGGGCGTTCGCCAGGGCCATACGACCGGCGAAGTGCATGCCGAAATCGGCCTCGGACTCACCGCGCGGCGGGCCGGCGACCTCGATACGGCCGAGCGGTATCTGCGGCGCATGCTGGAGTGGCACCGGCGTGCGGGCTTCGATCCGGGCACGGCGCTGTTGCTCGCCGAACTCGGGTTCGCGGCCGAGCAGCGCGGAGCGGGTTCGCTGGCGCTGGCCCTGCACACGGAGGGGCTCGCCGTCGCGCGCCGTGTGGGCGACCCGCGCGGAATCGCCCTCGCGCTGGAGGGGCTCGCCGGCGCCCGGTCGTGCCTCGGCGACCTTGCCGCCGCCGCGGTGCTCCTTGCGGAGGGCAACGCCGCCCGTGCGTCTGTGGGAGCCCCGCTTCCCTCGGCTGAACGTTTCGATGTCGACCGCATCGGGCGTCGCCTCAGCGCCGTCACCTCGCGGTGAGCCCTGCCGCCTCGTGGTGGGGCTCGCCCTTGTTCCCGCCGCGACGGCGCGCAACCAACGCGACGGTCACCGGCGGTGCCAAGCCGCGGCCGGCTCCCCCGCACCTCACCCCCCGGGTCGTACGGCACCGCCGGGCCACGCCGCTCCCGTTGCTCGCCGCCGCGGCGGGGTTAGGGCTGCCGCCCCCCTCGCAACGGACACGGGGAGGGGTGGCCGAGGCAGGCCCTCTGTCTCACGGGCGTAGAAGCACGACCCGGGAGGGTCGCACGGCACCGCCGGACCACGCCGCTCCCGTTGCTCGCCGTCGCGGCGGGAAAGAGGGCTGCCGCCGTCTCCACGGGAAAGGGGGCTGCCGCCCCCCTCGCAACGGGCACGGGGAGGGGTGGCCGAGGCAGGCGCTCTGTCTCACGGGTGTAGAAGCACGACCCGGGAGGGTCGTACGGCACCGCCGGACCACGCCGCTCCCGTTGCTCGCCGTCGCGGCGGGAAAAAAGGGGACTGGCGCCTCCGTCGAGTCGGCGAAGCGGCATTGGGGTGGGGGTTGGTGGGTGGCTGGTCGCGAGGTCAGGTGAGCATGGGGGGGTTGTTGGGGTCGGGGATGTGGGGGGTGTAGCCGCCGGGGACGGTGCGGGACTGTTGGGCGCGGAAGTGGATGGGGGGTGTGCCGACGCGGCGGGTGAAGAGGCGGGAGAAGTACGCGGGGTCGTCGTAGCCGACGCGGCGGGCGACGGTGGAGACGGGGAGATCGGTCGCGGCGAGGAGTTCCTTGGCGTGGCCCAGGCGGATGCCGAGGACGTAGTCCTTGGGGCTGCATCCGGCACTGCGCCGTACAGCGGTGCGGAGTTCGGCGGCCGTCATGCCGTGGCGTGCCGCGTGTTCGGCGACGGAGAGGGGGAGGAACGCGTCGCGGGCCAGCGCTTCGAGGACGGGGGCGCCGTCGGCCGTGGTGTCGGCGCGTGCGCGGCGCAGGGCGACGAGGAGTTCGTGGACGGCCGCTGCGGCCTCGACCTCCAGGAGCGGGTTGCCGGGGCGTGCGGCGCGCGTGATGCGGGCGATGGCGGCGCGTGCGGGGCCCGCGTCGGTGAGGGGTACGAGGGCGCGGCCCGGTTCGATGCAGCCCAGTTCGGTGTAGGCGGTCACGGCTGAGCCCGTGAAGTCGACGAAGCTCTCGTCCCAGCCCTCGTCGGGGTCGGCCCCGAAGTGGTGCGGTACGCCGGGGGTGATCCACAGGAGTGCGGGGGCCACCACCTCGTACCGGCGCCCTTCGGGGTCGTCGGGGTAGACGCACCAGCCCCGGCCCCCGCTGATGACGACGGCGACATGGTGGTCCAGGACGCGTGGTCCGACGGTGGGCAGCGGGCCGTACTGCATGCCGACGCCCAGGCAGACCAGCCCGAGGCGGTGGTGGACGGGCCCCGGCGTGAAGTACCGCATCCAGGTACGGGGGCCGTCCCCGCGTGCGCGGGAAACCTGCCGTCCGACAGACGGCTTGCCCAGCACTGCCTCGCCCATCGCGCTGCTCCTCCCGAGTCACAGATCTTCGAGAAGAGCAGCGTACGGACATCAGTCCAGCTGGGTAACCGTGAAGGCGTCCAGGACGAACTCCGCCTTGCCGTCGCCGCCCACCTTGCGCAGCCCTACCCATGCCTCGCCGTCGCGGGGTGCGGTGAACTCGTAGGAGAGTTCCGTGGGTTCGGTCGCCACGGGCAGTGGCTCGCGTTTCAGTTCGCGGGAGCCGGGAGCGTCGGCTCCGGTGATCCACGCGTACTGGCCGGCCTTCTCGTTCTCGTAGCGGAAGGAGACCGTGTACTTCTTGCCGGGTACGAAGCGGACGGTGTGCGGCACGGTGCGGTAGACGAGGCCGGTGTTCTCGCCACGTGACTTGAGGGATTCGGTGCCGTCGATGACGTCGTCGACGGCCTTACCGTTCCAGCCGCGCTGGGTGTAGGGCGCGTGCCGCTGGGCGATGTGGGTGCGGGGGTCGACGGCGCCGCCCGCGTCGCCCTTGACGAAGGGGCCCCAGCCCTGGGGCACGTGCTGGAAGTCCTCGTGGACGAGGGGGCCGGGGGTGCCGGGGGTGTCGCGCCGGGCGGGACGGGTGGCGGCGACGACCCGTACGTGGTCGAAGCGGACGGGGGTGTTCCCGGCGCCGGCGCTGAGAGTGAGGGTGGCGGGTCCGCCGCTCTGGGGCACGGTGAACCAGGTGGTCATCCGCTGGAAGCGGGTGCCGTGCTTGAGGTCGGAGGCCACGTAGTTGGTGGCGGTCGAGGTCTCCGTCCAGTTCTCCGCCCTGACGCCGTCGGAGGTGCGGACGGTGAGTGCGGCACGCCGTTTGTCGCCCGCCTTGGCGCCGACCTCGACCTGGACGGAGGCGGCGTAGGTGCCGGGCTTGAGGCGGCTGAGGCGCTGGCTGACGGAGGCGGCGGCGCCCGCGGCGAGGACGAGTTCGTGGTCGCCGAGCTTGCTGCGCTCGACGGTGGCAGCACCCCCGGTGGCCTTGACGGTCCAGCCCTTGAGGGTGCCGGAGAAGAAGCCGGGGTCGGTGAGGGGTGTGCCCTCGCCCCAGTGCGGGTCGGGCTGGGGCGGTGCGGGGCGTCGGTGGACGACGTAGGGCTGGTTGGCCTCGGCGGTCAGGGTGACCTCGCCGCCGCTGACGCCGACCCGGACGGCCTTGCCCCTGCCCTGGTCGGTGAGGGGGTACGCGTACACGGTGCGGGCGCCGGACCAGCCGGCGGGCAGGCGCCATGTGGTGCGTCCGCCCCGGGGGTTGTAGTGGTAGAGCTTGGCGGGGTTCCTGGCCTCGCGGGGCTCCCACGGCAGGAGGTAGACGCCGTCGTCGTAGACGGGCCTTCCGTCGGTGGTGATACGGCGCTTGCCGCCCTCGTCGGTGACGGAGGTGCGGGTCTCGCCCTCGAAGGTGATCTCGTGTTCCGTCCAGGTGCTGATGGGCCTGGCCTGGAGGTACTTGGCGGGCAGGCTGTGGGTCCAGATCAGCTCGTAGAAGGCGTTCCAGTCGTTCTTGCCGACCCATCCGGCGAAGTTGCCCATGCGCGGGATGCCCAGCAGGGTGGGCCACTTGTCGGCGAAGACGTCCTTTTGGTGGTTGCGCACGAAGCGGATGAGGCGGGAGTTGATGCCGCGCGAGCCGTCGCCGCCGTAGTCGGTCTCGGTGGCCCAGTGGGACCAGATCGAGGAACGTTCGAAGCCGTGGCCCCACTCGGAGGTCACGTGCCAGCCCTGCTCGCGGAAGGCGCGCTGGAGGCGGTCGGAGGTCCAGCCCGACTCGCGGAAGACGTCGATGTAGAGGGAGTTGAGCCCGCCGTCGGCGTCGTCGCGCAGGTCCTGGAAGCGCTTGACGATGTCGCCGGAGACCAGGTCGCGGCGCTGGTCGATGCGGTAGGACTGGTCGAGCCAGTCCCACTGCTCGTTCTTCTTGTCGACGAGCTTCTCGGAGAAGGCGTTGGCCACGGGGTAGGACTCGGTGGCGTTGACGTGCACGGCGAAGTCGGCGTTCCACTTCTTGCCGCGTGCCAGCAGCGTGTTCATGTCGGCGAGGCCGCCGGCGCGCTTGTTGTAGTTGCCCGCGTAGTCGGGGTGCGCCGAGTCGTGGCCCTCGGACTGGTAGCCCTTCAGCAGCGCGAACTGGCGCAGCCCGTCGGTGGCCAGGTGGATGCGCTTGACCTGGTCGAGGATGCTGAGGAACGGGTTGGTCGCCTGGCTGGCGAAGTTGAACGGGATGTGCGGGACGACGCGCAGATGCTGCTCGTCGGCGCCGAGGGGCTTGACCATGATGTCGCGCAGCGCGATCGCCGCGTCCTGCCAGTCGACGGTGCCGTCGCCGTTGCGGTCGCGGGTGACCACGACGGTGACGTACGGGAGCGGCTCGGTCTGGTCCTTGGCAGCGGTGGCCGCGCGGTGGGTCCACTGGCCGCAGGTGAGACGGGCGGTGGTGCGGCCACCGGTGGCGACGGTCTGCCGCCAGAAGCGGCCGTTGTCCCAGCCGGCGCCCTCGGTCTCGGAGGGCTTGTCGTAGACGGTGTTCGTCTCGATCGCGGCGGCCAGATCGCGGGTGGAGACGACGGCGTAGGCGCAGCCGAGGGGCTTGGGGTCGGGCTCCGTCGAGTCCTTGACCTCGACCAGGGTGTCGCCGCTCTTCGCCTTGTCGATCTCCACACGTGCCGCGTAGAGGGTGGCCTCGGGCTGGTCGCTGCGTACGGAGAGGAAGGCGAGGCCGGGGATCTGGAGCGTACCGACGGGTCCGCCGCCGCTCTCGTTGATGCCGGTGACCTGCCAGTGCACCTGGTGGCCCTCGGCCTTGATCTCGACCGCGATCTCGGTACCGGTGTCGAGGGCGAGGGTGTAGGTGATGCGGTCGCCGCCCTCGGCCGGGGGCTCGCTGGTGACCCGGGGCTTGTGCGGCTTCCCGTCGATCTGGAGCGTGTCGACGGCCTCTTCCTGGCCGTGCAGCTTCTTGCCGGTCCCGCGGTCGGTGTACGCGAGGATGCGGGGGAAGCGGGTGTCGACGGTGACGTCGAGCGCCGCCGTGCGCAGCGTCGCCGTATCCCCGGCGGCCCCGGCAGCTCCTGCGGCTCCGGCTCTTCGCGGCTCGGCCCCGTTCGCCGTTCCCGTGAGGGTGCCGGCGCCCAGTACGGCACCGACTCCCGCGAGCGTGCCGCCCGCCACCACGGCCCTTCGTCCCACGCCGCTCATCGCACCCATGAACCCGTCCCCTCCACTCGGCCGTCGGCGCCCACCTTGGGTGAGGGGGCGCGTACATGCCCATGGACAAGCGCACGCTGTTGTTGGACTTCCCCCCGCCGGCCCCGCCTGCCGGGTGTGCCTCCGTACCCTCCTCCGGCACCGCGCCGGGGTTATCGTGGCTGTACAGGAGCGTGCCTGGGGGTGAGAGATGGGGGTTGCGGAAACGGACCCCGTGGAGCGCGGGTTCCCGCATGTGGAGACGGTGCGGGAGGCGATCACCGCGCTCTACAGACGGGTGTCGCCCGACACCGTCCGTACCTTCGACGCGAGTGTCGCGGCCGGGGACGTGGCGTTCGCCGACGCGGACGATCTCTATCCGGGTGTGCAGCGCGTGGCGCGGGTCATGGTGCAGCATCTGCGGCTGCCGGAGGCACGGGTGATCGTCAGCTTCCGCGAGATGACCCACGCGGCCAGGGTCGAACTGGCGGCGGGGCCCGAGTACTTCGTGGAGCTGAACGAGCGGTTCAAGACGCACCGCCGCGACATCGGCGCCGCACTCGCGCACGAGGTGATGCACGTCTATCTGCACCGTCTCGGGCTCGGGTTCGCCGGGACCAGGGACAACGAGATCCTCACGGACACCGCGACCGCGTATCTCGGCGCCGGCTGGCTGCTGCTGGACGCGTTCCGGCAGGACTCGCTCTCCTCGCAGAAGCTGGGCTATCTCACCCCCGAGGAGTACGGCTATGTCCTCGCCAAGCGGGCGCGGCTCTTCGGTGAGGACCCGGCGATCTGGTTCACCAGCCCCCAGGCGTACGAGGCGTACGTGCGCGGCAGTGCGCTGGCCGACCGCGACGAGGAACGCCCGCCGCTCGCCGGCTCGCACTGGGCGGGCAGACGCCGGTACGCCAAGGACCGCCGATACGCGCAGACCCACCTCTCCCCCGGCTCGCCTCCGCTGGGCAACGGGGACTACACGTTCGAGCACAACTCCCCGCTCCGCGTCTCCTTCGCCTGCCCCACCTGCTGGCAGCGCCTCCGCGTCCCGGTACGGGGGCGCGTCCGCGCGCGGTGCGGGGTGTGCGGGTCGGTCCTGGAGTGCGACACGTGAGCGGCACCTGGCGGGCCGCGCGTTCGTCCTTCTCTCTTCCTCCTTTCCTCTTCCTTCGGAGCCCACATGCCTGTGCCGTCCCGTGTGCCGCGGTCCCGTGTGCTGCAGTCCCGTCTGCTCTACGCCGCAGCCGCCGTGCTGATGGCCGCCTCGGCCGTCACCGCCTACAACGAGGACGGCCTGTGGCCGGCCGTGCTCCTGGGGTGTGCTGCCGTGATGACCGCGGCACTCGTCTGTCTGCCCGCCGCGGCCCTCCCCGTGGGCCGCACACCCCGGCACGACGACCGCGTGAGCCGGGTCCGGCGTGTCCTGCTGATCTTCGCGGGGGTGATGCTGACGGCCGGGGCCATCCACGACGTCGTCGTGGAGGGTGAGCCGCGACTGGCTCTGATGGTCGCCGCGGTCGGCGTCGGCGCCCTGGCCTCATGGCGTGCCGTGCCCCCGAGGGGCGACCGTGACGCGGAAGTGGACGGTACCGCCGGCCTTCCGGCGCAGCAGCACCTTGTGCAGGAACGGAACGAGAACCCGGTGGAGTAGCGGGTACTTGGTGCCCAGCATCCGCGCCGCGTGCCTGTCCTCGGGCCCGCCGGGCTCCAGGAGCGCCAGCCGGACGTCCAGCGCGGCGCCGGGGCTTCTGCCGCGTGTGGTGCAGGGCGCGACGCGGGCCTGCGGGGTGCGGCGCAGGCGGCGGGTCTTGATGGCGTTCCTGAAGCTGCGTACGTAGGCGTGGTCCCCGTCGACGGCGATGCTGACGGGTGAGTCTCCTGGCGTGCCGTCCTTGCGGTAGGTGGTGAGCAGTACCGTCTTCTGCCGTACGTAGGGCGTGAGTTCGGGGCGGGTGGCCGCACTCACTCCTCCGGAGGTCCAGCCGAGGCCGCGCTGCCGCAGGAGGAGCGCAGCCGCGATGAGGGCCGTGGCGACGGCGAGCGCGGCGATGTGCCAGGGCTGGCCGCCGTGGTCGAGGTCGAGGGCGTGGTTGACGGTGTGGACGCCGTTGGCGACAAGGAGCCCGGCGAGGACCGTTGCCAGCGCGTCGTACCAGACGCAGGCGAGCAGCGCGCCGACGCCGAGGCCGATCTGGAAGGCGCCCACGTCGTGCAGGAAGTGCTCATGGGCGGGGAAGTCGACGGCCTCGGCGAAGGAGGCGGGCCAGCCGAGCGACCACACCCCGGCCACCAGCGTGCCGACCCCCACCAGGAGGGCCACCGTGACGGGCAGACCTCTGCCCAGTCCTGTGCTCCGCGCCGTGCCTTCCGGTTGTCCGTATGTCGCGCTCATGCCGGTCCGCCTCCACTGTCGTCGTGGGCCTATGCCCTTACGACCGGATCGGCCCCCTCTTCCGTGACACGGAGGCCGAAGAACTCTGCGTACGGCGCGAGCGGGAGGTTGTGGTCGTTGCCCGTGGTCCCGGGGTTGCCCCCCGGTCCCGGAGTTGCCCACCGGGGTCCCGGCGGCGGCCGTGTCCTCACCGCCCGTACCGAGGAGACGGGGCGTCCCCCGGGACCGCGCGGAACAGCTCCTCGGACGCGCGTGATGGCGTACGTTCGGCCTATGAGTCCTTCGATCGCCACCAACACCCGTGTCGGTCTCACCGACCTGCTGGACTTCGTAAGGCCACGGCACCGGGCCATCCTGCTGACGCGGCGCGAGGACGGCGCACCGCAGGCTTCGCCGCTGACGTGCGGGGTGGACGCGTCGGGCCGGATCGTGATCTCGACCTATCCGGAGCGCGCCAAGACGCACAACGCGCGCCGTGACCCGCAGGTGAGCGTCCTCGTCCTGTCCGACGAGTGGAACGGCCCCTGGGTGCAGGTCGACGGGGAGGCCGAGGTCATCGACGTGCCCGACTCCGTCGAGCCGCTGGTGGAGTACTACCGCGCCATCTCCGGCGAACACCCGGACTGGGACGAGTACCGCTCGGCCATGCTCAAGCAGTGCAAGTCCCTGATCCGGGTGACACCGCACCGCTGGGGCCCCGTCGCCACCGGTGGCTTTCCGGCTCGGCTCGGGAGCTGAGCGCTTCGCTGGAGTGCCGCGGCGTGGTCGTCTGCGGCGCCGTTGTGGCTGGTCGCGCAGTTCCCCGCGCCCCTTCGGGCTCGCGCCCACCGCGCCGCGCCACCGGCCCCATTGCCGCCGGCGGACCCCTGGCCCGACTCCACCACGCCGGAAGCGCCACGGACCGTGGGTCATCTGCGGCGCCATCGTGGCTGGTCGCGCAGTTCCCCGCGCCCCTTCGGGGCACGCCCCACCGCGCCGCGCCACCGGCCCCATTGCCACCGGCGGACCCCTGGCCCGACTCCACCACGCCGGAAATGCCACGGACCGTGGGTCATCTGCGGCGCCATCGTGGCTGGTCGCGCAGTTCCCCGCGCCCCTTTGGGGCGCGTCTGTGGGGCGTGTCTGTGGGGCGCGGGGGCTCCTGGGTGTCGGGGTTCAAGCTGTGTGCTGGTAGGTGGGGTAGGTCAGGTAGCCCGTGTCGGCGCCCTGGTAGTACGTGGTCTCGTCCACGGGGGCTAGCGGCACTTCGGTGCGCAGGCGCTCTACCAGGTCGGGGTTGGCTAGGAAGGCGCGGCCGAAGCTGATGAGGTCGGCGCCCAGTCCGAGCCAGTGGTCGGCGTCGGACCGATCGGTCTGCTTCGGTCCCATCGGAAACACCGGGTTCATGATGAGGGTGCCGGGCCACGTGCGGCGCAGGCCGACCAGTACGTCTTCGTCGACGGTGGCTTCGAGATGGACGTAGGCCACCTCCAGGCGGGCCAGTTCGGCCAGCAACGCCGCGTTGAGCTCGGGTGCGTCGGTCTCCTCCACGCCCCAGAACCCGCCGCCCGGCGAGAGGCGGATGCCGGTCCTGGCCGCACCGACGGCCTCGACGGTCGCCGACACCGCCTCGACGGCGAACCGGATGCGGTTGGCCACCGAGCCTCCGTAGCGGTCCGTACGCAGGTTGGCGTTCGTCGAGAGGAACTGCGAGATCAAGTAGCCGTTGGCACCGTGCAGTTCGACACCGTCGAAACCGGCGTCGATGGCACGGCGGGCCGCCTGTGCGTACGACTGGGCCTGTCCCGGCACCTCGGCGGTCTCCAGGGCGCGCGGCACCGGCGCGGGTTGGCGCCCTGTCGGGGTGAACAACTGCCCGGTGGCGGGGACCGCTGAAGGCCCGACGGGTTGTGTACCGGTGGTGTCGGGGTGCGACACCCGTCCGCCGTGCATGAGCTGGGCGCCACCGCGCTCCGAGGCGGGCGCGGGACAGTGCGCAGCGAAGGACAAGCCTGCCCCTCACCCCCTGGGTCGGCGGGGGCGAGCGTCGCAACAGGGATGGTGCGTGGGAGTGGCTCCCTCTTGCGACGACCCCGCCGGTGAGTGACGGGCAGGCTCACCCGTTCACACCCTCTCTACCGACGGCCTCAACTCGCCGTGGTCCGGACGACCTCAACTCTCCCTGTTTCAGCGTGCGTTGAAGTATTTGGCTTCGGGGTGGTGGATGACGATGGCGTCGGTGGACTGTTCGGGGTGGAGCTGGAACTCCTCGGACAGCTCGACCCCGATACGGGTGGGCTCCAGCAGCTCGGCGATCTTCGCCCGGTCCTCCAGGTTCGGACACGCCCCGTAACCCAGCGAGAACCGCGCCCCGCGGTAGGCCAGATCGAACATGCCCGCCATCTGCTGGGGATCCTCTCCCGCATACCCCAGCTCCGAGCGCACCCGCGCGTGCCAGAACTCCGCCATCGCCTCGGCCAGCTGCACCGACAGCCCGTGCAGCTCCAGATACTCCCGGTAGG
>NZ_JANCPR020000120.1 GCF_028657195.3 Streptomyces iconiensis
TCGGGCTTCTTGTCGAAGCGGGTGGCGATGCCGCGCCATGCCTTGAGTTTGTTGATCAGGCGCTCGACGGTGTTGCGCTCCTTGTACAACCCGGCGTCGTGGGTGACGGGGCGACCGCCCCGGCGGCCCTTCTTCTTCCGGTTGGCAGCCTGGTCCTTCTTCTCCGGGATGACCGCCTTGATCTGGCGTCTGCGCAGGTAGGCGCGGTTGCCGCGGGAGGAGTACGCCTTGTCGCCCGCGACCGCGTCAGGGTGCGTGCGCGGACGCCCCACGGGGCCGCGGACCCGGACCTTGTTCAGTACTGGGATGAACTGAGGGCTGTCGGCCGCCTGCCCGGCGGTCAGGACGATTGCGAGCGGGCGGCAGCAGCGGTCAGCCGCGAGGTGGACCTTGCTGGTCCGGCCGCCCCGTGAGCGCCCCAGCAGGGCAGCTGTCAGCCGGACCCGGCGACGGCGCCGGATGCGCCTTCGCTCTTCGCGGGCGGGGTCAGCGTCGTGTCCGTCTTGTCCTTCCGGGCCGCCCCCTTTTGCCGGGCCTTCTCCTGCTCGGCAGCGGCCTTCTCCAAAGCGGTCAGGACCTCCTCGTCCACGGGCATCCCGGCCGCATCGTGGTGGGCGCGGACGGTGGTGGAATCCACACTGACCAGCGACATGTCCACCCTGTCCCGCTCGGCGGCCTCGCCGATCAAGCCCTCCAGCAGAGCCGTGAAGATCCCGGAATCACGCCACTTCCGGAAGCGGTTGTGCACGGTGGACCAGGCGCCGAACTCAGCCGGCATCTCCCGCCACTGCGCCCCTGAACGGAACTTCCAGATCACGCCCTCGAACTGCTGCCGCAGCCTGGCGGGATACGGCCCGTACTCGCCGATCGGCAGGTACGGCTCGACGTACTCCCACTCCTCATCGCTCAGTTGCGCACGCGTCATACATCCCTGACTACCGGAGCCGCCCTCGCCAGGAGGGCGAATCCCGCACATTGATCACGACCAAATACAAGCCCTAG
>NZ_JANCPR020000121.1 GCF_028657195.3 Streptomyces iconiensis
GGTCATCGCCTCGGTGGTGTGGGGTGCGGGCAAGGTTGTGGCGCCGTGGCTGGTGCTGCTGACGCTGTGGAACATCGGCCGCGCCCGCAGCGCCGCACCCGCCTGGGCACTCCCGGCCAACGAGCGCAGCAGCGAAGGGGAGCCGATCACCCCGTCTATCGTGGTCCAGGCCCTGCGCAACCTGGGTATCGCACCGCTGCGCGGGGCCATCAAGGAGATGGAGGACGCCGGCGCCGGCATGCTCGGTCCGATCCGGATCGCGGGCTGCGGCGTGGAGGTGGATGTCACCCTGCCGTCCGGGGTCTCCACCAACGAGGTCCAGCAGCGGCGCCGCAAGCTGGCGGAGAACCTGGCCCGGCATGAACACGAGGTGTTCATCACCATCCCCGAAGCCGCCCGTACCGTGCGGCTGTGGGTGGCCGACTCCGGCGCGCTGGACGAGCCGATCGGCCCCTCACCGCTGGTCACCGACGTGGAAGCGGTCGGGGATTACAAGGGCGGCCGTGCCCCGTGGGGCCAGGACCTGCGCGGGGATGCCGCTTTGATCAGTCTCTTCCAGCGGCACATGCTCATCACGGGCCTGTCCAATCAGGGCAAGACCGCCGCGCTGCGGGCGCTGGCGCTGTGGCTGGCTCTGGATCGCAGCGTGGAATTCCGCATCGGGGACCTGAAGGGCGTCGGGGACTGGAAGCCGTTCGAGGGCATTGCCAGTGTCCTGATCGAGGGGCCGACCGATGAGCACGTCGCGCAGGTCGTGGACATGCTCGAAGAGGGTGTTGCCGAGATGGAGCGCCGCATCATGGCCCCGGCCGGCACGACGTTCCGGCCGCTGATCCTGCTGGTGGACGAGGCGCAGGTGGCGTTCATGTGTCCCGCGCTCAGCGAGGATGACCGGCCCGTGGACGAGAACGGCAAACCGATCGGCGCTGTGGACAAGCGGCCGTTGGGTGGGA
>NZ_JANCPR020000122.1 GCF_028657195.3 Streptomyces iconiensis
GTTCAGGCTTTGCGGGTGTTGATGTCGTCGGTGAGTTGGGGGACGACGTCGAAGAGGTCGCCGACGATGCCGTAGTCGACGAGGTCGAAGATGGGGGCCTCGGCGTCCTTGTTGATCGCCACGATCGTCTTGGAGGTCTGCATTCCCGCCCGGTGCTGGATCGCTCCCGAGATGCCCGCAGCGACGTACAGCTGCGGTGAGACCGACTTGCCCGTCTGGCCCACCTGGTGCGCGTGCGGGTACCAGCCCGCGTCCACCGCGGCACGCGAGGCACCCACCGCGGCGCCCAGCGCGTCGGCCAGCGCCTCGATCAGCCCGAAGTTCTCCGCACCGTTGACCCCGCGCCCACCCGAGACCACGATCGCCGCCTCACTCAGCTCCGGACGGCCCGTCGACTCCCGCGCCGCACGCGAGGTGACCTTCGCGCCCGAGGCCGCTCCGTCCAGGGAGAAGGACAGCTCCTCGACGCTACCGGCGGCCTGCGCGGCCTCCGGCGCCGCCGAGTTCGCCTTGACCGTGATGACCGGAACCCCCGTGGTGATCCGCGACTTGGTGGTGAAGGCCGCGGCGAAGACCGACTGCGTGGCCACCGGCCCTTCATCCCCGGCCTCCACGTCCACCGCGTCCGTGATCAGGCCGGAGCCCAGCCGCACCGCCAGCCGCCCCGCGATCTCCTTGCCCTCGGCGGAGGAGGGCACCAGCACGGCGACCGGGGAGACCGCCTCGCAGGCCGCCTGGAGCGCATCGAGTTTCGGGACGACGAGGTAGTCGCCGAACTCCGGCGCATCGGCGGCCAGTACACGCGTGGCGCCGTACTCACCCAGGACCGTGGCGGCCTGCTCGGCGCCCGGGCCCAGGTGCACGGCGACCGG
>NZ_JANCPR020000123.1 GCF_028657195.3 Streptomyces iconiensis
GCGCCGCGCTCATCGCGCTGACCATCGACGAGGAGGGTCAGGCGCGCAGCGTCGAGCACAAGATCGCCATCGCCGAACGGCTCATCGCTGACCTGACCGGCAACTACGGCATCCGTGAGTCGGACATCCTCATCGACTGCCTGACCTTCACCATCTGCACCGGACAGGAGGAGTCCCGCAAGGACGGCCTCCACACCATCGAGGCCATCCGCGAGCTGAAGCGGCTCCACCCGGACGTGCAGACGACTCTGGGCCTGTCCAACATTTCCTTCGGGTTGAATCCGGCGGCGCGTATCGTCCTCAACTCCGTCTTCCTGGACGAGTGTGTGAAGGCGGGTCTGGATTCGGCGATCGTGCACGCGAGCAAGATCTTCCCCATCGCGCGGCTGGAAGAAGAGCAGGTCAAGGTCGCCGAGGACCTCATCTACGACCGCCGCTCCGAGGGCTACGACCCGCTTCAGAAGCTCATGCAGCTGTTCGAGGGTGCGACGGCGAAGTCGATGAAGGCGGGTAAGGCGGAGGAGTTGGCCGCGCTGCCGTTGGACGAGCGTTTGCAGCGGCGGATCATTGATGGTGAGCGTAATGGTCTGGAGGCGGATCTGGAGGAGGCTCTGGGTTCGCGTCCTGCGCTGGCGATCGTGAATGACACGCTGCTGGCCGGGATGAAGGTTGTGGGGGAGTTGTTCGGGTCGGGGCAGATGCAGTTGCCGTTCGTGCTGCAGTCGGCCGAGGTGATGAAGACCGCGGTGGCGTATCTGGAGCCGCACATGGAGAAGACCGACGACGACGGCAAGGGCACGATCGTGCTGGCCACGGTGCGTGGGGATGTGCACGACATCGGGAAGAA
>NZ_JANCPR020000124.1 GCF_028657195.3 Streptomyces iconiensis
ACACCGCCCTCAACACCGCCCTCAACACCAACGAACCCCAACTCGCCCTACGCAACGGCCACATACTCCTCCCCCGCCTCACCCCCACACCCACACCCACACCCGAAACCGGAACCGGAACCGAAACCGGAAACCCCCCACCCCAACCACCCCTCAACCCCAACGGCACCGTACTGATCACCGGAGCCACCGGAGCCCTCGGCCAACTCATCGCCGAACACCTCATCACCCACCACGGAATACGCCACCTCCTCCTCACCAGCCGCCGAGGACCCCACGCACCCCACGCCGACACCCTCACCCACCACCTCACCCAACTCGGCGCCCACACCACCCTCCTCCCCTGCGACACCGCCAACCGCCAAGAACTCACCAACCTCCTCACCCACATCCCCACCCAACACCCCCTCACCGCAGTCATCCACACCGCAGGCGTCCTCGACGACGCCCTCCTCACCGACCTCACCCCCGACCGCATCGACACCACCCTCCGCCCCAAAACCGACGCCGCACACCACCTCCACGAACTCACCACCCACCACCCCCTCGACGCCTTCATCCTCTTCTCCTCCATCACCGGCATCACCGGCACACCCGGCCAAGCCAACTACGCCGCCGCCAACACCTACCTCGACGCCCTCGCCCAACACCGCCACACCCTCGGACTCCCCGCCACCTCCCTCGCCTGGGGCCTCTGGCAACAACCCCACGGCATGACCGCACAACTCACCACCACCGACCTCACCCGCATAACCCGCACCGGCATCACCCCCCTCACCACCCACGAAGCACTCCACCTCTTCGACACCGCACTCCACACCACACGC
>NZ_JANCPR020000125.1 GCF_028657195.3 Streptomyces iconiensis
TCCGCGACCAGGTGCGCGCGCAGCTGGTCGGGGGCGAGGGTGGCCCAGTGCGGGAAGCCACCGCCGCCGTTCAGGTTCGGGCGGACCGTGAGCAGCAACAGCGCCACCGACGCCAGCAGCACCCCGGTCCCGGCGGCGCCGACCACGACGCCGGCGGTGTTCATGCGCATGTTGGTTGCTGCGGTGAGGACACCGGCCAGCAGCGCGCCGTTGAAGGCGAGCAGCAGCGACGCCTTGGTGTCCGTACGTGCCAGCTCGGACTTGACCTCGTTGTGCGCCGCCGTCAGCGCGGCATCCTCGCGGCTCATGCGCCCACCTCCGCGTCAGGGGCGGAGTGGTTGGCCAGGTCCCGGCGCGCGTCCAGAGCGCGGCGCCGGGCCCGGCGGATGCGGCGGGTGTCCAGCTCGGTCGGGGTGCGGTCCAGCGTGGTGATGACCGCGTCCAGCCACTCGATGTCAGCAGTGATCGCGGGCATCTCCCGCTCGATGGCCGCCAGTTGGGCAGTGGTCGGCTCGCGGTCGTACCAAGCGGCGGTAACAATCGCTTGAACAGCATCGATGTACCTCATGGGTCGTGCTTCCTCTCAGGGTTGGGGCGGCCCAAAAGCGGCCCCGGTGTGACAGCACCGGGGCCGCGCCGTGTCAGGGGAAGAGCCAGGGGCGGGGAGAGCGGGTCAGCGCTCGGAGTCGAGCGCCATGCCGACTACTTGAACTCGCCGCGCACGCCGTTCGGGTTGCCGCCGTAGATGAACGTCGTCCCCTCGCCCTCGACCTTCGGGGCGTCGATGGACGAGCCGTCGTCGCTGCTGGTG